>NZ_JAGWDK010000022.1 GCF_018398875.1 Bradyrhizobium sp. sGM-13 | reverse complement strand
CCCGCACGCGACCCGAGTCAATCCGCCGCACCAGATCTGTGCATGCCCTAGTGCGTTCGCAGGGACGACGTAGGATAATGAACCAATGATCCCTCCGCTCAAGCCCGGCGCCAAGCTCTTGAAGGTCGATGGTCCCGTCATCGAGACCGAGCGCCTGGTCCTGCGGCCATGGCGCAGCGACGACATCGCTGCGAATGCGGCGATGCTGTCTGATCCCGATACCGCGCGCTTCATCACGCCCGACGGCAAGGCGATCACGACCGAAATCGGCGGATGGCGCAACGCCGCGGTGATATCGGGGCACTGGGCGCTGCATGGCTTTGGCATGTTCGCCGTCGAGGAAAGATCGAGCCGCCGCTATATCGGCCGCGTCGGGCCGTGGTGTCCACCGGGGTGGCCGGGCTTTGAGGTCGGCTGGGGGATCGACCGCGAATACCGCGGCAAGGGCTACGCGGTGGAAGCGGCGCGGGCGTCGATCGACTGGGTGTTCGCGACGTTCGAGATCGAGGAGATCATTCATTGCATCGAATCGGTCAATGCGCCGTCGCAAGCCGTCGCGCGGCGGTTGGGGGCGAGGAGGGATGGCGAAGTTGATCTATCCGGCAAGCTCAATGAGCGCTGGGTGACGTCGCGCGATCGCTGGAAGGGCTGATCGGCAGAAATTGAACCACGAAACGATTCAAGATTGACGGGTGGAGATAACCTGCGTGAACGGACCATCCGATGCTGCTATCCACCTTCGACATCGCCTTGCGTGGCAAGGGTCGGGGTGAGGGGCTCTCATCGCGAGCATAGAACGTGGGGAGACCTATACCCGCTTACCCGGCGCTACGCGCCGACCTCTCCGCGCAAGCGGGACGAGGCTGATCGGTGCATGCTGCGGCTACTGCCGCCCCAACTGCGTGGCCTTCTCGACGCGGTCGAATCGTTCCAGCGACAGGATCGCATCGGCGAGCTGGTCGGCGCGGCCGTTCAGCACGGGGCGGGCGAGCGTGAGGAATTTTTGCTGCATCGCCTGCGCGTCCGGAAACGTATCTGGCTCGCCGGAGGGATCGGCATAGAGCCGCTCATGCACGCCGTCGTCGGTGGTGATCGAGACGCGCGCGCCGAAGGGATGGGTGCGCCCGATCTCCAGCCGATCGTCCTGCACCACGTCGAATTTATCCGCGAGCGCATTGACGGCGGCA
Organism: Bradyrhizobium sp. sGM-13; assembly: GCF_018398875.1. Lineage (GTDB taxonomy): Bacteria > Pseudomonadota > Alphaproteobacteria > Rhizobiales > Xanthobacteraceae > Bradyrhizobium. The sequence continues at coordinate 128,504 of NZ_JAGWDK010000022.1, read as the reverse complement.
TCACCGAGCCGCTCGTAATCGTCCCAACCAAAACGGCCCTGGTCGAGCGCCAGCGCGCCGGTGAAGAACATCGAGAATTGCCCGCCGACGATCGAGGTCGGATGCCGCTTGGTGGCGGCATCGCCGGTCAGCGTGATACCGTTGCGGTGCAGGCCAATCTCGACACGCTTGATCTGGTCCGGCGTCAGATTGTGCTCCCTGTGCATCGCGATCAGCGCATCGAGCGCCGCATGGGTATAGCGGCAACTCGGATAGGGCTTCACGCCGATCCGCAGCGTCTCATAGGTCTTGCCGAGGCCGGCTGTCGCCTTGTCGGGGTGAGCGTCGTCGCTGTAGCCGACAAGAAGTCCATGCTTGCCCTCGACCGACTCGGTCGAGCCGACAAAATTGTTGCGTGCCAGCGTGGCGGCAATCACGCCGTTCATCGCGGCGGCGCCGACCTGGTAGCGCTTGTTCCACGCGCCGTTGACGAGGAACTGCAGCGAGCCGGCGGCCTGGCTGCCGGACACGCCGAAGGCTGAGATGATCTGGTCCTTCGAGAGGCCGAACAGTTTGCCCGCCGCGGCTGCCGCGCCATAGGTTCCAGCCGTCGCGGTCGGATGAAAGCCGCGCGCATAATGCGAGGTGGGATCGAGTGCGTTGCCGAGCCGGCAGCACACTTCATAGCCGGCCACGATCGCTGTCAGCACGTCGCGCCCGGATGCGCCGACCATTTCGCCGACCGCAAACGCCGCCGGCACCACGGGTGCGCTCGGGTGCAGCGAGGAGTCAGCATGCGTGTCGTCGAAATCGAGGGAATGGCCGAGCGCGCCGTTAAGCAGCGCGGCGACCGCGGGCGTCCAGGTCTTCGCATCACCGAACACGGTGGCCTCGCCCTTGCCGTCGAGCGCCAGCGCTTCCAACATCTTCAGCAGCGAGGGCGTGGATTCCGCATCGCGCCGCGCCCGGATCGTGCTGCCGAGGAAATCCAGCGTCAGCACCTTGGCGCGCTCCAGCACCTCGGGCGGAATATCCGCAAATGTCAGGTCGGCGACATAGGCTGCGAGCGTTTCGGTTTCGTGGGCCATCGTGTTTCCTCGTTCTGCCGGGCAGGGTAGGCGGGCCAACTTGACCTTTCAAGCCGCCTCCCGTCGCGGGCACCAGCCGTGCTTGACGTCGTCTAGCACAGGCGCGCTGTACAGATTCCGGAGTGCGGCGCATGATGGCCTTCGCAAAACGCATGCTTGGATCACTTCGCAGCCGCAAGACGCAACTGGCGCTCGCGGTCAGGCTCGCCATCGCCGCGGCTTGCTCGCCAGCAGCCGAAAGCGCAACACCAGAAGCACGGCATAGACAGCGGTCCCGACCGAGAGCCCGCTCCACACGCCGATGGCGCCCAGCGAGGTCCCGAAGCCGAGCCAGTAGGCGCATGCGAACCCGATCAGCCAGTAGCTGAGGATCGCGAACAACAGGGGCACGCGCGTGTCGTTCATGCCGCGCAACGAGCCGGCGGCAATCGTCTGGATAGCGTCGGCGATGAAGAAGGTCGATCCGACCAGCAGCAGCGTTGCCGAGAGTTCGGCCGTCGCGTCGGTGTTCTCGCCGAGAAAAATCTCCGCAATGCCGAAGCGGCTGATCACCACCGCGAGCGTCAGAATCGCCGCCAGTACGATGCCGAGCCAGGTTGCGACGTAGCCGGCCCGCCGCACCGCGCCGGCGTCGCCGCGGCCGACGGCGTGTCCCACCCGCACGGTGGCGGCCATGCCGATGCCGAACGGCACCATGAACAGGATGGCCGCGACCTGCAGCGCGATCTGATGTGCCGCCAGTGCGGTGGTGCTGATGATGCCCATCAGCAGGCCCGCGGCGCCAAACAAGCCGTATTCGAGCAGGAAGGAGAGCGAGATCGGCGCACCGATCACAACGAGCTGCCGCATCAGCTTCCAGTCGACGCGCCAGAAATGGCCGAGTATGTGAAATTTTCGGAATGGGCGGCGCCGTGCGGCAAACCACAGGCCCGCCAAGAACGTGCCGAGATTGACGATCGAGGTCGCCAATCCCGCGCCGAACAGGCCAAGCTGCGGCAGGCCGAAGGCGCCGTACAGCAAGAGATAGACCAGTAGCGCATTGGCCGGGATCGCGGCGAGCGTGATCCACAGGATCGGCTCGGGCCGGTTGATCGCGCTCATGAAGCCGCGGATCGCCATGAACCACAACGCGGGCAAGACGCTCCAGGTCAGGCCGAGCAGATATTCCTGCGCAAGGCGCGCAGCCGTCGGCGCCTGGCCCAGCACCAACAGGATCGGCTCGCCGTAGAACGACAGCGCCATCATCGGCAGCGACATCAGGAATGCAGCCCACATGCCAACGCGGAGCGACCGCCGGATCAAGTGCGGATTGCGTGCGCCAAATGCCTGCGCCGCCAAGGGGGCTACGGCAGACACCAGTCCCATGCCGAAGGTGAAACTGACAAAGAAGACGGTGTGCGCCAGCGCGGCCGCAGCCATGGCCTCGCTGCCGAGCCGGCCGATCAGGGCAATGTCGGTCGTCATCATCGCGATCTGCCCGAGCTGGGTCAGCGCGATGGGCACCGCGAGTTTGAGCGTCTCGGCAAGCTCAATCGCGAGGTGACGGCCGGGCACGGCCGCAGAGGCGGGCGGCGCAACGCTTGCGCGTTCGATTTTTTCGAGCGAGGTCATTTGCAGCAGACTAATACCGGCGAAGGTCGAAAAAGTGACGCCGGCGTCCGCAGCCCAGAGCGTTTTCCAGCGAAAGCTTGCCCCGGACTTGATCCGGGGTGGACACCGGTCGCCTCAAGAAAACGCGTCAAAACAAGAATCTAGAGCCCGGTTCTGATTCAATCAGAACCGAAAAGGCTCTAGTGGCCGTCGCGTGCCGGAACTCGGGTGATTCGCGCGCCCAGCGCATTGAGCCGCTGCTCGATGCGCTCATAGCCGCGCTCGATCTGGTCGGCGTTGTTGATCGTTGATATGCCTTCGGCGGCGACCGCCGCCAGCAGCATCGCCATGCCGGCGCGGATGTCGGGCGAAGTCATCGGCGCGCCGCGCAGTCGGCTCGGGCCGGCCACGATCGCGCGGTGCGGGTCGCACAGCACGATGCGGGCGCCCATCGAGATCAGCTTGTCGACGAAGAACATCCGCGACTCGAACATTTTTTCGAACATTAGGATCACGCCGTCGCATTGCGTCGCGGTCACGATCGCAATCGACATCAGGTCGGCCGGGAAGGCCGGCCACGGTTGGTCCTCGAGTTTCGGCACATGGCCGCCGAAATCGTCATGGATCTTCATGGTCTGGCCCGAGGGCACCACGAGATCGTCGCCCTCGACGCCGCAGACGATGCCGAGCCGTTCAAATCCCATCCGGATGGAGCGCAGATGCTCGACGCCGGCCTTGGCGATACGCAGCGGCGAGCGCGTCACCGCGGCAAGCCCGATCAGCGAGCCGACTTCGATATGGTCGGGCTGGATCGAATAGCTTGCGCCGCCAAGCGTCGCGGGGCCGTGCACGACGATGGTGTTTGTACCGATGCCTTCGATCTTGGCGCCGAGCGCGACCAGGAAATGCGCGAGATCCTGCACATGCGGCTCGGAGGCCGCGTTGCGCAAGAATGTGGTGCCATGAGCGGCGACCGCCGCAACCAGCGCGTTCTCGGTGGCCGTAACGCTCGGCTCGTCGAGAAAGACGTCGGCACCCTCGAGGCGGGAGGCGCGGAATTCCAGCCGGTGCGTGGCGGTGACGGTGGCGCCTAACTGCTCGAAGGCGAGGAAATGCGTATCGAGACGACGGCGTCCGATGACGTCGCCGCCGGGCGGCGGCAGCGCCACCTCCCCGCAGCGGGCCAATAGCGGTCCCGCCAGCAGGATCGAGGCGCGGATCCGCGCGCAGAGTTCAGGATCGAGATCGGCGGCGCGGACCTCCTTGGCGTGGATCGCAAGCCGGTTGCGCGCCTGCCACTCGGCGGAAGCGCCGACCGAGCGGATCAATTCGACCAGTGTTTCGGTGTCGCGGATGCGCGGCACGTTTTCCAGCGTGACCGGATGCTCGGTGAGCAGGGCGGCGGCGATAATCGGCAGCGCAGAATTCTTGTTGCCGGATGGCTCGATTGTTCCCGCCAGCCGGTGGCCGCCTTCAACGATGTACTGAATGGGCGGCATGGGCGCGTCCTGCCTCACACGTCGACATTGGCGCTAAGCGAATTATCCTGGATGAATTCGCGGCGCGGTTCGACGACGTCACCCATCAGCTTGGTGAAGATGTCGTCGGCCTCGTCGACCTCCTTGATCTTCACCTGCAGCAGCGAACGTTCGTTGGTATCGAGCGTGGTTTCCCAGAGTTGCTCAGGATTCATCTCGCCGAGGCCTTTATAACGCTGCAACGCGACGCCCTTGCGGCCGGCGTCGGTCACCGCCTCGAACAGGCTGACCGGGCCGTGGATGGCGGTCTCGGCATCCCTGCGGCGCAATATGCCGGGCTTCGGATAGGCCTCCTGAAGTTTGGCGGCGTAGTCGTCGAGTTTGCGGGCGTCGGCGGAGCCGAGCAGGGCGTCGTCGATGATGGCGACGTCCTTGACGCCGCGGATCGTGCGCTCGAAGAAGAAACCTTCGCCTTCGGTGAAACGGCCGCTCCAGCCGCGCTCGACCTCATCGGCCAGCGCATCGAGACGCTTGGCGATGTAGTCGGCGGCGGCATTGGCGGTCGCGATGTCGCCGGTGATCTTCGGGCTCAGCACGCCGGCAATCGCCGCCTGTTCGACCACCTTGCGGTTATACCGGCTGTGCAGATTGTTCAGGATGCCGCGGATGACGCGCGCGTCGTCCACCAGCGACAGCAGGTCGCGCCCGCCGCGTTCCGAACCCGACGCCGGCTTGAACACGCAGTCATCGAGGCCGGTCGCGATCAGATAATCCTCCAGCGCGCGCTCGTCCTTCAGGTACTGCTCGGACTTGCCGCGCGTCACCTTGTAGAGCGGCGGCTGCGCGATATAGAGGTGGCCGCGATCGATCAGTTCGCGCATCTGCCGGTAAAAGAAGGTCAAGAGCAGCGTGCGGATATGGGCGCCGTCGACGTCGGCGTCCGTCATCACGATGATCTTGTGATAGCGCAGCTTGTCGGCGGAGAAGTCGTCGCTGATGCCGGTGCCGAGCGCGGTGATCAGCGTGCCGATCTGCTCGCTCGACAGCATCTTGTCGGTGCGGACGCGCTCGACATTAAGGATCTTGCCGCGCAGCGGCAGCACCGCCTGGAATTCGCGGTTGCGGCCCTGCTTGGCGCTGCCGCCGGCCGAGTCGCCCTCGACGATGAACAGTTCGGACTTGGCTGGATCCTTCTCCTGGCAGTCGGCGAGCTTGCCGGGCAGCGAGGAAACGCTGAGCGGGCTCTTGCGCGTCAGTTCGCGCGCTTTGCGGGCGGCTTCGCGCGCGGCCGCCGCCTGGATCACCTTGCCGACGATGACCTTGGCCTCAGCCGGGTGCTCCTCGAACCACGCCGCCAGCGCCTCGTTGATGACGTTCTCGACCACCGGACGCACTTCCGAGGACACCAGCTTGTCCTTGGTTTGCGACGAAAACTTCGGGTCCGGCACCTTCACCGACAGCACGGCGGTAAGGCCTTCGCGGCAATCGTCGCCGGTCAGCGCGATTTTCTCCTTCTTCGCGTTGGCGTCGGCATAGCCGTTGACCTGGCGTGTCAGCGCGCCGCGGAAACCGGCGAGATGGGTGCCACCGTCACGCTGCGGGATGTTGTTGGTGAAGCACAGCACATTCTCATGGTAGCTGTCGTTCCACCACAGCGCCGCCTCGACGCCGATGCCGTTGGCTTCCGACCGCACCATGATCGGGGCGGGGACGATCGCCTTCTTGTTGCGGTCAAGATACTTGACGAACTCCTCGACGCCGCCGTCGTAGCGCATTTCCTCGCGCTTCTCGACCGCGTGACGCATGTCGGAGAGGATAATGTGAACGCCGGAATTGAGGAACGCGAGCTCGCGCAGCCTGTGCTCCAGCGTCGCGAAATCATACTCGATGTTCTTGAAGGTCTCGCCCGAGGCGAGAAAGGTGACCTCGGTGCCGCGCCTGCCTCCGGCCTCGCCGACCACCTTCAAAGGTGCCAGCGCGTCGCCGTGGGCGAACTCGACGAAATGCTCCTTGTCGTCGCGCCAGACCCTGAGCTTCAGCGAACTCGACAACGCGTTGACGACGGAGACGCCGACGCCGTGCAGGCCGCCGGAAACCTTGTAGGAATTCTGGTCGAACTTACCGCCGGCGTGGAGCTGGGTCATGATGACCTCGGCGGCGGAAATGCCTTCACCCTTGTGGATGTCGACCGGAATGCCGCGGCCGTCGTCGCGCACGGTTACGGAATTGTCCGCGTTGAGGATCACGTCGACGCGCGTCGCATGGCCCGCGAGCGCCTCGTCGATCGCGTTGTCGACGACCTCGTAGACCATGTGATGCAAGCCGGAACCGTCATCGGTGTCGCCGATATACATGCCCGGGCGCTTGCGAACGGCATCGAGGCCCTTCAACACCCGGATCGATTCCGCACCATATTCAACGGGAATGGGATGCTCAGTGTCGGCAGGGGTCCGCCGGGCAGGTTCTGTCATGTGAGGCCTTCGAGGGTGTCCCGAATCAGCTGCGCAATATGAGGCGCTGATTGATCTATTTGTGCCATGAAACAGGCACCACGCCTAGCGCAATCTCTCGGTATGCAAGTTGTTGAATAAATGATGGTTTTTTACGCTTTTTCAAGGTCTCCAAGGGCCGATTCCGGAGCCCCCGAAAAGCGCGATTCAGGTGCAGATTCTGCACCCTCGGTCGCCGGATTTTTGGACGCCGCGCGATGGGAAATGGCAGTCTGCTGCTGACCTGCTAGAGAAGGCGGCGCGGCAGCTTGAATGGCTTCTAGCTACGGCGGCTCACCTGGCCAGATTCGACGTCAAAAATCTCGCCGGCCGCGCCGATATCGACGAACGCTGCCGGATCAGCGCCGGTCATCCAGACCTGCGCGCCGAGCTTTGCGAGTTCATCGAACAGCGCCTTGCGCCTGACGGGATCAAGATGCGCGACGACTTCGTCGAGCAGCAGCAGCGGCACGATCCCGGTCATCTCGGCGACCAGCGTGGCATGGGCCAGCACCAGCCCGATCAGCAGCGCCTTCTGCTCGCCGGTGGAGGCGTCGCGGGCCGGCATGTTTTTTGGTGCGTAGATCACCTGCAAGTCCGTGAGATGGGGACCGTCCAGCGTGCGGCCGGTGGCGGCGTCGCGGGCGCGGCTGGCGCGCAGGATCTCGCGGTAGCGATCCTCCACGGCGGTTGCGGATTCATTGACCAGCGCATTCTCCATCCAGCCGTCGAGCATGATCTGCGCCGACGGAAAGGCCGAAGCCGCGCCGCGTTCGCGCAGCATCGCCGCCAGTCTCGTCACCGTCTGGCCGCGCGTGGCGGCAACCGCAACCGCCAGCTCGGCAGTTTCGCGCTCGATCGCGTCACACCAATGATCGTCATAATTGCGCACTTCGAGCAGGCGGTTGCGCGAGCGCAGCGAACGCTCCAGCGCGGAAACGCGGCTGGAATGCTCGCTGTCGATCGCCAGCACCAGGCGGTCGAAGAAGCGCCGCCGCTCCGAGGCAGCGCCAAGGAACAGGCCGTCCATCGCCGGCGTCAGCCATACGATGCGCAAATGATCGCCAAATGCGGCCGCCGAACCCACCGGCTCGCGGTCGATCCGGCAGCGCCGGCTGGAGGCGCCGTCCGCAGCCGGCGCATCGATGCCGGTGCCGAGCGTGGCCAAGCCAAGCGCGCCCTCGACCTCGGCCGATACCGCCCAGGAGCCGTCGCCCTGATTGTCGGCGACATCCTCCAACGTCGCGCGCCGCAGGCCGCGTCCCGGCGACAGAAACGAGATCGCCTCCAGGCAATTGGTCTTGCCAGCGCCGTTCGGCCCCACCAGCACCACCATATCGCCGCGCACCTGCACGCTCGCCGCGCGATAATTGCGGAAGTGTGTGAGCGACAGGCGATGGATACGGGAGGGGGTCATCATTATCCTTCGTCATGCCCGGGCTTGTCCCGGGCATCCACGTCCTTGCTGGTCCCAAGACGTGGATGGCCGGGACAAGCCCGGCCATGACGCAATCTAGTGACTGTGCGAGCGAACAGAAAGCGCCTTAAACCCGCATCGGCATCAGCACGTAGAGTGCGCCCTTGTTGTCCTTGTCCTGCACCAGGGTCGGCGAGCCGGGGTCGGCGAGGCGGAGCACGGCGACTTCGCCTTCGATCTGGGCGGCGATGTCAAGCAGGTAGCGCGAGTTGAAGCCGATATCGAGCGCGTCGGAGGCGTATTCGACTTCGAGCTCTTCGGTGGCGCTGCCGGAATCCGGATTGGTCACGGAGAGCACGAGTTTGCCGGCGGACAGCGCCAGCTTCACGGCACGGCCGCGCTCGCTCGAAATGGTCGAGACGCGATCTACCGCCGCCTCGAAATCCTTCTTGTCGACGATCAGTTCCTTATCGTTGTTCTGCGGAATGACGCGGCCATAATCCGGGAAGGTTCCATCGATCAGCTTTGAGGTCAGCACGACATTGCCGAGGGTGAAGCGGATTTTGCCCTGCGACAGTTCGATTTTGACTTCGGCTTCGTTGTCCTCGATCAGCCGCAGCACCTCGCCCACCGTCTTGCGCGGCACGATCACGCCGGGCATGCCGGTGGCGCCGGAGGGCAGCGCCAGATCGATTTGCGCCAGCCGATGTCCGTCGGTCGCAACCCCGCGCAGCGTCGTGGCCTTGGCGCTGCCGGCCGTGTGCAGGTAGATGCCGTTGAGATAATAGCGGGTCTCTTCGGTCGAGATCGCAAACTGCGTACGGTCGATCAGGCGCTTGACGTCGGCAGCCGTGAGCGAGAACGAATGCGTCATGTCGCCGGCGGCGAGATCGGGGAAATCGCTTTCGGGCAGGGTCTGCAGGGTGAAGCGCGAGCGGCCGGCGCGGATGGCCATTACCGAGCGGTCGCCGTCGGCCTCCAGCACGATCTGCGCGCCGTCGGGCAGTTTGCGGACGATGTCATAGAACATATGCGCCGGCACGGTGGTGGAGCCGGCGGTTCCGGTCTCCGCCGCCAGCGTTTCGGTCACCTCGAGATCGAGGTCCGTCGCCTTCAGCGACAGCCTGGCGTTTTCGGCGCGGACCAGCACATTGCCGAGGATCGGGATGGTGTTGCGGCGCTCGACCACGCGATGGACGTGACCCAGCGATTTCAGCAGTTGCGCGCGTTCGACGGTGACCTTCATTGCAATATCCGCCAGAGATGGAAAAGCTGGGCGGCCCGTCAAGGCAGCGCCGCGGCATTGGAAACCCGAAAAGCCGGATCATGACCGGATTTGATCAAACCCCCGGGGGGACCGCAAGGTGGCGCGGATGGGGCGCCGGTGCAAGGGAGCAGGCCGCCGTTCCCCCACTTTTGCGGCGAAAAATGGCGGCAGAAAAAAATTCTCCAACTCGGGTTTACCCGAGTTGGGCATTATAACTATCGAAGTCGGATAAATCCGACTTCGATTGGATCAGGGCGGGAGAGGCTGGGGAAGAGCCAGATCCTGTTCCCTTAAAGCATTATTCCTGCAATTGCCGCTTCAGAGACTCGACCTCTTCGGACAGCGAGATATCCCGGGCCACCAGTGCCTCAATCTTGCGCACGGCGTGCAGCACCGTGGTGTGGTCGCGACCGCCGAACCGTCGGCCGATCTCGGGCAGCGAGCGCAGCGTCAGCGTCTTTGCCAGATACATTGCCACCTGGCGCGGGCGAACCACGTTCGCGGTCCGCCGCGACGACAAGAGATCCGAACGGCTGACATTGTATTGCCGGGCGACAACCCGCTGGATGTCCTCGATCTTGATCCGCTTCGGCTCCTGCGGACGGATCAGGTCGCGCACTTCGCGCTCGGCCATCTCCAGCGTCACCGGCTGGGCGTTGAGCTTGGAATGAGCGAGCAGGCGGTTGATGGCGCCTTCGAGGTCGCGGCCGTTGTGGGTGATGGTGCGCGCCAGATAATCCAACACGGCCTCGGGCACATCGAAGCTCGCATGATGCGCGCGCGCTGCCGCCACGCGCGATTTCAGGATGCCGAGCCGCAGCTCCTCGCCAAGCGAGCCCATCTCGACAACGAGACCACCGGCCAGCCGCGAGCGAACGCGGTCGTCAAGGCTCTCGAGATCGGACGGCGGGCGATCGGCGGCGATCACCACCTGTCGTCCGGCATCGATCAGCGCGTTCAGCGTGTGGCAGAACTCGGCCTGGGTCGACTTGCCCTGCAGGAACTGCAGGTCATCGATCACGAGCACGTCGATGCCGCGCAGCGCCTCCTTGAATGCCAGCGCCGTCTGCGTCTTCAGCGCAGCGACAAAGCCGTACATGAATTTCTCGGCGGTGAGATAGAGCACCTTGCGCTCGTTCCCCGAATTGCCGGCCCATGTCACGGCCTGCAGCAAATGGGTTTTGCCGAGGCCGACGCCGGCGTGAATGTAGAGCGGGTTGAACATCACGGGATCGCCGCGGCGGCCTTCGGCAACCTGACGCGCCGCCGCATGGGCGAGGGTATTCGAGCGACCGATGACAAAACTTGCAAAGGTCAGGCGCGGGTCGAGCGGCGAGCCGCCGAGCGCATCATGGCTGGCGGACACCGGGGCAGTGGCGGTCGCGCGCAATTCAGGCGCCGGCCGGCCATTGGTCTGCTCGATACGGCGCTGATCGGCCGGCGCAGTCGCTTCCTTGGCCGGCGCGGCGGATCGCATCGCGGTGCGCACGGTGAGGTCGATCCGGTGTACTTCCGGCATCTCGGCCTGCCAGCAGGTCAGGACACGGTCGGCGTAATGCGCCTGGATCCAGCTCTTGAGAAAGCGGGTCGGCACCGACAGGTGGACGCTTTCGTCCTGCACGCCTTCGAGGTCCATGCGCGCAAACCAGCTCGTGTAGACGTCTTCGCCCACACTCGTCCGCAACCGCCCCTTCACGCGCGACCAGCGATCCTGTTCCATATTTGTCATTGCCTGAGAACTTTTCTGAATGAGTAATGGTGTCTTGTGAAATCGGCTGGCGGTAGCCTTGCAGGTCTCCTGCCAGACGTGACCTCGGCGCGGCGCTTCAACCACCAGACACAGATCTAACGTTCGGCGGAATCGCCGTTGCGCAGATCAAAGGCTGGATGGAGTGGAAGGCTGCCGCGAGGTCAGCGCGTACTCGACGCTCGGTGTGGAGCTCGCGTAGGGGGACGGCCAAAAACGTTGTTCAGGAATTCTGAAGCGGTCTCGATGGAAATAAGCGTGCTGAATGTCGCGTTGATTCCGTAAAGCATAGTACCTCCCCCTCTCGCCGCGAGAGCGTACGACGAGTAACCAAATCACCAGTGTTTCAAAGCCAGTCTGCCGCTACCGAACATCCGCTTGCTCGACCGCTGCGTCCGCCGCGTATCTCAGTCTGTCGTCTTCAACACGTTCACGAGCTCCGCGTTCCCAATCGCTGCATGGTCGGCAAGCATCTTATTCCCCTTGTCCGGAGCGCGCTTCAACGTGAGCACCACGCCGGGAAATTTAGACACAGAACAACCGTCCTCATATTGCTATGAGTTACCAACTCAGCTTCGCTTGGAAAGCGTCGCTAACGCGCACACCGCCGCCGATTTGCACGTCGCTCTTGGGTCTCAAACCGCGCTGGTCAGGAGAGCCTTGAGCGTCGCGAACGAGTAACAAATACACCAAGCGTGATTTCTGACAATCCGTGATTCGACGATGTCGCGTGACTCTTCGGCTGTGTTGCAACACTGCAAATGCGACACTCCACACCAAGTTTTTGAATCAGCGCAGAGAATCCCGCGGCGCGAACGATCGTGACAATTTTCGCCGCACGCGCAAAATTTTTTAAGAAACCGTTACAATCTTGGTTACCGGGACCAATTTTCAGAACGCTTGTCCTCGCTATGTGGATAAGTGATTAGCGAGACGAAGCTTTTCGGAATTGTTTTCGCAGGGTAACTCGCGCGAGCGATGCCGGCAGAGGAGGCGGGTGTTGTCTGATCAGGTCAGCCGCCGCGATCGCACTTCTCGCAAATGCGCATGACAACGCTGGTGCAATAAGTTGCACCTCGTAAAACTACGGGTGCCCGAAATATGACACGCAAGCCGGCGCTCAGCAACGAGACAATTGAATTGTCACGGTCGATCCGGCGCGCAGCCTTTGGTGTGTGTCCGAAATCCAACAGGGTGCACGTCCGTGACGAAAATGAATTTCGGGCTCGTGCTCATGTGCCGGTATGGCAGAAAAAGAAAAAGCCCGGCGGCGCCGGGCTTTTGACGAATACTTATTTCTGTCAGTTCACTTCGCGAGCTTGGCGATCGCATGCGTCAGGCGCGACACCTTCCGGCTCGCATTGTTCTTGTGAATGATGTTGCGCTGCGCCGCCTGCATCAGTTCTGGTTCAGCGCGCTTCATCGCTTCCAGCGCCGCATTGCGGTCGCCGCTCTTGATCGCTTCCTCGACGGTCCGGACCGCGCCGCGCATCTGGGTGCGACGCGACTTGTTGACGATGGTGCGGCGGGCAATCTTGCGGGTCGCTTTTTTGGCGGAAGTCGTATTGGCCATGTTCTCAACTATCCTTCGGCTGTCATCGCTCGGGTGGTCGGCCCTTGAGCGCGCCGGCCGTTCAAATCGCGTGATCGCTGGTTGTATTTTCCAGGGTGTTCGTAACCTAAGCCGTTCTTGAGGATGCCATGGACGGAAGCCAAAATGCTCCCGCAAGCGGCGCTGCTCAAAGAACAGCGGCGGCGGGATTGCGCCCGCCGCCATTGGGGGTCTTATAGAGGGCGCATCCTGCACCGTCAACGCCTTCCGGCCTCCGAAAGGCCGGAAAAGGCGACGGAACGGGGCGCGTAAGGTGCTGACGAGGTTGAATTTCCGGGGTGCCCCCGGTATTGGCTGACGGCCTCTTTGGGGGCGACAGATATAAGGTGACGTATGATCCGCGGTTTTTTCCGGCTTATCGGCCTGCTCCTTCTGGCCGGCGGATTCATCTTTATGGTCTATGACGGGGCCCGTTTCGTTGCCGACCAGACCCTGCGGTTTACCCGGTTCGGCCAGTTCTGGAACGATGTCCATCAGTCCAGCCAGCTTGCGTTCCGGACCTGGGTCGAGGCTAACGCACCGTGGATCTGGGACAGTGTCATGAAGGTCCTGCTGGACCAGCCGGTTTTCGCCGTCCTAGGCGTGGTCGGCATTCTGCTCATGATCCTGTTCCGGCCCCGCAAGCCGTTGATCGGCTATTCGCGGGACTAACCTGGCCGGACGCCGGCCTCGGCCCAGGTAACAGGGCTGCGGTAACCGGCGTAAAGACATATATAGAAGTCCGACCGGCCGATGCCGTCGTCGCGTCCGCCGATGTCCCGCCTGGAGGTGCTCCATGTTGTTCATGCGCAAGACCACCGCGTTGCCGAGCGCAGCCGAAGCGCTGCCGGGCCGTGCCACCCCGATACCGACCGCAACCACGCACTTCGTCAACGGCCGCAAGCTTCAGCCGCCCTATCCCGCCGGCCTCGAACAGGCGGTTTTTGGATTAGGCTGCTTCTGGGGCGCAGAGCGCAAGTTCTGGGAGCTCGGCGACGGCATCTATGCGACCGCCGTCGGTTATGCTGGCGGGCATACGCCCAATCCGACCTATGAAGAGGTTTGCTCGGGCCGCACCGGTCACACCGAAGTGGTGCTGGTCGTGTTCGATCCGAAGAAGATCACCTACGAGCAGCTCCTGAAGACGTTCTGGGAAAATCACAACCCGACGCAGGGCATGCGCCAGGGCAACGATGTCGGTACCCAATATCGCTCGGCGATCTACACGTTTGGTGACGCGCAGCGCCAAGCCGCCGACGCGTCGAAGACTACGTACCAGAAGGCGCTGGCGGCGAAGGGCCTTGGCGCCATCACCACCGAGATCACGCCGGCGGGCGCATTCTATTTCGCCGAGGACTATCATCAGCAATATCTCGCCAAGAATCCGGCGGGCTATTGCGGGCTAGGCGGCACCGGCGTGTCCTGCCCGATCGGCGTCGGCGTGAGTGCTTGATTGTTGCTTCTCTCTCCCTCTCCCCGTGAAGAACGGGGAGAGGAATCATCTCCTCCCTTTGCTCACTCCACCTTCCAAAAAACCGTTTATTAACCATACCCGGTGCAAGACTAGAGATGTCTCGCTTTGAGGGATGGCCTGGGTGCGGGTTGTGCGCGCGTTTCGAATACCGATCACTGCGATCATCACCGCGCTCGCGCTGTCGGGCTGCATGCGCACGACCGGGCCGGTTGCGGTCGCGCCGCAAGGCGATCTCGACCAGATGGCCTATGGCCAGCCCAACAGTCCGCCGCCGCGGACGGCCGCGGTCGATTCCAATGGCGGCGCCATTGGCGCGCTTCGCGCCGCCTTTGCCGCGGCGCCACGCACGGCACCGGCACCGGCCGTTGTTGCCGCGCCTGCCGCCCATGCCGAACCCGCGCCCATGCGATACGACGCGGCCTATCATCTCGATGCCGGCGACAAGCTGCGCGTCGTCGTCTATGGCCAGGAGGGCCTGACCAACACCTACGCGATCGACGCCGGCGGCGCGATCACGATGCCGCTGATCGGTTCGGTGCGGGCGCGCGGCCGCACCACGGCGGGACTGGCGGCGGAGATTTCAGCAAAACTGCGCGCCGGCTTTATCAGGGAACCATCGGTCGCCGTCGAGATCGAAGCCTATCGGCCCTTCTTCATCCTCGGCGAGGTCGCAGCACCCGGGCAATATCCCTACGTCCCGAACATGACGGTCGAGAGCGCGGTGGCGATCGCCGGCGGCTTCTCGCCGCGCGCCCGCCGCGACAGCGTCACGGTCACCCACACCGATGCGTCCGGCACGTCGCGCTTCGTCGTTCCGCAAGGCAGCCCGATCAGCCCCGGCGACACCGTGCTGGTCAGCGAGCGCTGGTTCTAAAGCGCAGCGCCCTTTCATCATGCGGTCATTTTGAGCCGGTTCTTTTCTTGAGCACTTGCGTCAGGCAAATGCCTTGCATTTGACCAAGAAAATTCACCATCCGTTTCGCGTCAGCGCAGAACGCTGCGCACTGCATCATATTGCGGAATCAATCCGACAGAGCGATCTAACTTGCGGTGGCAGTCGTGCGGTTCCGCACGTGCCATGGCGCCCTGCAGCAGCGTCGGACCGGGTCGGTGCGATGAATTGGCGCTATGCGCTGAAAGCGTTCGAAACCATGTTCCATCTTGCGCTGCAGCGATGTAGAAAGCCGCCGTTCAATCGAGGCGCGCCGGCTTGTCGGTAGAGTGCCTGCAATCCGGAGTTGACTATGAACCATCATTTGCCGGTCCGCATGGTGCGCGCGGCGACTGCTTTTGCGTTGCTTGCGTCCATCGCCCTGACAGCCTTGTGTGCCTCTTCGCATCAAGCATCGGCGGCGGATCCCTATCCGAGCCGCCGCATCACATTCGTGGTGCCCTATCCTGCGGGCGGCGCCACCGACGTGCTCGCCCGTCTGCTTGCCAACAAGCTGTCGGAGTCGTGGAAGCAGACCGTCCTCGTGGAGAACAAGTCGGGCGGCGGCGGCGTGGTCGGCAACGACTACGTGGCCAAGGCACAGCCAGATGGTTACACCGTGCTGGTCGGCATTACGCAGATCATTCAGGCGCCGAGCCTCGTTACGAAGCTGCCCTACGATGTCTTCAAGGATCTCGCGCCGGTCACCCAGATCGCGCTGTCGACGATCGTTCTGGTGGTTCCCGAGCAGCAGCCGATCAAGTCCGTCAAGGAGCTGATCGATTATGCCAAGGCGAACCCCGGCAAGCCTTACGGCACCTTCGGCAACGCCACGACGTCTCACCTCTACGGCGAATTGCTCAAGAAGACCGCCAATATCGACATGACCCATGTCCCCTATCGCGGCTCGGCTCCTCTGACGAACGACTTGCTCGCCAACACGGTTACTTCGGCGTTCCAGGACCTGACCACGGCGAGCTCGCAAATCAAGGCGGGCAAGCTCAGGGCGCTGGCGGTTGGCGGCGAGAAGCGCAGGAAAGCGTTGCCCGACGTGCCGACGATGGCCGAACTCGGTTACCCCGGTTTTGAGATCGAAGGCTGGCTCGGCGTGTTCGTGCCCGCCGCAACGCCCAAGGAGATCGTGACGAAGCTTTCCGACGAACTCGCCCGCATCATCGCCTCGCCCGAGGGTGTCGCCGGGATCGAGACGCTCAGCCTCGTGCCCGTGGGCGGATCGGCGGAAACGTTCGAGAAAGTCCTGCGCCGCGATTACGAGCGGTGGGCCGATGTCGTGAAGGCAACCGGCGTCAAGGGCGAGTGAGGCGTTAGTTGCAAGCCGTCATTCCGGGATGGTCCGAAGGACCAGACCCGGAATCTCGAGATTCCGGGTTCGATGCTTCGCATCGCCCCGGAATGACGGCGGAGAGATTTGCGCGCTATTTGCTCAAATGCTTGCCGAAAAACGCCAGGCTGCGCGGCCAGGCAATGTCGGCGCTGGCCTTGTCGTAGCTGGCGCGTTCGTCGCAGTGAAAGCCATGCTGCGCGCCGGGATAGAGATGGACTTCGACCTCCGGCCGCTTGGCCTTGATGGTTTCGACGTCGGTTAGCGGAATGCCCGCATCCTTTTCGCCGAAATGCAATTGCGTCGGCACTTGCGGCTTCTCGTCGGCAAAGCGGACAACAGCGCCGCCGTAATAGCCGACCGCGGCAGACAAGCCCGACAGCTTGGTCGCTGCCGCATAGGCGAGGCTGCCGCCGAGGCAGAAGCCGATGATGCCGACCGGGCCGACATCCTTCACGGCGTCGATCCCGGCTTGGGTATCGCGCAGCATCGCGGCCCAATCCGGATTGGCGATGAACTTTCGTGCGTTTGCAATCTCGTCAGGCGAATAGCCGCATTGGAAGTTCGGTTGCGTGCGATCGAAAATCGACGGCGCAATCGCGACATAGCCTTCGCCCGCCAATCGGTCGCACACCGAGCGGATGTGGTGGTTGACGCCAAAAATCTCCTGGATCACGACGATCGCCGCTTTCGGCGCGCCAGCCGGATCGGCGCGATAGCCGCCCAGTTTGAAGCCGTCCGAAGCCGTCAGTTCGATATCTTGTCCCACGGATCATCCATTTGCGTTTGAGTTGCACGAGATCGATGTTCTGGGGGTCGGCTACTGCCATATCCAATTGTGACCCCAGTCGCCCTTCCAGCCGGCCAGCCTGCCCTTACGAAACTGCAGATAGAGCCGGTCCTTCTTGTAGAACAGCCCGCTGCCGCCGACGTTGCGGAACGCGAGAAAGATTTCATCGCCGGGACGGCCCCTGATGTAGTTGAGCGGGACGCCGAGCGCGCGTGCGGCTTCATCCGCCTCCATGCCAAACGCCAGCGGGATGTTGTTCGACAGCGTCTCGGTGAACGGTGGCGGGTAGGGGCCGCCGATCGGCGGCAAGTGCTGCGCGGCCGCTTGCGTGAAGCTGCTTGCGATAAGGGCGAGGGCGACCGCCGCTGTCTTCATGACGCGGCCTTCTGGGGTGCCTTGGCATCAAGGCTGTCGAGGAACGGCAGCACCGCGTCGATGAAGCCCTGCGGCTGGTCGATGTTGACGGCATGGCCGGCAGCCGGGATCACCACCTTCTGCGCACCCGGAATCTTGGCCGCCATATAGTCAGAAGCGGCGAGGAACGGGGTGTCGTCGGCGCCGACCACGATCAGCGACGGCACCTTGATATGGGGTAGTGATTCGATCACGCGGGCATCGCGCTGGATCAGCATGCCGCGCGCGGCGCGCGCCAGTCCCGAGGCATCGCGATGGATGACGCTGGAGCGTTCGCGGCTGGCCGATTTCAAAACCTCCAGGCCCTCGCGCTCGAAGCGGTCGCCGGTATCGTGCGCGCGCTTGTTCCAGACCTCGCGCGCCTCGTCCTTTTTGAATCCTGGGCCGGTATCAATGATCAGCAGCGCGCGGACGCGGTTTGGATGAGCGCGGTAGAACGCCAGCGACATGTAGCCGCCCAGCGAGAGCCCGCCGACGATCGCGTTCTCGGTGCCGACGGCGTCAAGCAGCGCCGCCATGTCGGCAACCGTCAGCGCTTCGCTATAGGCTGCGGGATCACTGGGATAATCGGATTGGCCGTGGCCGCGCATGTCCCACAGCACGAGCTTGTAATGCTTCGACAAGGCCGCGATCTGTCCCTGCCACATCCCACTGGTCGATGAATAGCCGTGGGTCAAGAGCAACGGTGGGCCGGAGCCGTGAACCTCGTAATAGATGCGGACCCCGTCGCGATCGATCGTCGGCATTGCGGCTCCCTGGGAGTTCCCATGCAACTGTCGGCGGCATCCTAGCGCGATCTGCTCGCGAATGGGAAATGCGGAAAGCGAGGGGCATATCAGCGCATTGACAAGGCAATGACCGCTTGTTGACGACGGCCCGAATTACTCCACGATGAGCAAAACAGCGGCGCGCATCGGTTCGCGATCTCCACCGCTTTTAATATTTCATCCTTGTACGCCTTCATGTTCGACAGAACCGTCGGCCAAGCCGGCAAGCGCCGTTGCCGCACGAATGCCCGCAGCAAGCATGGCGTCTGACAACTTTGGGTCATCGACGGCGCGCGAAAGCTGAAGCGTCCCGATGAAGAGGGCAAGGATCGCGGTCGCTGTATCCTGGGCTTCGGGGATGGAGTTCCCCTGCGGCAACCGTCGCGCCATCTGCTCGATGAGCGTGCGTAACCGAGCGGTGTAAGCCTTCCGGACGGAGAGGGGCTGGCGGGCAATTTCGGGCAGTAGCGCCGCGGAGGCGCACCCGGTGCCGGGCCGATCACGATGATGCTGAGACAAATAAGAACGGATCAGGTGAGCTAATGCGTCCGGCTTGGGGTCGGGTTCGGCCAGGCTTTGCAGTTGGTCGGCGAGCGCTCGCTCCAGGCCTTCCCTGACCAGGTCGCTCTTCGAGCGGAAGTGCGAGTAGAACCCGCCGTTCGTCAGTCCTGCCTCCGCCATGATCCCGGTCATTCCGGCGGCGGCAATGCCGTCCCGTCTGAACCTTTTCGCTGCAGCCTTCACGATTCGCTGGTGTGAGGTTTCTTTTTGCCCCTTGGCGTAGCGCATAGTGGGTCCTCCGGCCGCCTATTGAATTATGATCATCATATGATATTTATACTTTAATTTAAACGGCTGTTCAATGCGTCCATGGAGGTTCTCATGCGGCAAGACGGTAGAGTGGCGATTGTGACCGGGGCTTCCACGGGCATTGGGTTGGCTTCAGCAAAGGCCTTGCGCGAGGCCGGATTTCGCGTGTTCGGCACCAGTCGACGGATGGCCGCAAGCGGGCCCGACGGCATTGCGATGGTCGCCTGCGATGTGACCGATGACGGTTCAGTGAAGCTTGCCGTCGACAAGGTGCTCGATACGACGGGCAGGATCGACGTTTTGGTCAACAACGCCGGGACGGGCCTGATGGGCGGAGCCGAGGAATCGTCAATCGGTCAAGCCCAGGCGCTGTTCGACGTAAACCTGTTCGGAGTCATGCGCATGAGCAATGCGGTGTTGCCGCATATGCGGGCTCGGCAGGGTGGAAGGATCATCAATATAAGTTCGGTGCTTGGCCTGATACCGGCGCCGTTCTCGGCGCTCTACGCCTCCACAAAGCATGCTCTCGAAGGTTATTCGGAATCTCTCGATCACGAGGTGCGGAGCTTCGGCATCCGCGTTTGCTTGCTGGAACCGGCGTATACCAGCACTTCCTTCGAACAGAACATGGTGCTTCCGGATCAGGCACTGCATGCATACCGCTCGGCGCGAACACGGGCGGTCGCGGTTCTGCAGGAAGTGATGAAGACGGCGGATAGGCCCGAAGTCGTCGCGACGAGAGTGGTTGAGGCGGCGACTACAGCATCGCCTCGTCACCGATACACGTGCGGTAAGATGGCTGGCCGGGTGAGCGTGCTGCGCCGCTTTGTTCCCGAGCGCATGTTCGACAAGAGCCTTCGTAAGCAAATGGGGCTGCCGGTATAGTCGTTTCACGCGCCATCTTCAGACCCAACGGCGCGGCTCACGCGCAACGACGTGGCCAATCGCATGCCAATGCCCCGCAAACACATCCGCTTTCGCGGATGATAACGTCGCGGGTGCGGTGCATCGCGAACCAGATCGCTAAAATTTTAGCGTTCACATTAGCCTATGTTCACGATGCCTCTTAAGCCCCGGGGAACCCCTTATCCGCTAGCCTCGGTTGCAAGTCATCATCGCTAGGGGTCTGGGGTTTCATGACATCCGCAACCAACAAGACTTCGACCAGGCGCCGGCTGTTGCTCGCTTCGGATCGGAGCGATCAGAGCAGCGAACTCGCCAGCATTTTGCGGTCCGTCGGTCAGGTCGACACCATCGCGACTTCCGACATTCCCGACAGCCCGGAACGGGATCTGGCGGGCATCGTGGTCGACATCAACCTGCGTTCCGCCGAAAGCGTGCAACTGGTGCGCAACAAGCTGCGGGCCGAGGCCTATCGCGAGATGCCGCGGCTGTTCGTGCTGGCGGACGCGCTTCACCACGGATCGATGCAGGCCTGGGCGCTCGGCGCCACCGACACGATCGCGCGGCCGTTCGATGCACAAGGCATCCTGCAGCGGATCCGCGCCGCGTTTCCGGACAGCGACGGCTACGACGAAACCGATCGCGGCAAGGCGCTCAACCGGGGCGTCGAGGCGGCGCATGCCGTGATGGTCAAGATCTTCGAAAAGCTTCCGGCCGGCGTTCCCCTAAAGTTCAGCGACATCATCGAGGCCGAGAGCAAGATTCTCAAGGCGATCAAGCACTCGTCCTTGCGGGAATGGTTGACGGCGGTCGGCTGCCACCACACCGGCAGCTATCGCCATTGTCTCTTCGTCACCGGTTTTGCGGTGGCGTATGCGCAGCATCTCGGCATGCGAGACGACGACCAGCGCCGTCTCGCCCGCGCGGCCCTGCTACACGACGTCGGCAAGGCGTTCATTCCGGTGGCGATCCTGGATAAGCCGGGCCCGTTGACGCTGGAAGAGATGGAAGAGATGCGCCAGCATCCGCGCCGCGGCTACGACGCGCTGTCCGCGCAAGGCGGCTTCCCGCCCGAAATGCTCGACGTGGTGCTACACCACCATGAATTTCTCGACGGCACCGGCTATCCCAACGGCCTGAGCGGCAAGGAGATCAGCGACATCGTGAGGCTGACCACGATCGTGGATATCTACGCGGCCCTCGTCGAGAAGCGCGCCTACCGGCTGCAGTTCACCCACGCCCGGGCCTACGGGATGATGGAAGAAATGGGCGACAAGCTCGACCAGCATCTGCTGCACGCCTTCCGCCCGGTGGCCTTCGGGTATTATTGATTCCGCGGTCCGGTCAGTAGGGTGGGCAAAGGCGCGTTTGCGCCGTGCCCACCATCACTTGCACCGTTGCCGACCAATGGTGGGCACGGCGCTGCGCCCTTTGCCCACCCTACGAGCCGCTCTCACCCTAGCATCTTCCGCAATTCCGCTTTTGCCACCTTCTCCAGCGTCGAGCGCGGCATGTCGTCGACGAAGTGAATTTCGCGCGGAACCTTGAAGTCGGCGAGGGCGGTTCTGCAGGCGGCCGTCACTGTATCATGGAGATCGGCCGGTGCGCCCGCGACACCGGCCTGCGGAATGATGAAGACCACCGGCACTTCATCCAGCATCGGGTGCTTCTTTGCCACCACCGCGGCCTCGCGCACGCCGGGCACCACCGCGATTACCTGTTCGATTTCGGAGGCCGCGACGTTCTCGCCGCCGACCTTCAGCATGTCCTTGGTACGGTCGCCGAACCGGATGAAACCGTTCTCGAGCAGCGTGACGCGGTCGCCGGTGATGAAATAGCCGTGCTCGTCGAAACTCTCGCGCGTGGCTTTTTCGTTGTGGAGGTATTCTGAAAACAGCGACAGGCCGGGAATGCCCTTGATCAGGAGATTGCCGGTGCCGCCGACTTCAGTCGGTGTGCCGTCGTCCTCGACGATGCGGATCTGATATTCCGGCGCCGCGCGGCCGATCGACATCGGCGTATTGGGCTGGTCGACTTCGCCGACGATGCCGTGGGTGATGGTCTCCGTCATGCCCCACCAGCCGATCGTCTTGACGCTGAAGGCGACAAACGGCGGCGGCTCGGATACCGCGGTGCCCCAGAGCCGGAAGTTGTGGTTCTTCGGGATCTCGTGTTCCAGCAGCGCCTTCATGCAGAAGGGAATCGTCGAGGTCCAGGTGCAGTTGTGCTCGAGCGCCACGCCCCAGAAGCGGCTGGCCGAAAACCGCGGCTGGATCACGCAGGTCGCGCCGACCCACAGCGATGCCAGCATCGAATAGGCCAGCGCGTTGGTGTGAAACAGCGGCAGATAGGTCTGGTGCACGTCGCCAGCATGCAGGTCCTCATGCGCGGCATTGATCTTGGCGCCCCACAATGCGTTGGCATGCGTCCATAGCACCGCCTTTGGCCGCGACGTGGTGCCGGAGGTATATTGCACGCTGCACGGCGCGAACGGATCGGTGGCGCGGCGCGGCCGGTCGGCGCTGTCGGCGAAGAGCTGTTCAAAACTGTCGCCGCGCGGCGCGACTTGCGCGGGCGTACTGCCGGCGTCGTGCGAAATCACGGCGATCCAGCGCAGGTCGCGGCAATTGGCCGAGATCAGCTCGGCGTAGGCGGGCTGGGTGATGGCGGCGACCGCGCCGCAATGGCCGGCGAAATACTCCATCTCGGCTGCCGCCGAGCGGGTGTTAGTGGTGACGGCGATCGCGCCGAGTTCGACACAGGCGAACCAGGCCAGCATGGCCTCGATGCAATTGTCGAGATGGATCAGGACGTATTCGCCGGGCTTGACGCCGCGATTGGCGAGGCCAGCGGAAAGCGCGCCGACGCGCTCGTGGAATTCCCCGTAAGACCAGTTGCGCGCAGGCCCCTCGAACGGCGCCCAGATCAGGAATGGATGGTTGCGGCGGCTTTCGGCACGCATCCGCAGCAGCCACGGCACGTCGAGCCCTCCGAACGGTCCGATAATGCCCGGTGCGGCCTGCGAAAGTGGCATGATTCCTCCCGCGCGGCTCTACGGCCGCCTTGGTTTTTGCTTGGAAGCAGTTCTGCCATCGGACGGCGCAGGGCGCAAATCGGGATTCCTACGCCCTAGCCCGTCCCATCCTCATACGACGAAATCTCGATCAAGCTTCCGTCCGGATCACGGCAATAGACGGAGCGCAGCCTGCCGCGGGCGCCTTGCTTCGCGACTGGGCCTTCCTCAATCGCGACGCCGTTGGCCTGCAGGTGCGCCACGACTTCGTCCGGCGTGCTCGACGTCAGGAAGCACAGATCGTCGCTGCCGGCGGCTTCGTGGTCGGCCGTGAACCACTCGACCTTGTCGGCGTCGCGCGGCCGCACGTTGATCTTCTGGTTACCAAACACCAGCGAGGTCCGCGGCGTTTTGCCCGGACCGGGATCGAACACCTTGACCTCCATGCCGAGGATCTTCCGGTACCACTCGGCGGAACGCGCCACGTCCGACACATTAATCACGAGATGGTCGAGAGCGTTAACCCTGACAGACATGCCTTATCCTTTCGTCGCGGTCGCAGACGCTGCGCCCCACTGGCCGCACCCGAGTTTGTTTGTTACAACGCGCGCCGCGTTCGGTTCAATAGAACCGCACCTCAATAGAAACGGACCGGGCCTGAACCCCGGCCTCCAAGGAGAAGTTTTATGATTTCACGCCGTACCGCGATTTGCCTGGCCGCCATCGGCCTTTCCACTGCCGCTTCGATCGGCAGCGTTTCGGCGGCGGATTATCCGACCCGGCCGGTTAAATGGGTCGTCGGATATCCGCCGGGCGGCGCGACCGACATCATAGCGCGGCTGATCGGCCAGCGGCTCTCCGAACGGCTCGGCCAGCAATTCGTGATCGAGAACAAGCCCGGCGCCGGGAACAATATCGCGACCGAATCCGTCATCAACGCCGAGCCGGACGGCTATACATTGCTGCTGGTTAATCCCGCGAACTACATCAACGCCACGCTCTACGCCAATCTGAAGTTCAACGTGGTCCGCGATCTTGCGCCGATCGCGGCGTTCAATCGCGTGCCGAACGTGATGACGGTCAACAAGGACGTGCCGGCCAAAACGCCCGCCGAGTTCATCGCCTATGTGAAAGCCAATCCCGGCAAGGTGAACCTGGCCTCGTCCGGCAACGGCACGTCCGTGCATTTGTCGGGCGAAATGTTCATGGCGATGTCCGGCGCCAAGATGCAGCACGTGCCCTATCGCGGTGCCGCGCCCGCAATCACCGACCTGCTCGGCGGCCAGGTCCAGCTGATCTTCGACAACATGCCTTCCATCCTCCAGCATGTTCGTGCCGGCTCGGTGCGGGCGCTGGCCGTCACCAGCACGACAAAGTCACCGCTATTGCCTGATGTGCCGGTGCTTGCCGACACCATCCCCGGCTATGAGGCGAGCGCGCTGTTCGGCGTCGGTGCACCGAAGAACACGCCGAAGGAGGTCATCGCCAAGCTGAACAAGGAGATCAACGAGATCCTCGCCGAGCCGGCGATCAAGGCCCGCCTGACCGAGCTTGGCGGCGAGCCGCTGATCGGGCCGCCGGAGGCGTTCGGCAAGATGATCGTGGCCGAAACCGAAAAGTGGAAGAAGGTGATCGAGGAAGCCAAGATCGAAAAAGTGCAGTGATCTTCGTCACGGAACATAGGCAGGGCCGCGATGTTTTATGGCAAAGGCGACGCGGCTTGCGTCATGTGAAGGAGATCGAAGATGCGCAGTGCAGTAATAGCGACATTGGCGCTGACGGTGGCGACAGTCGCCACCGTCGCGGGCAGTTCACCCGCGGCGGCGTATGACTATCCCTATTGCCTCCAGGGTCGGACCATCGGCATTCCTGGCGACTGCTCCTACAGCAGCTATGGTCAGTGCATGGCATCGGCGTCGGGTCGCGGGCTCTACTGCAACGTCAATCCGCGCTTCGCCTTTGGACAACAGCAGCGGCGGATGCGGGTTTATCGGGATTATTGATCGCTCCTTGCAATCCTCCTGCATGATGGCCGGGCGAGAGCGCTGTTTGCGCTGAACGATCCGGCCATCAGTGTCTCGCTCTTTCGCCACTCCCGACTTCGTGATGTAAACGCCGGCTTGACGGCGTTCTGTTTACGTCTATACTAAACCATATGGTTAAGTATCAAGAGAACGTTCTGGACCGCACCTTTGCCGCGCTGTCCGATCCGACGCGGCGCGCGCTGCTGGCGCGGCTCGGCGACCGCGAAAGCCTGTCGGTCAGCGAGCTGGCGCAACCGTTTTCGATGTCGCTGCCCGCGATCATGAAGCATCTCGATGTGCTGTCTGATGCCGGCCTGATCGCGCGCGAAAAGACCGGCCGCACGGTCGCGTGCCGGTTGACCGCCGAGCCGATGGAGCAGGCGATGGACTGGCTCAATCGCTACCAGCGCTTCTGGTCCGACAATCTCGACCGCCTTGCCGCTTTTGTGGAGGAAGACCCATGGCCACCCAGTCAAGCCTTGCCAAGCACGATACTGCCCGCGACGACGAACTCGCCGCGCGGCCCAGCCTCACGCTCACGCGCCGGTTCAGCGCGGCGCCCGAAAAAGTCTACGCCGCGTGGGCCGACCCGCAAAAGCTAGTGCAATGGTTCGGGCCGACCTCCGTAGAGGAGGGCTCGGTCAAGGCCGACATCGATCTGCGCGTCGGCGGCCGTTATCGCATCAGCTTCAACGCCGACGGCAATTACAACGAGGTCGGTGGCGTCTATCGCGAGGTCGTTCCGAACGAGCGGTTGGTGTTTAGCTGGGCATGGCATTCGACGCCGGAGCGTGAATCGCTGGTGAGCATTTCGATCAGGCCGGAAGGAAGCGGTTCGCTGCTCGTCTTCAACCACGCGCAGTTCGTCGATTCCGTTGCGCGCGACAACCACGAGCGCGGCTGGACGGAACTCTTCGCCAAACTCGAAAACTATCTGGCTTGAACGACGGAGCCTGCCATGCCATCGAACGCCGTTGTTTCCCGCGAGGAATGGATCGTCGCCCGCAAGGCGCACCTTGCGCATGAGAAGGAATTCACCCGAGCGCGCGAGCGTCTGAGCGAAGAACGGCGCGCGCTGCCCTGGGTCAGGGTCGAAAAGAACTACGTATTCGATGGGCCCGGCGGAAAGGTCTCGCTCGGCGACCTGTTCAAGGGGCGGAGCCAGCTCGTGGTGCAGCATCTGATGTTCGCGCCCGACTGGAGCGAGGCCTGCAAGAGCTGCTCGTTCTGGGCAGACGGGTTCGAGCGCATGATCCCGCATCTGGCCGCCCGCGACACCACGATGGTCGCGATCTCGCGCGCGCCGCTGCAAAAGCTTACCGCATTCAAGCAGCGGATGGGCTGGACCTTCGATTGGCTGTCGTCGGGTGCAAATGAGTTCAATTACGATTACGGTGTCTCGTTCACACCCGAGCAGCTCAAGTCAGGCGCCACGCTCTACAATTTCGGCACGACTCCCTTTGGCGGCGAAGAGGCGCCGGGCATCAGCGTATTCTATCGCGACGAGGCCGGGACCGTCTTCCACACCTACTCCTGTTTCTCGCGCGGCCTCGACATGATGAACGCCGCCTATCACTATCTCGACCTCACCCCGCTCGGGCGCCACGAGGAAGGCCTGCCATACCCGATGGACTGGGTGCGGCTACGTGACCAATACCAACCGTCACAGGTTCAGGCATCTTGCTGTCATGGCTGAGCAAGTGTTTGTTCTCGTCATTCCGGGGCGATGCGAAGCATCGAACTATGGTGCGCAATTGCGCACCTGAGAATCTCGAGATTCCGGGTCTGGTGCTAACGCACCATCCCGGAATGACGGCGGCGACTTTGCTCCTGACGCTCAAGGGAAATAACGGAGAAAGTACGCGTGCCTTACGTCGATGGCTTCATCGTCGCCGTGCCGAAGAAAAATCTCGAGGCGTACGCCCGCCTGTCGAAGAAGGCCGGCAAGGTCTGGCGCGAATATGGCGCGCTCGATTATCGCGAATGGGTCGCTGAGGACGTCAAGGTCGGCAAGATCACGTCGTTTCCGCGCGCGGTGAAGCTCAAGCCGGGCGAGACCGTCGTGTTCGCGTGGATCACCTACAAGTCGCGCGCCCAGCGCGATAAGATCAACGCCAAGGTGATGGCGGACCCGCGGCTGAACGAAATGATGGATCCGAAAGCAAAGCCGCCGTTCGATGGTAAGCGGATGATCTATGGTGGATTCGAGAGCTTGGTGAAAGTGTAGGCGGAGCCCCGCCGGTGCATCACCCATGTTCCGGGGAGCGGCCGGTGGAAAGCTGGGGCCAAGCCCGACGGTTCGTTCCAGTGTGATATAACTGTCAAACAAGCCCTTTAGGACATCCGGTACCGCAGCCACGGATACCGGATTGAAATGGCCGAGATCGAGATTCGGGCGCTTCGCAAGGCTTTTGACGGCGCCGAGGTTCTGAAAGGCGTTGATCTCACGATTCACGACGGGGAGTTCATCTCCCTCGTCGGCCCATCCGGGTGCGGCAAATCCACGCTTCTGCGCATCATCGCCGGTCTCGAACCGCAGTCCTCCGGCGAAGTCCGGATTGATGGTGTCAATGCCGACGGCGTCAGGCCGAGTGCGCGCAATCTGGCAATGGTGTTCCAGTCCTACGCGCTTTATCCGCACCTCAGCGTGTTTGACAATATCGCCGTCCCACTGCGGATGAAGCGCCTGTCTGCGCTGGAGCGGGCGCCGTTCCTGGGTCGGCTGATGCCTGGTCGCCGCCGCGCCGAACGCGTCATTCGCGACGATGTCGAAAGGGTGGCCGAGCAGCTCGAAATTTCGCCGCTGCTGAAGCGCAAGCCCGGGCAATTGTCCGGAGGACAGCGCCAGCGCGTTGCGGTCGGCCGCGCCATCGTGCGTCAACCGCGCGCGTTTCTGTTCGACGAGCCGCTATCCAATCTCGACGCCAAGCTTCGGGTGCACATGCGCGCCGAGATTGCCCAGTTGCACCGACAGCTAAAGACGACCTTCATCTACGTCACCCACGACCAGGCCGAAGCCATGACCATGTCGGGCCGGATTGCCGTCATGATCGGCGGCGAGCTCATTCAGGTCGGTACGCCCGCCGCTGTCTATGACGACCCCCACGATATCCGCGTCGCCGAATTCGTCGGCACGCCGAAGATAAACGTATTTCCCGGTCGTATCCGCAGCGATGGCCGGCTCGAGATGCTCGGACATGTTCTCCATGTGGCAACACCAGCGCCGGAAGGAGAGTGCCGAATCTGCGTCAGGCCGGAGCGGATCGAGCTGGCTTTGCACGGACTGCTTTACGGCACGGTCGTGCATCTGGAAAATCTGGGATCGGAAGCCTTCGTCCATATCGGCAGCGCGGGCACGGACGCGCCCGTGGTGGCGCGCGTCAACGACCCCAGCCAGTTGCCGGCGATCGGAGCCACAGTCGGCTACGGCTTTGCACCGGAGGCGGTTCGCGCCTTCGACGTCGACGGTAAGCGCATCGTGACCTCCGTCCCGTCGCGCGTCGAGCGGCCGCGGGAGAAGGCCGTTGTCTGACGCTGCCACCGCGCTGCAGGGAGCGGCGATGGCGCCACGCGTCCCTGCGCGGGTGCTTGCCAGTTTCCGCCGGACGGGGCGATCGCAGGCAGCCTACGCGCTGGCCGCGCCGGCCTTCGTGCTGATGCTGCTGATGCTGATCGGCCCGCTCGCCGGCGTGATCGCGCTCTCGTTTACAGACTATCAACTCGGCGCGCCGGCGTTCTCCTGGATCGGACTCTCGAACTACCGGGAGATGTTCGCCGACCGGGTGTTCTGGATTTCGCTGAAGAACACGCTGACCTATGTCGCGATCGTAGTGCCCGGCGCGGTGGCGCTCGGGCTCGGCGTTGCTCTCCTGATCCAGAGCGGCGCCGGGCTCAAGAGCTGGTATCGCACCGTCTACTTCCTTCCTGTCATGGCGACGCTGATTGCGATGGCGATCGTCTGGGAATTCATGCTGCACCCGCAGTTCGGCCTGGTGAATGGACTTTTGCGCGCCGCCGGCCTGCAGGGCCATAGCTGGCTGCAGGATCGCGGCACCGCTCTTTATTCGCTGTGCGTGATCGGTATCTGGCAGGCCACTGGTTTCAACATGGTGCTGTTTCTCGCCGGTCTCGTCTCGATCCCGAAGCATCTCTACGACGCGGCCGAGATCGACGGCGCCGAAGGCGCGTGGTCGCGTTTCCGCCTGGTGACGTGGCCGATGCTCGGGCCGGTTACCCTGTTCGTGGTGGCGATCTCGGCAATCCGCTCGTTCCAGGTGTTCGACACCGTTCAGGTCCTGACCAAGGGCGGCCCCTCGAAATCGTCGGAAGTGCTGATCTACACGATGTATACTGAAGGCTTCGAGTTCTTCCGCTCCGGATATGGGGCGGCCGTTACCGTCGTGTTCCTGGCCTTCGTGCTGCTGCTCACCCTGCTCAAATCGGCGCTCGGCAACCGGGAAGTGCACTACGCATGACGCCGCGGGCCCGCATGCTTCTGTGGTCTGCGATCCGGCACATCGTGCTGCTGGCGGGAGCGCTGGTGATGCTGACGCCGTTCATCTGGATGGTATCGACCGCGTCAAAACCTCAAACCGAGATTTTTTCGTCCGATCTGCACCTGATCCCCTACCAGTTCGCGCTGTGGGACAATCTGCTGATCGCCTTCGCCAAGGCCGATCTATGGCGCTATCTGCTCAACGGCTTGATCGTCACGATCTCGATCTTCGGCCTTCAGGTGCTGGTTGCCCTGCCTGCCGCCTACGCCCTTGCCAAACTCCGCTTTCTCGGCCGTGACGTGCTGTTCGCGCTCGTCGTGTTCTGCATCCTTATTCCGCCGCAGGCGACCGCGATCCCGGTATTCCTGCTGCTGCATAAGATGGGTGTTCTCGACACTTATGCGGCACTGGTGCTGCCGTTCACCATCTCGGTGTTCGGCATTTTCCTGATGCGCCAGTTTTTCAAGACCGTGCCCGACGACCTGATCGACGCCGCGCGAATGGACGGGATTTCCGAGTTCGGCATCGTCTGGCGCGTGATGCTTCCGACCGCGATTCCGGCGGTGACGGCGTTCGGCATCTTCTCGGTGGTCGCGCACTGGAACGACTATTTCTGGCCATTGATCGTGCTGAACAGCGAGCATTTGCAGACGCCGCCGCTTGCGGTCGCGCACTTTCGCAACAATGAGGCCGGAACCAATTACGGCCCGCTGATGGCGGCGGCGATGGTCATCATCGCCCCGCTCGTCATCGCCTTCCTGTTCGCCCAGCGACGCTTCATCGAAGGCATCACGCTCACCGGCATCAAGTAACCGAGTCTTTTCAAACCTCAGGAGACGACAATGCTCAGAACATGGATTGCCGCAGCCGCCTTTTCGCTCGCCGCCGGCCTCGCGCATGCGCAGACCGAAGTCGTCGTTCAATACCCCTATGCCGAATTGTTCGAAGGCACGCACAAGCGCATCATCGAGGAGTTCGCCAAGGTGCGGCCGGACATCAAGGTCACGCTGCGTGCGCCCTATGACTCCTACGAGGAGGGCACCCAGAAAGTGCTGCGCGAGGCGGTGACCAACCAGATGCCCGACGTGAGCTTCCAGGGTCTCAACCGCATCCGCGTGCTGGTCGACAAGAACATTCCGGCTGAACTCGACGGCTATATCGCGGCCGAGAAGGATTTCGACAAGCAGGGCTTCCATCAGGCGTTGTTCGATATCGGCACGGCGAGCGGCAAGGTCTATGCGCTACCGTTCGCGATTTCCCTGCCGATCGTCTACGTCAATCTCGATCTGGCGAAGAAGGCCGGCGCCGATCCGGCCAATCTGCCGAAGACGTGGGACGGGCTGATCGATCTCGCCAGGAAGATCAAGGCGCTCGGTCCCGACATCAACGGCATCACCTACGCCTGGGACATCACCGGCAACTGGCTGTGGCAGGCGCCGGTGTTTTCGCGCGGCGGCACCATGTTGAGCGCCGAGGAAAACAAGGTGGCGTTCAACGGGCCGGAAGGCCAGTTCGCGATCAGAACGCTGGCGCGCCTTGTCAGTGAAGCCGGCATGCCCAATCTCGACCAGCCGGCGATGCGCGCAACCTTTGCCGCCGGCAAGACCGGCATTCACGTCACCTCGACCTCCGACCTCAACAAGACCACGCAGATGATCGGCGGCAAGTTCGAACTGAAGACCCACACCTTTCCGGACGTGGTGTCGCCGAACGGCCGGTTACCGGCCGGCGGGAATGTTGTGATGATCTTGGCCAAGGACAAGGCCAAGCGTGACGCGGCCTGGGAGGTCGTGAAGTTCTGGACCGGCCCGAAGGGGGCTGCGATCATGGCGGAGACCACCGGCTACATGCCGCCGAACAAGGTCGCCAACGACATCCACCTGAAGGATTTCTACGTCAAGAATCCGAACAACTACACCGCGGTCAGCCAGCTCGCGTTGCTGACCAAATGGTACGCCTTCCCCGGCGACAACGGTCTCAAGATCACCGACGTGATCAAGGATCATCTCAACTCCATCGTGACGGGTGCGCGCACCAAGGAGCCGGAAGCCGTTCTCGCCGACATGACTAGCGACGTGCAGAAGCTGCTGCCGAAGACGGTGGGTTCGGTGCGTTGACAACCGCCTTATCAAGAACCGCCGCGGCTACCACACCACGCCGCGCCGCGGCGGTCGCTAACAGGGGAGACCATGATTCGATGAAATTCGTCATCCTCACCGACACTCATTTCGTCGCCCGTGGCCGTAGGCTTTACGGGCTGGATCCCACCGAGCGGCTTGGCGCGGCGGTCGAGCGGATCAACCGCGATCATCCGGATATTTCCTTCGTGATCGTGACCGGTGACCTTGCCCATTGGGGCGAGGACACCGCTTACGAAAATCTCGCCTCGGTCCTGGCGCGGCTGAAGGCGCCGACCATCCTCTTGATGGGCAACCACGACAAGCGCGAGCCGTTCCGCCGCTACTTTCCGGGCGTCGCGCGCGACCAGTCCGGCTTCGTACAAAGTGTTCAGACGTTCGACGCTGCGACGGTCGTCACTCTCGACACGCTGAACGAGGCCGCGCCTGACCACGCCGGCTTGCTGT
This sequence comes from Bradyrhizobium sp. sGM-13, assembly GCF_018398875.1. Classification (GTDB taxonomy): domain Bacteria; phylum Pseudomonadota; class Alphaproteobacteria; order Rhizobiales; family Xanthobacteraceae; genus Bradyrhizobium. Next base: position 96,309 of record NZ_JAGWDK010000022.1, on the reverse strand, counting down.
GCGAGGCGCGGCTCGCTTTCCTCGAACACGCGCTTGCTTCGGCACCGGCCGATCGCCCGCTGCTGCTGTTTCAGCACCATCCGCCGTTCGACACCGGGTTGCGCTACATGGACGACATCAAGCTCGCCGATCCCGAGGCCGAATGGGACGTGATCGCACGCACGCGAAAGCCGGATTATCTATTTATGGGCCATCTGCACCGGCCGATCTCGGGCGCCTGGCGCGGCATTCCCTTCCACATCCAGCGCGCGCTATCGCATCAGGTGGCGTTCGACCTCGATACGGCGGATCACATTCCCGGGTCGCACGAACCGCCGGACTATTCGCACGTGACCGTCAGCGCAGGGCAGGTGGTGATTCACCAATGCTCGTTCCTCTACGATGGACCGCTGTTTTCGTTGCAGGACCGCGCCGCAATCGAATGGACCGACCGATAACGCCGGCTAACGCCAGGCACGCCGCGATCGGCCGTCAGCCCGGCCGGGACTGCGCTTCCAATTGCCGGCTGTAGCGGGACATCGCAAAGCAGAACACGAAATAGATCAGCCCGACGAACACGTAGACTTCGACGCTGAACTGCTGCCAGGCGGGATCGATGATGGAGGTCTTCGCCGTCGTCAGCAGGTCGAAGATACCGATGATCAGCACCAGGCTGGTGTCCTTGAAGAAGGCGATGAACGTGTTCACCAGCGGCGGGATCACATGGCGAATCGCCTGCGGCAGGATGATCAGGCCGTTCTTCTTCCAGTAGGTGAGCCCGAGCGCGTCGGCGGCATCGTGCTGTCCTCTCGGAATGGCCTGCAGGCCACCGCGGATGACTTCGGCAAGATAGGCGCCGGCGTACAATATGAACGCGATCTGCGCCCGGAGCAGTTTGTCGATGTTGACGCCGTCGGGCAGGAACAGCGGAAACATCACGCTCGCCATGAACAGCAGGCTGATCAGGGAAACGCCGCGGATCAACTCGACATAGAGCACGCAGAGCGACCGGATCGCGGGCAACTTTGAACGGCGGCCCAGCGCCACCACGATCCCGAGCGGAAAGCCTAACGCCAGTCCGAACGTCGCCAGGATCAGCGTCACCGGCAGCCCGCCCCAGCGATCCTGTGAAACGTAGGACAGTCCGAAGACGCCGCCCCACATCAAGACGCCGATCAGGACCAACGCCGCCGCCCACACCAATACCAGCTCCTTGCGCCACCAATTGCGCCGGCTCGACACCCAGAACAGCGCAATGAAGATGAGGCACACCAGCGCCGGCCGCCACTGCTCATTGAAGGGGTAAGTGCCGAACAGGATGAAGCGATATTTTTCAGGAATCACAGCCCAGCAGGCGCCGAGCCCACGGATCGACCGGCAGGGGCCGGTCTGGTTGCCGGAAACGATCCAGATCGCATTCCAGTAGCCCCACTGCACCAGGCTGATGAACGCCTTGGCGAGCAGCGCGATCAGAAGCACGGAGATGATGCTTGACGTGACCGAGGCGAACAGATTCGTGCGCAGCCACCGGATGGCGTGGCCGGTCGGAGTCCTGCGGGGTCGCGCGTCGAAGGGGAGCGGATTTTGCGGAGCGTCCGTAATCGACGTCATGGCATCAGCGCTCCACCAGCGCGATGCGCGCATTGTACCAGTTCATGAATAGGCTGATGCCGAGGCTGATGGTGAGGAACACGGCCATGATGAGCGCGATGGCTTCGATGGCCTGTCCGGTCTGGTTCAGCGTGGTATTCGCGATCGACACCACGTCCTGGTATCCGACCGCAACCGCAAGCGAGGAATTCTTGGTCAGGTTCAGATATTGGCTGGTCATCGGCGGAATGATGACGCGGAGCGCCTGCGGCAGCACGATGCGCTTAAGCACAAAACTACGGCGCAGGCCGAGCGCGTTGGCGGCGTCCCATTGGCCTTTTGGAACAGCCTGAATACCGCTGCGTACGATTTCGGCGATAAAGGCCGAGGTGTAGGTGACGAGCGCGATCAGCAGCGCGAAATATTCCGGTGCGAGCGTCAGTCCGCCGACAAAATTGAAGCCGCGCAGTTCGGGCAACGTGATGGTCCATGACGCGCCGAGACCGAACGACACCAGCGCCGGCAGGCAGACGAGCAAGGCTAGCGCATAGGGCCAGAGCGGACGCGCTTTGCCGTCCGCCATTTGCCGCGCCACCAACTGCCGCCGCAATAGATACAGCGCGCTCAACCCGGCCAGCACTGCGGCGATCACCCACAGATTTGCGGTCTCGATCGGAACCGATGGCAACACCAGGCCTCTGTTCGACAGAAAGACGCCTTCGATCGGCTTCCAGGCCGCGCGTGCCGCCGGAAGTCCCTGCATCAGCACGTACCAGAACAACAGCTGCAGCAGCAGCGGAACGTCGCGGTGCACCTCGACGTAGACCGCAGCCAGTCGCGACAAGAGCCAGTTCGACGACAGCCGCGCGATGCCGATCAGCGTGCCAAGCACGGTCGCGAGCACGATGCCGATGACCGCGACGCGGAGCGTATTGACGATGCCGACGATGAAGGCGCGGGCGTAAGGATCCCTGGGGCTGTAGGCAAGCCAGCTATCCGCGATCGGCATCCCGGCCTCGCGGCCGAGAAAGGCGAAGCCGGTCGAAATCCGGCGTACCGACAAATTGTGCAGGGCGTTGGACCAGAGCCAGCCAACGATCGCGACCGCGATGGCAACCACCACGATCTGCCAGACGAGGCCGTTGATCTGCTGGCGATTCAGGCGGAGGTGCATTCGCCGGCGGCGAGGGAGTTCGGGCGTGGATGTCGTCACAGCACAAGGATCCTCGACTTAAGCAACGATGTCTTGCAGCAGCGATCTTCGGCCATGCGTCCGAGAGGTGCATTTCAAATGTTGCACCAAAATGAATTCTGTGCAACATATGTTTCATGACGCAACCCCGGCCGAAATCCTCGCCGCTGAACGATTTGTGCAGTGCGCTGCCATCGTTGCCGATGCGGTTGCAGCAAGTCGGCCGGTTCGTTGCCGCCAATGACTACGACGCCACCACGCGCTCGATGCGTGATCTTGCCGCCGAGGCCGGCGCTGATCCCGCCGCTTTCACCCGGCTCGCAAAAGCGCTCGGCTATTCCGGATGGGACGAATTGCGCGCCGCGCTGACCGAGGCCCGCCGGCCCGCGCAATCTTCGCCGTTTTCGGGTCGCGCCAAAGGCGGCCGGAAAGGGCCCGACGCCGAGATATCGCTGGTCTCCGAGAAGCTGGAAGCCGAGGCGGCAGGTCTTGCGCGCATTTCGGCCGGCTCGGTGGCCAACGCGGCCAAGGCTCTGCACGCCGCGCGGCGCATCTGGATCGCCGGCTTTCGGAGCTGCCGCAGCGTTGCAGAATTGCTCAATTATCAGCTCCGCCTGTTCCGGCCCGACGCGGTGCATCTGGTCGGCGGCTCGGGTCCCGAAGATCTCGATCTGGGCGCGTTCCATAGCGGCGATGCCATCGTCGTGATCGGGTTTGCGCCCTATTCGAGGGCAAGCGTTTTATCGGCGCGGGCGGCCCATGATTCCGGCGCCACGCTGGTTGCGATTGCCGATACGATTACGGCGCCGATGGCGGAGGGGGCCGATCATCTGTTGCTCTATGAGGCTGCCGCATCGCCGGGATTCTTTCCGAGTCTGACCGGCGCCATCGCCATCGCACAGTCGCTGGCCGCCATGACCTTCGTGCTGGGCGGCGCCGGCGCCAAGCGGCGCCTCGAAGAGACCGAAGGCCGATTGGCCGCGCTGTCGCAATATGTCGCGGAGAAAGGTTGATCGTCATGGGAGCCAGCAAAAGCCGGTTGCTGCACCGAAGCCTGCGTGAAACGCCGCCGATGGCCATCGGCGGGGATGGCGTCTGGCTGATCGCCGAGGATGGCAGACGGATTCTGGATGCTTCCGGCGGCGCGGCCGTCTCCTGCCTCGGCCACCAGCACCCTCGCGTGCTCGAGGCCATGACGCGGCAGGCATCGAAGCTGGCCTTTGCCCATACCGGCTTCTTCTCGTCGGAGCCCGCCGAAGCGCTGGCTGAGGCGCTCGTTGGCGACGAGCCCGGCGGTCTGGCCTACGCCTATCTCGTCAGCGGCGGGTCGGAAGCGATCGAGGCCAGCATCAAGCTGGCGCGGCAATACTTTGTCGAAACCGGCCAGCCGCAACGCCAGCGCTTCATCGCGCGCCGCCAGAGCTATCACGGCAATACGCTGGGCGCGCTCGCCGCCGGCGGCAACGCCTGGCGGCGCGAGCCCTACGCGCCGCTATTGTCGGCGGCCTTCAGCCACGTGACGCCGGCGTTCGCCTATCACGAAAAACGCGACAGCGAATCCGAGAGGGATTTCGTGGCGCGACTGGCGGCCGAGCTCGAAGCCGAATTCCAGCGCCTTGGTCCGGATACGGTGGCGGCATTCATCGCCGAGCCGGTGGTGGGCGCAACGGCCGGATGCGTGCCGGCGCCGGAGGGATACTTCCGCGCCGTCCGTGAGATCTGCAACCGGCATGGCGCGCTCTTGATCCTGGACGAGGTGATGTGCGGCATGGGCCGCACCGGCACGCGCCACGCCTGGGAGCAGGAGGGCATCGCGCCCGATATCCAGGCGATCGCTAAGGGCCTCGGCGGCGGCTATCAACCGATCGGCGCCATGCTCGCCGGCGGGCGCATCGTCGATGCGATCCGGGATGGCTCGGGCGTATTCAAGCACGGCCACACCTATCTGGCGCATCCGCTCGCTTGTGCAGCAGCGCTTGAGGTGCAGCGGGTGATCGATGACGAGCAATTGCTCGATAGGGTCAAGGATCTTGGCCGCCAGCTCGAACGGCGCCTGACCGAGCGTTTCGGCAACCACCGCCATGTCGGCGATATCAGGGGGCGGGGCCTGTTCCAGGCTATTGAGCTCGTCGCCGATCGCTCCACCCGCGCGCCGTTCGATCCTGCGCTCAAACTCCACCAGCGGATCAAGGCCGCCGCGTTGGAAGGCGGCCTTGCCTGTTATCCCTCGGGTGGAACGGTGGATGGCCGCAGCGGCGACCACGTCCTGCTGGCGCCGCCCTATATCGCGACATCAGACGATATCGACATGATCGTCGACCGGCTGGGTCACGCCGTCGACTTGGCCTTGAAGAGTGTTGGTCATTAGGAGGAGCAGAATGAAGAGAATCATCATCGCTACAGGCCTGCTCGCCGCGTCGGGCTTGATGGCGCAAGCCGCAACGCTCGATACGGTCAAGCAGCGCGGCACGCTGGTGTGCGGCGTCAGCATCGGCTTCGCCGGCTTCTCCACGCCGGACTCGCAGGGCAACTACAAAGGGCTCGACGTCGACTATTGCCGCGCCTTGGCGGCCGGAGTGCTCGGCGACGCCAGCAAGGTGCGCTATGTCGCGCTCACCGCGCAGAACCGCTTCACGGCCTTGCAGTCGGGCGAGATCGACGTGCTCTATCGCAACTCGACCCAAACCTATCTGCGCGGCGCGACGCTGGGGCTGCGGCAGGGCCCGGTCAATTTCTACGATGGCCAGGGTTTCGTCGTAAGGGCCGACGCCGGCGTAAAGGACCTCAAGAGCCTCAATGGTGCCACCGTCTGCGTCGCGCAGGGCACGACCCATGAAGTGACGCTCGGCGACTACGGCCGCGCCAACGGCATCGAATGGAAACCGCTGGTGTTCGACCGCACCGATACCATGTACCAGACGTTCTTTGGCGGGCGCTGCGATGCCATGACCCAGGACGCGTCTGCGCTCGCTGGCGCGATCATCACCGCAGCTTCCAATCCGGCCGATTACACCGTGCTGCCGCAGACCATCAGCAAGGAGCCGCTCGGGCCGTTCACCCGCAACGGCGACGATGTGTGGACCGATATCATCGCCTGGCTGCACTATGGCCTGATCGAGGCGGAAGAGCTTGGCGTCACCGCAGCCAACGCCGAACAAATGGCTAAATCCAATGTGCCGGCCGTCCAGCGGCTGCTCGGTACTTCGGGCGATCTCGGCTCGCGATTGGGCCTCGACAACAAATGGATGCTGCAGGCGATCAAGGCGGGGGGCAATTACGGCGAGATCTTTGAACGCAATGTCGGCAAGGCGAGCCCGTTAAAGCTCGATCGCGGCCTCAACGCGACCTGGGCCAAGGGCGGCCTGATGTACGCTCTGCCGTTCAAGTAGTGAGACGTTGTAGCGCGGCGGGTTGACACATCTCGCGCCGCAGCCAGACTGACCACATGCGCATTACCCTGATCCACGCCCTGAAGCATTCGATTGTGCCGATCGAAGCCTCCTTCGCCAGGCTTTGGCCGGACGCTCGCCTGATGAATCTGCTCGACGACAGCCTGTCGGCCGATCTGGCGCGTGACGGCGGGCTCACTGATGCGATGACCGAGCGATTCCTCGGGCTCGGACGTTACGCCGTCGGCACCGGATCTGATGCGATCCTGTTCACCTGCTCGGCGTTCGGCCCCTGCATCGAAGCTGTCGCGCGGGCCCACGCCCCGATGCCGGTGCTCAAGCCTAACGAGGCGATGATCGAGCAGGCGGTCGCTAAGGGGCGCAAGATCGGACTGTTGTCGACGTTCCCGCCGACGCTCGCCTCGATGCCGCCGGAGTTTCCGTCGCAGGTCGAGCTGGTGCCGAAACTGGCGGAAGGCGCGTTGGCCGCGCTCGACCGCGGCGATCGCGCGACCCATGACCGCCTGGTGGTGGAAGCATCGAGGAGCTTGGGCGACTGCGACCTGATCGCGCTCGCCCAGTACAGCCTGGCGCCAGCGGCCGACGCGGTCGCCGAGGCGACGGGACGGCCGGTGCTGACCACGCCGGACAGCGCGGTGCAGAAGCTGATGAAGATGCTCGGAGTGGACCGAGCCTAGGCTTCTTTCCTCGTTTGGCGTCTTTTCGGCTAGGCTTGCTCAACGTTATCTCTTGCCGCGGGCCGTTGGCCAGCGGCAAATGCTGCTCCAATCGCAGCAACAAGCAGAGCAGTCCTCCCCAAGCGAGCGCATTCGGGCCGAACCAAATGATCAGGCTGCCACCGAAGGCGCTGCCGAACATTTGCCCGAGATACGTGGCGGACAGCTTCAATGCTGCGGAGGCTGAAGCCATTTCCGGCGACAGGAGCACCAGCCGCGCCTGCTGAGACGGATGAATAGCGAAGCCGCCAAGCCCCCAGATCGCGATCGCCAGCATCGTAGTCACCAGCGAGCCGTATGCCATGGGCCACATGGCAAATGCTGCAATCATGAGGACAAGGCAAGCGCCAACCACACGTCCAGCGCCAATGCGATCTATCACGCGGCTCGCGAAGTAATTGCCAGCAAGCCCCGCTACCCCGAACCAGCCAAACAGAAGGCCGATTCCCGCCGCATCAATGCCCAGGCTGTCCCTGAGGCCGGGAGCAAGGTAGGTATAGAGTGTAAATTGGCCTGCACACTGGAGAACCGTGGTCAGCAACAACCATAGAAATCTTGCATTGCGCGCCAAAGGCCGCCATGCGTTCCAGTCTACCGGCGTATTCGGCAGTCTGGCTGACACCGTGAGCGCGACCCACACCGCGCTCGCGAACGACATTGCGCCGATAAGGCCCAGCGTTACGCGCCAGCCAAGAACCGCTCCGAGCGCGTTTCCTGCAGGTATCCCAATCACGATCGAGAGCGTGAACCCAAGAAACATCGTGGCGATGGCTCTGCCGCTCTGTCCGGGCGGAGCTGCAAGTCCGGCGGCAGCGATCGAGTGTGGAGTGACGATCGCGGCAGCGAGGCCTGCAAATATGCGCGCCGCTGCAAGTGTGCTGTAGGTCGGCGCCACCGCCGCGGCAAACTGCAGGACTCCAAACAAGACAAGTCCCGCCGCAATCAAGTCCCGCCGACCGAACCGCCTCGTGAGAGATATCAGCGGCGGCGCCCCGACCGCGAGCGCAAGCGAATAGGCGGACATCAACTGTCCCGCACCTGCGACCGACGTCCCAAGCTCCAGCGCGATCTCGTTGGGCAGACCGGTCACCGCGAAAGCGCCGACCCCCACAACGAAGTAGCCGAATGCAAGAGCTGCCGTGGATTGGGTTCTGCGCACACGACCTCCCGTAAGCTTCGGTGTCGTCGCTGCCGGCAGCCACTCACATGCGGCGCGCACGAATGTCGACTTCCTTCCGCCAGTTTTCGTTGTCCAAACTCCGCTCCGCCGTCCAATGAAAAGCCGTCGGTTCAATTTCGGAAAAGGTCCAGCGCATCGAGCCGCCTCGTGGATCCGGGCCTTCCTGCACAATATCTCGGTCTCTTGCGCGGCCGGTCTGTTGCGTGAAAACATTGGTCGCAGGGTCATTCCATAGAATGTGCCAAGCATCGAGATTCGGATCGTAGATGCGAAGCGTCGTTCCGTACCAATTTCCTGCCCCGGGGAGCTGCTCAATACCAGGGCGCCGTTGGTTGAGGCGCGGGATCATCCAAACGTCCTGTATGGCGCGGCCTTGCAGTATCCAGCCGGCGTGAATCTCGCCGCGACCGGCGTGGGTGGACCCGTCCTCAAGTATTGTAGTGACGTCCATCTCCCACTGACCGACGAGCCATGAATACAGTTCTAGCTTGGCCTTGCGCTCTGGATCCGGGCCATCGGCGTGGAGCACGCGAGGAAATGACGTGGTAAGCGAGCTTGGCGCTTGAGCATTTGTGGTATGCGCAGATGTCATCATAAACTCCTCTGACTCTAACGATCGGCTTCGCAGTGGGCCTCGATCCGATATTCCGTCGGGATCAAGCACAAAGGTCGCCGCATGGAACTTGCTCACTGTCACGGTCCGGTGCCGCGAAACTGAAGTGCATGCCTGGACGGGATCCGGATCACCCCTGAAGATGTGGCGCGGCGCCGGTTTTCGCTTGGGAAAAATTGCTAAATCTGATCTGGCTGGCCGGAACAGCCCGTTGCCCGCTCTGTTGGAGAACCTGAGACCGAATTGGTCGTTCTGGCGTTGTGGCACTCAAGATTGAGGTGTTGGCGTCTGGCCCGGGTTGGAGCGTGCGTGACGTGCTCTGCGACTACGCGCCGCACGACCACTCTTTCGTCGAGCAGCATGCCGGAACGGCAATCTTGCCAGTTGCGCAGGGAAGCTTTCAGTACCGGACGAAGGTTGGAGCCGCGACGCTCGTGCCAGGATCGCTTCTGCTCGGCAACGCCGGCAGCTACTACCGCGCGATCGGTTAGATATTTCCCGGTGGCCAACTCGAACAGGGAGCAGGTCCGTGAGCGCTTTGGCTGACACGGTTGCTGTTGTGGCTGGTGCGACGAGGCGCATCGGAAGGCGCTGCTCGCCGCTGATTGCGGCTAGGAGTCCTTCGGAGCCTTTTTCGAAGGCTTCTTCGCTGCCTTCGCCGCCGCCGCTTCCTCGGCCGCGTTCCTGATCGCCCGCGCGTAACTATCGGCAGTATTTTGCGCAGAGTTTTGCAGCCGCTTGGCTGCGGCCGTACCGAGTTCCATCGTGCTCTTGGCAATCAGCCGGAATTGGTCCCGCGTCTCCTTGTCCTTTGCCTTGGCCGCGCGGGCCATGATCTGGTCGCGCCGTTTCTTCACGGCTGCCATCAGGCTCTTGTTCTGCGCTTTTGCGATTTGCCGGATGACGACGTCGAGATCGGCTTCAGCCATTATGAGACACTCTTGCCGCACCATGCCCCGGTCAGGGTGCGCTGATACACTGGCGCATTACGGTTGATGAAGGAACAGGCGGCATTGTGTCGCCCTGGCGTGATGATTTCAAGCGCGATTTGGCAGCGGTGCGGCGTGGCGGCTTGCTCACCCTGAAGCTGACGCACAAAGCCGGGCGTCATGCCGGAAGGATCCGCCGATAACCGTCGGTTAACGTTGTGTTGCTACGCATTCGCAACCGACAGGAAAGGCAAGCGGATGCGAAACCTCACCGTCTATCAGCGCTTTGCGATGGTCATTGCGGCGTTGACGATCGTGCTGCTGGCCGTCTCCGCCTTGCAGATCCTGGTGCTGCGCGATGCGGTCCTGGCCGAGCGGCGCACTACGGTCCGCAATCTTGTCGAGGCCGCGACGAAGATCCTCGCCCAGTACGAGGCTGAGGCCAAGGCCGGCAAGATCGAGCCTGACCGGGCGCGCCAGATGGCCTTTGCTTCGATCGGCGCCATGCGTTGGGGTGAACACGCCGACTACATCGGCGTGTACGGCACGGGAAGCGCCGATGCCGGCGTCACCTATGTGCACGTCAATCCGAAATACATCAATGTCAACCGCTGGGAGTTCAAGGACAAGAGCGGCAAGCTGTTGATCCAGGACATCGTGCGAACCGCGCGCGCCGGCGGCGGCTTTGTCGAGTATCTGGCGCCCCGCTCCGCCGGCGGAGCCGAAGTTCGTAAGCTCGCCTATGTCGGGGCGTTTGGCGCAGGCGACAAGCTTCTCGCCATCCAGGCCGGCGTTTATGTCGACGACATCGACGCGGTGGTCTTCAGTCGGATGATCTGGGCCGGGATCGCCGGGCTGGCCGGACTGGCAATCGCAGCCTTCTCTGCATTCTGGCTCGGCCGCGGCATGGTCGTTCCGCTGAACAGAACCTGCTCGGCGATGGACGAACTGGTCAAGGGCAACCTTGCTGCCGAGATTCCGTTCGTCGACCGGACCAACGAGATCGGCCGGATTGCGCGAAGCCTCCAGATCTTCAAGGATCATCTGGTCGAAACCACGCGGCTGCGCACCGAACAGGAAGCGATGAAGACGCGTTCCGCCGAGGAGCGGCAAGCGGTTCTGTCCCGCATCGCCGACGAATTCGAGCGCAGCATCGGCGGGGTGATCCGGGGCACCGCAACGGCCGCCGACGAATTGCAGAATTCCGCTTCGTCGATGTCCACGATTGCAGTGGGAACGACAGATCAGAGCGCGAAGGTCGCAGCCGCCGCCGAGCAGACGGCGTCGAACGTGCAGACCGTTGCGGCGTCGGCGGAGGAATTGTCGTCCTCGATCCAGGAGATCGCGCGGCAGGTCACCCAATCTTCGTCAATTGCCCAGAATGCAGTTGGGCAGGCCAACCGGACGGAGGCCATGGTCGGCCGCCTGGTCGAGGCCTCGCAAAAGATCGGCGAGGTCATGGCGCTGATCCAGACCATCGCGGGACAGACGAATTTGCTGGCGTTGAACGCGACCATCGAAGCTGCGCGGGCCGGCGAGGCCGGTAGAGGCTTCGCCGTCGTCGCCAACGAGGTGAAGGCGCTGTCGTCGCAGACCGCCAAAGCTACCGACGAAATCACCAGTCAGATCCAGGAAATTCGCGATGCGACCGGTTCGACGGTCAACGCAATCCGTGAGATCGGCACCACGATCGGGCAGATGAACGAGATCGCAGGCTCCATTGCGGCCGCCGTCGAAGAGCAGGGCGCTGCGACCAACGAGATCGCCCGCAGCGTGCAGCAGGCGGCGCAAGGCGCCCAAGAGGTGATGCAAAACATCACGGGCGTGCGCGAAGCTTCGAGCAAAGTCGACGCTGCCGCGAACCTCGTGCTTAATGCCGCCGGTCAACTGACGTCGCAATCCGAGCAGCTCAAAACTGAAACCGGCAAATTCCTCGGCAACATTCGGGCCGCGTGAAAGTGGGCGCTAGCTTCGTCGTCATGCCCGGGCTTGTCCCGGGCATCCACGTCTTCGTATGCTGCAGCAACAAAGACGTGCATGGCCGGGACAAACGGCGGCTCGCGACCTCAGCGATTAGTTAAGCCGCGCGCCGATCCCCGTGAGCACGCGATAATCCGGCTTGGACTGAATGCCGTTGTGCTGGTTGATGACCGGCACGCCGACGGAGACGAAGCCGGAGAAGCGATCGAAGCCCACCCGCACGCCGGGCGAGAGATAGACCGTGGTGCCGCCCGAATTGGGATCCGGAATGCCGGCGATGCGCTGCTTGTCATGCCACTCGCCATTGAGTTCGAGGACGAGGTCCAGCGTGTAGGGCGTCTTCTTCATGTCGCTGTGGTCGTGATTGGCATGATAGAGACAATGCTCCTGTAGCTGGTTGCGCGGCTGCATGCAGTATTCATGCAGCTCCACCTCTTTCGCCGAGCCGGTCGGCCCGACCAGGCGATACGACACGGCGGTCCCGAACAGGAAGCGGTCGCCGAGATTGGTGTCCTGCGTGCCCGTGCTGATCAGGTAATAGAGGCCGCTCACGTCGAACGACCAGCGGCCAGCACGCTTGGTGACGGCGGCGCCGAACAGGCCATCCCACGAGCCGGAGCCCGGCTGAAATTGGGCTTGGAAGAGTTGACCGGTAGCATCACGCTGGTTGGTGCTGCCGGTCGGCGCCTTGAAACCGAACAGCACGGCGGCCGACGTCCCGCTCTGCGCGTTACTGTGGAAACGATACTGCCCGAGCATGGTGACGTCGCCGAACCCCGCCGAATTGCCGCGCCGGTTGATGCCGTCGGGGCTCATGAGGCTGCCCATGTCGCTCGCATCCATCATGCCCATATGGCCGCCGCTCAGCATGTCATGCCCGGGCTCACGGATATCCGAGCGCCGCACGCCGGCCGCGCGAACGGCAACGGTCAGGTCGTTGGTGATGCCGTAGGCGACTGAAAGCGAGACGCTGTCGATCGAGCGGATCGAATGCGCGTGCGTGCCCCGGCTCGCCGCGGCCAGCAGGTCGGCATCGCTGAGTTGGCCCAGTCGGATGAACTCGTAGCGGATCGATGCGGCGATCAGTCCTTCGGAAAGCGTGTCGGCCGAGATGGTGTTGATGGGCCCGCCGCTGCCGGTATTGCCGCCGCCCCCGGGATGATGCGCTTCTGCGGGAGCGGTGAGAAAAAGTATCATGGATGAAAAGATGCCGGCCGCCGGCCGTCTAAGATATGCACGCACTTACGCCCCCTGTACTCACTGTCCGGCGATTAGCCATCGCAATCGGGCGCGAGATTGACTGGATCTAGCGAGAAGCGCGGCTGGCTGGCGACCGAAGCGAAGCGGAAAAGCGAACGCACCGTCGCCGGCGTGACCTCTGTGTGGCTGACGCGTGTTGGGCGAATGGCGAGAGAGGCGCAATCGTTTGCTTGGTTGTATGCCCAGGGTCGCTCGCGTCACAGCGCAGTGGCCGCAATCACGTCCGGCAGTGGCCGTAATCACGGCGAGCGCCAGCCGTAATCGCGTCTGATTGATTCTCTACACGCTTCACGGTCCAGCGCGCGTATCGGAGTAGGACCAATTATGACAACCGTCGTCAGAGATATCTTTGTATTTGTCACCGCGGCTATTTTTATCGCAGCGAGTTTGCTCATTGCGACCAGCGCCGGCGCGCACGAGTTCAAGGTCGGCGCGCTCGATATCGGTCATCCCTGGTCGCGCCCGACCCCGAAAGACGCTAATATCGCGGGCGGCTATTTCACCATCACCAACAAGGGAAAGACTGCGGATCGTCTGATCGGCGGCACCTCGCCCGCGGCAAGCCAGATCGAGGTGCACGAGGTGGTCGATGTGGACGGTATGGCGAAGACGCGTCCGCTCGCGAACGGTCTTGAGATTAAGCCCGGCAAGACCGTGGAGCTCAAGCCCGGCGCCTATCGCATCCTGCTGATGGGCCTCAAGGAGCCGTTCGTGATTGGCCAGAAGGTGAAGGGCACGCTGGTGTTCGAGAAGGCCGGGCCCGTCGATATCATCTACAACGTCGAGGAGAACGTCGGGGCCGCCGTCAGTGGCGTCAGTGGTGTCGCGCACAAGCACCATTAGCGCAGTCGCACTCTGCCAGGATCCCAAGCCGTGTCCAACTCGAGCCAAATGTCGCTCGTCGCCGTCGGCAGACCGCCGCCGTCACGGCAGAGAACGCAGGCTACCTGGCGGATTGCCGCCGCGGTCTTGTCCGCATCACTTCTCGGTATCGGACTGGCCTACTGTGCCTGCATATTGCTGATCCCGGCCGCAGGGCATGGGAGCAGCGCGTCCTTCTCTTCAGCCAACGATCGTTCGCAAGGTGTGATCTGCTCAAGCAGCAATTCGCTGCAGGCAGCTCGCGCCAATGAGTGAACCGGTCGAGCTTGGCCCGACTTGTCCGGCATCGAGATAGTTTGCGCGTTATCGCGGCGCGGCCGCACGCATGTCCGCAGGCGCGGGTGCTGGCGGCATTGCCGTGGCAAGCCGCGTCCATCCCCTGCGCGCCCGCCATCAACAGTTCGGAAACCACACGCGCTCTCTTCCAGTCCCGCTAACTAATCGAAAATCGTTCTACCGCAAATTCGTACCCGGGAAAGGGAATGGGGAGATCCAAACAATGAACGGCCTGGCCATCATGGAAAACGTTCGCCGCTACCGCACAATCGCATCGTTGTACCGCCAGACCGCGGCCTTCCGGCCGCTTCATAGCGGTTCTCTGCTGGCGCAAGCCAGGGAATGGGAGCATCGCGCCGTAGCGGAGCTGGAAGCCTATTATGAGGCTTTCTGTCAGGCCGCTTCCGGCAATACGCCAACCCACTCCGCAACCCGCGCGGTGAACTGACGGCGGTGCGCTCCGAAGTTAACGAATTCAGGCGGCGTGGGTAAGATCCATTTACCTTCGCCGTCCCAGATGGGTAACTCGATCGATCCAACTGCCACCCTCGACAGTGATACGATCGAAATTTACGGCAGCCCGCTTGCAGCTTCTTTCCTGGGCTGCGTATCAGCTCGCCGGCGCTATCAGTCCGACCCGCATATCCCTGGCGATATAGACCCATGTGTCGTCGGCAAAGACACGGCCGTTCGCAATTCCAACAGCCAGTTTGCCGCGCCGGACATGGCGCATGCTGACCTCGTAGCGCACGCGCTTGACGTCCGGCTTGATGTCGCCTCGGAATTTCACCTCGCCGACGCCGACCGCGCGACCTTTGCCCGGTGACCCCGACCAGCCGAGCCAATAGCCGATGATCTGCCACATGGCATCCAGACCCAGACACCCAGGCATCACAGGGTCGCCGGCAAAGTGATAGTCAAAGAACCAGAGGTTCGGCGTGATATCGAGCTCGCCGATGACATGGCCCTTGCCGAATTCGCCGCCGTATAAGCTGATCTCGATGATCCGGTCCATCATCAGCATGGGCGGTGCAGGGAGCTGCGCATTGCCCGGGCCGAAATAACCGCCTTCGCTCGACTTGAGCAGATCCTCTCTTGTGTAGGACGATTGCGGAGCGTGAAAGTCGCGCGGGTTGGACACGGCCATGTCACCTCTGACGATGTTTAGCGGGCGGTTGTCAAATGTGCTTTCCGTAGCCTGACTTCAAGCCAAAGTTTCCGCCGCATGCCGTCGGGATCGCGCTCGATGGTTAGCAATGGTCCGCGCGGCGCGCATCCGCACGCCGGGCGCGAAACTTCTTATGATCTACGGTCTTATCAACACATTCTGGATACAATGAATCTGGACTCTGATGACTGTTGGGTCGATCCGGATGCCGAAGACCTTGCGCCCGATCGTGTCGTTGCTCCTGGGGCTCGCATTCCTGCTGGCGGGCAGCGGCCTGCAATTCACGTTACTGCCGTTGCGCGGCAGCGCGGAAGGTTTTGACGATCTTGCGCTCGGCGTCATCAGCTCGGCCTATTATGTCGGCTTCGTCAGCGGCTGTTTCCTCGCGCCTTATCTGATCCAGCGCGCGGGACACATTCGCGCTTTTACAGCGATGGTGGCGGTGGCGGCGGCCGTGGCGCTTGCCCACGCGCTCGCGCCGGTGGTCGTGGCCTGGATAGTTTTCCGCGGCGTAACCGGCCTCTGCCTCGCCGGTCTGTACCTGGTGGTCGAGAGCTGGCTCAACGATCGCGCCTCCAACGAGACTCGCGGGCTCGTGCTGTCGGCCTACGTGATGGTCAATTATGGTGCCATCACATTTGGTCAGGCCCTGGTGACGCTTTATCCGATCGCTGAGGCTGGAAACTTCATGGTGGCCGCTATGCTTTCCTCGCTGGCCATCGTTCCGGTGGCCCTGACCCGTGCGGCGCAACCAGCACCGATTACTACCGTCAGCTTTCGCGTCGGACAGCTGTATCGCGCGGCACCCGTCGCGCTGGTCGCAAGTTTCATGATTGGCGCAGCTAACGGTGCATTCTGGGGCCTTGCGCCGCTGTCGGCCGCCGGTAGCGGCCTCAGCATCGATCAGGTGGCGCTGTTCATGAGTACGGCGGTGCTGGCAGGAGCGATCGTCCAGTGGCCGGTAGGCCGTCTGTCCGACCGCGTCGATCGCCGCCTGGTGCTGCTCGTTCTCTTGATCGGAGCCGCCGTCGCGGGCGTTGCCTCGTGGCTGATCTCCGCATCCGGAATGATGCTGCTGCTGTTCGGTATTCTCTTCGGGGCGCTCGCGCTGCCCGGCTATTCGCTTGCCGCGGCTCATGCCTATGACAAGACCCCAGCGAGTGATGTCGTGCCGATCGCCGCCACGATCCTGCTCACCAACGGCCTCGGTTCAGTGGTCGGACCGCTCATTGCCGCGGCCTTCATGTCGGCGGAAGGGCCACGCGCCTTGTTCCTGTTCACCGCGATGGTCCAGGCGTTGCTTGCGGCCTACGTTTTGTATCGGACGCAGGTGCAGGTTTCGCTCGCTTCGCCACAGAAGACCGACTTCGATCTTGCCTCGACAGCACTCGTGGGTACGGTGGTCACGCACGATGCGCTGGACCCGGCCGATCCCTCGATTATTATCCCCGAGGCCTATGCGCGCACGCCCATGCAAGCCAATGCCAGATCGACTCCGTCGTCGGAGAGCTGACCTTCGGCTCGCCGCTTCAGCCGTGCCTACGCAAACGAGGCCCGAGCCGGTGCCATCGGCGCTTAGCGCGGCACGAAAGGCGCCGCCGGACCGCGAGCATGCCAAAGGCGGCGATGTTCCAGAACAGCGAGCGGATGAACGGTATTCCGGATATATAAAGCGCGGTGTAAGCGATGCGCCCGCCGATATAGGCAATCGATCCCCAATGGGCCAGCTCATTGTGAACGCCTGCCGCCTGAACAATGAGAACCGCTGCGCCAAAAGAACGGAAACATCTCCATGTAGTTGACGTCGCGCGGGCTCGCAGCTCATTTGAGGCCGTACTGCGCGTTTGCGGCCTGCGCCGCAGCGACGAGCTGACGGAAGCCCCAAAGAGTTGCGGTTGCCAGCACCATTAGCTCGAAGCTCATGCCCATCCTGTGTCCCCTTTCAAAAAGGTGCGGCCGGCTTTCAGCATGCCGCGTTACCCCGCATTTCTCGCGAGATTAAGTGCATCGGGGCCTGCGAATCAGCGAACGTTGTTGTGCGCCGGTCGCTATACGGTTGTCGAGGATATCCGCTTCCGGGCGACCTCTTCGGTCGCCGTGAATTCGCAGAAGGGGCGAGATTGGGCGCCAGTAACGTACTGAACTGGCGCACCCGACACGATTCGAACGTGTGACCTTTGCCTTCGGAGGGCAACGCTCTATCCAGCTGAGCTACGGGTGCAACAGGGCTTCATTTAGCTGATTGGCCGGGCAGGGGCAACCGGCCCTTCCGGGGCTGGTGAGACGAAGGTGGCACGACGCTGGCCACATTCCTTAACAAAATTCCGGCCCCTTCCCGTTAATTGGTGGTAATCTTGCCGCGTTGAACTTTTCGCCATGGATGGGGACGTCCGATGTATAAGAAGGTTCTTCTCGCCTATGACGGTTCGGTCGAGGGGCGGCGCGCGTTGCGGGAGGGCGCAAAGCTCGCACAACTCTGCCGTTCCGAGGTCTTTTTGCTCGCCGTCGTCGAGGTTTCCTCGATCATGACGCCAGAGGCCGGGCTTACCATCCCGATCGAGCTGCAGACCGAAGATTACAAGGCCATCCTGAACGAAGGCGCCGAGCGGCTGAAGGCGCTGGGATTTACGCCGACCGTGCGGCTTGAAGTCGGCGATGCCGGGCAGAAAATTGCCGAGGTCGCCGAAGAAATCGGCGCGCATCTGGTTGTCGTTGGGCATCGCCCGCAGGGGGCGCTGGCGCGCTGGTTCGGCTCGATCGGCAGCTACCTGGTCAAGCGGCTGCGCTGCAGCGTGCTGGTCGCCCAGACCGAAATCAGCGACGCCGAATTCGAGCGGTTGAAACCGGCGGAAACGGTGGCCTCGGGATAGCCGTAAGGCTGCGCCGAACTTAGTTCGCGGGAACGATGATCTTGCCGATCGGCCACAGCGCGATGCCGGCAAGTTTTAAGTGCGCCCAGGCAAAGGGAATGCCGATGATGGTTACGGCCAGCAGCACGGCCGTGACGACATGCCCGAGCGCCAGCCACCATCCCGCCAGCACCAGCCAGATGATGTTGCCGATCACCCCGAGCGGTCCGGTGCCGATATCTTCTTGGCCCGTATAGGCGTCGCGCGAGATCGCCGTGAAGCCGAACGGGAACAAGGTGTACGCCGCGATATTGAACGCGGCCCGCGCCCAGGGAATGCCGATGATCGTGATCGCCATGACGACGGACGCGACCAGCCAGCCGAACGCCATCCACGCGCCACCGAGAACGACCCAGATCACATTGAGGAGCAGTGAGACCGGTGACATGGATGCTATCCCTATGTTGACGCAATGCTGACGAAACCGCGCTGCGGGCGAACCCGATTGCCCCAAGCCCAGCAGACGCTAGACTGATTCCCACGACGATCAAGCAACAAGCGCGCCAAAGAGCACGTCAAGGGAGAAGCGTTCATGCGTCCGCTCGAATTCGGCTGGTATCTGCCCACGCATGGCGACACCACGGCCTATGGCCTGATGGAAGCGCAGATTCCGGGATCTCCTGAACTGTGCGACCGCGTGGTGCAGGCGGCGGAGAAGGCCGGCTTCGAATATCTCCTGATCCCGGTCGGTTCCGTGTGCTGGGAAGCCTGGATCACGGGCGCGTTCATGGCGGCGCGCTCGTCGTCGATCAAGCCGCTGATCGCAGCGCGCCCCGGCTATATCAATCCGGTGCTGCTGGCGAAGATGATCTCGACCTTCGACCAAATGTCGGGCGGGCGGATCTGCATCAATCTGATCGCCGGTCAGAACGAAAGCGAGGTCGAGGGCGAGGGCGTCCGTTATCCGAAGGAAGCGCGCTACGAATTGATGGAAGAGGAAGTCTCGATCCTGAAGCCGCTGTGGACGACGCGCGGGCCGGTGAATTTCGAAGGCAAGTTTCACAAACTATCGGCTGCGCACATCCGCCCGCGCCCGCACCAGCAGCCGTTTCCAAAGTTCTATCTCGGCGGCGGCTCGCGCCAGGCCTGGGAACTGTCGGCCAAACATTCCGACGTGCATCTGTTCTGGGGCGATCTACCGGAACAGATCGCCTCGAATATCGCCGAGATCAGGGAGATGGCGCGCGCGCATGGCCGCGAGAACGACATCGGCTTCGGCATGCGCCTTCAAGTGATCTGCCGCGAGAACGAGGCGGACGCTTGGCAGGCCGCCGATCAACTGGTACGGCATGCGACCGAGCGGCAGAAGCAGGAAATGAAAACGCTTTACAACAAATCGGAAGCGAACCAGCGGGTGCAGCAGCTCGCCCGCGAACATGGCGATCTCCTGCTGCCGCATCTGTGGACCGGCATTACAAAAGCCCGCCCCGGCGCCGGCATTGCCGTCGTCGGCAATCCGGTCCAGTGCGCCGACATGCTGCAGCAGTTCGTCGACACCGGCTGCCACTCGTTCTGCCCGTCCGGCTATCTGCATGACGAGGAGGCCGAGCGTTTTGGCCGGCTGATCCGGCCCATTCTCGCCGAGAACAATCGCGGCCGGTGGGCGGCGTAGCGCGGACGGCGGATGCCGGCCGTCATGCTGCAGTGCAGCCGAAGCCGGATGACGCCGGGCGCATTGCTGCGCTGCGCCGAGGCACACTCTTTATATCGCTCGCGATATCGCTCGCGGTGGTGTGTGGGCGGCGCTAAAGTCGGGCCGCGAATTCAACTGGGTACCGCCAAATGAGTGGATCGAGCTCGGTACTTGCGTGGAGCTCCGCGTTGGAGGAATTCGCGCTGTTTCGAACGCTCAGTTCCGAACAGCGGCTAAAGGCCCTCAACGCCATGGTCCGCCAGGATCTGGTGCGCGGGCAAATGCTGGTCGCGCAAGGCGGGCCGTCGGACTCGCTCTTCCTGGTGCTGCACGGCGCGCTGGCGGTGCGCAAGACCGGCTATCTCGAACCGATCGCCGAGCTTCGCGCCGGCGAACTGGTCGGCGAAATCGGCTTCTTCGCCGATGTGCCGCGCACCGCGGATGTGATCGCCATCCGCGACACCAGCGTGCTGGCGTTGACGCGTCCGGCCTATCAGAAGCTCGTCGAGGAGGCTCCCGCCATCGTCGAGGCGCTGCTCGCGGCGCTGGCGCGGCGGTTCGCCAAGGAGACCGCGCGCATCGCGCCGTTCCCCACCTCGCCGAAAGCACGAACGGTGGCGCTGATCGACGGCGGATTGGAGCCTCTGCCGGAAACCTTCGATCGCCGGATGCGCGAGGGGCTGGCAGCGACCCATGCCGAGATCGTCGATGCCGCCCGCCTGCAGGCGATGTTTCCCGGGCGCGCGCTCGATGCGCATGAAGTCACCGAATGGCTCAACAGGCTCGAACATACCGCGCCGTTGGTCGTCTATCTCGGCGGCCGCGAGGCTCAGGCCTGGGCGCGCAAGGCCATCCGTCAGGCCGACATGGTCGTGTTCGCCTGTCGCGGGGATGCGCCCGCGGCCCCATTGACGGAAATCGAGGCGTTCGCCTGCGAGGTTCATTCGATTTCGGCTCGACGTCTCGTCCGCATCCATGACCGGCGAAGCGGCGAGGTCTCCGGCACCGCTGCCTGGCTCGCCCGGCTGCCGGCCTTCATGCACCACCATGTCGCGCTCGAAGACCAGGTCGATATCGACAGCCTGATCCGTTTTCTGTGCGGCCGCGCCGTCGGCTTCGTCGCTGCCGGCGGCGGCAGTTTTGGAACCGCGCATGTCGGAATCTACAAGGCCTTTCGCGAACGCGGCGTGATGTTCGATATCTTTGTCGGCACCAGCGTCGGCTCGGCCATGGTCGCCGGCTTTGCCAAAAATTTAGAAGCCGAGCATCTCGAGCATGGCACGCATGAAATCTTCGTCAGGAGCCGAAGCTTTCGGCGGCCGACCTGGCCGCGCTATGCGCTGTTGGATCACAAGGCGTTCGATCGCGCGCTCGCGCAACAATACGGCCGTGACTGCCGGATCGAGGATTGCTGGCGGCCGTTCGCGGCCGTCGCCACCAACCTTTCGACGCACAATCTCGAACTGATCCGCACGGGGCGGCTCTGGCAGGCGGTCCGCGCATCGAGCGCGATCCCCGGACTGTTGCCGCCGTTCTACACGGCTGAGGGCGCGATGCTGGTCGATGGATGTCTGATCGACAACGTGCCGCTGGCCTCGATGCATCAGCTCAAGAGCGGCCCCAATCTGGTCGTGCATTTCGGCGAGCCGGCGGCTGAGATGTTCGACGTCGATTATGCCTCGCTGCCGGGACGGCTGGAACTGATCGCCGCCATGCTGACGCCGTTTCGTAAAAAACTGCTTCCGGCCGCGCCGAGCGCGGTGAACGTGCTGTGGCGAAGCCTCGTGGCGCATCAGCGCTACGATACCTTGCCGGTCGGGCCGTTCGATACGGTGATGCGGCCGCCGCTACCGCTCGATATCGATGTGACGGATTTCGATCGCCACACGGAAATCTTTGAAGCTTCCTACCTCTGGGCCAAGGAGGCCATCGCGGCGCTGGAGGCGGGGGGCAGTTCGGCCATCGCAGCCATCCTCGACGCCGGCGCACTGGAACGGCGTCAGGCGACGGCCGTCGCCGCGGTCTCCAATCGCGCGCCCAGCAACCGCCTCGCATCGGCCGCCGGCTTCGGTGCGCTGAACAGGTAGCCCTGCATCTGGGTGCAGCCGAGTTGGCGCAGCAGCTCGCGCTGCTGCTCGGTTTCGACGCCTTCCGCCGTCGTGGTCATGTTGCGGGCGGCTGCAATGTTCACCACCGCCTGCACGATCGCCGCCGAACCGTCGACCTCGATGTCGCTGACGAAGCAGCGGTCGATCTTGATCTTGTCGAACGGGAATCGTTTCAGATAGCTCAGCGAGGAGAAGCCGGTGCCGAAATCGTCGAGCGCGATGCGCACGCCGATGGCCCGAAGCTGATGCAGGATGGCGAGAGCCGTTTCGTCGTCATGGATCAGCACCGCCTCAGTGATTTCGATCTCGAGCCGGTCGGGCGGCAGGCCGGAGGCAGCCAGCGCGCCGGTGATCCGCAGCGCTAGCGTCGGCGACTTCAACTGGATCGGAGAAACGTTGACGGCGAGCCTGACCCGGGACGGCCAGCCGGCCGCCTCGGCGCAGGCGGTCTGCATGACCCAATCGCCGAGTTCGTTGATCAGGCCGGTATCTTCGGCAATCGGGATGAATTCGGCCGGAGAGACCATGCCCCGTTCGGGATGCCGCCAACGCAACAGCGCTTCGCAGCCCGTCACCTCCCCGCTCGCGAGATCGAGCAGCGGCTGGTAATGAATTTCGAAGCCGCCGTCGGCCAACGCCTGTCGCAGATCCTGCTCCATCGTGAGCCGTGCCTGGGCGCGCGCATCCATCGCTGGCTCGAAGAAGCGATGGGTGCGGCGTCCCTCGGCCTTGGCGGCGTACATGGCAAGGTCGGCGTGCTTGATCAACTGGTCGAGTTCGATGCCGTCCTCCGGCGCGAGCGCGATGCCGATGCTCGCATCAGTCGAGAGATGATGGCCGAGGCACCGATAGGGCTGCCGTATCGCCTCGTAAACGCGGGTCACGAATTCCTCGACCTCCGTGCGGCCGCCGATCGCGGTCTGGATCACAGCGAATTCGTCGCCGCCGAGACGGGCGATCAGATCGCCGGGCTTGATGCAGTCCTTGAGGCAGGCTGCGACCGCCTTCAGGAGTTCGTCGCCGACATGGTGTCCGAGCGAGTCGTTGATGCCCTTGAACTCGTCGATGTCGATATAGAGCAATGCGAATCGCTCGCCGCCTGCGGCCTTGCGAAGCTCGCACTCGATCTGCTCGCGGAACAGTACCCGGTTCGGAAGGTCGGTCAGCGCGTCGTAATGCGCCAGATGCGCGATCTTGTCGTTGGCAAGCCGGCGTTCGGTAACGTCGTCGACGACGTTGATGATGTAATGCGCCTGGCCCGCCGCGTTGCGGATTCCGAGCCGTTTGGAGGTGACGTAGCGCGGGCCCATTCCCTGGGTTTCCCAGACATGCTCGTCCTTGAACAGGCCGTCGGGAGATTGCAGCGTTTTCTCTTCGTCGGCCGCGATGATCTCGGCGGCGGCCTGCGGAAAGATGTCGGAGGCCGTCCTGCCGATGATCAGGTCGCGCGAGATGCCGAATTGGGCTTCCGCCACGCGGTTGACCAGCAGATAGCGCCGGTCGTGCACGTCCTTCACGGTGATCTGGGAGGGAATGTGATCGATGATCTGGCTCAGGAAGGCGTAGTTGCGGTCGCGCTCCTGCTCGAGGTTGCGCCGCTCGGTGATGTCTTCCATGGTGGCGATCCAGCCGCCATCCGCCAGAGGCTTTCTCACCGTCAGGAATGTGCGCCCGTCGGCGCATTGGGTGACGCTGTGACTCGCCTCTCCTCGCGCGATGTTCTGCACGACCGAATCGCAGAACTCATCAATGTCGCCATCGAACGAGCCGCGATCCTTGCGATGCTGCATCAGGTCGCGAAGATGGCAGCCGGGCTTGACCACGTCTACCGACAGATTGTGCATGTCGATGTAGCGCTGGTTGAAGGTGACGAGGCGAGCCGAGGCGTCGAACGTTGCCAGACCCTGAATCATGTTGTTCAGGGCGGTATCGAGCCGGCCTCGCTCCGTTTCCAGCCGCTGCTGTGCTTCGCGGCTCTGCTGGGTGATCTGCCGGATGATCAGGAACAGGATCAGGGCAATCACCACAGCGGACAGCGTTGCTGCGATGAGCAGGAACGTGGTTTGCTCCTGCCAGTCGGCGAGTGCGGCGGCAACCGTGTTGGTCGCGACCACCACGCCCGAGTAATGCGCGAGCGGAGCCGCAGATCCCAGCCTGGCAGTCTGGTCGATCGGACTTTGCACGCGCAGCGTCTGCGCGCCGCCGCTTTCCCGCACGCGCTGCAGCAGCGGCGCGTTCGAAAAGTTCTGACCGATCAGTGCGTCGACACGCGGATAGCGGGCCAGCAAGGTGCCGTCGGCATGAAACATCGAAATGGCGGCGCTGGATCCGAGCGCAACGGAAGCGAAGAATTTTTCGTAGTTGGCGGGGTTGATGCGCCGCGTCATAACGCCGAGGAAGATGCCGTCGTCGCCCTTCAATCGATGGGCGATAACGGAATTCAGGTTGCCCGTAAGATAGCTGCGAACCGACTCGGCCAGAATGGAGGGTGATCGCGAATCGAACTTGAAGCTCTTGAAATAAGCCCGCTCGGAAATGTTGAGCTTGGGCGCCGGCAGCGGCCGCGACCAGTTGATCATGTCTCCATTGGAATCGAAGATCGAGATGTCGCCGAGATAGGACAAGACGCCCGCCTTCGATCTCAGGATCTCGTGCGCTTCCGCGCTCGCGACGCGTTGCCGGAATTCCTTCTCCGAGCCGATGCCGGAAATCTGCAGCCGGGAGATCACGTCGTCGGCGAGCGTGTCGGAGTCCTCGAACTGCTGGTCGAAATGGCGGGCGAGCAGAAGAACGGTGTTCTCCAGCTCGCGCTCGCTGTTGACAAGCGCGCGCTCACGGAACTCGCCGGTCATCATGATGGTGCCGACGAAAATCGCCGCGACCAGCAAGCCGCCGCAAAGGGTCAGCCACAACACCGGGCCCCGGATCGTTGCGGCAAGGTGCCGTCCGGCGGCCACGGTCCGCGCCTTCATGCCTCGCAGGTGGTGAAACAGGTCGCGCATTCTCCCTTCTCCCCGGGACCATGCATACGATGCGCGCATGTCACAAGCCGTTAGGAAATCCGGTTACCTAAGCCTTAATCGAGCGTCCTTCGGGCGCAATCGCGCGCTCTAACGGCGATAGCCGCCGGCGCGCGAATAGGCGGAACGGTTTTCCTGTGCCGGCCGGCTGGCTTGGCTGGCGCGCGCCTCGCTGGCGCGCGGGGTCGTCAGCTTGAGGTCTTCCAGGAAGATCGGCTTTGAGAAGTAGTAACCCTGGGCGTAGCGAATCTTGGTCGCTGCCTGCAGATAGGCCAGTTCCTCGAAAGTTTCGATGCCTTCGGCGATCACGGTCATGCCGAGCGCTTCGCTCAGGGATTCGATTGCCCGCAAGATGCCCTGGCTGCGCGGACGCTTATGGATATCAGTGATGAAGGAGCGGTCGATCTTGATCTCGTCGGCTGTAATGTCGGCCAGCGCCGACAGCGACGAATAGCCGATGCCGAAATCGTCGATCGAGATCTTGACGCCGAGCTTGCGTAAGATCGGCAGGATTTCGTCCTGGAAATGCGTCTTGGTCACGAAGGCGTCTTCCGTCACCTCGATCATGAAGCGCTTCGGAAATCCGGTGGCTTCGATCGCCTGGGCGAACGGGCGCATGAATTCGAGATTGCCGGCCTGTTTGGCCGCGACGTTCATGCTGATCGTGGTGTCGGGGCCGAAGTTTTCATTGATCAGGTCGATCGATTTGACGATCTCGGCCAGCACCAGGTGAGTCAATTCGTCGATCAGGCCGAGTTCGGTGGCAAGATTGATGAAGGTGCTGGGGGCTTGAATCACCCCCTCGTCGTCGCGCAGTCGCACCAGCGCCTCGACGCCCATGAGCTCCTGGGTCCGGATATCGACCTTGGGCTGGAACGCGCAGCAGAAGCGTTTTTCCAGGATCGCCACCCGCAGCGCCTGCTCGACCTTCATCCGCGCCAGGGCTTCGCGTTCCATGCTGGCGTCGAAGAACGCGGCGGCGCCTTTGCTGCCGTTCTTGACGCGGTACATCGCGATATCGGCGTTTTGACGCAACTCCTCATAGCTGCGCCCGTGCTCGGGGTAGAGGCTGACGCCGATCGAGGTCGAGGCGAAGATTTCAGACTGGTCGATGAAGAACGGCGCCTTCAGCCGCTGCAGGATGAAGCGGATGAATTCAGCAACCTCGCTCTCGCTCTGGACCGGGTTGAGCAGCAGCACGAACTCGTCGCCGCTGATCCGCGACAGAATGTCGGAGTCGCGCAAATCAAGTCCCACCCGCTTGGCGATCTCCGCCAACAGCGCGTCGCCGACCGAATGTCCGTAGTAGTCGTTAATGTGCTTGAAATTATCGACGTCGAGAAAGGCCAACGCGAAAAGGCCCTGTCCGTTGTCGTACTTCAAGAGACTGTTGACGCGATGTTCGATCACGCGCCGCGTCGGCAGCCCGGTCAACTCGTCGTAATAGGCGGAGCGGAACAGATGTTCCTCGAACGCCTTCTGTTCGGAGATGTCGGTCGAGCTCGAGATCAGCAGATTGCGGTCGGCGATCCGAACCGGCCGGTGGGAGGTCAGGAATACCTGCTTGGCTTGGCCAGCAGCAATGGATTCTTCCAGCACCGCCGGGCGGCCGGAACGCAGCAATTCGAGGCAGGTTTCGCGACGATCGTTCAGGTGCGAGGCGTCCGGCGCGGCAGTGGCCATCTGCAGCGCGGCTGCCGCGGCGTCGTTCACCAGCACGAACTCGCCGTTCTCGTCCTGAACCGTCACGCCGGTCGGAAGCAGCCTGAAGATATCCTTTAGGATATTCAGTTCGGATTCGAATGCGCTTTCGTTGACGGCCTGCGTAGCCGCCGCCTGAAAGTCGTTCTTGTAGGGACTATGCATGCCGCGGAGCTTGGCAAAGTCGGTTGTAGTATTGGTTAAGCGGACTTCCGAAAGACCGCAACAACCGTAGGAGTTGGCGATTTCGAGCCGCCCCGAGCTCGATCGTCATTAACAGAGTGTCAACGCGATGCGAGAGAGTTCGCGAGTGCCGGCGGCAATCGCCTAGCTCGCCGGGATCTTGCACTGCATCGCGCAATGCACGCCGGTTTTCAGGAAGCTGATCTCGGTCTTGCCGTCGAACGAGCGCAGTGCCGATTGCAACAGCTTGGTGCCGAAGCCCGGCGGGCCGACACCTTCGATCACGGGGCCTTCGGTTTCATCCCAGGTGAGATTGAGCCGATCGTCCGACACCGACCACGACACCTGCAGCAGCCCGCGGGCCGAAGAAAACGCGCCGTACTTGCCTGCATTGGTGGCCAGCTCGTGGAAGATCAGCGCCAGGCTGACCGCCAGTTTGGCCGGCAGAAACAGCGCATCGCCGTTCAAATTGAACCGGACATGGCCGTAGGGCCCGAGCTCGGAACGCAGCATATCCTTGATGTCGCAGCCGCTGCCGTCCAGCCGCGCGATCAAATCGTCGGTCGCTGACAACGCGCGGAGGCGGCGATCGATGCTGCCCCAGATCTGCGGCTGGTCCTGCAGGACCTGGTGCAGCACTGCGTGGATCGTCGACGTCTTGTTCTTGAGCCGATGCTGCAACTCCTCGACCAGGAGCTTGCGATACTCCTCTTCCTGGACCAGGCGTTTGGAATCTTCCCGTTGTTGCGCGACGATCCTCCGGTAGTGGTCGACGCCCCAAATAGCGAAGCCGCAAACTACCCAGAACATCACTAGCAGCGCAAACCGAGCGGAATCGGCCGTGGCACTGCTGAAATTGACGAGCACGCCGAGCGCGCCTCCCGCGATTGCCGTCGCGATCCCGATCCGGGCGCCGCCGACGGCGGCGGCCAGGAACACGGCTGGAAAATAAGGCGTGAAGAATACGTCCGGACGAAGCTGGGCAATGCCCCACCGGGCGATCGTCGACAAGGCGAGACAGCCGGCCGCGAACACCGTGCTGGAAAGCAGGGAGGGCTGGGAGATTCCCTGCCAGCCGTGCCTGAGCTCGTCGATCAATTTCTTCATCGCGGTTGTCACTTCACGTGATCAGCGCATCCAAAATATGGCCGATCATACCGAAAATCGGGGATTTCGTAGCGACCAATGCAGCGAGCCAGCCGACCACCGGAGATCGCGATGGTAACAAGCCTGCTTGCCTTGTCCGCGAGAGGCGGGAATATTGGCGTCAACGTCAACGAATTTCGACGGGGGTAACAACATGGGACGGCTGGACGGCAAAGTCGCAGTGATCACCGGCGCGACCAGCGGAATCGGGTTGCACACCGCGGAGCTATTCGTCGCCGAGGGCGCAAAAATCGTCGTCGCCGGACGCCGCGCGCCGGAGGGCGAGGCGCTGGCCAAGAAGCTCGGTGCCAACTGCATCTTCCGCCAGACCGACGTCACGGTGGAAGAGCAGATGAGTGCGCTGATCGGGCTTGCGGTGGAGAATTTCGGCCGCATCGATTGCCTGTTCAACAATGCCGGCGGCCCGGCGCAGACCGGCGGCAT
Source organism: Bradyrhizobium sp. sGM-13 (assembly GCF_018398875.1). GTDB lineage: Bacteria > Pseudomonadota > Alphaproteobacteria > Rhizobiales > Xanthobacteraceae > Bradyrhizobium. Next base: position 67,990 of record NZ_JAGWDK010000022.1, on the reverse strand, counting down.
CGAAGGCCTCGAGGTTGAACGGTTTGATGCCGCGATGGCGACGCTGGTGCGCAGCGTGATGCTCGGCATGAAGCATGCGGCGCCGCATATGCGCAGGCAAGGCTCCGGCAGCATCATCAACAACGGCAGCATTGCCGGCCGCCTCGCCGGCTTTTCGTCGTCGATGGTCTATAGCGCGGCGAAGGCGGCCGTCATTCATCTTACCAAATGCGTGGCGATGGAGCTCGGCGAAGCCAACATCCGCGTCAATTCGATTTCGCCCGGCGCGATCGCGACCGGCATTTTCGGTAAAGCGCTCGGCCTGTCGGTGGAAGCCGCCGAAAAGACCTCGGCCGTGATGCGCGAGGTCTACAAGGCCGCGCAGCCGATTCCGCGCGCCGGTCTACCCGAGGATATCGCGCACGCCGCGGTGTTTCTGGCCAGCGACGAATCCTCCTTCATCAACGGCCACGATCTGGTGGTCGACGGTGCCATGACCGGCGGCCGCAACTGGAGCCAGCAGCAGCAGGGTTATGTCGCGCTGAGGAAGGCCTTCGATCAGGGTTAGGGGTAACGGGGCTGTCATTCCGGGGACGGTCCGAAGGGCCGGACTATGATGCGCAATTGCGCATCTGAGGTCTGGTGCTAGCGCACCATCCCGGAATGACGGATGCAGAAGCTTCGCTCTTGGGAGGGTTAGAAATAAATGTCCGCAACATTCCGGCTGTCACAACCAGCCAACTCTCGCCCGTTCTATCTCGCCATCATTGCCGGTCTTGCCTGTGCCTTCGTCATCGGCAAGACGCTGCCGTCGACCATGGACGCGGTGTCAGCGATCATCGAGCCGCTCTGCGCCAACAGCGTGACCGGTTCGACGCAGGATGTCGTCGAGCCGATCAGCTCGCATGCACTGCCGAACGTGCCGGGCAAGCGCGTCACCATCGTGCGGGTATTCTACGGCCCGGGCGGCTTTACGCCTGCGCACCAGCATGCCGGCTCCGTCACCGCCTATGTCACCAAGGGCGAGATCCGCTCGCAGCTTGCCGGCGGCCCGATCGAGACGTTTGGGGTAGGTCAGTCGTTCTTCGAGCCGCCGGGCTCAACCCATCTGGTTTCGGCCAATGCCAGCACTACGGAGCCGGCGGAATTGATCGCGGTGTTCGTGGCCGACGAAGGCGCGCAACTCACGACGCTGGTGAAGTAGCCAAATTGTAGGGTGGGCAAAGCGAAGCGTGCCCACCCTCACGGGCACAGTGCTTGATGGTGGGCAGGCTGCGCTTTGCCCACCCTACACCGGTTTCACCACTACCCGTAGCCCGTCCCGCGGCTTCGGGATCGGCCACATCTGCCAGTCCGCCTTGTAGCCGGGCTCCAGCGACACTTCGAGATTCTGCAGGAAATGCCGCGCAAAGGTCTTCGCCTGCATGTAGGCGAAGTGCAGGCCGAGGCACATATGCGCGCCGCCGCCGAACGGCACCCAGGCGAAGCGGTGGCGGGTGCGCTGCGCCTCGTCGGAGAAACGCATCGGATCGAACTTGTTCGGCTCGGACCAGATCTCCGGCATATGGTGCGTGAACAGCGGGTTGACACCGACCAGCGTGCCGGCGGGAATGTCGTATCCCTTAAACGAAAGGCCGCGCACCGCGCGGCGCGGCATCGACGGCACCGGCGGCTTCAGCCGCAGCGCCTCCTTGAACGCCATTTCCGACAGCGGCATCTTTTCGAGATTGTCGATGCTGGAGGGATCGTTGGCCTCGATGCCGAGGCCTTTGACTTCCTCGCGCAACTGCTGCTGCCATTCGGGATGGGCGGCAAGCTCGCCGACAAAGGAGGTCAGCGACGATGTCAGCGTGTCATGCGCCGCCATCATCAGAAAACTCATGTGGTCGATGATGTCCTGGGTCGACAGCAGCGCGCCGTTCTCGTGCGTCGCCTGGCATAGCTGCGAGAACAGGTCATCGCCGCCGCCCCGCGCGCGGCGGATCGGAATTTGCTCGGAGAAGTAGGCAACGATCCGCTTGCGGCCGGCAACGCCGCGGCCCATCTGCGTGAACGGCAGCGGCCGCCGGATCGGCGCCACGGCTGCGGCCACCATGTCGATGAAGGCGCGGGTGATCTCGTCGACCTCAGGCCCGATATCGGCGCCGAGGAACGAAGTCGCCGCCAGATCGAGCGTGAGCTGCTTCATCGCCGGATACACCAGCATCTCGCCCGGCTGCGCCTTCCACTGCTTGACCCGCGCGGCAATGCCGCGGTCGAGATCGACGAGGTAGGACTTCATCGGTCCCGACTTGAACGCGACCGACAGCGCGCGGCGGTGCAGGCGGTGCTCTTCAAAATCCAGCAACATCAGCCCGCGCGGAAACAACAGGCCGAGGATCGGCCCCCAGCCGTGGGTGGAGGAGAACAGACGCGCCTGGTCGAACAGCACGAGCTCGTTGGCCTCGGGCCCGAGCATCGTCACGCTGGTCTCGCCGAACAGATGGGTGCGGTAGATCAGGCCGTATTTGGCGGCCGACTTCTCAATCTGTCCCTTGGGGTCGGCCAGCACCGCCAGCGTGTTGCCGATGAACGGCCAACCCTCGTTACCGGGAATGTGCCGCAACGCCTTGGGGTTCGGCGGCACCGGAATATTGACGGGGGAAGCCACACTCTGCATCGACATGGCAATTGCTCCGGTTGAGCCTCGGATTGCGAGTATTATCGCCCGAGTCAGCGGCTTTGTCGCGGCCTGAATTACGGGAAGTAGGCGCCCCCGCCAGGCAAAATGCCGCCAGCCCCGTCATTGCGAGGAGCCAACGGGTCACGCAAATGCATGAAAGGCTCCGCAATGACGGAGGAGGGATCTCGTCGATCCTGACGAGAGCCGTTACGCCTTGCGCTTCGCCGCCTCCTTCTGCAGGTCGGGCGCATTCACGGCGGGAATCGCGACCCGGCCTGGGCCGGTGTGCTGCAAGGCGGCGGCGGCCTTTTCATTTTCCATGATCTTGGCCATCACGGCCTGGCCCGCGCGCTCGAACACCGCGCGGTTCTCGACCAGGAATTTTTGCGATTCGCGCAGTTTTGCGACATAGCCGTTGATCTCCGGAATCACGTAGCGCGCGACCATGTCCCAGCTACGCCTTGTGTTTTCCGGATTGGCCCAGTCGTGCACGAAGCCGATGATGGCGCCGACGCCACCCGAGACCTGCATCAAATTCTTGATGGTTTGGACCAGATCATCCGGCGTGCCGATGGTGGAGGCGGCATTTTCGCCGCCGGCGGTTTTCTCGATCGCGTCCTCCGGCGAGGTGAACGGCTCCAGTCCCGGCCGCTGCAGCGTGCGGACATTATATTCGTTGTGCCAGCGCATCAGGCCGGGGCCGGCCTCGCGCTGCGCCTGTTCGCGCGTCTCGGCGATGTGCCAGCTTAGCAGCACGCGCCAGTCGGAACGGCTCACGGTGGTGCCGGCCTTCTTGGCGGCATCCTCGGCAAAGCCCCATTGCGTCGGCAGCGCCATCAGGCCCTGCGTCGACATCGAGCCGAGCGAGATGATGCCGATGCCGTATTTGCCGGCAACCGTCATGCCCGACGGTGAAATCTGCGACGCCACCACGAAAGGCATCTCTTCCTGCAGCGGCAGCAATTGCAGCGCGGCATCCTGCATAGTGAACCAGTCGCTTCTGGCGGTGACGCGCTCGCCCCTGAACAGCCGGCGGATGATCGCGATCGCCTCGTCCTGGCGGTCGCGCTGCGTCATCGGATCGATGCCGAGCGTGTGCGCGTCGGAGGCCAGCGCGCCCGGACCGGAGCCGAAAATGGCGCGGCCGCCGGTCATCCAGTCGAGCTGCACCATGCGCTGCGCGACATTGTAAGGGTGGTGATAGGGCAGCGAGATCACGCCGGTGCCGAGCTTGATGCGCTTGGTGCGCTCGCCGGCGGCGGCCAGAAACATTTCCGGCGAGGCGATCATTTCCCAGCCCGAGGAATGGTGCTCGCCGCACCAGAATTCGTCGAAGCCGAGCGTGTCGATCTGTTCGACAAAGTCGAGGTCGCGGCGGAATTGCAGCAACGGATGCTCGCCAATCGGATGATGCGGGGCGAGAAAGGCTCCAAATTTCAGGCGTGCCATGGGTGGTTCTCTCCGGATCTATTGTTCTTTGGAATTGCTTGGCATGAAACCTACGGGGTGGACCGGAGCAAGGCAATCCTCGGAGCCGGGCAGCCGGCGCATGGTTGTCGCGCGTAGTTGGCTGACTTGCCGCCGCCCGGAATTACGCGGGTCTTGATCGTCTCGGTGAGAAATTTTTCGAGATCGCGCGTGATGCCGACGCGTACTTTCAGGAGCTAATTCCAGGCGCCGGTGATGTAGTGGACTCCAGCACGTCGGGCACGCCTTCACCCTTTTCAGGTCGCCTCTATTGTTCTTCGCGATCGCACCAGCCCAGTCGGCGCGGCCGGCGCTGGTCGTCGCGTGCGCGCTGTTTGCGTTGTCGATCATCGCCTGCGCCGCATTCCTGTCATGGATGCGTCGGATCACGGGATGACAAATTAACGTCAGTTGCCAAAATTTGATTGTGGGCAATGACAGTGCACGTTCTTTTTAGTTTGCAGTGCAGCAACTATCTGTTCTGGGTAGCGTTCATAGGAACGACTCGCCCCAGGAGCTGCAATTGTCTCTCGCCAAGAACGTCGAATTCCTGCGCCATTTGCCGAAGCTGAACGGCTTCAATGGCTTGGGAATCTATGGCCGAAGCACGTTGCCCGGGGCCGGCAGTCCGCTCGTCGAAATCAGCGGATTTGGTACCAATCCAGGCGCGCTCAAAATGTTCGCGTTCGTGCCGGAGCAATTGCTGCCCGCACGCGCCCTTGTCGTCGTGCTGCATGGCTGCGGCCAGACCGCAGCCGGGTACGATTTCGGCACCGGATGGTCGACGCTCGCCAAACGCTACGGGTTCGCGTTGCTGATGCCCGAGCAGCAGGCGTCGAACAACGCCAACACCTGCTTCAACTGGTTTAATCCGGGCGACATCGCGCGCGGCCGCGGCGAGGCCGCTTCGATCCGGCAGATGGTCGCGCGGATGGTTGCCGATCACAAACTCGATTCGCGCCGCATCTTCATCACCGGGCTTTCCGCCGGCGGCGCGATGACCTCGGTGATGCTGGCGACCTATCCGGACGTGTTTGCAGGCGGCGCCATCATCGCCGGCCTGCCCTACGGTATCGCCAGCAATGTCCGCGAAGCGCTTGGCGGCATGATGCAGTCGACATCGCGCCCCGCCGGCAAGCTGGGCGACCTCGTGCGCAAGGCCTCCAAGCACAGGGGACCATGGCCGAAAGTATCGGTGTGGCACGGCAGCGCCGATCGCACCGTCAACCCGGCCAACGCCAATGAGATCGTCAAGCAGTGGCTCGACGTCCACGGCCTGCCGGCGGCGCCGATGTCGATGGGAGACGTCGACGGCCATCCGCGCGAGGTCTGGTGGAATGAAGACGGCGAGACCGTCGTGGAGTCCTATACCATCACCGATATGGCCCACGGTACGCCGCTGGGGCTTGCCGGCAACGACGAGCCCTACGGCGCGGAAGGCGCGTTCCTGATCGAGGCGGGAATCTCCTCGTCGTATCACATAGCCAATTTTTTTGGCCTGACCGAGCGCGTCAGTCCGGCCAGCGAAGCGGCCAGGCCGGCGCAGGCGCCAAAGATCGTTCCGTCGGCTGCCACGGAATCCCTGCAGTCGTCCGATATCGCCGCGAGACTCTGGTCCAGGACCCACAAGCCGGTCCGCGAACACAAGCCGGCGCCGCGCGAACCGAAGCGCCGCGGCATCGATGTCGGCAGCGTCATCGCCCGCGCGCTGACGGCCGCAGGCTTGATGAAGTAGCCGGACATCACAGCGTCAGCCGGACAATTTCAGCTCACATCTCGTCGGTGAGGAACGGATTGGTCAGCCGCTCCTGACCGAGGCTGGAGCCGGCGCCATGGCCGCAGATGAAGCCGACGTCGTCGCCGAGCGGCAACAGCTTTTCCTTGATCGAATTGATCAGCGTAGCGTGGCTGCCGCCAGGCAGGTCGGTGCGCCCGACCGAGCCGTTGAATAGCACGTCGCCGACATGGGCGAAGCGCAATTCCTTGTTGAAGAACACGACGCTGCCGGGTGAGTGGCCGGGGCAGTGCAGGATGTCGAAGGTGAGTTCGCCGATCGAGACAGAATCGCCTTCGTCGAGCCAGCGGTCGGGCCCGAAATTGCGCACCCCGGTGATGCCGAAGCGCTCGCCGCTCGAGACGACGTTGTCGAGCAGGAATTTATCGGCGATATGCGGACCCTCGATCTTGACCTGCAGCGCGTCACGCAAATCGGCGGCGCCGCCGACATGATCGATATGGCCGTGCGTCAGCCAGATCTTCTCGACCGTGACGCCGGTCTGCTTGATCGCCTCCAGAATTTTGGGAACGTCCCCGCCGGGATCGATCACCACGGCCTTCTTGGAAGGCTCGTGCCAGATGATGGTGCAGTTCTGCTCGAACAGCGTCACCGGCACGATCATCGCGCCGGCCTTCGCCTGGGTGTCGGTTTCATCATCCATCGCAGGCACCATATTCTACCTTGAAAAGGGGTCAACACGGACGGGAACCGGTATGGGGTCCGTTTCAGTCCGTGGTAGGGTTTGCACGGAAGGAATATTTAGTGACGAAAGACGGAAATCGCATCGGCGCCGATCGTGATTTCGGCCGGGATGCGCAGGTCATAAACCAAGCCTCCAAATCGCCGCTCGGCGGGGCCCGAACGACGGCGCGGGCATTTTTTGTCAGCGATCGCCTCAATACGTCGGGGCTCGAGCGCGGCGACGTGCTGGCAACGACGCCACTGGCATTTCGCGTCAATGAAAACGGTGTCGCGGTCCTGTTTCGCTATGGCGTGGTGGTCCTGGTCGGGCTGAATGCGCTGGAAGAGGAGGAATTTCTCCGCGGCCTGGATCACCGCATGACCGGGAAGTTTGCGCGGCGCGACGAGGAAATCGCAATCATAGAGCTGGCCGCGGAAAAGGAGGACCAGATTCCACCGGGCGGGCCGATCTGCTTGCAAAGCCTTTCGCCCGAGCGGCTGATCCTGATCGGCGAGGCGCTGGCGAAGAGCGTTGTTCTGGCTCGGCATGAACGCGAGGTTGCCAGCGTATTTGACACGACCGAACCGTTCGCGCGGGAACTGGCGCTGAGCGGGCGCATGCGCGGCAGCCGTCGCTCGATCCTGAAAAATATCGGCAGCGCGCTTCTGGTGCGGCATCGGGTGTCTGGGCCGGTCGAGGTGGCAGAGAAACCCGACGTGCTCTGGGATAAGCCGCATTTGGAGCGGCTGTATGCCCGGCTGGAGGACGAGTACGAGCTCAATGAGCGTGCGGAATCGCTGAACCACAAGCTCGCCGTGATTGCCGAGAGCGCGCAGGTGTTGACCGATATCATCGACACGCGTCGCTCGCTTCGGCTCGAAGTGATTATCGTGCTCCTGATCCTGTTCGAAGTTCTGGTGACGATCTACCAGCTCGCGATGGGCCGGCACCCCTGAACTTGTCGTCCCGGCCAAGCGAGCCAACGGGTCGCGCGAACGCGCGCCCAGCGACGAGCGCAAGGGCGCTCGCGGAGTGATGACAGGCTCCGCGAACGCTGAGCCGGGGCCCGAGGGACAAATTTGCGGGCGACTCGGCGAGGAACCGCCTGTTGGACTGCCCGGAATCGGCTAAGGTTCGAGCATCATGGAATCACCCGCCCGCCACATCAGCCTCGTGCCTCCGCCCGACCGTCGTCAGTCGGAGGCGGCACTGGCGATCGCGCGCGGCACCGCGCGGCTGCTACGGTCGTTGGGCTTTTCCTGCGTCAGCGAATTGCCGCTACCGTCGGGCCGGCGTGCCGACCTGGTGGCGCTGAACGAGAAGGGCGAGATCTGGATCGTCGAGATCAAGTCGTCGGTGGAAGATCTGCGCGCCGACCAGAAATGGCAGGATTACCGGATGCATTGCGACCGGCTGTTCTTCGCCTTCACGCAGGATCTGCCGTGCGAGATCTTCCCGCAAGACACCGGCCTGATCATCGCCGACGCCTATGGCGCTTATCTGCATTGCGAAGCGCCCGAGCATCGCCTGCCGGCCGCGACGCGGAAATCGATGACGCTGCGTTTTGCCATGGCCGCAGCCCAGCGCATCAGCCGTCTGGTCGATCCGCAAGGGCATGGGGAGTTCTAGTTCGGGATGAGAGCCAGTCCATCCTAACGTTTGGCTCGGTCTTCCCAGTCCTCCCACTCAACGTCATGGGCTTCCAGGTAGCCGGAAACGGCCGCGCCGACGGTTGGGAAAAAGCAATTCTCGCCAAGCTGCGCCAATAAGCCGAATTTCTTCAGCCTGTCCTTTACGGGATCCTTGAGTTCGGCAAAACAAAGCTCGATACCCTGAGCGTGCAACGTCTCGTCCAATACGGCGAGCGTATCGCCGGCGGTGACGTCAACGCCGGTGACCGGCTCCGCCGCAACGACCAGCCAACGGACGGGCGTCGGGGATTTCGCAACCGCGTCCAGAGCGCGCTCCTTGAAAAATTCAGCGTTGGCGAAGAACAGAGGCGCATCCCATCGGAACAGAACCAGCCCGGGGATCTGGCGTGCATCCGTATATCTCGTGATGTCGTGATAACCTTTGACGCCGTCGGCGCGCCCCAATACGGCGGAGTGCGGGCGCCAAGCGTCCCATAGAAATTCGGCAATGGCGATAGCGATTGCCAGACCTATTCCCGGAATCACTCCGAGCGCGACAACGCCGGCAAAGCAGATGATCGATAGCCAGAACTCCCACGGCTGAATGCGGAAGATCCGTTTGAGATCGGTGACCTCAATCAAGCTGATCGCAGCGGCGATGACGACAGCGGCCAACGCAGCGTTAGGCAAATACTGAAGGAGGTTGGGTGCCGCCAGCAGAAGGAACGCGATGGCAAGCGCACCAACGATGCAGGTCAGTTGAGTGCGGGCGCCGGCGGCTTCCGCAACAGGCGTACGCGAACTGCTGCTGCTGATCGGAAAACCTTGAAAAAGACCGGTTGCCAGATTGGCGGCGCCGAGCGCCACCATCTCCTGGTTGGGATCGACATGAACGCCCAGTCGTGCGGCATAGGCCCGCGAAAGCACGCTGGTATCTGCAAAAGATACCATGGCGATCGCGCAACCGCCGATCAGCACCGGGACTATATCGGCGGGGCCGATCCAGGGAACGGCGAAACCCGGCAGACCCTGTGCAAGGGGACCCAGAACAGCCACGTTGTAACGCGTCGTAAGTTCCAGCGCAGCGACAGCGGCGGTTGCCGCGACGACTGCAATCAGAATGCCCGGCAGCCGCTTGTATTTCTGGAGCAGCAGAATAACCGTCAACGTGCCGAGCCCGATCCCGAAGGCCACCCAGTTGGTCTTTCCTTCAAGGAAGGCACCGGCGATCGCCCACAAGCTCCGCAAAGATCCTTCGCTCTCGATCGAGAGGCCGAACAGCTTTGGTAGCTGGCTGATCAATGCGGTCAATGCAATTCCGTTCATGTAGCCGTAGCGTATCGGTTTGGAGAGCAGCTCGGTCACAAAGCCCAGGCGCGCGATGCCTGCCAGCATGAGTACCGCCCCGGAAACGATTGCCATCATGCCGGCCAAGGCTGCCGCACGGACCGGATCCCCGCCAGACAACGGAACGACAACGCCAAGGATGATAGCTACAAGAGCTGAGTCCGGTCCCAGCACGAGGATGCGGCTTGGGCCGAACAATGCGTAGGCAAAGAGTGGAATGATGGTCGCGTACAGACCGTAGATGCCGGGCAAGCCAGACGCCTCCGCGTAGGCAATGCCAACCGGGACCAGCATGGCCGACAGCGCAAGCCCGGCGAGGATATCGTGCCTGAGCCACCCCGCTTCATATCGAAGGAGGGTGTCAAGACCTGGCAGCCAGCGCATCCAATGCTTCATTGCCGGTCACTCCCAGGTCCGGCCGGGCTCATTAGTTCAGGGTCGTACGTCGTTGCGACCGGTCTTTGCCCATGCGTACCCCGCCGTACGAGATTTCCCTCTGGATGCCGATGACTATAGCCGATACCTGTCGCGCGCATCTGTAGGCGCCCCAGCATCGCCTGCCTGCGGAAACGCGCAGATCAATGACGGTACGCTTTGTTATGGCGGCTACGCAGCGGATCAACCAATTGATTGATCCGCAGGGGCAGCGAGATTTGGCGAAGGTGCTGTAGGGTGGGCACCCTACGTCTCTACAAGAATCACCGCGGCGCGCGCTTCGCGAGAATCCGCTGCAGGGTGCGGCGGTGCATGTTCAGGCGCCGCGCGGTTTCGGAGACGTTGCGGTTGCACATTTCATAGATGCGCTGGATGTGTTCCCAGCGCACGCGATCCGCCGACATCGGATTGGACGGCAGCTCGGATTTCTCGGTGCCGCTGGCCAGCAGCGCCGCAACCACGTCGTCGGCGTCAGCAGGTTTCGAGAGGTAGTCCACCGCGCCCATCTTCACCGCCGTGACGGCGGTTGCGATGTTGCCGTAGCCGGTCAGCACAATGGTGCGCGCGTCGGGGCGCTTGCGCTTGAGCGCCGACACCACATCGAGCCCGTTGCCGTCGCCGAGCCGCAGGTCCACGACCGCAAAGGCCGGTGCTGACTTGTTGATCTGCGCCAGCCCGTCGGACACGGTGTCACAGGATGTCACCGCGAAACCGCGGGTTTCCATCGCTCGCGACAGGCGCTCCAGAAACGGCTTGTCGTCCTCGACGATCAGCAGCGAGCGGTCGGCGAGATCGTTCAGTTCGGCGATGTCGTTCAAGGCAAGGTATCCCGGTTGCGGATGCGGAGCACTTATAGACCATATGGCGCGGTAATTTTGCACTGCCAAGGGCCCCAGCGTCGAGCAGCCCCGGTTTCCTCAATCCTTAACGCCTTTTAATCCACTGGCCCCGCAGCATTTTCCTCGGCTTCGAAGCGGACGCGCGGCCACGCGATCCGCACCACGGCACCGTGATCGGGAAAGGTCCGGTTGGAGAACGAGACCTTTGCGCCGGTGCGTTCCAGGAGCGTTCGGGCGATAAACACACCAAGGCCGAGGCCGGCGCGTTCGCGGTGGGTTTCATCGGCGCTGCGACGCCTTGATAAATAGGGCTCGCCGATCCGTTTCAGCATGTCGGGCGCGATGCCGGGGCCGTCATCGGAGATGACGATTTCGACCGTATCCGCGTTCCACCAGGCGTTAACCTCTACCGTTGTCCGCGCGAAATCGACGGCGTTCTCCAGGATGTTGCCGACACCATACAGAATCGCCGGGTTCCGGGCGCCGACAGGCTCGCGGGTGGCTGCGACAGCAAGCCGCACCCTGATCGTGACGCCAAAATCACGGTGCGGCGCCACCACTTCCTCGATCAGCGTAGACAGCGGCATAAGATCGAATGGCGCCCCGGACGAGGAAAGCTGGGTGATCTTGGCGAGGATGTCGCGGCAGCGCTGCGCCTGCTCGCGCAGGGTCTTCAGATCGGAGGCCAATTGATCGTTGTCCTCGACGGTCTTTTCCAGCTCCCGCGAAATCAGGAAGATCGTCGACAGCGGCGTGCCGAGTTCATGCGCGGCAGCGGCAGCCAGCCCGTCAAGCTGGGTCAGATGCTGCTCGCGCGTCAGCACCAGCTCGGTTGCGGCCAGCGCGTCGGAAAGTTTGCGCGCCTCCTCCGTCGCCTGGAACGCGTAGAGACTGGTAACGCCGATCGCGAGCACGATCGAGAGCCAGACGCCGAACAGATAGATCGGCGGCAGCACCAGCGGGTCTTCGCTGTCCCAGGGGAGCGGCAGATGGAAGAACACCAGCACCGAGGAGCAGGCGACCGCCAACAGCCCGAGGCCAACCGTCATCCGGATCGGCAGCACCGTTGCCGAGATCAGGACGGGGCCGAGGAACAGAAATGAAAACGGATTCTGCAAACCCCCGGTCAGGAACAACAGCGCGGCCAGTTCGACGATGTTGAGCGCGAGCAGCGCCGCCGCATAGACCGGTTCCAGCCGTTGCATCGGGTTGAAGGCAACCTGCAGCGCAAGATTGAGCAGCGCCGAGATGCCGACGACGGCCACGCAGGCAACAACGGGAAGGTCGAACTCCAGCCCATGCGCCACGATGAAGATCGCGGTGAGCTGGCCGAGCGCCGCCAGCCAGCGCAGCCGGAGGATCGTGTCGAGACGGACATAGCGATGCGGATGGCGGAAATCGGAGGCTGCGACGTCGGACATTGCCGGAGTTTAACGGTCGCAGCGCACGATCACAAATTTGCTGGATTTCGCGGGGTGCAGGCCCGCCCGCCGCCCAGGAGTGCAAAGCCTTGCGCTATCAGTCGCAATGGCTCAATGAACGGGCCGTAATGGCCGATAGCGGGACAGTACCAGCGCAATCGCCCGCGGCCGGGTCGCAAGGTCCCGCCGCGATCGAGGTTGCGCATCTGATAAAGCTCTACAAGACCACCCGCGCGGTTGACGATATCTCGTTCCGGATCGCGCGCGGCAGCGTCACCGGGCTGCTCGGCGGCAATGGCGCCGGCAAGACCACGACCATTGCCATGATCATGGGACTGGTGCTGCCGACCTCGGGTCGCGTCCAGGTGCTGGGACATGCGATGCCGGAGCAGAGCGCCGAGGTGCTCGGGCGGATGAATTTCGAGAGCCCGTATGTCGATATGCCGATGCGGCTCACGGTGCGGCAGAACCTTACCATTTTCGGGCGGCTCTATGCGGTGGAGAATCTCGCCGAGCGCATCGCGCAGCTCGCCTCCGACCTCGACCTGAAAGATTTTCTCGATCGCGCCAATGGCAAGCTATCGGCCGGACAGAAGACCCGCGTCGCGCTGGCGAAGGCGCTGATCAACCAGCCGGAGCTGCTGTTGCTCGACGAGCCGACGGCCTCGCTCGATCCAGATACCGCAGACTGGGTGCGGCAGCATTTGCAGACCTATCGCAGGACCCATGACGCCACCATCCTGCTGGCCTCGCACAACATGCTGGAAGTGGAGCGGCTGTGCGATCGCGTCATAATCATGAAGCGCGGCCGTATCGAGGATGATGACAGCCCCGACCAGATCATGGCGCGCTACAACCGCACCACGCTGGAAGACGTGTTCCTCGACGTCGCGCGCGGCCGGGTGGCGGAGACCGCGCCATGAGCGCTACCGCCACCCATCACGGGATTTCCGCGCACCGCATCCAGGCGATGGTGCTGCGCTACTGGTACCTTCTGATGTCGTCGTGGCCGCGGCTATTGGAGCTGATCTACTGGCCGGCGCTGCAGATCATCACTTGGGGATTTCTGCAAAACTACATCGCGCAGAACGACAATTTCTTCGCGCGCGCCGGCGGCACGCTGATCGGCGCGGTGATCCTGTGGGACATCCTGTTCCGCGGTCAGCTTGGCTTTTCGATCTCGTTTCTCGAGGAGATGTGGGCGCGCAACCTCGGCAACCTCATGATGAGCCCGCTGAAGCCGATCGAGTTCCTGATCTCGCTAATGATCATGAGCCTGATCCGGCTCGCGATCGGCGTGATTCCGATGACGCTGCTGGCGCTGTTCTTCTTCGATTTCAATTTCTTCGCGATCGGCCTGCCGCTGATCGCGTTCTTCTGCAATCTGATCTTCACGAGCTGGTCGCTCGGGATCTTTGTTTCTGGCTTGGTGCTGCGCAACGGGCTTGGCGCCGAGAGCATCGTCTGGACGGTGATGTTCGGCCTGATGCCGCTCGCCTGCGTCTACTATCCGGTCGCGGTGCTGCCCGCTTGGCTGCAATGGATTGCGTGGATGCTGCCGCCGACCTATGTGTTCGAAGGCATGCGCGCGCTCCTGATCGATCACGTATTCAGGAGTGACCTGATGATCTGGTCGCTGGCCATCAACGCGGTGCTCTTTACCGCCTCCTTTGCGATCTTCCTTGCCCTTTTGCGCAGTGCCAAACATCACGGATCTTTGCTCGGGGGTGGCGAATAAGTCACAGATTCCCGTGGTTTCCCGGGGTGTTTAGGCTCTTTAGCGCGTGGATAGGCCCGAGCGGTGCATTGACGCAATATTTCGCATTCTGCACTATGCTGCGGCGCAAACAGAAGGTCAGAAATAAAATGCCGATTGGTGAGTTTGGCGGCGCACCGCCGCTGGTGGCCGAAGGCAGTCCGGCGCTCACGACGCCTATGTATTGGATGTACGAAATGGGCCACGCGTCGCTCAATCCGGCACGGGCCGTGACCGACGCCGCCAAGATCCTGTTTCAAAACCCGCTTAATCCGTGGTCGCACACGCAATTCGGCAAATCGATCGCGGCGGCCTGCGAGTTATTCGAGCGCACCACGCGCCGCTACGGCAAGCCCGAATGGGGGCTCGACTTCACCGAGGTTAACGGCATCCAGACGCCCGTCGAGGTCCGCTCGATCTGGGAAAAGCCGTTCTGTCGTTTGCTGCACTTCGATCGCAAGCTGACCCGGCCGCTGCGCGCGCCCCATCCGCGGGTCTTGATCGTGGCGCCGATGTCCGGCCACTACGCGACGCTGCTGCGCGGCACTGTCGAGGCGTTCCTGCCGACTCATGAAGTCTACATCACCGACTGGTCCGACGCCCGCATGGTTCCCCTCACCGAGGGCCGCTTCGATCTCGATGACTACGTCGATTACGTCATCGAGATGCTGCATGTGCTCGGCGGCAACATGCACGTGATCGCGGTGTGTCAGCCTTCGGTGCCCGTCGTGGCGGCGGTCTCCGTGATGGAAGCCACGCGCGATCCGTTCGTGCCGCTGTCGATGACCTTGATGGGCGGCCCCATCGATACCCGCCGCAATCCGACCTCGGTGAACAACCTCGCGGCCGAGCGCGGCATCGACTGGTTCCGTAACCATGTCATCACCAAAGTGCCGTTCCCGCATCCCGGCGTGATGCGCGACGTCTATCCGGGCTTTTTGCAGCTCTCGGGCTTCATCAGCATGAACCTCGACCGCCACACCGACGCGCACAAGGCGCTGTTCAACAATCTGGTGAAGGGCGACGGCGACATGGTCGACAAGCACCGCGAGTTCTATGACGAGTACCTCGCGGTGATGGATCTGACGGCGGAGTATTACCTGCAGACGGTCGATCTCGTGTTCGTCAAGCACGCGTTGCCCAAGGGCGAGATGACTCACCGTGGCAAGCCGGTCGATCCGTCAAAGATCCGGCGCGTGGCGCTGATGACGGTGGAAGGCGAGAACGACGACATCTCCGGGCTCGGCCAGACCGAAGCGACGCACGCTTTGTGCCCCCATATTCCCGATCATCGCCGCGTGCATTATGTGCAAAAGGGCGTCGGACATTACGGCGTGTTCAACGGATCGCGATTCCGTTCCGAAATCGTGCCGCGCATCTCCGATTTCATGATGTCGGCGATGAATACCAATGAGTCAGCGGCTAAGATCAAGCCAACATTGGTCCGTGCGGCCGAATAGTGCGCCGGCGGCACCGATTCGGGGTCGCTGATAAGTTACTGAGGAGATTCAAACAATCGGAATTCCGGTCGAATCAAGGGGTGAGTTCAGACTCACTGCTTGAGGCGGCCTTTGACGTCCGGTTTCAGCGGAAATTTTGAGTTCCAGGCCCATTAGCTAGGGGTGGTTCGTCGCCCAACCCCTGTATATTGGGCAAATGATTTGTTTTTGCGCCGAGCAATTTAGATGCGATTTCCCTGGCGGCGGATATGGCAGAATCCGGGCGAACTCCTACTCCCCGGACTCCAAGAAATGGCTACTCGCGCCCTCCTTTATCGGCGGCCCGCCGAACCCGCGACTCTTTTGGTCAAACACTGCTCGCAAGTCTTTGCGATCAGGCTGCGCCGACATCGGCGGGCGCGGCGTTACACCTTACGCATTCATCCAACCGATCGCGAAGCCATCCTGACGATGCCGCCGCGCGGTACGCTCGCGGAAGCCAAGGACTTTGCGCAGCTTCACGGCGGCTGGATCGCCGCTCGTCTCGGCCGTTTGCCGAAGGCTGCGCCCTTTCAACCCGGCACGATCGTACCGTTGCGCGGCGTGCCGCATCGCCTGGTGCATCGCGCCGGCGAACGCGGCACGGTGTGGACCGAAACCCGCGACAGCGGCGAGAAGATTTTATGCGTGGCCGGCGGCTACGATCACATGGACCGGCGCGTCCACGACTTCCTCAAGCGCGAAGCGCGCAAGGATCTGCACAAGGCATCGCTCGCCTATGCGGCGGAACTTGGCGTCCGGGTCAGGCGCGTGTCGATCCGCGACCAGTCGAGCCGCTGGGGTTCGTGCACCTCGGCCGGGTCGTTGTCGTATTCCTGGCGATTGATCCTCGCGCCGCCCTATGTCCTCGACTATCTCGCCGCCCATGAGGTCGCGCATCTCGTCGAGATGAACCATTCAGCCAGGTTCTGGAGGGTTGTCGACCGCATCTGCGTTCATGTCGAACGCGCCAAGCGCTGGCTCGACACCCACGGCAACGATTTGCATCGTTATGGGGTCGAGGATTAGGTTTTCCCGTCGCCCCTGCGAACGCATTGCGTTCGCGGGGGACGACAAGTTGAGAGGTTCTCGCCTCTATCCCGCCATCCCTGCGAACGCAGGGACCCAAACCACCAGCCTACATTGTTGAAACGCAGCCGTCGCCCCGAGCACCCTTTACGCGGGCCGCGGCGTATGGATCCCTGCGTTCGCAGGGACGATGGCGGTGGCTTCATCTGCGGCGACTACCGTCCAAACAGCCGGTCCACCAGCCAGCCATCCAATCCCGCCGCAGCTTCAGGGCGCGCATTTGGATTGGGTGGCGGTGCGGAGGTTCGTGCCGGCGCAGGCCGATATCCGCCGCCTGATGGGACCGGCGCCGACGGCGGCGGTTGTGCACTGACCTGCGATGCGGTCTGGAACATGTTCGACAAAAATCCGCCGCGCTGCGCGTTCGGCAGGCTCGCCACCGGCACGCCCTGATGCGCCGTGCGCATGAAGCGGGTCCATACTTCCACCGGCAGGCCGCCGCCGGTCGCCTTCTTGGTCGGCGAGTTGTCGTCATTGCCGAGCCAGACGCCGGTGACGAGGTTGGCCGTGTAGCCGATGAACCACGCGTCACGGAAATCCTGGCTGGTGCCGGTCTTGCCGGCGGCCATCCAGCCCGGAATCTCTGCTTTCCGCGCGGTGCCCGAGAGCAACGTCTCCTGCATCATCGTGTTCATCATCGCGACATGGCGCGGTTCGATCACCTGGCCGAGCGAATCGGCCGTGCGCCTGTACAGCACCTTGCCTTCGTTGGTGCGAATCTTCGTCACCACATGCGGGGAGACGCCGAGCCCGCCATTGGCAAACGGCGCATAGGCGCCCACCAGCTCAACGACCGAGACTTCCGAGGTGCCGAGTGCAATCGAGGGATTGGCCTCGAGTTTTGATGAAATCCCGAGCCGGTGTGCGGTCCGCACCACGTTTTTCGGCCCCACTTCCAGGCCGAGCCGCACCGCGACCGTGTTGAGCGACATTGCTAGCGCCTGGGTCAGCGTCACCGAGCCGAAATATTCATGCGTATAGTTCTCCGGCCGCCAGCCTTTCAGGTCGAGCGGCGCGTCCTGTCGGATCGTTTCCGGCGAAAGCCCGCCCTCGATCGCCGTCAGGTAGATGAACGGCTTGAACGCCGAGCCGGGCTGGCGTTTGGCGGTGACTGCGCGGTTATACTGGCTCTCGGCGTAGTTCCGACCCCCCACCATGGCGCGCACTGCGCCATCGGGCGTCATCGCCACCAGCGCGCCTTGCGTGACATGGAACTTCACGCTCTTGGCCGCCAGCTCGTCGATGATCGCGGCTTCCGCCACGCTCTGCAGCTTCGGATCGATCGTGGTCTCGACCACGATGCTCTGGTCGATCTGGCCGACGAGATCGTCGAGCACTTCGCCGATCCAGTCGGCGACGTAGTTGATGGTGCCGGCGCCGGCCGGCTTCACGTTGTAGGAGGGATGGCCGATCGAGGCCTTGGCCTGGGCGTCGCTGATGAACTTGGCGTCCGCCATCGCCGCGAGCACGATTCCGGCACGCGCTTCCGCGCCTTCGGGGTTGCGGTTCGGCGCCAGCCGCGACGGCGACTTGACGAGGCCGGCCAGCATCGCGGCCTCCGCGACCGTGACGTTCTTCGCCGACTTGCCGAAATAACGCTGCGCCGCCGCCTCGACGCCATAGGCGCCGGAGCCGAAATAGACGCGGTTCAGGTAAAGCTCGAGAATTTGGTTCTTGGAATGCTTGCGTTCCAGCCAGAGCGCGAGCTCCACTTCCTGCAGCTTGCGCGCGATTGTCCGTTCCTGGGTCAGGAACAGATTCTTCGCGAGCTGCTGCGTCAGCGTCGAGCCGCCCTGCGAAACGCCGCGATGCAGGATGTTGGCGACGGCCGCGCGTGCAATGCCGATCGGATCGATGCCGTAATGCGAATAGAAGCGGCGGTCCTCGATCGCGATGAACGCCTTCGGTAGATAGGGCGGCAGATCCTTCAACGCGACATTGGCGCCCGGCGCTTCGCCGCGCGAGGCCAGCACGCTGCCGTCGATGCCGACAATCTGGATGGTCGGCGGGCGCTTTGGAATTTCCAGCGACTGGATTGCCGGCAGATGCGCGCCGACCCAGACCACGACGCCGATGATCGCGATCGCCGCCCACAGGCCAAGCACCGCGGCCCAATAAACGAGGCGGCCAAACCTGAAGCGGCGTTTCGAGCGCCGCTTCGCGCCGCTTTTTGCGCCACGGGGCTTGCGCTCGCGCGGCGGCTCGTCCTCGTCGTCTTCGTGCTTGCGCTTCGGCACTGGCTTTTTCGATTTGTCGTCGTCGGTGGCAGCCGGAATGCGATCCTCGGGCGAGAGACGCAGCTCCGCGAGCGCCGCCGGAAGCCCAAACAACGGCTCCTTGCGTCCGCCGCTCTTTTTCCGTCTCCACGCCATGCCAAACGCCGTTCACACCCGCCCAGCAGCACGCTAACGGTCGCTGTTTAAGGGTCGGTTACCGAAAGGTTAATGCGGGATTAGGAGGTGCGGCGGGGCCGTATTAGGGTTGGCGCAAACGAGCGTTCTTAAGGAGAAGACGGCATGGGTTACATCGATCCGACCAAGGAAGTGTTCGCGCAATTCAGGGCCAATGACCGGCCGGGTCCGATCCACATGCTCAACCTGGTCCGGCTGCGCGCCGAGGCCGCCTATCCCGACGGCCGCAAGGCGACCGGCGCGGAAGCCTATGCCGCCTATGGGCGCGAAAGCGGGCCGGTGTTCGAACGGCTCGGCGGACGGATCGTGTGGCAGGGCAGGTTCGAGCTGATGCTGATCGGGCCGCAAGATGAGCGCTGGGACCATTGCTTCATCGCCGAATACCCGAGCGTCGCAGCGTTTGTGGAAATGATCCGCGATCCCGTCTATCGCGAGGCGGTGAAGCACCGCCAGGCCGCGGTCGAGGATTCCCGCCTCATCCGCCATGCCGTGCTGCCGGCCGGCAAGACGTTCGGGGAAATCCCGAAGTAAGTGGCGATTCGTAGGATGGGTGGAGCGAAGCGATACCCATTAATACCGGTAACGCAGATTCTTGCGATGATGGGTTTCGCTGCGCTCTACCCATCCTACAAAAAAATCGGCGGTCCCGAAGGACCGCCGATCGCTCTTCCGCCGATCGTTCTCTTCGCTCAACGGGCCTAACCCGCCGGGCCGGCATCCTCGAGGATCGGGCCGAACATCTCCCAACGCTCCCCGTTGAACTTCATCATCTGCAACTGCTTGTTGACGCGGTAGTCGGTCGGCGTCGTGTTGACGGAGATGCCCGGCAGCAGCAGGTCGAGCTGAACGTTCTTCAGGTTGGTCGCCTGCTTCAGCACGTTCTCGCGGGTCAGGTTGTCGCCGCACGCCTTGAGCACATGGATCAGCAATTGCGAGGTCATGTAGCCATAGGAGTTGAAGCTCGAATCCTTGTCGCCTTCAGGATAATACTTCGCCATGAACTCGAAGTACTTCTTCATTCCGGGGTCGTCCTTCCAGGTCGGATCGAGCGGATCCTTGCCGTAGTTGACGCTGATCACGCCCTTGGAAGCTTCGAGGCCTGCCGGCTTCATCACCGCGCCGACCGAGGTGGCGTTGATGTCGAGGATGTGCACCGGCTTCCAGTTGAGCTCGGCGATCTTCTTGATCGCCTGCGCCGCCTGCTTTGGCGTCGTCGCCGAGAAGAACAGGTCGGCGCCGGCGTCCTTGATCTTGAGGATCTGGGAGTCGATGGTCGGATCGGAGACTTCGTAGGAAGCTTCCGCCACGATCATCTTCGCCGCCTTGTCGCCGAGGCCGGCCTTGATGCCGTTCAGATAGTCCTTGCCGAGGTCATCATTCTGGTAGAGCACGCCGATCTTGGCGTTCGGATGTTCCTTCAGGATGTACTGGCCGTAGATGCGTCCCTCGACGAAATAGTTGGGGTTGAAGCCCATCGTCCACGGGAAATTCTTCGGATCGGTGAATTTCGACGCGCCGGTGGCGGCGAACAGTTGCGGCACCTTCTTCGAATTGAGGTACTTCTGCACGGCTGCGTTCGAGGGCGTTCCGAGAACCTGGAAGGTCAGCAGCACCTCATCGCTCTCTACCAGCTTGCGCACCTGCTCGACCGCCTTGGGCGGTGAGTAAGCGTCGTCATACTGAATCAGATTGATCTTGCGGCCGTTCACGCCGCCCTGATCGTTGATCATCTTGATGTAGGCCGCCTGGGTCTTGCCGATCGTGGCGTAGGAGGAGGCCGGTCCCGAGAATGGATTGGTCTGGCCAATCTTGATCTCGGTGTCGGTCGCGCCTGTATCGTATTTCTTCTGCGCCGACGCCGTCGAGACCGACAGCGCCAAAGCGAGCGCCGTGCCGGTGGCCAGATGGAAAATACCCTTCCTCATAATGCTGCATTCCTCGTGTGTTTTATGATTGGCGCTGACCGTGCCGCCGGCCGGTCCGGCCGCGGATGTCTTCGCTGCCACAATAGTGGCGGAAGCCATGTTGCAATGCAAGGCATCGAAATCCGAACAATTTCGGGACCGAGCTCCGTCTGCTCAAAAAGAATCCACTACGTGTATCAGCCGAAAAATGATGCACGCGCCGCGCGGCCTGAAAACAAAAGCCGCCGGCATCGCGGTGACGCCGGCGGCTCGTGTCTTGCATCGTATCTTGGATCGGCGCAGGGCGCTAACCGCTCGGTCCGGTATCCTCGATGATCGGGCCGAACAGTTCCCAGCGCTCGCCGTTGAACTTCATCATCTGCATCTGCTTGTTGATGCGGTAGTCGGTCGGCGAGGTGTTGGTGACCATGCCGGGCAGCGACAGGCTGCCGGTGACGTTCTTCAGATTGGCCGCCTGCTTCATAATGTTTTCGCGGGTGAGGTTGTCGCCGCATTGCTGCAGGATCTTCACCAGCAATTCTGCCGTCGCATAACCGTACGTGTTGACGGTGTTGAGCTTGTCGCCCTCGGGGTAATATTTGTCCATGAAGGCGAAATAGGCCTTCATGCCGGGATCGTCTTTCCACTGCGGATCGCCCGGATCCTTGCCGTAGTTGGTCGAGATGATGTCCTTGGAGATGTCGAGGCCCGCCGGCTTCAGCGTGGCCGAGACCGGGCTCGCATTGATGTCGAGGATATGGACCGGCTTCCAGCCGAGGTCGGCGACCTTCTTGATCGCCTGCGCCGCAAACTTCGGGGTCGAGGCGTCGTAGAGCAGGTCCGCGCCGGCGGCTTTCAATTTGACGATCTGCGAGTCGATAGTCGGATCGGTCAGCTCGTAGGAGACTTCGGCGACGATCATTGACGCGGCCTTGGAGCCGAGCCCTTCTTTCAGGCCCGTGACGTAGTCGCGGCCGAGATCGTCGTTCTGGTAGAGAATGCCGATCTTGGCGTTGGGATGATTTTGCAGAATGTATTTGGCGTAGATGCGTCCTTCTGACTGGTAATTGGGATTGTATCCCATCGTCCAGGGAAAGTTCTTGGGGTCGGTGAATTTCGAGGCGCCGGTCGCGGCGAGGAGTTGCGGCACCTTCTTGGCGTTGAGATATTTCTGTACGGCGGCGTTCGAGGGCGTGCCGATGATCTGGAAGGTGAACAGCACCTCGTCGCTCTCGACCAGCTTGCGCACCTGCTCAACGGCTTTCGGCGGCGAGTAGGCGTCGTCATACTGGATCAGGTTGATCTTGCGGCCGTTGATGCCGCCTTTTTCGTTGATCATCCTGAAATAGGCGGCCTGCGTCTTGCCGATGCCGGCATAGGCGGAGGCCGGTCCCGAGAACGGAACGGTCTGGCCGATCTTGATCTCGGTATCGCTCGCGCCGGTATCGTATTTCTTCTGCGCGTTGGCGGGTGACGCCAGCGCGATCGCGACCGCCATGCCTGCGATCAGATGAAGAACGCCACTTCTCATATAGCTGCTCCCTTCCCTTGATCTCGACCGATGATCCTGTTCCGGTCATCCGTTCGGAAGGCCGGACGTCATCGTTGGGAGCGAGTGTGGCGGAACGGTTTTGCCAATGCAAGGTAGCACGGGGAGGCCGCTACGCCAGCCAGAGCAGCACCAAGGCGAGCGCCACGGGCGCCTGCCTGCACGCATAAGATCCGGCCAACCGGCAGCGGAATTCGGGTGGACGCTAAACACGCCGCAGGTGAAAAGTGCGGATCGCTTGCCGATATCTTTGTAGGGATGACGATGCCAGAGAACTTCAACCTCGACCGCCTGCCAACGCCGATCGGCACGGCGCTATTGGTCACCGATGCGGACGGCCTGCTCCGCGCGCTGGACTGGGAAGACTATGAGCCGCGCATGAAACAATTGCTGCGCCTGCATTATGGCGCGGTGAATTTGAACAACGGGCGGGCGCCGCGTGATTTGCGCGCCGCCTTGACCGGCTATTTCAAGGGCGACCTCGACCGCCTCGCAGCAATCGAATGGCGCGTCGCCGGCACGCCGTTCCAACAGAAGGTCTGGAACGCGCTGCCGAAGATCGCGGCAGGGACGACGATGAGCTATGGCGCGCTCGCCGCAAAACTTCGGATGCCGCGCGCCGTTCGCGCCGTCGGTCACGCCAACGGTTCGAATCCGATCAGCGTGGTTCTGCCCTGCCACCGCCTGATCGGCGCCGATGGTTCGCTGGTGAAGTACGGCGGCGGGCTGGAGCGCAAGCGCTGGCTGCTCAAGCACGAGGGTGTGGAAATTGCGTACTCGGGAACAGGAGGGGCGGATCGGCCGGGCGCGTTGCGCTCGGCGTCGTTACCTGTTTCAAGTCAATCGGGGTCACGGGGCGCGTTTCGCATGTCGCGAAGGATATAGATGAATACAATCAGCAGAGGTCCCCACGCCAGTAATGCGCCCACCAGCATCGCGTTTACCGTCGCCATGCTGGCTCCTCCGCGATCACCGGCACGATAGATGGTTTCTGTGCGCCGCAGATTCCGGCACCTGGTAGAGCCACTTCCAATATGTCCGGTTGCGCTCCAGTTGACGCTTGTAGATCTCGCGGCACTTCACCGAACAAAACTGCTGGAAGTACCAGCTACGCCGGACCAGCCCGAAGGGACGGTTGCATTCCGGATTTCCGCAACAATTTTTCATGACGCAATCTCCGCATTGGCACGCCGTATCCAGCGAATGAAACTCTCGTGGCCCTTGTCGAGACAGAAGCGCCCGCAATAGCGCTCACGCGCTGGATTTCGCAGAGAGATGATTTTGGGGCCTTCGCTGTCACACTCGGTGCAACGCAGTTCTGTACGCATGGCGACCTCCTTCCGAGGAATTGCCATTTTGCCGATCAAATTGTGTGATGCTCTGCGCCCTTCTTTTCCAAAAGGACGGTGCGAAGTCTGGCGTGGTCGGGGCTTATCTGCAATTCGTCCAGATGTTTGGCGAGATCATCCTTACGTATGCTGGCTCGCCCGAGGGCCGGATCGGCTCATTTGGTTGCGGCCGCGCCATTTGGCGCCAGCGCCGCTTCGAGGCATTTGATCAGCGCTTCCCCGTCGCACGGCTTGCTCAAGAAGCAGGTCGCTCCCGCCTTCATGGCTCGGGCGCGGTCGCTTTCGACTGAAAAGGCCGTGACGAAAATGAAAGGAAAGCGATGCCCGGTGGCGAGTAGATGAGCTTGCAGGTCGAGCCCGCTCATGGCGGGCATTCTGACATCCGTTATCACGCACGAGGTGTCATTCAGATGCGGCGATTGCAGGAACTCCTCGGCCGATGCAAATGAATGGACGACGTAGCCAAGCGACCTGACGAGATTATGGGTCGCCGCGCGAACCGATCCGTCGTCGTCGATGATTGATATGGCCCGATTGGACAAGGAGATCCTTTTCTGGAGACGACCAGAGGATGTCTTTTCCTGTGGCGCCGCGTCTCAGAAGAGTGCGCTGCAAATCTGCGAGGGAAAATCATACTTAGGTTTGCGACCGGCCGGATGCAGGCCCGATCCCGAGTAGCTCGGCCATCCGTACCAGATCGGGCAGCGACTTCGCTCCCATTTTGCGCATGATGTGCCCGCGATGTATCTTCACGGTGATCTCCGCCAGGCCGATTTCGGCTGCGATCTGCTTGTTCATGAGCCCCGACGTCACCAGCGCCATCACCTGCCGCTCCCGGGGAGTTAGCGTCGCAAAAAGCGCCTGCAGCTCCGAGAGAACCATCGCTTCGCCGCGGCTGTTGCGGTCGCGCTCGATTGCCGCGGTTACGGCATCCAGCATGTCCTGATCGCGGAATGGCTTGGTCAGAAAATCGACGGCGCCGGCCTTCATTGCGCGGACCGTCATCGGAATATCGCCATGACCGGTCATGAAGATGATCGGAATGTGAATGTCGGCCTTGGCCAATTCGGCCTGAAAGTCGAGGCCGCTCAGCCGAGGCAGCCTGATGTCAAGGATCAGACAACTCGGGGCATTAGGAAGCTTGTACTGCAGAAATTCGTGAGCCGAACCGAACGACTCGACCCGCAATCCCACTGAGCGAAAGAGATTGCTCAGCGCCTCACGTACCGATGCGTCGTCGTCGATGACGAAGACGACAGGTTCCTCGACACTTGCGAGGCTGGAAGGCGATGCCGGCCGCGCGTTCAAGCTGCATCCTCCTGAGTTAACGGCAAGGTGAACTGGAATGTCGCGCCAGGGCCGGCATTTCCGGACGCGGACAGCCGTCCGCCATGAGCGCCGATGATGGAGCGGCAGATCGACAGGCCCATGCCCATGCCGCTGGATTTGGTGGTGAAGAAGGCGTCGAACAGCCGGCCAGCGTTCTCGGCTGCGAGGCCAACGCCGCAATCCTTCACCGTCACCACGATCTGCCTGATATCATCCTGGCATGTCCGGATCACCAGTTCCCGCGGCCGGTCCGTGACCGGCTGCATCGCCTCAATGGCATTGATGACCAGGTTGAGAATGACCTGTTGCAACTGGACCCGATCGGCGATGACCAGCGGCAGGTCGGGGGCGAGCTCCAGCCGCAATGATACCTGATGGTTGACCAGCGCATGCTGCACCAAGCTGATGACCTCGTTGATGACATCGTTGATGTGAAGCGGAGCCTTTTGATCGGTCGCCTTGCTCACGAGCGCACGGACCCGCTGGATCACTTCGCCGGCACGATTGCCGTCCTTGATGATCGCTGCCACAGTCGCGCGCGCTTCCTTCAGATCGGGAGGCTCGCGGTCGAGCCAACGCCGGCATGCGGCGGCATTGGTGACCACGGCTGCGAGCGGCTGGTTCACCTCGTGGGCGATCGAGGCAGCAAGTTCGCCAAGCGCAGTCACCCGCGTGACATGCGCAAGCGTCGCCTGCGCTTCATGCAATTCCATCTCGGCTCGCTTGCGCGCCGTGATATCGGTTACCGCCCCAACGAATTCGACTCCGCCTGATGCATCCTTCACCGCATGCGCGGTCGCGTGGACATGCTTGATCGAGCCATCGGGCATCAGCAATCGATAACTATGCGCGAAGTCCTTGCCCTCGCTGGACGCGCGGTCGATGGTCCGTTGCACGCGTCCGCGATCGTCCGGATGAATGCGTTGAATGACGGTGGCGAGCTTGATGGACGGGGCCCTTTTGAATCCAAATATTCTGAACGTCTCTTCCGACCAGATGATTTCGCCGCTGGCGACGCGCAAGCCGAAGCTGCCGGTGTGGCTCAATCGCTGGGCTTTGGCCAAATACATTTCGCTCTGCCGCAGCGCATTTTCAGCTTGCTTGCGCTCCGTGATGTCCTCGCACGCGATCAGGACGATCAATCGGCCGTCCAGCCGCCGCACGGCTTTGGCGTTCTCGCGAACCCAGAGGGTTGAACCGTCCTTGCGAACCTTGCATATCTCCCAATTGTGGGTCTCGCCGATATTGTCCAGGCATACGGCGACGTTGCGCTGGGCGGCGGGTTGCTCTTCGGCCGGAAAGACCTTCAGCACGGATTTCCCGAGCAGTTCGCTGACGGAGTAGCCAAGTTGTGCGGCGCCGAATGTGTTGACGGACAGCACGGTTCCGGTCGCATCGACCATGAAGTACATCACCGGGTTATGCTCGAACACCTCCTTCCATTGCGCCTCGCTGTGGCGCAGCGTCTCGATCGCGCGCGCTTCGGCGCTCAGTCGGCCCTCAAGCACGGCTTCCATCTGCCGGCGGGTACGCCCCACCAGGCCCATCATGACCAATGAGGCGGCAATCGAAGCGGTCAGCAGCACGATCGCAATGAAATGAGGCGCGGCCATCGGTACTGGGCCGAGCAACAGCCAGATCCCGGCTACCGCTCCCAACGCCAGCGCCATGCTGCCGAGCAGCCATTGCTCGGCCGAGCTCCGGGACTTTATCGTCGGCTTACGCATCATCAGCACTGACACTCGGCTATCCCGAGCGGCGCTGCGTCGCCAGGTGTTCGCGACCATCAGCGGCGACAACGTCGCCCTCCTAACGGGCTGGATACTAGCAGCTTTTCGCAGGCCCGGAGGGCAAAATCGGCCGATCCTTTGCGGCACCTTGACCTCCAGGCGCGATCTTCCGTCGCGCGAGGGCAGGTTGCGATCCTAAACCTCGGTATGGTCCGCCCAACCGAATGGAACGTTTGGATCAACCTCCGTTCAATGGTCCTGTCCTTCTCGAAGGCTACGCTGATTGACTAGCCGGATGGGCGGCGGAGCGCCGGTTTGCCATGCGGGAAGAGTGTTACGGAAGACCCAACGAGCTGACGCCTTGCCTGGTCGCAACCCTCGCCGTTGTCGAACCCGCTTCGTTCAGGGATCGCCGGCCGAACTCTGGGGATTGATATGCCGAAAGCATACTTGCATCTAATCCGTTGCTCTGACGACATCGCATCCGAAACAACTCGCCGAGATCGCAGGTTCCAGCCCACCCTTATCGCTGGCGGCAGGGGAACAAACGCCGTCCCGGTAGAGAACCCTTGGGAAGATCTACTCGGCCTGTTCGATCTCGGCATCCTGATTGCGCAGGCAAGCTATCTTACCTTCGTCGCGGCGAGCTTGGCCGCGCTCGAGTCTCACGCTCGGGCTGCGGCAGAACGGACTACCTAGCAGCCCAGGGTGGGCAAAGGCGCGCATGCGTCGTGTCCACCATCTCTCGGCGATCGCCTTCTCTGATGCGCGTCGTCCCTGCGAACGCAGGGACCCATAACCACCGCACTTCATTGTTGAAGCAAAGCCGTCTCGCCGTGTGCCATTTCCGCGGGCCGCGGAGTATGGGTCCCTGCGTTCGCAGGGACGACAGCGAGTCCGTAGGATGGGTAGAGCGCAGCGAAACCCATCACCGTCTCCCACATGATTGATGGGTATCGCTTTCGCTCCACCCATCCTACGAATCGCTGGATCCCGCCTTCGCGGGGATGACAGCTTGTCGTGCTTCGGCACTCGTCGTCATTGCGAGCGCAGCGAAGCATTCCATCACGCCGCCGGCTTGGCGACGTTGTCTTCGGCAGAGAGTAGATGAAGCAGCGCACTCTTGATCGCGGCCTGCCGGGTCGGCGCGTTGATTTGGGCGCCGAGCAGATCGGTGACGTAGAACACGTCGCGGGCGCGTTCGCCGAAGGTCGCGACATGGGCGGAGGCGATGTTGAGGTTGAGCTTCGAGATCGCAGTAGTGAGCTGATACAAGAGGCCGGGGCGGTCGAGACCGGAGACCTCGATGACGGTGTAGCGGTCCGACCACTGGTTGTTGATGGTGACCTCGGGCTCGACCACGAAGGCGCGCACCTTGCCGCGGTTGGCGGCCTTGCGCGCCACCACTTCGGGCAGCCGCAACTTACCCTCGAGCACGTGCTCGATCATCTCGCCGATACGGGTCGCGCGCCGTCCCTCGTCCTCGTCGCGGTCGTATTCCCTTGATATCGCGATGGTGTCGAGCGCGCGGCCGTCGGTCGTCGTATAGATCTGCGCATCGACGATGTTGGCGCCGGCAGATGCACAGGCACCCGCAATGATCGACAGCAGCCACGGATGGTCGGTGGCCAGTATCGTCAATTCGGTAACGCCGCGCGCCTCGTCGAAGCCGACATTGATTGCGAGCTGATGCCCGGCCTGTTCGCTGGCGCGGATGAAACGCGCCTGGCGGATTTTTCGCTGCAGATCGACCTTGAGCCAGTAGGCGGGATAATGCCGCGCAATGTAGGCATTGAGCTCTTCCTCCGGCCATTCGGTGAAGGCGGCGCGGAATTCGGCCTGTGCCACCGCAATGCGCTGCGCGCGGTTCACTTCCGAGAAGCCGCCGGTCAGGACCGGCTCGGTTTCGTAGTACAGCGTGCGCAGCAATTGCGCTTTCCAGCCGTTCCACACCCCAGGGCCGACGCCCCGGATGTCGGCGGTGGTCAGGATGGTCAGCAGCTTCATCTGTTCGACGGATTGCACAACGGCGGCAAAATTCTCGATCGTCTTGCGGTCGGAGAGGTCGCGCGACTGCGCTACCGTCGACATCGTCAGATGCTCTTCGATCAGCCAGGCCACCAGCTCGGTGTCGGCGGTGGAAAAGCCGAGCCGCGGGCACAGCCGGCGCGCCACCCTGGCGCCCGCGATCGAATGGTCCTCCGGCCGGCCCTTGGCAACGTCGTGCAGCAGGGTGGCGATGTAGACCACCGCGCGATGCTCGGGCTGGATCTTGCGGAACAGGTCGCTGGCGACCGTGAACTCGTCATTGCCGCCGCGCTCGATCTCCTGCAGGAAGCCGATGCAGCGGATCAGATGCTCGTCCACCGTATAATGGTGGTACATGTTGAACTGCATCATCGACACGATCTTGCCGAAGGCGCGGATGAAGTGACCGAGCACGCCGGTCTCGTTCATACGCCGCAGAACGGTCTCGGCGTCGTTCGACGTCAGGATCTCCATGAACAGCCGGTTGGCTTCCGGATTTTCGCGAAGCTGGCTGTTCACCAGTTTCAGCGAGCGGGTCACCGTCCGCATCGCGTCGGGGTGGAAGGCGAGGTTGTTCTTCTGCGCCAGATGGAAGATGCGGATCAGGTTGACCGGGTCGTGCTTGAAGACGTCGGGCGCGGCGAGGTTGATGCGGTTGTTGTCGATAATGAAGTCGTCGCTGTCGGGCACCCGCCGCCGCTTGGGGGCCGGCCGCAGCCGCGCCACCATCCGGCTCAGGACCGGCGCGGGTTTGGCCTGCTCCTCTTCCAGCTTGGCGCACAGGATCGCGGTGAGATCGCCGACGTCCTTCGCCACCAGGAAGTAGTGCTTCATGAAGCGCTCGACATCCTGCATGCCGGGGTGCGAGGTGTAGCCGAGGCGGACTGCGATCTCGCGCTGCATGTCGAACGACAGCCGCTCCTCGGCGCGCCCCGAGACGAAATGCAAATTGCAGCGCACCGACCACAGGAAATCGGCGCAGCGGCGGAAGGTGCGGTATTCCTGCGCGTCGAACACGCCGCGCTCGACCAACTCCCCGGTCTCGCGCACGCGGTAGACGTATTTGGCGATCCAGAACAGCGTGTGCAGGTCGCGCAAGCCGCCCTTGCCGTCCTTGACGTTGGGCTCGACCAGATAGCGCGATTGCCCGGCGCGGCGGTGGCGCTCCTCGCGCTCGGCGAGTTTGGCGGTGACGAATTCGGCAGCCGTGCCCTGCACGACATCCTTGTCGAACCGGGCGACCAGCTCGTCATAAAGTGGCCGGTCGCCGGTCAAGAACCGCGTCTCCAGGATCGCGGTGCGGATCGTCATGTCGCCGCGCGCCTGACGGATACACTCATCGACCGAGCGCGTGGCGTGGCCGACCTTCAATCCCATGTCCCACAGGCAATAGAGAATGGCTTCGGCGACCTGCTCGCCCCACGCGGTCTGCTTGTAGGGCAGGATGAACAAGAGATCGATGTCGGATTCCGGCGCCATCAGGCCGCGGCCGTAGCCGCCGGTGGCGACGACCGCCATGCGCTCGGCGCCGGACGGCACATGCGAGCGATAGAGATGCCGCGTCGCAGCCGCATAGAGGATGCGGATAATTTCGTCCTGCATGAAGCAAAGCCGTTCCGCGCAGCGGCGGCCGTGCCGATCCTTCAAGAGCACGGCCTGCGCGGTGGCGCGCGCGGCGATCATCTCGGCCTTGAGCAATTGCGCCAGCGCCGAGCGGAACACCTCCTCGCGGCCGGCATGTTTTTCGGCCAGCGCATCGACCGCTGCGGTGATCCGCGCGGTATCGAAACGGTCATCCGCCCCGGAGCGGTCCTCTGTCACGATGCTGTCCATGATCTCCCCGATATCGGACGGCGCAGGGGCTGTCACGGGCGATTGTACGGTCAACGCAAAGCTATGCCGTCGCCTCGGCGAATGCCAGCCATAACCTGTTGGAAAGGCGCGGATTTCCAAAATGTCATGCACGCCGCCGCGAGGCGTGATGACAGCAGGTCGCTAGCCGATTATATCGACTCGCACAAACACAGTCGGGAGAGAGCAAGATGGACGCCGCCGAACTCCGCGCGATGCAGGCCCCGATCAAGGAACGCTACAAGTCCGATCCCTCGGCCGCGGTCATTACCCTCAAAGCCAAAGGCTCGATCGACCATGAAGGCATCGCCTGCAAGGTCGAGACCGGCCGCGCGCCGGCGGTTGCGGGGCTGCACCCCGGCACCGGCGGCTCCGGCCTGGAGCTCTGCTCCGGCGACATGCTGCTCGAAGCCCTGGTCGCCTGTGCCGGCGTGACGCTGAAGTCGGTGGCCACCGCCACCGATATTCCTCTGAAGGCCGGCAACGTCATCGCCGAAGGCGACCTGGATTTCCGCGGCACGCTCGGCGTCGACAAGGAAGCTCCGGTCGGCTTCGAGGAGATCCGCCTGCGCTTCGAGGTCGCAACCGACGCGCCGCAGGACAAGCTCGATCTGCTGCTCAAGCTGACGGAGCGCTATTGCGTGGTCTATCAGACCATCAAGAACGGCCCGAAAGTCTCGGTGTCGATGAAGCGGGTGTGAAGCAATCTTCGGCGTCGTTCCTGCGAACGCAGGGACCCATAACCACGGAAGTCCATTGGTGCGGGAAGTATCAGCCCGCACCTCCCAAAATCGATCAGCCGCGGCGTATGGTTCCCTGCGTTCGCAGGGACGACGGATAGAGCATGTCCCCCGAACTCGCCTTCCTCCTGACGCTCGGCCTGCGCATGGCGATCACCGCGGCGTTCGTGGTGACGGCCTCCATCGTCACCGAACGCTCAGGCCCCGTCATCGGCGCGCTGATCGCGAAGCTGCCGATCTCGGCGGGGCCGTCCTACGTATTCCTCGCGCTCGATCATGACGCAGCCTTCATCGCCGAGGGCGCGCTGGCGAGCCTGCCGATCAATGCCGCGACGATCTTCCTCGGACTGACCTATGTCGTGCTGGCGCAGCGCCACGGCGCGCTGCTCAGTTGCCTCGCGGCGGTCGCCGTATGGCTCGTGCTCGCCGCGATCATCCGCTCGGTGCAATGGTCGCTCGCCGGCGGCCTGATCGCGAACGCCATTGCCTTTGCCATCTGCGTGCCGCTGCTCGCCCGCTACCGCCACGCCAAAATGCCGCCGATCCGGCGCCGGTGGTACGACATCCCGCTGCGGGCCTCGCTGGTCGCAACGCTGGTGGCGACGGTGGTCACGACCTCGAGCTGGGTCGGTCCGAAGATCAGCGGCATGATCGCGCTATTCCCGATCGTGTTCACTTCGATGATGCTGATCCTGCATCCGCGCATCGGCGGTCCGCCGACCGCGGCGGTACTCGCCAACAGCGCCTGGGGCTTGATCGGATTGGGGATCGCGATCGCCGTGCTGCATGTCGCAGCACTGCAGTTCGGCTCGGCGGTTGGGCTCAGTCTCGCGCTGGCGACGTGTATCGGCTGGAACCTGAGCCTGTGGTGGCTCGGGCGAAGGAAGTCGGCGCCCTAGCGAAACCTTACTGCGGATGTCGCAGCATATAGTCCGCTCGCGATCGGACTGCTGAGCTGCGATCACTTCCCAGAACCGCGATTAAGCTGTCCGCATCCGGCAACTGCGCCCGAGCGCCGACCATGGCGTCGGCGGCAACCCTTCGGACCAGAACTGACCTGTCGTGGATGCCTCTTCTGATCCAATCGGCAGCAGGGCTCGCTCTCTGAATTTCGCGCGAGTCCAGCATCCTCACACGCTTCCGCAAGCCATAGACCTTGTCGATCCAGCTCCACCCGTAACCCACCGGCCAGGTTGCTCTGCCGGACAACAAGCACTGGTAGGCTGCGACTCGGACGGATGGCTGAATCGCATCGATAGCAAGGCGTGGAAGGTGCTTATCGATCTCTGGATATCGCAACGCGTGGCGCAGGCAGCTTGCATACGTTCCGGTCTGTTGCTTCTGCATCCGCATGGCGAGAGCCGCCATGACATCGGTGTGTCCAAATACGGAATCCAGGACCTTTGCCTCCTCGCGCCAACGAGCCCACACGAACCGGCGGTCAAGCAGGTACGGAGCGGCACTCGCTGCGACTTCTGGGCTAATTCGAGGGAAAACTCGTTCGGCGCAACGGACCGCCGCCTGACGTACCGCGCCGACCCAGTCGTTTAATCGCCAAGCCAGCGCCGATAGGAAGAAGGCAGAAGCCGGAGGTGCGTTGATGACGTCGAGCGCGGCCTCTCTCACATAACCACTGCGGTGAAACAGAAAGAGCCAGGCGTAATCGTGGCTCCTCTTCATGAGCTGCTGCTCGGATTTCCTAAGCTGCTCAAGCAGGGAAGGTTCATACGGCGAGACCACATCGGTCATTTCGCGACTTGCATCCACGATCAGCTTGGCTGGAAGTTCAGAAAATTCAGCCAGAATGTCCTGCAATTCGGAATCAGACAGCGAGCGAAAGCGCCGGGTGATCAACGCGGACAGTTGGGCGGACAGCGATGGCGGCAGGACGGATTGACGTGGCATCGCCGCATTCTGGCACCACTCGTTGAATGCTGGAAGATGCACGCTGCATGTCTGCTGAGATTTACGAACCCTTCATTACGTCGGCAGCTTCGTCTTGAGCGCATACAACGCCTCCAGCGCCTCGCGCGGCGACATCTCATCGGGATGCAAGGCCTTCACGGCTTCCATCAACTGCTCCGCCTCGCTCGGGGCTGCTGCTTCGGCGGCAGCGCGGGAGGGGACGGCGAACAGCGGCAGATCGTCGGCGAGTGCCCGCGCGGTCTGGCCACGGTCCTGAGCCTCGAGCTTCGCCAGCACCGACTTGGCGCGCGTGATCACGGCCGGCGGCAGGCCGGCGAGCTTCGCGACCTGGATGCCGTAGGACCGATCGGCCGAACCCGGCAGCACCTCGTGCAGGAATACGACATCGCCCTGCCACTCTTTGACGCGCACGGTGGCGTTGAACATCCGCGGCAGCTTGGCGGACAGCGCGGTCAGCTCGTGATAATGCGTGGCGAACAGCGCGCGGCAGCGATTGGCCTCATGCAGATGCTCTATCGCGGCCCACGCGATCGACAGGCCGTCGAACGTCGCAGTGCCGCGGCCGATTTCATCCAGGATCACCAGCGAGCGTTCGCTGGCCTGGTTCAAAATCACGGCGGTCTCGACCATCTCGACCATGAAGGTCGATCGTCCCCGCGCGAGATCGTCGGCCGCGCCGACGCGTGAGAACAGGCGGTCGACGACGCCGATCCGGGCGCGCGACGCCGGCACGTAGGAGCCGATCTGCGCCATCAGCGCGATCAAGGCGTTCTGCCGCAGGAACGTCGACTTACCCGCCATGTTCGGGCCGGTGATCAGCCAGATCTGACCGGACTTCTCGCCCGGCCCCGGCGAAAGGTCGCAGGCATTGGCGATGAACGGCTGGCCGTCGCGCTTCAGCGCCTGTTCGACCACCGGATGCCGGCCGCCCTCAACGGCGAAGCCGAGCGAGCCGTCGACCTCTGGCCGCACGTAATTGTCGTCTACCGCAAGCTTTGCGAGCGCAGTCGCGACATCGAGCAGCGCGAAGGCATGCGCCGCGGCACGCAGATCGTCGCTGGCGGCGAGCGCCATCGCAGAGAGCCGCTCGAAGATTTCCAGCTCCAGATTGAGCGCGCGATCGCCGGCATTGGCGATCTTGGCTTCGATCTCGCCGAGCTCGGAGGTGGTGAAACGAACCTGCCCCGCCAGCGTCTGGCGGTGGATGAAAGTCGCATTCAACGGCGGCGCCATCAGTCTGTCGCCATGCTGCGCCGTGACCTCTACGAAATAGCCGAGGACGTTGTTGTGCCGGATCTTGAGGGCCTTTATGCCGGTGTCATCGGCGTAGCGCGCCTGCATCGCCGCGACCACGAGGCGGGAGGCGTCGCGCAGGTTCCGGCTCTCGTCGAGCGCGGGCTCATAGCTCTCGCGGATGAAGCCGCCGTCGCGCTTGATCAGCGGCAGTTGCTCGGCGAGCGCGCGTTCGAATTCGCGCGCCAGATCGCGCGAGGGGCGGCGCAGCGCCTCCATCACGGCGATGATTTCAGCCGGTGCGGCTTCGAGCTGTGCGAGGCGCGCCAGCGCCTGGTCCGCCGCGAGAATGCCGTCGCGCAAAGCCGCAAGGTCGCGCGGGCCGCCGCGACCAACCGACAGCCGCGCCAATGCACGCGACATGTCGGGTGCGGCGCGCAGCGTCGTGCGGATGTCGTCACGTGCGGCGCTGTCGGCGACAAAGGCGGCAATCGCATCCAGCCGCCGTGCAATCGCAGCACTATCGGTGAGCGGCGCCGCCAGACGTTGCGCCAGTAGCCGGGAGCCTGCCGCAGTCACGGTGCAGTCAATCGCATCCAGCAGCGATCCGCGCCGCTCGCCAGCGAGAGTCCGGGTCAGTTCGAGATTGGCGCGGGTGGCGGGATCGATCGCCATCGTCGTGCCCGCGGCCTCGCGCGAGGGCGGGGACAGCGGCGGACGCTTACCGACCTGGGTGCGGTCAATGTAAGTGACGGCGGCGGCCGCAGCGGTCGCCTCCAGCCGTGTCATCGCGGAGAGACCATCCATGGTCGCGACTGCGAAATAGTCACAGAGGCGCCGCTCCGCGGTGGCGCCGTCGAAGACGTCGCGGGTCAAGGGCGTCACTGAGGGCAGTTCGCGCAGCAGCGCGCCCAGATCAGGATCGCCATAGAGCGCATCGGTAACGATGGCCTCGTTCGGA
Organism: Bradyrhizobium sp. sGM-13; assembly: GCF_018398875.1. Classification (GTDB taxonomy): domain Bacteria; phylum Pseudomonadota; class Alphaproteobacteria; order Rhizobiales; family Xanthobacteraceae; genus Bradyrhizobium. Next base: position 32,416 of record NZ_JAGWDK010000022.1, on the reverse strand, counting down.
TTGATCCGCGCCAGCGTCGCAGCGAGTTCCGCCGTCGAGCATTCCGTGACCATGAACTCCGAGGTCGAGATATCGATCCAGGCGAGGCCAATTCGGTCGCCGCCGGAGGAGGCGCGGGCGCGCGCGATCGCCAGCAGATAATTATTGGTGCGGGCATCGAGCAGCGTGTCTTCGGTCAGCGTGCCCGGCGTCACCAGCCGCACCACGCCACGCGCCACCACGCTCTTGTTGCCGCGGGCGCGCGCGGCGGCCGGATTCTCGGTCTGCTCGCATACGGCAACGCGGTGGCCGGCATTGATCAGGCGATGCAGATAATCCTCGGAGCGTTCCACCGGCACGCCGCACATCGGGATATCCATGCCCTGATGCTTGCCGCGCTTGGTCAGCACGATGCCGAGCGCCTTCGAGGCGATCTCGGCGTCCTCGAAGAACAGCTCGTAGAAATCGCCCATCCGGTAGAACAGCAAGAGCCCGGGATGGGCGGCCTTGATCTCCAAATATTGTTCCATCATCGGCGTGACGCGTGAAGTTGCATCAGGTGCCGGCGTGGCCTCGGGCGGTGCGGGGGCGGGGATGGATTGCTGGATCGTCATCAGAGCGTTTTCAAGTGAAGTGGGTACCGGTTCGCGTGAAGAAAACGCGTCCAAACGAGAAGCTGGAGCCGGCCACGGCTCCAGGGGCGGCAAACTACAAAATTTCGCCGCGCGGTCCTATTCCCATACCCGCGTTGTCAGAGTTTTCCACGCATCACACCAGCGTTGAGGGCATGACGGACCTCCCGCGAAAGCGCCGCCCGGGAACGATGCCTCAATTGACCTGCCGCGGGTGCGATCCTAAAACTCGCCATCAAATCTGGGTCAACGCCTAAAGCACGGCATTCAGGGAGAGATTCTATGCGTGATGTATTCATTTGCGATGCCGTCCGGACCCCGATCGGCCGTTTCGGCGGATCGCTCGCCAAGGTGCGCGCCGACGATCTGGCCGCAGCCCCGATCAAGGCGCTGATGGCGAAGCACCCCAATCTCGACTGGACCCAGGTCGACGAAGTATTTTTCGGCTGCGCCAACCAGGCCGGTGAGGACAACCGCAACGTGGCGCGGATGGCGCTGTTGCTCGCGGGCATGCCGGAGCAGGTTCCCGGGCAGACGCTGAACCGACTCTGCGCGTCGGGTCTCGATGCGGTCGGCGCCGGGGGCCGCGCGATCCGCGCTGGCGAAATTGATTTCGCGATTGCCGGCGGTGTCGAATCGATGACGCGCGCACCCTTCGTGATGGGCAAGGCGCCGGAAGCGTTTGCGCGCTCGGCCGAGATTTACGACACCACCATCGGCTGGCGCTTCATCAATCCCCTGTTGAAGGCGCAGTACGGCGTCGATGCGATGCCGGAAACCGGCGAGAACGTCGCCGAAGAATTCCAGGTATCGCGCGCCGACCAGGATGCGATGGCGATCCGCTCACAGCAGCGCGCGGGCGCGGCGATCGCCTCGGGCTATTTCGCCGAGGAGATTACGCCGATCCAGGTGCCCGGCGGCAAGGCAGGTCCCATCACCGTCGACAAGGATGAGCATCCGCGTCCCGAAACGACGCTCGAAGGATTGGCAAAACTGAAGCCGATCGTGCGCAATCCCGGCACGGTGACGGCGGGCAATGCCTCCGGCGTCAATGATGGCGCAGCCGCGATGATCCTCGCCTCTGAGCTCGCCGTGAAAAAGCACGGGTTGACGCCGCGGGCGCGCATCCTTGGGTTAGCCTCGGCGGCGGTGCCGCCGCGCATCATGGGCATCGGTCCGGTGCCGGCGACGAAGAAGCTGATGGAGCGGCTCGGCATCAAGATCTCTGACTTCGATTTGATCGAGCTCAATGAAGCCTTCGCTTCCCAGGGCATAGCCTGCCTGCGGCAACTGGGCGTCAAGGACGATGCCGACTTCGTCAACCCGCATGGCGGCGCGATCGCGCTCGGCCATCCGCTCGGCATGAGCGGCGCGCGGCTGGCGCTGACGGCGGTGCACGGCATGGAGAAGCGAGGCGGGAAGCTTGCCTTGGCAACCATGTGCGTCGGCGTCGGCCAGGGCGTCGCGGTCGCGATCGAAAAGGTCAATTAAGACAATGGGTAGGGAGAGCGAAAAATCGCCCTTTCCCAAATTAGTTATGTCATATAATGATCCGGCGGCGCGGCTCAGCGAAAAATTGCAAAGCAATTTTGCGCGGCGACTGCGATGCTAGGGAGGAATTCGTCATGACATTGGTCTATCCAGTGCAAAGTCTCGCGGCGCATCCGCCGCGGCTGTCTCCCGCCTACAAGAGCACGGTCAAGCGTTCGCCCTCCAAGCCGCTGATTCCGATGCGTCATACGCTGTCGGAATTGACCGGGCCGGTCTACGGCCACGAGACCGTGCGCGCGAACGATCATGACCTCACCGTTCACGGCAAGGGCGAGCCGATCGGCGAGCGCATCATTGTGCACGGCCATGTGCTCGATGAAGACGGCCGCGGTGTGCCGAACACGCTGGTTGAACTGTGGCAGGCCAATTCCTGCGGCCGCTATGTCCACGTCGTCGACCAGCATCCCGCGCCGCTCGATCCGAACTTCACCGGCGCCGGCCGCGCGCAAACCGACGCGCAAGGCTATTACCGCTTCGTTACCATCAAGCCCGGCGCGTATCCCTGGGGCAATCACCACAACGCCTGGCGTCCGGCCCATATCCACTTCTCGGTGTTCGGGCACTCGTTCGTCTCGCGCCTGGTGACGCAGATGTACTTCCCCGGCGATCCGCTATTCCCGTTCGATCCGATCTTCAATTCGGTTACCGACGAGAAGGCGCGCAACCGGATGATCTCGTCATTCGATCTGGAGAACACCAAGCCGGATTGGGCGCTGTGCTACCGCTTCAACATTGTGCTGCGCGGGCGCAACGCCACGCCGATGGAGAACAGTTAAGTGCCTCAGACCAAACCGGACGGCATCACCCCGTCGCAAACCGTCGGTCCCTACTTCGCCTACGGCCTGACGCCGGGCGGCAAATACGACTGGAACGATGCGTTCAACAACAATCTGGTGACGCCGGACACCTCGGGCGAGCGCATTCGCGTCGAAGGCACGGTGTTCGACGGCGACGGCGTGCCGGTGCCGGATTGCATGCTGGAGATCTGGCAGGCGGACGCGCAGGGCCGGTTCTCCGATCCGCAGGACAAGCGCGCATTGCCGAATACGTCGTTCAAGGGGTTTGGCCGCATCGGCACCGATGCCAGAGGCGGTTATGCCTTCGACACCATCAAGCCGGGCGTGGTGCCCGATCCCGACGGCAAGCCGCAGGCGCCACATATCGTGCTTGCGGTGTTCGCACGTGGCATGCTCCTGCATAATTACTCGCGAATTTATTTCGACGGCGAGGCGGCCAATGCCGCCGATCCGGTGCTGGCGCTGGTGCCGGCCGAGCGCCGCTCCACGCTGATCGCGACGCGCCAGCCGGGCAGCGGCAATCCGGTCTATCGTTTTGACGTACACCTGCAGGGCGACAACGAGACGGTGTTCTTCGACGTGTAGCCGCGACTGCATCGCAGGGGCGGCGCGACAGGCAAGACTTCGCACATGATGACGCTTCGCCAGGTCGAGGTGATCCGCGCCGTGATGGTGACCGGCACGATCGGCGGAGCTGCGAGACTTCTGAACGTATCCGCGCCGGGCATCAGCCGCCTGGTGAAATATACCGAGAAGTCGCTGGGCGTCCGCTTCTTCCAGCGCCAGAACGGGCGCTATTTCCCGACAGCGGAAGCCCGCAACATCTTCGAGCAGATCAACGGCGTCTACGAGAAGATGGACGATCTCTCCGAGATCATCTCCAAGATCGGACGCGGCGATCTGTCCGAACTGCGCATTGGCTCGGTGCCGAGCATCTCGCAGGTGATGGTGCCGCGCACGATCGAGCGGGTGCGGCGCCGCTATCCCGAACTGCGGATCGACATCAACATCCTCAAGATCGAGGAAGCCGTCGACTATCTGTTGCTCGGCCGCGGCGATTGCGTCGCCATGAGCTACCGGCTCGAGCATCCCGGCCTCGACTTCCTGCCGCTGGCGTCGGGCGAATTGTTCTGCATCGTGCCGGCGGGACATGAGCTTGCGGGGTGCAAGCAGGTCTCGGCCAAGGAAATCATCCGCTATCCGCTGATCGGCATCGATCCCAACGATCCCTATGGACGGATCATGGCTGAGATATTTGCGCGCAACAAACTCGACTACGACATCACCATCCGCGCGCGCTTCGGCACCACGGTGTGTGCACTGGTCAAAGCCGGCCTCGGCATCGCCGTGATCGACCAGTTTACGGTCGCGCATGGCGGCTATCCCGGCGTCGAACTGCTCAGGATCATCGAGCCGACCAGGTTCGACACCTACATCGCGGTAAAACGTGGCGCTCCGCTGTCGCTGCACATCGAGCACTTCATCGAGTGCCTGCGCTCGGAAATGCGCGCCGTTGGGCCGGGCAAGGCGGCGCTGCGAAGGCCCGATCCCAAGCCGCGCAAGAAATAACATGGTGTTATCTATCCGGCATAAATGGGTAATTGTGTTAGGTCGGCAAAACGCTATCGTTCGGCCGGATCGGGACGTTCCCGAGCCGTCCGCTGGCCCTTACGCGCATTTGCGCCCGACGACGAGATCATGAGCCCTGCCGCCCGCCCAATTGCTCCGGCCGATCGCCGCTTCCTCACCGGCCTGATCGGCGCGCCGATTGCGCATTCGGCATCGCCTGCGATGCATGAGCGGGCCGCCGAGGCGCTTGGCGCTCATTGCCACTATCAGCTTATCGAAGTTGCCGATGCGGGCCGCGAAGAATTGCGACTGCTGCTCGACGGTGTACGCCGGCTGGGTTTTGCCGGCGTCAACGTCACCTTCCCGTACAAGGAAGCGGTGGTTTCCCTGCTCGACGAATTGTCGCCCGGTGCGCGCGCGATCGGCGCCGTCAACACCGTCGTGGTTCGGGATGACCGGCTGATCGGACATAACACCGACACAACGGGATTTGCCCGGGCGATCACCGAACTCGTCCGCGATCCCGCGCAGAGCATTGTCGCCGTGATCGGCGCGGGCGGTGTCGGCAAGGCGATCGCCTTTGCGCTTGCCGGAATTGGCGTGGCGGAGATCAGAATCTTCGACACTGATGCAGCCAAGGCAACGCAACTTGCCGGCCTGATCGAGAGCCGTGGCCGCACAAAGGTTGCCGATAGCGTCGAGGAAGCCATGCGCGGCGTCAGCGGCGTGGTCAATGGATCGCCGGTCGGCATGCTGCCGAACCGTCGCACGCCTGTGCCGGATGCGCTGCTGCACAGGGATATTTGGGTGGCGGATGCGGTCTACACGCCGCTCTGGACGCCGCTGTTGAATGCCGCCAAAGCGAAGGGGGCCGAGGTCATGACCGGGCGCGAGCTCGCGATCTACCAGGCGGCGGACGCCTTCGAGCTGTTCACGGGATTGAAGCCATCGGCCGTCGAGATGGGAAATGCATTCGACGCCATGATGGCCAAACGCTACGCTAAAGTGAATGCAGCGTAACAGCACGGCCGGTTACAAGGCCGTCTTTTTGAAACAACAAGAGGGGATGGAAATGAGATCTGGAATCTTTGCCGGGCTATTGCTCGCTACCGTATCGGCCGCAACCGCATTGGCGCAGGGAGCACCGATCAAGCTCGCCGACGTCGCCGAACTGTCGGGCGGCGGCGCCACCGTCGGCAACAACTGGAAAAACGGCATCGATCTCGCGATCGAGGAGATCAACGCCAAGGGCGGCGTGCTCGGCCGCAAGCTCGAAGTCACGCATGCGGATTCGCAATCCAACCCCGGCGTTGCCCGCGCGCAGGTGCAAAAGGCGCTCGACAATGAGCCCTACGTCCTGCTCGGGCCCGGCTACTCGGGCTCGGTCAAGGTCACTTCGCCGCTCGCCGCCGAAGCCGGCATCACCCAGATCATGGGCGGCGAGGCGGCCGAACTAACGCAGGGTGGCAACAAGTTTCTGTTCCGCACCTCGTTCGGCCAGCAATCCTCGATGCCAAAAGTCGCGAAATACATCAACGATGAGCTGAAGGCCAAATCGGTTGCGATCGTCTGGGTCAACAACGACTTCGGCAAAGGTGGCCGCGACGTCATCAGCAAGGAATTCGCCAAATACAACATCAAGGTCGCGGCAGACCTTTCCACCGAAGCGGGACAGGCCGATTTCGCTGCCGACGTCAGCAAGATCAAGGCCGCGGCGCCCGATGCCGCCTTCATCTACCTCAACGAGGAAGAAAGCGCGCGCATCTTGAAAGAGCTGAAACGGCAGGCAGTCGCTGTGCCGCTGGTGGGCGAGACTACCCTGGTCGGTCAAAAGGTCGTCGAACTGGCTGGAGACGCGGCAAACGGTGCGCGCGGCCACGTTGGGCTTACCACCGACGCACCCGTCGATCTGGTCAAGGCCTTCAGGGAAAAGTTCGTCAAGAAGTACAACTACGTCCCCGACCACAACGGACTCAAGGGCTATCTCGCGATCTACATGGTCAAGGCGACTACCGAAAAGATGGGCAAGGTCGACGCCAAAAAGTTCGCTGATACGCTTCACGGCCTCACCATCAAGGCCGCGAGCGAGCCCGGCATCCTGATGGATGTGACCTTCGATGAGAAAGGCGACATCGATCGCCAGGGATTCCTGGTCGAGATCGTCGAGGGCAAGCAGGTCGTCAAGCAGGTGCTGCCGAAGCTGAATTGAGTTGTTGTGAACCGTGGCCGGATGAGTTCAGCCGCGACGGGACTGCACTCCCTCTCCCGCTTGCGGGGGAGGGCCGGGGTGGGGGTGTCGCCGCGAGTTGCACTGCCCGCGTGGAGAGAGCCCCCACCCGCATCGCATCTGTCGATGCAATGCGACCTCCCCCGCACGCGGGAGAGGTGGAGCCCGGCGCGCGGCCGAGCGAAATTCATCTGAGCCGAAGTGTCAGCGGAGCCGATCTCCGCGTCGTGAGGGAAAAGCATGTCCAATCTGCTCGATCTGCTCGTGGCAGGCCTTGCGACCGGGGCGATCTATGCCCTTGTCGCAGTCGGTTTCACGCTGCTGTGGCAGACGTCGCAAACCATCAATTTCGCGCAAGGCGAATTCGTGATGCTGCCAGCGTTCCTGATGCTGGCGGTGATGCACGCGGGCGCACCGTTCTGGCTCGCCATCATCCTTGGCATCCTGCTGTCGCTGCTGCTCTTAGGGCTCGGCTTCAAGCTCTTGCTGGTGGATCCGATGCTGCGGCACGGCGTGCTGCCACTCGCGATCGCGACCATGGCGCTCGCAATCGGCATGAAGGAGGCGGTGAAGCAGTTCTTCAGTGCGGAAGCCTCGCCATTCCCCTCTATCGTGCCTGCCGGCGACGTCTGGGTCCTCGGCCGCGTGGTCTCGTTGCAGAGCCTCGGCGTGCTCGCGCTTGCGATCGCCGTGGTGATTGGCCTGACCGCGCTGTTGAACCGCACGTCGATCGGTCACCAGATGCAAGCGACCGCGCAGAATCCGACGGTTGCCCGCATTATCGGCGTGCCGGTCGAACGCATGATCCTGCTGACGTTCCTGATCAACGCGTTTCTGGTGGCGTTGGCGTCGCTGCTGATCACGCCGATTTATCTGGCGAAATTCTCCTCCGGCGAAGTGTTGGGGCAGGCGGCGTTCATCGCGGCGATCGTCGGCGGCTTCAATCAGGTGCGCGGCGCCATTGCCGGCGGGCTGTTGATCGGCGTCGTCGACAATCTGGCGGCGGCCTATGTGTCGACGCAATACCGTGCCGCGGTGCCGTTGATCCTGCTGATCGTCATTATCCTGTTCCGCCCGCAGGGGTTACTCGGCAGGCCCGAGGAGCGCACAGTATGACCGCAATCGGAAAATACTGGCGTATTGCCCTCGGCGTTGCCGTCATCGCGGCGCTGATTATCGTGCCGATGAATTTCAACCGCTATGGCCTCTACATCCTGAGCCAATGGGCTGTCATGACGATTGCCGCAATGGGGCTCAATCTGACGCTGGGATATGCCGGCCAGGTTTCGCTGGCGCAGGGCGCGTTCGTCGGCATCGGCGCCTACGCGGCGGCGATCATGACCACGCAGGGCATGCCGCTGATCGTGGCGCTCGGTGTCGCGATCGTGCTGTGCTTTGCGATCGGCTGGATCCTGGGCTATCCGGCGCTGCGCGTGCAGCATCACTACCTCGCCTTCGTGACGCTGGCGTTCTCGACTCTGGCCTTCCTGGTGTTCCGCAACGAGGACTGGCTCACCAAGGGCATCTACGGCATCTCCAATATTCCGCGGCCGAATGTCCTTGGCTTCGCGACCAACCGGCCGCTGCCGTTCTATTATTTCTGCCTCGGCTCGCTCGGCATCGTCTCGCTGGTGATGTGGTGGCTGATCCGCTCGCCTTGGGGCCGCGCTTTCGTGGCGCTGCGCGAAAATCCGGTGCGCGCGCTGTCGCTCGGTATCGACACGCGCCGCTATACGCTGATGGCGTTCGCAATCGGATCGGCGCTGGGCGGCGTCGCCGGCACGCTTTATGCGCCGCTGACGCAATATATCGATCCGGTTCCGTTCAACCTCTCGCTCTCGCTTGACTTGTTGATGATGGTGATCGTCGGCGGCTCCGGATTCTTCTTCGGGCCGTTCCTCGGCGCAATGATTGCGGTGCTGCTGCCGGAATGGCTGCGCTTCACGCAAGGCTACTATTTGATGCTCTATGCGGTCGCCGTGATGCTGCTTCTGATCTATTCGCCGACCGGTATTCTCGGCATTCTCGATCGTTATCTGACCGAGCGTCGCACCAAGGCGGCGTCCGCCTTGCGGGCAGTGGCTAAATCCCGGCTGGAGACGGCGCCATGACCGCAGTTCTCGAAGTCAGCAACATCAAAAAGAGTTTTGGGGGCATCAAGGCGGTCGACGGCGTCAGCTTTGACGTGCAGGAGGGTGAGATCCTCGGCCTAATCGGCCCGAACGGCTGTGGCAAGTCCACCCTGTTCAACTGCATCCTCGGGCAACTCACGCCGACCGATGGCGAGGTAAAGGTCGACGGCAAAGTCGTCACGGGATTGCGGCCGTCCGAGTTGAATCGTCTGGGCGTCAGCCGCACCTTCCAGCTTCTGCAGGTATTCCCAAAACTCTCGGTGCGGGAGAATCTGATCCTTGCTGGCCAAGAGCATCAGGGCAACATGGTGTCGCGGCTGTTCGGTCCGTCGGATGCGGGACTGACCGCCGCGGCCGACCAGATAATCGGCTTCTTCAAGCTCGACCATCTCGCCACCGAAACCGCCGGCGGGCTGTCGTATGGCCAGCAAAAGCTGCTGGACGCCGCGATGGCGTTCATGGGTGGCCCGCGGCTGGTGCTGCTCGATGAACCGGCCGGCGGCGTCAACCTCACCATGCTCGGGGATCTCAAGGAACGGCTGGCCGCGATCAACCGAGAGAAGCGCGCCACCTTCGTCGTGATCGAGCACAACATGGAATTCGTGATGTCGCTATGCACGCGCGTGATGGTGATGGCGGAAGGCAGGCTGCTGGCGATGGGCACGCCTGGCGAAGTCCGCGCCAATCCCGCTGTCATCGAAGCCTATCTCGGCCACTAGAGGAGCAGCCCATGAGCGACGCCATCCTCGATGTTCAAGGCCTCGTCGGCGGCTACGGCAAGATGACGATCCTCAACGGCACCAGTTTTTCCGTGCCGGCGGGCTCCATCACCACCGTGATCGGCCCGAACGGCGCCGGAAAATCCACCGTGTTCAAGGCGATCTTCGGGCTGTTGAAGCTGCGTGAAGGCAGGATCGTATTCAAAGGGCGCGACGTTACCGGGCTGAGCCAGCGCGAATTGCTGACTTCAGGCATCTGCTACGTGCCGCAGGGACGCAACATCTTCCCCGAATTGTCGGTGCGCGACAACATCCAGCTCGGCGCCGTCGTCGCCGGGCGGGACATCACCGATCTGCCCGCGCGGATCGAGGCGGCGCTCGACAAGTTTCCTGCGCTGCGCAAAAGGGCGACCCAGCAGGCGTCCACGCTCTCGGGTGGCGAGCAGAAACAGCTCGAGATCGTCCGCGGCCTCCTGCTCAATCCGCAACTCGTGCTGATCGACGAGCCTTCGATCGGGCTATCGCCGCTGATGGTGCAGCAGACCTTCAACATTCTGAAGGAATTGCGCGATCGCGGCGTGTCGATCCTGATGATCGAGCAGAATGCGCGCTCGGCGCTGGAGATTTCAGATTACGGCATCGTGCTTGAACTCGGTCAGACCCGGCTCGTCGACAAAGCGGAGCGGGTGCTGAACGATCCCCGCATCGGGCAATTGTTCCTAGGTGGCGCCATGACGGAAACTGCGGCATGAACAAGCGCTCGATCGCTACCGTTTCGCTGAGCGGCGCGCTCGACGAAAAGCTGCGGGCGATAGCCGCTGCCGGATTCGACGCCGTCGAGATCTTCGAGAACGACCTGCTGTCGTTCGCAGGCAGCCCGCGCGAGGTCGGCCAGATGTGCCGCGATCTCGGGCTGTCGATCTGCGCTTTCCAGCCATTTCGCGACTTCGAGGGCATGCCGGAGCCGCAGCGAGGGCGCAATTTCGGCCGCGCCGAGCGCAAGTTCGACTTGATGCAGGAATTGCAGACCGACTTGATGCTGATCTGCAGCAACATCTCGCCGGCCTCGCTCGGCGGCATCGACCGCGCGGCGGCCGATTTCCGCGAACTGGGTGAGCGGGCCGCCGCGCGGGGCTTGCGCGTCGGCTATGAGGCGCTCGCCTGGGGGCTTCACGTCAACGATTATCGCGACGCCTGGGAGATCGTGCGGCGCGCCGACCACAAATCGATCGGCGTCATTCTGGATAGCTTTCACGCTCTGGCGCCGGCGTTCCCGACGCTGCCGATTCAATCGATCCCCGCCGACAAGATCTTTCTGGTGCAACTCGCCGACGCGCCGAAACTTGGCCTCGACGTTTTGTCCTGGAGCCGGCATTTCCGCTGCTTCCCGGGGCAGGGTGACCTGCCGGTCGCCCGCTTCGTGGAAGACGTGCTTGCCACCGGCTATGCCGGCCCGCTGTCGCTGGAAATATTCAACGATCAGTTTCGCGCCGGCTCCGCGGTGCGCACCGCGACCGACGGGCTGCGCTCGCTGATCCTGCTTGAGGATGACGTCCGTAGCGCCGCCTCGATCGCTCCGGCAAAGCCACTGCCGCCGAAGGCGCGCAGCCGCGGCGTCGGCTTCATCGAATTTGCCGTCAGTGAAGAGAAGGCCAGCGACCTCGCGGCGCTGTTCGGCCAACTGGGCTTTCGCAAGACGGGTGCGCATCGCAGCAAGGACGTCGAGCGTTGGTCGCAGGGCCATATCGATCTCGTGATCAATTGCGAGCCTGATAGCTTTGCCCATTCGCATTTTGTCGCGCACGGTCCCGGGGTCTGCGCCATCGCTGTTGATGTCGATGACGCCAGCAGCACCATGGCGCGCGCCGAAGCGCTGCAGGCGCGCACCTTCTATCAGCCGGTAGGGCCGGGCGAGCTTGAAATCCCGGCGATCCGCGGCGTCGGCGGCAGCCTGCTGTATTTTCGGGAGCAAGCCGGCAAGAACTGGGAGCTCGATTTCGAGCCGCTGCGCAGCGATGCGGCTACCGATCGTCTCGACGAAGTCGACCACATCTCGCAATCGATGCCCTACGACGAGATGCTGTCGTGGTTATTATTCTATACCGGCATTCTCGATCTGAAGCGTCTACCTCAGTTCGAGATCGCCGATCCGGTCGGCCTGGTGCAGAGCCAGGCGCTGATCAACGCCAACGAAAACCTGCGGGTGGTTCTGAACGGTTCATCGGCGACGCGCACGCTGTCGGCCCGCTTCATCCACGAATTCTTCGGCTCCGGTGTCCAGCACGTCGCGTTCTCCTGCCGCGATATCTTTGCAGCCGTGGCCGATATGCGCGCGCGGGGTGCAGATTTCCTGAAGATTCCCGACAATTACTACGATGATCTCGAGGCCAAATACGGCCTCGACGCCACGACGATGGCGGCGCTGCGCGACAATCAGATTCTCTACGACCGCGAGGGCGAGGGCGAATTCTTCCAAGCCTATACCCATGCCTTCGACGAGCGGTTTTTCTTCGAGATCGTCGAGCGGCGCGACTATCACGGCTTCGGCGCTGCCAACGCCGCGATCAGGCTCGCCGCACAGACCCGGGCATCCCGGCCGCTGACCATGCCACGGGCTTGAGCAGCCGCGAATTTCAGTTTTGGCGGCGTCGCTTCCTCGTTTCTGGAGAACTCGACCGCCTCGGCCTAGCTGATATCGAGCTGAGTTGCCGGGCGGCCGGCGGCCCAGCCGCAGCCAGCCTTTCACATTCCCGACTTGACATAAAAGAACGATTATATAAAAGATCAGTTATATAACGGATCTGAGATGTTCTATGGCGAATCTTGATGCTGCCTTTTCCGCGCTGGCCGACCCGACCCGCCGGGCGATCCTGGCGCGCCTTGCGCTAGGCGAGGCCACCGTCATGGAATTGGCTGAGCCGTTCGAGATGACGCAGCCCGCCATCTCCCGTCACCTCAAAGTCCTCGAAGGCGCCGGCCTTATTCTGCGCCGCGTCGAAGGCACGAAACGGCCATGCCGGCTAGCGCCTGCGGCCGTCGCCGAGATCGACCAATGGCTTGCGATGCTGCGGCAGACGCTCGCGGCAAATTACAACCGGTTGGACGACGTGCTGGCCGAAATGAAAACCCAGGAGAAGGCAATCCCATGAGTAAGTTGACGCTGAAGACCGAAGGCGACACCCACGTCGTGGTTACCAGGCGGTTTGCCGCCACGCCGGAGGCGGTGTTTCGCGCGCACACCGAGCCGGCGCTGATCCAGAAGTGGCTGCTTGGTCCGGAAGGCTGGACGATGCCGGTCTGCGTCAACGAGGCACGCCCGGGCGGCAAGATCCGGTACGAATGGAGCGACGGCAAGGGCGGCGGCTTCCACCTGACCGGCGAATTTATCGAGGTGGCGCCGTTCAGCCGCCTCGTACATGTCGAACGGATGCATCTGCCGGACCCGACACCTGACAATCACGTCGAAACCAACTTCGCGTCGGACGGAGCCGGCACCTTGATGACCATGCGTATGACGCTGCCAGATGCTGCGACGCGCGCCACGATGCTGGCGACCGGCATGGAGCAGGGAATGGAAGCGAGCTACGTCCGGCTCGACGCGCTTTCAGTGTCGGAGCGGCCGTAACGCGGGCGCTCCGAATGGCAGCCCTACTCCATCACCGCATGATCCGGCGCGGTCGACTGCTCGCGCAGCGTCGCCTTGGTCGAGCCGATCATGATGGCGAGCGGGATGGCGCAGGCGGTGAAGATCATCACGAGCTGGTAGTCATATGAGAATGCGATGATCTGCGCCTGTATCTTGACCATCATATCCGCCATGGCGCGGCCCTTGTCGGTGGCGAGGTCGATCATGTCGCGCACTTGGGGCATCTGCAGGGCGTGATTGAACGGATTGATGTGCTCCGACAGGACCGCGTAGGTGTAGCGCGTGCCTTGCGTCAGTTGCGAGATCACGAGCGATATCCCGATCGAGCTGGCGACGTTGCGCATCAAGGTCAGCATCGACGTGCCGTCGGTGCGCAGATGATTGGGTAGCGTCAGGAACGCCACCGTGGAGAGCGGCACGAATACCAACCCAAAGCCAAAGCCCTGAACCACGCTGATGGTCACGATCTCGGTCACGCCGGTCTGGTCGGTCCAGCCGGTCATGTAGAACAGCGACAGGCAGGTGATGCCGAGGCCGGAGACGATCAGTGTTCGTGCCTCGATATGGTTCATCATGCGGCCGACCAGCATCATCGCCACGAACGTGCCGCAGCCGCGGCTCGCCAGCAGAAGCCCGGCGGTGATGATGGGATAGCCGATCACGTTCTGCAGGAACGGCGAGGAAAGGGCCATGGTGGAAAACAGCACCAGTCCCATGACCGCCATAAATACGCAGCCGGCGACGAAATTCTTGTCCTTGAACAGCGCGAACTGGATGAACGGATGTTGCGTCGTCAGCGAATGCGCCAGGAAGTAATAGAAGCCGATGCCGGCAATGATGAACTCGGCAATGATCTCGTTGGATTCCAGCCAGCCGAGCTGTTCGCCGCGGTCGAGCGCGAGCTGCAGCGCGCCGATGGCGACCGCCAGCGCGGTGAAGCCGAACCAGTCGAACCGCAGCTCGATGTCCTTCTTGGTCTCGTCCATGAAGATGACGAGGCCGAGCACAGTGATAATGCCAAACGGCAGGTTGACGAAGAACACCCAGTGCCAGGAATAGGTTTCCGTCAGCCAGGCGCCAAGCGACGGACCCATGATCGGCCCCATCATCACCCCCATGCCCCAGATCGCCATTGCTTTGGCGCGTTCATGCAGCGCGTAGGAATCGAGCATCACGGCCTGCGACAGCGGCACCAGCGCCGCGCCGAACACGCCCTGCAGCAGACGAAACACCACCATCTGGCCGATGTCCTGCGCCAATCCGCATAACACCGAGGCGATCGTGAAGCCGGCCGAGCAGATGATGAAGATGCGCTTGCTGCCGAAGCGGTTGGCGATCCATCCGACCGGCGCGGTCATGATCGCGGCGGCGACGATATAGGAGGTCAGCACCCAGTTGATCTGGTCCTGCGACGCCGACAGCGTGCCCTGCATGTAGGGCAGCGCGACGTTGGCGATCGTCGTGTCCAGCGCCTGCATGATCGTCGCCGTCATGGCGCAGATCGTCACCATGTTCCGGCGCAGGCCGGGAACGGATGCCGATGGCTGGCCCGACGTCGCCATGGCGCTAATCGTGGTCCTGGTTCGCCGTCGCCGGCGACAGGCCGAGCAGGGCTGAGAGCGAGCGCCGATGGTTGGTGTCGATGGTGGCGTAGACGCTCATGCCGGCCTTCAGCTTGCGCACGAACTTATCGTTCTTGTCGAAATAGATCCGCACCGGCACGCGCTGCACCACCTTGACGAAATTGCCCGACGCGTTCTGCGGCGGTAGGATCGCAAACTGCGCGCCGGTGCCGGGCGAGAGCGAGCCGACCGTGCCCTTGAAGGGGTGATTGGGAAACGCATCGACCTCGAGCGTGACCGACTGGCCGACCGCGACATAGGTGAAATCGGATTCCTTCGGGTTGGCGTCGACCCACGGGTTCGCGGTGTCAATGATACTGAACACCGGCGTGCCCGCGGTGACGAAGCGGCCGAGCTGGATCTGCTCGACCTGCGTGGCGATGCCGGCCATCGGCGCGCGCATCACGGTGTGGTCGAGATTGCGCTGGGCCTGGTCGAGGGCGGCTTTGGCCTGGGCATAGGGCGGGAATTCCTCGAGCGGCAGATCAGGATTGCCGAGCAGTTGGGCTTTTGCGGTCGCGATCTTCTGCTGCAGCAACTGATACTGCGCGCTCGCGGTGACGAGGGCGGTCGACGCGTTATCGAGGTCAAGCTGCGAGCCGAAATTGTTCTTCACCAGCGAAGACTTGCGCTCCACATCACGCCGCTTCAGGTCCATACCCTGCTGCGAGAGTTCACTCATCCGGCTATAGATTTTCAGGTCGGCGATCAGATTGTCATAGGTGACCTTGGTTTGCGCGAGGTTGGCCTTGGCTTGCGCCACGGCGAGGCGGAATGGCACCGGATCGATCTCAAACAGGACGTCGCCTGGATTGACCTGCTGGCCTTCCTTCACCACGACCTTCTCGATCTTGCCGGAGATGTCGGGCGTGATCAGAACCTTCTGCGCGCCGACATAGGCATCGTCGGTGGTCACGTAGCGGCCGCCGTTGAGATAGAACGTCACGCCGGCGACCAGCGCAACCAACGGCAACACCACCAACAGCAGAAAGCGCCGGTAGCGCCGCATGCCGGCCATCAGCCGGCGGCGCGGCTCGGCCGCGAGTTTCGGCCGTGACGGTCCCGCGGGGGCGCCCTTCTGCTCGGGCGGGAATTTGAGGACCGGATCAGCCATAGCGCTGCTCCTTTCTGGGAGGTTCGCCGGCCGCATTCTGGATCGCGTTGCGAACGTTTTCCTTGATCAGATCGAGTTGGTCGAGCAGGCGGTGGGCATCAGTGGGATTGATGCCGTCGAGCGCGGTCGCCGTCAGTTCGGAGCGAAGCCCGGCGAGCTTGCCGAGCAGCGGCCGCGCGGCCTTGCGCAGATAGAGGCGGTTGACGCGGCGGTCATTCTCGTCGCCGCGGCGTTCGATCCAGCCATTGTCGCAGAGCTTGTCGATCAGCCGCGTCAGCGTGATCGGCTGCATCTCCATCTGTTCGGCAAGTTCCGACTGCTTGAGGCCCTCGGTGCGCTCGACCTTGGCCAGCACCGCCCATTGCGCACGGGTGATGCCGTAGCGCGCCGCCTGCCGGTCGGCATAGGCGCGCACCATCCGTTGCACCTCACCAAGCGTAAACAGGAAGTTCATGTCCACGGAGCCGCGCATGCCCAAGCCTCCATAACCTTGTAATATGATAAGCTTGCTTATGAATTCCGCACAACGAGTTAACAATGGTCTGATCCGCTTCCAGCACATGGCTGGGAACCAATGCGAGCGCGGGCTTTAGGATCGGCCCTCAAACTGGTACAAGGAGCTGATATGAGCCTGACAAAGCCGACATTTCCTGCGCCTGACCATGATCACGGCCGCTGCACTGCGGAAGCGATCGCGCATGCCGAACAGGTTTGCGCGCGGCGGGCGCAGAAATTTACCCCGATCCGGCGTCAGGTGCTGCAGGCGCTGCTGTCGAGCCACCGCCCGCTCGGGGCCTACGAGGTGATCGACGAGCTCGCCAAATCGATGCCGCGGCCGGCGCCGATCACGGTCTACCGCGCGCTCGATTTCCTGATGGAAAACGGCCTCGTCCACCGCATCGAGAGCCGCAATGCGTTCCTTGCCTGCGCGCATGATCATGACGAGACCTCGATGGTGGCGTTTTTGATCTGCGAGCTCTGCGGTTCCGTCGGCGAAATCCCCGCAGCCCCCGTGGCGCAAAGCCTCAATGCGGCGGCGCGAGCATCCGGATTCGCGCCAAAACTCTCCGTCGTCGAGATCGCCGGCATCTGCGCGCATTGCCAGAAATAACGAGAACACGGCGCGAAGCCGGCCACGAGGATTAATGTCGCCCAAGCCAGTAGAACCTTCCGCCGGGCGTGCGCTCACCCCGGGCGCCATCGCCTTGATGCTGATGTTGTGCCTGAGCTGGGGCTTCAACCAGATTGCGGTGAAGCTGACGCTGCCCGATGTGCCGCCGATGCTGCAGGCCTTGATCCGCTCGGCTGGCGCGTTGCCGGTGATGCTGCTGGCCGGTTGGCTGCGCGGCGTGAAATTCTTCGAGCGTGACGGCTCGCTCGGTCCCGGCCTGCTGGCAGGCACGTTGTTCGGTATCGAATTCGTGCTGATCTTCAGCGGGCTGGTGTTCACATCGGCGTCGCGCGCCGCCGTGTTCCTGTACACTGCACCGTTTTTCGTCGCGCTCGGCTCCTATCAGTTTCTCGGCGAGCGCCTGAGCATGCTGCAATGGGGCGGACTGGGCCTCAGTTTTGCCGGTGTGGCGCTGGCAATCGGCGTGCCGCAGGCAAATGTCGACGCAAAAGTGTTGCTGGGCGACCTGCTGGTGGTCGGCGGCGGCGCGCTGTGGGGCGCGACCACGCTGATCGCCAAGGGCACGAAACTTCGTAACGCAGCTCCGGAAAAGGCGCTCGGATATCAGGTGGCCGTATCGATCCCGATCCTGGGATGCGCATCCCTGCTGTTCGGCGAGAAGATCACCCACATGCCGGGCGCGCTGTCGATCTCGCTGTTGGCTTATCAGGCGATCTGGGTGGTGGGCTGCACCTTCGTGCTGTGGTTCGCGCTGGTGAAGACCTATTCGGCGAGCAAGCTGTCGTCCTTCACCTTCGTCACGCCATTGTTCGGCGTGGTCGCCGCCTACTTCATCCTGCACGACACGCTGACCATTGCCTTCGGTATTGCAGCGCTGCTCGTCATCGCCGGGCTCTATCTCGTCAACAAGCCGGATCCAAAGGTGGTGCCCGATCCGAACGTGCCGGCGTGATGGTGGATGCCAACCACGTCATTGCGAGGAGCGCAGCGACGAAGCAATCCATCTTTCGGCGCGCGGGGACAGATGGATTGCTTCCGCCTTCGCGCAGAAGCGCTTCGGCGGACTTGAGCCTGCGAAGCTTGCGCAGCAAGCGTAGAAGGGTCGCTTCGCTCGCAATGACGTGGGGAGGGTCTACCCCGTCTCGATCGGCAGCGACGCATCCTTGGCCCATTCGCCCATCGACCCGTCATAGAGGGTGAGATTGTCGTAGCCGAGACGGTGCAGCAGGAACAGATCAACCGTCGCCGAAATACCGCCGCCGCAATAGGCGACCACGCGTTTGTCCTTGGTGATACCCTGGGCCTTGAATTTGGCTTCCGCCTCCGCAAGCGGGACGAACGCCTTGGTCTTCGGGTCGAGCAGTGTGGCCGCCGATACGTTGCAACTGCCGGGAACGCGGCCGGGCCGGCCATAGCGGCTGGGCTCGAGGCCTTTGTGAAATTGCGGGCCGAGCGCGTTGACGATGACGGTGCCTCGCTCGGACGTAGCGGCAAGCGTCTCGTGCTTGTCGACGAAGAAACCTGGCCTCGGATTGGCCGTGAATGTTGCCGGCTCGTATCCCTTCGCCGGCCCGGTTTCGAGCGGGCGTCCCTCGAACTTCCATTTGTCGAGACCGCCATCGAGCACCGCGACGTTCTCGAAGCCGAGCGATCTGAGCATCCACCAGAACCGCGTTGCCCACATCGGCGTGCCGATGCTGTACAGCACGACCCGGCTTTGACTTGAAACGCCATGGCAGCCGAACGCCCGTTCGAGCCGCACCACATCCGGCATCATGAAGCGAAGTTCGGTATCGGGATCGGAGAACTCGCCCTGCAGATCGAGAAAGTCCGCGCCCGGAATATGTCCGGCCTCGAAGCTGTGCCGGCCCGGCACGGTGAGATAGGGCAGGCTGGAGCCTTCAGGGGCGGGTTCGAGGTAGGTGGTGCAATCGAACAGGCGCAGATCGGGCTGACTGAGAAGGTCAGTGAGTTCCGCCGTCGTGATCAGCTCGTTTCGCGCCGGCATGCCCGCCTCCCATTATTTATGTTTCGGCGATGCTAGGGCTCGCATCGGGCCATGAAAAGGCCGCCAGACGCATGCTCGCCCTTTCAATTCGGCGATTCCTGTCCAATATAGCGGTTAACGAAGACTGAGGCCTTTTGCCCTGCTTTCGGCCGCTGCGGCTGGCCTAAGCTATTGAACACACAAGATAAAGATCCGCTATGTGACAAGGCGCACACTGCCTTCGCCGCCCCCTTGGTACATGTCACCAAAACCTGATATTCGAGGCCCCATGAACAAGCCCGAAATAATCCCGCAAGACGACGTCGCCGGCCCGAAGGCCCGGCACAAAACCACACAGGTCATGGTCGGCAATGTTGCCGTCGGCGGAGGGGCGCCGATCGTCGTGCAGTCGATGACCAATACCGACACCGCCGATGTCGAAGGCACAATCGCGCAGGTCGCGGCGCTGTCGCGCGCCGGATCGGAGATGGTGCGCATCACGGTCGACCGCGAGGAAGCTGCTGCCGCCGTTCCGCACATCCGCGATGGGCTGCGCAAGCGCGGCATCACCACGCCCCTGATCGGTGACTTCCATTATATCGGTCACAAGCTGCTCGCCGAATATCCGGCCTGTGCCGAGGCGCTCGACAAGTATCGCATCAATCCCGGCAATGTCGGCTTCAAGAACAAGCGCGACACGCAGTTCGCCGATATCATCGAGATCGCCAACAAGAACAACAAGCCGGTGCGTATCGGCGCCAATTGGGGCTCGCTGGATCAGGAACTGCTGACCAAGCTGATGGACGAGAATACAGCCTCGGCCAACCCGCGCGATGCGCGCGCGGTGACGCGCGAGG
Source organism: Bradyrhizobium sp. sGM-13 (assembly GCF_018398875.1). Lineage (GTDB taxonomy): Bacteria > Pseudomonadota > Alphaproteobacteria > Rhizobiales > Xanthobacteraceae > Bradyrhizobium. Next base: position 12,452 of record NZ_JAGWDK010000022.1, on the reverse strand, counting down.
CCATGGTGCAGTCGGCGCTGCTGTCGGCCGCCCGCGCCCAAGAGCTCGGCATGCCCAAGGACCGCATGATTTTGTCGGCAAAAGTTTCCGCCGTGCAGGATCTGATCGCGGTCTATCAGGAGCTGGCGCGCCGCTCGGATTACGCCATCCATCTCGGCCTGACCGAAGCCGGCATGGGATCGAAGGGCATCGTGGCTTCATCGGCCGCGCTCGGCATCCTGCTGCAGGACGGCATCGGCGACACCATCCGCATTTCGCTCACGCCCGAGCCCGGCGGCGACCGCACGCTGGAAGTTCAGGTCGCGCAGGAATTGCTGCAGACCATGGGCTTCCGCACCTTTGTGCCGCTGGTCGCGGCATGCCCGGGCTGCGGCCGCACCACCTCGACCACATTCCAGGAACTGGCGCGCTCGATCCAGGATTTCATTCGCGAGGAAATGCCGGCCTGGAAAACGCAGTATCCCGGCGTCGAGCAGCTTAACGTCGCGGTGATGGGCTGCATCGTCAACGGCCCGGGCGAATCCAAGCACGCCAATATCGGCATCTCCCTGCCAGGCACCGGCGAAGCGCCGGCCGCGCCCGTGTTCGTCGACGGCAAGAAGTTCCGCACCCTGCGCGGTCCGACGATTGCCGCCGACTTCAAGGCGCTGGTGATCGACTATATCGACCAGCGGTATGGCAAGGGCAGCAAGACGCCGGTGAGCAGCGTGACGGCGGCGGAGTAAGGCTATCTTGTCCGTCGTCCCTGCGAACGCAGGGACCCATAACCACAGGGCTTTGTGGTTATGCCAAGCTGTGGCTCCAGCTTTCACAACAATGTGCTCCTGTGGTTATGGGTCCCGGCTCCTGATGCGCAATTGCGCATAAGGGCCGGGACGACACCTACTGCATTGCGCTCGACATCGCCTGCGCTACGATGCGTCCCAATCAAGAACGATTGGGAGAACGCCCATGTCATCGCTGTCCGGCAAGCAGGGACCGCGCTACCGGCACGTCGCCGACGAAGCCGAACCTTACGAGACCATTGCGGTCGAGAAACTCACGCCAATCATCGGCGCGGAAATCTCCGGCGTCGATATCGGCAAGCTCGTCTCGGACGACGCGCGCTCCAACCGGCAGATGGACGAAATCCATCGCGCGCTTGCCGAAAACCTCGTCATCTTCTTTCGCGACCAGCATATCACCCCGCAGCAACATCTCGCTTTCGGGCGCAAGTTCGGTGAACTGCATGTGCATCCGGCGGCGCCCAACGAGGGCGACCCGGCGCTGATGAAGATCCATGCCGACAAGGATTCGCCGCGCGCCAATGGCGAGGGCTGGCACACCGACGTATCCTGCGACGTCGAGCCGCCGATGGGATCGATCCTCTACATCAAGCAATGCCCGCCACGCGGCGGCGATACGCTGTTTGCCAACATGTATGCCGCCTATGAGGCACTGTCGGACCGGATGAAGATCTACCTCGACGGGCTGACCGCGTTGCACGATGGCGAGCAGACCTATCGCGGGCTCTACGCCAACTATGGCGTCGCCGACCGGGTGGAATATCCGCGTGCCGAACACCCCGTGGTGCGCACCCATCCCGTCACCGGCAACAAGGCGCTCTACGTCAATCGCGGCTTCACCCGCCACATCATAGGCATCCCTCGCGACGAGAGCGATGCCATGCTCGCCTATCTCTACCAGCACGCGGAGAACCCGCTGTTCCAATGCCGCTTCCGCTGGACGGAAAACGCCATCGCGTTCTGGGACAATCGCTGCGCCCAGCACCGCGCGATGTGGGACTACTGGCCGCATACGCGGTCAGGCACGCGAGTGACGGTGAAGGGCGAGCGGCCGGTGTAAGGCGGCATATCGTGCCCCGGACGCAGTGCATCGCGAAGCGATGCACTGCAGAGCCGGGGCCCACACTTTGCATCCACAACGGGTCCCGGCTCTGCGGCGCGTCACTTCGTGCCGCGCCGCGTCCGGGACACGAGAGTGGGACGAGCGTTGACGTTATCGGCCGCCCGCGTCAATCTTCTGCAAACAAGAACAATATCGGGAGGCCCTCATGCTCCGCGCCGAAGACAACAAATTCCTCACCGAGAGCGGTGCAGGCACCGGCATGGGCGAATTGCTGCGCCGCTTCTGGATTCCGGTGCTGCTGTCGGAAGAGTTACCTGAGGCCGACGGTCCGCCGAAGAAAATCGTCGTCATGGGCGAGGAACTGCTCGCCTTCCGCGATACGCGCGGCATCGTCGGCGTCATCGATCAATATTGCCCGCATCGCGGCGCCAATCTCTGGCTTGGCCGCAACGAGGAGTGCGGCATCCGCTGCGTCTATCACGGTTGGAAGTTCGACACCGACGGCCGCTGCGTCGACATGCCGACCTCCTATCCCGATCTCAATGCGAAAGACCTGATCCGCATCAAGTCCTATCCGGTGCGCGAGTGGGGCGAGATGATCTGGGCCTATATGGGCCCCGCCGATCAGGTGCCGGAGCTGCCCGATCTGGAAATGGCGCTGGTGCCGCCCTCGCATCGCTACGTTTCGAAGAAATGGCAGGACTGCAACTGGGTGCAGGCACTGGAAGGCTCGATCGACACCGCGCATTTTACCTTTGCGCATCTCTCCTTCGAAAGGAAGAGAACGAGATCCTCGATATCAAGAAGCACTTTGTGAATCCGCTTGTGCGCGTGGCCACCGATCACATGCGCTGGATTGCGGAAGATCCGCGCCCCGTCATCAAGATCAACCCGCATGACGCCGGGCTCACGATCGCCGGCGGGCGTCTCACCGGCAGCGACGATATCTACTGGCGCATCGCCCAGTTCCTGATGCCGGTGCACGCCTATGCGCCGAGCGCGATGCCGGGCGAGAACATCTTTGGTCAGAGCTTTGTGCCGGTGACCAATACCAATTGCTGGATCTATACTTATGCCTGAATCCGGAACGGCCGATTACGGATGCCGAGCGTGAGGCCTACGATCGCGGCAACGGCGTCATTGCGGAAGTCGACGAATATTATGTGCCGCTGCGCAACAAGTCGAACGACTACCTGATCGATCGCAAGCTGCAGAAGACCCATAGCTACACTGGCATCAAGGGCGTGTCCGAGCAGGACGCCGCCGTGCAGGACAGCCAGGGCCCGATCGCCGACCGCGCGCGCGAACATCTTGGCCCGACCGACCTCGGCATCATGCATTTCCGCAAGCTCGTGATGGACGCCGCCCGCGCGCTGCAAAAAGGCGAGGCGCCGCCGCACCTGAAGCATCAGGACCGCTACGCCGTGCGCTCCGGCGCCTGCGTGACCAGCAAAGCCAAGGACCTCACCGCTGTCATGATCGAGCGGTTCGGCGATGCGGCCGGCTATGTTGGCGGTCCCGGCAGGAACGCGGCGGCGGAGTAAGGCAGGCCCGAGTAGGTATTACTCGCGCAGATCGTAGCGGTAGGATTTCGAGACGATCTTCCAGCCGTCGCGCAGTTTCATTGCCACCAGATAATCGGTGAAATAGCGCGGCGGCAATTGGCAGCGCACCTTGATGAAGGCGGTGGATTCGTCCAAGCGGTCTATCGTGACGATGAAATCCTCGCGCGGCTTTCCTTCAGCCTTCGCCGACGGCCGCTTTCGCACGCGATCGAGCCAGTCCGGAACGCTCAGCACCTGCAACTCGCCCTTCTCCAGCCAGCGCAAATCTGCGGAGGGGTCGAAGATCGCGCCGAGCTTGTCGGCATCGCCCTCATAAAGGCCATCGAAATAGTTCTGCACCACGGCTTCGACGGTCGATCGGTCCTGACTCACAGCTATTCCTCCCCGACATTTGAAATTTGTTCGAGTTGAATTAAGCCACGAACCGGCGCATTGCGCTATGGTGAGTTCATCACAGGTGCGAGGGATTGCGGGTGGCGGGTTCAGCAAAATCGAATGCTCGCATTCTTGCCGGAGAATGCTTCTGTCGCGCGACGCGCTATGCGGTGGCGGACGAATTCGAATATGCCTTGAATTGCCATTGCTCGGATTGCCGGCGCACCACCGGTTCGGCATTCAAGCCGTTTGCCGGCATCGCACGGGACAAGTTTGATGTCACCAAAGGCAAAGACAGCATCATGATCTATGGCGATGCGGCGAACCACAACGCGCATTGCCCCGAATGCGGCTCGTTGCTCTATTCCGTGGTGCGCGACGGCGCCTTCGTCCATGTTGCCATGGGCACGCTGGTTGACGATCCCTCGATCCGTCCAACGGCCCACATCTTCGTCGGCTCCAAGGCGCCCTGGCTCTTGATCACGGATGACCTGCCGCAATTTCAGGAACATGTCGTACCGCAGTGATCGCGCGGGCGGAACACGTTTGCCGCCATACCCGGCCGGATCCGGCGGAAAAGGTGATTGGCGATGGCCGAACCAGCGGGACACTGGCCAGACTAAGGATGGAGAGGGTGCGATTCACGTCTGCGTGGTTCGTGACCTAACTCACAAAGCCGGCCTGATCCTTCTGATAGGCAGACCGGTGTGGTAAAAAGGGTACAAGGCTCCGGAGGAGTCATGATGATGTCTGGATCGCTAAAATTGTGCCGATGGGCACTTGCAGCCGCCGCCTTCCTGCTGGTGGGCGAGCCGGCCTTTGCCGAGAAGCGCGTCGCGCTGATCCTCGGCAATTCCGCCTACCAGAATGTCGCACCGCTCAGCAACCCGGTTAACGACAGTTCCAAAATGGCGGCCACGCTGAAGAACGCCGGTTTTGACGTCGTCGATTCCCGCCGTGACTTGCCGGCGGCCGAGACCCGTCGCGCGCTGCGCGACTTCGCCGATCGCGCGCGCGATGCCGATATCGCCGTGGTCTATTACGCCGGCCACGGGATCGAAGTTGACGGCGCGAATTACCTGATTCCCGTCGATGCGCGGCTGGAACGCGATACCGACATTTATGACGAGGGCCTTTCGCTCGATCGCATCCTGATCGCAATCGAGCCCGCCAAGAAGCTGCGGCTCGTGATTCTCGACGCCTGCCGCGACAATCCGTTTGCCCGCACCATGAAGCGTACCGTCGCGTCGCGCGCGATCGGGCAAGGCCTGGCCAAGGTCGAGCCGACCAGCCCCAACGTCCTGATCGCCTATTCGGCCAAGGCCGGTTCGACCGCGGCCGACGGTGACGGCAAGAACAGCCCGTTCACGTCGGCGCTGTCGAATCATTTGACGAAGCCCGGGCTCGACGTCCGCCGCGCGTTCGGCTTTGTCCGCGACGAGGTGCTCAAGACCACCAATAATCGGCAGGAACCCTTTGTGTATGGTTCGCTCGGCGGTGAAGACGTGCCGCTGGTGCCGGCACCGCGCGCGGCGCCGGCCGCTGCGCCAGCCCTGAGCGCGCAGGCCGAAGCCCGCCGCGATTACGAACTCGCGCTGCAGATCGGCAACAAGAGCGCGCTCAACGCCTTCCTTGGGCAATATCCCGACGGCTTCTATTCGAGCCTTGCAAAACTTCAGCTCGACAAGATCGCCGCCGAGGAGGCGCGGGTCGCGGCGACCGAGAAAGCGCGGCTGGCCGAGCAGGAGCGGGCACGGCTCGCCGCCGAGGGCGCCCAGAAGTCGCAGCAGGCAAAGGCCGAAGCGGAAGCCAAAGCGGCCGAGCAGGCGCGCGTCGCGGCTGAAAAGGCCAAGCAGGTGGCGCAGGAGCAGGCGGCCGCGGCCGAGCAGAAGCGCGTCGCCGCCGAAAGCGCTGCCGCCGACAAGGCGCCCGCGCCGGCACCCGCTGACAAGGACAAGACCGTGAACGTTGCTGCCCTCACATCAGGGCCGCCGCAGGCCGACGTCACCAAGTCGGTACAGGCCGAACTGCAACGCGTTGGCTGCCTGGCCGGCAACGCCGATGGCAACTGGAATCGCGCCTCGCAGCGGTCGCTGACCCTGTTCAACCGTTACGCCGGAACCAAGCTCGACACCAAGGTCGCCAGCGTCGATACGCTCGATACGATCAAGCTGAAATCGGCGCGCGTGTGCCCGCTGGTCTGCGAGCACGGCTTCAAGGCCGAGGGCGAGCGCTGCGCCAAAATCACCTGCGCAGAGGGCTCGTTCCTCAACGACGACAACGAATGCGAGAAGCGTAGCGCCAGGAAGCCGGTCGCCAAGCGCGGGAAGCCCGAACCGCGGCAGGCGCTGGAAGCCAGGCCGTATCAGGCGCCGCGGGCCAGGCAGGCCGCCGCCGGGCGTTATCAGGGACGGGATCCGAGCATCGGGGCCAGTGGCCGCCCGCTCACCGGCCTCGAACGCCAGCAGGGCTGCAATGGCTACCAAGCCATCATGTCGGGCGTGTGCCCGTAACAGCGGCCGCCATCAGATCAAGTCCATATTGGCGCCGCGACAGCGGCGCCAATTGCTTTTCAAATAGCGCTCGCCGCGATGTTCACCATCAGCGCCAGCAAGGCCGTGTTGAACACGAACGAGATGATGCCGTGCACGGTCGCGGTGCGGCGGATGACCTTATCGGTGATGCCGACGTCGGAAACCTGCGCGGTCATGCCGATCACGAACGAGAAGTAGACGAAATCCCAGTAATCCGCATCCTCGTGCGGGTCGCCGCTTGGAAACTGCAGGCCGCCGGGCCTTTTGCCGCGATAAAAATCATGGGCGTAGTGCAGCGCAAAGGCGGTATGCACAAGCGCCCATGACAATGCGATCGTCGCCGTCGCCAGGATCAGCCCGGCCGGATTGCCGTTCGAGGCGCCGAGCTCGAACGCGATCGCGCCAAGGCTTGCGAGGGCGCCGAACGCGGTCACTAACAGGATCAGGAAACGCCCGTCATCCTGCAACACCGCGCTGCGTCTTATATGGCCGACGTCGCAGCGCAGCATCATAATGTAAGCGAGTACGAGATACAGCGCGGCGAAGACATCCCAGCCGACGATGAGACGTGTCGCGAGCCGAAACGTGTCAGGCATCAGGAAGAATACGGCCACGCCAACCCCGAGCGCGATGAAAGTCCGCGGCCTTCCGTAGACGACGCGGACCGGCATCGGCAGGTTCTGGAAGCGAACAAGGTGTTTCTCGAATTCCTTGTCCATCCGCTGGCCCTCGATACGCGCTATAGCGTTTTCGAGCGAAGTGGATACCGGTTCGCGTGAAGAAAACGCGTCAAAACATGAATCTAGAGCTTCGGCTCTGATTTCAATCAGAGCCGAAGCTCTAGTTCCTGCGCTCCGCGACAAAGCGCGCGGCTGCCCGCAATATGTTGCCCTTCGCGCCGAAGATCGACAGCGCGGAATCGGCTCGCGCCAGGAGATCGCGCACGCGCTGCTTGGCGCCGTCGATGCCGAGCTGGGTGACGAAGGTGGTCTTGCCGAGCGCCGCATCCTGGCCGGTCTGCTTGCCGAGCGCTGCGGCGTCGCCCTCGACGTCGAGCAGGTCGTCGGCGATCTGGAACGCCTCGCCCAGCGCGCGGCCGTAATCGTCGAGCGCCTGGTATTCCTTCGGCGTGGACTGGCCGAGGATCGCGCCCGCGATGCAGCCATAGCGCAACAGCGCGCCGGTCTTCATCTGCTGCAGCCGCGCCACGTCGACCGGTTCGCGGTCGCCGAAGCGGCCTTCGCCGGCGAGGTCGAGGATCTGGCCGCCGACCATGCCGCCGATGCCGGAAGCGCGCGCCAGTGCCCGCGTCAACAGCAGGCGCACATTGGCGTCCTTGTGGATCTCGTCGCGGGTGACGATGTCGAACGCCAGCGTCAACAGCCCGTCGCCGGCGAGGATGGCGGTGGCATCGTCGGTCTTCTTGTGCAGCGTGGGCCGGCCGCGGCGCAAATCGCTGTTGTCCATCGCCGGCAGATCGTCATGGATCAGGGAATAGCAATGGATGCATTCCAGCGCCGCGCCGACCAGCAGCGCGGCCTCGCGCGGGACGCCGAACACCGCCGAGCTTTCAACCACCAGAAAGGGCCGCAGCCGCTTTCCGCCGCCGAGGCTGGAATAGCGCATCGCGTCCATCAGCCGCTTCGGCCGCGCGATCTCGTCGGGCAGCAGCGTATCGGACAACAGCTTCGCCAGCAGCGCTTCGGTGTCCTCCGCGGTTTGGTCCAGTCGTTTGGCAAAATCGGCAGTGATGGTGGTCATTAAGAATAGCTCCAGATCAATTTGGCCCGGACAATGTTTGATGGCGGGCGCTTCGTCAATTCCATGACCCCCGTCACAAAAGCGCTGGAAAACGCCCGAAATATCATGGAGATGTCACATGGGTGGGCCTGTTCAGCGGTCCCCTAGGGGCTGGGCTGAACCGGAAGCATCCAATTTGCGCATTGTCCGAATTTTAGCGCTGATCCTGCTGGCGGTGCTGTTACTGCCCTATCTGGTGACGCCGTTCTACCGCAGCGGGCATCCGGTCTCGGCCCTGATGGCCTGGCGCTGGCTCAAGGGCGCGCCGGTGTCGCGGCAATGGATCGATTTCAAAGCGATTTCGCCCTACCTGCCGCGCTCGGTGGTCGGCTCCGAAGACGCCAGATTCTGCAGCCATCGCGGGGTCGATTGGGGCGCGCTGCAGGACGCAATCGACGACGCCGAGGACGGCGAACCCACCCGCGGCGGGTCGACGATTACCCAGCAGGTGGCGAAAAACCTGTTCCTGTGGCCGGGCCGCAGCGTGGTCCGCAAGGTGCTGGAACTTCCGCTTGCGATGTGGATCGATCTGGTGCTGCCCAAGCAGCGGATCCTGGAAATCTATCTCAACATCGCTGAACTCGGCCCGTCCGGGCAGTTCGGGGCGGAAGCCGGTTCCCTTTACGCTTTTGGCCGTTCTGCCTCGACCCTGTCGCCGCGCGAGGCCGCCTTGCTAGCGGCGATCCTGCCCAACCCTGTCAGGCGCAGCGCCCGCAATCCCGGCCCCGGCGTGCGCCGTCTGGCCGCGACCTACACCGCGCGAGCGAGTGCCGTGCAGCGCTGTTGGAGCGAGAATCGCGCTTTTTGAGCCAATTTTCGGCCGCTTTTACCGCAACCTGCCCTAGCTTTACGCCAGCCCATCCTCTATAAGCGCGGCCTTATCGGCATCGCAGCCCGTGCGCGAAGCGCTGGGCGGTCTGGTTTCGGACGATGCCTCCGACAAAACACCCCTAGAGGACTGTGTTATGGCCGTTCCCAGAAGAAAAACATCGCCCTCGCGGCGTGGCATGCGCCGCTCGGCGGATGCGCTGAAGAAGCCGACCTATGCCGAGGACAAGGATTCGGGCGAGCTGCGCCGTCCGCACCACCTCGACCTGAAGACCGGCATGTACAAGGGCCGGCAGGTGCTGAAGAAGAAGGAATCCTGACCGGATAGGGGATACGGCGCCGCTTCCAGTGGCGCCCGCCCGAATTTGGCCAACGAGTGGGCCAACGGTTCCACTGGGCGAAGCGGTGCTTTGCCCGGGGACATTTCCGGTTTTTCTAGCAAGGCGTGATACCCATGGTCGGTTTTCCGCTGCTTCTGATTCCGCTCGCGATCTACAACATCATTGTCTTCCTGATGCCGGAGGTATCGTTCACCGAGCCGCTGGTGAAGCTGACCTTGATGTCGGGTGCGGAATGGACCGTGACGCTGAGCGACGTGCTGCTCACGCTCGGCATCTTGCTGCTGCTCGCCGAGGTCATCAAAGGCGCGCGGCCGGGCGCGAAATATCTCACCGACCATCTGCTGTCGCTGATCGTGTTTGGAGCGGCAGCGGCTGAATTCCTGCTGTGGCCGAAGTTCGGCACCTCGACCTATTTCCTGATGACGGCGCTGTCGCTGGTGGATTTCGTCTCCGGCCTCGCATTGCGGACACGACGCCGTGCCGTCGTCGCGGCGGCGCCGCCGGCAAAAGGCGCCGAACAGTCCGAGGCCCCGGCAGCCGAGCCCAAAATTGAGCCTGCACCGGCAGCAGCACCTTCGCCTGCGCCTGCTACACCAGCGGCAGCCTCTGTTGCCGAATCCGTGTTGAAGGATCACGCCGAACCGAAACCGGTGCAGCCCGCCGCCGCGCCCGAGGCGGCTTCAACGGCAGCCCCGTCGCCCGCAGTGTCGTCATCGGAAGTTCCTGCGCCAGAAGCCCCTGCACCCCAAGGCCGTGCACCCCAAGTTCCTATGCCCCAAGGCCCTACGCCCCAAGTTCCTACGCCCCAAGTCTCGTCGCCAGGACTACAGCCGGGCTCAGGCCCTCCGCCCTCGGATAAGCCCGATACGCCTCAGCGCTGAGCTAGATGGTTTGCCGTGTCCGGAAGCCGGTGCTGCAGCACCCGATTTGTCTGGCGCCATAGGCCGTCTGCGCATCCGCCAATGAGGCCCGCCTCAGGACGCGGGTTTGCGGTGTCTGATCGGCGGCCGCGATCAACTGCGCGAGGAAGGTCGGATCGGGCCGCGGCACCGCCGCTCGCTGTGACCAGTGTACGGACTGGGCGACCGGCACCAACGCGACGCAGGCCGGCTCGTCGAGGTTGACGAACTCGCCGTCCAAAATTTCGTCTGATCGATCGATATCCAGCATCGCGCACCGCAACCGGCTAAAACTGTCACGTTTCGGGACGAAACGCCCCACTGCGATCTCACCTCGCAAGGCCTATGCCGCTCCCTTCCGCTTCGTTCCCGGCTGACCCGGAAAGTCCGTGAAACATGGTTTCCGGATTGTTTATCAACTTGGTCTAGCCTCTCGTTCGAAACAGCCACTATCCTCAAGGCCCAAGGGAATCACCAGGGAATCACCCGGCGGTGTCCCGAATCGAGGCGATCTGATGCCCCCTGTCCCGGAAGCCTCCAGCATTCTCGCCTCGCTAGGCCAGGCCGCTTTCGTTTGGGACCTGATAGCGGACAACATCGCCTGGAGCGACAATGCCGGTGCGGTTTTCACCGACATTCCGGCGGAAGCGCTACGGAGTGGCGCCGGGTTGGCCGGGCTGATCGAGCCCTCCCGTTCGATCCGGACGGACGCCCTCACTCGATCGCCTCCGCCGCGGGGCGGCGAAGGCGTCCCCTATCGGATCGAATATGGCGTGCGAGCCTCAAGCTCCGCGCCGGTACTCTGGATCGAGGAAACCGGTTGCTGGTTCGCGGGGCCCGACGGCAAGCCAGTGCGCGCGCAAGGCATTGTCCGCATCAACAATGAGCGCCGTGCCCGCGACGAGCAATTGCTGAAGCTCTCGATGCACGATCCGCTGACCGGTGAACTCAATCGCACGCACCTCATCGCTTCGCTGGCGGAGGCGATCGAGGAAGCCATGCGTCTCCGAACGACGTGCGCCTTCATGCTGATCGGCATCGATCATTTGGCGCGCGTCAACGACGCCTTCGGCTTCGATGTCGCTGACGCCGTGATTGCGGAAGTCGGAAGGCGCATCCGCGCCAAGCTGCGCGGCGGCGACGTGCTCGGGCGCTTCTCCGGCAACAAGTTCGGGCTGATCTTGAGGAATTGCACCGTCGAAGACGCCAATATCGCGGCCGAGCGTTTCCTGGCAGGGATCCGCGACGAGGTAATCCCGACCAAATCCGGCCCGGTTTCGGTGACGGCCTCGATCGGCGCGATCAGCATCCCTCGTTACGCCCGCAATGCCGATGAGGCTGTCAACCGCGCCCAGGAAACGCTCGATGACGCCAAGCGCCGCCGCGCCGGATCGTTCTCGCTGTGGAAGCCGAACGTCGAGCGCGACGCCCAGCGTCGGGTCAACATCCGCGTCACCGACGAGATCGTCACTGCATTGAACGAGCGGCGGATCGTCACCGCCTTTGAGCCCGTGGTCGAAGCGCGCTCGCGGCAGCCGGCGTTCTATGAATGCCTGGTGCGGATGGAGCAGGAGGACGGGCAGGCGCTGCTGGCGCCCGATATCGTTCCGGTCGCCGAGCGATTGGGCCTGATCCGGCTGGTCGATCATCGCGTGCTCGAACTCGCGGTCGCCGAGCTCGCGGCGTCGCCGAACGTGCGGCTCAGCCTCAACATCTCGCCCGACACCACCATGGACCCGGACTGGTGGACCGGAATCGAATCGCTGATGCAGGCGCATCCCGGCGCCGGCGAGCGGCTGATCGTCGAGATCACCGAAACGGTTGCGATCCAGGACATTGACGATATCAGGGGCTTCATCACGCGACTGAAAAGCTTCGGCAGCCAGATCGCGATCGACGATTTCGGCGCCGGCTACACCTCGTTCCGCAACTTGCGCAAGCTCGGCGTCGATATCGTGAAGATCGACGGCGCCTTCGTGCAGAACATCGCACGCTCCGCCGACGATCGCGCCTTCGTGCATACGCTGATCGATCTGGCCAACCGCCTGCAGATCAAGACGGTAGCCGAATGGGTGCAGGACGAAGAAACCGCCGTGATGCTGCGCGAATGGGGCTGCAACTACATCCAGGGCCGCCTGATCGGACTGGCATCGCCGCAGCGGCCATGGAGCACGACCGATACCGCGCTGCCGGCAGCGGGTTGAATTGTCGTCCCTGCGAACGCACTAGGGCATGCACACATTTCTGAGGGTCCATCCGATT
>NZ_JAGWDK010000021.1 GCF_018398875.1 Bradyrhizobium sp. sGM-13 | reverse complement strand
CCGACGAGAAGATTTATTCCATCTTCGAGCCCCATACCGACCTGATCAAACGCGGCAAGGTGCGCACGCCGATCGAGTTCGGCCACAAAGTCTTCCTCGCCGAAAGCGCGGAGGGCCTGATCACGCAATACGAGGTGCTGAAAGGCAATCCGCCCGACGAAGTTCATGTGGCATCTTCCCTCCAGCGCCACAGGCAGGCCTTTGGCCGTGCCCCGCAGCTGTATGGCTCGGATCGTGGCTTCTTCAGCGAGCAGAACCTTGCCTCGTGCAAGCACGCCGGCGTGAAGGTGGTGTGCATTCCTCAGCGTGGTGGCAAGAGGACGGGACGACGTGAGGCGTACGAAAAGAGCGTGGTCTTCAAGAATGGTCAACGCTTTCGCGCCGGCATCGAGGGACGCATCTCCGTGCTGTTCCGAGGCCGCGGCATGAAGCGCTGTCTCGCCGAGGGACGTGACCGCTTCGAACTGTGGGTCGGCGCCGCGGTGCTCGCCAACAATCTCATGAGGATTGCGGCAATGCTGATGGCAGGATCGTCGCGCAGGCGAAAAGCTGCTTGATAGACCCGTAGGCCTGCCCCGGTCACTCAAAGTGGCCACGGCTCAGCGCATCTCAAGCTGACAGCCGGCGCGCAATACCTGAAACCAACTCAAAAATCATCTGTCCCGAGCTTGCCGGTCCCGTTGCTCTCCTTCATTTTGTGCCCAATCCATCGGCATAACTTGGATCGGCGCCCCCAAATCCGGGCGTTTCGCGACAGAAACTAGTCTAGGGCGCGGACACGTCAGCGTGCCGCCATCTATCGCGAAACTCTCGCGGGGTGCATCCGGCGATCCGACGGAAAGCACGAGTAAAGTGGGCAGGGTCAGCGTAGCCCGATGAGAACGCTACGTCGATGATCTTATTCTCAGTATCGCTTAGGAGTTTTATCGCATTGTTGAAGCGGACCTGTTCGAGCAGGCCCGAATATGTAAGTCCCGCAAGCGAAAGTTTCCTCTGCAGACTCCTGACACTCAGTCCAATCATCTCAGCCGCCTGAATAATCGTAGGACCACCTTCATCAAGGTAGGAAGGCAGGCTCAACTTGAGGACGCTGACGACGTCCTTCCCGAACGGCTGGGGCTCGTTCTCAAGTGCATTCGACGGGGTGGCATCGGCGAGATTTGGAAAGCTCAAGAGCTGCAGCGGCACTTCGATCCATGAGGCCGTTTGACCTGACAAGAAGCGGGTGTTGGGCCAATACGACTGAACTTCAATGCTGGGTATATAGATTGCTTCAAACGCGATTACTGCAGGAGTCCAGTTCGCTCCAGCGAACTGACGGACGATGTGTATGACGAATATGTTCTGAAGCCATTGGGACATCTCAAGATGTGAAATGCCCTCCGTTCCAAGTAGCTTGCTACAGATTTTCAAGCTCTCGCCGCATGGCTCTAGCCATAGATGGAGATTTGTATCTTCGATCGGTGCCCACTTGCACGCCTGCTGAAGGGCAACCAGTAGAGTTGGCGAATGGCGGATTCTGGCGCGCAGAGCATCGCTCAGATGGTCGAAAGACAGCCGCTGAGACGCTCGAAAAGCAAGCTCTGATATTCCTTGCTTTCCCTGAGCAGCCGTCGCGAAGCGAACGGCCGGCATCAGCGGCACGTAGTGATCCGCTTTCTCTTCCAAGCACGTAGGAAGCTGAAACTTGGCCAGAAGCGCGGAAGTTGGTCCGCCTATCTCGGAGTGAATCTCTGCGAAAGGCATGAGGAATTGGCAACGAGTCAAAGGAATGACGGTCATTATTTATTTTACCCCCAGAACTTGGTCGCAATCGCAAGAATAGCAGGCCGCCAATTTCCTGCTTCGTCTTTGTCGTGCACGTTTGGGTGAGGCTGCCGACTGATTCCTTTTGACGAAAATTTTGGCAGCGGATGGCCAGATTAGTCCGCGAAGCGGCTCTAGCTTTACAGAATCGGCTGTTTTCCTGGAGGGAGCACAGGCTTCACGCCTCACCAACCGATGAGAGCTGTCCGTTTGCCTTCACTTCAAGCGGTCCGAGCGGCGATTGTCGCGTCGCTGCGACATGGTGACGCAACCCTCGATAGTACGGCTCGCGAACTCAAGATCAGCGTGCGTACCTTGCAGCGCCATCTCGGTCGAATGGGCACAAGTCACAGCGAAATGCTCGCAGAGGTTCGCCTGGACATGGCTTGCCGTTTGCTCGTGAATTCAAGCCAGCGTCTGTCGGATATCGCTAAATTCCTCGGTTATACCAATGCCAGCAGCTTCAGCCGCACTTTCGTGCGTTTGATGAAAGTTCAACCCGTTGTTTACAGACGGCAGCAACTTTCTCGCAAGCATCGGCAGACGCCATCACACCGTTGAACTATTTCCGAAGGATTGGCGCGAAATGGCAAGACGCGCGATCTGAATGGCGCAAAATGTTTAGCGAAGCCGCTTGCTGAAACTAATTGCCGAGGCTTCCAAGGAGCCACTGTTTGTCGACGAAGCGCGCAACGTGCGCGGGCCCATTTGGGAAAGCCAGCGGGTCCGCCGAATAAGAAACCATCCGCTTTGGGAGAATCTCCATGATACTTCGTGCTGCTCTGATCGCAGTTTGCGCCTCCGGATTGGTAGCCTTCCCCCAAGACCTTTTTGCTCAATCGGCATCCGAGCATAAGCCGCACATGCCGCTTGAGAAATCCATAGGTCAGGCAAAGCCGGAAGTCGTCCCCTCCCTCTTCGTCCTCAATTCGCGCGGCGCGAGCTTGAAAGACGGAAAGCTTGTGCTGACGGGAATTTCGCCGAATGCGATCGTGTTTGCCGACCGGCCTGTTCGGGCGGCCGGTCACGATCTCACAGCGCGAATTGTCGAGGATTGGGGCAACGGCAGCGACAATTTTGCGAAGGATCCTCCAAACGCAACAGTTTCCGGGTTCAAGAAAGACGGATCATCGGTGGCCGACGCAGTTGTAGTGCTCAAATCGCCCAAGCTTGAAGGCGACAAGCTGACTTTCGATGTCGATGTGCTCGAAGGCGACCTTGCGGGATCTGATGGACCGGCATCAGTCTTTATCGACATCATTGGCCGTCCGTTCACCCCGCTATCGTTTGCCGGTGTCGCCCGTCGAACGGCCTGGCGCGGTGCTTTCTATCGTGGTGCTGCCGTTGCTGGAGCGGCTGCCGTGGCGGGAGCTGCGGCATATCCATACTACGCGCCACGGTGCGGATACTATCCTTATCCGCCTTGCTATTGAGCCGTAAATGCTCGCGGCATCGCAGCCGTTGCAGCACAGCGCAGTTCTTCCCGGACCCCCCGTCATGAGGAAATCGCCGACGCCTTATCAAAGGGGACTCAAATCTGAAATCGCTACCCTTCATTGAGTTTGTTTCAGGAAAGGAAATACGATGAACATCACCCGTCGATCCCTCGCATTTGGTGGAATGGGACTGCTGGCAGGTGCGGCCGCAGCACGATCAGCCTTTGCCCAGGATTCTTTTTTTGGAGTGGGTCAGGGCCTGGAGGATTTCTGGCTCGCTAGCGACGCCTACATATTTGGTTATCCGTTGGTGACGATGGAGATGACCCGCCGGATCATCACCAACGTCGCCGAACCCGTTGGCACGCGAGGGCCGATGGGCCACATCATCAAGCTGCGCCAATATCCGGACGCCTCGTTCAGGGATGTCACGGCGCCGAACGCGGACACTCTCTACACGACGTCCTTTTTCGATGTCGGGAAAGAGCCGTGGGTCCTCAGCATCCCGGACATGAAGGGGCGTTATTTCTTGATGCCAATGCTGGATGGCTGGACGACGGTGTTCCAGGTCCCAGGCAAGCGCACAACTGGCACCGGCGCACAGACCTACGCAATCACCGGACCCGGTTGGAAAGGCAAACTGCCGGATGGCGTAAAGGAGTACAAATCGGCCACCAACATCGTCTGGCTGCTCGGTCGCATTTACTGCACCGGCACGCCGGAGGATTATGCAGCCGTGCACAAGCTGCAGGACGAGTGCAAGCTCGTTCCACTCAGTTCCTACGGCAAGCCGTACATGCCGCCCGCAGGCAAAGTTGATCCATCGATCGACATGAAGACGGCTGTTCGCGAGCAGGTGAACCGCATGGACGCGGCGTCGTATTTCAAGCTGCTGTGTGAGCTCATGAAGACTAATCCGCCATACGCTGCCGACGCGTCCCAGCTTGCCAGATTCGCCCGCATCGGCATCGTTCCCGGCCAGGATTTTGACGAAAGCAAGCTTAAGGCGGACTTCCTGAAGCGCGTGCCGGAACTATCGTTCGACAGGATCATGCTCCAGTTCAAGATCAACAAAGCGATCAAGGACGAGAATGGCTTCGCCTTCACGACGAAGACCGGCATCTATGGCACCGACTATCTGATGCGGGCCCTCGTAACCGCCATCGGCCTCGGCGCCAACCGGCCGCAGGATGCGGTTTATCCGACCTCGCAAAAGGACGCGGATGGCCACAAGTACAATGGCGCAAACAAGTACGTCATGCGCTTTCCCAAGGGCCACCTGCCTCCCGTGGAGGGATTTTGGTCGCTCACGATGTACGACAGCGGCTACTTTTTTGTGAACAATCCGATCAACCGCTACTCGGTCAGCGCGCGTGAAGATTTGAAGGAAAACCCGGACGGCTCGGTCGATCTCTACATTCAGAAGGACTCCCCGGGGAAGGACAAGGAGGCAAACTGGCTTCCCGCGCCTGCAGGAGATTTCATCCTCATGCTACGCATGTATTGGCCGCAGGAAACGGACCCGTCGATCATCAACGGCACATGGACCGTTCCTGCCGCGAGGAAAGTCGGCGCCTGAGAATTTAAGTCTCATGCCGGCCCTCGCGCCGGGCCGGCATGAATCTTGGGGCTGCGTTGCCCATCCGGTCACGAGATGCACATAAACAGCGGGGGGATGTCATGCGGCTTGCCCATGTCCGGAGAGAGGGACAACCCAATCGGCGAGATACAATAAGACCTGGAATTCGTTCGCCGTTCAGAATCTCGGTCGCCGCCACAGCGATGGTGATGACGTCACTCTCGTCTGCGACCCTCTTCGCCGACGAAGGCGGAGTTTCATATTGGCTTCCCGGCCGCTTCGGCAGCCTTGCTGCGACCCCTCAGGTGCCCGGCTGGTCGATGGCAGAGGTCTATTATCACACCAGGGTAAGTGCGTTCGGCAGCGCAGCGGCCGCCAGGGAAATCCACGTCGGCAGAATCCCCGCCACGGTGAACGTCGACCTGAACCTGCGTTTGAATGCGCAGGCGGATCTCGTGCTGCTCAATCCCACTTACACATTCGCAACGCCGGTGCTCGGCGGACAACTTGCCATCGGCGTAACCGGGCTGTTCGGGCGTTCGAGTGCGAATCTTGACGGAACTCTGACGGCGGCGATCGGCCCCCTGGCGATAACGCGCACGGGCAGTTTCGGCGATTCGATCACCTCGGTCGGCGACCTCTACCCGCAGGCCACGCTCAAGTGGAACGCCGGCGTGCACAATTTCATGACCTATGTGACGGGAGATATTCCAACAGGAGCTTACGATCCGAGGCGCCTAGCTAATCTCGGCATCGGTCACGCTGCCATCGACGCCGGCGGCGGCTACACCTACTTCAATCCGCAGGCGGGTCATGAATTTTCTGCGGTCGCCGGGTTCACCTACAATTTCAAGAACAATGATACGCAGTACCAGAACGGTATCGACTTCCATCTCGATTGGGGAGCCTCCCAGTTTCTATCCAAGCAGCTTTTCGTTGGCCTAGTGGGTTATGCTTATCAGCAGGTCACGGACGATTTCGGCGCGCATCCCATCCTGGGAGGCTTCCGGTCCCGAGTATTCAGCGTCGGTCCTCAGATCGGCTTTCTGTTTCCCGTCGGCGAGCTGCAGGGCTTTCTGAGCCTGAAAGGATACGGTGAGTTTGCCGCGGAGAATCGTCCGGCCGGCTGGAATACGTGGCTGACGTTTTCGATCTCGCCGATGGCGCCCACCACCACTGTGATGCCAGCCCGACGCGTAGCGACGAAATAGCAGGGAAGCGATCGACCGCGGTGCCGATTCTGCCTGCGCCGATATCGTGGCGCGGCTGCAGTCGGAGCTGTTCGACTGGGCCCTGCAGCCCAAGATGCACGTCACGCGATGCCAAACGCAAAGATAGCCACCTATGCCAACCAGCAACTGCAGATACACGACGGGGTGCTGATCTGGCTCGGCATCAAGTGAGCGTGAGGCGTGAGACAGTTCACAGTCGAGAACCGCGAGTTGATCTAAGGCCGTCGCAAACCCGGCTTCGGGAGACGAGCCATGCCATTATTCAACAGCCAAATCGATTGGCAGGGAATGGGCACCATAGTGGTGGTCGGGCTTTTCACCCTGTTCGCCCTTACGTTCGCCGTTGTTAGTTACGTGGAATCGCCATCGAATGCCGACCTGGCCGAGTTTACGAGCACGACCGAGCCATCGGCATCTGATCCGAACCATTCCAACGAATCTACAGCGCAGAACCCGTCCGCCAAGGACCGAACGAACTGCCCCCTCGGTAAGAAATCGCTACCAACTCAACTACTGCCCTTGCAGTAGTCTACAGTTCAGACCAATTCGACCTCGTGCGCTTACGACGCATCGTGCGCGACGGACGATTTCATCCACGGCCGATAAGGTCGACCGGAGTACGGTAGAGCTCGTTACAGTCTCCATCGGTGACACGCACAGCACATCCGGTGGAACGCAGCTCGGGGCGAACGATGCAAAGCTCGCTCGCGAGGCTTTCGGCCTTATCGATCGCGTTTTCTGTGTTTTCGAGATACATGCCGCCCTGGTTTTTGAACTCCGCGCCGATGACGAGATCAAAGTTGAAGTATGGCATCAGTGCCCCCTGCCAAATTCAAGCTGCACGGAATCTAACTGAGTCTGGTGGGTTCCCTCATTTCAATTTCTGCTTTTGACATCTGATTGTAGTCATCTGTTGCGCTTTGGTACCGGGCGGCTAGCGCAAACCATTGAGGGGTCGGAAATCAGTGTTGCGGCGGAGACACGTCGGGTCGGTAAATTGCAGTGCTCACGCCACATTTATTGCAGTTCCGAGCGCGCGGGCGCTACGGTCGCGCCGGCGAAACACTCCGCAGCCCTTCGAGGAGCGCAATGAAGCCATATCGCGGCGATATCGGAACTGTCGGCTGGTTATCCTTTCTCAGTCTGGCATCGTTGCGTCGACTGCATGCGATAGCTATCGCGGTCTTGTTGCTCCTGGCGATCGGCGCAAGCCCGGCACAGGCAAGGAGTTCCGCGCCGGCAGCCTCGACTGCTCATGTCTATCTGCTCCGCGGCGTGCTCAATATCTTTTCCCTGGGGCTCGATGACATTGCGGTAAAGCTGCGGGCGCAGGGCATCCCGGTCACTGTCGCGAACTTTGCCTCCTGGTCGTCACTCGCCGACGAAGCCGCCGCCGGATACAAGAGTGGCAGGATCAAGACGATCATTCTGGTCGGGCATTCCTCGGGCGCGACCGCGCTTCCCGACATGGTCGCCAAGCTGGATCAGCTTGGCGCTCCCGTTAAGCTCGCCATCGGCCTGGATTCGGTGTTTCGCACCAGCCTCTCGGGACGCGTGGGACGCTATATAAACTTCTACATCGCCAACGGCGCCGGCACGCCGGTTCAGAAAACCGGACAATTCCAGGGCAAGCTCGAGAATGTGAACGTGCAGAACGTGCCTGGCGTCGGGCACATGTCCATCGAAAAGAACCTGATCATGCAGCAGAAGGTGATAAGCGAGATCGACGCTGTCGTCTTCGGCCGATCCGTACCAGCTTCGGGGGCCCAGAGGCCGCGGCAACCTGGAGAAGCAAGCGCGGCGAGGTCCGGCACGGCAAGCGCCGCGGCGGTACGTTAGTAGTTCGAACGCCGCCGCCGCAGCGACGGGCGCCGCAAATTCTGCCAATTCCTCGACGATAGATCACCCGCAGAGCGCCGGGTGGTATGGCCCGCCGGCATTCAAGGTTCGGCACTTCTACGCCTAAATCGCGAGCGGAATGTACATGAAAAGTCCGACGCTGGTTGCAGCCGTGGTAATCCGTGCAGCCCTTTCCGTCAGCATCTTGTCGGCCGTTTGCAATCTGGCGGTCGCCGATCCGGTCGCGCGCACGACCAATGCTGTCGCAACCGTCGCTCCCGACACGCCACCAGCCGCGGCCCCGCCGCAGGCGCGCGTCTACCTGTTCCGCGGCGCGCTCGGCCCGATCTTTTCGCGCGGGATGGACCGCCTGACCAATCGTCTCCAGGAAGCCGGTATCCGGGCTGACGTCTACGAATTCACGATCTGCCGGCTGATTGCGGATCAGGCGATCCGCGATTTCCGGAACGATCCTGCGCCGATTGTGCTGATCGGTCATTCGATGGGCGGACTGTGCGCCTTGACGTTCGCCGGGATACTGAAGTCCGAAAACATACAGGTAAGCCTGGTGGTCACCATTGATCCGGCGCAGGCAAGCCCGAAAGTGCCGCTGAACGTCGAGCGTTTCATCAACATTTTCCTGTCCGACAGCATACTGGGCGGCGGTGATGTGGTGGCGGAGCAAGGTTACCAGGGTCACTACGCGAGCTTCGATTTGAAGCAGCACGGGGAAGTCACCCACATCAACATCGACAAGATGGATTCCATCCACGAGCAAGTGGTGACAGCAATTGCGCAACTTGCGACGACGCCAGCCAAGGGAGAGGCGGTACCGCTGCGCTACGTCGTTCCTCCTGATGCCCCGCTGGAGCTGTGGGACAGCGGCACGCAACAACTCGCCCGTTCGGGCGATACCTTGCAGAAGCTAGCGGCACTGAACCATGTACCGCTGTGGTCACTTACCCAGGCCAATCAGCATTCCGACAGTGCACCGCTGTCAGTTGGCCAACGCGTCCTGGTTCCGCGCCGTCTTGCTCCACCTGTCGCGACACCAGCGGCGTCGCGACGGAAACGGTAGGTGCAGAGCGACGTCAGGTGCGCGGCAGGAACGGAATCAGCATCGGAACGCGACGGCAATACGATCCATAGGCATCCGCACCTAGTTCCGCCGTGAGGAAGCCCTCCTCCATGCGGGCCTTCAACCCCATCCCGAGCGAGATCAGCGCCGCCCCCAGCATCGCGGAAACTGTCCCGACCGCTGTACCCGTCACCAGCATCCCGGCGATAAGCCCGGTATAGATCGGGTGGCGCACCAACCCATAGGGGCCGGTATCGATGACCTGATGGCCTTCCTTGTGCGTGATCGCGTTCGACCAGAAGCGTCCGAGATGAATTCTCCCCCACCATGTGAATGAGATCCCCGCAAGGACAAGGCACGCCAGCACGTAGATGCCAAGGCTACCAAACTGCCAGAGCGGTTTTTCGCCCAGGACCTTGCCGGTCAATGGCAAGAAAAGAATGGCCCCTACGAGAATCGGGAAACGGTATTTGAGCGAGTCCCAGGTCATCACGTGTTTCTTCGTTTGACCGGACCAGAACGACGCCAAAACCCAGCTCATGACCCACAAAATCCAGATGATGGCGAGCAACTGTGTGGGCCAGGTAGTGGTCCAGCCACTCAAAGCGAAAGCCAACCATTGACCAGGATCGTTCAGCATAGCGCGGACCACCTTAAGCGATTGGATCGACCGCCGAACAGGCGCTCGACGTGAAACGAGTGCTCGGCATTGAGTCCCATTCAGGTTGGTTGTGGCGGGCATCAAGCAGATGCGCAATGGTTTCACGCAAAACGGGTTCGACGGGACCCGGCGCATAGCCCAGCTCCCGCTGCGCTTTTTCGATCGACAACGCCCCCGCCCGCAATGCGATACGAACGCCTTCGGCCGTACCGGACGGAGGCCGGCGCGTCACGTGATCGGCGATGAACTCCAGCGTTGCTGTCACCATTTCGGCGACCTTGCCGTTCACTTGAATGCACCTGATGCGACGGCCGCTGATATCAGACATGAGTTCGAGAACCCGTCTTAGCGGCATGCTTTCGCCACCGAGCACGTAGCGATGTCCAGCCTGTCCGCGCTCCATGGCAAAGATCAGCCCTTCGGCGGCGTCGCGCACATCGACCAGGTTCACGACGAAATCTAGATGCAATTGGAGACGTCGGTTGAGAAAATACCGGAGCATCGCCGTCGGCGGGGTAACGTTATGGTCATAAGGCCCGACGGGCATGGTGGGACAGCCGATAACTACCGGGTATCCGGATGCGGCCGCCTGCATGGCGAACCGGTCGGCGAGCATTTTCGAGCGCGTATATGGACCCGGCATGTCGTCCGGCAGAAGCGCATCGTCGGCGACAGGAACCGCCGATGGCGAGGCACGGAACAGAATGGATTCCGTCGAGCAGTGCAGGAAGCGCTTTATGCCGCGCTTGCGCGCCGTCTCAATGACGATCTCGGTGCCGCCGAAGTTGACAGTGTGAAAATCGGCCTTCCGCGGCAGCCACATCCCTGGCAAGCCGGCCAGGTGGTAGACCTCGTCGACCCCGTCCATCGCGCGGTCAACTAGGTCCCGATCAAGCACCGATCCGCTGACATACTGAACCTGCGGCAACGCGCGAGGGGGTGGCTGAAGATCGAGCACTCTCACCTGCCGACCTCGCGCTATCAGCGCCGAGACGAGGTGCTTTCCGATGAATCCGCTGCCGCCCGTGACCAGTATGTGCGTCATGCTGCCGATGAACTCAAGCTGAGCTATTTGAGATCAAGATGCAGCGCTTTGCGGATGCACTTGGATGATGATGGCGAGATCGCGCCGAAAGCCCAGCGCGATAAACAGTTTTGCCATGACAAACATTGGGCCCAGCAACAGGTGAGTCGGATTGTCGACCAGCGCCGGCTGCCGCCGCTCGAACACGCGGTGCCCAATAATCTGCGATGCGACGCCGACGACAATCAAGATGGCCGTAAGTGACCACATGCCGGCAGCCGTCGCATGACTAACGATCACGGCAGCAACTGAGAGCAACACAACCGCGGCTCCGAGGATTCCGGCGCCAAGCACGAAATCGAGCAGAAACCAATAGACGAGCACCGGTACGACAGCGATGGTTGCGGCGCTGGTTTGGAACCCGAACACGGTGATGGACCACAGGCTGAGCGGAAGGATAGCGGCCAGGAACAGGAACACGATGCCGAACACATGCATTGCGCAATTCCAGGGGTCGCGATGATACTCGACGTAATCTGCAAGCTGCCGCCGAAAATACGAACTCATGCGGTGCTTATCCCCCTGCTTTCGGCAGACGCGGCCCGACGGGTCAATCAAAAACCCGGTCGCACCCGCTTCGATGCCCCAACTACCGTCAGAGACAGAATGCTAGTTAAACTAGTAAATCATCATCAAGTCAAAACGCGGACGCGGCACGTTTGACACTCCCTCGAGCCCGCTGCCAATGTTGACAAATCATGCAGTAATTCAGACGATTAGCATCGTATAGGGTCTCGGGAACCGCCGCGCGCGTAGCGATAATTTTCCGGCAAGTGTTGCCGTTCGGCCAACCTGTCACAATCGTTTCGTGAACCCTTTACCCCACGACGCTAAGCGCCATCGCGCCTACTCCGGCGACACCTGCGTCTGCCGCCAGGCGGCCGGCGGCGTCCCCACCGTTCTGCGAAACGCACGGTTGAAGGCCGCTTCGGAATCGTAGCCAACCGCCTCGGCTACGCGGGCGATCGGATCGCTTCCAGATGCCAGCAGACCGGCAGCGAGTTGCATGCGCCAGCGCGTCAGATACTGCATCGGCGGTTGCCCGATCAGATGAGTGAACCGCTGCGCGAACGTCGATCGCGACAACCCCACGGCCTTCGCGAGATCATCCAATGTCCAATCCGCCGCTGGCTCGCCATGCAGGAGATTCAGCGCTTGACCGACGTGTCGATCGGCCAAGCCGGCGAACCAGCCGGTCTGTTCGGGGCCAAGCGCTTCGATATGGCACCTGATCGCCTCGACAAAGAGCAGTTCACCCAGCCGGGCCAGCACGCCCTCCCCGCCGGTGCGGCGCCCCTCCGATTCAACCCGTGCGGCATTGATCAGGTAACCAAGTCCCGAATTCTCCCGATATGAACTTCCCTGCAGATGCAGGACCGGAGGCAGCGCCTCCACCAGCGGATTGAAGGGACGCGTGTCGCAGCCGAGAAATCCGCACAGGATGCGCGCATCGGCGGGTCCGTTGTCACCAAGGCGCATCATGAGCGGAAGCGGACCAGCCCTTGCCTGACCATAGATGTTCAAATCAGGCATCGACCGCATGCCCGGAGCGCTGGAAAGCACATGTGCTGAGCCCTGCGGAAAAGCGATGATATCGCCGGTCTCGAGCCGCACGGATGGCGCATCGATCAACCCGCCCCAGCAGCGACCATCGACCACCACGTGGTACTCGATGACGTGCTGCGCCCCAGGCAAGACGGCTGAAGCGCAGGCAGCCGATGCCGGCGCCTCGGCCACCCATGGTGCGCGGACGTCAAGATGGAAGAACATCGCGCTACTGAGTCGTACCGCGCGCAACACATCGGACAGGGCATCCGCCCCCATAGTCGCAGCTCCAATCGGACGCTCGGTCACGCTTCTCGGACGAACTGCAAAAAATAGAAAGAATTCAGACGCCTAGTCAAGCCATCCGGCAGTCTGGTCATTTGCCGCAGCCCCGCGAGGACCTATGTCCCATCGCGCCAAAGGAGGCAGCCATGAACATTTTGGTCAGAGAATTAAACGAGCAGAAGTTGGACGTATTTGTTACGCGGATATTGGGCGATCTCGGCGCCGCCATGATTGCACCGCTGGTGCGCATTGGTGACGAACTCGGACTGTACAGCGCGCTCGCCACGTCGGGACCGGTGACGCCGGAAGAACTGGCGCGCCGGACCGGAACAGTCGAGCGCCTTGTGCGCGAATGGCTCAGCGCCCACGCCGCCGCCGGCTATCTGGATTATGACGCTACGACCAAGCGCTTCTCCATGAATCCCGAGCAGGCCATGGTGTTCGGCAATCCTGACAGCCCGGTCTACATGCTGGGCTCGTTCGAGGTTTGCCAGGCGGTGATGGTTGACCAGCCCAAGGTGAGCAAGGCTTTCCGCAACGGCGGCGGCTCCGGCTATCACGAGCGATGCAATTGCCTGTTCAGCGGAATGTCACGCTTTTTCGGCGTGAGCTACAAGGCCCATCTGGTGCAGGAATGGCTTCCCGCATTGGACGGCGTGGTCGAAAAGCTCGGCCGCGGCGCGCGGGTCGCCGATATCGGCTGCGGCCATGGCATCTCGACCATCCTGATGGCGAAAGCATTCGAACGGTCCAGATTTTTCGGGATCGACAACCACGAAGGTTCAATCGCCTGCGCCCGCGACAACGCGAAACGCGACGGCGTAGCAGCCAGGACGGAATTTGACGTCGCCACGGCCAAGAATTTTGTCGGCGGCAATTTCGACCTGATCTGTTGCTTCGACGCGCTGCACGACCTTGGTGATCCCGTCGGCGCGGCGAGCCGCATTCTGCAGGCTCTCGCCCCTGACGGCACGTTCATGGCCGTGGAGCCGCTTGCAGGAGACCGGCTGGAGGACAACATCAATCCGGTCGGCCGCCTCTATTATGCCGGCTCCACCATGATCTGCACGCCGGTTTCCCTGGCGCAGGAGGTAGGGCTCGCCCTCGGTGGGCAGGCAGGACCAAAGCGGTTGGAAGCGGTTCTGCGCGAAGCCGGTTTTAGCCGTGTCCGGATCGCGGCCGAGACACCGTTCAACATCGTGCTCGAAGCGCGGCGATAAGACTGACCGCGCTGTCGTCTCTTACGCCACCGGGAGCACCTGCTCTCCGGTGGCAAAGGTGCCTAACATGACGCAGACGTTACAAGCAAAACAAGGCAATCGAGGACTTGGCCAGGCCGGCTGGATCCTCGATCATTGGATCGCCTCTTTCCTCGCAGCGGTAGAGCGCGCTGTCCGTCATCAACGCACGAGGCATCGGGTGTTCGCAGATGGTCCGCGTCGCGCCGAAAGCAGGCGTGACCAGGGTTAGGTCCCTGCCCGAGGCCCGACAACGACAAGCTGCCGTTCGGAATCAGGAATGACCCTTGTTCCGAACTGCTGACATCTCCTGTCCAGTGTCTGCTGGATCCATTCGATGTCCTGCCGCGCTGGAATGGAGAGACGAAAGTTCTTGATCTGCAGGGGAACCAGCTTGAGCGCATGGAGGCTTCCGCTGGTCGGATCCAGGTCGGCGAAATACATCAAGGCAAGGTCGTCACGGTAGCGCTCGTAACCACTGATGCCTTCATAGTCGTTCAGGAAATCACCGCAGCCATAGAGAATGAGGCGGTCTCGATAAATTTCGATCGCTCGCGGATGATGCGAGGAATGTCCGTGAACGATCGACACACCTGCCTTGTCGATGAGGGCCCGGGCCAGAATTCTCTGCTCTTGGGGAATGTGATATCCCCAATTGGATCCCCAATGGATCGAAACGACGACGAGATCGGCCGGCCTCCTGTGCGCCATGACCTGGTCGGCGACCTCTGACACACTCGCCTCGGAGAGGTGAGGCAGCAAGTTGACGCCCGGAGTGTCTGCCGTCGCAGCCCATTCGAGCGGGATGCCGCTCGATGTCGATCCAAACGAAAAGATCAAGACCCGCGCTTTGCCAAGGTTCAGCACCGCGGGTGCGCGCGCTTCATGATCGTTGCGCCCCGCGCCCGTTGTCTTGACGTTGAGTTTTTGTAGAGTAGTCAGCGTCTCCAGCAAGCCGGCGCGGCCCCAATCGAGCACATGATTGTTGGCCAATACGCAGCAGTTGATCTCGGCCGCCGCGAGGCATTCTGCATTCTCCGGGCTCATGCGGTAGTTGATGCCCTTGTTCATGCGGTCGTTGTTGCGGGTCACTGCCGTTTCGAGATTGATGATCCGCGCGTCCGGCTGCATGCGCGCCAACTGGTCCAGCGCAGCGCCCCAAACGTAGGACGGCCCGTTGCGCCGCGGAATGGGTCCGTTCACCTGCTCGGCGAGCAGCACGTACTCCTCCGCCGATCGCACGTAATGTTCGTAAATCTCGGGGCTGCAGGGGTGCGCCAACACCTGGTCGATGCCGCGGCCGCACATGACATCTCCGCACAGAAAGAGCCGTACCAATTTCCGATGCCCAGCCGGCAAACGTCTTTCCTCGAGCATGAAAATACCGCTCAGGTTTTTGCGTCAGATGTGGCCCCCCTGAACGCCGTCATCACCTCGGCCAGCATCCGCTCCTCCTCTCCCGCATAGCGCGGAGAGAAGTGAAACGGCTCGACACGGCGCACATTGGCTTCCCGCGCAATTTCTCCGGCAGCCGTCGTTGTAAGATGGCCCCGCTCCCTCGCCAATGCGGCATCCATCCTCGCGAATGCCGCCTCGATGAAGAGGATGTCCGCATTCTGAACGAGCGCCACGATGGCGGCGCGATTGGCCGGCGTATCGACAACATCGGTAACATAGGCAATTTTCTGGCCGGCAGTGACCGTCAGGAGGTCACGCAGGCTGCCGAGCGGCTCGAGGCGATCGTGTGAAGCCGCCGCCCCATCGATCCGTATCAAATGATCGTCCGGCCGGCCTTCCACAACCGCCTGCTTGAGCCACTGCAACCACGGACCGACCGGAAGCCCGCGCTCGGATAGTCGATTCTTCCAAATGTTGACATGGGCAGCTTCCTGCAGGGCAAAGCCGAGGCAGGGCGTGCCGTGCTCAAGGATGGCGGCTGAAACCCGGCGGGTCCGCTCGTCAGATAGGACGCCGTCAAGAATTGTCTTCGACACCGGCGGTTCCGCGGCAAAGGCGTTCTTCAGCCGGAACTGCCTGGTCGCGATGGAGTTCGGCGTCTCAAATTCGCTGACAACGAAGATCAGATCGGCACCGTAGTTCTCGACCAGATTCCATCGATAGGCCTGAAGCTTGTGGAAGACGCGCTCGGCAAAACCGGCCGGGCCGTAAAGGTGTACAGTTTTCTCCAATCCTACGTGCAAACGGAGCAGATGATCGAAGCCAACGAAATGATCGATATGCGCATGCGAGACAAAGATCTGATCGACGCGTCGTATCTTCCGCGGTGACAGTAAAGCGATTTCACCGAGATCGAACAGCACGCTGTGCGTTTTGAACAGCGTCTCCACATAGACCGTCGGATCGCCGTAGCGACCGTTGACCAGGCTCGGATGGAAGATCGGTCGCATGACAAACTATGCAGCAGGTTTTTCATGCGGCTTGCGCGTCACTCTACCTTCATTGGCCAAGGAACCCTCCTTTGTGTGCCAGCTTGATTTTGGTCAATGCTCCATGAGCTTCCAGATCTAAGCAGACTTTTGGCCTTCGCACCGGCTGCTGGGACGACTACTAAGACATCGACAAGTGAAAAATGGCCCCTCAAGGAGCCATTTTTGTCGGTGCGAGGGGGTGCCCGCGCTAGTTCGTGATCTTATAGCCCGTGGCCTTCACGATCGGCTGCCAGAACGCGCGGTCAGCCGCGAGTCTTTGCGTCAACTGCTCCGGCGTGGAGCCGACCGGAATCAACATGACCGCGAGCAGCTTTTCCTTCACCTCGGATTTCGCCAGCACCTCGGCAACGGCGGTGCTCAGCTTCTTCGCGAACTCCGGCGAGCTGCCGGCCGGCAGCCACATACCGTACCAGCCATCCGCCACCAGATTGACGCCGCTCTCTTTCAGAGTCGGGATGTCTGGCAAGAACGAAGAGCGGGTCTCGCTGGCGACGGCGACAATCCGCAAACCGCCAGCACGGTGTTGTGTGATCGTGTCGGAAACCGTCGTGATGCCAAACGGGATGTGACCCGCAATCAGATCGTTCACCATCAGCGCCGATCCGCGATACGGGACCTTGGTCATCGACAGGCCCAGCGCCTGTTCGAGCTGCCATCCGGTGAAATGCGGGATGTTGCCGCTGCCGGGCGTGCCATACGTCGCCTTGGAAGGATTCGCCTTCAGCCAGGCTGCCAATTCCTTGAAGTCTTTGACTCCGGCAGCAGGGCTCGCGACGACGGCGAATTCGAAGCGGGTAAGCTGCGAGACCGGCACAAAATCCTTGGCAGAGTCGAAGCTCGGCTCGTTCTCCACCATGGGCAGCAGATACATGGTCGGGCCCGTCGTCATCAGGATCGTGGCGCCGTCGGGGCTCGCGCCCTTCACCGCCCGAATGCCGATCAGTCCGTCACCGCCGGTGCGGTTCTCCACGATGAAATTGCGGTCGAGCAGCGTGGGCAGATACTGCGCCAGTTGGCGGCACAGCAGGTCGCCGCTGCCGCCGGCCGCAAAGGGGAAGATAATTTTGGTCAGCGGGCCCGATTGCGCAAACGCCTGACCATCCATCATCGCCGCCAGCGAGCATGCGGCGCTTCCGGCCAGAAAATTGCGGCGATCCATTCTTATTCCTCCTTAGGCAAAAGCGGTTTCGTAGATCGTTATCAGCCCGATCGCGATGGTGACCAGCCCCACCGCCCCTTGCAAGCCGCGATTGGCCCAGGTGAGCCAGCGGGCGGAGACCGCGAGCGGCACCGCGATCGCCGTCGACAGCGCGCCCATGCCGATCATCGAGCCGACGCCGAACAATGCGATATAGCCGAGCCCGACGGCAGGGCTGGAGGCCTGCGTGACCGCGAGCACCAGAAGTGCGGCCGAGCCCGCCATGCCGTGCATCAGGCCGACCAGCAGGGTCCGCCAGCGGAAACCATGTTCGTGGATGTGAGCAGCGCGGGGGTGCGGCGCGGTTTCGCGGGCATGGCTATGGGCGTGGAAATGCACCGTGCCGTCGCCATGACCGTGTTGATGAAAATGCACCCGGTCGCGCCACAGCCGCCACAGCACATGCGCCCCGAGGCCGACCAGCATCAGGCCGACGGCGGTTTCGAGCGGCTGGGCAATGCTGTCCGGGATCGCGCGGCCGAGCAGAATGGCGACGCCGGCAAACACGAACAAGGTAAGCGTATGGCCGAGCCCCCAGGTCAGCCCGTGCTTGACGATATCGGCCACATGGCTGCGGCGCGCGGCGATGCTGGAGACGGCGGCGATATGATCGGCTTCAAGAGCATGCTGCATGCCCAGCAAAAATCCCAGCCCCAGAATTCCGAACATACGCCCCCTGCTCGCTTGCCTGTTTGATAAAATACCACTTCGAAGCCTTTGTCAGGTCAAGGCTTCATCGAACAGGCTCCGCATCGATGCCCAGGAGCGGCGTTCGGCCTGCTCGTTGTAGAGGGCGGCGCGCATGATCGGGTCGTCGGCAGCGGAGCACGCCCAGTGGCCTTCCGGCGGCATTCTCGCCGATTGCAAGATTGCCGCGCGCAGATGGACCTCGTCGCAGCGGTACATCGCGCGGCTGAATCAAATTTCCCGATCCTTCAAATGATAGGGAGCCGGAACTTCACACCGGCTTGAGGATCGCGCAATCGAAATCGAAGAGCCCGGAGCTTTCCCGCTACTCGGCATCACGCCAATTTTATGCGAACACCGGAACGATCGGCACTGCCGCAACCATCGCGACCGCCCCGGTTGCCGCCGCCAGGGCCCCGATCGGCGGCAACGAATATGCCCCGCGCAACGGCTTTGTCTGCCCCCCGGGCACCTGGTTCCGCGGCGATGACGGCCACAGGCATGTTCGCCAGCAGATTAGTGCAAATCGAGTCCAGAAAAGGCGGCTGGAGGCCGCCTTTTTCATGCCTCGGGTGCGCTGGAGCGATTCTTGAGGTTCTGGTCCTTTGCGACCAAGTCTGCTATTCGAGCCGCCGAAGAGCGGCCCCATGCGGCGGGCATTTTCGTTGTCCACCGATCGCTTCAATTCGCCGGTTTAGCTCAGCGGTAGAGCAGCGGTTTTGTAAACCGAAGGTCGGGAGTTCAATCCTCTCAACCGGCACCACTTAAGAGCGTCAGGCGGACGAAAACCGTTCGACCGCACCAAGACCCGTTCAGGCCTCCGCCATTGCTGGGAATTCCGCGGGAAGTTGTTGGGGGAACACCACCTCTGCCGATTTCCCGAGCTCGGCCGATGTCCCGAGCTCGGCCGATGTCCCAAGCTCGGCCGATGTCCCAAGCTCCGCCGATGTCCCAAGGCTCCGCGTTGAATAAGGATCGAGCGACGCTTTCCGTTTGCTTACCCGCTCTACACGCAACTGCAATCCGAACGCCGCGAGAATCGTCAGGACAGTCGTAAACTCGGGAGAGCGATCGCCCATGAATGAGCGGTAGAGGCGTGTTCGGCCAATCTGTATTCGCCGTGCGAACTCCGTAACGTTCTCCTGGGCTCGGATGATGTCACCAAAGGTAGAACAAATGGCACGAAGATTGGAGGTTGCAAGGGCAGGATTCAAGAGCTCGGCAACTCCCGCCGGAGTGCTGTAACGGAAACGGCCATGCACTTGCTGTTGAGAACTATATCTTTCGAGCGTGGATGCGGACGGTTGCACTGTAACCAGCCTTAGGCGTAGTGCCGTAATCACCTTCGTCACTGTGGAAAGCCGCGGCCCCCTCTCCGATGCAAAAGCCCCGTAGAGGTGTGCCCGCTCTATTCCTGATTCGATAGCGATTGTCGTGACATTTTGGGTCCGGACTGCTTCACCGAGAGCCAGGCAAACCTGACGGCTGTCGGTGGTTTGAAACGCCTGATTCAAGAATTTTTCAAGCTGAGCCGTGCTGGCGTATTGAGAGCGACGCGCCGTCTTGGCCATCGGGGTGCCATCCGAGTCTGCACTCACCGGCGAATCAGAAATAGCCTGCTAGAGGCCGAAAAACCTCTGACCGGGCATGGTCAGAGGTTTCGGAGGTATTTCTGAAGATGCTGGTGCGCTTCTCCATGAGAGCCGCCAACCTATTTGGCGACTACGCCTTAGAATGATACATGAGTTACTCAGGTTATTACAACATATATTTTAGTTACACACATTGACGCGCGCTCCGGCGGAGACGCTTTGCTCAGGCTTCGATGGTGTGCGGGGCGACAAGTCTTCGCTGAAGGCTCGACGCTCGATGCAGGGTTCAAACGGCGACGGAGATCCCGCGAACATTCTGATGACGGGACGCACTTCCGAGTCTTTGAGCGCTTCAGTAAGCTTGCGCGCCACTTCTGCGCCAGCAGGTTTCTTCTCAAGAATGTTTCGAGTATTTGGCTGAAGTTTGAGAACAGCGTCCTGGCTGAGCTCTACAAAAAGAGACCCCCCGGCAGTGAAACTGCCGGGGGTTATTGCGATAGTTCAGTTCGGGATCAGAAGTTGCGCTGAGCGCGAATGTTCAGGAACACAGTGCTCTGGTCCCGGAACTCGTAGGTCGTGTTCGGCTTCGGGCTGGTCGCGCCCGGAGCTTGTGCCGTGATCGCACCCGTCATCTTCTGGTCGAGGAAGAACGCACCGACTTCAGCCGAGAACGTCAGGTTCCTGACGGGAGTCCAGCGGGTGACCGCACCCACCATCGCAACATCGAAGTCCGGGTTGCAGGTGAAGTCGCCACTGAAGCTGCGGCCCGTCACAGGGGCTGCAAAGGCCGCACAGTAATTCGCAGTCGCTGTACCATTGTAGCGAACCTGGGCGTAGCTACCCCAGAGGCTGGTCGACCAGTATGGATCCCAGTTGTGGTTGAACGCACCACGGACGCCCCAGGCATCCGTAAGCTGGATATCGCCACCCGGGACGTATACGCCGTCACTGGTGTAGCCAAAGCCGTAGCTCTGATAGGCTCCCGCACGGCTGGTATCACCGAACATCGCAAAGCTCGGCGAAGCGCCACTCGTGGAGATCACTGACTTGGTGGCGCCCTTAGCGTAGGTAGCGTCGATCTTGAAGTCGTCGCCAGCGCCGGTCGGCAGGTTCTTGATCTGCAACGCAGCCATCACCGCACCGCCCCACTTGCTTTCGGGGTGACCGCTCAGTTCAGATGCCGAAGTCGGCAAGCCCGCCGATGTCAGCACGTTGTACGAAGCGTTCACGAGATGCGCCAAACCGCCAATCTGGAACAGACCCCAAGCCTGGTCGACCCGGATATTGCCGACAATGTCGGGCGCATGCACGCCGCCATAGGCGTTCGGCGCAATGCCGAGCGTCGAGACCGAACTGGCCGGATTGACTGCGAGTGCCGTCGGAGTGGCAGCGACGGCCGGGAAGGTTGCAAGATATCCGATGCCCGTGCGGCTGTACACGGTCGGTTCGTCCAGACCGATGGTGCCCGACACGCCGTTACCGAACTGAGCGGTGTACTGGATGTTGTTGACGCCGGTCACATAGTCCGGACCGCCGATCAGGTTCGAGTTGTTGTTGCCCGGATAGCCGTTCCAGGGCGACGCAAAGGCCGAAACCGACTTACCGAAGGTGAAGCCCGCGAACTGCAGGAAGATCTGGTCGACCGCGACATAGCCGGCGCCCGCGGAGTCAAGCAGGTTCGTGTTGTTGCCCAGGTTAGTCGCCAGCGAGTTCGGATTGAAGGTGGTGTTGCCGAGCGTGCTGAACTGGACGTTGGCCTGACCGAAGGTGCGGACAACGCCATATTCAGTGGCGGTACGGGTATCAACCGTCAGCGCCAAACGCGAGCGGGCCGCGAAGTAATTGGCGTAGCGGTTGCCCTGACCGATATCGCCGTTCCATGCCGGCGAGCCGTAGATGCCGCCGTTGAACGTGGTGTCAACGCGCAGATAACCACCAATCTTCATGCAGGTGTCGGTGCCGGGGATGTAGTAGAAGCCAGCGCCGTACAGGGAGCAGATCTTCACGTATTCGACCGCTTTGGCCTTGACGGGAAGATCGGCGGCCTGTGCTCCGCTAACGGCGATGAGACCCGCCGCTGAGCCGAGAACAAGGCTCTTGATCATAGTCATGTTAAACCTCCAAGTTGCTCTGCCAGGACGAGGACGGACCTGTGGCTGTTCCCCCAGGAAAGATCCGCCCTCGCCTTTGAAAAACCGCTCAGTCGTTTCGCGTCTTCGGACACACCCGCATGAACGCGAGGGACTTAAGCGAACCACCTGCAACGGAACGACCCAGGACCCCCCTCGGCCGTCTTCAGAACTATGCATGCGCAACTTACGTAATCAAAATAGTTTATGAACTCAGCTATCTCTATCCTGTTCGACTGTGTCGCCGTAGCAACACCGAGTGCTCGCAAAATCGTGTTCGGGGAACCGCCAGAAAGGCGTCCATTCGGATGATTTTGTTAGGTAAATCGGTTAAGTTAGTGAACGCTGCATCAGACGAGAGAAACCATGGCGCAGGAACTCCGCAAGGGATCGGACTCGTCGAGCCGCGGTGGATCAAGTGAGTTCGGCGGCACGAATCAGGACATCGCCCGGCAACTCGCCTGGGAGATCGCCGCCATCAACGTGCACCTCCAGGAGATCCGTTACTTCTGGGCAAAAGCCCTCGGCATCAGCGGCCCGCAGTGGATGATCCTGATGGCTCTGGCCGATCTGGATCAAGGTGAGGGCGTCCCAGTGAAGGTCGTCTCAAAGATGCTTCACGTGGACCCGTCGTTCGTCACGACTCAGTCGAAAATGCTGGAGAAAAAGGGTTTCATGCGCCGGAGGACATCGGCAGACGATGCAAGAGTCGTGCAGATGTCCTTGACGGACAAGACTTATAAGCAGATTGCAAACCTGGCCTCTGAGCAGCAGGCGCTCAACAATTTCGTCTTCGCGGAATTCAGCGACCGTGAGCTCAGGGATCTCACCGGCAAACTCGCGACCCTGAAGGGCCGTCTTGAGAAGGCGAGCCTGAAGATAGCGATGGGTATCTGACCTCTCCGACGGTAACGAGCTAGGCCGGTACCGACTCAAGGCGATCGGCCATCCAATCAAAAATGAACTCGTTGGCGAGCGTGGGATTATCGCGATGCCCATGCGCGGCAGCAGTTTCGGAGCTGTCGAAAATTTTTAGCGAAATGTCGGGCTGGCTGGTCTTGAGTCGTTCGAACAGACCGGTCACCTGGTTACTTTCGAGCCAGCCCTGCTCACCCATGGTGATCAGGACCGGGCAGCGAAATTTTCGCTGCGGCCAGCCGCCTTCGCTTCCGTTACATGCGCAACCCAGCGAGAGGCGGTCCATCAAGAAGGCGCGCTCGTGCATATCCCAGATTCCGCCGTCACAAACCGCGGCGGCGAAACGATTGTCGAGAGCGACGCCGCGCGCCACAAAGGACGATCCCGAACCGTCGCCGAGAACTGCCACCCTGTGTTCGTCGATGTCGTCCCTCGTCGTGAGGTAATCCATCACGTGGCTTACCGACATTTCGAGATCGGGACGGCCCACCACCTCATCGAATTTGGCGCCGGTGCCGGATCCAAGGAGATCCACGGCCAGCAGCGACAATCCCCTGTCGCGGGCGTAGCGCGCCACCTTGAAGAGATATTCTTCCTTCCGATGTCCGGGATCGCCCATGCACACCACGACAGGCGTTCGATGCGAAGCGCCTGGGGCTGGTAAAAAGTAGCCTTCCAGCGGATAATCTTCCTGCCAGGGAATCTCGACGACCTCGCCGGCGGGAGTGAGATGCGCAATGTAGCGGCGGGCGCAGGCCCGCATGGTTCTGAGCACGCCTTGCTGTTTCTTGTCGGCAGCGTCGAAATCGAACGCTGATGCCTGATAGTAATTGATGGCACGGAGCCAGTTGCTTTGCGCGGTCAGCACGTGACCACGCTGGAAGGCAGCGTTGGCGCGTTCGTTGCTGATATCAGCCATCCTCAGCCATTCCCGGTACCAGGAATCGCCGCCATCCTTTGGGTCAATCCGACTTGCGACAAGGAAGCATTCCGAGATCAGCGAGCCCCCCTCCTGAGCCAGGCCGAGCAGCCTCACGAACTCGATTGAGAACTCTTCGCTGTCTGGCCATTGAACCCAACCCGCCGGACCAAAATGAATTTTCATGCCGGAAGCAAACCTGTGCACCTCAACTGATTAAATTAGTTATAGACCGTAACTTAAATCGTGAGGTCGACATCCTGCAAGCCCTCCAAACGTCCCATGCCGCAGATACGGTTAGCCCACCGAACGGCTCCCAGCTTCAATAGCCGGGCTGTAGGGCCATCGCCTGAGAGGCATCTCGGAAAATGTATTGCACCGGGCGAAACTAGTGGAAAGTGCTTGTTGGACCACTATGGAGCAACGTGCTGTTTTTTTAGGCGATTCCCTTAGTTCTACGGTGCTGAATGCACCACTTGGCCCGTTATCAGCGCGGCTTCTGGCCTGGACGAGATAGTAGTTCAACGTCCTGGCCGATGCGCTACCTGCGGTTGTGGGATCGGACACTCACTCTCAGACTGATCGGGAAACCAACCCCCACCTCTCGCGTTCTCCCGGCATGAGAATTCGCGAAGAAAACTGCAACATGGTGCTGCTCGCGATCGTCGCGTGTTTCAGCGTGGCGATTGCAGGTGGCGCTACGCTGCTTGGGTTCGACGACAAGCCGGTCCGGTTCGCGCACCGGACAACCGCTGGCGTCGAGCGTTCGCCAGCAGCCGACCAGCGGATCATCCATGTCGGCGACCAGCCGCCGGTGCGCATGATCGGCGCGCCCTTTGTCCCGAACACCAATCCCCGCGAACGCTAGGCGCTCCGCTTCGCGCGACCACGGTTGCGAATACCATACCCGATGCGCCCCGCGCCATGTGCGCGTTGGCAGTCACGAACTGTCACCGTTTTGTCACCTCGCGCGCAAAAGAGCGGCAGTTATCCCCAGCGAGCTCCCCGCCCGCTTGATTCCACAAAAGCCGTTTGGTGGAATGACTTGGCCCGAGGTGTCTCATGAAATGGATGAGGGAACGCGATCTCCTGATCGCGCAGACGATGGCGTTTGTTCAATCGGTGACCGGCAAGCCGCCGGAGGCCGAGAAGAAGGTCACGACGTCGGTCACCGTCCTCTCCGTCCAGGCATCCGAGCCCATCCGTGCGGCAGCGCCGCTTTCTGACATCCAGGCTTCTGACATCCAAGCCCTGCTGGCGGAGAAGATGCCTATTGCCCAGGCGCCAAAGGAAGCGTCGAGGGAAATAGCGAGGCTGGCCCCTCTCGCGCGTCCTGATCTGCGGGACGAGATCCAGTCCGAGATCAAGGCGCGGGTCGCGAATTTCCGTGCCCATCAGGAGCGGTTCAACCGCGAGCGCGAGGCCTATTGCACCGCGACCATGGCAAAGGTGCACGCTGCGCTCCGCGAAGGCGAGCCGCCGGCGAAGTAGCCCGCGCCTGACCCGGTCCCCGGATACTGCGCAGCGCGCCGCACTTGCACTCGGGTCCGCGCTCCGCGCGGCCCGAGCACAGGCTCTGTGGTGCGCTGCTGATCCGGATCCAGTCTGCGATGGGTCCCGCGAAGCGTCACTTCGTGACGCATCGCGTCCGGGACACGAACCTCCATGTTGTCATCCTGTGTGGGAATCGGTCGATCGTCTCGATCTCAGAGCCAGGCATAGACCAGCGCCATGTTGGCGGCGCAGGCAGCCAGCAGGCACACGGTCAGCGTGAGTTGGACACGCTCGCAGGAGGTCTGGAGGCTCGTTCTCATGGCCGAAAACATCCGGCGATTCTGGCGATTGAGTCTCGGGGATTCTTTTTTCGGGAATTTACGGCTCGTTAAAGACTCAGAGACTCCACGAAAATGGGCCGAAACGAGCCAATTTGCTCCCGAAACAGCCTGTGGAATGGCCGCATGGCAGCCAAGCCGGAAACCCGGCCCCCGCTTCCGCGTTGACCGTTTTACCGGAGCTAACAATGCCCTACGCGCTGTTCTCAAAGGATGCCAAGCTGAGCAAGGCCTATCCAACCGCAGCCGACGTCTGGAAGATCGCCCAGAAGAGCGGTCTGGTCGTCGACGTCATCTCCGGGCGAGACAACAAGGGTCCCCGTCCGGTGCTGGACCATGACTACGAGATCAAGCCCTGCCAGCTTGAGCCGCACGAAGACCCCGCCCGCAACAAGGCCGACGCCGAGCGCGACGCGCAGACGGAATTGCAGCTAGCGTCGTAAGGTCGGCCGCTAGCGGCCGACACACGACAGGTCTCGGCGAATGGGTCTCATTCGCCGGGACGATATCCAAGACGGAAAGTCGAATCCTACGGCGTCGCCGAGACCAGCGATGCCTGTTCCGAAACAAGGGTGACACAGGCCTTGCGCCGCTGCAGTCCCCTGATCGCACCGGTTACCTTGCGCACCTTGCCGGCTCCGCACGAGGGATCCTGCACGAAAGCGACTTCATAGGGAGCAAGGATAAGCGGTTCGGATTTCAGGACAGTTTGAGCAAGGCACGGAAACGCCGCTGCGGAAAAGATCAGCCCTAACGCAAAAGCACGCATGTTCGTCGTCCCACCAGCCGGCCGGAACCATAATATCGGATCGTGACGAAAAGTTGCATGCAGCGCGAAATTTTTTTCGCGCCTGCCAAAAAATTACCGGCGCGCGCTCGCCTCGACATCCGCCAAGCAAAAAGGCCGGCGTGAAGCCGGCCCTTGCGTGCCTCGATACCAAAGTCGGTATCAATATTTGGGAGCAGCGGGACCACCCCAGCCGAACCGGTAGTTCACGCCCACCTTGGCCGTATGCTCGTCGTTGCGGAAGGTGCGGCCGGTGATATCGGCAGGACCTGACGTGAAGGTCGTGTCGCCGAAATTGTAATACTGGTACTCGGCCTTGGCCGACCAGTTCGGGGCGAACATGTATTCGAGGCCGCCGCCCACGGTGTAACCGTCCTGGTGGTTGCCGTTGGTGGTGAAGCCAGTGGGCACCCCGGCCACCGATATGCCGAGATTATTGCCGTCACGCCAGGCGTAACCGCCCTTGGCGTAGAGCAGCGCCGGACCCCAGGTGTAGCCGAGCCGGCCGGTCACCGAGCCGATCTGATCGGTGTTGGAGGTCACGAGCGTCCCGCCCGGAAACAGCACGCCGTTATTATTGTTGCTGGGCAGCCAGCTATACTGAGCTTCGGCGCCCAGCACCCAGTTCGGCGCGAACTGGTAGTCGAAGCCACCCTGCACGCCGCCGAGGAAGCGGACGTCGCTACCCTGCAGGGAGTTGTCACCCGCGAAGGCGCCACCGGCATGGCCGCCGATATAGAATCCGGTCCAGTTATAGACGACTTGAGGCGCCGTATAGGCAGGCGCCTTTGTGTACGGCCGGGGCGGCATGTCGGCCGCAAAGGCTGGAGCCGCCATCACGGCCAGCGCGGCAGCCCCGAGCAGTATCTTCTTCATCTTATTTCCCCGTTACGAACGTCGCGAATACCAATCCAAACAACGTGACTTCATTTAGGTTGCTTTGCGGCAAACGCCCGCGACCGGATGGCGCGCCACTGTGATGGCACAGCAACAACGCAGTTTAGTTCCCTCGCACGTCAGGCTTTTTCCCGGGTTAAGAGGTGATTTCCGTGCTTAGCTGGGTGTCCGGGATGACTAAGGCAAGGTTCAACCATCGCCGAAAAGTGATCCGATTTCGTTCACGGTTCCTTCCGGGAACATCAGATGACGGCCGTGCCGGCAGTCGTCGCGACTGCCGGCTGCAAGACCGTCCGTCTTCAAGTGCGAGCCGCTTCGACGACGGCGTCGGCAAAGGCTTGCGGCGCCTCCTGCGGCAGATTGTGCCCGATCCCGCCGGTGATGAGACGGTGGGCGTATCTGCCGGAGAACTTCTTGGCGTACGCCTTCGGGTCTGGGTGCGGCGCACCGTTGGCGTCGCCTTCGAGCGTGATGGTGGGTACGGTAATGACTGGAAATTCGGTCAGCCGTTTTTCCAGCGCGTCGTATTTGGTCTCGCCCGGGGCGAGACCAAGCCGCCAGCGATAATTGTGGATCACGATGGCGACATGATCTGGGTTGTCGAAGGACGCCGCGCTGCGTTCGAAGGTCGCGTCGTCGAAATTCCATTTCGGCGAGGCAAGCTGCCAGATCAGCTTGGAAAACTCGCGCCGGTATTTTTCGTAGCCCAACCGGCCGCGGTCGGTCGCAAAATAATACTGATACCACCACTGCAGCTCGGCTGATGGCGGCAGCGGTTTTGCGTTGGCTTCCTGGCTGCCGATCAGGTAGCCGCTGACCGAAACCAGCGCCTTGACGCGTTCCGGCCAGATCGCGGCGATGATGCCGGCGGTTCGGGCGCCCCAGTCGAAGCCAGCCACCACCGCTTTTTCGATCTTCAGCGCATCCATCAGCGCGATGACGTCAGTGGCAAGTGCGCCCTGCTGGCCGTTTCGCGGCGTATCGCCTGAGAGGAAGCGCGTCGTGCCGTAGCCGCGCAGATACGGCACGATGACCCGGAAGCCTGCCGATGCCAGCACGGGTGCCACGTCGACGAAGGCGTAGATGTCGTAGGGCCAGCCGTGCAGAAGGATGGCGACGGGACCATTGGCGGGGCCGACTTCGGCGTAACCGATATTGAGAACGCCGGCTTGGATCTGTTTCAGCGTGGCAAACGATGTGTGGGCGCCCGGCCTGCCCGCGCCTGCCCCGGCCTCGCCGGACTGCGCGAACAGTGCCCCGCTCATGGCAAACGGTGCGGCCGCAAGGATAGCTGCCGCGGTGCCGAGGAAGCGGCGGCGGTCAGGCGTGATGGGATGGGACATGTCTTTCTCCGCTATATATCTCACGCGATTAAGTCGCATGCGATATAAATGACCAGACGCGGTAT
Organism: Bradyrhizobium sp. sGM-13; assembly: GCF_018398875.1. Classification (GTDB taxonomy): domain Bacteria; phylum Pseudomonadota; class Alphaproteobacteria; order Rhizobiales; family Xanthobacteraceae; genus Bradyrhizobium. The sequence continues at coordinate 111,692 of NZ_JAGWDK010000021.1, read as the reverse complement.
GTATAGGCGCGAAAGCATCACACTCTCGTGTGAAGCTCACGGCACGCGCAAATCTACCGCGTCAGTTTCTCCAGTTCCGCAAATGGCGTGTAGGCCAACCCCGCACAGGGCTCCGCGGCGTTTTCGATGATGCGGTCAAGCCGGCCGTCGACAAAAAGGATGGCGCGTTCGCGCGGCTCGCGGTAGCCGCCGTCGGATTCGCGCGGGCTGAACCGGAGACAGACGACATAGCGCAGCCGCCCGCCGACGACGCGCTCGATCGGCTCGGCCATCACGGCGCCGCGTACGCCGACGGGATCATTGAGATAAGTCTTCAGGAACGCCAGCACTTCCGTGCGGTAATTTTTCGGAAAAGGCTGGCTGGAGACGCCGCGATCGTCGGTAAACGTGATCGGCTTGCTCTCGTCGCTGGCGGCGCAGGCCGACAGCGCGAGCGGCAACAATACCACCGCCGCAATTTTGACTGAACTTCGCAAGCGAAATGCTTCCCCCGCCCTGTTGGCCGTCTCTTAGACCGCCCGGCGGCGAAATGGAATTCGCATCTCGGTTACTGAACAGATCGAAGCAGCGCCAGCCCACGGCCATCGGGGAAGCAAATGGCACGTGGGCTGGTCCGATATCCGCCGATGCGGGGGCAATGGGGAAGCGAAACGCCCCGGCGGATCAGATTCGATCGCGCTGGTTCAACTGCGCTTGGCGGCAGGCACGGCGGGTTTGACTGCGGCACGCTTCTTCGAGAGGCCGACCTGCTTCTTGTGGGTATGATGTCGATAGTGCTTGGCGTTCAGCGCCTTCGATTTTCCCTGCTCGGCCTTGGCGACCGGGGCCTGCGTAGTCTTGTTCACCGGAGCTTGCGCGGTCTTGCCCGCAGTGCCGGCAAACACGGGCGCGGCGAGAACGGACACGGCAACGAGCGCTGCAGAAAAGGTCTTGAGCATGACTGTCTCCTCTTCCATGGGGACCTGCGGGCTCTCCAGTCCGAATGGCCGGGCTTGCCGATCATGCGTGCGACGCTAGGCACGGCGCAGTGAACCCGTCCTGAATCGAACGTGCGGACTTCGTTCATCTCCATGGCAGGTTCGCCATCTTTCGAACGCGAACTGCGGTCGCCAAATCAGCAGAATCCAAAATCGCAAGAATCGAAGGCGGATGGCGGGAATGTTCTCAACTGCCGGGTGTTCACATCAACGGCCTTCGGTGTAGGATTGCGGAACCGGCCATCAGGAGATATGCATGAATAAGTTGGCGATCAGGCTTTTGACTCTCGCAATATTGTCGCTCACGCTTGCGGCAGCCCCTGTCGTTACGGTCGTCTACGCAAATCCCGACAACGAGCCGCCTCCGCCGCCGAAGAAAAAGAAATCCAGCGAAGCTCGTCCGGGCAGCGAACAAACCGCATTCGTCGACGGCTATCGCGCTGCTTACGCCGCGATCTACGAGCGCCACGACTATGCGTCGGCGATCGAGCAGTTGAAGGCGCTCGGCCGTGACGACTCGGCCGCCGTCGCCAATCTGATCGGCTATTCCTATCGCAAGCTCGGCGACTACAAGGTCTCGCAGATCTGGTATGAGCGCGCGCTGAAGGCCGATCCGAATCACGTCAAGACCTGGCAGTACTACGGCCTGTGGCAGGTCGAACAGGGCAACCGCGATCAGGCGCAATATCACCTGAACCGGATCGCGCAGCTCACCGGCACCTCAATCGAGGAATATCGCTCGCTCGCCGCCGCGCTCGAAAAGCCGCCGGGGACGGGGTTGGTCTACTGAGGCGGAAGTCTCTCCACGTCATTGTGAGCGAAGCGAAGCATCCAACTATCCGTTATGCCGCGGCATGGATTGCTTGGTCGCTTCGCTCCTCGCAATGACGAAGAAATCACCGGCGCAGTCTTAAAACTGCGCCGGTTTAATTTTGACTCCATCACTTCATCACCGCCTCAACCTCCGCGCGGAACGCCTTCCGCGCACCGTCGCGCGAATAGAACATGTGGCCGCCGGGATAGACGACGAGTTTGACGCGATCCGGGCTGGCATACGCCGGCAATTGGTCGAGAAGGACCTTGGACGCGAAATAAGGCGTGGCGAGATCGAACAGCCCGTGACCGACCAGCAGTTTCATCTTCGGGTCGAGCGCGAGAATCTGGCGCAGTTGTGAAATCGACTCGGCCGGCCCGCGGCCAAAATCCCACGATCGGTTCACGCTCTCGCTGAGCAGATGGTATGAACCATCCGGCCGCCAATTGAGTTTGCGGGTGGTGAGTTCAACCGCGGCACTGGTCAACGGCGCCATTAGCGAATCGCCTGATGGATCGCCGAAATGCGCGGAATTCGAATCCGGATAGGGATCGAAGCCCATGACCGAGGCGTCGTAGCGCCCAGTCACCCTACCGTTGCGGCGGTCAAATTCCCTGCGGAATTCTCCGACTTCGAAACGACCGGCGAGCCTGCGGCTCACGGCCTGATCGATGCCGGTCAGCGCCGCCACCTTGTCGGCGAGCCGCGTGGCGGCTTGAGTGTCCGCCTGCCCCTTGATGAGGTCGGTGAGAAACTCGCCCTGCGCGTAGCGTTCGACGTCGGCGAGATCGGCGCGCGTCAGCGGCGTCTTGCCGGCTTCCCTCACCTCACGCGCCACGGCCGCCATGGTCGGCAGCGTGTAACTGTATTGCAGCAGGCTGGAGCCGGAAAAATCACGGAAATCAAGCAACGGTGAAACCAGAATCAGCCCGCGCACGCCGACGCCCTGCTGCGTCTGCAGATTGCGGACGATCTTCGGCCCGCGAATGCCGCCATAGCTCTCGCCGGCGATGAATTTCGGCGACGCTAGACGATCGTATTTCTCCAGCCAGCGCCGGATCACGAGCGCAATCGAATTGACATCGCCATCGACGGAAAGGAATCGCTTGCGCACGTCCTCGCCGGACGCGACGAAGCGGCTGTAGCCAGTGCCGACCGGATCGATGAAGACGAGATCGGTGAAGTCGAGCCAGGTCTCGGCATTGGGCAACAAATCGGGGGTGGCTGACGACACCGCGCCATCGCCGCCGATCTGGAGTCGCCACGGCCCGGCGGCGCCCAATTGCAGCCAGGCCGAGGACGCGCCGGGGCCGCCGTTGAACAGAAACGTCACCGGCCGGCTTGCGCGATCGGCGCCGTCAAGCTGGTAGGAGGTGTAGGCGATATCGGCCTGCGGCTCGCGCTTGTCGTCGAACACGCGGATCGAGCCTGCGGTGGCGGCGAAGTTGAGCGTACGACCGGAGAGTGCCAACGTCTGCTGGGTGGTGGAATCCGGCGGCAGGCGATGTTGTTCGGCTGCCGGCGATGGAGTCGCGGCGGGGTCCCGCCCTGTTCCGCCCTTCTGGCCCGACGGAGACGGCGATGGCGTCGCCGCGGCGGGTTGCTTCGAAGTCGGCGAACTCGCCTCCTCGGCGCGTACGCCGGTCGCGCAACACAGGACCAGAATCGCGGCGATCAGACGCATGGGACGCGCTGGCATAAAAGGAAAAGTCATGCCGTTTACTCCTGCGCTCGCGATCAATCAGGGCCTGCCAATCTGCCCGGAGACTGCGACAGCGCCGTTGGTACACAAGGGCAGGAACCCCGCGGAAATCACAATCCCGACAGCATCGCGTGAGAGGGTGGGAATGCCCTGCACTGCGTCCGGTGACTGTCCTCGGCGGCCGTTAGGTGATATCGGTCGGTTCCTCTGGCCTACCGGCCAGATATTTTGATCTATCCATGAAACCATTCGGGCGCTGGCGCGACTAACGAACCTGCGCTTTTTTATGGGGTCTTAGAATGAAACGTTCGATTGCTGTTTGTCTCGGCCTGCTGGCGCTGGCTTCTCCGGCGGCCGCAGATTCGCCGGCCGCGGTGGTCGAAGACGTTCAGGGTAAGGTCACCGGTGCGGAATTCATGGACTATGTGACCCCCAAGGCGGTCATCAAGATCGGCGACGGCGGCTCTGTCATTCTGAGCTACCTGAAGTCATGCCGGCGCGAGACGATCAGCGGCACCGGCACCATTGTCGTCGGCACCGACGAGAGCGCCGTTCACCTCGCCGAGGTCAAAGCCGAGAAAACGAATTGCGATGCCAACCAGGCCAACGTGACCACGCGCGAAACCAGCGGTGTCTCCGCCACCGTGCTGCGCAGCGTCGACAGCAACAAGGCGGCTTCCCTGCCGCAGCCGCAGCTCACGCTTTACGGCGCCTCGCCGCTGGTGGAAGCCAAGGGGCGCGGCAAGCTGATCATCCGGCGTCTCGACGCGGCGGGCGAGCGGCAGCAGATCGACCTCGGCGGCACCCAGCTCAAGGGACGCTTCGTCGATTTTGCCAGCGAGAACGTCGCGCTGGCTCCCGGCGGCCTCTACGCCGCTTCGTTCAAGTCATCGCAGATCGTGTTCCGGGTGGATGAGCAGGCCAAGCCCGGCCCAACACCGATCGTCGGTCGGCTGCTGCGGCTGCAATAGGCGTGCCGGACCATCCAGCTTGAGAATAAGACGCAGCACGCGCGACAGGCTTGTGATCGCCGCCATCGCGCTGGTTTGCGCGGCCGCCTCGGTTTCGCCTGCGGCCCGGCCGATCCGCGGGCTCTCGCTCGATATTCTCACCGCGCTGCGCTGGGAGGTGTTCGGCCGTAAGCAGGATCCGGCCGCTTCGCCCGCAGTCGTCGTTGCGATGGACGAGGAGAGCCTGCGCACCCCCCCGTTCAAGGGCGCGCCGATGCTGACATGGACCGGCGAGATCGGCCGGGTGCTTTCAGCGACGCTCGAAGGCGGCGCGAAGGTCGCCGGCTTCGACGTGGTGATCCCGAACTCGCTCGAACAGTCCGAGATACCGCTTGGGGATGGCATGCTGGGCGAAAAAGTTCGCGGTTTCGACCGCGACTTCCTGCGTGCGCTGGCCGGGGGGGCCGCCAAAGGCAAGGTCGTGCTGGGCGAAGTTCTGGGCGACCGCCCGATCCTGCCATCGCCAGGACAGCGCATCGCGGTACGCCAAAACATCCGTCCGCTCAACGACCATGCCGACAGCGACGACATTGTGCGCCGACTGCCGCTAAGCTTTACCATCAGCGGCGCGAAAGTGCCTACCATGGCGGTCGAGCTGGCCTCGCGGGCGCTCGGCGCCGCGCCCGAATTCGACGAGCGCGGCAGGCTGACGCTCGCCGGCTACCGGGTTCCTGGCCGAGTGCCGAACACGATGACGCTGAATTTCGAAGGTGGCGCGGACGACATCCCCACGTTCTCGTTTGCCGACCTGCGTGCCTGTGCGGTCAAGAACGACAAGGAGTATTTCCGGCGCTGGTTCGACGGAAAGGTCGTGATCTTCGGTACCGTTCTCGATATCGAAGATCGGCGAATGACATCCAAGCGCTTTGCGACCGGCATCGAAGGGGCACGTTCGCCACGCTGCACGGCCGAGAGCATGCCGGTCACCGCGAGATCCAGGACCAGCACGATTGCCGGCGTCTATATCCATGCCACCGCGGTCAATAACCTGATCGCGCGCAATGCCGTTGTCGAACCTGGGCCGCTTCCCCGGTTGCTGATCGCGGCACTGATTGCTGCGCTCGCCGCGGCCGCCGCCTGGCTGTTCCGGCCCGTCATCGCGTTCGCTGCCTGGACGGGCATGATCGTGCTCGGCGTGGCCGGCGCGACGGTAGCCTTCAACTACGCGCTGGCGCTCCCAATCGTCGAGCCGTTCCTGGCCAGCCTGACCGCGCTGGCCGCAACCATTGGCTACCGCTTCGTCATCGCCGACAAGGACCGCCGCCTGCTGCAGAAGAGCTTTGCGCTCTATCTCGCCCCGCACGTCATCAACCGCATGCTGTCGTCAAGCAAATTGCCGGAGCTCGGCGGCGAAACCCGCAACGTCACGGTGTTCTTTTCCGACATCGAAGGATTTTCGCTGATCGCGGAAAAGATGTCGCCCGACGGCCTGATGGAGCTGATGAACGAATATCTTTCGGCGATGACCGACGTCATCGAGAGCCATGGCGGATATGTCGACAAATATATCGGCGACTCCATCGTGGCCGTATTCGGCGCCCCGGCCGACGACCCCGACCATGCCGCGAACGCAGCGCGCGCCGCGCTGGACTGCTGCACGCAACTGGCGGAACTCAACGCCTCCTCTGCCGTATTTCGCGACTGCAAGCTGGCGCAGCGGATCGGCATCAATTCCGGCGAGGCGCTGGTCGGCAATTTCGGATCGCGGCGGCGCTTCAACTACTCCGTGATGAGCGACGCGGTGAACCTGGCCTCGCGGCTGGAGGGCGCCAACAAATTCTACGGCACTACCGTGATCGCTTCCGAGACGACGGTTGCGCTTGCCGGCCAAGCCTTCGCCTGGCGCGAACTCGACGCCATCAGGGTGAAGGGGCGAACCCAGGCGCTCAAAATCTACCAATTGCTGGCGCTGTCGGCGGGGCTGGCGCCGCAGCAGCAGACGGTGATCGCCAACTACGCCGACGGGCTGGCGCACTGGCGGGCCCGCGAGTTTGCGCGCGCCGCAGAGTGTTTCGGCCGTTCGGCCGACATCGACCGGCCGGCATCGCTGTTTGCCGCGCGGGCCCGGGAATTGACCCAAAACCCGCCGGGCGAGGACTGGGACCCGATCCGGACATTGCAGGAAAAATGACGGCCCGATGACCGCCGGTTTGGGTTACCGGCGCGAAAGTACCTGACGGCCATCTCGACAAGCCTGTCCAAGGTGTATAGACGAGCGCGGCGCAATCCGGCGCCAGGTATGAGTTCGTCGTCCGATGGCCACCCCCAAGCGATACGACCGGATCGCCTTCGTCGCGAGCGCAGGCGCCGAGGCGCAGACCGCGCTGGCGCAGCTCGTCAAGCTCTACGGCAATCATGACGCCGACGACGCCGACGTCGTGGTGGCGCTCGGCGGCGACGGATTGATGCTGCAGACGCTGCACGCCCACATGCGCTCGGGCAAGCCGATCTACGGCATGCATCGCGGCACTGTCGGCTTCCTGATGAACGAATTCACCACGCATGATCTGCATACGCGGCTGGCGGCGGCGCGGGAATCACTGATCAATCCGCTCTTGATGCGCGCAACCGACGTGCACGGCGTAGTGCATCTGCATCACGCCATCAACGAAGTCGCACTGTTTCGCCAGACCAACCAGGCCGCGCACCTGCGCATCCTGATCGACGAGCACGAGCGGATGCCGGAATTGATCGCCGACGGCATCCTGGTGGCGACGCCGGCCGGCTCCACCGCCTATAATCTGTCGGCGCAGGGACCGATTTTGCCGATCAACGCCGCGCTTCTGGCGCTGACCCCGATCAGCGCGTTCCGACCCCGACGCTGGCGCGGCGCCCTCCTCCCGAACTCCGCTTTTGTGGTGATCGAGGTGCTCGAGGGTGAGAAGCGTCCGGTCGCGGCCGCCGCCGACCATGACGACGTGCGCGACGTCCGCCGCGTCGAGGTGTTATCCGACAAGACGATTTCGATGCGGATGCTGTTCGATCCCGGCCACAGTCTCGAGGAACGCATCCTGCGCGAGCAGTTCGGGTATTAGCACTGTCGTCCCGGCCTTGAGCCGGGCCCCCATAACCACGGGCGTTGATTGTCGCGAGCGGTGTCGCTTCGCACCACCCAAAGCCGAGAAGCCGCGGCGTATGGGTGCCTGCTTTCGCAGGGACGACGAGTTCAGGGGCCGGTTTTGCAACGATTCCTTAACCGGCACCGCGATATGGTTAACGCCAGTATACCGTTTTGCTGGGCCGGGCCGGACCATGTATCGCATTGACTTCAACAAGCTGCGATTTCTGATTTGCGACGACAATCCGCATATGCGCCGCATCCTGCGGACGCTCCTGCATTCGTTTGGCGCGCGCGAAGCCTATGAAGCCGAGGACGGCGCCACCGCGCTCGAAATGTACAGCCACTACGTACCCGACATCGTCATCACCGACTGGGCGATGCCGATCTTCGACGGCCTCGAACTGGCGCAGATGATCCGGCAGCCGGAATCGAAGGGTAACCCTTACGCGCCGATCATCATGCTGACCGGACATTCGGAGAAGCGGCGCGTCACGGTCGCGCGCGACGCCGGCGTCACCGAGTTCCTGGCCAAGCCGATCTCGGCCAAGGGACTCTATCAGCGCATCCTCAACGTCGTCGCCAATCCGCGCCCCTTCATCAAGACCAAGACCTATTTCGGCCCCGACCGGCGGCGCAACACCAACAACGCCTATATCGGCCCCGAGCGGCGGGTTGGTGGCGAGATGGAAGTGATGCAGCAGCCGTCGTTGCTCGACAAGGCGCGGTCGAACGTTTAGCGCGAGCCTGGAGAGACCATCATGGCGAAAGAAAAGCCGGGGACGATACAGGTCAAATCGTTTGCCGATCATCACGTGATCACGCAGCCCAATCCGTTGCGCAAAGTATTGCTGCGCGTTCCCGAATCCGATCTCGATGATCCTGTCGGGCGCGCGGAGAAGGCGCTTGCAGGACTATCCGGTGAATTCAAGAACTGGATGACGATCGAGGCGGACCGGCTCTCGGCCGCGCACGAGGCCATTCTCCGCGACGGCTTCACCATCGACAATCGCGAAGAGCTGTTTCGCGCCGCCCACGACATCAAAGGCGATGCCGCCACGTTCGGCTTCCCTTCCGCCGGCGCCGCCGCCGAAAGCCTGTGCCGCATCATCGAACATGCCCCCGACCTCGATCAGGTGCCATCCGAGCTGATCACCCATCACATCAATGCCATCCAGGCGATCGTGCGCGAACGCACCAAGCTCGACACCGCCACGATGGCGAGCGCGCTCAGCAAGCAGCTCCGCGGCGTCGCGGATGAATTCCTGCTCAAGGTCAACCGCGACCGCCCCGAGCATCTCGAAGCGATCCTGGCGCCGAGCATCGTGCCGGCGGAGTAGCGCCGCGCTCTCAACGCGTCGTCCGTGCGAACGCAGGGACCCGTACGCCGCGGCTTATCGATTAAGAGCGCGCTGGTCGATGACCTTCAGCCAACCACAAACGACTGTGGTTTATGGGTCCCTGCGTTCGCAGGGACGACACCGGTCGTGTCGCAGGATCGCCTACGCCGCGATCAGATCGCGTACGGCTGGCACGAACGCTTCGTCGGCGACCAGCTCCTCGCAGAACAGGCGGGCTTCCTCGCGCGCGGACTCGGTTGCGAACCGCCGCAGCAGGATCAAGAGCGGCTCGGCGGACTTGCGGTCGGTCTCGCAATGGGTAAGCACACGCTCGACCATGCGGCGGCGCAGCCTTGCAGCGCCGCCGATCGTGTCGACAAAGCCGGTCTCACGGCTGACCTCAAGCGCGATACGGAAGGCTCCGAACGTGGATTCGGGAAGGCCCGCGCGGATCAGGAGAGCCTGCAGGCTGGCGCCGCCGCGGTCGTGCAGCAGCGCGGTGACGCGGTCCAGTGGCAGGTCGGCCAGTTCGGCGAGCGCCGCATCGAACAGTTCGAGATTGCCCGACAATAGCGCGCGCAGGATCAGGCCGGCGGTCAGTTGCCCGGTGGCGCGCAGGTGCCGCACTAGGCCCAGCATGTCATCGCCGCGCGAACGCGCCGCAATGTTCACGGCCGAGCGCTCGCGCGCTTCACTCGCCAGCCGCCCTGCCCGGTCGGCGCTCAGCCAATTCCGCGCGACGACGAATTGCGCCAGCGTCTCGGAGAGTTTCGCGACCAGCGCCGCGCGGGTGGCGGCCGGCAGGCCTTCCAGCACCAGCATCGCTTCCCTGATCGCGGCGAGATGGCCGTGACGTTCGACGATACGGTCCCAGGAAAACGGCGCCAATTCCGCGTAGGCATTCTCGATCAGTTCGAGCGCCGCGGCCGCCGAGCCAACCTCGGCAATCGCGGCGGAAACCGAGGGCGGCAGGTTGATGCGGCGCGCGATGGCGCATTGCGTGTCGCTGTTGCCGGTGGCGACGATGTCGACCAGGTCGGCGTCGATCAGAAGCGGCGAATGTTCGAGCACGGGAAGCGCGATCGAAGGCTGGTCGAGCGAGAGCGCCTGCACGATCGCGGCCGGCGCGTCCGAGCTGCGCGCGAAGACTTCCGACATCGCCTGGCGCACCAGCGGCGACGGATCATCGAGCAGCATCAACAGCGCGCCTTCGGCGGCGATGCGATCGTCCTCGGAAAGATCTGAAATCAACCAGGCCCGCGCCAATGCCCGCGTCGCCTCTGCCCGCTCGCCTGCCGGAGCGGTGCGAATCCAACTGATGAACTGCCGAACGATCATGGTCCTGGCTTTACGCAACCTGAAACGACACCGTGACGTGGTGCCACTATTAGAAAAAATAAACCATGACGCTTAACAAAGGGTTCACCATAAACGGCTGGTTTTATTGACGTTTTGTTAAGGGTGCGACGACGGTTGCGATGTCTCGTGCCCCGGATGCTGCGCAACGCGCAGTGTTGCGCTGATGATGCGGGGCCCATCCGAACTCGCTCACCGCGATGGATCCCGGTTCTGCGACGCATCGCTACGCGCTGCATCACGTCCGGGACACGGATCCGGGTCAGCTACTGAACGTGCCGTTGCGGTCGCTGAAGAGGTCGAGTCTTCCGGGTGCGCGGACTTCGGGCTTATGTCCCGACAATACGGTGCTCGCGGACGCAACTGGCGACGGATTGCTGCCCCACAATTCCTGCACCGTCGGCGAAATCGGCTGTGTGCGTTCGCCGGGCTGGAACAGCGAGCGGAAGATTGGCTCCGGCGACGCCGAGGCGGTCTGCGCCGTTGCCGCCACCGGCGTTACCGCGCGCTGATCCGGAAAGCTCGAGAGATAGGCCGCGTTGTCGATCGCCAGCGCTGCCGGCGCAGCGCTCGCGACGGTGATGCGCCGGGGCAGATCGCCGCCGGCAGCCGCCATCGCCGTGCGCGTCACCGGTGAACTGGCGGCAGCCGCATAGTGCGTGCTCAGCACCGAATAGACCTGTGAGACGCTGCGCGGCTGCCCCGAACGGCTGTAGAAGATCGATTGATTGGCCGCCGCAGCGTTCGGAAACATCTGCACGGCGGACGCGTTCGGATTGTCCTCGGCGTTCTGGATCAGCTTGCCGGCGCCGCCGACGCCCATGAAATGCGCCATGTAGAGTTCAGCATCGGTCGGGCGGCGCCCGATCTTGCCGGTCAGCTTGAAACTGTTGGATTGCGTCAGCACCGCCGCCATCGACGAGGCGGCATCCGGATCGTCGCGCAGCCGCATGATCGCGGCGCGTGCCGCGGGATCGTCGACCGAATAGCTGCCGGATGGATTTTTGGTGATGGCGTCGGCATATTTGCCGTAGCCGAGATGGGCACCCGCCTCCTTCACCGTGCCGAGCCAGGTCTGGTCGATGAATTGAAACAGCCCGCGCGCCGACGAGGTGGTTGCGGCGGCCTTCGGGTTGAAATTGGATTCCATCTTCGCGGTAGCGAGCAGATATTCGAAGCTGGCGCCGGTGGTCGAGGCGGCCTGCCTGATCGAGCTCGCGATCCTCGCGTGCGCGGGATCGACACCTGCCGCAGCCGTGGCGCTTGTTGTGTCGACCGCCATATCTGTGGTGCCCCGCTCCTCGCGAAAACCTCGCGGCTCGTGATCGCCGCCGATCCGGCGCTTCACCGACCCAGCCTGCGACATTTATGGTTAATGCCGGGTTAAAATGCCGCATTTCCAACATAAAGCGGGGAATGAACTTTTCGGTCGTTCGACCGACTGAATATTTGACGTTGGATCTGACCGGGTCGCAAACGAGGAGAAGTTCCGGGCAATCACGACCGTCCGCACTGAAAGCAAGGCCTTCCGCAGTCTTCCCAGAGAGGATCAAGATCATGACAGACCATGCACTCCACTCCCCTCCCGCAAAGACCATAACCGGCGGCTTGACGGCTATGCTGTACGGCACGCTCACGTACCTGCTGTTTCTCGGCACATTTCTTTATGCGATTGCCTTTGTAGGCAACTTGCCGGTACCGAAGACCATCGATAGCGGCACCGCCGGGCCGCTCGTTCCTTCGCTGCTCATCAACGTCGTCCTGCTTGGCGTGTTTGCAATCCAGCACAGCGTGATGGCGCGTCCCGCCTTCAAGCGCTGGTGGACAAGAATCGTGCCGCAATCGGTCGAGCGCACGACCTACGTGCTGTTGGCCAGCCTCGCATTGCTCCTGCTCTACTGGCAATGGCGGCCGATGACAGGCATCATCTGGTCGGTGACCGATCCTGTTGCGGCAATTGCCCTTCAGACGATTTCCTGGATCGGCTGGACGGTGGTGCTCGCCAGCACCTTCATGATCAACCATTTCGAGCTGTTCGGCCTGCGCCAAGTGCTGGCGCGGCTTCTCGGGCGCGAGTTGCCCCCGGCCGAGTTCAAAACGCCGATGTTCTACAAGGTGGTCCGGCATCCGATCTATCTCGGCTTCCTGCTTGCGTTCTGGGCGACGCCGGTAATGACGTTCGGTCATCTGCTATTCGCCATCGCCACCACCGGCTACATCCTGATCGGCATCTGGCTCGAGGAGCGCGACCTGATAGCGCTGTTCGGCGACCAGTACCGCCGCTACCGGCAGCAGGTCTCGATGCTGATCCCGCTGCCGCGAAACAAGGCGAAGGTCGGGTGACATTTGTTTCACGATGCCCGGCATGGCTCCGGGCACGGTTTTTCCGGCCGGTAGAGGGTTGAAACGGCAAGGCTGGCCTTCTCAGCCGGAATGCTTGTAGCGTCTTTGACGCTTTCCATCACATCATGAGGCACCATGGCGCGCGCGGCAGTGAAGAAGATCGAAACCAGCACGAGCTTGCTCGAAGCTGCCAAGAAGGTGTTGCGCCGCGCCGGCTATGCCGGACTTTCCACCCGCGAAGTCGCTGCAGAAGCGGCCGTGCCCTTAAGCCAGATCCATTACCATTTTGGCTCCAAGCAGAACATGGTTCTGGAGCTGTTCGAGTATCTCAATGCTCAACTGCTCGACCGGCAGAACAGGCTGTTCGAAGATCCATCGCTAAAACTGTCCGAGCAGTGGTCCCGCGCCTGTGACTACCTCGATGAGGATATCGCTTCGGGCTACGTGCGGGTGCTGCAGGAGCTGATCGCGGTGAGCTGGCATGACGCGGAAGTAGCAAAGGTGATCCGAGCCGGCCTCATGGGCTGGATCGACCTGATCGTAGGCGTGGCACGGAGGACCGAACGGATGATCGGGCCGCTCGGCCCGTTCTCGGCCGAAGAAGTCGGCGCGATCGCCGCCTGCAGTTTCATCGGCGGCGAAAGCCTGTTCCTGCTGGGACTGGAGAAAAAAGGCTCGCCGATACGGGCGTCGCTGCGGCGCGTCGGCGACCTCATTCGGATTGCGGAAGGATCTTCACCAGGAAAAGAGTGACAGCATGCGAGCAAAGCTGGCGGACAGCGAGGGTTTCATCACCCGCGACGGCGTGAAACTCGCTTACGAAAGCTACGGCGCCGGCGCGGAAACCATTCTGTTTATCCCGCCATGGAGCATCGTCCACTCCCGAATCTACAAGGCGCAGCTTCCCTACTTCAGCGAACGTTTCCGCTGCATCGCCTATGATGGCCGCGGCAACGGCAAATCCGATCGACCGGAAGACGTCACGGCCTACACGCTCGACAACTACGTCGCCGACGCGCTTGCCGTGATGGACGGCCTCGAGGTGGAGCAAGCTATCCTGGTCGGACTTTCGTTCGGCGGGTTGCTCGCCTCCATTCTCGCCGCCTATCACCCGGCGCGTGTACGGGCAGCCATCCTCGCCGGCACGGTCTCGACCATCGGACCTGCGCACCAGGCAAGATTTGCGGCCTCGCATTTTCTCGCCGAGAGAGATACTTACGACGGCTGGAACAAGTTCAACCGTGACTATTGGCTGACGAGTTACCCTGATTTCGCGGAGTTCTTCGTTCGCAACATCTGCAGCGAGCCGCATTCGACCAAACAGATCGAGGACGGGGTCGGCTGGGCTGCCGAGACGGATGGACCAACCCTGATCAAAACGGTCGAAGCGCGAAACATTCCTCCCCAATTCGACGTCAGCGCGGAAATGTATCGCAGCATCCGCTGCCCGGTTCTGTTCATCCACGGCGACAACGACCAAATTCAGCCCTGCGAGCGCGCCCGGGCGGCCCATGCCGAGGTGAGCGGCTCGGAGTTCGCAACGATCAGAGGCGGCGGTCATAACCCTCTCGGCCGGTATCCGGCCAAATCAAACGCGCTGATCAACGACTTCATCGATCGCCGGCTCGCCATCCGCCCGCCTGCACGTGAGGCCTGGCCTCACAGCGCACGCCAGAAGCGCGCCCTCTACCTTTCCTCGCCGATCGGCCTCGGCCATGGCCGCCGGGACATCGCCATCGCCCGCGAGCTGCGCAAGCTTCATCCTGACCTCACGGTGGACTGGCTGGCGCAAGATCCGGTCACGCGTCTGCTGGAGGCCGGCAACGAGCATGTCCATCCGCTAAGTGCAAGGTTGGCGAGCGAAACGCGGCATATCGAGCTCGAAAGCGGCGAACACGAATTGCACTGCTTTCAGGCGCTCCGTCGCATGGACGAGGTGCTGATCAAGAACTTCATGATCTTCCAGGACGCCGTCGAGCAGGGCGCTTACGACATCGTGATTGCGGACGAGGCCTGGGATATCGATCACTACTGGCACGAGCACCCTGAGCTGAAAAAGGCAAAACTCGTCTGGTTGACCGACTTCGTCGGTTACGTGCCGATGCCGTCCGGCGGCAAACATGAGGCGCTGCTGACGACCGACTACAATGCCGAGATGATCGAGCATATCGAGCACCATCCTGGCGTGCGCGACCGAGCGATTTTCGTGGGCCACCCTGAAGACGTGGTGCCGCTATCGTTCGGTGCGGATCTGCCCCTGATGCGCGATTGGGTTCCGAGGCACTTCGATTTCGCCGGCTACGTCATCGGCGAGCACCCCCAAACCTTCGGTAGCCGCCAATTTCTTCGCGAAGCGCTCGGCTACCAGAACGGCGAACAGATTTGCATTGTCACCGTCGGCGGATCGGGGATCGGGGCTCACCTGATCAAGCGCGTCGTGCAGGCCTATCCCATCGTGAAGGCCAAGCTGCCGGCGTTGCGCATGGTGGTGGTCGCCGGTCCCCGCATTGATCCGGCGTCGCTGCGTGCGCCGGAGGGCGTCGAGATACGGTCGTTCGTCGCCAATCTCGACCGGCATCTCGCAGCGTGTGACCTGGCGCTGGTCCAGGGCGGACTCACGACGTGCATGGAACTCTGTGCCGCCGGGACGCCGTTTGTCTATTTTCCGCTGCGAAACCATTTCGAGCAGAAATTTCACGTCGCCCACCGGCTCCGCCGCTATGGTGCAGGCATCCAAATGGACTTCGCTGCGTCAACCCCCGATATGATTGCCGACGCCATGATGTTGGCCATGTCGAGGCCGGATAGACCGAAAGCGGTCGAAGCCGATGGTGCGAGACGCGCAGCCGCCATGATCGGTGAGCTGTTGGCATGACCAGCCCGGAACCGACGCCAGCTATTTCCGGTAAACATCGTTCGGATCGAACTGCCGGTCGGCATCGACGAACGTCAGCAGCGCACCGCCTCCGGCGGCGTCGATCTTGCGGTAAAAGCAGGAATGCCGCCCGGTGTGACACGCCGCGCCCTGCTGCTCGACGCGAATCCAGATGGCATCCTGATCGCAATCAACGCGCATCTCGACCACGCGCTGGGTCTGACCTGACGTCTCACCCTTTCGCCACAACGCATTGCGGGACCGGCTGAAGTACCAGGCGTCGCCGCTTTCGATCGTCTTGCGCAGCGCTTGCTCGTTCATGTGCGCGACCATCAGTACGTCGCCGGTCGCGGCATCGGTCGCCACGCAGGTCACGAGACCGGACGCGTCGAATTTGGGCTGGAAGCTCAGCCCCTCTTCACGTTCATTGGTCGTTGCGGATGTGGACACGACAAGGCCTCGCGGAGAAATTTCGGCGAGGCTACCGGTTGGACCCTCGCACCAGGGACAGGAAACGCTGCTGCTCCGCCGGATTGTCGCGGAACATGCCGGTGAAGCGGCTGGTGAACGTCATCGCGCCATGCTTGGCGACGCCGCGCACCGACATGCAGGTATGCTCCGCCTCGATCAGCACGGCAACGCCGCGGGGTTTCAATACCTCGTCGATCGCGGCCGCGATCTGGGCCGTCAGGTGCTCCTGGGTCTGCAGGCGGCGGGCGAAGATATCGGTGAGCCGCGCCAGCTTCGACAATCCGACCACCCGCTCCACCGGCGTATAGGCGATGTGCGCCTTACCGTAGAACGGCATCATGTGATGCTCGCATTGCGAGGTGAATTCGATATCGCGGACCAGGACAAAGTCGTCATAGCCGGCGGTCTCGCCAAAGGTGCGGTCCAGCACCTCGGCCGGGCACTGGTGATAGCCCTGATAGAGCTCGTCGAAGGCTTCGACCACGCGGCGCGGCGTATCCAGCAAACCCTCGCGATCGGGGTTTTCGCCGATATAGCTGAGCAGCGTGTGCACGGCGTGTTCGGCCTCGGCACGCGACGGGCGCGGCAGGTCGGCGCGGACGGCAGCAGCTAGGAACTCTGCCGGATCGAGTTCGGCGGGGCGGGCTTCCGGGGCCACGTCGGGTGATTTCACTTCGGAAGGCTTCAAATCGGAAGACTTCAAATCGGAAGGCTTGCCAGGGCGGAGGGATTTGATCAATGCGTCCATGTCTTCTCCGTTCGACCGGCCTGCAGAGACCGGAGTGTCACCGGGCAGACGGGGCGGTTTTGCCGCCGGGCGCCTGAGTCCCATCCACAACACGTGGACGGCCGAACTGGTTTCCATGTCTGGTCCATATCCGTCCGCCTACGGCAAACGGCCGGGCTGTTTTTCCGCCGTTCCTGTTCATATATAGGACGATGAAACCCAGCCGCCAAGGGCGCTCGGATCGCCGCCCGGGACACCGATTCTCATGCTGAACGACATCTACAACAAGCGGATCATTGAATTGGCGGGCAATATCCCCCGCCTCGGTCGCCTTCCCGACCCCCACGCCAGCGCCACCGCCCACTCCAAACTGTGCGGTTCGACCGTCAAGGTCGATCTCAAGATGGACGGGCCCGTGGTCAGCGACTTCGCCCATGACGTGAAGGCCTGCGCGCTCGGGCAAGCCTCCTCCTCGATCATGGCGAGCCATGTGGTGGGTTCGACGGCTAGCGAGTTACGTGAATTGCGAGAAACCGTGCGCAAGATGCTGAAGGAAAACGGCGGTCCCCCGCAGGGCAAATGGGCCGACATCGCCCTGCTCGAGCCGGTGCGCGACTACAAGGCCCGCCACGCCTCGACCATGCTGACCTTCGACGCCGTGGTCGACGCCATCGGCCAGATCGAAGCCAAGGCAAATCAGCCGGCGCAGGCGTGAGCCCGGTCCATCGCCGTCGTACCCCGCAAGATGGCAAAATGCGGGTATTCAGTACGCCGGGAATTCTCGATCTACCGCCACCGTCACGGCGTAATGGATCATCCGCTTTCGCGGATGATGACCACCGTGGGGATGCAGCCTATTTCTGTTGCGGCTGATTCTGTTGCGGCTGAGCTGGCTGCGCCGGCGCGGCCGCTGACCCGCCGGTCGGAACCGCGGCTTCGGCAGTCTTGGTCGATTTGCCCGGCTGCGTCGCGTCGCCCTCCGTTACGGAACTGACGAAGCGATCCTGCGGCTTGGAAGGCTTCGCCTCGGCCATCGGCACCGATGCATTGTCCTGCGGGAACACGTCGGCGACTGCATCGGTCGTGATGAGATTGCTCAGGCGCAATTCATCGCGCGACAATTGGTGCAAATCTTCCCACGGCGGCACGCTGAGCGCGAGCGACAGCAAATCACCGGTGCCACCCATATCGAAGGTATATTTCGTGAGGCGACCGATATCGCGTTGCACGATCATCAGGTCCTGCGCGCTGTAGCTCGAGCCTTTGGCGTCATCGGCGCGATCGCCCATCCAGATCTGGTGCACGCGGACGTGCGCGGCGGGCGGCACGTAACGCGTCTTGCCCGAGAGCAGCAGGAATACGCACATCGACTCGCAATAGGCTTCCGGCGCCACGCTGACGCGTTCGCCACGCGGAGTCTTCGTGCGCACCGTGGTGCCTACGGTCGTCAGCGCGCCGAGGCTGCGGAACCGCCGGCCCAGCGCGATGGAGTCGTTGACCGAGCCGCCGCTGGAATCCAGCACGATGGTCGCGCCGGCGAGCTGGCGGCCCTTGGCGAATTCGTCGAACGCCCGCGGGCTATCCGCTGTAACGATGCCGACGGCCGAGACCCAGCCCTTGCAATCCGGCTGGCATGCATTCCACTTGAAATGCATTGGCTGTTTGCGTTCTTCGAGGGTACCACCGGCATACGCCGAATTACCCAGCATCGTGATCGCGCCCGGCAATGCGAGACAAAAGGCGGTGGCACCGAGAAGGGCCCAGCCGCGAAGTTTCAGCGACGTCTCAAACCTCAATTTGGTTCCTTCCCCCAAGCAGCCCCGTCTACGACTGGTGGCGATGGCCCCGTTTTAGCGCGAGATGATTCTGTCATCGATCCGTATGAAAACGGTAACTGTGCTGACGTGTGTCGTCCATAATACCTTGGCTTGTTATGTCGCATTGCAGTGCGATAATTCCTAAGTGTGGCTAAATATCTGCAGGAATTGAGTTCCTTGCTTGGGAACTCCCGTAAGACTACGTACATAGTGCTGCATGGCATCGGCAGGTCCTTCATCATCACAGCAAAAACAATGCACGGATTGTGCCAGCATCGTCCGTCGTCTGCCGCGCAATACCGGACGCGCGCTGATATGGATCTATCGGCATTCGCTGTCGCTGCTGGTCGGCTACAACTGCCGGCATCTGCCGACATGCTCGGTGTATGGCGACGAAGCGATCGAACGTTTCGGTTTGTGGGGCGGCGGCTGGATGACGCTGGCACGGCTGTTGCGCTGCCATCCCTGGGGCACGTCCGGCATCGACAACGTGCCGCTTACGGCGCCCGCGGGTGCGCGATGGTATCTGCCGTGGCGCTACGGACGGTGGCGCGGCGTCAACGCTTCCTGAGTACGACGCATGCAGCGATTGCGGCTTAGCGCCAGACGAAGAACCCACCGCCCCATGGCTGTGGTCCGCCCCATTGCTGGGGTCCGATATTCGCAGGCGGCCGCGGCCTGCGCGGGCGCGGTGGCGGTGGCGGCAGCGCCTCCGCCGATGCGGTGGCGTCGATAGCGGGCGATCCATCGTCCGGCAATCTCACCGACAGCAGCACATTCGTTTCCGGCGTGCGCCAGCGATAGCCGATGCCGAAATCGACCGGCTGTGCGCGGCGAAAGAGTGCCGCATAGGACTCCTGGTACCGTCCCGGGAATTCGTCGATCGGTCCGAGATAGCGGCCGAACGGGAACAAACGCCATTTCCTCGTGCTGTAGTAAGCGAGCGGAATTCCGGAATCGTCCTGGATGATGGTGGCGCTGTTGTTGAGCAGGAAATCGCGCACGGTGGTGAAGTTGCCGGAATGCGGGAGGTAGGACGCGCTCTTGATCAGGCTGTTGCCGGGCGCGAGCGTTGCGCAGAATTTCAGGAATCCGCTCGCCTTCACGCCGGAGTTGGAGAGATCGGTCGAGAAGTAATACAGCGTCTTTTCCTGACCGTCGCTGCCGGTGAAGATGATGCGCACGCCACGCACGGCGTTCGGCCCGGGATTTTCGCCTGCGAGATGCGCCGCGCCCTTGTCGTCCAGCGAGATCGGACTGACGTCCTTCACGGCCATGCCCGAGCGCGCCAGAAACACATAGAGGATCGGCAAAGTGCCGCTGATCTGGCCCGCCTGCAGATCGGTCTTCATCTGCTTGGTGATGAAGAAGCTGAAGCTCAGGATTGAACTGAGCGAACGTTCGACGTTGTAGAGCGCGGACGCGATGCCGCCGCGCGGCAAACTCGTCAGGTCGGGTACCGAGCCGACCGGCTCGAGTGCACTCAGCACGTAGGTCGAGGCCTTGGGATAGAAAGCGTTTGCATAGAGAAAATCCGGGCCTGAGAACATGTAGAACATGGTCGGCTTCGGCGCCGCCAGATTGGTATCTGCCCAGGCGCGGATCCGCGATATTTGGCGCTGCTCGAGTTGGCCGAACGCGGTGTCGAAGAATTTGGCGTGCCGTTGCCAGGCAGGATCTTTAGTGAGCGGCGCCAGCGGCGAGTCCGCCGAGGGCATCAGGCCTGCGAGAAATTTCGCGGTGTCGTCCACCGTTGCGGATTGGGCACGGACGGCAGCCACGGCCGCCAGCAGCATGACAGCAGCAAGCGTCGCCGTTCTCAGGTAGTGTAGCATGCTCATTCGCGACCCGTTGCGGCCACGGCGACCTGATCTGCCCGCTTGCGGAAGACGGCGTAAATCAAGAGACCTGAGAACATGATCAAAAGACCCAGCATCGACTGCAACGGCCGTTCGGTCAGAAGGTAGTACATCATGAACCCGGTCACGACCAGGAAAACCACAGGGGTTACCGGGTATCCCCAGGCACGGTACGGCCGCGGCAGGTCCGGCTGCGTGATGCGCAGCTTGATCACCCCGAGCACGGTAAAGAACGAGCAGAACAGCAGCGCGAACTGGATGAAGTCGAGCACCGCCTCGAAGCTGCGCGTAAGCAGCATCAGGCTCGCGACCGTGAGCTGAAACAGAATGGCGTAGGACGGCGCACCGCTGGCCGAGCGGCTGGCGAACGGTCGCAGCACCGGAATGTCCTCGCCCATCGTCATCATGACGCGCGGCCCGATCCACATCATCGCGCTGATCGAGGAGATCAGCCCGAAGCAGATCATCGCGCCGACGATGCGGCCGCCGAGTTCGCCGAAGATGTAGGTGCCAGAGATCCGGGCGACATCGAGCTGGCCCGCAAGCTTGTCGATCGGCGCGGTGTGCAGGAACACGGCGTTGAGCGCGACATACAACACGAGCACGATCAGTGTTCCGACCAGCATCGCCCGCGGCACGTTGCGCTCCGGCAGCCTCACCTCGCCGATAATGTAAGTTGCCGCGTTCCACCCTGAGAACGAATACATCACGAACACAAGGCTGATCGCGAACGGTGCACTGACGATATGGGTGAAGTCGGACACCGATGGCGCGAACGAAACCGGCTGCGCAGTGCCGATCACGAAGCCGCAGACCAGGAAGGCTACGATCAGCACCACCTTCAGGATGGTCGCGACCAGTTGAAAGGTCGAGGAGTGCCTGATGCCGGCGAGTTGCACCAGCGACACCAACCAGACCATGCCGATCGCAAGTGCTAGCGGCGGCGCGTTGGGCAGCACCGACTTGCCGTACTCGCCAAACGCCATGGCGGCGAGCGCCACTGGCGCTGCAAAGCCGACCGTCGCCGACACCCAGCCCGCCACAAAACCGAAGGCAGGGTGATAGGCCCGACCGAGAAAGTTGTACTCACCGCTCGAGCGCGGAAACATCGCGCCGAGCTCGCCGTAGGAAAACACCCCGCACAACGCGACGATGCCGCCGACCGTCCACAGCAGCAGGATGGAAAAGCCCGAGGGGATGTCCTTGACCTGAAAGCCGAGGCTGGTGAAGACGCCGACACCAACCATATCGGCAACCACGATGGCAACCGCCACCAAGGCCGAAACGCTGGAGCCGCTGCCGGACCGCGAGCTAGGCCAGGCCGGGCTTCCCGTTTCTGATGCCGCCATCTCGGACCGTACCTTCAGCGCCCAGCCAGGAGCTCATCGTGCAGGCTGACGCCGCTCAATTCAAGCAATGTTACCAAGGGCTTAAATTGAGGCACAAGATAGGTTGCATGATACCTCCAGGCGCACCGTGGCACTACTGGATTGCGAAGACATCGTGGCGGTCCCACAATCGCGACACGATTGCATGGTCTTCTTGGGCTTCCGGATGCGGGGAGTTTTTCCGGACGCTTAACGTCGCCTGAACGCGTGCGAGCTTACGCCGGTTGGTGGATCTTGGGGCATTGGGATGGATGGTCGGAGCTAATCCGAATTTCCCGACAGTTGATCGCGCCAGGCGGGCGACGTCTCCGGCCATGCCGCGCCGTGTGCTGCCCCTTCGATGGCACTGGGCGGCGATGGCCGCGCTGATCGTGCCGCTATCCTTCGTCCTGGTTCAATGCGGCAAGGCGCCGACCCCGGAAATGCTGGCGGCGAACACGGATGGCACCAAATCCCGAGCCGCCAAGCCGCAGGCTTCCGCCGATACGTTCGACGACCGTTTCCCCCAGCCGCAATTCGTCGACCGTTTCCCGACAGCGGGTGAAAGCCTGCCGCAGGTCCAGAGCCAGGTCGCACTGGCGCCGCAGCCGCGCGAGGTGCGTACCGAGCCAGTGCGGGTCGCCTCGTTGACGCCAACGCTGACGCTACCCCGCAATGAGCGTGAAGAACTGACCACGCTGGTCAGCATGAAATCCTCCGCTTTCCCTTATTTCGGCACCAATCCGCGCTCGGAAGAACCGTTCCTCAACATCGTCAAAGGCGACCGCAAGGGCCATCGCAGCTTTAGCGGCAAGGTCTACTGGCAGGACGAGACCTACAACGACAGCCGCGTCCTGGTACATGTCCCCGAGACGTTCGATGTCAGGAAGCCGGGCGTGATCGTGGTGTTCTTCCACGGCAACGGCGCGACGCTAGAGCGCGACGTCCGCGACCGCCAATTGGTGCCGCAGCAGATCTCCGATTCAGGCGTCAACGCCGTGCTGCTCGCCCCGCAAATGGCTGTCAACGCCGCCGACTCCTCGGCCGGCAAGTTCTGGCAGCCGGGCGGCTTCAAGCGCTTCATCGAGGAGTCAGCAAGCCACCTCGCCCGCCTCTACGGCGATCCGAAGTCGGCGCAGGCGTTCGCCAACATGCCGATCGTGATCGTCGGCTATAGCGGCGGCTTCCTGCCGACGGCGTGGAGCCTCGAAGTCGGCGGCCTTCCGAACCGGGTCCGTGGTGTGTTCCTGCTCGACGCCGTCTATGGCGAGCTCGACAAGTTCGCGTCGTGGATCGAGAAAAACCGGACCGGTTTCTTTGTCTCTTCGTATACCCGCTACACCAAGCGGCACGACCTGGAGCTGATGCAGATGCTCCGCGACAGGGGCATCACCGTCACCGAGAGCATGGACGGGCCGCTGCGTCCCGGCAGCGTCGTGTTCGTGCAGACGCCCGATGGCGTCACCCACCGCGATTACGTAACGCAGGCCTGGACCGAGCATCCGGTCAAGGACGTGCTGGTCAAGATGGCCGTAACGCCGGCTTTGACCCGGGTTGCGAGTGTCCCCTACGCAAACCGGTAACGGCTTCGCCGCCGCGATTAGATCTTGCTGGGTTTGGTTAGAATCACCGTCGTCAGTGCGAGCGCGACAAAGGCCGCCCCGACATAGCCATTGGCGAAAAGGAGATCGCGCGCGTACAGGAAACCGCCGATGGCCGAGCCAATGGCCTGTCCGACGTAGAGCACGGATGTATTGAGCGACACCGATGCGGACGCCAGCGCAGGCGCGGCGCCGACCAACCTCACCTGCTGCATCGAATTGGTGGAAGCAAATCCAATACCCCAGACCGCGACGGAGACAGCCATCAGGGAATAGATGCCGGCACTGAGCGCCCATCCGCTCACGCCTGCCAACAAAATCGACGTGAACAGCATCGAGGTCTTCCACGCGCCCCAGGAATCGACGATGCGGGTCCCGATCGCAGTGCCGATGACGCCGCAAACGCCGTAGACGGCGAATACTACGGCGATCGGGTCCGGGCCCGCTCCCGTCAGCCGCGCCAGCAACGGGCCCATATAGGTGAACACCACGAACTGGCCGGACATCTGCGCGGTCGTAATCAACAGCAACAGCAGGATTGTCCGGTTGCGGCCGATCGCTGCCCAGGTCTTCAGGACGACCGGCGCGCCCATCAGCCCACGGGGAAGGCGCCACGCCAGCAGGAGGAAACTCAGGCAGCTCATTGCACCGATGGCGCCATAGACCGCCTGCCAGCCATAGCGACTGGCGATGAAGGTGATCGCCGGCAGGCCGACGGCCGCCGCCAGCGACCAGCCGAGAAAGATATAGGCGATGGTACTGCCGCGTCTTGCTTCAGGCACGATCAGTGCGGCCGTTCCCGCCGCTTGCGGCGTGTACAGCGCGCCGATAGCCAGCATGACCAGGCGAATGGCGAGCAGGCTCGCGTAGTCAGGCGCAAAGGCGGAGGCAATGTTGGTAAGCGCCAGCACGGCAAGGGTGGCCGTCAGCAGGGTGCGGCGCTCAATCCTGGAAGTCAGCCACGCCGTGACCGGCGAACCGACGCACAGCATGATCGCGCCGAAGGTGATCAACAGCCCCGCGGTGCGGATCGAGACGTCAAGACCGGCAGATAGTTCGACCAGCATGCCTGCCGGCGCCAGCACCGAGCAGCCGGTGACGACGTTGCCGAGCATCAGCGCAGTCGGTGCAAAGCGGCGCTCAACGCGGACGGGCCCGGGCACATGTTTCATGCAAATGCATGTAGCCTGTGAGCCGTGCCAAGAAAAGGACGCGATACCGGATTATTTTTCATCGCTTGTTATGAGTTTCATTGATTTGACGGCGCTGATGCCGAGCGGCTCTGCGCACGTCGCCGTGACGGAGAAGCATTCTTTCCCGGACGATGGGGCCAAATGTTTGCCCTGCAGCCCTGCCATCACCGCCTATTTCGCGAAATTGCCCGATTGCAGGGGCCGAATCCCCTGCTATACCGCTGCTTCCCGCTTACCTGCGCTCGTTCGCAGGAGTGAGCTTTAGGAGATGCCAATGCCTGACAGCAATGCACCCGCATCGGGGTTCCAATTTGGCCTTGCTAACTTGAAACCGGCCGAACCCGTGCAAAAAATCACCCTCACCTTCCCCGACGGCGCGAAGCGCGACTTCGCCAAGGACATCACTGGGCTCGACGTCGCCAAGGGCATATCGCCCTCGCTCGCCAAGCGCACGGTCGCGATGGCGCTGGACGGCGTGCTCGCCGATCTCAACGATCCGATTTCGCACGATGCGAAGATCGAACTCATCAGCCGCGAAGACCGCCGCGCGCTCGAACTGATCCGGCACGACTGCGCGCATGTGCTGGCCGAAGCGGTGCAGTCGCTGTGGCCGGGCACGCAGGTCACGATCGGCCCGGTGATCGAGAACGGTTTCTATTACGACTTCTTCCGCAACGAGCCGTTCACGCCGGAAGATTTCGCGGCGATCGAGAAGCGGATGCGCGAGATCATCGCGCGCGACAAGCCCTTCACGAAGGAGGTTTGGGACCGCGAAAAGACCAAGCAGGTGTTCCGCGACAAGGGCGAGGCCTTCAAGGTCGAGCTGGTCGACGCCATTCCCGGCGACGAGCCGATCAAGATCTATTTCCAGGGCGACTGGTTCGATCTGTGCCGCGGTCCGCACATGAGTTCGACCGGCAAGATCGGCAACGCGTTCAAGCTGATGAAGGTGGCAGGCGCCTATTGGCGGGGCGACGCCAACAACCCGATGCTGACGCGTATCTATGGCACGGCATTCGCCAGGCAGGAAGAGCTCGACGCCTACCTCAAGCAGATCGAGGAGGCCGAGAAGCGCGACCACCGCAAGCTCGGCCGCGAGCTCGACCTCTTCCACTTCCAGGAAGAAGGCCCCGGCGTGGTGTTCTGGCACCCGAAGGGCTGGACCATCTTCCAGGCGCTGATTGCCTACATGCGCCGCCGCCTGACCGGCGACTACGACGAGGTCAACGCGCCGCAGATCCTCGACAAGGCGCTGTGGGAGACCTCGGGCCACTGGGATTGGTACCGCGAGAACATGTTCGCGGCGCAGTCGGCCGGCGACGAGGCGGAGGACAAGCGCTGGTTTGCGCTGAAGCCGATGAACTGCCCCGGCCACGTGCAGATCTTCAAGCACGGCCTGAAGAGCTATCGCGACCTGCCGCTACGCCTTGCGGAGTTTGGTGTGGTGCATCGCTATGAGCCCTCGGGCGCGATGCACGGCCTGATGCGCGTGCGCGGTTTTACGCAAGACGACGCACATGTCTTCTGCACCGAAGCCCAACTCGCCGAGGAGTGCCTCAAGATCAACGACCTGATCCTGTCGACCTACGCCGATTTCGGCTTCGAAGGCGAGCTCACGGTCAAGCTCTCGACCCGGCCGGAGAAGCGCGTCGGCACCGACGAGATGTGGGATCATGCCGAGCGCGTGATGGCCACCGTGCTGGCGGAAATTCAGGCCAGCGGCAGTAATCGCATCAAGACCGAGATCAATCCGGGCGAAGGCGCGTTCTACGGGCCGAAGTTCGAATATGTGCTGCGCGACGCCATCGGCCGCGACTGGCAATGCGGCACCACGCAGGTAGACTTCAACCTGCCGGAACGTTTTGGTGCGTTCTATATCGATGCCGACGGCTCGAAGAAGGCGCCGGTGATGGTGCATCGCGCGATCTGCGGCTCGATGGAGCGCTTCATCGGCATCCTGATCGAGCATTTCGCCGGCAACTTCCCGCTCTGGCTGGCACCGATCCAGGTCGTGGTCACGACCATCACCTCCGAAGGCGACGAATACGCCAAGGTAGTCGCCGCCGCGGCGCGGCGGGCCGGCCTACGCGTCGAGATCGACCTGCGCAACGAGAAGATCAACTACAAGGTCCGCGAGCACTCGCTGGCGAAGATCCCTGCCCTGCTCGTCGTCGGCAAGAAGGAAGCCGAGACCCATTCGGTCTCGATCCGCCGGCTCGGCAGCGACGGGCAGAAGGTGATGCCGACGGACGAGGCGCTGGCCGCCCTCGTCGACGAAGCGACACCGCCGGACGTGAAGCGGATGCGGGCGGTGGCTTGATCATAATCGATCTAAATCGGCTTCCGCTGACGCGGCTGTGCCACTATCTCTGGCACAGCCATTTCCGACAAAAGAGACCGTTGTGCCCGACGCCCTTGAACTCCTGAAGATCCGCCGCTCGGTCAAACCGCGCGAGATGAGCGGCCCCGGCCCGACGGCGGGCGAACTCGAGACTATCCTGACCATCGGCGCGCGGGTGCCCGATCATGGCAAGCTGACGCCGTGGCGTTTTATCGTGTTTGAGGGCGACGCCCGTGCGCGGGCCGGCGACGTCATTGCCAAGGTCTTCGCGAAGAAGAATCCGTCTGCTCCTACAGCCGACATCGAGGTCGAGAAACGCCGGCTGATGGACGCGCCGCTGGTGATCGCCGTGGTTAGCTTTACAAAGCCGCATCCCAAGGTGCCGGCGTGGGAGCAGGAACTGTCCGCGGGCGCCAGCGCGATGAACATCGTCACCGCCGCCACCGCGCTCGGTTATGGCGCCTGCTGGCTGACCGGCTGGTTCGCCTTCGACCGGGACGTGCTCGACGGGCTCGGGCTGAAGGCGGATGAAAAACTCGTCGGCTTCATTCATATCGGCACGCCGTCGAAGCCGGCAGAGGATCGCCCTCGCCCGGCACTGTCCGATATCGTGACGCGGTTCTAGCCTTACGCCGCCTTCGAAGCGCGGGCGCTAAAACCGGACAGCAACGCCTTCAGTTCGGATGCCGGCTTCGCCGCGCCGAACAGAAAGCCCTGCACCTCGTTACAGCCTTCGGCGCGCAGCCAGTCGAGTTGGTCCATGGTTTCGACGCCTTCGGCCGTCGTGGTGATGTTCAGGCTGCGGCCGAGGCCGGAGATGGCACGCACGATCGCAACACAGTCGGTCCGCTCGGCGAGATCTTTCACGAACGAGCGGTCGATCTTGATCTTGTCGAACGGAAAGCTGCGGAGATAGCTCAGGCTCGAATAGCCGGTGCCGAAGTCGTCCATCGATATGCTGACGCCGAGCTCGCGGAGCTGATGCAGGATCGCCAGATTGGCTTCGGTTTCGGCCAGGAAGACCGACTCAGTGATTTCCAGCTCGAGCCGGCGCGGCGACAAGCCGGAATGCGCCAGCGCCGAAATCACCGCCTGAACCAGATTGCGGCTGCGAAACTGGACCGGCGACAGATTGACGGCGACCTTGATGTCCTCCGGCCAGTTCACCGCTTCGGAACAGGCTTCGCGAAGCACCCACTCGCCGAGCGCCACGATCAATCCGATATCCTCGGCGACCGGAATGAAATCGGCCGGAGAAATCATACCCTTTCCCGGATGACGCCAGCGCAACAGCGATTCGAACCCGCTGATCCGATTGGCCGAGATATCCACCAGCGGCTGATAGTGCAGTTCGAATTCGCCGCTCGCGAAGGCGCGGCGCAGGTCGCGCTCCATGTCGCGGCGCCTCTGCGCCTGCCGGTCCATCTCGCGCTCGAAGAAGCGGTGGACGCCGCCGCCATCGGACTTCGCCCGGTAGAGCGCCATGTCGGCGTTGCGCATCAATTCCTCGCAGCTCGTGCCATCGCCGGGCGATAGCGCAATGCCGATGCTGGCGCCGACAACCACCTCGATGCCGTCAAGGTCATAGCGCGCGCTCAACATGCCGATCAGCCGGTCGGCGAAATCGCTCACGTCGTTCGGCGACACCTCGGAGACCAGCACAATGGCGAATTCATCACCGCCAAGCCGCGCGGCAAGGTTGTCGCCGCGCACTTCGGATTTCAGCCGCTCGGCCACCTGCTTCAGCAGGCGGTCACCCATCGGGTGACCGAATGAATCGTTGACGTTCTTGAACAGGTCGAGATCGACGCATAGCACCGCCACGCGCTTGTTGCCGGACGCCCGCTCCAGGGCCTGGCAAAGGCGCTCCTGATAGAAGTCGCGGTTCGGCAGGTTGGTCAGGCAGTCATGATGGGCCATGTGGGCAATTCGCGCCTCCGCCTCGCGGCGCTCGGTGATATCGACCACGGCCACCAGATAGCCGTCACGCCCCTCGAAGGCGACGCGCCGTCCAAACGTCAGCACATGGATTTCGCTGCCGTCCGCCTTGAGATGCCGCCAGTCGCGGCTCGAATTATAGACATCGCCGACTTGCTGCAGCGCCTGGCTGTGGCTTGCCCATTCGTCCTCCGGCCAGATTTGGCGAAGTTGCATCTGCAGGAAGGTTTCGCGGGGATAGCCATAATGCCGTACGGCCGCGTCGTTGACGTTCAGGAACTGAGTCGTTTCGGCATCAAACACCCACATCGGCATCGGATTGTTGTCGAACAGCAGGCGGAATGAAACCTCGCTCCGCTTCAGCGCCGTGACGTCGGAAACCGTTAGCGACAGCATGTCGCCGAATGCCGTCACGCCCAACCGCAGGCAGCGGTCCTCGCTGTTGATTTCGATCTGACCACCATTGCCGCTGGCGATGATGCCGCGCAGACGCTCGGTCACCTCCGGCGCGCATAACAGGTTTCCGCCCGCACTGAGCCTGCGCCACAACAATTCCGTCGACGGCTGCCGCAATAGCCGCGCGGCTCCCTGATTGAGGTGAACGATCTGAAAATCGGACGGGCGGCCATTCGCATCGCGAATCGCAGCCAGCGACAGCATGCCCTCGTCGGTCGCGGAGAAGATCGTGTCCAGCAGGTTGAATTGCGCGTCGCTCGTTGACATAGGCACCGATCAGGGTGCCGCCCCAGCGCGACGACGTCGGCAGCGCCAGCACG
The DNA here is from genome assembly GCF_018398875.1 of Bradyrhizobium sp. sGM-13. Taxonomy (GTDB): domain Bacteria; phylum Pseudomonadota; class Alphaproteobacteria; order Rhizobiales; family Xanthobacteraceae; genus Bradyrhizobium. Next base: position 82,127 of record NZ_JAGWDK010000021.1, on the reverse strand, counting down.
TCATAGGTCCGAACCAGCCCGTCGCGCACGCAATGCGCCGTGGCGAGGTACGGACGGTCGTTCTGCAGCGCGTTGGATGCCGCCTCGCCGAGCGCGGTCGCGCAATCCGGCGGCAATGCACTTAAGGAAATGTCCCAGCGATCGTCATTCAGCCATTGCTGGACGTAGCGGCCGGTGTGCGAGACGGAGAGCGTCTCGTTGTCGTTGCGAAGCAGCACGACGTGATCTGCCAGCCGGCCGAGGCTGCCGAGCATGACATCTTCATAGCGTGGCAGCCTGTCGCCCGGACGCAATGCGGCCTGCCATTTGCGCTTCAGGACCGGGACGTCGGCAAACATCGCGGTGTTGAATTTCTCTGACGTTTTTTTCGATGATCTGTTGGCCGCAACCATGACCTGCCCCGCTACGCGCACGCAATCCCGGGGCATCCAATGCAGCCGGGTTTAAGGCCGTGTAAAAATTGCGGCAGCGGTACGCCGATGTGGCGATTATGACAGTTTTAAGTTGCACGATGGTTAGTCGGCATTAGAGACTATGACAGTCGAACGCGCAAACGATCAGCGCGCCACGACCTCGACCTCGCCGTCGACGCCGTTGACGACGTTGAAGGAGCGCTCGAACACCTTGCCTTCGTTCTTGGCAATCGCCCGGTACTCGCCTTCGGACAGCACCACGCGCGGAAACGCGCCGATCGATTCCTTGATGACGTCGCCGCCCGGCGTGATCACCGACCATGCGGTGTTGGCGAGCGCCTCGCCGCCCCTGTCGCTGACCAGCTTCAGCGTAATCACCGCCGCGCGGTGGGAGACGGTCACGTCCGTCAGCTTGCCGGCCTGGACGCGGATGTCCGAGCGCACCACCGAATTGGCATCGCCATAGTTGGAGATGATGTAGTAGGTGCCCTCCGGCAGCAGCGCGACGTCGCCCGCGGCGACGTTCGGAAGCAGCGGGGTGCGTTCGGAGCCTTCGAATTGGCTGCCCTTGTAGATCGCGAACGAGATCTGGTTCGGGGGAATCTTGCTGGTGCCCACGCGGCCTTCGATGCGCAGTCCGCCGGCCGGAAGCACGAAAGCCACGCGGTCCGTCTCGGCTTTCAGGCTCACCGCCCGCACCGCGCTGACCAGGCCGAGAGCGACATGAACGACGTAATTGCCGGGCGGCAGCACGATGTTCGGTGTCGCGCCGCGCTCCTCGCGAATCAGCTTGAACGTGCCGGTATCGTCGGGCTTGTCGGCAAATACCCGCCACACCAGTCCGCCGTTGATGACAGGCAGATCCTTGCCGTAGCGCGCCGTCAGCGATAGCACCCCCTGACCTGCAGTGGCCGCACCCGGCGGCGGTACCACCGGCGGCACGGCGGTGACTTGTGGCTGAACGATGGTCGGCTGGTTCAGCGGCGCGGGAAGCGCTGGAATCGCCCCCGTCCCCGGTGGCGGCGCCAGATTCATGGCAGGCCCGGTCTGGGTGTCCGGAACCACGGCGGGCGGCACCGGTGGCGGGCGGTCCGAGAACCACTGGGCCGAGACCGGGGCTGGAAGAAGTAAAGCAACCAGCGTGAAGGCGACCGCCAGCGCCGGAAAAGGCCGTCTGCCCCGCCCGTATCCTACGATACCGTTGCCGCCCGAAATCATCGCCATGCTTTTCACTTAAAACGCGGCAAATTCAAGCCTTCGTGGCCGAAGTTTGGCGAGCGGCGCTTGCTAGCGGAGCTAGCGGAACCCGCACCGGGACCCAATGTTAATCCAGCGGTCGTGGTCCAGTCACATTCCCTGCCTAGGCCGGCATTCGCCGGGCATAAACCATGCATCCGGATTGGAATGGACAATTCTGGCGCGGCGGCGCCGCGGCGGTTATCGTTGAAGCCGGAGAGCATGCGTGTTGGATAGCTGGATGGGCCGCGGCCAGAAGAGCTCCGATGCCCAAGACAAGGTAGGGCTCGGCAGTATCCGCCGGCCAGTGATCGGACTTGCGCTGGGTGGCGGCGCCGCACGCGGCTTTGCCCATATCGGCATCGTCCGGACGCTGGTGGCTCACGGAATCATGCCCAACGTCGTGGTGGGAACGTCGATCGGAGCCGTGGTCGGCGGCGCCTATGCTGCCGGACATCTCGACACGCTGGAAGAATGGGCACGCAGCCTGCAGCCGCGAACGGTTCTCTCCTATCTCGATATCCGCCTGAACGGTTCGGGCCTGATCGGCGGCGCCAAGCTTGCGGCCCAACTGGAGGCGGCGCTCGGCCAAAGCCTGATCGAGGATCTGCCGGTGAAATTCGCCACCGTCGCGACCGAAGTGCGCACCGGCCACGAAATCTGGCTGACCCATGGCCCAATGGTAGACGCGATGCGTGCCTCCTACGCGCTGCCGGGAATATTCTCGCCGATCCTGGTTGGCGATCGCTGGCTGGTTGACGGCGCCCTGGTCAATCCGGTGCCGGTGTCGGCAGCGCGCGCGCTCGGCGCGGAAATCGTGATCGCCGCCAATCTCTCCAGCGATGTCTTCGCGCACGCCACGACGATCTATTCCCACGGCCAGACGGCTGGTGTTTCGGTATCGGTGATGCCGGAAGCGTTGCCCGAACCCGAGCCGCGCAAACGCGGTATCGGAAAATTCTTCTCCGCCGAGCGCACGATGAAGCGTGAATTCTTCGGTGGCGGCGGACGTCCGGGCATCTCCTCGGTCATGGTCGATGCCTTCAACATCATGCAGGACCGCATCACCCGCGCTCGGCTTGCCGGCGATCCGCCAGACCTCCTGATCTCGCCCCGCGTCGGCAAGATCGGCTGGTTCGATTTTCATCGCGCTGACGATCTGATCGCCCACGGCGTGAAAGCGGCCGAGCGGGCGATCGACTCGATCCAGGAGGCGATCCATATCCTGGCGCCGCCGCAGATCGAAGCCGAGAAGGCGCTCGAAAAGCCTGGCAAGGAATAGCGTGGCGTTCTCAAGCGAAGCTTGCCCTCGGACGTGATCCGAGGGTGGTCACCGGCTCACGCCAAGAAAACGCGTCAAAAAAGCTCACGCCGTCTTGATGTAGTCGCGCAGCGCTTCCTGCTCGGCCTCATATTCCTGGACGCGGCGCTTGACGATGTCGCCGATCGATATCAGGCCAACCACCTTGCCGTCCTCGATAACGGGCAGATGCCTGAACTTGCCGAGCGTCATCATTTCCATGATCCCCGCGACGGTGTCGGACTGCCGGCAACTTACGACCTTGCTCGTCATGACCTCGCTGACCGGCTCCTCAAGCACCCTGGCGCCGCGCTCGCCCAACACACGGACAATATCGCGCTCCGAAAGGATCCCCTCCACGCGTCCCTGGTTCATCACCAGCACGGCGCCGATCTTGCGTTCGCCAAGGATCTTGATCGCGGCCGAAAGCTTGGCGTCCGGCTCGATGCTCGTGATCTGATGGCCCTTGGTGTCGAGAATTGAACGTACCGTCATTGTCGCCTCCCTGAATCCGTTCGTGCCCAAGGGGCCGGACTTGTTCGTGAGTCTTCAATCAACAGTTCCGCGCCGGTTTCGTCTCAAGGCGCGGTCTACAAGCGCGGCTGTCATCCATGGCAGCGGCATTGGCTTGCGTTACAACCGGTGCGGATGATGAATGAAATCGCCCCTCGCCGCAAGCGGCGATCAGACGCGGCCAGACTCGTCCGGCCATGAAGCATCCGCGGCATGCGGCGTCGCACGCGGTACCGGATCGAACAGCGAAAACAACATCAGGCCGGCGAGAAATCCGCCGATGTGCGCCTGCCAGGCAACGCTGGCGCCTTCCGCGCCGATCGAGATTGATCCGAGGCCGAAGATGATGTTGACGCCGAACCACACCGCCAGAAATCCGAGTACGCGCGCGTTGCGCAACGCCCGGGAAAGCGACAGCGCCGGAACCTTCGCGGCGACATCCGCATCGCCCCGGTGGAACGAAAGAAAACTTCCCCGCACGAAGGCAAACCGGATGGCGGCGGCCATGGCGCCGGATACCGAGGCCGAGGCGCCGATCATTGGCGCGATCGTGTGTTCATGGGTGACGAGATGCGCCACGGCGCCCGCCGCGGCTGTCACCGCCATGAAGACGAAGAACCTGACGGCACCGAACCGGCGCGCCAGCGCGCTGCCGAACGGCAACAGCCACAACAGGTTGAAGCCGATATGGCTGAGATTGGCATGCAGCAGCGAATAGGTGACGAAGGTCCATACCTTGGCGCCCTCCCCGCCGGGAAAGGTGATGTTGAGTAAGGTAGAGTCGTATCGCTTCGGAATGAAGCCGAAGACGTCGATGGTCCAGTTTTCCAGATCAACCGGCAGCAGTACCCGCAAATGAATCGCAGCGATCAGTGCGATATAGGCCGTGAGCGCGCCCGGTAGCGTCAAGATCGGCTCGTGCGGGGCGTCCGGCGGCTCGACCGGGGATGAGTAAGACTGGGATTCCAAGGGGTCCAGGACCTTAGCTGGCGGCTTCGAGTCGTATGGGCCCAGATAGGCGGCTTTGCCTGCCCTGTGCAAGTGCACAATCACAGCATTCCCGTGTCCCGGACGCGGCGCAGCGCCCCCTTGGCGGTGCGCCGCAGAGCCGGGACCCACTGCGGCAGCCTGGATCCCGGCTCTGCGTCGCGTCACTGCGTGCCGCCCGCGTCCGGGACACGAGGCCCAACGAAAAAGGGAGGATGCTGAGAACATCCTCCCTTGTCTTGCTGGCCTTTTCGCGCCCGGAGCCGGGATCACATCCCCGCCCCCTCCCTCGCGATGACCAAACTGTTTGATGCCACCTGTGTACCAACCGCGCCGGACAGATAAGCCGGAGCTGCCTGATGCGTTCCACATTAAGCCCGCCACAGCGCCACCGCCAACCTCATAGTTAATTTAACGTTAACAACGCAAAGCCGCGCCCCACGCGACCAAATAGCGTCCCCGGCATGGACGCTGCAGAGCCTGTCCTGCACAACGAACAAGGGAAGGCGTGTTGCGCAAGAGCGGGACAGATGTGTCCCGCCAAGGCAAGCCGGGGAAAAGGTCAGCATGAAACACCCATCGAGCCGCGAGTTCTTCGCCTATTGGGACGCGAAACGCGGCGACGCGCGGGCACCGGACCGTAGCGAGATCGAACCCGGCGCGGTGCGCGAGCTGCTCGGCGACATCTTCGTGCTGTCCTACGACAACGAGGCCGGCTATCCGTTTCGTGTCGCCGGGACGCGGGTCTGCGCCCTGCTCGGCCGCGACCTGAAGGACACGAGTTTCTCGGCGCTGTTCACTCCGGACAGCCGCCGCGAGATCGAGGACATCATCAGCTACGTCGCCGAAGAAATGCTGGCGGCGATTGCCGGCATCACCGCGACTTCGCAAGATGGTACGACGGCGCATCTCGAGTTGCTGCTGCTGCCTTTCAACAACCGCGCGCATGCGCCGATCAGCCTGACCGGATTGCTGGCGCCGTTCGAAAGCGATCTCGGCACGATCAGCGATTTCAAGGTGACGTCGTGGCGCTATCTGCATCGGCCGCAAAAATTCGTCCCGCGCGCCTTGCGCAAGCTCGCGATCGCGCGCGGCTTCATGGTCTATGAGGGCCTGCGGTAGTCACGAACCGTCGGGTATGTCAAACGCTGCAGCCCAACGCATGGTCACGTGATCATGCTCGAAACCGACCCACAAAAAGCCTCCAAAAAGCACGGCCAAGCATTGCCTAAATGCGAGGCGTCAGGCAGGGTCGAACTGCGACGTGGAGCCGGGCCACGTCCGCTGAATGAGACGCACCGAGAGAAAATCTCGGAGGCGCGTATTCGCCGTAACCTCGGAGATCCTAAGTATGCTGTTCAAGAGACTGATGCTTGCCGCCGCACTGGCCATTGCCGCGGTGGCGACGCAGGCCCATGCCGACGCCCTTGATTCGATCATGAAGTCCAAGGTGATCAAGATCGCCGTGCCGCAGGATTTTGCGCCATTCGGCTCCGCCGGGCTCGATCTCAAGCCGCAGGGCTACGACATCGACATGGCCAATCTGATCGGCAAGGAACTCGGGGTGAAGACCGAAATCATTCCGGTGACCAGCGCCAACCGCATTCCCTATTTGCAGACCAACAAGGCCGACCTGGTGATTTCCAGCCTCGGCAAGAACGAGGAGCGCGAAAAGGTCATCGACTTCTCGATCGCCTATGCACCGTTCTTCTCCGGCGTGTTCGGCACCAAGGCGATCACGGTGACAAGCGCGGCCGACCTCAAGGGCAAGACCATCGGCGCCACCCGCGGCGCGATCGAGGAGCAGGCGCTGACCGCCTCCGCCCCGCCGGATGCGACCATCAAGCGTTTCGAGGACAACAACGCCACCATCGCGGCCTTCGTGTCCGGCCAGGTCGATCTGATCGCCACCGGCAACACGGTCGCGGCCGCGATCGCCGAGAAGGTCCCGGCCCGCGCGCCGACTTTGAAATTCGTGATCAAGGATAGCCCCTGCTACGTCGGGCTCAACAAGAACGAGCCGGCGCTGCTCGCCAAGATCAACGAGATCATCACCAAGGCGAAGGCATCTGGCGACATCGGCAAACTGTCGGAGAAGTGGCTGAAAGCACCGCTACCGCCCGGCTTCTGACGTAACGCCGAGGCGCGCAGTGTCTTACAAACTGCAATTCGCCGAACTGCTGCCGTACTGGAACGTGCTGCTGTATGGGCTGGTCTTCACGATCGTGCTGACGATCGTGTCGACGGTCGTCGGCATCGCGGTCGGCACCGCGGGCGCCGCGGCGCGCACCTTCGGGCCTGGCTGGCTGGGCCGTATCGTCGCTGTGTACGTGGAATTGATCCGCAACACGCCGTTTATCGTGCAGTTGTTCTTCATCTTCTTCGGCCTGCCGGCGCTCGGGCTGAAACTCAGCGAGACCACCGCCGCCTTCCTCGCCATGGTAATCAATCTCGGCGCCTACTCGACCGAGATCATCCGCGCCGGCATCGAGGCGGTTCCGAAGGGCCATATCGAGGCCGGCCTGAGCCTTGCGATGAGCAAATGGGAGGTGCTGCGCCACATCGTGCTGAACCAGGCGTTCCGAAAAATCTATCCAGCCCTATCGTCGCAGATCATCATCGTGATGCTGGGCTCGGCGGTGGTGTCGCAGATTTCGGCGGAAGACCTCACCTATGCCGCGAATTACATCGCCTCGCGAAACTTCCGCAACTTCGAGGTCTACCTGTTGGTCGCGCTGGCCTACCTCCTGCTGGCGATGCTGACGCGTTCGCTCCTGCGGGCGCTCGGTCGCGTCATCTTCAAGGCGAGGTGAACCATGCTGCAGTTCAGCTTCTGGGACATCCTCTCCAACCTCTTGATTGCCACGCAGTGGACCATCGTGCTGTCGCTGATCGCCTTCTTCTGCGGCGGCATCGTCGGGCTGGTGCTGCTGTTCATGCGCACCTCGCGGATCGCGCCGCTGGAATGGTTCACCAAGATCTACATCGAGTTCTTCCAGGGCACGCCGCTACTGATGCAGTTGTTCCTGTTCTTCTTCGGCATCGCGCTGTTTGGCGTCGAGGTTTCGCCGTGGATGGCCGCGACGCTGGCGCTGACGTTCTGGACCAGCGCGTTCCTGACCGAGATCTGGCGCGGCTGCGTCGAAGCGATCCCGAAAGGCCAATGGGAGGCCTCCTCCAGCCTCGCACTCAGCTACATCGAACAGATGCGCTACGTCATCCTGCCACAGGCCTCGCGCATCGCGGTGGCGCCGACCGTCGGGTTTTCGGTGCAGGTAATCAAGGGCACCGCGCTCGCCTCGATCATCGGCTTCGTCGAGCTGACCAAGGCCGGCACCATGCTCAACAATGCGACCTTCCGCCCGTTCCTGGTCTACTCGCTGGTCGCGCTGATCTATTTCTGTCTGTGTTTCCCGCTGTCCTGGTGGGCGAAGAAAATCGAAGGCCGCCTCAATGTCGCTCGTTAGCATCCGTGACGTCAGGAAGAGTTTTGGCCCGAATGAGGTGCTGAAAGGCGTCTCGCTCGACATCGCCAAGGGCGACGTGGTGGCGATCATCGGCCGCTCCGGCTCCGGCAAGAGCACCCTGCTCCGCTGCATCAACGGTCTGGAGACCTATCAATCCGGCAGCATCGTCGCTGATGGCATCGAGGTCGCCGGCGCCAACACCAATCTGCGCGAACTGCGCCGCCATGTCGGCATGGTGTTCCAGCAGTTCAACCTGTTTCCGCACCTGACGGCCGCCGAGAACGTGATGCTGGCGCCCACCGTCGTCAATAAGGTCTCGAAGGCCGAGGCCCGCGCCACCGCCGCCGAAGTGCTGGCGAAGGTGGGTCTGTCGGAAAAGATGGACGCCTATCCGAGCGAGCTTTCCGGCGGCCAGCAGCAGCGCGTCGCGATCGCGCGATCGCTGGCGATGCGGCCGAAGGTGTTGCTGTGCGATGAGATCACGTCCGCTCTCGACCCCGAACTGGTCAACGAGGTGCTGCGCGTGGTCGAGCAATTGGCGCGCGAGGGTATGACGCTCATTCTGGTGACACACGAGATGCGCTTCGCCCGCGACGTCGGCACCAAGCTCGTCTTCATGCATCACGGCAAGGTGCATGAGGAAGGCGTGCCGAAAGAGGTCTTCGCCGCGCCGCGAACCCCGGAACTGCAGCAGTTCGTCGGCCAGGTCGGTTGAGTTTCCGCCTCAGCGTCCAGTAAACACCGCCGCACGTTTCTCGAGGAAGGCCTTGCGCCCTTCCACCGCGTCCGCACTCAGGCGAATTTCCGCCTGCGTTTCGATCTCGCGGCGGAACTGGTCGGCATAGCTGGCGTGTTCGCTCTCGTCGATCAGGCGGCGCGTCGCGACCAGCGCCCGCGTCGGGCCATCAGCGAGCCGGCGCGCCAGCTCAAGCGCCCCGTCACGAAGCGCCGCATCGTCGAACACTTCGCGGACCAGTCCCCACTCCTTCGCGAGATCGGCAGACAGCGGCTCGTTGGTCATCATCAATTCGAGCGCGCGTTGCCGGCCGACGAGGCGCGGCAACAGCCAGGTCGAGCCGAGATCGGGCACCAGCGCGATGCGGCTGAACACCTGAATGAAGCGAGCCGAACGTGCGGCAACAATCATGTCGCCCGCCATCGCAAGACTGAATCCGCCGCCCGCCGCAACGCCGTTGACCGCGACCACGACCGGCACGCGGCATTGGCGTAGCGCCCTGAACGTCGGCCAGTAATATTTCATCACGCCGGCCGCGATGTCGTCGCCCAGGATTTGCGCCGCCTTGAGGTTCTGGCCCGAGCAGAAGCCGCGCCCGGCGCCCGTCAGCACCAACGCCCTCACCTGCGGGTCATCGTTAACTTCACCAATGGCAGTGGCGAGGTCCCCCAGCAGAGCGGGCGTCATCGCGTTCAGGGTGTCGGGCTCATCAAGTACCAGCACGCTGACCTTGCCGTCGCGCTCTCGCTTCACTCCGGGCATCTATTCCTCCGCCTGCTGACATTTGGGCCGGCCCGGTCGGGCGCGACAGGTAACCCCAATCGTACCGAAGCAGCGATGCGAAGCACAATGGCCTCTCGCAGACTTGACCGAAATCCCTGTTGCCAGAGATACTTGGCCCATTGGATGTGAGCTATGTTTGAGATCGGTATTTTCTGCGTAATTTTTCTCGCACTATCCTATTGGGCGATCCTCTGGCTGATGGGACGGCGCAATGACGTGTTGCACGGCGAGTTCGTCCAAGCGAGCCGCACGCTGAAGAACCTGTGCGTTCTGTAGTTCCGAGGCGTCCGCAGGTTCGAACCGCTATGCGTGCGCGTCCGGTTGAAGTTGCTCCGGAGCAACTTGCATTCCGGCAAAAACGGTTGGAGCGCTGCTGAACACAATCAAGCAGGACCTTAATCAACTGGTACGGAAATAGGCGACCCGCAATAACTGCGCCAGCATCGACGCAGTGTCGGTCTACCCGGTCGAGGAGCGAGCGTTGAGCAATCGCTGGGGCATTCTGGCCGTTCTGTTCACCGTGCGGCTCACCATGGCGTTCCAGTTTCAGAGCGTCGCTGCGGTTGCGCCGCTGCTCGGCACCAAATTCGATGCCACCCTCGCCGATATCGGACTCCTGATCGGCCTCTATTTCACGCCGGGAGTCGCGCTTTCGTTGCCGGGCGGCGCGATCGGAAAAAGGCTTGGCGACAAGGCCACCGTGTCAGGTGCGCTGGTGCTGATGTTGATCGGCCAGGTGGTCATGGTGGTCTCGGAGTCCTGGGGCTGGCAGATCGCAGGACGGCTGATCGCCGGCGGTGGCGGCGTCTTGCTCAACGTCTTGCTGACGAAAATGGTGACCGACTGGTTCGCCGGCAAGGAAATCGCGACCGCGATGGCCATCTTCGTCAATTCGTGGCCGGCCGGCATCGCCATATCGCTCTTGACCTTGCCCGCAATCGGCACCGCCTATGGCGTCGGCGCGGCCTATCTTTCGATTGCCGCGCTGATCGCCCTCGGCATGCTGCTTCTTGTTGTGGTCTATCGATCTCCGTCAACCGCAGCAGCCGCGCCTTCGGCCGCCTCACGGTTCGACCGCAACACCCTCTTTGCCGTGATCATCGCCGGTCTGACCTGGGGCCTCTTCAACATCGGGTTCGCGACGATTTTCAGTTTCGGCCCCACCCTGCTGGTCGAACGCGGCTGGACGATCACGGCGGCTGGCTCGGCAATCAGCGTCGTGCTGTGGCTCGCGGCGTTCAGCGGAACAGTCGGCGGATTTCTGGCCGATTGGACCAAGCGACCGCAATCGGTGCTTGTCATCGGGTGCGTCGTGTTCGCGCTATTGATGCTCGTGCTGCCTCGCAGCACGGCAGTGCTTCCCCTCGTAATCACGATAGGCTTGATCAGCGCCCTGCCCGCAGGGCCGATCATGAGCCTGCCCGCACACGTGTTGCAGCCTCAGACGCGTGCGATCGGGATGGGTATTTTCTACACCGTCTTTTACGCCGCAATGATGCTCGGCCCAGCGGTTGCCGGCGCCATCGCCAAATGGAGCGGCAGCGCAGCGGCGGCATTCGACTTCGGGACGGTGGCCCTGCTTGCCTGTCCAGTATTGTTATGGGGATACAACCGGATTGTTGCGCCGCGACCGCAGGCCGCGTGATTGCCCGCCCCTCATGCAACCAGCGCTAACACATCGTTAACCCTGTCGGCCTTAGGGTCTTGCTGACGCCGAAGGACCGGCTGTCTGGTGGCGAAGATGTCGTTTGCGCAAAAGAAAACTACCACTGTGCCGTCCGCGGAGGAGCGGCGGCGCTTCCAGCGCGTCAAGGTTCACTTGCTCGGCCGCTACATGCTGCCGGATCGCCGCGAATTTCCTTGCCAGATTATTAACATGTCGCCGGGGGGGCTGGCGCTGCTGGCGCCCGGCATCGGCAATGTCGGCGACCGCGTGATCGCCTATCTCGACCATATCGGCCGGGTCGAGGGCAAAATCACCCGCATTATCGACAACGGTTTTGCCATGACGGTCGGCGCCACCGCGCGCAAGCGCGACAAGCTCGCCGCCCAGCTCACCTGGCTCGCCAACCGCGATATCCTCAATCTGCCCGAAGACCGCCGCCACGACCGCATCGTGCCGCGCAACCCGATCGCGCTACTGACCCTCGAGGACGGCAGCAAGATGACCTGCCGCATCATCGACCTGTCACTGTCGGGCGCTGCGATCGCCGCGGAGAACCGCCCGCCGCTGAAGTCGCTGGTCATGCTCGGCAAGGTGCAGTCCCGCGTGGTGCGAAACCTCGAAGAGGGGTTCGCGCTCGAGTTCATCCACGAGCAAGTCGCCGAGACGCTCGAAGACGCGGTTACCGCGCGGTAAAGCGCCAGCCGCCAAAAATCCCTGATTTTTCAGCCCCCAAGGCGGTATCCGGGTTGCCGGATGCCGCCTTCTCACCGTCCGGCACCCGCTAAAGTCGGTTAACGCGGGGCGCTTTTGCCCGCACATCCCCTGCTATTGCAGCGCCACAGGCATTAATCCGTAAAGTTTGAATCAATTGCAGTTGTTTCAAATTTTATTCGAATTCGATTCAAGTATAGATCGAATTCGTCGCTAGCTTTACTAGTATTCACGTCAAATGTACTTGCCTGACTTAGCGGCGGCGCAAATCCTTTGTGCGAAACGTGGTCCCAACAAGAAACGGGGGCCACAATGTTGTTCAGGGGACAGGGGAAGGGACTGGCGGTGATCGCCGTCCTGATAGGGATGAACGCTTCGATGAGCGTCTCGGCGAAAGCCGGCGACGCGCTCTATGCCAGCCTTGGCGATACCGCGCGTTCGCCAATCGGCTGGGTCGAATTCTGCGCCGAGAACGCGAGCGAATGCCGCGGCGCGTCACAGCCGCGCGACATCGTGATGTCGCAGACGGCGTGGCGGGATCTGCTGCGGGTCAACAAGTGGGTCAATGAGGCCATCAAGCCGATCACCGACATGGATCATTGGGGCGTGATCGAGAAATGGTCGTTGCCGACGGACGGTTACGGTGACTGCGAGGACTATGTGCTTCTGAAGCGCAAGATGCTGATCGACGCCGGATGGCCGCGCGAGGCGCTGCTGATCACGGTGGTGCGCGACAAGAAGGGCGAAGGCCACGCAGTGCTGACGGTGAAGAGCGACAAGGGCGAGTTCGTTCTCGACAACCAGAACGAAAACGTCCTGGCCTGGACCGAGACCGGCTACCGCTTCGTCAAGCGTCAGTCGCAGAGCGACCCGAACGTATGGGTCTCGCTCGGTGACAGCCGCCCGGCGGTTGCCACCGCCTCGTCACGCGATCGATAACGAACAAAGGATTTTACGAACCCGCGACCCGGTCACATCCCCACCCCTCCCCGTCCCAGACCGGTTCGCGCGCGGCCACCCTTCCCCCAAAGGGTGGCCGCAACTTTTTTCGGGGTGATGGTCGCTTGTGGCCTACGCCGCCAGCGCCACGCGTGAAGTGGATTTTTGCCGCATCGGCTTGCCGCCGGGTGATCCCGACGGTTTGGGGTCGAGCATCGAGAGCGCTTCGAGAACCTCATCGATCGTCACGATGCGCCTTGTGCCTGCCAGCTCGCGCAGCGCAGGATTTGAAGCGACCGCCGCCGCATCTGAAGCCCAGGACGCCAGGATCGCGCGCTTTTCGGCGAGCGAAAGCGTCCTGTCGGCGACCACGTCGCGCGGGTGATCGAACACGGCTCCCGGATGCAGCACAGCATTCAGATCAAACACGTTATCTGTCTGGTCGATCATCAGCTTGTCCTCCCCAAATTGGGAAACGCTTCCCGCCCGGCATGTTCGGGCGGGAGCCTTTGGTCCCTTTGGGAGGCGTGGCGGGCTTTAGGCCGCCTTCGCCTCGATCTGCTGAACGTTGCTCGGCGCTGCGCCGTTGATCGCGATGCGGCGTGGCTTCATCGCCTCCGGGACTTCCCGGAACAGTTCGATCCGCAGCAGGCCGTGCTCGAACGACGCGCTCTTCACCTGCACATGATCGGCAAGGCTGAACTGGCGCTTGAAGGGACGCGCGGAGATGCCCTGGTAGAGATATTCGCGCTGCTCCTTCTCGGCCTTGCGGCCTTCGATCGTCACCGTGTTCTGCTCGGCAGTCACGGAGATCTCGTCGACTGCGAAGCCGGCGATGGCCAGCGAAATCTGATACCGGTCTTCGCCCAGCCGCTCGATGTTATAGGGAGGGTAATTATCCTCGCCGGCGCGTTGCGCGGTCTCGACGAGGTCAAAAAGGCGGTCGAAGCCGATGGTCGAGCGCCAGAGGGGTGAGAAATCGTATGTGCGCATAGCCAAATCCTCCATGGAGCAAGTTGGATACGAGCGGCACCGGACACGACCGGTGCCCGTCTCAAGGCCGGGCCCATCAGGCGCCCAGACCGCCGCCCAGCGGCGGCAGCAAAAAAATTAGAAAACGGCCTTTTGGTTTCAAGGCCGCCGACAAATATTTTTAGGCGGCCTAGCTGCCGGACCGTCCCGCCCTCAGCGGCCTTTTGCACCGCGCGACCGACGTGCGATGATGGCTCTGGCAGCGGGGAGAACGCACCTTGGCACACAGCGAGATCCACGTCCTCCGCCCGGCTTAAACCGAATTGGCTGGTGGCGCACAGGAACGACTGACTCTCACTTGCCCGCGCCCGTTGCACCGGCCTAGCCCTCCGGTATCCAGAACGCGAGCATGCGTTTGGTTTCGCCGGTCTTTCGACGCCGTTGCCAATTTGGGTTGCGCGAGAGAAATTGAAACGGGTCTCTGTGCTCTCTCGCAGCCTCTTCGAGATAGGCGCGCCAGCGATAGTGACTGTAGGTCTGCATCGCGTTGATCGAATAGTGCATCGCGATCTCGCGATGGCCGCGAATGACCAGAAAATTCTCATCGTTCTTGCCGCTCGCAGACTTCGAGAAATTGTGCGAGCCCGTGACGACGATGGGATCGTCGCCGAATGGGTCGATCACAATCGTCTTTGAATGTGTAATGGCGTGGCCGATATTTGCCCGGAACTCTGCCGCCGTGCCCTCCACCGCCCATTCACCGACCGTCTTTCTGAGTCCTGTTGCCTGCGCGGAATCGAGGAAGAAATCCTCGGGGTTCTGTTTCAGCAGTTTGAACTCCTCCGCACCTGTGCTGGTAAATTGCGTCGCCACACCGCGCACGTACAAGTTCTTTTCCTCCTGCATCCGAAGCAGCGTACGTACGGGCTCATTGCCCGGCTGAAACATCACGAAAAGCACACCTTGTTTTGCGTTCGTCACGAGATCGACGAGTTCCTCGATATCGATCTCTCCGCTCAATTTGGTGAACCAGCTATCGACTGTGGCATCGCCGAGCGGAATTCCTCGTTTCGGCCGGTTGTTTGAGGCTAGCAGTTCGTCGGATACGACATCGCCCGCTTCTGCCAGTAGCTGGAACTGAGCCTCGAATCGCTCCGCCAGCTCTTCGTGAATCAGCATGATTCCGTTGTTGAGCTGAGTACAGAGACCGGTCGGCGTCCAATTGGTGCTGCCGGTCCAGACCTTTTCCGGCTTGAAATCGCCCGCTGCCCGGCGGCCCAGAACCACGAATTTGTTGTGCGCGAGGGCCTTCGGTGCGAGGAAACGATCGTGAACCACGACGCCAGCGTCGGTCAGCCGCGTTCGGGCCTCTTCATTCTCGTCCTCTCCTTCCACCTCAACGCTGCCGTTGGCCAGCACGACATGCGCGCGCCCGCCTATCGCGACGAGACCATCCACCAGTTCCTCGTCGCTCAATTCGTATAACGCGGCATGGAGTTCAAGTCGGCCGTCATCCGCCACTTCGGCCATCATCTGCAGCATGGTCTCGCGCAGCGTTCCGCCAAGGAAAGCTCGGGCTTCGCGGTCAACCTCCTGGCTGACAATGATGGCCGTCTCTTTCAGCTCCGCGAGGGTGATGCCCTTGCGCTTCATGTAGCGCGCCATGAATTGCGACAGCACGTAACCACGGTTGAAGTGCACGCTCACGCCGTCGCCGCAGTCCGCGCTGAGGGCCAGCGTTCTCGACCATTCACTCGACGGCCCGTCATGCAGCTTGCCATCGGCGCCCACCACCCTGGCAACCACGCGATATGCGATCACATCGCCCAGATCGGCCGCGTGATCGGTCCAATCATAGCGCTGAAACGGCCAGATCTGAGAAGAGCGTGAGATAAACTGATTGCCGTCGCCGTCGACTTCGACGTCGTCTTCGAAGCCGACACGGTTCGACAGATATTTGGGCTCCGCGTCGCCCCGCCGGCATTCGATCGCGAACCCCAGGCATCCCGGAATGTCATCGGCGTGCGTCCAGACAAGGTGCACGTCATCGGCATTCGAAAAGACTTTAAGATGGATCTCCGACATTCCCGCCCCCATTGAAGCAACTTGGCGCTGAAGGAATTCGCCTGACTTGCGATCCAGCTACATGATTGGCTACTGTCATTCGCCTCCAGTGCATCTGGTATCGCATACGGATACAACGGCTGGATGAAGGTTGTTTTTGAATGTATCACAGCGCTTGCGTGTGTTATGCATGAAATAGGGATGCCGCCGCTATTTCGGGGTTTCACGCGCGGCAAGTTCGGCTATCGCCTTTTGCGGTGCCGGGCCGGCGTGCGATGATGGCCGGCGCCCCCCCCCCCCGGGAGAACGCATCTTGGCTCACAGCGAGATCGACGCCATTCGCGCATTGCTGGGTTCGAAACCGCGACCGGTCGGATGGTCGGAGCGGCGGCAACGGCTCGACGAGGTCGGATCGACCTGGCCGGTAGCGCCGGACGTTCAATGCGAGGCCGTCGACTGCAACGGCGTCGCCGGCGAGTGGTCGATCGTGCCCGGCAGCGAGAAGTCGCTGGTGCTGCTGTATTTCCACGGCGGCGGATACTGCTCCGGCTCGATTGTCAGTCACCGCCGACTGGTGACGGAAGCCGGGCGCGCCGCGGGCATGCGGACGCTGGCGATCGACTACCGACTTTCCCCTGAACATCCCTATCCCGCCGCCCATGAAGACGCTCTGACGGTATGGCGTTTCCTGCGCAAGCAAGGCATTCCGGCAATGAGCATCGCGGTCGGCGGCGACAGCGCCGGCGGTAACCTGACGCTTGGGCTGATCAACCGGCTGCGCGAGGCGCGAGAGCCGCTGCCCGCCTGTGCGTGGCTGATCTCGCCGTGGACCGATCTGACCATGTCAGGCAGCACGCTCGCGACCAAGGACGCCATCGATCCGCTGATCCATAAGGCGTATCTTGATGAGCTCGCCGACGCCTATGCGCCGCCATCCATCGACCGCCGCGATCCGCTAATCTCACCCTTGTTCGCTGATCACAGGGGTTTTCCGCCGGCCCTGATTCAGGTCGGCTCGGCCGAAACGTTGCTCGCAGACGCGACCCGGCTCGCCCTGGCGGCTGGGGTGGCCGATGTCGATGTGACGCTGCAAATCTGGCCGCACATGATCCATGCGTGGCCGGTTTGGAATGCGAATCTCGCGGACGGCCGTCGCGCCCTCGCATTCGCCGGCCAGTTCATCCGCTCGCATATGCGTTAGCCCCGCACGCCCTTCTGGGCCATTCCTGCAGCCTAAACCCTCGGTCGAGAGCGGTTTTGCCCGCAATCCCAGGCTCTTCCCGCAAATCCCGGGTTTTAGCGATGTCCGGGCTGTGCTATTTGGAACTTTGAAATCACGTCCGGATTTGGAGTCGCATGCTCGAACTCGCCCCCCGGAGTGCCAGCCCCGTCGCGCGTATCGGCGGTCAGCCGATTGCGATCGCCGCTGCGGCTCTCGTCATTGTCGTACTTGGAGTAAGCTCTATCGCCCTGTGGCGTGCCTATACGGGCAGCGCCCCCGAGACCGATCGCGCGGCCGCGACCCGCCAATTGCAGGCGCGCGCCGCGCAAGCATCCGAGCAACTGGTCGAGAAGGCCAAGGGCTTGGAAGCCACCCAGCAGGAATCCATCGACCAGTTGCAGGTGGTGCAGGACCAACTGCTCACCGTGCGCCGCCTGCTCGCCGCGCAGCAGGCCGACACCAGGAAGCTTTCCGAGCAAGTCGGAACGTTGACGGAAGCGATCGACGGCTTGCGGCAATCCTTTGCCAGCGCGCAGGCCTCCGAACCCACCGCCGCTCCCGCGCCGCGCAAGCGATCGGCCAAGGCAAAGCCCCGCTCGGCCCGGAGCGTGAATCGCAGCCGCGGCAAGGGCCGCGGCTAGTTGGTCTGGGCGGCGCTCGGCGACGAAGTCGGGCATGGGGACGTATGGCCGACGCCGCCGCAACCGGCGGCGCCGCTCGGGCAATCCAGCGATATTCATCCTTGATCCCGGATCGGAATTGCATCATGCGGCCGGGTGACGGGATATTTTCGACCGTTGCAGCATGCGTCGCCGCAACTTTTTTCCGCGCTTTTGTGAACTGGATCACATATCTCCGGGTGAATCCCGGGCATCCTGCAGTTCACCGGATGGCGTGAGCCGATTTCAATATCCGGGGCTGGCAAGGTCGTTGACGGTATACTGCGTCGACGGCCTTGTTCTTTTGTGCCCCTTCAACGGCCGCCGCTACAATCTAGTACCTCACCGGCGCCTGCACCGATACGCGCCAGGATCCGGCCCGGCTGTGCAGCCCATGTGATGGCAGGAAGCACGGATCGCGCGCAGCGAACGACTGCGCGCGATGTTATCGAAGTCGGCTAACCGACCCGACCGCTCTTGCGATAGGGCTTGGACATCCGATGCGACTTCGACATCCTCTGTTCGATTTCCCAGAACATCAAGACGAAGGCCGCAGCCAAACCAACCACGATACAAATGAACAACAACGTCAATGCCGGGACTGTGAGCATGTTCAACATCCCTGATACGATGCCAGCGGCATATCAGCGGATGGATCAAAATACGGCTTCGGTTCTGGAAAACGCCCGAGCGTATAGCCCCCGCGATTTGCCCTCGAAGTGCTCGACGCTTTCGGCGTCGGATCCTCACGGATCCCGGGTCAAATCTAGAACGAGTTCTCGGGGCTGGCTGATGCTATTTTGCTCGCTGCCCTGCGACCGGACGTCGCTCGGGCATGAATTCAGCAGCCGCGGCAAATGCCCTTTATCTTGCGATCGACCGTCTTGTTTTCTTCGTTGATCACAGCGTCATCGGTTGAACTACCCGATCTGGCCGAGCCGGTCGTCACGCCGCGGCCCGACGACTGCGCGGTGCCGGCAGTATTGGTGCCAGGCGGAGGCGGCTGCGCAATTCCGGACGGATTTGCCGCGCCGCTCGGACCTTGGCCGGCATTGTTCAACCCTCCCGGAGTCGTGGGACTTGGCGACATGCCGGTGACGCCTGGCGTACCCACACCGGCCGAGCCGGCACCCGGTGAGCCTGTGGTGCCGGGGCCGCCGGCGGATGTTCCGCCGGGGCTCTGTGCAAATGAAGTGACCGGCGATACCAGGATTGTGATCGCCGCGACAGCGGCGGCTGCAGACGCCAGCTTCATCGGAAATCTCCTTTTTCTTTCAGAAGCAACGACCGCGCCCTGGCCTTGTTCCTGCCGGAACGATTCCACTGCCAGATCATTCATTCACATCCGCTCGACGGCCGGAGTGGCCAGGCTTTGCGCAAATTGATCGCCTTCGACGACGACACATTCGACAAGCTCAAACAGCTTGCACGTGACCGGATGGCGACCTTTCAGGAACTGGCTGACGAAGCCTTTGCGGACCTCTTGAAGAAGCACGGCATACCCATCGACCTCAAGGACGCGCTGCGGAAAAGCGCAGCCGCTTCCAACGAAGCGATGGCGAAAAGAACCAGATCGAAAACCCGAAAGGCGGCATCATGAATTCCGACACCGACCCTTTCGAGCAAGGCCAGCGCGCCGCGCGCCAGCACATTCCGGCGGAAGCCAATCCATACCGGGATGGCAGCGAGGAGCATGCGCTCTGGGCCGCCGGCCATGAAAAGGTCGCCGGCCCCCCTCGCGAGGCGAACGAAAATGAAGGCGGCTGAGCCGCCTGCGATCGTTACTCCGCAGCTTCGGTCGGGGCCGCAACATCGGTCTGGTCGGTCCGGTCCTCGACCATGCTCACGAACAAATGGGACTTGCGTTCGGGCCCGCCGATCTGAAGCCGCCGCACCGCAATGGTGCGCCGGCCCTTGACCGGGTTATCGACGGTATCGACGATCGCTTCGAGCTGCTGCTTGCGCTCCAGCAACTGCCTATCGCGCCGTTCGATCAATTCTGCAGCCGACTCCGGAAACAGCTCGCGGGGTGTTTTCCCCATGATCTCCGCGCGCGACATGCCGATCATTTCCTCGGCCGCCTTGTTGACGAACAGGTACCGGAGATTGCGCGCGTCCGGTCGGCCGCCTCGGTGATTTCGTGCAGCGGCCGAGCGCGAATAGGTACCAGGCCGCATAGCGGCCCTGGTCGCCGAGATCCGCAGCCTCGACGGTGCGTTCATTGTGGATCCGCGCCAGCGCCTCGGTCGTTGTTGAGCTGGGTTCGCAAGCTGCGGTTGGCGTCGTTGTCGCCCCATTCGCGGCCTGCCGCCGGGCTGATGTCGACCGCACGCCGCACGAGTTCCCTGCGGAATTCGATGAACTGGTCGATGCGTCGCTTGAAGACCGTGAATTGCTCGGCGTGTTCTCGCGAGAGCGCCCGAGACGGACCAAAGAAGGCCGCCTTCAGCCGATCTTCTTCAGTCCGTTTTTGAACCGCGGCCCGTTGAGCGCGTAGAATTTCGCAGCACTTCCCATCGCCGTCACCTGCTCGGGCGACAAGGTGCGGACCACGCGCGCGGGCGAGCCGATGATCAGGGAATATTCGGGATATTCCTTGCCTTCGGTGATGACCGACCCAGCACCGACGATGCTGCCGCGGCGTATCTTCGCGCCGTTCATGACGATCGACCCCATGCCGACCAGCGCGTCGTCTTCGAGCGTGCAGCCATGCAGGATGACATTGTGACCGACGGTGCAGTTCTTGCCGATCGTGAGCGGAAAGCCGCGGTCGGTATGGCAGGTGGAATTGTCCTGCACGTTGGAGCCCTCGCCGATCTCGATCCACTCATTGTCGCCGCGCAGCACGGCGCCGAACCACACGCTGGCCGAATTCAAAAGGCGCACCTTGCCGATCACGACGGCAGTGTCTGCGATGAAATAGTTTCCATTTGCGGGGAGTTCAGGCCCCTGTCCGTCGAGTTCGTAGATCGCCATAACAAAAGATCTCCGTTGGCGGAGACCTTGGCACAGCCCCAGGCAGCGGATCAAGCGAACAGGCCACCAGCCTCAGGCCAGCACGCCCGCGGCTCGCAGCGTCATCAGGAAGAACGTGCCGGACATCATGCTCCAGAAGCCTGAAAGCACGGTCGCCACCATCACGAATTCGAAGCGGCGGCGCTCGATCTTCGCACCGCGTAGCGTGTTGCGCATGATGATGAACGGTGCGGCGAAAACCAGAAACGGCACGGCCGCAAATGTCTTCGGCGCCACGCCTTCCCCAAGCAGCCCGAATCCCGCCGGCCGCGCCGCCATCGCCTGATAGCCACTGGCGAGCGCGCCTGCGAGCGCAAAGCCGATGCACAGGGAGAACAGGGAATTCAACGCATCGGGCGACATGACAACTTCCCGTACTCGACGAACCGTGCCCTGCTTTCGCAAAATTGGCCGGCGGCCGCCACAGTATCCTTAAGGAAGGGTTAACAACAAACCGCCGAGACCTCGTTTGCGCATGGCTGCAAGGGCCAGAACTCCCGTGAAATCATGCGGAAATCACACTGCCCATGGCATATTCGCGGAATGATTCGCCTTAGCTCTCGGGATCGTGCCCGAGCTTCGACCCGACCGATGCCTCGTTCATGACCCTGCTTTCGACGGCCCAGCACCTCGCCCGCGACACCCGCAGGGATCCGCGCTCGCACATGATGCTCATCATGGTCGCGGCAACCATCACCGTTGGCGCCATTGCCCTCGTCGCTTATTTGCTGTGGCCAACCTGGGTGGCGCGGCCCGCCAGCGCTCCGGGCCGGTTGCCGGTCAGCGTCGGCGCCACGCTCTTCAACGTGCCTACAGCAGCGATCCGCCGCAAGATCCAGCGCCACTCCGGGCCGCAGGAGCGGGTCGATCTCAGTTTCGTCTTCCCGTCGCTTGAACCGCCGGATGCACCGAAGCACGTCAGCGCCGATACGATCGATGAGAAGGTGCAGCCGATCGACCGGATATTCCTGTCGATATCGGCCCATCACGATGCGCTGCCACCGGACACGCGGGTGCGTACGATCTATCCGCGCTATCTCGAACAGAAGGCAACACCAGTCGACGATGGATTGACGATGCGCGCCTTCCGCGACGGCTCGCCCTACGCCAACGAGGACCTGTTCTCCGCGGGCGCACCGAGCCTCAACACGCGCTGCACCCGCGACGGCCTGACTCCCGGCATGTGCCTGAGCGAGCGTCGCGTCGACGGCGCCGACCTGACGTTCCGCTTTCCACGGAGCTGGCTGTCGCAATGGCGCGACGTTGCGAATGCGATGGACCGCCTGACGGCGCAAATGCGCGGGCCGAAGGATTAGGCCAATTTCGTAGTTCCGTAGGGTGGGCAAAGGCGCGTTTTGCGCCGTGCCCACCATAACAACTCACAATACGGGAAAGACATGGTGAGCACGCTTCGCTTTGCCCACCCTACGGCATCGCTACGCGCGCCTCAGCCGACGTCGGCGAGATCTTCTTCGAGGATCGCCATCTGAAACTGGAACGAGCGATCGTCGTCCTCGTCATCGACGAACAGCACGCCGATGAATTCCTCACCGATATAGACTTCGGCGGAGTCGTCCTTTTTCGGCCGCGGCACAACGCGGATCTTGGGATTGCCGAATACGCGCTTGAGATAGGCGTCGAGCTTCCTGACTTCCTGAACGTCCACGGCGGTCTCCAATCGGATTCTTTAAATTTCCGGGGAGGTTTTAGGACGAGACGGCGCCAACCGCCAGAGCCTTTTCGGTTCTGATTGGATCAGAACCGAGGCTCTATTCCTTGTTTTGACGCGTTTTCTTCACGCTTCGCTTGAAAACGCCATGCGGGTAACTTCACAAAGATCGGCCGCAGAATGTGTAGAAAATCAAAGACCGATCGCGCCGAGCATCTGATCCATGGTGCGCGACGGCTCCGCGCAGCCCGCCTCGCCGACGATCTTCGCGGGAACGCCGGCCACCGTGACATTGTGCGGCACCGGCTTGACCACCACCGAGCCCGCGGCAATGCGCGCGCAATGGCCGATCTCGATATTGCCGAGAATTTTGGCGCCTGCCCCGATCAGCACGCCGCGCCTGATCTTTGGATGACGATCCTCGTTCTCCTTGCCGGTGCCTCCCAGCGTGACGCCGTGCAGGATCGAAACGTCGTCATCGATCACGGCGGTCTCGCCGCAGACGAAGCCGGTCGCGTGATCGAGGAAAATGCCGCGGCCGATTTTAGCGGCGGGGTTGATATCGGTCTGAAACACCGCCGACGAGCGGCTCTGCAGATAATAGGCAAAATCCTTGCGGCCCTTTTGATAGAGCCAGTGCGCCAGGCGGTGGGTCTGCAGCGCGTGAAAACCCTTGAAGTAGAGCAACGGATCAATGAAGCGCGAGGTTGCGGGATCGCGGTCGTAGACCGCGACCAGGTCGGCGCGGAACGCATTGCCGAGATCGGGCTCGTCACGCAGCGCCTCGTCATAGGTCTGCCGGATCAAATCGCCCGATAGCGCCGAATGATCGAGCCGCTCGGCGAGTCGATGCACCACCGATTCCTCCAGGCGCTCGTGATGCAGCACGGTCGAATAGAGGAAGGACGCAAGCTCCGGCTCGCGGCGGACGATATCCTCCGCCTCGCCCCGGATGCGGTCCCATATCGGATCGAGTGCGGCGAGCTTCGACGCTTGCGGATTGACCTGATGCACTGCCATGATTGCTCTCGCAAATTCCCTGATTACGTTGCTACTATAGCACGGCGGGCGGACTTCTGTCCCGGGCAGGCGCAGGCCAACGTAAACCGGCTCCGAATGCCGCGGGGGTCAGTTCAAGGTGGTCAGCGGTATCAGGAAATCAAGCCGGCGGGCCTGCGACTATTGGTGAATTTCGGCGGACCGGCCATTCGGCGGATGCTGCCCGGATGGGGGCAAGCCACATCAGCACGCAGATATTGCGGGCGCGTACCGCTGCGAATTTGCGCTCGGCCTGGATCGCCGCCGTCGCCATCCCATTGATGTTGCTGGCCCCTGCCCTGTGGAATGGCTCGCGGTGCTGCTCGGACTGTGCTGCGTCGGCTGGATCGTGCGTCCCTTTCTGCGCGGGCGGATTTCCGTTTCCGGACTGACGCAGGGCAGCCTGACCATCGTCGCCGGAGCTGCGCTGTTGCTGTCGACCAATTTCGCATGCTGCAGGATGGCATCGTCGCGCAGTATTTGCGCGATCATTGCCCGAAGCAGAATTTCAAGCTCTGCCCGTATCGAGACAAGCTGCCGGCCACCGCCGATCAGTTTCTGTGGGGCAACAGCATGTTCAACACGCTTGGCCGTTTCAGGGACTGAACGACGAGATGCGCTTTATCGTGTTGCATTCGCTGGCCGAGTATCCGGCCTGGCAGGCCAAGACGGCGGCCATCGCCACTGCGCAGCAATTCGTCTACGTCGGGACCGGCGAAGGCACCGACGGCTGGCTCGGCCATACCTACGGCATCATCGATCGCTTTCTTCCCGCACAGGTGAAGCCGATGCGCGCGGCGCAACAGCAGCGCTGGCACTTCAACTTCACCGCGATCAACCGGATTCACATTCCCGTTGCGCTGGCGTCGATGCTGCTGGCCGCCATCCTGTTCGGCCGCGGCGTGCTGCGCCGACGGTTCGACGATCTCACCTTGCTCGCCGGCACGGTCTCGTTCGCGCTGCTCGGCAATGCTTTCGTCTGCGCCGTGATATCCGGTCCGCACGATCGCTACGGCGCGCGGCTGGCGTGGCTTGCGACCACGGTGGTGCTGATCGCGGCGATCAGGCAATTCGCCGGTGAAGACGCGCGCGACCGCTCATTGCCGTCGCGACAGGAAATCGATGACGCCGACTTTGTAGACCTTGTCGCCGACCGCGCGCATATGATCGCGGTTCGGAATGTCGAGCACCTCGGCGCCCGGAATGATCCTTCCGAGCGCCGCGGCTGAGCCAGCGATTTCATCCCTGGTGCCGACCGCAATCAGGACCGGCACGCGGATCCCGGCGGCTTCATCCGATGTCATCAGCCGCCGCGAACCGCGTAGGCAAGCGGCAAGCGCGCGGTGGTCGGATCGCGTCTGATCGGCGAAGGCGCGAAAGGTGCGGCCGACCGGATCGGTGACGTCCTCCAGCGACGGTGCTTCCAGCGCGATCGCCACGTTCTCGCCGGGACCGCCGCCCTCGATCAGTCCGATCC
Organism: Bradyrhizobium sp. sGM-13; assembly: GCF_018398875.1. Lineage (GTDB taxonomy): Bacteria > Pseudomonadota > Alphaproteobacteria > Rhizobiales > Xanthobacteraceae > Bradyrhizobium. Next base: position 57,260 of record NZ_JAGWDK010000021.1, on the reverse strand, counting down.
CGATGCCGCCGAGAATCGCCGAGCGCACCCGCCGCGGCTGCTCGCGCGCCAGGATCGCCGTCATTCGCGATCCCAACGAATAGCCCATGATATCGGCGCGTTCGATTCCCAGATGATCCAGCAGCGCAATGACGTCGCTTGCCATGATCGCGATTTCGTAAGCAGCGGAATCGTAGAGTTTTTCGGAATCGCCATGGCCACGATTGTCGAGCGCGATCACGCGGCGGCCATCTTTCCGCAAATCGGAAACCCAGGTCGGATAAACCCAGTTCACATTCTTGCTGGAGGCAAAGCCATGCACGAGGACGATCGGATCGCCCTCGCCTTCGTCCAGATAAGCAATTTCGACAGCGCCGTTGTGAAAACTCGGCATCATCAGTTCCATTTTTCGGGGGATCGGAAATGGACGGCCTTGCAAGGACTGCAAGTCTAGCCGTGTGCGGCAGCGCCCGCCAGCACCGGGGCGGCCGGCAAGCATGCTGCCGCCGCCTCCTTTCTCAAGCGCCGCGCTTTCTTGCGGCGAAGCCACGCTTCGGTCGCCCGCTCGGTGGTCGCCTTGATCGACGACAGCAATCCGAACAGCGCCAATAGCGCACCGAACACCCACATCGTCAGATTGAAAGCGCCGGTCGCCAGCAGCAGCGCGCCGCGGCCGAGCACCTTCAAGATCGCGCGGGTCTGGCCGCCCTTGGATTCGGCAAGCCGCGCGGCGCGGGCGATGTCCTTCGGCCCTTGCGCGATGCGCAGTGCGTCGAGCGCGCCACGCGTGCCGGCCTTTTCGCCGACGCGTCCGACATCCTTCGCCAGCCGCACCAGCGCACCGGCTTTCTCAGCGCGGAACGCTGCCCTGATTGCGCTGATGGTCTGGCCCGGCCGCAGCACCGAGCCCTTCGCGACCGCCTGCTGCAGGACCGGCGCATCTACGACCTCGCGCGCCGAGCGGCCTGCCCATTGCGTCAGCCCCTCGCCCAGCCGTCCGACCTTGCGGGCACTCTTGACCATGCTGAGGCCGGCGCGCATTGGACCAACCCCGCCGACCGATACATAGGTCGCCGCGGTCACCGCGAGCCCGACCGTCGCCAGGCCCAGCACCAGCCGGTCCACGTCCTCGCCCGTCGCGAGGTGCTTGCCTTCGCGAACAACGTCCCTGATATCGCCGTAGACGAAGAGATCGCCGGCAACCGTACCCGACAGGCTTGCGACATCGTCGGCATTGCCGACCACGAAACCCGTGGCAAAGCGCTTGGCAAGATGCGACGCCGAACCTGCGTCGGTAACGGCATCGCTGACGCGCTTCGATAGTTCGTCGCTGACGGCAATGCCTTTGTCGCGGGCGAGTTCGACGAAGCTGTTGGCGAGATCGGAATCGCCCTCCGCGAGCGCTGCCTCGATATGGCTGGCGACCAGCGCCTGGTTGGCCCGCAACGCGGAGTTGATCTGGATGTCGGACAGTGTCGCGGGATCGTCCTGCGCGGCCAGAATGGCGCCGGCCTCGCGGGCGTGCGGCCACAGCGCCGCGCACACCGCCGCGCTGAGCGCCAGGCATCCTAGCGCCCCTGCCAGAGCTGAACCGAACCGCAATCGCCTCATCCAAAAAAGTCCAATGTTTTCGTCTTTCTCAAGATGGTATGCCGCTTTTAAGACACAACTGCCCCGACGAAAGAAGGGCTTTTCTCCGACGACAGAATTGTGTCGAATTTGCATGAGCAAATGTGCGGCGGGGACATCCCGAATCGGCTCTAGGAATCATCGGCACCCCCCACTATGGTGCGCGGCATTTCGAAGCTGCCGCGTCGCGTTGATTGCGTGCGCTCATCATTGAAATCCAAGGTGAAGCTGATGTCCGACCATGTCGTCCCGCATTTCCATAACGACGCTGGCGTCTCGGTAATCGAGATCGGCTCGCAGGAATTCATGTGCGTGGGCGCCAAGCCGCCGTTCGATCATCCCCACGTGTTTCTTGACCTTGGCAACGACAACGAGATCATCTGCCCCTATTGCTCGACGCTGTACCGCTTTGCCCCCGACCTCGCCGCAGGCGAAGCCCGCCCGCCCGAATGCGTCCTGAGGGACAAGGTCGCCTGACCTTTCGGTGGCCGCCGCGCGCACCATCATCGTTGCTGGTGCCGGGATCGGGGGACTGACGGCAGCGCTTTCGCTCGCAGCCAAAGGCTTTCGCGTCATCATCCTGGAAAAGGCCGAACGGCTGGAGGAAGCCGGCGCCGGCCTACAGCTTTCGCCCAATGCCAGCCGGATCCTGGTCGACCTCGGCCTGCGGCCGCGGCTTGCGCCACGCGCCGTGACACCTGAGGCGATTAGTATCGTGAGCGCGCGTGCGGGCGGTGAGATCGCCCGCCTGCCGCTCGGCGAGGCCGCCGGCCTTCGCGCCGGCGCGCCCTATTGGGTGATGCACCGCGCCGACCTGCAAGGCGCCCTGCAGGCCGCGGTCAACGACAATCCGGATATCGACCTGCGGCTTGGTTGCCAGTTCGAAGACGTGACCTCGCACGCCAAAGGGCTGACCGTGGTGCAACGCCGCGGCAATGCACGCCAACAGGAGTTGGCGGCGGCGCTGGTCGGTGCCGACGGCATTTGGTCCGCGGTGCGGAACCAGTTGTTCCCGGAGGCGCAACCGCAATTTTCCGGCCTGATCGCCTGGCGCGGAACCCTTGATGCGACCACGCTGCCGCGCGAATATACCGCTGCCCGCGTGCAGCTATGGATGGGGCCGGACGCGCATCTGGTCGCCTACCCGATCTCGGCCGCGCGGCAGATCAACGTGGTCGCTATCGTGCCGGGAACCTGGAACAGGCCGGGCTGGAGCGCGCCGGGCGATGCCAACGAACTGAAGAACGCATTCGCCTCGCGGCGTTGGCCCGCGACCGCGCGGATGCTGATCGGGGCCGTCGACGAGTGGCGGCGCTGGGCGCTGTTCACGCTGCCTGCTATCCGCGAATGGACCGACGGCGCGATCGCGCTGCTCGGCGACGCCGCGCACGCGATGCTGCCGTTTGCCGCGCAAGGCGCGGGGATGGCGATCGAGGATGCCGCCGTGCTCGCCAAATGCGTGAGCGAAAACCCGGGCGATCCTATTGCAGGCATCCCGGCGGCACTGAAGCGTTATGGCCGGCAGCGGCGCGGCCGCGTGCTGCGGGTGCAGCGTGCGGCCCGACAACAGGGACGCATCTATCATCTCACCGGACCGCTGGCGCTGGCGCGCGACCTCGCGATCAAAGCCATGGGCTCGGAGCGCATGCTGGCGAGACAGGACTGGATTTATAATTGGCGGCTGTGAGCGAAGTTCGACGGCCGCAACCGACAACGTTCTAATTTGCTGACTGGCTTGCCTTCGTACGACCCTTGGCAACGGGAGCGACGATCGATGGCGGGACCGGCGCCGGCCTGGCTTCCGGTTTCGGTTCCTGACACCTGTTCTTCTGCCAGGCTTCATCGGCCAGCTTCGACTGTCCGCGCAACGCGATGTAGTCGTTGCGATAGGCGAGCTCCGCCACCACAGGACCGGCGACGCCGGTTTCGGCCTTGGTCATCAGTCCCTGCAATTCCGCGGTGCGCGTCGCGAGGCTCTTGCGCTCGGTCTCGAGCTGCTTGCAATCGTAGAGATCGTATTTGGCGGGATCGGCAAAGGCCGGCGAAATGGTGTCGCTCATGCCCGCACATCCGGACAGGCCCGAACCGAGCGCAACCAGCGCCAACGCCGCGAGGCTGCGCGAGAATAACCGGCGATGGGACAGCGAGTTGGGCATCGGACCTTCGTTACGTGGATTATCTTGAGATTGCCTAAAGCTCGCCGCAGGTAAACACCCCAAGTGTCCGCATTGAGGCTTTGCTTCTGCGCCCGCGCTCACTTAAAGGTGGGGAGCGTTTGGGCCGGAGATTATCCCAATTCCACTTCTCCGGAAAACGCGCTAAGTATCTGATCTTCTGGTGAAAGCGGGCGTGGCGAAATGGTAGACGCAAGGGACTTAAACGCTTGAGTGCTCTTGGGGAAACCCAAGCTGTAGAACTGCTCAAATTCGGGGAAACCTTTCATATGGCAATCCCGAGCCAAGCGCCCGAACCTAACGGTTAGTGCGAAGGTGTAGAGACTAGACGGGCAGCACCTAAAGGCACGAACGCGCCAATGGTGAAGGTATAGTCCAGACCACAAACGAGCCAGCGCGGATGTCTGGCGAGGCGGCGAAAGCCGTAGCTGGTAAGAAAATCCCTCGGAGGGTGACCTCTGTGCCGGTTCGAGTCCGGCCGCCCGCACCAGCCTTCGCTCGCGAAGCGAGTGAGGGCTGCCACGCCGAAGCCGACAGGCGAAGGTGGGCTTTGTGTCCGCGAGCTACGGCTTGGCAAGCCACCCTGGCGAGCGAAGCGAAAGCGTGGACTGATCAGGGGGACTGGGGGATCACATTGCCGCAAATCCATCTGTTCGAAATGCGCCGGCTGGAGATGCTGAGCAATACCATCTTTGGCGTTGCCATGACCCTGCTCGCCTATGATTTGCCAAAGGCCTCCAGTTTTGCGCAAGCGCCCGACTGGCACGACGTGCTTCGCGTCTATGCGCAACCCGTCATTGCGCTGACGATCAGCTTCGTGGTCGCCGGCCTGTTCTGGTTCAGCCATCACCGGCGGCTGGCGGTGGCGCCGGAAGCAAGCCGCGGTGTGGTGTTCCTCAATCTGTTCTTTCTGCTGTCGATCATCATCCTGCCGGTGACCAACGGCCTCTACGGCGTCTACCGGCTCGATAGCGTGGTCGCGGTGATCTACGGCTTTCACCTGCTGGTGATCGCGGCGCTGAACGCGGTATTGTGGGTTCTGGCGCTGCGCGGCCGCCACGATCCGCAATTGCTGGCGCCGGCGCTGTTTCCGGTCTGTGTGTTCGTGCTCGGCACGGCGATGGCCTTTGTCGAGCCGCGGGTTGCGCAGTATGTCTGGTGCCTGGCGTTTCTCGCGCCGCTTGCGGGCTGGGTTGCTGCGCGTCGCTCTGCCTAGCGCACCTTCGCCTTGCTCAGCGTGAGCAGCCGGCTCGCCTCCTCCGCAATCGTCCGCTCCATCTTTTCCTGAAATTCCTTGCGCGGCAGGCCCGGCGCGATCGGCGGCAGGAAGGACAGCGTGACGGTGCCGGAGTGCATGATCAGCGTCTTCTTGCCCCAGAACAGTCCGGAATTGCACGCCGCCGGCACGACTGATACTTCGAGGTTGGTGTAGAGCGCCGAGATGCCAGCGGACTGGAATCTCATCGGCTCATCGATCGCCTGGCGGGTGCCTTGCGGAAACAGCAAGACCTGACGGCCCTCGCCGGTCGCGCGCCTGGCTTCATCGACCATCTGGCGCAGCGCGTGGCGGCCCGCCGAGCGATCGACCAAAATCATCGGATAGCGCTCCAGGAACCAGCCGACGAATGGCACCTTGCGCAGCTCTTTCTTGGCGACGATGCTGGCGTCCGGGAAAAGCGCGCAGAGCGCCGCGGTTTCCCACAGCGACTGATGATTGCAGGCGATGATGCAGGGGCCATCGGGCACGTTCTCGCGCCCCTGCACCGTGTAATCGAGGCCTACGACATGCTTCATCAGAAACATGATGCCGTTGACCCAGACCTGCGAAACCGCACGCACCGTCGCGCCGCTGGCATTGAACAGCCACATGAACGGCACCGTCAGCGACACGGCGAGCGTCAGGATTACCACCGCCGTATCGAATATGATCGATCTCAAATAGTGCAACGATTGTCCCCTTGGGCGCTTTGTGGCCACCCAATACAGCACTTTCCCGCCGTTGCACAATTGCGCCATCGACCGGTCGGATTTGTCTCCGTAGGATGGTCGGATGCCGGACTACGAGCAAATCACCATCGCGCCGCATCTTGTATTCGACACCATCGCCGCCGGCACGCCCGGCGCGCCGCTGGTGCTGCTGCTGCACGGGTTTGCGGAATCGATGCATTGCTGGCGCGCGCAGGTGACGGCACTCGGAGATATGGGCTATCGCGCGGTGGCGCCGAGCCAGCGCGGCTACTCGCCGGGCGCACGGCCCGATCCACGGGAATTTTCGCACTACCTGATCGACCGCCTGATGGACGACGCCATCGCGATCGTGGCCGCTGCCGGCTATGGGAACGCGCGGTTTCATCTGGTCGGCCATGACTGGGGCGGCAGCATCGCCTGGGGCATCGCCGACCGCCATCCCGAGCGGCTGGCGTCGCTCACCGTTCTCTCGCGGCCGCACCCGAACGCATTCAACCGCGCGCTGGCGACCGACGGCGAGCAGGCGCGGCGCTCAAAGCATCACAAGGCGTTTTTGGAGCCGGATGCCGCCGATGTCGTGCTCGCGAACGATGCCAAATGGCTGCGCGAGCGTCTCGCCGCCAATGGCATTCCTTCTGATGCGATCGAGGGGCATCTTGCCGTGCTCGGCAACAAGGACGCGATGGAAGCGGCGCTCGCCTGGTATCGCGCACGCGGCGCGGTACGCGGCCCGCTCGGTCCGATCCGCGTGCCGACACTTTATATCTGGGGCGACGCTGACGACACCGTCGGTCGCGCCGCCGCCGAAGGCACGGTGGATTTCATCGCTGCGCCCTATCGTTTCGAGGTGCTGCCCGGCGTCGGGCATTTTGCGGCGGATCAGGCGCCGGAACGGGTGAGCGAATTGCTGCTGGAACATTTGGCTGCGCATCCAGCGTGAGGAACGCAACGCCCGCAAAAATGTTGTCGTGCACAAAAATGGAGTACGACAATATGACCAGTGAAAAAGATCGGGAAAAGGCTGCAGCCGAGCGCAAGCAAGCGCGGGATCAGCGCTCTCCGTCGCCGCCACCGCCGCAAGTCTCTCCGCCGCTTGAGAATGACGGCCCGGAACTGGTACGCGATACCCACTGCTGACGATGAAGACAAAAACGCGACGGAGGAGCAATCCTCCGTCGCGATTACTTGCCGTTCGACTTAAAGCGAACCGCCCTACTCGCTCTTGTCAATGTTCCAGAAGACCGGCGTTGCCGGGCCATCGAGCACACCGTTGAGCGATTTGCGCCAGCCGCTCGCGATCAGATACTGACCGAGCGGGATGTAGATCACCTGGTCATAGGCCTGCTTCTGGATTTCCGCAGCGATCTTCTTCTGCTCGTCCGGAGAGGCGGAGCGCGCAAACTTGTCGCGGAGCTCTTCGATCTTGGCGTCTTCGGCCCAGCCGAACCAGCCGCCGTTCTTGCCGCGGCCGCCGACCGAAGCATTGACCACGGGATTGGAGACGTCGGCAGCGACCCAGTTGGTGAAGAACATGTTCCAGCCACCTTCCTTCGGCGGCTTCTGGCTGGCGCGGCGGGTCACCACGGTCTGCCAGTCGGTGGCCTGCACATCGACCTTGAAGCCGGCTTCACGGAGCAACTGCGCCGCGACGATCGGCTGCGCCTTCAGCGTCACGACATCGCCGGGAGCCATGATCACGACAGGCGTGCCATCATAACCGGACTCGGCGAGCAGCTTCTTCGCTTCCGCCATGCCATTGCCCTTCACCAGGGTCTCGGCGCCGACGTCGGTCTCCAGCGGAGTGTCGCACACAAAGAGCGCGCCACAGACCTTTTGATATTTGGGATTGCCGACCAGCGCATCGAGCACGTCCTTCTGCTTCATCGCCAGGAAGGCGGCTCGGCGAACCTTGACGTTATCAAATGGCGGATAGAGGAAGTTCATCCGCCCCAGCGTCTGGAAACCGAACTTGTTGAGGACGTCGACCTTGAGCTCCTTGTTCGCCTCCAGCACCGGCAGCAAGTCGAACGGCAGATTTTCCATGAAGTCGATATCGCCCGACTGCAGCGCGTTCACCGCGGTCTGCGCATCCGGCATCGTGATCCATTCGACGCGATCGACCTTCACCACCTTGCCGCCCGCGGTCCAGCTCGGCGGCTCCTTGCGCGGCACGTAGTCGGCGTTCTTTTCATAGACCGCCTTCACGCCCGGCTGGAATTCAGCCTGCACGAACTTGAAGGGGCCGGATCCCACCTGCTCCTTGATCTGCTGGCCGGCGGGCGTTTCCGCGAGCCGCTTCGGCATCATGAACGGCGTGTAGGACGACGGCTTGCCGATCGATTCCAGCACCAGCCCGTAGGGCTCCTTTAGTTTCAGCGCAAAGCTCTTGGCGTCGATCGGCTCGATGCTGGCGGTAAAGTCCATCAGCTTCTGGCCCATATTGTCGTTCCTGCCCCAGCGCTTCAGCGAGGCGACGCAATCCTCCGCCGTCACCGGCGTGCCGTCATGCCACTTCAAGCCGTCGCGCAAGGTGAAGGTGTAAGTCAGCTTGTCATCTGAGACTTTCCAGTCCGCCATCTGCGGCTGGACCTTGAAGTTGGAATCGGTCGCCAGCAGCGTGTCGTAGACCATGTAGCCGTGGTCGCGTGTGATGTAGGCGGTGGTGAACCCGGGATCGATGACGCGCAGGTCCGAATGCATCACGGCGGTGATGGTCTTCTTGCTGGCGGCCGTGGCCTGCGAAGTCGGGCCCAGCGACGTCAGCGCCGCCGACAGCGCAAGCACCGACAAAGCAGTCGCTATCGTGGGACGTTTCCAACGCATGATGTGGAACATTCGATCTCTCCTGACGTGAAACTGTTCAATGTCCGCTGATTCATTATGCATGCGGTTCGTTATTTGGGCGAACTAACACGCTGTAAATCCTGACTATTTGAAGACTTGCATCAAGCGCGCGGCACGTCAATCCGCTTTGAGGCGGCTACCGCGCTGCGGATACCGCAGGACGCGCGTTCATGTTTCGCTTTACAAATCCGCGCGAGATCATTCTCGTACGCGGCGGGCCGGTGCCCCATCGGTCGAAACCCAAAATTAAGAAAACCAAGAGAAGCCCATGAACCCAGCCAATCTTCCCTTTGATTCCGAGGCCATGCTGCAGGGGTTGCGCGGCTGGGTGGAGTGCGAAAGCCCGACCTGGGATAAGGCTGCGGTGGAACGAATGCTCGACCTCGCCGCGCGCGACATGGCCATTATGGGTGCGACCATCGAGCGCATCGCCGGCCGGCAAGGGTTTGCCGGCTGTGTCCGCGCCCGCTTTCCGCATCCGAAGCAAGGCGAGCCCGGCATCCTGATCGCCGGCCACATGGATACCGTCCACCCCGTCGGCACCATCGAAAAGCTGCGATGGCGGCGCGAGGGCAACAAATGCTTCGGCCCCGGCATCTTCGACATGAAGGGCGGCAATTACCTTTCGCTGGAAGCGATCCGGCAACTGGCCCGTGCCGCGTTCACCACGCCGCTGCCGATTACGGTGCTGTTCACGCCCGACGAGGAAGTCGGCACGCCCTCGACCCGCGACTTCATCGAGGCAGAAGCCGCACGCAACAAATACGTGCTGGTGCCGGAGCCCGGACGGCCCAACAATGGCGTCGTCACTGGACGCTATGCGATTGCGCGCTTCAATCTGGAGGCCGTCGGCAAGCCGAGCCATGCCGGCGCCACGCTTTCTTCCGGCCGTTCCGCGATCCGCGAAATGGCACGCCAGATTATCGCAATCGACGGCATGACGACCGAAGATTGTACGTTCTCGGTCGGCATCGTGCATGGCGGCCAGTGGGTCAATTGCGTCGCCACCACCTGCAGCGGTGAAGCGCTGAGCATGGCCAAGCGCCAGGCCGATCTCGATCGCGGCGTCGAGCGCATGCTGGCGCTGTCAGGCACCAGCAACGACGTCACGTTCACGGTGACCCGCGGCGTCACCCGTCCGGTGTGGGAACCAGATGCCGGCACCATGGCGTTATACGAAAAGGCGCGCGGGATCGCCGCGCAGTTGGGCCTCGAACTGCCCCATGGCAGCGCCGGTGGCGGATCCGACGGCAATTTTACCGGCGCCATGGGCATCCCGACACTGGATGGCCTGGGCGTCCGCGGCGCCGATGCGCATACGCTGAACGAGCATATTGAAGTAGACAGCCTCGCCGAACGCGGCCGGCTAATGGCGGGGCTGCTCGCGACGCTGGAGTGAGGGCGGCCCCTCCGCCGTAATTGCGGGCGAAGCGAAGTAATCCATGCATCAGCGCACGCGGAAGCGTGGATTGCTTCGTCGCTTCGCTTCTCGCAATGACGCGGGGGACATATTCGCTCCGAACCGATTAGCTGCATCGCAAAAAACGCAGGCGCAATGGCACAGGACTTGCTGAAATGCTACGCTGGTGGCGCGGAAACCAAGTCTAAGGGCGGCGCTGCCCAATTCACCTACAACTAACGGATCAAGATGCTCGGATATCTGCTTCGCCGCATTCTCGCCGCCATTCCCGTGATGGGCGTGGTGGCGCTGTTTGTGTTTCTCCTGCTGCGGCTGACGCCCGGCGATCCCGCCGCGATTCTTGCCGGCGACAACGCAACGCCCGAACAGCTCGAGCGTATCCGCACCTCGCTCGGCCTCAACGAGCCGCTCTACACCCAATTCTTCACCTGGATCGGCAAGCTGCTGCAAGGCGACCTCGGCGTCTCCTTGATCTCGAACGTGCCCGTCTTGAAGATGATCAGTCAGCGCGTCGAGCCGTCGATCTCGATTGCCCTTTCCACGATCATTCTGGCTATCGTCGTTGCGGTGCCGCTCGGCGTGATTGCGGCGTGGAAGCACGGCACATGGATCGACCGCTTCGTGATGGGTCTGTCGGTGGTCGGCTTCTCGGTGCCGGTGTTCGTGATCGGCTATGTTCTGATCCAGATCTTTGCGATCGACCTGCGCTGGGTGCCGGTGCAGGGCTTCCGCAGCATCACGGCCGGCTTCGGTCCGTTCTTCGAGCGCATCATCCTGCCGACCTGCACGCTATCCTTTATCTATGTCGCGCTGATCGCGCGCATGACGCGGGCCGCTATGCTCGATGTGCTCGGCGAGGATTATGTCCGTACCGCGCGCGCCAAAGGAATCAGCGAGACCGGCGTGCTGCTGCGCCATGCCCTTCGCAACGCCGCCGTGCCCGTCATCACCGTGATAGGTACGGGATTCGCGCTGCTGATTTCGGGCGTCGTCGTCACCGAGAGCGTGTTCAACCTGCCCGGCATCGGCCGCCTCACAGTCGATGCGGTGCTGGCGCGCGATTATCCCGTCATCCAGGCGATGATCCTGTTGACGTCGCTGATCTATGTCACCGTCAATCTCCTGATCGACGTCGCCTACACCCTGCTTGATCCCAGAATTCGTTATTGAGGCTCGCTACTGATGGCGATCGAAACCCTTCCCGAACCGTCAATCCCTGTCACCACGCCGTTCCGGCCGCGACTTGGATTCCTCACGGCGACGCCGATCATCGCGACCGCGACCGTCTGCCTCGCACTCGTCATCGCGATGGCGATCGCAGCACCTTTGCTCGCGCCGCACGATCCGCAATTGCTGGCGCCGGCACAGCGGCTGAAACCATCAAGCGCGCAGTTCCTGCTCGGCACCGACGCGTACGGCCGCGACGTGCTCTCGCGCATCATCTATGGCGGACGGATTTCGCTCCTGATCGGTCTGGGTGCTGCGGTCTTCTCGATCGGCATCGGGCTCGTGATCGGCCTCGTCTCCGGCTTCTTCAAATGGGTCGACGCCGTGATGATGCGGGTGATGGACGGCTTGATGGCGATCCCTTCCATCCTGCTCGCGATTGCCGTGGTGTCGCTGTCCGGCGCCAGCCTGATGACCGTGCTGGTCGCGATCACCATTCCCGAAATTCCGCGCGTGGCGCGACTGGTGCGCTCGGTCGTGCTGTCGGCGCGCGAAGAGCCTTATGTGGAAGCCGCGATCTCGGTCGGCACCAGCCTGCCCAAGATCATGTGGCGGCATCTGATGCCGAACACGGTGGCGCCGCTGATCGTGCAAGGCACCTACGTCTGCGCGTCCGCCATTCTCACCGAGGCGATCCTGTCGTTCCTCGGCGCCGGCATCAGCCCGGAGACGCCGACCTGGGGCAACATCATGGCCGAGGGCCGCGCCTACTTCCAGGTCAAGCCGTCGTTGATCTTCTGGCCGGGGCTATTGCTGTCGATCGCGATCCTCAGCGTCAACCTGATCGGCGACGCGGCCCGCGATGCGCTCGATCCGCGCATGAAACAACGGGAGGCGGGGAAGTGATGGCTTCCAAGCTTTTGAAGCCGTCATCCCGGGGCGATGCGAAGCATCGAACTATGGTGCGCAATTGCGCACCTGAGAATCTCGAGATTCCGGGTCTGGTGCTTGCGCACCATCCCGGAATGACAGCCTCTGAACTCGTCGCTTCGCTCGCAATGACGGCTGAAAGACCTGCATGACGAATATCATCCTCGACATCGACAACCTCGTCGTCGGCCTCGGCAAAAATCCTTCCGGCCAGCGCATCATCGACGGCGTCTCGCTGCAGGTGCGCGAAGGCGAAACCCTCTGCGTGGTCGGCGAAAGCGGCTCCGGCAAATCGGTGACGTCGCTGACCGTGATGGGGCTGTTGCAGAAAGGCGCGCTGGTGCCCTCGGGCGGCAGCGTCAAGCTGGTCGGCGAGGAACTGCTCACCGCCACCGACAAACGCCTGCGGCAGTTGCGCGCCACGAGGATGGCGATGATTTTTCAGGAGCCGATGACGGCGCTCAATCCGGTGGTGCCGGTCGGCCGCCAGATCGACGAAGTCTTGCGCGCCCACACCGATTTCGACGCCCGCGCCCGGCGCCAGAAGATTTTGGCAATGATGGAGCACGTGCGGCTGCCGGACGTGGAGCGCATCTTTGCCTCCTACCCGCACCGGCTGTCGGGCGGACAGCGCCAGCGCATCATGATTGCGATGGCGCTGGTGCTCGAACCGAAACTCCTGATCGCGGACGAGCCCACGACGGCGCTCGATGTCACCACGCAGAAGCAGATCCTCACCCTCATCCGCGACCTGCAGCGCGATCACGGCACCGCCGTGCTGTTCATCACCCATGACATGGGCGTGGTCGCCGAGATCGCTGATCGCGTTGCGGTGATGCGCTACGGCCGGCTCGTCGAGACTGGCACGCTCGACAGCATTTTGCGCACGCCGACCATGGAGTACACCCGCAACCTGCTCTCCTCGGTGCCGAGCCTGGTGCCGCGGGCGCCCCGCGCGGAGACCGAAGAGCCGGTGGTGCTTGAAGCCAACGAACTGGGCAAGGTCTATCGCGAGCGTTCCTTCCTCGGAAAGACACGCGAAGTCGCCGCCGCCAAGGACGTCAACCTCACTTTGCGCAAGGGCCGCACGCTCGGCATCGTCGGCGAAAGCGGCTCGGGCAAGTCGACAGTGGCGCGCTGCATCGTTCGCCTGATCGATCCGACTTCCGGCGGCGTGCGGCTCGCGGGCCGCGAGATCTCCGACCTCTCGCGGCGGCTCTTGCAGCCGCACCGCAAGAAGATCCAGATCATCTTCCAGGACCCCTACCGCTCGCTCAATCCGCGCGTGGCCGTCGGCGAAACCATTGCCGAGGGCCCGATCAACTACGGCATGCCGCGTGCAGAAGCGCTGGCAAAGGCGCGCGATCTGCTCGAACTGGTCGATCTGCCGGCCGATGCAGTGTCGCGCTATCCGCATCAATTCTCCGGCGGACAGCGTCAGCGCATCGCGATTGCGCGCGCGCTCGCGCTCGACCCCGACGTGCTGGTTGCGGACGAAGCGGTCTCGGCGCTCGACGTCTCCGTGCAGGCGCAGGTGCTCGAATTGCTCGACGAAATCCAGAAGCGGCTGGGCATTGCGTTGTTGTTCATTACCCATGATCTTCGCGTCGCGGCGCAAATCTGCGACGACGTCGCTGTGATGCAACATGGCCGGATCGTCGAACAGGGCCCGGCCGCGCAGGTGCTGACCCACCCGCAGCAAGCCTATACAAGGGCATTGCTCGATGCGGCCCCCGGCCGCGGCTGGGATTTTGCCAATTTCCGGCCTGTGGAAGTGGCGGCGGAATAAATCGAGCTCGCCGTCATTCCGGGCGATGCGCAGCATCGAACCCGGAATCTCGAGATTCCGGGTCTGGTCCTTCGGACCATCCCGGAATGACGGGCCCTCAAATTCGTCGCCCTGCTTCGCGCAGCTATTCCGTATCACGCGGCATGCAAAACGGAATTGCTTCACTCCTTGCACTTGCCACGATGTCCCGCTTAACGTCCCCCAACCAAAACACTGGCTGAGGCACTATGACCCGTATCGCCGTCGGCGGCTTCCTGCACGAGACCAACACTTTCGCGCCGACCAAGGCGACCTATGCTGATTTCGTTCATGGCGGCGGTTGGCCGGCGATGGCGCATGGGCCTGATGTCCTCAAGGTCATGCGCAAAATCAATGTCGGCCTTGCCGGCTTTGTCGAAGCGGCAGAAGCCAATGACTGGGAGCTGGTCCCGACCATCTCCGCAGCCGCCAGTCCGTCTGCGCATGTCACGACCGATGCCTTCGAACGCGTCATGAAGGAGATGGTCGACGGCATCGCCAATGCCGGGCCGATCGATGCCGTCTATCTCGATCTGCACGGCGCCATGGTGACCGAGCAGCATGACGATGGCGAAGGCGAAATCCTCGCGCGCGTGCGCAAGGTGATTGGCCCCGACCTGCCGCTGGTCGCAAGCCTCGATCTCCATGCCAACGTCTCGCCCGAGATGATCGCGCATGCGGATGCGCTGATCGCCTACCGCACCTATCCCCACGTCGACATGGCCGAGACCGGTCGCGCCTGTGCCAAACACCTCGCGCTGCTGCTGAAGACCGGGCAGCGCCTTGCAAAAGCGTTCCGGCAATTGCCGTTCCTGATCCCGATCTCCTGGCAATGCACCAACGACCAGCCGACGAGGCGCATTTACGAGCAGCTCGCGGCGTTCGAAAGCGACGTGGTGCCGACGCTGTCCTTTGCGCCGGGCTTCCCGGCGGCGGATTTTCCCCATTGCGGGCCGAGCGTGTTTGCCTATGGCAGGACGCAGGCCGACGCGGACGCCGCCGCCGACAAGATCGTCGCGCTCGTCGAGAGCCATGAAGACGATTTCGACGGCCGCATCTATTCGCCCGATGAAGGCGTGCGCCTCGCCATCGAGCTTGCGAAAACGGCGAAGAAGCCGATCATTATCGCCGACACCCAGGACAATCCCGGCGCCGGCGGCGATTCCGACACCACCGGCATGCTGCGCGCCCTGGTGCGCAACAACGCGTTCCGCGCCGCCACCGGCGTGATCTACGATCCCGAGTCGGCCAAGGCGGCGCATGCGGCAGGCATCGGCGCCACCGTGACGCTCGCGCTCGGCGGCAAATCGGGCATCCCAGGCGATGCGCCATACAAGGAAACGTTCGTCGTCGAAAAATTGTCGGACGGCAAATTCGTGGCGCCAGGCCCCTATTACGGCGGCCGCGACATGGACATGGGCCCCTCGGCTTGCCTGCGCATCGGCGATGTCAGGGTCGTCGTCGGCTCCTACAAGGCGCAGCTCGCCGATCAAGCGATGTATCGCTATGTCGGCATTGAGCCGACCGAACAGAAAATCCTGGTCAACAAGAGCTCGGTGCATTTCCGCGCCGATTTCGAACCGATCGCCGAAAAGCTTTTGATCTGCGCCGCCCCAGGCGCGATGCCGGCCGATACCGCAGCTCTGCCTTGGACGCGGCTGCGTCCGGGCATCCGCCTCAAGCCGAACGGCCCGGCCTTTGCCCCATTCGCTCCCTTACGCTCAAAATCCTCAGTCACGGGATAAAAAGATATGCCCATCATCGAACGCATCGGCGGCTATGCCGAAGAACTCACCGCCATCCGCCGCGATCTGCATGCCCATCCCGAGATCGGCTTCGAAGAAGTGCGTACTTCCGGCATCGTCGCCGAGAAGCTGAAGGGTTGGGGCATCGAGGTCCATCGCGGCCTCGGCGGTACCGGCGTGATCGGCGTGCTCAAGGGCAAGGGCGACGGCGGCAAGCGCATCGGCCTGCGCGCCGACATGGACGCGCTGCCGATGGAAGAAAATACCAATCTGAAATGGCGCTCGACCATTCCGGGCCGCTTTCACGGCTGCGGTCATGACGGTCATACCACGATACTGCTCGGCACCGCGCGCTATCTGGCTGAGACGAAGAATTTTGACGGCACCGTGCATTTCATCTTCCAGCCCGCCGAGGAAGGCCTCGGCGGCGCGCGCGCCATGATCAAGGATGGGCTGTTCGAAAAATTTCCCTGCGACGAGGTCTATGGCCTGCACAACGCGCCGGATCTCAATCACGGCGAGATCGCGATCCTGCCCGGACCAGCGATGGCAGGCGCCGATTTCTTCGACATCACGATCCAGGGCTATGGCGCGCACGGCGCGATGCCGGAGCGCTCCAAGGATGCGGTAGTGATCGCGACCACGCTGGCCCAAGCCCTGCAGACCATCGTCAGCCGCAACATCGATCCCTTGAAGTCTGCGGTGCTGTCGGTCACGCAGATCCACGCCGGCTCCGCCAACAACGTGATCCCCGGCGAGGCGAAGCTCGGCGGCACGGTGCGCGCCTTCGACGACGGCGTGCGCGCGCTGATCCGCGATCGCATGCGCAAGATCTGCGCCGGCGTTGCCGCGACGTTCGAGTGCGAGATCACGGTCGACATCCGCGACACGTTCAGCGTCCTCGTCAACGAGGAAGAACAGTCCAGGGTGGTCGAAGCGGTGGCGAAGACCGTGGTCGATCCGTCCAAGGTGCTCACGCGCTCGCAGCCGAAGATGGGGAGCGAGGATTTCGCCGACATGATGCAGGTGGTGCCCGGCGCCTATTTCTGGATCGGCCACGACGGCTCGGTGCCCGTGCACAATTCCGGCTTCGTCCTCGACGACAAGATCCTGCCGATCGGCGCCAGCATGTTCGCCCGCATCATCGAAACCCGGCTCCCGGTAGGTTAGCATGCATAAACCAGCTCCCGAGGAAGAGGTCACCTCGCTGCATGACCTCTCCGCCACCGACCTGATCGCCGGCTATCGCGCCAAGCAGTTCTCGCCCTCGGAAGTGCTGGAGGAAGTGATCGAGCACGTCGCGGCCTGGGAGCCACACATCAGGGCGCTCTATCTGTTTGATCCCGACGGCGCGCGTGCGGTCGCGAAGGCGTCGAGTGACCGCTGGCAGAAGGGTGAGCCTGTGAGCACGCTCGACGGGGTGCCGGTGACGATCAAGGACAATATCGCTACCAAGGGCCAGCCGATACCGCTGGGCGCGGCCAGCGTGAAGCTGGTACCGGCAGAAAAGGACGCCCCGCCCGCCGCACGGCTGCGCGAAGCCGGCGCGATCATCTTCTCCAAAACGACGATGCCGGACTATGGCATGCTGTCGTCGGGCCTCTCCAGCTTCCACCCGCTCACCCGCAACCCCTGGGACCTAGCCAAGAACCCCGGCGGCTCTTCTTCCGGCGCGGGCGCGGCGGGCGCGGCCGGCTACGGTCCGCTGCATCTGGGCACCGACATTGGCGGCTCGGTGCGGCTGCCGGCCTGCTGGTGCGGTCTCGTCGCGCTGAAGCCGAGCCTCGGGCGCGTTCCGATCGATCCACCCTATGTCGGCCGGGTCGCAGGTCCCATCACCCGCACCGTCGACGACGCCGCGCTGATGATGTGCGTGCTGGCGAAGCCGGATCGCCGCGACGGCATGAGTCTGCCGGCTGATAGCAGCATCCACTGGAAGACGCTCGACAAGTCGCCGCGCAAGCTGCGCATCGGCCTGATGCTCGATCCCGGCGCCGGCCAGTCGCTTGAGCAGGAAGTGCGTGACGTAGCCGTCAACGCCGCCAAGGCGTTCGAATCCGCCGGCGCGATCGTCAGCGAAGTCAACGGCATCCTGACGCGCGAGATGCTCGACGGGCTCGATAACTTCTGGCGGGCCCGGCTGTGGGACGATCTATCAAAGCTTTCGCCCGAGGACCGCGGCAAGACACTGCCTTACATCCACAAATGGGCAGAAGCCGGCGCCAAGCTTTCCGGCGTCGATGTCGTCAGGGGTTTTAACGCCACCATGGCGATCCGCGCCGCGGCTGCAAAACTGTTCCACGAACTCGATTACGTGATCTCCCCGGTGTCGCCGGTGGTGAACTTTCCGGCCGAGTTCGCGGCTCCCATCAACGATCCCGACAGGCCGTTCGAGCACATCTGCTATACCGTGCCGTGGAATATGGCGGAAAACCCGGCACTCTCGATCAATGGCGGATACGACGCCAAGGGATTTCCGATCGGCGTGCAGATCATCGGCCGCCGCTTCGACGATCTCGGCGTGCTCGGCATGGCCAAGGCGTTCGAGGGCCTGCGCGATGCGCAGCGGCCGTGGCCGACGCCGCCGGGCAAGTAATCGCCGCCGTCATTTTCGCGATGGCCGCCCGAACTCGGGTTTACCCGAGTTCGGCGTATTCAATTGCCCAAGTCGGCAACAGCCGACTTGGGTGGGCCAGGCCCGGAATCCATGCGTCCACATCACCGATCGCGGGCGTGGATGCATAGATTCCGGGTTCGCGCCAAGTGGCGCGCCCCGGAATGACGAGTTAGAAATTCCAATCAAAAGAACACACGGGAAGGAACACCCATGGCGTACGAGACCATCAAGTACGAGGTCGACGATCAGATTCTCACCATCACGCTGAACCAGCCCGACAAGCTCAACGCCTTCAACGGCACCATGCAGCAGGAACTGATCGACGCCTTCGACGCCGCCGACAAGGACGACAATGTCCGCGCTATCATCGTCACAGGCGCAGGCCGCGGCTTCTGCGCCGGTGCCGATCTTTCTTCCGGCGCCAACACGTTCGACCGCGACGCGCGGCGTGGGCCGGTGAAGCGGCTCGCGAGCGGCGCGGTCGATTACAGCGATCCCATGGTGCGCGATGGTGGCGGCCAGGTGACGCTGCGCATCTTCAAGTGCTTAAAACCGGTGATCGCGGCCGTGAACGGGCCCGCGGTCGGCATCGGCGTCACCATGCAGCTCGCGATGGATATCCGCATCGCCTCCGAAGCCGCGCGCTTCGGCTTCGTGTTCTCCCAACGCGGCATCGTGCCGGAGGCGGCCTCAAGCTGGTTCCTGCCGCGCATCGTCGGCATCTCGCAGGCCTTGGAATGGTGCTATTCGGGCCGCGTGTTCCCGGCGCAGGAAGCGCTCGCCGGCCGTCTCGTCAGCAGGGTGGTGCCGCCGGACGATCTGCTGCCGACCGCACGCGCGCTTGCCAAGGAATTCACCGCCAAGACCGCGCCGGTTTCGGTAGCGCTGATCCGGCAGATGATGTGGCGAATGCTGGGCGCCGACGATCCGATGGAAGCCCACAAGGTCGACAGCCGCGGCATCTACGCCCGCGGCCGCTCGGAAGACGTCAAGGAAGGCGTAGTCTCGTTCTTGGAAAAGCGCCCGGCAGAGTTCAAGAACAAGGTATCGAGCGACATGCCCGACTATTTCCCGTGGTGGACGGAGCGCGAATATACGTGACTGCGCAGGCGCCACGAATACCGCTGTCGTCCCGGCGAACGCCGGGACCCATAACCGCAGGGCGTTCTTGTTAGAACGCGCTGGGCCGAGCCTTCGTAAAACCACTTCCTGTGGTTATGGGTCCCGGCTCAGCGCTCGCTAGCGCTCGCTTGGCCGGGACGACAGTCATTGCATAACTAACGCCAGCGCCCGATCGCGCTGCGATCGAGCAGACGATTGCGTTTGTTCGAACCGGCAGTTTTCGCGAAATTTAGCCGAGGCGCTCTATGCTAAGTCGGTCGATCGGCGGCGGGCAAACTAACGTCGCACGTCGCTTTTTGATCCATGTTCATTGAGCATGGAGCCGCGCTCCCGTCCCGCTGCAATTGCGACATCGCGCTGCGATACTGTCATCCAATCCAACTACCGGACCGATACCGATGCGCTTTCGCCTGCGGATGCTCATTTTGGCACCCCTCGTCCTCGCCGGCTGTGCCGATCGGGAGGCCGAATGGGCGCGGCGAGGCCGGGAAAGCCTGGTTGGTCTCGACCAATCGGCGATCCGCATGTGTGCCGGTCTGCCCACGGGCACGACAAAGGATGGCCGTGGCGAAATCTGGATGTATGAGCACGCGACCAGTCCTCCCGGCGGGGTACTGCCTCCCACTGTCACAATCCCGCCCGGGCTGAACATCGGCGGCCAGCCTCCAACAGGCTACTGTCGCGTTCAGCTCCGCTTCGTCGCTGGCAAGGTCGCGCAAGTACAGTATGCCGGTGCGACCGATATCGGCAACGCACAGGATGCAGCCTGCGGTCAGATCGTACGGACGTGCTTACGATATGCCGAAGCGCGGTGAGGAAACTCCGTTGTCATTCCATGGTGAGCGCCACCCTGCCGATCGCCTTGCGGTCGATCAACAGCCGCATCGCTTTCGCGTAATCCTCCAGCGGCAGCCGATGCGAGACGTTGGGGCGGATTTTTCCGGCCTCCGCCCATTCCGTCAGCACCTTGATCCTGATCTCGCCAAGCGCAGGATTTCGCCGCACCGCTTCACCGGCACGGACGCCGAGCACACTCGCGCCCTTGATCATCAACAGATTGGTCTTGGCAAGACCGATGCCACCGGTAAAGCCGATGACCAATAGCCGCGCGCCCCAGTTGATGCAGCGCATCGAGTTCTCGAACACCTCGCCGCCGACGGGATCGAACACCACGTCGGCGCCCTGCCCGTCGGTGATGCGCTTGACGGCATCGCGGAACGGCTCCTGGTCGTAGCGCACGAGATGATCGGCGCCCCTCGCTTTGGCGATCGCGAGTTTCTCGTCGCTTGACGCGGTCGCAATCACGGTGGCGCCGAGCATCTTGCCGATTTCGACAGCGGCAAGGCCAACGCCGCCGCCGGCGCCGTGCACCAGCAGCACCTCGCCCGGTTGAAGCTGGCCGCGGTCGATCAGCGCGTGATAGGCCGTGCCGTGGCCGGCCAGGAACGTGGCGCCTTCGGCGTAGTCGAACGTCGATGGCAGCGGCACGAGCTGCGAGGGCGTGGCGATCGCTTCATCGGAGTAAGCACCGTGCCGCATCTTGACGATCACGCGGTCGCCCACCGCGACGCCCGTAGCGCCGTTGATCTCGACGATATCGCCGGCGGCTTCGACGCCCGGCGTGAACGGCAGTGGCGGCTTGAGCTGATACTCGCCCGCGGCCATCAGTATATCAGGGAAGTTGATCCCGGCGGCACGAATGGCGACGCGCACCTGCCCGAGTGCCAGCGGCGCGGAGGCAAAGGTTTCCAGGCGCAGCTTCTCGGGCGCGCCGAGTTCGCGGCAGACGACGGCCTTCGGCATCAGGCCGCCCGCGCTTTGAGCCGCAGCAGCGCCTCGCGGATCAGCGGCATCCGGTCGTTGCCGAAATACATGTCGGTCTTGCCGACGAAGATCGTCGGCGAACCGAATCCGCCGCGCGCCATCACCTCGTCCGTGTTGGTCTTGAGCTGGTCCTTGATCGCCTGCTGGCCGATCCCATCGAAGAATTTGATGGGATCGACGCCGACGCTCTGGCAGATCTCCGTCAGCACCGAATCCTTTGAGATGTCCTTGTCATCGCCCCAATAGGCCTCGAACACGGCGCGCGCGAACGGCACCATGCGTTCGCCAGATTCCTGTGCAACCCAGATGCAGCCGCGCATCGCCTTGACGCTGTTCACCGGAAACACCGTCGGCGGCATCTTGATCGCAAGGCCTGCGGAGCGCGCCCAGTCGGCGAGGTCCTTCTTCATGTAGCGCGCCTTCAACGGCACCGGCGTTTCGCGCTGCGCGTAGACGCTCGGATTGACGGTGTTGAAGATGCCGCCGACCAGGATCGGCCGCCAGGCGATCTCGACGCCGAGCTCCTTGGCGAGCGGCTGGATGTTATGAAAGGCGAGATAGGTCCAGGGGCTGGAGCAATCGAAGAAGAATTCGAGCATGGGGTTTCCTGTTACGTCTTAGTGTTTAGCTGACCGTTTGCTGTCATTGCGCCGCCCAGTTGCCCCCGGCGCGCCGGGAGGGGTCAACTCTTGTTGTTCTGTACCTTGACCATAAGACATGGCAGACAGGCGCTCA
Source organism: Bradyrhizobium sp. sGM-13 (assembly GCF_018398875.1). Taxonomy (GTDB): domain Bacteria; phylum Pseudomonadota; class Alphaproteobacteria; order Rhizobiales; family Xanthobacteraceae; genus Bradyrhizobium. Next base: position 35,299 of record NZ_JAGWDK010000021.1, on the reverse strand, counting down.
ATCAACCCATCGGGAGGCTCCCATGCTGTTTCCAACCACGATCGCAGGCTCCTTGCCGAAGCCGGAATGGCTGGCCGAGCCCAATACGCTGTGGGCACCCTGGAAATCGAAGGGTGACGAGCTCGCCCGCGCCAAGCGCGACGCCACCATGCTGGCGGTGAAGCTGCAGGAGGATGCCGGCGTCGATATCGTCACCGAGGGCGAGCAGGCCCGCCAGCACTTCGTCCACGGCTTTCTAGAGAAGGTCGAGGGCATTGATTTCGCCCACAAGGTCGAGATGGGCATCCGCAAGGACCGCTACAAGGCGATGGTGCCTCAGGTGACAGCACCGTTGACGCTCAAGGGGCGTGTCCATGCGGACGAGGCCCGCGTCGCCCGCACCCATACCACGCGCAAGCTGAAATTCACCCTGCCCGGCCCGATGACCATCGCCGACACCGTCGCCGACCGGTACTACGGTGACAAGGTCAAGATGGCGTTCGCCTTTGCCGAACTGCTCAACAACGAGGCCAAGGCGCTGCAGGCGGATGGCGTCGACGTGATCCAGTTTGACGAGCCCGCCTTCAACGTCTTCATGGACGAGGTCTCAGACTGGGGCATAAGAGCGCTGGAGCGGGCGGCCGAAGGCCTGACCTGCACCACTGCCGTTCACATCTGCTACGGCTATGGCATCAAGGCCAACACCGACTGGAAGCAGACGCTGGGCAGCGAGTGGCGGCAGTATGAGGATATTTTCCCGGCGATCGCGAAAAGCCCGATCCAGCAGGTCGCGATCGAGTGCCGCAACTCGAAAGTTCCGCTGGATTTGCTCGCGCTGCTTCCCGGCAAGGTGGTGCAAGCCGGCGTGATCGACGTCGCCAGCGACACGGTGGAGACCGCGGAAGACGTCGTTCAGGTGATCGAGGCGGTGTCCAAATTCGTGCCGCTCAGCAACATCGTCGCGACCACCAATTGCGGCATGGCCCCGATGCGGAGAGATATCGCAGAGGCGAAGCTGGCCGCGCTCGGCGCGGGCGCGAAGCTGGCGCGACAGAAGTTGGGGTGATGTTTCCGTCCCCTCTCCCGCTTGCGGGGGATGGTCAGGGTGGGGGCTCTCTCCACGCGCGCGAATCGTGGAGAGAGCCCCCTCTCCAGCTCTCCCCCGCAAGCGGGAGAGAGGGCAGACCGCGCAAGCGACATCACCCACGCTAACCCGCACTCGGATGCAGTACTGGCTGATATCCGGCACTCAGCGCACGCAGCGTTGACGGCGGCGTCAACAGCAATGCGTCATCGAGCGCATCAACCGCCTCTCGATATCCCGCCATCGACCATTGCAGTGCCCTGCCCCGCAGGACCAGAAAACTCCCGGCGCCCCGCTGCACCATCGCGCCGTCAGGCAACTGCTTGACCGGCACCGGCGGCGGATGAAGCCGCTTCTTGCCGCGCTCCAGCCGCTCACCATGCAGCACTGCATCGATCTCCCGCGCACGAATGTCCTTCGCGCCATTGCCCTCTTCCCACGCCGCGCGAAAGCGGTTGGCGTCGTCGCGGCGGCAGAAGAAGCATGGGCGGTGCCCGGCGGCGAAGGCGGTCGCCTCGTCGAGAAAGAACAGTTCGGTCCAGCTCCGCCGGCCCATCACGGGCCGCTGCCAACCTCTGAACTCGCAGACGCAGGTGATCCAGGCCGGGCTCGACCAGCGCTTCTTCAATAGCGTCTTCGTCGCGGGATCATGAATGATGCCGCGGTTACCGGTGAACATACCGCGATGCGGGGTGGCGATGATGTCGCCGGTGGGAGTGACGCGGTTTTGAAGGGGCATTTTCGGCCACCGTCATTCCGGGGCGATGCGCAGCATCGAACCCGGAATCTCGAGATTCTCCGATGTGCAACTGCACATCGTAGTTCGCCACTTCGAGGCGCTCCGGAATGACGAACACCTCACGGACGGATCGGCGGCTGGAACGACAGCGCGGTATCCCAAGGAAAATGAATCCAGGTGTCCTGCGACACTTCGGTGATGAACGTATCGACCAGCGGCTTGCCCTGCGGCTTGGCATAGACGGCCGCGAAATGCGCGTCCGGCATCATCGAGCGCACCAGCCGCCCGGTCTTTCCGGTGTCGACGAGGTCGTCGACAATCAACAGCCCCTTCCCTGTGCCGCCACCGAGCTTTGCCACGTCGGCCGAAACACCCTTGAGCGCCTGCAGGTCGCCCTGTCTGGTGTGGTCGTAGCTGGCAATGCAGACGGTATCGATGATGCGAATGCCAAGCTCACGCGCCACGATGGCTGCCGGTACGAGCCCGCCCCGAGTAATCGCGATGATGGCGTTAAACGGCCCGACCTCGTTGAGCCGCCAGGTCAGCGCCCGGCAATCGCGGTGAAATTGGTCCCAGGAGACCGGAAAGGCCTTCTCCGGTGGCGCCGTCATGGGCGCGCTCCAGAACGATCTGTCACTTTGTTCTCCGTATTGCGAAGTTCGAAATTAGAGCACCCGCTTCGCCGCTACCGGGTGGTGACGTTCAATGCCGCCAGCATCTCCTTCACCGCGGCCATCGCGGCGTTGAGCTTGTCGGCATCGCGCGAGCGAACGACGAGGTTGGTGTTCGGCTTCTTATCCTCGTCCATGAACGGATAGCTGCCGATGATCGTGTCGGGATGGGCGATGGCGATCTCCCGCAACGGCCCGCCGATGTCGCCTTCGCGCGCATTGGCGCGGACCGAGTCCGACAGCATCCGCACCCCCGATTTCAGCTTCGGCGCGACGATGTCCATCATCGCCTGCATGATCGAGGGGATGCCGGCCATGACTATTACATTGCCGAGCTTGAAACCGGGCGCCAGAATGGTCGCGCTCTGGATCAGCTCGGCGCCATCGGGCACACGCGCCATGCGCAGCCGCGCCTCGTTCAGATCCTGCTCGCTCCAGCGCTCGCGGAAGCGCGCCACGACCTCCGGATGATGCCCGATTCCGACACCAAAGGCCTTGGCAACGCTGTCGGCGGTGATGTCGTCATGGGTCGGCCCGATGCCGCCGGTGGTGAAGACGTAGGTGTAGCGATGCCGCAGTGCATTAAGGGCGTCGACAATGTCGGTCTCGTCGTCGGCGACGATGCGGACCTCCTTGAGGTCGATCCCGATATTGGTCAGGTATTCGGCGATAAAGCCGATGTTCTTGTCCTTGGTACGGCCGGACAAGATCTCATCGCCGATGACCAGAATACCCGCCGTGACGATCTCGCTCATGACTTCTCCCCACCTGCCCCGTACTTTGCGCAAGCAACGCGTTGAAGTCACGGGGGTTTGCTGCCGAAATAAGCACCCGGCAGCCCTTTTTTAGGGCAGCGCGGCCGGCTACCCACACGAAATGCCGCAAGCCAATGCATATCGCGCTGGCCCGAGCCTTGCTACCATCCCGTGAACTCATGCACCGTGCCGCATGGCTTCGAGAGATAGTCAGGACTTATGGCAGTTGCCTTCGATGAAATGAACGGGCCCGGCGGCGACCTCCGCCCGGCCTATCGGGAGCTCTCCCGCTGGCTGAAGGAGACGCCTCCGGACGCCCTGGAATATCGCCGCCAGGAGGCGGAACTGTTGTTCCGCCGGATCGGCATCACCTTTGCGGTCTATGGCGATGCGGAGGCCCAGGAGCGGCTGATCCCATTCGACGTGATTCCGCGAATCATGTCGGCGAAGGAATGGGCCGTTCTGGAGAAGGGCCTGAAGCAGCGGGTGCGCGCGCTCAACATGTTCCTGCGCGATATCTATCACGGCCGCGACATCCTGCGCGCCAACATCATTCCCGACGACCTGATCTTCCAAAATCCGGTCTTCCGCCCCGAGATGAACGGCCAGAGCGTGCCGCACGACGTCTACGTGCACATCGCAGGGATCGACATCGTCCGGGTCGACGCCGACAATTTCATCGTGCTGGAGGATAACGCGCGGACGCCCTCGGGCGTCTCCTATATGCTTGAAAACCGCGAAATCATGATGCGGCTGTTTCCGGACCTGTTCGCCCGCCACCGCGTTGCACCTGTCGAGCGATACCCGGACGAACTGCTATCGGCGCTGCGCTCGGTGGCGCCGCTCTCCGCCTCGGCCGAGCCGACGGTCGCGCTGATGACGCCGGGCGTCTACAATTCCGCCTATTACGAACACTCTTTCCTTGCCGACAAGCTCGGCATCGAGCTAGTCGAGGGCCGCGACCTCATCGTCAAGAACGACGAGGTATTCATGCGCACCACCGAGGGGCTGAAACGTGTCGACGTGATTTACCGCCGCGTCGACGACGATTTCCTCGATCCCCTCACCTTTCGGCCGGATTCGGCGCTCGGCGTGCCCGGGCTGATGTCGGCCTATGCGGCCGGCAATATCACGCTGGCGAACGCGGTCGGCACCGGGATTGCCGACGACAAGGCGATCTATTCCTACATGCCGGAGGTCGTAAAGTTCTATCTCGGCGAAGAGCCGATCCTGAAGAACGTGCCGACCTGGCGCTGCCGCGAGCCGAAGGACCTCGCCTACGTGCTCGACAATTTGAGCGAACTGGTGGTGAAGGAAGTGCACGGCTCCGGCGGCTACGGCATGCTGATCGGCCCGGCCGCGACGAAGGCGACGATCGAGGCGTTCCGCGACAAGCTCAAGCGCGAGCCGGAGGGTTTTATCGCCCAGCCGACGCTGGCGCTCTCGACCTGCCCGACTTGCACCGCCTCCGGCCTCGCCCCGCGTCATGTCGATTTGCGCCCGTTCGTGCTGACCGGCAGCAAGCACGTCACCATCGTGCCGGGCGGACTGACTCGCGTGGCGCTGAAGGAAGGCTCCCTGGTGGTCAATTCCAGCCAGGGCGGCGGCACCAAGGACACCTGGATACTGGACGAATAGAGAGCGAAATTATCGTATGCTGTCGCGCACTGCCGAAAACCTGTACTGGCTGGCCCGCTATGTCGAGCGCGCCGAATATATCGCGCGCACCATCGATGCGACCTTGCGAGTCACTGCGCTTCCCGCCGCCTATATCGGCAAGACCAATGAGTGGGAATCGGCGCTGCTGACGGCCGGGGTCAGCGCAAGCTTCTACGAGGCCTATCCGGAAGCCACCGAGCAGAACGTCGTTGAATATCTGGCGTTCTCGTCTTCCAATCCCTCCTCGATCAAGAACTGCATCGAGGCCGCCCGGCTCAATTCGCGCTCGGTGCGAACCGCGCTGACATCGGAGATGTGGGACACCATCAACTCGGCATGGATCGAATTGCAGGAAGTCTGGGGCAAGGGCACGTCGAGCCGCGAGGAACTGGCGCGGTTTCTCCGCTTCGTGCAGGAGACCTCGCTGCGGTTCGACGGCTCGGCCTACCGGACCATGCTCCGCAACGACGCCTACTGGTTCTCGCGGCTGGGGCTGCATCTGGAGCGCGCCGACAACACCGCGCGCATTCTCGACGTTAAATATCACGTGCTGCTGCCCGAGGAGGAGCACGTCGGCGGTCCGCTGGACTACTACCAGTGGACCTCCATCCTGCGCTCGGTCTCCGCGCTGACTGCCTATCACTGGGTCTATCGCGAGACGTTAAAGCCGTGGCTGATCGCCGACCTCCTGATCCTCAACGACACGCTGCCACGCTCGCTGGCGAGCTGTTACAGCAATCTGGTGCGCAATCTTGACCAGATCGGCGTCGCCTATGGTCGCCAGGGCGCCGCCCAGCGCCATGCCCGCGGCGTCCGCAACCGGCTTGAACACAGCCACATGGACGATATCTTCCAGCACGGCGTCCATGAGTTCATCCAGGAGTTCATCGCGGACAATGCGCGGCTCGGTGAGATCATCACCAAACAGTATTTGATTTGATCAAGCACTGTCATTCCGGGGCTATGCGAAGCATCGAACCCGGAATCTCGAGATTCCGGGTCTGGTCCTTCGGACCAGCCCGGAATGACGACGGAGAAAAATAACGGTACCCCATGCGCCTGCGAATTGCCCACTCCACCAGCTATCGCTACGAGCCGCCGGCCACGGGCGTGATCCAAATCCTGCGGATGACGCCCGGCAGCCATGACGGGCAGTATGTCGCCGAATGGCAGATCGATGTCTCGACCGACTCTCGCCTCGACATGCACCAGGATGCATTCGGCAACGTCACGCATGTGCTTACCCACGGGCCGATCGCCGACCTCACCATCAATGTCGAGGGCCTGATCGAGACCCATGACACTGGCGGCGTGCTGCGCGGCACCGACGAGCGCTTTCCGCCGAGCCTGTTCCTGCGCCAAACCGCGCTGACCGAAGTCAATCCGGCGATGGCGATCTTTGCCCGCGAGCTACGGTCGGAGTCCGATGGGGACGTGCTCGGCTTCCTGCATGCGCTGATGGTGCAGATCAACGAGCACATGACGTTCGACGAAGACCCTACCAACTCGGGCACCTCGGCGGCGGAAGCGTTCGCGCTCAAGCGCGGCGTTTGCCAGGACTATGCGCACATCTTCATCGCCTGCGCCCGATCCGGCAGCGTTCCGGCGCGCTTCGTCTCGGGCCATTTCCTGCGCTCCGACGGAATGGTGCACCAGCAGGCGGGCCACGCCTGGGCGGAAGCTTACGTGCCCGATCTAGGCTGGGTCGGCTTCGATGCCGCCAACGGCATCTGCACCACCGACGCCCACGCCCGCGTCGCGATCGGCCTCGATTATCTCGGCGCGGCCCCGGTACGCGGCACCCGCTATGGCGGCGGCACGGAAACGCTGACGGTCGCGGTCAGAGTCGAACAGGCCGGCCGGCCGGGGCAATGGCAAAGCCAGTCGCAGTCGTAGCTGAAAAAGACGCGTCGCGTGCAACGACATCAGGCGTCTACGCCGTCAGTGCTTTGAGCGCCTGATTTGCTGCTTCGCAGTGTGGTGTACGCACTCAATGAAGCGTTTTGCCACGGGACTAAGCGTGCGGTTCTTCAGTGTCACGATTCCCACTGGCCGCAACTGAACAGGCAGCTTGATCGGGAGGACCCTGAGAAGCCGATCGTGATGCGCGCTACGTAACACCGATATCGGGAGTGTTGTCACGTATTGCCCGGTGGAAGCCAGCCGACAGCAAAGATGGATCGAAAGCGTCGTTACGGAAGCGCGCGGCATCTTGAGGCTGCCGGCGCGAAACCATTCGGCGGCCAAAATACCGGCGATGGTATCCGCAGGCGGCAGGACCCAGCGCTCTTCGGCGAGTTCGGCGAGTGTAAGCCGGCGCGAGCGCGCCCATTGCCGGCCAGCGACCACGACCACTGGGTCGTCGTATGCCGTTTCGACATCAAGATCGCCCTCATCGAATGGCGTTGGTATGCGTCCTAACAGGAGATCGATGCTACGCTCGCGCAAATCGCGATAATGCTGTGCATTCATGACCGCTTGTGCAACGTCGAGGCGGACGTGCGGCTGCTCGCGCGAGAAGTTCTCGATCACCGCCGGCAAGAAACCCGCAGCAATGCTCTCGGTGCTGGCGATACGCAATTCGCCAACAGTGGGGTCGGCGAGAAAAGCCAACTCGTCTACCCCTCTCTTCAACTCGTCGAAGATCGCGCGGCCACGCGCAACGAGTGCGCGGCCGTAAATCGTCGGCTCGATGCCGTTGCGTCCACGGTCGAGCAAACGAAGCCCCAGCGCATGCTCAACGTCGGATATCGCTTTCGATACCGCAGGCTGCGAGATGGCCAGTTCGCCTGCAGCCTTCGCCATGCTGCCGTGCTGCACTACGGCGAGCAAAATATGCAGGTCGCGCAGCTTCAGGCGCCTTCCAACGCGGTCAACCCACTGCATGGCACGGACCTATCAAAATGGTTATGCCATCGTCATATATCAGAACTGGACCGTTATGTCTGCCCGACGCAGGATCGCGGCAATCGTCGCTGAGGATGGCCGGAGGTGATCGATGACCGCATCAATTCCCTTGAGAAGCCTCATGGCTGTCGTGGCAACCGTCGCCGTGATCAGCCTGGCGTTCGACACGGGCGCCGCCGCGCAGGATTATCCGTCGAGACCCGTGAAGATCGTGGTGCCGTTTCCACCCGGAGGACCGCTGGATTTCACCGCACGAATGCTGGCCGACAGACTCGCCGCAAGCCTCAAGCAGGCTTTCGTGGTGGAAAACCGTCCCGGCGCTTCCGGCAACATCGGGGCCGGTGCGGTGGCCAAGGCGGAGCCGGATGGCTACACGCTGCTGTTCGTTCTCGATACGCCGCTCACAGTCAGTCCGACGCTCTATCCGAAACTCGCATTCGATCCGGTCAGGGATTTCGAGCCGATCTCTGTCGCGGCAAGTTTCTCGATGTCGCTCGTCGTGCATCCTTCCATTCCCGTGACATCGGTCCTTGAGTTCGTCACTTATGCAAAAAATCTGGATCGGCCACTGCTTTACGGCAGCGGCGGCGGAAGCGGCAATCCCGGCCATCTGACGATGGAGTACTTTCGAATGAAGGCGGGATTTGAAGGTCTGCACGTCCCCTACAAGGGCAACGCCGAGGTCGTGACGGGTCTCGTCGGTGGGCAGGTTCAGGCAGGCTTCCTTGCAACTCCCGGCGTCCTGCCGCTGGCGCGCGAAGGCCGGCTGAAGGCGCTTGCTCTATCCAGTCTGGAACGCGCCCTGTACGCGCCAGAGATCGGCACCATCAGTGAAAACGGTTACGCCGGCTTCGAAGTCGGGTTCTACCAGGTGTTGCTGTCGCCAAAGGGCGTTCCGGAATCCATTCGTGCGCTGCTGGAGCGGGAGGTGCGTCAGGCTTTGCAATTGCCTGAGCTGCACACCCGCCTTCGCGCACAGGCATTGGAGCCGATCGCAAGCACCGGCGCTGAAGCCAGAGTTTTGCTCAAATCGGCTTCCGAGCGATGGCAGACCGTCATCAAGACATCAAACATCCGGCCGGAATGATGCCTTCCCGCCGGACGCCAAAAACAGCACGTGCGCTGCAGACGCCAATGACACGGATCGTCATGCTTGGCACAGGCACGCCGCGGCCTGATCCCGCGCGGTCCGGACCCGCGACCGCCATCGTAGTGAATGGAACGCCATATTTGGTTGATTTCGGCCCGGGCGTCGTCCGTCGCGTGGCAGCGGCGTACAACAAGGGCGTAGCTGCGCTCGGACCCGCCGCAGGCGGAATAAAGACGGCGTTCCTGACCCATATGCACGCGGACCACACCGCCGGCTATCCGGACCTTATCCTCACGCCGTGGATTCTCGGCCGTAAAGGGCCGATCGAAGTCTATGGTCCGAAGGGCCTCCGCGCTATGACGAAGCACGTACTGAGCGCCTGGAAGATCGACATTAACAATCGCGTCAACGGTATCGACCGGCTACCGCGGGCGGGATGCCGGGTCGTCGTGCACGAGATAACGCGAGGAGAGATCTACTCCGACGGCAATATCCGCGTCACCGCCTTCCCGGTGCGACACGGACTGAAGCACGCCTACGGCTTTCGGTTTGAGACGCCCGATAAAATCATCGTCTTGTCAGGGGATACAGCGCCGACTCCAAGCCTTGCCGAGCATTGTGCCGGTTGCGATGTGCTGATTCACGAGACCTATTCGCAACACACTTACGAGAAGGTCTCGCCCAAGTGGCAACGGTACCGTCGAACCCATCACACTTCCTCCAAGGAGCTCGCTGCGCTTGCCTCGCGGGCCAAGCCAGGCCTGCTGGTGCTCTACCACCGTGCAAACGCCGGCGGCGCGTTGACGCTTGCCGACCCGGAAGAGGCCGTATTGAACGAGATCAAGCAACACTATGACGGCCGCGTGATGACCGCCCACGATCTTGACGTGATCTGAGACGCGCCGTCACTTATCCAGCCACACATCCTCGAACCGCAGATTATTATACTGGCTGTTGTCGTGCGGCCGGAATTCTTCACGTAAGGCTGCCAGCAATTGCCGGCCGAGGAGTGCAGGATGATCGACCGCGGGGCGTCCTCGACCAATAGCCGCTCGATATCCCAGACGAGCTTCCTGCGCTTTTCCTTGTCGAGCTCGCGCGATTGCGCCGCCAGCAATTTGTCGACCTCGGCGTTGCAGTACTGGGTATAGTTTCGCTCCGATTTTCAGGAATAGGTCTCGACGATATTGCCGTCGGGATCGTCGACGCTGACGCCGGTGACGCTCAGCCCGATCGTGTAATCCTTCTTCGCCAAACGCGCGTACCAGCGCGGCGTATCGAGGATGTCGAGCTCGCCTGTGATGTAGATCTTCTTCAACTGGTCGATCAGGATCACGGCGGGATCGCGATAGGTCGGGCAGGTTCCTCGTTGGATTTTGATCTGTAGCGGTTTGGCGTCGCCATAGCCGAGCTTCTGCATGATCGCTTGCGCCTCGGCGATGTCCTTCTCGGTATCGGGGCCGTAGCCGGTCAGCGAAGCCACCATGTCTTGCGGGTTTGCGCCTTGGGATTGCCGGCCTCCGCCAGCGGGCGGAACAGCCGGATCGCCGGAACATGGTCGCCCCGGTTGCAGGCCACCATGGCGTCTTCCCAGGGACCTGCCTGGGCGCCCACGCTGCCCAGCAGTAACGAGGCTGCAATCGAGCCAATCCGCGCGGATTTCCGCATGTGCCCTCCCGCCTTCGGTTTCGAGGTTTGACCGGCCGGGCGCTTGCCGCGCCACGGGGAATTGGGGTTGGATGCCCCCTCGAAATTGGCTAGTAGTTTGGCCGCCAAAAAACGGATGCGTTCGGGGATCGGGAATGACCTATTGCTGCGGAATTCTGGTGCGGGACGGTCTCGTCATGATCGCAGATACGCGCACAAATGCCGGCCTCGACAACGTCTCGACCTTCCGCAAGCTCCATATTTTCTCAAAACCCGGCGAGCGCATCATGGCGGTCGCCAGCGCCGGCAATCTGGCGATCAGCCAGTCGGTGCTGTCGACGCTCACCGAGGGCATGGAAGATCCGCACACCGGCGAGCTCGAAACGCTGATGAACGCGCCGACCATGTTCCAGGCCGCGCAACGCATCGGCCGCGCCATCCGCGCCGTGCACGCCACCGAAGGCGAGGCCCTGCGATCCGAGGACGTCTCCTTCGACGTCTCCTTCCTGTTCGGCGGCCAGATCAAGGGCTCGCGGATGCGGCTGTTCATGGTCTACACCGCCGGCAATTTCATCGAATGCACCACCGACACGCCTTACCTGCAGATCGGCGAGCACAAATACGGCAAGCCGGTGCTAGATCGCGCGATGCATTACGACGTCGAACTGTATGAGGCGCTGAAGACCGGCCTGATCTCGATGGATTCGACCATGCGCTCCAATCTCGGCGTCGGCTTGCCGATCGACGTGCTGGTGGTGCGCACGGATGCCTGCGAGGCCGATCTCAACCACCGCATCGAGGCCGGCGAGCCCTACTTCCACGATCTGCGTTCGCGCTGGTCGGCGGCCTTGCGGGCGGCACACCAGAATATTCCGAGACCACCCTACAAATCCGAAACAGAAACCAAGAAATGAAGGCGAGGAAATAATGGCCGACGCAACCAACAAGATCGCGCTCGTGACCGGTGCCGGTACCGGCGTCGGACGCGCGGCATCGCTGGCGCTGATGAACGCCGGCTTCACTGTGGTGCTCGCCGGGCGTCGCATGGAGATGCTGGAAGAAACCAGGAAGCTCGGCGACAATGTCGGCAACAGCCTGTGCGTTTCCGCCGACATGACCAAGCCCGATTCGATCGCAGCGCTGTTTGCCAAGGTGATGGATACCTATGGCCGGCTCGATGTTCTCTTCAACAACGCCGGCATGGGCGCGCCGCCGGTCAATTTCGAGGATCTGAGCCTCGAGCAGTGGCAGGCGGTGGTGAACACCAACCTGACCGGCCCGTTCCTGTGCACCCAGCATGCCTTCCGCATCATGAAGGACCAGAAGCCGCGCGGCGGGCGCATCATCAATAACGGCTCGATCTCCGCGCATGCGCCGCGGCCCTTCTCGGCCGCCTATACGTCGACCAAGCACGCGATCACCGGCCTCACCAAGGCTTCCAATCTGGATGGCCGCATGTACGACATCGCGGTCGGCCAGGTCGACATCGGCAATGCCGCGACCCCAATGACCGACCGCATGGTCGCCGGCCCCGGTGTGATGCAACCTGATGGCACGATGAAGCACGAACCGCGCATGGACGCGAAGGCCGTCGGCGATGCGGTTGCCTACATGGCCGGCCTGCCGCTTGATGCCAACGTGCTGTTCATGACGGTCATGGCGACCAAGATGCCGTTCGTCGGACGGGGGTAGTTTGACCGCAGACGGGCCATCGATCGGGATGGGATTAATGGCCTATCTGCTCTGAGACGAGGTAGCGGTCGTTGGCAGTTGATCAGCCGCCATGTGTAGCAGCAAACCGGGAGCCACTGTGAGCTCAAGCGTCAGCACGGTGGCGATGTTCCACGGGTTGAGAAGGTTAGCGAGTGCCCAGAAGCCGTCCAAATGAAGGACGACGAGGTGGCTGGACACGATAAGCAGTCCCGCCGCCCACAGCCAGACAGTCCATCATTGGAGTGGTCGAGGACCTGCTGCCGATGACGGATGCCATGCCGCCTGAATTCCAGATCCCAGGCGATGTGCGCCAGAGGGGGACAGGTCTTCAAGATATCGATCCCAAGGGGGTGCCTCCCTTCCTCTCGATCAGAAAGTAAAAATCTCCACCTGTTATTTCAACATGTGCGATCCGGGCGCCGGAATACTTCCGGAAGTCATGCACCACATCATGAACTACATCGAACGCATCCGAGGATACGCGCGCTAGATGTGAGCGTACAGTTCCTGATTGGCGCTCGATTGATGCGCGACCAGAAATCGTGTGTATCGCCCGCTATGCCGGCCGGCGGACCGGCTGCGGGCCGGCATCGCTCGTCTCTGATGCGTTTGCTTTGCCCAGTTCGCCGGTTACAGGCGCGAGGTTCGGAATCCGGATCAGAAACGGATGCAGCGGTTCTCGGGGGCTCGAACTGATGTCGTAATTCAGGAACGACAGCATAAGCTGGAATCCGATCAGGAAGGTCAGTGCTGCGATCATGATGGTTCCGGTCGGGACCAGTTGATCCGCCGCCGCCCACCAGTGATACAATCCAAACACGAGACCGAAGCCGAACAGCGCGGCGCCTGCGACAAGTTGAATCGACGCCAACGAGAATTCGCGAAAGAAGTAGCGGTACAGAATCCGGCGGAAGGTATTGCGCATATGCCCGCCGAGGAACGGCGCGAGCTGGTGCGAAATGCGCAGATTCGAAACTTCCCCGCCATAGGACGCACGCATCGGAAATTCGACGACTTTGGCGCGGATCAGGCCAAGATGAAACAGCAGGTCGGTCTCGAAGAAGAACCGTTTTGTGATCCGTTCATCGTCGAGCAGCTCTGCGACGCGGGCATGAATGGCGAAGAAGCCGTTGGTCGGATCCATGATGGTCCAGTAGCCGCTTGACAGTTTCGCCATGAACGACAGCGCGAGATTGCCGATCAGCCGGGCCTTCGGCATCGACGCAGCATTGGTAAGGAAGAAGAAGCGGTCGCCTTTGACGTAGTCGCCCTGCCCGCTGACGATGGGGTGGATCAGCGCCGGCACCTGCGACGGGTCCATCTGTCCATCGGCATCAACCTTCACGATGATATCAGCGCCATGTGCGATCGCGTAACGCATCCCCGTCAGGAAGGCGGCGCCGACACCCCGGTTTGTATCGTGCATCAATGAGACGACCCGCGGATCGGAACACCGGTTCGCGACCACGAGCGCCGTACCCTCGGGGCAGCCGTCATCGACGACGATAATCATCTCAATTTCGGGACCGATCGCCGCGATAACCCGCAGAATCGTGGCTGCCGCACGGTACGCAGGGATAACGACGCAGTTCATCGGTTGAATCCGCTGTCGCACCGGTTAACGGGCGCCAAGCGCCCGGTGCAGACCATGCCGCACTTTTGCCGGCTTCCTCTAAAGAAAAACTTAAGTTGCATCTCCTAATTTGGTCTACCGCCTGCATTTTGGTCCGGATTCCGGCCGTTGAGACATTCATGGGGGCAAATCCCGATGCCGGACGAGAGCCTGTCCAATCCAGATCGTTCGTGTGCGGCGCGGTTTCTCAGCGCTCTCATCCCGCAGATCGACAATCCGGAGGACGCGGAATTTCTGCGAGGTCTGCTGCTGCTCGGCAGCGCGCTGTTTACGCTGACGCTATTGGCTTATGCTTGCACCACCAACTGGACCTGGCCGTTTCCCCGCGACAACGTCACGCTGGTGCTGGGGCGCGATTTCCTGAACCTGTGGATGTACGGGCACGCGGTGCTGGATGCCGATCCAGCCCGCTTCTACGATCTTGTGACCTACAATGCCGAACTCGCCAAGCTGCTCGGCCCCGGCTATCCCGGACAGAACTGGCCGAACCCGCCGACAGCTCTTGTCGTGATGGCACCGTTCGGTCTGCTGGCCTATTTCCCGGCCCTGATCGCCTGGTTTGTGGCCAGCTTTCTCGCGTTCTACCTCGCGGGGCGCCGAGAGGTTGCCGACGCGCGTATTCTCGTGGTGGTCCTGGTCTCGCCGGCCGCATTGCTTTGCGTGATCTCGGGCCAGAGTTCGTTACTCACGACTGCAGCCCTGCTCGCGATCTTCGCTTCGCTCGATAGGCGACCAGTCGTCGCCGGCGTGCTGATCGGGCTGCTCACGGTGAAGCCCCAGCTTGGCGTGTTGTTTCCGTTTGCGCTAATCGCGTCGGGCCGCTGGCGGGTCTTCCTGTGGGCTGCGATGACGACAATTGTATTGTTCGCGATCAGCGTCGCCATCGGCGGTCCGGAGAGCTGGCACGACTACATAGCCAAGGCGCTGCCATTGCAGCGTGAAGTACTGAGCGATCCTGCCGGCACCGCGATGCCGTTTCAGGCCAGTATTTTTATGAACGTGCGCGGACTTGTCGGCAATCGCGCCGGTGAAGCGATCCAGTTTGCTTTCGCCCTTGCGGCCGTCGTGACCGTAACCATCGCATTCCGCTATTGCGGAGGCGGCGATGCCAGGCTGTTGCAGGCATTGTTCCTGGCCTGCACGGTCTCCACTTCACCCTATTTGGGCAGCTACGATCTGCTGCCGCTGAGCTTCGCAAGCGTCGCGCTGCTCGCGGAAGGAAAGCTCGACGCAACCGGGCGCCGCCTGGCCCAGCTCGTTTTCTGGACCCCGGCGCTGCAATTGCTGTTCGGCAACCTGCAAATTCCGGGACCCGGATTCATCGCGCCTGTCTTCGCCGCCTATCTGCTGCAAAGATTGTTCGCGCCAGCCGTACCGGGCAAAGCGGCCGCCTCGCTGCCGTTGGCCGATAGCGCATTGCGCAGTTGACGCCCTTGCCCCCATAATCCCTGCCGGGGTTTTCGGGGGATTCATGCTGCAACTGCAATCGGCGTTTGGCGTGCTGGCGTTGCTGGCGATCGCATGGGCGTGCGGCGAGAACCGCCGCGCCGTGTCGCTCCGTCAGGTGGCGATCGCCCTCGCCGTCACCATCATTACCGCGCTGGTGCTGCTCAAGCTGCCGCTGGTGGCAAGAGCCTTCGGCGCCATCAACGACGCCGTCGGCACGATCGCGGCGGCGACGCGCGCCGGCACTTCCTTCGTGTTCGGCTATCTCGGCGGTGGCGCGCTGCCGTTCGATCTCAAGACACCGGGCGCGGATTTCGTCCTGGCATTTCAGGCGCTGCCGATCGTGCTGGTCATGAGCGTTCTGACCACGCTGCTGTTCTACTGGCGCGTACTGCCCCCGATCGTGCGCGGCATGGCGTGGCTATTGGAGCGCACGCTCGGCGTTGGCGGCGCGGTCGGGCTATCGGCCGCAGCCAATATCTTTCTCGGCATGGTCGAGGCACCGCTGTTCATCCGTCCCTATTTGGCGCAACTCACGCGCAGCGAATTGTTCCTGGTGATGACCGGCGGCATGGCCGGCATCGCCGGCACCGTGCTGGTGCTCTACGCCACGTTCCTGGCACCGCTGATCCCGGACGCGGCGGCGCATTTTGTCATTGCATCCGTGTTGGGCGCGCCGGCCGCGATCCTGATCAGCCTGATCATGGTGCCGGAGACTTCCGATAAGCGCACTGGCGGCTCGCTCGGAGATCCCGACATGCATGCGTCCTCGACCATGGATGCAATCACCAAGGGCACGGCGGCCGGGCTCGAACTGCTGCTCAACATCGTCGCGATGCTCTTGGTGCTGGTGGCGCTGGTTTATCTCGTCAATGCGATCCTCGGGCTGTTGCCCGAGATCGGCGGCGCCAAAATTTCGCTACAGCGGCTGCTGGGGCTTGTGATGGCGCCGATGTGCTGGCTGATGGGCCTGCCCTGGCCGCAAGCCGTCACGGCCGGAAGCCTGATGGGCACTAAGACAGTGCTCAACGAGCTGATCGCCTATCTCGACCTCTCGAAACTCGGCACGGACGCGCTCGATCCGCGCTCGCGGCTGATCATGCTCTACGCGATGTGCGGCTTTGCCAACTTCGCCAGCCTCGGCATCATGATCGGCGGCCTCGGCACCATGGCACCGGATCGGCGCGAAGAGATCAACGCGCTGGGATTGAAGTCGATCCTGTCAGGCACGCTGGCGACGTGTTTGATGGGGGCAGTGGTGGGGGTGATGACCTAGCCGTCTTTCTGTCATTCCGGGGCGCGCGCAGCGCGAACCCGCGGTTCCGGGTTCGGCTCTACGAGCCGCCCCGGAACGACGTGCATGCCGCGCTACCCCGCCAATTCCACCGTCTTGAACTCCGCCGGTAGGATCACCTCCAGCAACTCGACATCATCGGAATAATCCATGATCAGATGCTTGATGCGGGGCGGCTGGGTCCAGGCGCTGCCTTCCTTCATCAGCGTCTCGCCCTGCCCCTCCATGTAGGTCTTCACCCAACCCTTGAGCACATAGACCATCTGGAAGTCGACATCGTGGTAATGCAGTTTTGAAACTTCCGCCGGGTTGCACGGGCCGATGAGACGGATGACATGCGCCTGCGCCAGGCCGTGGGTGGCGTCGGCAATCCCGAGGTCGCGGTACTTTGCGTAAGTGCGCAGGCCATCGGCCTTGAAATCTTCCTCGCGGTGATGACTGATGGCGACGCGCTGTTTCGGTCGAGCTTTCTTGGTCGCCTTGGCTTTCGATACGCGTCCCTTGGATCTGAGGGTTTTGCGTGCCGGGGATTTGGCTGATGTCTTGTGGCCCGACCATTTCTTTTTCACCGCGGGCTGTGCCGCAGGCCGTGATGCCGCCTTCTGCTTGGCCATGTGTGCCTCCCTTGTTGTTATGGCAGGAGGCTAACACGAATTCAGTTTCGTAGGGTGGGCAAAGGCGCGTTTGCGCCGTGCCCACCATCTATCCAAGCCGCTGGCTTCCAATGGTGGGCACGGCGCAAGCGCCTTTGCCCACCCTACAGCATCTCAATCAATGCAGCCTGAACACACCGTCGACTGCACGGAGCTCCGTCGGCTTGATCAGCCTGGAATGCGCCACCGTCACGGAATACAGCGGGCCATCAAGCTTTTCCTGCCAGAACGCGAGGAAGTCCTTCAGCGCGGGGAATTTCGGAAACAGATCGTAATTCTGCCAGACATAGGTCTGCAGCAATGAGGGGTGATCCGGCATCCGATACAGAATTTGCGCCGTCGTCAGCCCGTAACCCAGCACCTGCTTCCGGAAGTCGTCGGAAGCAACTCCAACCCGCGAGACCATGCCAAACCTCCATTGCTGGAAGCGCATTTCGCGTGGTGGCCACACACCGAGCCACCCCGGCGGAGATGCGCTCACATGAGCGAAATGTGACGCACGATACCAACCCATCACAAGCCTAAATGTTTAATGAATTGTTGAAAATTCACGCGTTAGCAGCAGCTTACCGCACGTGCTAATACGGGCTGCGAAGGCTTCCCCGCCGCATTAATCATGCCGAAACAATATTGGCAGGCGACATATTTGAGTGCCAATTTTTCCGCTAAAAGCCCTTGTCCCCCGAAGAATACTGGCCTAAATCAGCCGCAGTCGGATTAGCACTCGCTGGTCCGGACTGCCAAAATTCAACAATTCTACAACATTTCCAGACGTTTAGGAGGACTGCATGAACTTCCGTCCGCTTCACGACCGCGTCGTCGTCAAACGCATCGACGCCGAAGAGAAGACCGCTGGCGGCATCATCATTCCGGACAGTGCCAAGGAAAAGCCCTCCCAGGGCGAGGTCGTCGCCGTCGGCCCGGGTGGCCGCGACGAAGCCGGCAAGCTGATCCCGATCGACCTCAAGGTCGGCGACCGCGTGCTGTTCGGCAAATGGTCGGGCACCGAGGTCAAGATCGACGGCCAGGAACTCCTGATCATGAAGGAGTCCGACATCATGGGCGTGCTCGACGCCACCTCGGCCAAGAAGAAGGCCGCCTAAGACATCGCCTGCCACGCTCACCCTGAGGAGCGCCCGCAAGGCGCCTCCCCGACAGGGTGAGAAACAAAGACCAACTCAGGGAAACCAAATATGTCAGCCAAAGAAGTCAAATTCGGCGTCGACGCCCGCGACCGCATGCTGCGCGGCGTCGACATCCTCAACAACGCCGTCAAGGTGACGCTCGGCCCGAAGGGCCGCAACGTCGTGCTCGACAAGTCGTTCGGCGCTCCCCGCATCACCAAGGACGGCGTCACCGTCGCCAAGGAGATCGAGCTCGACGACAAGTTCGAGAACATGGGCGCGCAGATGGTGCGCGAAGTCGCCTCCAAGTCCGCTGACGCGGCCGGCGACGGCACCACCACCGCGACCGTGCTCGCGGCTGCGATCGTCCGTGAAGGCGCCAAGTCGGTTGCCGCCGGCATGAACCCGATGGATCTGAAGCGCGGTATCGACCTGGCGGTGGAAGCCGTGGTCGCCGACCTCGTCAAGAACTCCAAGAAGGTGACGTCGAACGAGGAAATCGCCCAGGTCGGCACCATCTCCGCCAACGGCGACGCCGAAATCGGCAAGTTCCTGGCTGACGCCATGAAGAAGGTCGGCAACGAGGGCGTGATCACGGTTGAGGAAGCCAAGTCGCTCGAGACCGAACTCGACGTCGTCGAAGGCATGCAGTTCGACCGCGGCTACATCTCGCCCTATTTCGTCACCAACGCCGACAAGATGCGCGTTGAAATGGACGATGCCTACATCCTGATCAACGAGAAGAAGCTCTCCTCGCTGAACGAGCTGCTGCCGCTGCTCGAAGCCGTGGTGCAGACCGGCAAGCCGCTGGTCATCGTGGCCGAAGACGTCGAAGGCGAAGCCCTCGCCACGCTCGTCGTCAACCGCCTGCGTGGCGGTCTGAAGGTCGCGGCCGTCAAGGCT
This sequence comes from Bradyrhizobium sp. sGM-13, assembly GCF_018398875.1. Classification (GTDB taxonomy): domain Bacteria; phylum Pseudomonadota; class Alphaproteobacteria; order Rhizobiales; family Xanthobacteraceae; genus Bradyrhizobium. Next base: position 16,002 of record NZ_JAGWDK010000021.1, on the reverse strand, counting down.
CCGGGCTTCGGCGATCGCCGCAAGGCCATGCTGCAGGACATCGCGGTGCTGACCGGTGGTCAGGCGATCTCGGAAGACCTCGGCATCAAGCTCGAGAACGTCACGCTGCAGATGCTCGGCCGCGCCAAGAAGGTGATGATCGACAAGGAAAACACCACGATCGTCAACGGCGCCGGCAAGAAGGCCGACATCGAGGCGCGCGTGCAGCAGATCAAGGCGCAGATCGAGGAAACGACCTCGGACTACGACCGTGAGAAGCTGCAGGAGCGTCTGGCCAAGCTCGCAGGCGGCGTAGCCGTGATCCGCGTCGGCGGCGCGACCGAAGTCGAGGTGAAGGAGCGCAAGGATCGCGTGGATGACGCGATGCATGCGACCCGTGCGGCGGTTGAAGAAGGCATCGTGCCGGGCGGCGGCGTTGCCCTGCTCCGCGCCACCGAGCAGCTCAAGCGCCTCAAGACCCAGAACGACGACCAGAAGACCGGCGTCGAGATCGTGCGCAAGGCGCTGTCCGCGCCGGCCCGCCAGATCGCGATCAACGCCGGTGAAGACGGCTCCGTCATCGTCGGCAAGATCCTCGAGAAGGAGCAGTACTCCTACGGCTTCGACTCGCAGAACGGCGAATACGGCAATCTGGTCTCCAAGGGCATCATCGACCCGACCAAGGTGGTCCGTGCGGCGATCCAGAACGCGGCTTCCGTCGCGGCTCTCCTGATCACCACCGAAGCCATGATCGCCGAGCTGCCGAAGAAGAACGCCGGCGGCCCCGCAATGCCCCCGGGCGGCGGCATGGGCGGCATGGACTTCTGATCCAGCCACCCAAGGCATTCCAAGAATGCAAAACCCCGGCAGAAATGCCGGGGTTTTTTGTTTGGGCGGATCCGACCGCAACGGCGCGGTGTCTCTGCAACGTCACGCTGGAGCAAAACCTTCCCGCTGCTTGAGATATCCCGGTTATGCACAGCGCTGTGTAAATAAACCAGCGTATGCGTTGACAACTTCAAAAAAACTTTTCGCGAGAGTCGCAAACCGAACCGACAGTCCCGCTCTCCTCAAGCAAAGTTGTATCGGTTCGGGGCTAAATCAAAGCTCATCCAAATCTGGTCCAACCACGGAGCGTGAGCTCTCGTGACGCGAGCGTGCGTCGCGAGGATCGCTTTCGCTCGCGAAGGAGTAATGCTCTGTGAGTGAAAGCGAAATGAAAGCCACACTAAACGGAACCAATGTCTTCGGCATGCCGTTGCCGGACTTCTCGAAGATCGGCTGGCCCGGCGTAAGCGGCGAGCTTGCCGAGCAGGGTTTCGCCCGCGCACGGGAAAACTACGAGAAGATCAAGGCCGCGTCGGCGGAGATGACGGAAGCGGTGCGCGAGACCTATTCGAGCAACGCCAAAGGCGCGACCGACTACGGGCTCAAGGTGTTCGAAATCTCCAACGCCAATGCCGCCGCTGCGCTCGACTTCTTCGCCCATCTCGTCGGCAGCAAGTCGCCCAGTGATGTCTTGACCTTGTCCGCGGCGCAAGCGCGCAAGACGTTCGACACTGCTTCTGACCAGAACAGGGAATTGTGGGTGCTTGCCCAGAAGCTTGCAACGGAAACGGGTGAGCCGATCAGGAAGCACTTCACCAAAGTTCTCCATCAAACCGGCTAAAAAGACCGGCGCTCCATCACATCCAGGATTACGTCAAGGAGGGATCCGGCCGGTTGGAACAAGCCTAAGCGATGAGCATGTGGCCCCACTACCCCGATGCTCGATCAGACGCGGTGCGCGATGCCCCCCAAGTAACCCGCACCGACAAGAGGCGCATTTCCAACCGGCCGGTACTTTTTTCAAACGAAAGCCAATCTCAAGGGAGGCGATATGGGAATGGTCATGGTCAAATGTCCGCGAACCGGACATGCGATTCCCACCGGCATCAAGACTGATCGCGAGAGCTTTAGCCGCAGCGCAGTGTTTTTCGCGCGGACCCGTTGCGTGATCTGCCACACCGATCACGCCTGGTTTGCCCGTGAAGCCTGGGTCGACGAGCCGAGCATCCGTGTGCGGCATCGAAGCGCACCGACACAGATCGCGTGATGATCGCGATGGAGGGACGCCATGGCGCACATGCAAGTCTCAACCGAAACCTCCACCTGGCTGCTACAGGCAAAGGACATCCTTGACGAGGCACGACGGCTGAAGCCGGGCCCTGAGCGCGATGAGCTGCGCCAGACAGCGAAGGTGTTGCGCGAAATTGCGAAGCTCGAGGCGACATCCGAGTTAGCGCTCGAACGTGATTGGCGGCAGAGAACCTGATCTGGCGGAGAATCCACCCTTCGATGTGCGTTCCGGAATGCCGCAGCAGCAAGTCGCGACGCGGAAGGTCGAGCGGTCGCTGAAACGCGCTCAGATGGCTCCGCCCGATTTAATTCCCGGAATCCGCGGATCTTCGGGCAGAACCCCCGCGCGAGATCGGGCCGAATGGAGCGCGAACATCTCCTCGACTTCGAGATGCATGACGTTGTGGCATTCGCATGCGACCGCCGCGAGCCGCGCCGGATCGATCTCTATCATGCCTCGTCGATCGGACCTGATCGCGCCACGGGCTCGCAGCTTGCGCATCAGCAGTGTTACTGTCGTGCGTCGTACACCGACTATTTGCGATAGCGCCTGCTGGGTGAGCGGGAGCACATCATGGTCGACGCGGTCGCGAAGCTGGAGCAACCAGCGAGCCATGCGCGCCTCGACCGGGTGAAGCGCATTGCAGGCCGAGCCGAGCTGAAGCTGCATCAGCATCGCCCTGACGTGAATCTGGACCGCGTACCGGATCGCGGGGCTCCGGTTGAAAGCGGCGTGAAATCGCGATGCGGGGATCCGAAAGGCGGTGCCCGCCGCACGAACGACCGCGGTCATATCTGAAGGTGACGGCCCGAGCACCGAAAGCATGCCTACTGCCCCCTCACGCCCGACTGCGGCGGTAGCGACCGTGTGTCCGTCCGCCATGTCGATCATCAGCGAGATGGCGCCGCTATGAGGGAAGTAGACGTACTCGATTGCGTCACCCGCCCGCGAAAGGACCGCGTCCTGATTGAGCGCGATTCTCTCAAGCTCGGGCTCCAGCAGATCGAAGTCCGACGCCGGCAATGCTGCAAGAAGGCGATTTCCCAATCCGCGGCGAGATGTCACTGCGGAAAACCCTTGGTGGGGCGTCCGCAACCATCTCCGTCTGGAGCGTCGCGGAACGGGAAATTCAACATAAGTTTGAAAATGCCTTCTTTACGCATACTCACTCAAACGTGCTCTCGCTCAAAAAACTCCAAACGCTCCGGCGCGAGGCAGACTGCTCGCGGTGTCTCAAAGACTTAGATGCAAATGGGCCGTCAGACGCAACCGCAAAATGCGCATGGGTAACACCGTAAGCTTACGGGACTGTGTGGTTCCATTCCGGCCCACGGCAAGTCGCGGTCAAAGAGACTGTTCCATTTTTGAAACTGCCGATCCGTGCGCTCAGGCTGTCCTAAAGAATGCAAAACCGGAAGGCGACGCCTACCGTACATCGGCATGCCTCCGGCCCTTTATTGCACATCGTAGAATGACGGAGAGAACTGCGACAAATCCACTTGTCGGCAAATCAATTCTGATTTTCCGAAATAGTGTCAAGCCCGGGAATCAAAAATATTCCGCTTAACTTGTCACGCAAATCAGATGCATAACTCCGCCCGTCTCACCCCTTGAGGGGCGCTCGCGATCGTCACGAACGTGCGGTGAGATGCGATGGACGCTGATGGCGCGCTAGACGTACGCGCGGGAAGCGTACGGCGAAGTCGTGTGGTTCGGGCGCCGCGGTGCTGGCGTTAAGTCCTTAAGAAGCGAAGCTTCTCGGGGGCGACGGAGGCAAAAGAGCCGTTCTCCGGGAAGAGTACGAAGTAAGCCGTAAAGCCATTGCGCAGGGAAGGCCGGGATGCTCCCGCTGTACCTGTATGCTCGTGTGCGTGTTCTTGATGCGCAATTGCACACGAGACCGCGGGTGCAGCCAGCACCCGGTCTTCCCTGCGCCCTCTAATTTCCAAGAGGGCCAAATGAAGAGCAAACCTCGGGCGCAATGCGTCGCGATATCGCGAATGCGTGTTTGCTGTTTGAAAATTGAATCATGCGGCCCGTCGTCCTGGACAAGCGAGCGTTGCAAGCGCGATCTCAGATGTGCAATTGCACATCGGGAGACCCATACGCCGCGGCGGATGGTGTCTTGCCGCGATGGTCGACGACTTTCCTTCGACGATCAGCAGCGGTGGTTATGGTCCCTGCGCAGAGTGCGCGATTGCGCACGGAGGCAGGGACGACGAGTGGTGTGTGCGTCGCTATGACGTGGTCAGGCCACGGCGTGTTGGATGGCGCGAGCCAGGAATGATCTCGGCGGGCCGTTTGACATCGGATCTACGTTGAGGTCGCCGCAGCGTCGCCTACGGAAGCTTCGCGAGCACGGCGAGACGCCTAATGCCCTTATTCCGATAAGCGTCGAGGAAGGCGTAGTAGTCCTTGAACGATACGCAGCCATTGGACTGGCCGCTCGGCCCGAGCATGTAGGTGTGCGCGAGCAGCCCGTCGCGGCCGAAGATTTTTTCTTCGCCGCCGATCGGCGTCAGCCGCAGTGCCGGTACGCCATGAAACAGCGCCTCGCGCGGCTTCATTTCGTAGATGTGCGGCGGCGTCACGCCTTGCATCCGGACATGCGAATAGCGCACGTCGTCCATCTTCGAGCCGAGGCCCGAATGCGCTTCAAGCTGCGTGCCGTCGGGCAGATACACCGTCTTCGCCGAAATGATGTAGACCGCGGTCTGACGGTCATAGGGCGGCGAGCCGCCCATCATCGGGTTCTGGCTTCGTGTATCGATGATGCTGCCGGTGACGTTGGCGTCGGCCGATGCGAAAGCGAGCAGCGAGTTCGACGGCTGCTTGCCCCACAGCTTCTCGACCATGGCCTGCTTGTCGTTGGAAGCAATCGACATCACGGCGGCCTTGGCGCGCTGCGCCATGTCGCGAACGGTGGAGCCGGATGCCTTCGCGGTCTTGGCCTCGGTCTCTGCTGGGGCCGGCGCGGGAGCGTTCAAGGCGAGTTTAGTAGCAGGGGCGGAAATCTTCGGCTTTGCCGCTTCCACGGGCTTCGGAGGTTGAACGGCTTTCGGCGCCTCGGCCGGCGGGGAAGCTTCCGCCAGCCTCGTCGGTTCGACGGGCTTAAATTCGGCCGCTCTCGAGGGCGCGCCTTGCGCGGCGGCGGCTGCAAACCTTTCGTTGAACATCAGCGAACTCGCGACGTTCTCCGGGGCGGGCATCACCAGCGGGCGTTGCTCCAGCGATGCGAAGATCTCGTTGAAGGCCGGCCGCACGGCATGCGCTGCGACGATGTTAGGGTTGTTGACGGCGGACGCCTCGAAGCCGGCGTTGTTCACGGATGGATAGATGTTGGCGCCGAGCACGTTGGTGTAGACGGTCCAGGCGCAGCCCAGCACGAGGCCCGCGATCGCGACACCGCCGAGAAAATATTGGGGAATGCCTTTGCGGGAGGATTTCCCGCGGCTGCGGGCCGCAGGACCGAACGCACGCGTACGCTTACTCATTCACATTCACACAACGCCCAGAACAACCATTCCACCAAGCCCCCCTTTGATGCCGCGTCCGGATATGTCCCAGGCAGCATCTCGCAGAGGCACAGAGCGTCATTAAGGCGACTTTTAGTTAAATCCGGCTTAAACGCGGGCGGATGTAAGGCGAGCTCAAATCCATGGAACTATTGGAGAAATTTCCCTGCAATGATGCGGGCGTTGGTCCCAATCAGGGACACCCGGCGTGACGTAACCGCCGGGTGTCCCATAACGGGCCAAGTTCGGCCTCAATCCTTGACGGCAGCCTGGCTAATAGCTCAGCCTCGGATACCAGTCCTTGCCACGCCCTTCGGGCGTGGTGTCGAGGATGGTCCACAGCGGATCGAAGTCGGGCGCGCCGCGCGGGTCCTGTCCGGGATCGGCGGTCGATGGTCCCATCTCGCCGGACCAGAAATGGCGGATGCTGCCGTCACGCCGGGTGAACACGGTGTAGCCGGGCACATCGGCATCCGCCGCGCTGACGTAGTCGCGCGTGTAATCGCCCGACGCATCCGAATAGATCCTGTGCCGTGTCCAGCCGCGCGCCTTCTTCGCCTCGATCAATCGCGCGATCGGCGAGCGCGCCACGAACACGAAGCCGATGCGCTGTTCGACGTCGGGCAGCTTGCCTTCCCAGGTGCTCATGAAGGACGTGCACATCGGGCATGGCTGCTCGCGCTGCGGGCCGAACATGTAGCTGTAGATCACGAGCGTCTGCTTCTCGCCGAACAGGTCCGACAAGGTCGCCTTGCCGCCCTCGCCTTCGAATTGATAGGTTTTCGTCACCGCGCCGCCCGGCGGCAACGCCCGGCGCAATTCGGCGATCCGTTCGATGTGGCGGCGCAGTTCAATCTCTTCGGCCAGCAGTTGGTCGCGGGCCCGGCGATATTCGGCGCTCTCGTTGGGAAAACGCACGCTGTTTCCGCAGGTGAGGTCGGCGGCGGGTTTCAGTGCGGTATTGGACATGGCAACACCTCGGTTGTGGTCGAGTGGTTACAAGACGTTTCGCGCCTCGTCGGTCCGACACCTGCGCAACGGAAATTTCGACGTTCCAGCCGCCGTTTCGGTCCACTTTCGAGCCGTTTCCGTGCTGATTTACCGGATCTTTTTGCTGAACTGCCGGATCGGAAGACTTCGCCGAACCTTACCCGGCGAAGGCCGACATACTATCGTCTATTGGCTTTGCATTGGATCGCGGCGCTTGATACGGTACCGTATCGCCCTACTCCTCTGTTTCGCCGCACCCCAAGAGGGAGCCGCCATGACAATGCTGGCACGCGCCGGATCGATCGCCTTCGCAGGCATGCTGCTGTTCGCCGGACCGGCGGCGGCGCAGCCGGCAAAATCAGGCTGCACGTCCGCATCGACGACCCAGGGAACGCAAACGCTGCATTGCCAGAACGCGATCACGATCGTGGCCGAAAGCGGTGCGAAGTTCGAACTCAGGGATCGCAACCGCGATGGCCAGGTCGATTCCGTCGAACTCAGTAACAAGGCCCTGCTGCTCGAAGTACCGAAGAAGCCGGGCCGCGTCAGGTTCGAGGTGATGACGCCGCAAGCGATTGCCGCGGTGCGCGGTACCAAATGGACGGTGGATGCCGAAGGTGCAAAGACATCGGTCTTCGTCGTCGATGGCCGCGTGCGCGTGGCGCGGCCCGCCGGCCGCGGCAGCGTCGTACTCGGCGCCGGTGATGGCGTCGATGTCGAGCCGTCGGGCGAGTTGATCATCAAGCGCTGGCCGCCTCCGCGCGTTGCGGCCCTGATGGCAAGATTGGGACAATAGAAGCCGAGCGGATGAGCTGTCGACGCCTTCATATTCTGGCTGTGTTGCTTTGCACCGGATTGTGGGCAGGCGCGATATGGCTCGGCCATTCGGCCGGTCATTTGCGGTTTCTCGACCGGCTCGAGTCGGCATTGACCGACGTGCGCACGCTGGTGCGCGGCGTGAAGGCACCGCCGGACCTCGTCACGATCGTTGCGATCGACGACACCCTCGTCAAACTCGTCGGCACCTATCCCCTGCCGCGCGCAGAGATAGCCAAGATCGTCGAGGCGATCGCGCGGCTGGAGCCGAAAGTCATCGCGATCGATCTCCTGCTGATCGACAAGGGACCGGCCGACGGCGATGCGGCGCTCGCGAAATCGCTCGCGGCGAGTCGGACCGTGCTTGCAGCGGCTGCGGTATTTTCGAACACCGTTCAGCCTTCCGCGGAGAACGATGGTCCACTGGCCGGCCTGCCAAAGGCCAGCCGCTTCCTGCTGCCGCTGCCGGCATTCGCCGACCGCGCGGAAGTCGGTATCGCCAATGTTGCAACGGGCCAGACCGGCACGCCGCTCTCGGTCCCGATGCTGTTCCGGACGCGCGACAAGATCGAGTTGTCGTTTCCGCTCCGTGTCGCCTCAATCGCGATCGACCAACCGCTGACGATCGAGCCCGACCGCCTCAGGTTCGGCGATCGGCCGATCCCGACCGCCTCCCACTATGCGCTGCCGATTTCCTATTACGGCCCACGCCAGACCATTCGCACGATCAGCGCCGCCAATCTGGTCGACGGCCAGATCGACAAGGAAGCGATTCAGGGCCGCATCGTCGTGCTCGGCGCGACCGCGACCGGCGCCGGCGACTTCTTTCCCACGCCGTTCGATTCACTGATGCCTGGGGTGGAAATCATTTCCACTGCGATTACGCATCTGGTCGCAGGGGATGGCCTCGTGCGCAACCAAACGGTTCGCATCGCCGGGGCGATCACGGCGATCCTGCTCCCGATGTTGCTGGTCGGTTTGCTGGTGTGGCGGCGAAACCCGATCGGTCTCATGGCGGTCAGCGCGGTCGTGCTGGCATGGGCGACCGCGAACACGATTGCTTTCGCGCACGGCATCTGGCTCGATGCCGCGACGACTGTTGCGGCAGCAGCGCCGCCGCTCATGCTGTTCGGCACGGTCCAGCTATGGTCTGGCCGGCGCAGCGCCCAGCATCTCGCCGTACAAAACAGGCTGCTCGAACAATTCCAGACGCCGGGCCTGCAGGAATGGCTGACACGCGATCCTGACTTCCTGCTGGCGCCGGTCCGGCAGAATGCCGCGGTCGTGTTCGTCGATCTCTCTGGATTTACCTCGCTCAGCGAAACGCTCGATCCGGATGCCACACGGGGGCTATTGAAGGAATTTCACGCGCTGGTCGATAAGGAAGCGACGCGATGCGGCGGCATGATCACGAGTTTTCTCGGCGACGGGGCCATGATCCTGTTCGGCCTGCCGAAGCCGGCTGACGATGACGCTACGCGAGCGGCACAATGTTCGATTGCGCTCTGTGTGAAGACCGAACGCTGGATTGAAGCATTGCCGCCGGCAATCGCGCATCGGATCGGCTTCAAGATCGGCGCGCATTTCGGGCCGATCGTCGCCTCCCGGCTCGGTGGCCGCAACCATCAGCACATCACCGCAGCCGGCGACACCGTCAACGTCGCGAGCCGTCTGATGGAAGTGGCGGCCCGCCACGATGTCCGGCTGGCGCTCAGCGACACGTTGCGCACCGCGGCCAAACGCAACGGCGCGCGGCTGAAAACCGGCAGCCTTGCCGGCCCCGTCGAAGCGCAGATTCGCGGCCGATCAGGCTCGCTCGCGGTCTGGCTGTGGCGGAGCGAACGTCCCACGCTGGACCAACGCACGCATCGCGACGCCGCCGAGTGACTGGCCCACGCGTCCTATCGCAATTCCGGCGGCGGCGTGCGGTCGAATATGTCGCCCTTCGGACTCTGCATGAGATGGAGCGCATAGGTCTCGATCACGAGCGGGCCGCGCTTGCGCTCGACCTCCCCGATCTTGTCAACGCGGGCGAACCGGTCCGTCAATGGAGCGTCATCCCGGAAGACCTCGCGGACGTAGAGCAACGGACCGGCGAGTTCCACCGCGTCGGGCTCGCCCATGTTGACCCAGCGGATGCGCTGGCCGTGCTGCGCCACGCAGGTGCCCTTCGGCAGATGGAAGGCGAGCCAGCCGGTGGTGCCGTAGTCAGAGGCCAGCACGCATGTCGCTCCCGTTCGCACCCGCGCCGCCTCAATCGCATCGGCCGTCTCGCGCCAGCCGACGCCGATGCTGCGCACGGTGGCATCGCGGCGATAGCCTGACAGCACGCCGCTGTTGGCCTGTACGACCAGCAGCACGAACATCAGGACGCCGGCCGGCACAGCCCAGCGCCGGCAGAAATCGGCCAGGCGCTGCCAGCGCGGCTCCCACTCGACCAGATGGGCGGCGACGGCGGCGGCGATAGCAGACGCCGGGTAAACCGGCGCAAACCAGTTCGCCTCGACGCGCGCATGCAGCGAATGCCAGACGAAATAGGCGACGATGATCCAGAACGTCACGTTGACCAGCGCGCGCGCCGGCAGCGCGCCAGCGCGTCGACGAAATAGCGCGTAAAGCCCCATCGCGCCGAGCACCCACACCAGCGGCGTCGCGAACGCGATCTGCGTCGGGATCAGTTCGGCGATGAAGACGGGCCGAAAATCCTCAATCCGCGCCCGCCCCATCTGCTTGATGAAAGACACCCAGTCGTGCTCGGCGTTCCACAGAATGACCGGCGCGAATAGCGCCAGCGCAACGAGCCCGCCGAGATAAAGCCAGGGCGAGACCAGCCAGTGCCGCAGTTTGGGAACCGCGATCAGCCAGATCAGGATGGCGGGTCCGAAGAACAGTGCGGTGTATTTCGACAGCAGCGCGCAGCCGGCCGCTGCGCCGACCGCCAGCCACCACACGCCGCGGCCGGTCTGCAGCACCTTGGCGAGCGCAAACAGCAGGAGACTGGACGCCACCAGGAGCGGCGCGTCCGGTGTCACGATCATAGTGCCGACGGCGGCCATCAGCGTGATGTTCAAAAGGATTGCCGACGAGGCCGCCACGCGCCGACTGCCAAACAGGATGGCGCCGGCCTGGTAGATCGCCCAGCTCATCGGCAGCGCCAGCAGGATCGAGACCAGCCGCACGCCTAATTCGGTATCGCCTGCGATCAGGGTGCCGAGCCGGATCACCACGGCGACCATCGGCGGATGATCGTAATAGCCGCCGGCAAGATGCTTCGACCACATCCAGTAATAGGCTTCGTCGAAGGTGATCGGCGTGAACGCGGCAGCGATCAGGCGTAGCGCGATCAGCGCCAGGATCGTCAGACCCGTGTTGAGGGCAACCCGCGCCTCGTTCGAGGTCATCTTCCGATCATCGCCTGCGCCAGACGAACAGACCGGACATGGCGTAATTCCAGACCACGCCCATCAGCGCGCCGGCAAGCCCCGCGAGCCACCAGATCGGCTCCTGCTCGAAGATCGAGAACGCCACCCCGACATTGGCAAGCAGGCCGACGCCGCACACCAGATAAAACAGCAGCAGGCCGCGCAGGATCGCAAATCCCTTCAGCCGCTGGTCGCGATAGGTGAGGAAATTGTTCAGAATGAAATTGCTGGTCATCGCGACCAGCGCACCAATGGCCTGCGCCTCAGCAAACCGGGCATTGAAGATTTCGTGCGCGATGAACAGCGCCACGAGATGTACGACAATGCCCGTGCCCCCGACCATCGCGAACAACAGGAAACGCAGTGACACCACGTCATGCGTCAGCTTGGCCAGCACCAGCCCGAGGAAATCCAGCGCCACCATGGAATCGAGCTTGCTCTCGCCATGCTGGCGCGAGCCGAAGGCATAGGGGATTTCGACGACGCGCAGCTTGCCCTGCGCGGAGGCGACGATATCGAGCAGGATCTTGAAACCCTGGGTCGAGAGCTGCGGCGCCAGTTGTTCGAAACGATCGCGGCGAATCATGAAGAAGCCGCTCATGGGATCGGCGATCTCAACCTTCAGCGTGCGCTTGGCAACCTCGGTCGCAAGCTGACTTGCGCCTGCCCGCTGCTTGTTGAAGCTGTCGGCGCTGCCGCCCTCGATATAGCGGCTGCCGACCACCAGTTCCGCCTCGCCGCTCCGCAGCAGCGCAACCATCTTAGGCAGTTGCGCTTCGTCGTGCTGCAGGTCGGCGTCGATCACCGCAGCATAGTGCGCACTCGATGCCAGGATACCCTCGATGCAGGCACCCGACAGTCCGCGTCGCCCGATCCGGCGGATGCAGCGGACGCGGGAATCCTTCCGCGCCAGCCCCCGCACCACTTCCCAGGTTCCGTCGGGGGAATTGTCGTCGACAAAGACGACTTCCCAGGCGATGCCGGCCAGCGTCGCCTCCAGCCGCCGGTACAGCACCGTCACGTTGTCGCGTTCGTTGAATGTCGGGACGACGACCGAAAGCTCGGGCAAACCGGCCTGCGACGGGGTTTCGGGGCCCGGTTTGATGGCTTCATTCATGGCAGCCAGCGTATATCCGCAGCCGCCTCACATGCCAAGGGTTCCGGAACAGCCACTCAATCGGGGAAAGACGGGCTTGAGGAAGAGCCAAAAATGCCAACGACCACGAACAGCGGGCGCGCGTACATCCGGCGCAGCCAAACTATTCATGGTCGTTCCAGCGCCGGAGCCTTGAAGCGTCAACGTCGCCGTTGGATTTAACATGGGAACACCGCCGGCGTTCCGCAAGGGGCGATCCGCCTCTCCCTAATTCGGCACTTCCCGAATCACCGGCCCACGCGGCGCTGGCGCAGGAACCGGCTGTACCTGCACCGGCGTTGGTTGCTGGATGCTGGCCGGTTTGGCGGGCTTTCCATATTGGCCGATCGGCCCGTAGGCTACGGCGACCACCATCACGATCGAGGCGACGATGGCTCCCAAAAGACCGGCGAATGACTGCGAATTCATACTCTACGTTCCCCTACGCCTGACCGGGAACTGATATCATGGAAAAAGCGCGTGGAGGAATAGTCCCTGCGTCGACCATTGAGAAAACCGGCCATCGACTCCACCTTTCAAAATCTGACCACGCGAGTGCCGCGCAACTGACAAGCAAGAACCGCGATTAGATCGCAAACATGGCGGAGTCTCGACCTTTGACTTGACAGGGAATAGGGGAAGCAGATGTCGAATACAGATCAGGGCAAGCCGACCGGGAAATCCGGACGGCGCAACCGGAAGGGAGAGCGGGGCAAAAAGGCCGTTCCCCAAGAGAAGCCGACGGTGAGCCCAACAGCGAGCCCGGCACCGGTTGAATTGCAAAGCCCAGATCAGGATCCGCCGCTGCAGCCGGAGCCGGCTCACGCGGAAAGCCCGAAGGTCGATCAGCCGGCCGTCGAGGAGCCAGCCGTCGTCGCATCGCCGGAGCCACAGCCGACCGCGGCGCCCTCGCCGGCGGAGCCCGCGCCAGCCGAGGCCGCATCGATCCCATCCGCGCCAGTCCAACCCGCGGCGGAGCCTGCGCCGGTCAGCCTGCAGACCATCGCGAACGCCTATCGCGATTACACAAGGAAATCGCTCGAGGATTTCGGGTCCTTTGTCGAACAGCTCAGCGGCGTTCGCTCGCTCGACAAGGCGATGACGGTTCAAAGCGAATTTGTGAAGCGGGCTTATGAGACGTCAGTGGCCGAGTCGCAGAAGATCTGCGAACTCCACACCAAACTCGCCAAGCAGACCCTCGAGCAACCCTTCAAGGGACTGACGGGTACTACGCGGGCGCCGCACGGCAAGTCCTGAGGTTCACGTGGTCCGGCGCAAATGGGTGGAAGCAAAAGGCTCCGGTTTTCCGAGGCTTTTTTTCAGCGGACCACGCTATGAGCCGGTGCCTGCCGGCCTGGCCCCACTTGATTGTTCGCCGCAGAAAAATCTGCATCCAACTCTACGGCCGTCACAGCCCGCTATCTCTGGTTTCCGAGAGCTTGTCGTCCGCTGCGACAAACTGGCCAATCACGGCCGGTTTGGCTAACATCGCTCGGAGCCCTCCCGCTTTCCGAAGAGTCTTCCAGTGAGCAAGCCCTCCAAGTCGACCGCAACCAGCAGCGGCAGCATCTATATCGGCATCGGCGGCTGGACCTTCGAGCCGTGGCGCGGTGTGTTCTATCCGGAGAAGCTGGCGCAGGCGAAAGAGCTGTCCTACGCTGCCTCGAAGCTGACTTCGATCGAGATCAACGGCACCTATTACGGTTCGCAGAAGCCGGAGAGTTTCCGCAAATGGGCGCGTGAAGTGCCCGACGGCTTCGTGTTCTCGTTGAAGGGACCACGCTTCGCGACCAACCGTCGCGTGCTGGCCGAAGCCGGAGACTCCATAAAGCGCTTCTACGATTCCGGCGTGATGGAGCTTGGCGACCGGCTCGGCCCGGTGCTCTGGCAATTCGCGCCGACAAAAAAATTCGATGGGGCCGATTTCGGCAAATTCCTCGAACTGCTTCCGCGCAAACTCGACGGTCGCGGGCTGCGCCACGTGGTCGAGGTGCGGCATGACAGTTTCTGCGTGCCGGAGTTCATCGCATTGCTGCGACAATTCGAGACGCCGGTCGTATTCGCCGAGCACGGCAAATATCCAGCGATCGCCGACGTCGTCAGCGATTTCGTCTATGCGCGGCTGCAGAAGGGCAATGACGAGCTCAAGACCTGCTATCCGCCGAAGCAGCTCGACGCCTGGGCCAAGCGCTTTCAGGCCTGGGCCGCCGGCGGCGAGCCCGACGACCTGCCGCGTGTCGACAAAGCCAAGCCGAACAAGATGCCGCGCGACGTGTTCGCGTATGTGATCCACGAAGGCAAGGTGCGTGCGCCTGCGGGTGCGATGGAGCTGATCGAGCGCGTCAAATAATCAAACGCTCAGTCGAGCTTGATGCCGGCCTCGCGGATCAGTTTCGTCCAGGTGTCGTATTCGGACGCGACGAACGCATCGAGCTTGTCGTCAGGCAAATCCCACGGCTCGCCGCCGCTCTTCTCGAAGCGCTCCTTGAGTTCGGGCAGCGAGGCACGGATTTCCCGGCGCAGTTTGGCGATGACGTCCGGCGGCGTCTTTGCCGGCGCGAAAATGCCGAGCCAGGAATCGACGTCGAGGCCGGGCACGCCAGCCTCAGACATGGTCGGCACATCAGGGGCCAGCGGGCTGCGCTTCGAGGACAGCACCGCAATGCCCCGCGCCTGCCCGGACTGCACGTAAGGCAGCCCGGCGGCGATTGAGTCGAAGAACAGGTCGATGCGGCCGGCCAGCAGATCGGTGAAGGCCGGCGGAGACCCCTTATAGGGCACCTCCAGGAATTTGACGCCCGCAGCCTTCATGAAGGCAGCCGCTACCAGTTGCTGACCAGTGCCGACGCCTGCCGTCGCGACCGAGATCGAGCCCGGGTTCGCTTTTGCGGCAGCCACGATGTCCTGCAATTTGCCGTGCGGCAAATCTTTGCGGCCGACCATGACGTAGCCGAATCTGTAGACCAGCGCGACCGGTACGAAATCCTTGCGCGGATCATAGCCGAGCTTGGAATACAGCGCCGAATTGAATGCCATGTTGGAGAGCCCGCCGACCACCAGTGTGTAGCCGTCCGGCTCACTCTGGCTTGCGGCCTGCGTGCCGACGACGGTGCCGGCGCCGGGCTTGTTCTCGACCACGAAGGCCTGCCCCATCCGCTTCGACAGCGCATCCGCCGCATGCCGCCCGACCAGATCGTAACTGCCGCCGGGCCCGATCGGGACGATGATCTTCACCGGACGATCGGGATAGCTTGTCTGTGCGTGCGCTGAGGCAATGCCACAAACGACAAGCGCGAGCAGCCCTGCCAGCGTCCGGCAAAATCGGTTCATCGTGTCCCCCCTGCATCCGGCCTTCGACCGGCTCTTTGCAGGGACTATGCGACATGCCGCGCCCGGCGGCAACGCGGCATATGGAAATCATCCGCGCCCGATCCTAGCTTTCCCGATGACAGATCAACGCACCGGATATCGACATGGCCCGCAAGACCAAACGCCTCTTCACCATCGGCTACGAGCAAACGCCGGCGAAGGCTGTGCTCGACGAGTTGGAAGCGTCGGGCGTCAAGCTCTTGGTGGACGTCCGCGCCGTTGCTTCCTCGCGGCGGCCGGGCTTCTCCAAAACTCAGCTCGCGGCCGGCCTCGACGAGCGCGGCATTTCCTATCTGCACCTGAAGGGCCTGGGAACGCCGAAGGAGGGCCGCGAGGCGGCGCGCAGCGGCAAGTTCGATCTCCTTCACAGGATCTATTCCAAGCACCTGAAGACCGCTCAGGCCAAGGAGGAGCTCGACGAGCTTTCGGCGCTGGTGAAGCAATCGGGACCCGTCTGCATTCTCTGCTATGAGCGCGACCATTCTCATTGTCACCGCCAATGGATTGCCGAGATCATCGAGGATCGCGACGGCGTGAAGGTGGAAAATCTGGTCGCGCCTCAGGTTTAGGGCCTCTCCGTCATTCCGGGATGGTGCGTCAGCACCAGACCTCAGATGCGCAATTGCGCATCGGGGAATCTCGAGATTCTCAGGTGCG
>NZ_JAGWDK010000020.1 GCF_018398875.1 Bradyrhizobium sp. sGM-13 | reverse complement strand
AAGTGTAACCCATGTGTCCGGTACGTTCTGTCACCTATGTCTCGGGCCGCTCATATGCCAAATATTCTTGTTTTGCCGTTCATTTTTCAGCGCTTTTTCTGATTGCTGGCGGTTCCCGAGTCAACCGCCAATTCCCCTCCCAAAGCCGATCGCAAATCAGCGTTCCCGCGGCGCATGGCGTCCGAGCTGCGGGCGGGCCGTGTTGCTGTTCCAACCCGCTGAAGAGGATGGATCGGGCGCGGCTTCTGTGCTCGCCGACAAAAGATTTCAGCAGGTCCAGCCGGATTTCGCTTTTGTCCTTGCACAACCTGCCGGGCCTTGCGCTGGGCGAAGTCGCCATCGCGGAAGGCCTGGTCAATTGCGCCTCGCGCGGCATGCAGATCGCATTGTTCGGCCGAACGGCGCACGCGTCGAATCCGGAGTTCGGCGTTTCGCCGCAAGGAGCCATGGTCCGGCTGCTGAACGAAATCCCTGCGCTGGGACAGGGCGGCGAGCTCACTAGCGAATTCTCGATGGTCACGATCACCCACGCGCGGCTGGGCGAGCCGGCGTTCGGCATCTCGCCGGGCCATGCCGAGCTCTGGTTGACGCTCAGAACGCTGACGGACGCAAAGATGGAAAGCATCCGCTTGCAGGCTGAGAATCTGGTTCGGCGCGTTGCAGAAGACGAGCGGCTGAAGGTGGAGATCGCCTATCGCGATGTCTTCGCTCACTGCATGAACGCGCCGAAGGCCGTCATTCATCTGAAGAAGGCGCTTGATGCCGAAGGCATCACGCACTCCGCGCGGGGCCTGCCGCTGCGCGGCTCCGAGGATTTCGGCCTGTTCAACCAGCAAGCGAAGTCTGCGATGTTTTTCCTGGGCGCAGGTGTTGATCATGCCGGCCTGCATGCGCCGGATTATGATTTTCCGGACGAGTTGATCGAAGTCGGCTCGCGGGTCTTCATCCGCGCGTTGCGCAATCTGTTGGGATGATGTGCGCGAATCAATTTCCGGATATCGCTGCACAACAAAGCATCACGACTCAGCCGACCGCTTCATTCGACTTCGCGTTCACCTCACAAAATTAGAACGCATAAAAACTTCTTACGATTTAGAACGGTTCGAAAAGCGTGAGGTGTTGCCTCATCGCCACTAACGCAATCCGTTATGTGCACGCTTCATTACCTTAGATGGCTTCTACTCGCCGTTTCCACCTCAGAAGTTAGAACGAGCCGGAACCTGCTTGTGGGCTTTTGGGGTGGAAGTATGACGCATCGTGTCGCTGCCAGAAATGTTATGCGCGCTGTCTCGCTGGGAGCGTTGACCTATCTTGCGCTCTCTCTGGATTTTGCCGGCGGCTCGAGCGCATTCGCGCAGAATTTACCGCCCGTCACCGTCGATGCTCCAAGCCAGCAACGGGCGCGGCCCGCCCCAGCACGGAGAACGCAAACGTCGACGTCGCGCGTGCAACGGCGCGTCGCTGCGCCGGCGCCGCGACGGGTGGAGCCGGTGCCATATGTGACGCCTTCGACTGGTACTATCGGCGCACTTCCGGCTCCCTACGCAGGCGGACAGGTGGCGAGGGGCGGGAGCTTGGGCATTCTCGGCAATCGCGGCGTGATGGATACGCCGTTCAACCAGACCAGTTACACGGCGGAGTTTATCGCGAATCAACAGGCTCGAACCATCCGTGACGTGCTTGCGAACGATCCGTCCGTGAGAGTGGTGCAGGCGGCGGGTGGCGGAGCCGACAGTCTGTTCATCCGCGGCTTCTATTATGACAGCGGCGATTTCGGGTTGAACGGTCTGTACGGAATCGCACCATACTACTCCATCGGGGCAAATTTCATCGAGCGCGTCGAGGTCTTGAAAGGCCCGAGCGCCGTGCTCAACGGCATGACCACTGGCGGTACCGGTGTTTCGAGCGGTGGTGCGGTCGGCGGCAGCATCAATCTCATCACCAAGCATGCTCTCGACGTCGACATCACGCGGCTGACGGGGACCTATGTTTCGAAATCGCAGTTCGGCGGACATATGGACGTCAGCCGGCGCTACGGCGAGCGCAAGGAGTGGGGCATTCGGCTGAACAGCACCTACTCAAACGGCAACACGCCCTGGAATCGTCAGACCGACGAATTTGGCAACGTTCACCTCGGTCTGGACTACCGCGGTGAGAACGCGCGCATGGAGGTTGATGTCGGCTACCAGGCCGACAATCTGAAGCCGCCCTTGCGTTTCTTTACAGTCGCTCCCACAACAACCATTATTCCTCCGCCGCCGAAAGCCGGACACAATTTCCAGGTTCCGTGGGCCTACTATGCGCCGACGGACTTCTTTTCGACCGTAAAAGGCGAGGTTGATGTCACCGACTCGCTAACTGCCTATGCGGCGTTTGGCTATCACGACAGCAACATCAACTATGCCTATCCTTCGCCCAATATCTCCAATGTCGCGCCGGGTGCCATAACAACCCCCCCGGGAACATTCCAGTTGGGAGGCCTGTGGTCGCGACCGTTTGCCGGCAAGGAGACGTTCGAGACGCTCGCGGGTGAAGCGGGCGTTCGTGCAACGGTGGACACCGGCCCGATCAATCATGCGCTGAACGCCAACTACTCCATCAACGACCGAACCTATACGCAGCAGGTCCGGACGCGTTCGAATAATCCTGTCGCCGACATTATCTTCTGGAACTTCTACAACGAGCCGACCAACATTCCCAAGCCCAACTTCACGTTTCTCGCTGCCAATCAGATTACCGGTGTGAGGGTGTCGAGCATCGGCGTTACCGATACCATGTCGATGCTGAACGAGCGCGTCCAGTTCACGGTCGGCCTTCGTCGTCAGACGGCTGGAAGCGAGGTGTTAAACTTCTTGCCAACCCTCGCCACTCCGAGCCGGCCCTTTCAGGAAGAATCCGTGTGGAGCCCGGCCTATGCCATCTTGGTCAAGCCGGTCGAGAATATCTCGCTCTACGCAAATTATATCGAAGGGCTCCAGACACCCACTGTCGTCAGTGGCATTTATGCCAATCGCGGGACTGTGTTTCCGGTCGCCCAAACCCAACAGGCCGAGGCGGGCGTGAAGATCGACGCAGGCCGTATCACGACCACGCTGAGTGTGTTCGACATCAATCAGCCGAGCATCATCACGGTGGGCTCGGGTGTGACTGCGACCCAGCAACTCAACGGTAGACAGCGCAACCGCGGTGCGGAGATCAACGTATTCGGCGAAATCACGCCGGCGCTTCGATTGCTTGGTGGCCTAGCCTTGATCGACGGCGTGCAGGAACAGGCCCGAGACCCAAGCAACAACGGCAAAAAGGCGGTTGGCGTGCCAGCGCTCACCGCGAACATCGGAGTGGATTGGGATACGCCGTTCATGCGTGACCTGACGCTCTCGGCAAGGGTCATTTACACCGGTCCGCAATATGTCAACGAGACCAACACCCTCACGCTGCCTGAGTGGACGCGGGTCGATATCGGAGCGCGATATACCTTTACATCGCCCTGGAACGGCAAGCCGATCGTGATCCGCGCCAACATCGAGAACGTCTTCAACGAAGCCTACTGGGCCTCGGCCTACAGCGGCGTGATCACGCTTGCGGCCCCGCGCACCTATCTCTTGTCGACGCAGTTCAACTTCTGAACGCCGCGACGCTCGCATCACCTGAAACGCCTGCCGCCGCGGATCTCGTCCGCGGCGGGCATTTCTTTGATCTGATGGTGTCGCAAAACTGACTCATCGAAATTGATAACAATGCGATGAAAATCGTCGCGCGGTGGATGTGCGATTTCGAAAATCAAAAAGGTTCCGGCATGGCGAGTTAGAATTGCAAGAAACTGCGCATCGCCTTGCCCATCAGTCACTTTTCATGCGCGCCGGCTCGCAAGCGCGGAGGTTGCATCGTGTCACGCGATCGCCAACTTGGAGCTATTAAAAACTTCGTCGTCGATATTGCTTTGACGATGATTTGCTTCTGACCTAGTCAACACGCCATTGCTTTCGTTTTCTGAAGAAGGGACCGAACCATGATGGTGTTCGACAGAGACGACGTCACCTTCACCGTTGTTATCAATCACGAAGAGCAATACTCCATCTGGCCGACCTTCAAGGATACTCCGAACGGCTGGAAAGCAGTGGGCAAGACGGGCAGCAAGAAGGAATGCCTCGAACACATCGAGCAGGTGTGGACCGACATGCGCCCCCTAACGCTGCGCAAATTCATGGACGAGACGGCGCCGCAGAAGTCGGCTTAATCCAACGGAGCCTTGTCTTCCGATGCGGCTTCTTTGTCTGCCTTACTCCGGCGGCAGCGCCATGTTCTATGCACGGTGGCGCAGGCTGTTGCCGTCATGGATCGATGTCTACCCGGTGGAGTGGCCCGGGCGCGGCGCGCGCATGGACGAGCCGCTGGCGAGCGACCCGCACGCGCTTGCATGGCAGCTCGCTGCAGAACTTCACGCCCGGCTTGATGCGCCCTATGCGCTGTTTGGACACAGCCTCGGCGCGCTGATTGCGTTCGAACTCGCGCATTTCTTGCATGATCGCGGCGCGCCCGCTCCGGCTATTCTCTTTGCCTCGGGCGCCGAGGCGCCGGCCGTTCGAGACGGCAGCAAATGGCGCCTGCCATTGAGCGACGAGGCGTTGCTGAAGGAGCTCCGCGATCTGCAGGGCACGCCGGATGAGGCGTTGTCGAATGCGGAGCTGATGCGGTCGGCATTGCCGGTGCTTCGCGCCGATTTTTTGATGTGCGGCGCTTATGTCTATCGGCGGCGGCATCCGTTGTCGTGTCCCGTGCACGTCTTCGGCGGCGCCGACGACGAGACCAGCCACGAATCGCTACAGGCCTGGCGGCAGGAAACGTCCGCGGAATTCACGCTCGACGTGCTGCCGGGCCATCACTTCTTCATTCACACACAGCAAGCCGAACTGCTCGGCCTGATCGCATCGGCCCTGGCCCGATCGGTTGGTTCGCATCGGAGCGAGGATCATGAGCGTATTCTCCGTCCAGCCACTCATTGAAGGCAAAACTCTTCCGCTGTTGCTGAAGGCCGACAGGGCCGGGCAGCCGCTCGGCGCGGCGCTTCCCATGCTGCGCAACACCATCGATCGGCATTTGACCGATTGCGGCGGCATCGTGTTTCGCGATTTCTCTCTCGACGGCCCTGACGCGTTCCGCGCGTTCGCGGCCGATTTCGGTCATCCGCTGCTTACCTACGAGTTTGGATCGACGCCGCGCTCGCAGGTCACCTCCGGCGTCTACACCTCCACGGAGTACCCGCCGCACCAGCACATCCCGCTGCACAACGAGCAGGCCTATACGTGCGATTGGCCGATGAAGATCTGGTTCTATTGCATGCAGCCGGCGCAGGAGGGCGGCGAAACGCCGATCGCCGACAGCCGCGCCATCTATCGCGATATGCCGCCGGCGATCCGGGAGCGCTTCGCCGAGAAGGGCGTGATGTATGTGCGGAACTACGGCAACGGTCTCGACGTCGACTGGCAGCAGGTGTTCGGCACCGAGTCCAGGGCCGAGGTCGAGGCCTACTGCGCCGGGCACGACATCGAATGCGAATGGAAGGAAGACGGCGAGCTTCGCACGCGCCAGATCTGTCAGGGGACGGCACGGCATCCGGTGACGGGAGAGTGGGTCTGGTTCAATCAGGCCCATTTGTTTCACGTCTCCAATCTCGAGCCGGAAGTGCGCGAGAGTCTGCTCGACGTGGTCGGCGACGAGACTGAACTGCCGCGCAACGTCTTCTACGGCGACGGTTCTCCGATCGATGACGAGACGCTCGCCACCGTCCGCAACGTTCTCGAAACGCACAAGATCAGCTTTCCCTGGCAGGCCGGCGATGTGGTGATGCTTGACAACATGCTCACCGCGCATGCGCGCGCGCCGTTCAAGGGACCCCGCAAGGTAATCGTCGCGATGGCGGAAGCGCATCGGCAGGGCTGATCGGCATTTTGGGCGGCGAGAATAGTCGTCGCGCGCGGACTGGATGCGAGAAGATGTACAGAGATAACCTCGTCGAACGACTACGGTGCCACGCCGCGTTACGCTCCGATCGGATTGCGTTGCGCTTCCTGGAGGGAGACAGCGTCGCCGAGGAGTTGGCGTTTGCCGGTCTCGACGCCCGGATTCGATCCGTCGCGGCCCGGCTGCAGCAGTTGGGCGGCGCGGGCGAGCGCGCGGTGATCCTGCTGCCCAGCGGTTGCGACTACGCCGTGGCTTTCTATGCGTGCCTGTATTCCGGAGTGATCGCCGTCCCGGCCTATCCGCCGGAGGGCGGCGCCGAACGCTATGCAGGGCGTCTCAACGGCATTCTGCGCGATGCGACGCCTCGCTTCATCCTGACGGAAACCGCGCTGGTTGGTGCGGTGGAAGCGGCACGTCCCGAACTGGCGAACGTGGAGATCGTTGCGGTAGATGCGATACCGGCGGCGTCTGCTGCAGAGTGGCGCGAGACGAGGCCGGAGGCAGACGCGATTGCCTTCCTGCAGTACACGTCCGGATCGACCTCGCAGCCGAAAGGCGTCTGCGTCTCGCACGCTAACCTGACGGCCAACGAGAAGGCCATCGAGGCCGTGGCCCGAGGGGCGCTCGACGACGTCTTCGTGAGCTGGCTGCCGCTCTATCACGACATGGGATTGATCGGTGGGTTGTTGAATCCGCTGTTTACCGGCTTTACCGCCGTCCTGATGTCGCCGCGCAATTTTCTCGAGCGGCCGCGACGCTGGCTTGAGGCCATCGATCGTCACGGCGGCACGATGAGCGGTGGCCCCGACTTTGCCTTCGCGCTGTGTGCCGACCGCATTTCCGACGAAACGATCGACCGGCTCGACCTCAGCCGCTGGAAGTTTGCATTCTCCGGCTCGGAATTTGTGCGACAAACCACACTGCGCAGGTTCGGAGATAGGTTCGAGCGGGCGGGGTTCAATCGATGTGCGTTGACCGCCTGTTACGGTCTGGCCGATGCGACGCTGCTGGTGACGGCCGGTGAGCTCACCACCGAGACGGTC
Organism: Bradyrhizobium sp. sGM-13; assembly: GCF_018398875.1. Lineage (GTDB taxonomy): Bacteria > Pseudomonadota > Alphaproteobacteria > Rhizobiales > Xanthobacteraceae > Bradyrhizobium. The sequence continues at coordinate 133,308 of NZ_JAGWDK010000020.1, read as the reverse complement.
AGCCATACGCTCGATACGGCGGCGCTTGCGGCAGGGCTCGTCGCAACCGCCGACCAAGGCAGCGAGCTCGTGGCGTGCGGCCGGACGGTCGCCGACCATGTCACCCGCATCATGCGCATCGATGGGTCGGCTGCGGCACCGGCCGACGAAATCGGCGAGATCTGGGTCGCCGGTCCGAGTGTCGCGCTCGGATACTGGAACAATCCCGAAGCCACGCAAAAAGCCTTCGTCGAGCGCGATGGCGCGCGCTGGCTGCGTACCGGAGATCTCGGTTTCGTCAAGAACGGCACGCTGATCGTGACGGGCCGGCTCAAGGACCTGCTGATCGTTCGCGGCCAGAATGTATATCCGACTGACGTCGAGCAGGCGGTCGAGGCCGAGGTCGAAACCGTCCGCAGCGGACGGGTTGCTGCGTTTGCGGTCGAGATCGATGGACGGGAAAGCATTGGTGTCGCGGCAGAGTTCAGCCGTAGCGTTCTCAAGCGCAGCGATCCCGAGGCTCTTGCGCAAGCGATCGGCGAGGCCGTGCTGCGGCAGGCGCAGGAATATCCGGCCGTTGTCGTCCTGTTGAACCCGCAAGCGATGCCGCTGACGACGAGCGGAAAACTGCAGCGCTCCGCCTGCGCCGCCGGCTGGGCCAACAACACGCTCGACAGCTTTATGGTGTTTGAGCGAGGCAGACGCCGCGATGGCGCGACGCTGACGGCGCCAGTAACCGACACTGAGCGCGCGTTGGCGTCGATCTGGTGCGAGGCGCTTGCCGTCCAGGCGGTGCATCGCGAGGACGATTTCTTCGTGCTGGGCGGAAACTCGATCGCGGCGGGCCAGATCGCCGCCGCGCTGCGCGAACGCTTCGGCGTCGAGCTGGAATTGCGCAGCTTTTTCGACGCGCCGAAGCTTGCAGCATTCGCTGATCATATCGACGCCCTGTTGCGCGAGGGCGCGAAGAGGGCGCTTCCTCCGATCCAACGGGCAGCGCCGGCCGACCGCGTGACCTTGTCCCATGCGCAGGAGCGGCTGTGGTTTCTCTGGAATCTGAACCCCAATGGTACGGCCTATACGGTCGCGAGCACGATCCGGCTCAAGGGAAAGCTCGACCATATCGCCTTGTCGAAGGCGATTGCGGAGATCGTTCAGCGTCACGATGTGCTGCGCACCACGTTCGTTGCAACGGATGGTCGCGCAAGGCAGGTCATTCGCGACGCCCTCGGCGTCGATATCAGGCACCAGGATCTCCGAGGACTTTCCGCCGAGCATGCGGCGGAAGCCAGACGGTCCGAACTCGGAAAACCGTTCGACCTTGTCAATGGGCCGCTATTGCGGGCGGTGTTGCTTCAGTTCGCAGATGATGCGCACGAATTGCTGCTGCTTGCTCACCACATCGTCGTCGATGGATGGTCGCTCGACGTGATGCTCGAAGAGCTGGCAGGACTCTACCGCAACGGCACCGGACAGGACGCAGGCCGGCCGCCGGTGCCGATGATGCAATATGCGGATTTCGCGGTCTGGCAACGAAGCTGGCTCGCTTGTGCCGAGGGAGATCGGCAGCTCGCCTATTGGCGCGCAAAGCTGGGTGACGCGCACCCCGTGCTGGCTCTGCCCCATGACCGGCCGCGTCTGGCAACGCAAAGCCACGCCGGCGATACGGTCGGTCTTGCCATCGACGGTGCGCTGGCCGCTCGATTGCGAGAGATCGCCGCAAAACACCGGGTGAGCGTCTTCATGCTGCTGCTCGGTGCATATCAGGCGCTGTTGTATCGCTACACCGGGCAGAGCGATTTGCGCGTCGGCGTGCCGGTCGCGGGGCGTCGTCACGCCCAACTCGAGCGGCTGATTGGCTGCTTCGTGAACACGCTGGTGCTGCGGGCCGAGGTTGCCGATGGCGCAAGTTTTCCGAACCTGCTGCAGCAGGTCAAAGACGCGGTGATCGAAGCGTTATCCCATCAGGATCTGCCGTTCGAATTGCTGGTCGACGGGCTGCGCCCTGAACGAAGCGGTGGGCACAATCCGCTGTTCCAGGCCAAGTTCAACTACATGACGGCGCCGCGCGGGTTCGACGGCGTCGCAGGGCTCACCGCCGAGATCGACATCATGGACCTCGCGGGTTCGCATTTCGATCTCGCGCTTGATGTCGTCGATGGTGCCGGGGGCATGAAGGCGACATTCAACTACGCCACCGATCTGTTCGATTCCCCGACGATTGCGCGGCTGGCCGCACAATTCGGCTCGATGCTGCGCCAGATCGCGGAAAACGCGGAACGACGGATTTCGGACTTCGTCATCGACGATGCGAACCGGCAGGCCGTGCCGAGCGAGGCAGCCGTGTTCGGATTCACCGATGTGGTGGGTCTTCATCGCGCGTCCACGATCAATCGCCAGGCCGCAGTTGCCATCCGGTGCGGCAGCGAGACGCTGACATTCGCCGAGCTGGAGCGGAAATCGAACCGCATCGCTCATATGCTCGCCAGCAAGGGCGTGACGCGCGAGGTGCCGGTTGCGTTGTGGATTGAGCGCTCGCCGGCCTTTGTTGTCGCCCTCCTTGGTGTGCTGAAGGCTGGTGGCGCCTATGTACCGCTCGATCCGAAATGGCCGCTGGAGCGCATCAGGCGCATCCTGAAGGATGGCGGCATCGAAATCGTGCTGTCTGCTGGCGAGAAGCTGGCGGAAGCGCCTGCACCCGATTGCCTTGTGTTCGATGCCGAAGCCGAAGCTGCGCGCGGGGATATCTCGAGCGTACCGCTCGACAATGTGATCCACCCGGCGCAGACCGCCTACGTTATCTATACTTCCGGATCGACCGGGACGCCGAAGGGCGTCGCCGTCTCGCACGGCGCGTTGGCCAACTATGTGCAGGCCCTGCTAGAGCGCCTGCAGCCGCAGCATTTGGCGAGCATGGCGATGGTCTCGACCGTGGCGGCGGATCTCGGCCACACCGTGCTGTTCGGCGCGCTCGCTTCCGGCGCGACGCTGCATCTGCTGCCGCCCGAAGTGGTGTTCGATGCGGATGCGTTCGCGAAAGCCATGCGGGACGGCGAAGTCGGCATTCTCAAGATCGTGCCCAGCCATCTGCGAGGTCTGTTAAAGGCTTCGCGCTCGGCCGATCTCCTGCCGAGCGATGCGCTGATCCTCGGTGGCGAGGCCAGCGATCCCGCGCTGTTGAACGAGATCCGGCAGTTGCGGCCGCAATGCCGAGTTCTGAATCATTATGGACCGACGGAAACGACAGTTGGCGCGGTCACGCATAAATGTGACCCTGCAGGCGAGACGGGTTCGGTTCCCATTGGCTTGCCACTTGCCAATCTGCGCGCGCACGTTCTGGATGATGCGCTGAACGAAGTGCCGATCGGCGTAACCGGCGAACTCTATATTGGAGGCGCCGGCGTTGCGCGGGCCTATCGTGGCGAGGCTGGCTTGACCGCCGAGCGCTTTGTTCCGGATCCGTTTGGGCCGGACGGAGAGCGGCTATATCGCACCGGCGATCGCGTTCGCTGCGATCGGGCAGGCCGGCTGATATTCCTCGGCCGTGGCGATGAACAGATCAAGCTGCGCGGCTATCGCATCGAGCTTGGTGAGGTCGGGCGCGCGATCAAGGCGCTGCAGGGGATCGACGACGCGGTGGTTGTCGCACGCGCCATCGGCGACAGCGCCGAACGCCAGGAGCTCGTTGCTTACTGTGTGCCCGCCATAGGCGCCACACCGAAGCCGGATGTGGTCAAGCAGCAATTGGGGGCGGTGGTGCCGGATTACATGGTGCCGTCGTTCATCAGTGTTCTGCAGCGGCTGCCGCTCACGCCAAACGGCAAGGTCGACCGCAAGGCGCTGCCGGAGCCGCTGGGAGACGTGGTGGCCGCGAACTATGCCGCGCCGCTGGGGGACACCGAGGAACAGATTGCGGCGGTGTGGCGTGAGGTGCTCGGTCGCGACCGCATCGGCCGCAACGACAATTTTTTCGAGCTTGGCGGCGATTCCATTCTCAGCCTGCAGATCATCGCACGTCTGCGCAAGCGCGGCATTCGCCTGACGCCGAAGCAGGTGTTCGGGCAGCAGACCGTGGCGGGGTTGGCTACTGTTGCCGCCGTCGCGGCAGCACCTTTAGCAAGCAAGGAGAGTTCGGCCGCAAAGGTATCGACCGCTGCGGCAGCCGGCATGCGTCATTTGCTGCCAATTCAGGCACGCTTTTTCAGCGAAGACATCGGCAACCGGGATCACTGGAATCAGGCCGTGTTGCTGGTCCCGCAAACGCGGATGGACTGGGAGACGCTACGGCGTGCGCTGGCGACGATCGTCGATCATCACGATGCGTTGCGCCTGCGGTTCGCGCAGGCGGACGGCGCGTGGCGCGCGGTGCAGGGCACACCGCCATCGCCGTCGGAGTTGCTGTGGATCCACACCGATGTCGAAGATGCGACACAGGTCACCGCGCTTGCATCGGCCGCACAGGAAAGCCTGTCGTTGTCCTCGGGTCGTTTGCTGCGCGCGGTGGCGATGGACCTTGCGGACGGCAGCCAGCGGCTGCTGATCGTGATCCATCATCTGGTTGTCGACGGTGTATCCTGGCGGGTCCTGCTCGAAGACCTGGCCTCGGCGTACGACCACTTGAAGAGAGACGCCGTCGTAACGCTGCCGCCGAAGAGCGAGTCCTATGCGTCCTGGGGCGAGCGGTTGCGTTCCTACGCGACGACCAGGGAGCTTGCTGACGAACTGCCGTTCTGGCTCGATTGTGCGGCGGGTCCAAGCCTGCCGTGCGACGATGACCGTGGCGGCGTCGATCGCGTCGGTGACGGCGAAGAGGTGTCGCTGGTGTTCGATACCGACGTGACGTCGAGGCTGCTGCAGGAGGCGCCGTCGGCCTATCGGACCCAGGTCAACGATCTGATGCTGGCGAGCTTGGTGCGTGCCCTGTCGCGCTGGAGCCAGCGCGACGATGTAACGGTCGAGCTCGAGGGGCACGGTCGCGAGGACATATTTCCCGGCGCGGATGTTTCCCGGACGGTCGGCTGGTTCACGACGGCCTTCCCGGTGCGGCTGCAAGGCGGGTCGGACGACCACGCCTCCCTGATCAAGACGGTGAAGGAGAAGCTTCGTGCTATTCCGAACCGCGGGCTTGGCTACGGCGTGTTGCGCTATCTCGGCTCCGAACACCAGCGCAAGGTCCTGGCCCAACTGGCGGAGCCGCAGATCGTCTTCAACTATCTCGGCCGCTTCGACGGCAGCGTGGGGGCTTCCTCGCTGTTTGGATTTGCGCTCGAGAGCGCGGGTGCGTCGCGCGGCGCCGCTGCTCCCTTGCGGGGATGGCTCAACATCACCGGTCTGGTGCGTGAGGGACGTCTGCATCTGTCGTTCGGATATGGACGCAAGCGCTATCGGCGAGAGACGGTGGAGCGGCTGGCGAAACTTTACGAAACAGCCCTGCGCGAACTGGTGGCGCATTGCTGCAGTGGGGCCGTTGGTCTCACGCCTTCGGACGTTGCGTTGTCCGGGCTCGATCAGGCCGATCTCGATCGGTTGGGAACGACTTTGGATCTCCGCAGCATCGAGGACATCTATCCGCTTTCGCCAATGCAGCAAGGCATGCTGTTCCACGCGGTCCGCGATGGCGACAACGATGCCTATGTCAATCAGGTCGGGCTCGAGCTGTTCGGCTTTGATGCCGACAAGCTTCGAGCCGCGTGGCAGGCAGTGAGTGACCGGCACGCCGCTTTGCGGACCGGCTTTGTCTGGCAGCACCTGGCAGGCGCGGCCCAGCAGGTCGTGCACCGTCACGTGACGGTGCCGTTCGTCGAAGAGGATTGGCGCAACCAGACGGCAGCGCTGGAACGCAATGGCGGACGCGCTGAACTGGATGCCGCGCTGGCGGAAGCATCGCGGCGGGAGCGCGAGAGCGGCTTTGACGTCTCTCAGCCGCCGCTGCAGCGGGTGCGGTTGATCCAGCTGGACGACAAGCGCCACTGGCTGATCTGGACCCATCACCACATCTTCGTCGACGGCTGGAGCTCAGCACGGCTGGTTGCGGAGGTGTTTCGGCATGCGAGCGGGGGCACACCGCCAGCCGTACAGGGCAGCTATCGCGACTACATCGCATGGCTGCAGAGCCGCGATCACGCAGGCGCCGAAAAATTCTGGCGCGACGCTTTGGCAGGGCTCGAAGCGCCGACGCTGCTAGCGAATGCGCCGGCTACGTCCAACAAGACATCGGAGGAGGGACACGCCAGCATTGCGCTTTCGGTGAATCCGGAGTTGACCGTGCGGCTGAAGGCATTTGCGAAACGCGAGCGGGTGACGCTCAATACGCTCGTTCAGGCGGCGTGGGCGCAGTTGTTGCGGCGGCATTCGGGGCAGGCTGCCGTCTGTTTCGGGGTGACCGTGTCGGGCCGTCCGGCAGACTTGCCGGGCTCCGAGGAGATGGTGGGCCTCTTCATCAACACGTTGCCGATTGTCGACGCACCGAGCCCGCAAGCGCAAGTCGGTGAGTGGCTGCGTCAGTTGCAGGAGCAGAACCTGGCCTTGCGCGAGCATGGCTGGACGCCGCTCTACGAAATCCAGCGCCTCGCCGGGCAGGCCGGACAGGCGCTGTTCGACAGCATTCTGGTGTTCGAAAACTATCCGATCGATGAGGCGCTGCGCCAGACGGGGGAGAGCGGCCCGCGCTTGGGGCGGGTGCAACATGTGACGCCGACAAATTATGCGCTGGCCATTGCCGTGTTTGCCGGAAGCGAACGGCTCGATCTCGAGTTCAATTATGACCACGCCCGCTTTGATGAGGTTGCCATCCGGCGCCTGCGGGACATGCTGCATGGATTGCTGGAGCGGATCGCCGTCAGTGCGGCGCGACCGATCGGCGAGCTCGGATTGTCCGCCGGTGATGAGGCGCGGCGAATTCTGGAATGGAGCAGTGCCGGCCGCTTGGCGACAGGTGCTCCATATGTCGGCGTCGTCGCGCATATCGAGGCGCAAGCCGCGCGGGCGCCATCCGCCCTTGCGATTGTGTGGGGCGACCAGCGCCTGAGCTATGGCGAATTGAACGCCCGGGCCAACCAGCTTGCGCGGCGGCTTCGCCTTTGGAACGCTGCTCCGGATCGCCTGATCGGCATAGCCTTGACGCGCAGCCCTGAAATGACAGTCGCGCTGCTGGCCGTCCTGAAAGCAGGCGGCGCCTATCTTCCGCTCGATCCGGATTATCCGACCGAGCGGCTCGCCTACATGCTGCGCGACAGCGCGGCGACACTGATCTTGACGCAAAGCGCGCTGCTCGAATCTCTCGCGCCGGTGCTGCGCGAGACCGGTGTCGAGGCCTGGTGCATCGACGAGCCGCAACGGCCCGTCAGCGAAGATACAGCCAATCTGAATCTCGAGATTCATCCGGATAGTCTGGCCTACGTGATCTACACGTCGGGTTCGACCGGGACGCCGAAGGGCGTGCAGGTAACGCATGGGCCGCTGGCCATGCATTGCGAAGCGATCGGCCGGTTGTACCGCATGACTTCGCGCGACCGGGAATTCCAGTCGGCCTCGATCAACTTCGACATTGCCCACGAGCGCTGGCTGGTGCCGCTGATGACAGGTGGCTCGCTCGTGCTGCCGTCCAGGCCGGGTCTATTGATCGACCTCGTCGATGAGATTGCGAGAAGCTCGGTAACGTCGATCTTTCTGCCGCCGGCCTATGCGGACCAATTGAGCGCAGCGTTGCGGCAGAGTGGGCGCCGGCTTTCGATTAGGACCTGCATTGTCGGCGGCGAGGCGTGGTCGGATAACGGAATCAAAGCGCTGCGCCAGGCCGCAGATGTCGACCTTCTGGTCAACGCCTACGGCCCGACCGAAACGGTGATCGCGCCGACAGCGTGGCTCGTCGACGCCGTCGCCTTGACGCCGGGCCAGCCGGCGCCGATCGGGCGGCCCGTTGGTGCCAGGTCCGCGTATATCCTCGACGCCGATCTCAACATCGTGCCCGTTGGCGTTACCGGCGAGCTGTTCATCGGCGGTATTGGATTGGCGCGAGGCTATCTGAACCGGGGCGCGCTGACGGCGGAACGGTTTATCCCGGATCCGTTCGGCGGTAGCGGCGCGCGTCTCTACCGGACCGGCGATCTTGCGCGGTGGCGGGTGGACGGCGTGATCGACTATGTCGGCCGCGCGGACCAGCAAGTGAAGATCCGCGGCTTCCGGATCGAATTGGGAGAGATCGAGGCGCGCCTGCTCGAACAGCGCGGCGTACGCGCCGCCGCCGTGGTGACGCGCGAGAGCAGGACCGGCCGTCAGTTGATCGCCTATGCCAGCGGCGAGCCGACGCTTGACGGTGGCGGTTTGCGCGATGCGCTGTCGGCCATTCTGCCTGATTACATGGTGCCATCGACGATCGTGGTGCTCGAGAAGTTGCCGCTGACCCCCAATGGCAAGATCGACCGTCGCGCATTGCCGTCGCCGCACGAGGATGCCCAGGCCCACCGCGGTTATGAGGCGCCCGAGGACGAAATCGAGATCGCGCTGGCGAAGATCTGGGCCGAACTGCTCGGCGTCGAGCAGATCGGACGCAACGATCACTTCTTCGAGCTCGGGGGACACTCACTGCTGGCGGTGCGGGTGCTCAGCCGGGTGTCGCAGGAGATCGGCGTGTCGATCCCGGTTTCGGATCTGTTCGTTCATCCCGACCTCGCGTCATTCGCGCGCATCGTGTCGATCAGGCTGATCGAGCAGGAATTCGATGCCGATGAGCTCCAGGATCTGATGGCGGCGGGGCAGTGAACATGGCGGAACCATCAAAGCCAGGTTTGCGTGATCTGGATTCCGCACAGGTGAAAAAGCTCCTGTCGCTGGCGAGAGATCGCGGTCGAACTGCCAGCAAGGTTGGAATCTCCTCGATTCCGGCGGTGCCGCGCGGCGGGCCGCTGGAATTGTCCTTTGCCCAGCAGCGGCTTTGGTTGCTGGCGCAACTCGATGGCGCCAACGCCAACTATCACATTCGCGGCGCTTTGCGCCTCGCGGGTGATCTCGATGTCGGTGCATGGCGTAGCAGCCTTGATCGGTTGTTTGCGCGTCACGAAGCGCTGCGCAGTGTCTTCCGCGTGGTCGATGGAAAGCCTTGCGTTGAACTGCTGCCGGCCGATGCGTGCCTGCCGGTGCTCGAACATGATTTGCGGCAACGCCTGGATGCCGAACACGAACTCGCGCGCTTGTGCCGCGAGGAGGCCGATACGCCGTTCGATCTCGCCGCGGGACCATTGATCCGGGGACGCCTGATCCGGACGGCGGAGAAGAAGGATCTGTTCCTGCTCACCCAGCATCACATCATATCCGACGGCTGGTCGATGGGCGTGCTCGTGCGCGAGCTTGGCGCGCTTTACCGAGCCTTCACAGCGGGCCAAAACGATCCGTTGCCGCCGCTGGCAATTCAGTACCCGGACTACGCTGCCTGGCAACGGCAATGGCTGGCGGGCGAGCGGTTGCAGCGGCAGGTCGACTATTGGCGGCAGGCACTCGCGGGCGCTCCCGCGGTGCTCGAACTGCCGACAGACCGGCCGCGGCCGCCGGTCAGGTCTCTCGCCGGCGCGTCATTGCCGATCGAGATCGACGCCGGGCTTGCGCATCGCATCAGGCTATTCAGCCAGTCGCGCCGCGCGACGGCATTCATGACGGTGCTGGCGGCCTGGGCGGCGGTGTTATCAAGACTTTCCGGGCAGACCGATATTGTGATCGGCACGCCGACGGCAAACCGCAACAGGCGCGAAATCGAAGGCCTGGTCGGCTTCTTCGTCAACATGCTGGCGCTCCGCGTCGATTTGTCGGGAGAGCCTGATGTGGCTGAATTGCTCAGCCGCGTGCGCGCTGCGGCGCTCGAAGCTCAGGATCATCAGGATCTGCCGTTCGAGCAACTCGTCGAGATCGTTCAGCCGCCGCGGCGGCTGGAGCATACGCCGGTCTTTCAGGTCGTGTTTGCCTGGCAGAACAACGAGGCGGCAATCGTTGAGTTACCAGGTCTCAAGGCCGAGATTGCCGATATTCCGCTGCAGCAGGTCAAGTTCGATCTCGAGCTGAATCTGGGCGAAGCGGACGGCCGCATCGTCGGCGCCTTGAACTATGCAACGGCACTGTTCGACGAAGCGACGATGAAGCGTCACCGGGACTATCTGCTCGTCTTGCTGCGGGCCATGGTCATCGACGCGGATCAAATCGTCGACCGGATCGATATTGTCGGCCAGGAGGAACGCAAGCTCCTTTTGGACACATGGAACGAAACGGCTGCGCCGTTCCCATCGGAGCGCTGCATCCACGAACTGTTCGCAGAGCAGGTCCGAACCGCGTCCGAAACCACGGCGCTGGTTCATGAGGACGTTCGCCTGAGCTATGGCGAACTTGATGCGAAGGCCAATCAGCTCGCACGGCACCTGATCGCTTTGGGCGTCGGTCCGGATCAGCCGGTCGCGATCTGCCTGGAGCGCGGCATCGCCATGATCGTCAGCCTGCTGGCCGTGCTGAAGGCGGGCGGCGCTTATCTGCCGCTGGATCCGGCCTATCCGGCGGAGCGGCTGCGTCAGATCGTCGAGGATGCAAGCCCGGGATTGTTGATCGTTGACGATGCCGGACGCACAATCTTCGCGAATGTGGCGTGCAAGATTGTCGATCTGGAGGCGAGCGCAGCCACCGTCGCTAGTCTGTCGGCGTCAGATCCCGGTGACCTTGTCATGGGACTTACGTCACGGCATCTCGCTTACATCATCTACACTTCCGGATCTACCGGCCGGCCAAAGGGGGTGATGGTCGAGCATCGCGGCCTGGTAAATCTGGCGCTGGCGCAGCGAGCGCTGTTTGACGTTTCCCAACGCAGCCGCATCGTGCAGTTTGCTTCGTTCAGCTTCGACGCCAGCACTTGGGAAATTATCATGGCGCTGTGCTCGGGGGCCGAGCTGTTTCTCGTTGGCCCGCGAGAGCACCGCAATACGTCGGAGCTGCTTGATCTCCTCTCGGACAACGCCATTACGCACGCGACCTTGCCGCCGGCCATGCTGCAGGGGCGGAATGATCTCGACAGGCTGGTGTCGCTGCGGGTGCTCGTCCTCGCCGGCGAATTGCCCAAGGCGGAACTGATCAGGGATCTGCCGCCTGGCGTTGCCGTCTTCAATGGCTACGGGCCGACGGAAACGACGGTCTGCGCTACCAGTTGGCTGCGGCCGGCCGGCTTTGATGGCGACGTCGTCCCGATCGGTCGTCCGCTTCCCAATACACGGATCTATCTGCTTGATAGCTTCGGTGCGCCCGTTCCGCTCGGTCCGACCGGCGAGATCTACATCGGCGGGGCAGGAGTAGCCCGCGGGTATCTCAATCGCACCGACCTGACGGCGGAACGTTTCGTGCGCGACCCCTTCAGTAGCGACGCTAACGCGCGGATGTATCGCAGCGGCGATCTCGGACGCTACCTGCCGGATGGCAACATCGCGTTCCTCGGCCGCAACGATCATCAGGTAAAAATCCGCGGCTTCCGCATCGAATTGGGCGAGATCGAGTTTCGCCTTAATGAGCACATCGGCGTGACCGATGCGGTGGTGCTGGCGCTGCGGGACCACAGCGGTGACCCGCGGCTGGTCGCCTATGTGGCCGCGAAGGACGACGGCGTGAAGCGTGATGCCGGTGAATTTGCGGCTGCGATGCGCAATCACCTCCGTGAGCGCTTGCCGGACTACATGGTGCCGTCGGCATTCGTACGCCTGGATACACTGCCGCTGACGCCGAACGGCAAGGTCGATCGCAAGACGCTGCCTGCGCCGGAGGATGATGCCTTTGCAAGGCGCAGTTTCGAGCCGGCGCAGGGCGAGATCGAGGAGATCGTCGCAAAGATCTGGACCGAGCTGCTCGGCGTCGATCATATCGGACGCAACGATCACTTCTTTGAACTGGGTGGCCACTCGCTGCTCGCGGTCCGCATGCTGGAACGCCTGCAGCGGCATTCGCTGAGCGCCGATGTACGCGCGCTGTTCGCCAATCCCGTGCTCGCCGATTTCGCCGCCAGCCTCAACGGCGGCGTCGGCGCGGCTGTTCCGGCCAATCTGATCACGTCGCAGACGACGGCGATTACGCCCGAGCTGTTGCCGTTGATCGCGTTGAAGCAATCCGACATCGACAGCATCGTGGCCAACGTGCCCGGCGGCATCGCCAACATCCAGGACATCTACGGGCTATCGCCGCTTCAGGATGGCATCCTGTTTCACCATCTGCTGTCGGCACAGGGCGATCCATATTTACTGATCGGCCAGATGGCGTTCGCAAGCCGCGACTTGATCGACCGTTATCTCGCCGCCGTTCAGCAGGTCATCGACCGGCACGATATTCTCCGCACGTCCATTGCATGGGAGGGGCTATCCGCTCCGGCGCAGGTGGTTTGGCGGCGGGCTACTGTAGTCATCACCGAGGTCGCGCTGGACCGCGAGAGCCCGGCGCATGAGCAGCTTGCGCGGCGTTTCGACCCGCGCCGCCATCGGATCGACCTTGGCCAGGCGCCGCTGCTGCGGTTTGCAATCGCGCGCGATCCGGGCAAGGAGCGCTGGCTGCTTTTGGTGTTGCTGCATCATTTGATCGGCGATCACTCCACGCTGGAGGTGATGCACGACGAAGTGCAGAAGATATTGTCTGGGCGTAGTCATGAGCTTCCGGCTCCCTATCAGTTCCGAAATCTGGTGGCGCAGTCGCGAGGATCGGCCGCCATCGCGGAGCACGAGCGCTTCTTCCGAGGCATGCTCTCTGATATCGATGAGCCGACCACGCCGTTTGGGCTGGATCGCGTGCATGGCGACGGTGGCGGTGTGGCGGAAGCGCGGCGAACGCTGCCGGAACAGCTCAATGCACGGCTCCGCGCTCTGGCACGGCGGCTGGGGGTGAGCCTTGCCAGCCTCTGCCATCTCGCCTGGGGACAGGTGGTGGCGCGAAGCAGCGGGCGTGAGCGCGTCGTGTTCGGCACGGTTCTGTTCGGCCGAATGCATGCGGGCGCCGGCGGCGACCGCACCATGGGGCTGTTCATCAATACATTGCCGCTGCGGCTTGATCTCGATGACACCGCGGTTGAAGACAGCGTTCGTCATGCCCACGCAAGGTTGACCGAGCTGATGGCACATGAACATGCCTCGCTGCCGCTCGCGCAGCGATGCAGCGGTGTCGCCGCGCCCGCACCCCTGTTCAGTTCGATCTTGAACTACCGTCACAATGCGATGCCGGCGGCTTCGTCCACGGGGCAGGGCGGCGCAGGCCTACAGGGCGTCGAGTGGCTCGGCGGCGAAGAGCGTACGAACTATCCCTTGATGATGGCGGTCGAGGATTGTGGTAATGCGCTCGGGTTAACCGCTCAGGTCGTCCATCCGCTCTCGGCCGATCGCATCTGCGCCTTGATGCAGCAGGCGCTCGATCAAGTGGCGGAGACGCTGGAGCGCGCGCCTCGCTCTCCGGTGCGGCAACTGGATGTTCTGCCTGACGAAGAGCGCCAGCTTTTGCTGGAGACGTGGAATCGGACGCAGGCGCAATATCCACGGGACCGCTCGTTTATCGAACCGTTCGAGGCACAGGTCGATCAATCTCCGGACGCTGTTGCGCTGGTGTTTGGCGATAAGGAGCTGAGCTATCGCGCGTTGAACGCGCGCGCCAACCGGCTGGCGCGGCGGCTGCGCGATCGCGGCGTCGGAACCGACGTGGTGGTGGGGCTGGCGCTGGAGCGCGGCGTCGAGATGATGGTCGCGCTGCTCGCTGTGTTGAAGGCGGGCGGGGCCTATCTGCCGCTCGATCCGGATTACCCGGCAGAGCGGCTGGCGCACATGCTGCGCGACAGCGGCGCGGCGCTGGTGCTGACGCAGCGGATGCTGCTGGAACAGTTTGCCCCAGTGCTGGAGGAGACCGGCGCCGAGGCGTGGCTGCTCGACGAGAATGACAGCGGCGAGGGCGGTGACGGCGGCAATCTTGATGTCATCGTCCATCCCGAAAGCCTCGCCTATGTGATCTACACCTCCGGCTCGACCGGCCTGCCCAAGGGCGTGATGGTCCGCCATGACGCGGTGACGAACTTTTTGGCGACCATGGCGGAGCGGCCGGGCATGACGGCCCAGGATCGTGTGCTCGGCCTGACCTCGTTGTCGTTCGACATCGCGGTGCTGGAGCTCTGGCTGCCACTCACGCTCGGGGCATGCGTAGTGCTGGCCGATCGCGCCGCGGCGCATGATCCGTCGCGCCTCAAGGCCATGGTGGTCAGGCATGGCGTCACCCTGATCCAGGCGACGCCCTCGACTTGGCGGATGCTGCTTGATCATGACGGCCCACCACTGCCCCCAAGCTGCCGCGTGCTGTGCGGCGGCGAGGCCTTGCCGCCGGACCTGGCGCGGCGGCTGGTGGCGCAGGCCGGCGAGGTCTGGAACCTGTATGGTCCGACCGAGACCACGGTGTGGTCGGCCCGCCACCGCCTCGATGCCAAGGACGACCGTCCGCTTCTGGGCGGCCCGATCGGCAACACCACGCTGCATATTTTGGACAACGACCTCAATCTCGCGCCGGTCGGCGTTGCGGGCGAGCTCTATATCGGCGGTGCAGGACTTGCACGCGGCTACTGGCAGCGCGGCGCGCTGAGCGCGGAACGCTTCATCCCCGATCCGTTCGGCCCGCCAGGGGCGCGGCTGTACCGCACCGGCGACGTGGCGCGATGGCGCGCCGATGGGGTGATCGAGTATATCGGCCGCGCCGACCACCAGGTGAAGATCCGCGGTTTTCGGATCGAGCTCGGCGAGATCGAGGCGCGGCTGTTGGAGCAGGATGGCGTGCGCTCGGCGGTGGTGGTGGCGCGCGAGATTGGCGCTGCCCGCCAGCTCGTCGGCTATGTCAGCGGTGAAACGTCGTTGGACGGGACAGCTCTCAAGCCCGCGCTGTCGTCGGCATTGCCGGACTACATGGTGCCGGCAAGGGTCGTGGTGCTGGACCGGCTGCCCCTGACACCGAACGGCAAGATCGACCGCAAGGCGCTGCCGGCGCCGGACCAGTTCGCGACATCAACCGAGCACGTGGCGCCGCGTACGCCGGTGGAAGCGGCGCTGGCCGCGATCTGGGCCGACCTGATGCGCCAGCCCAATATCGGCGTCACCGATAATTTCTTCGAGCTCGGCGGCGACTCTCTCACCGCCGTCCAGCTCGTCAGCCGCATCAAGCGCGATCTCGGCCATGACCTGCCGCTGAACCGCCTGTTTGAAATGACGACCATCGAGACGATGGCCGCTGCGCTTGCCCCGGAGATTCAGGTCGATAAGCGCGGCGACGACATCGCCGCGATGCTCGACATGTTGAAGGAAGTCGAACTTTCCGATGAATGATATCGCCGCGACGCAGAAGCAGCAGCTTCGTGACATCTCACGACGCTTGATGCGCCTTGAGACCAGCAAGCAACAAGCGTTCCTGACGCAGCTCGCGGCGAAGGGCGTCAATCTCGCCATGCTGCCGATTGCGCGCCAGGAGCGAACGCGGACGCCGCTTTCCTTTGCGCAATCGCGCCTCTGGTTCTTGTGGCGGATGGATCCGGATAGCGCCGCCTACAACATATCGGCGACAGTGCGGGTGCGAGGGCAGCTTCAACGGCACGCCCTGCAGCAGGCCTTCGATGCGCTGGTCGCCCGTCACAGCGCGCTTCGTACGGTGTTCCGGCAGCAGGGCAAGGAAGCCGAGCAGGTCGTGCTCGACCCGCAACCGTTCACGTTGCGGCATGTATCGCTCGATGGCGATGACCGCGAGCAGCAGGCATATCTGCTGGCGCGGCAGGAAGCATCGCTGCCGTTCGATCTCGAAGCCGGCCCGCTCATGCGCGCCGCGTTGCTGAGGCTGGAGGAAGACGACCATTTCCTTGTCGTCAGCCTGCATCACATCGTGGCCGATGGCTGGTCGATGGGCGTGCTGGTCGACGAGTTCTGGCGCTTGTACGCGGCATTCGCAGGCGGCGAGGCGCCGGCTTTGCCGGAGCCCGATATTGAATATGCCGACTATGCCTGTTGGCAGCGGCTCTGGATGAGCGCTGTCGATGGCGAGCGCCAGGTCAATTACTGGACGGCGCGCTTAAAGGATCCGGCGGTGCTGCAGCTTCCAATCGATCGGGCGCGGCCGGCAGTTCCTGATCTCGCCGGCGCCGCGCTCCGCATGGCGCTCGATCCGGCGCTCGCCGAGGGCTTGCGCGCGCTGGCGCGCCGGCATCAGACCACGCTGTTCGTCGTCCTGCTGGCGAGCTTCAAACTGCTGCTTTATCGCTACACCGGCCAGTCCGACATCAGCGTCGGCGTGCCGGTCGCCAATCGCCACCGCGACGAGACGCACGGCGTGATCGGGCTGTTCGTCAACACCCAGGTGCTACGCACGCAGCTCGATGGTCGCGCGGCGATCGCTGACTTCATTGCAGCGGTCCATTCGGCCACGATCGAAGCGCAGGAGAACCAGGACCTTCCGTTCGAGCGGTTGCTGGAAATCCTGCAGCCCAAGCGCAGCCTGAGCCAGAACCCGCTCTTTCAGGTGCTCTACAATCATCAGCGCCGGCGCCAGTCGGGCAA
Source organism: Bradyrhizobium sp. sGM-13 (assembly GCF_018398875.1). Taxonomy (GTDB): domain Bacteria; phylum Pseudomonadota; class Alphaproteobacteria; order Rhizobiales; family Xanthobacteraceae; genus Bradyrhizobium. The sequence goes on along the minus strand of NZ_JAGWDK010000020.1, from coordinate 116,767 downwards.
TCCGTCCGACCGCACCGGCCTGCAGATCGAGAAGCTCGATGCCGAAGTCGACACGGTCAAGTTCGACCTGGCGCTCGACAGCGAAGAGGGACCGGCAGGGGAGATCCGCGCGATCTTTACCTATGCGACCGCGCTGTTCGAGCCGGCGACGATCGAACGCCTTGCGTCGCATTGGATCACTATCCTGAACACGATGGTTCAGGACGGCACGCAGTCGGTCGCCGGCATGGCACTGCTTTCCGCGCAGGAATTGGCCACGCTGCGCGAGTGGAACGGCGCGGGAGCCGGGATGGACGCGCCGTTTACGCCGGTGCATCAAACGGTCGCGCGGCTGGCGGCGGATACGCCCGACGCGCCGGCGCTCATCTTTGGCGACGACGTGATCTCTTATGCCGAGCTTGATCGTCGCGCCAATCGGTTGGCACATCGCCTGATCCGCTTGGGCGTCAGTCCTGCCGATCTGGTCGGCATCTCGGCACGGCGGTCGCCGTCGCTCGTTGCAGCCCTGCTGGCCATATTGAAGACCGGCGCGGCCTATCTGCCGCTCGATCCCGAGCATCCGGCAAAGCGACAGGTCGGAACCATGCACGACGCCGGCGTGCGCTTCGTGCTGGTTGATTTGGAAGGCTCGGCACTCACTGCGCTTCCGTCAGGGATCGCGGCTATCCCGCTCGACGCCAACGATCTCGGCCGAGAGCCGGAGAGCGATCCCGGCATTGCCGTCGAAGCAACAAGCCTTGCCTATGTGATCTACACCTCGGGCTCCACCGGCATCCCGAAGGGAGTAGCCGTCGAGCACGGGCCGTTTGCGATGCATTGCGAGGTGACCGCCGGACTCTACGACATGGACCGGCACTCGCGCGAACTGCACTTCCTGTCCTTTACGTTCGACGGCGCCCATGAGCGGCTCTGGACGGCGCTGACCTGCGGCGCGGCGCTCGTGATGCGCGGCGAGAACCTTTGGTCGGCAGAACAGACGCTCGACGTTCTGCGCGAGCAGCGCGTCACCAACGCCGGCTTTCCGCCGGCCTATTTGCAGCAGCTCGCCGACTTTGCGGCGTGGCGCGGCGATCCGCCGCCGGTCGGGCTTTACTCGTTCGGTGGCGAGGCCATGCCGAAGGCAGGCTTCGACAAGGTCAAGCGCGCGCTCAAGCCGCGGACATTGATCAACGGCTACGGCCCGACTGAAACCGTCGTGACGCCGCTGGTCTGGAAGGTCGATGCCAGCGAGGAGATCGAGGGCAACTATGCGCCCATCGGCCGTCCTGTGGGACGCCGCTCGGCTTATATTCTGGATAGGGACCTGAACATTGTGCCGGTCGGCGTGACCGGCGAATTGTTCATTGGCGGCGAGGGACTGGCGCGAGGCTATTGGCGGCGCGCCGGACTGACGGCCGAGAGATTCATTCCCGATCCCTTTGGTGCGCCCGGCGCGCGGCTGTATCGCACCGGCGATCTGGCGAGATGGCGCCCCGATGGCGTGATCGAGTATGTCGGGCGCTCCGATCACCAGGTGAAAATCCGCGGCTTCCGGATCGAACTCGGCGAGATCGAGGCGTGGCTGATGCGCCAGCCGGGCGTGCGATCGGCGGTGGTCGTTGCGCGCGAAGCCGGCGTAACCAGCCAACTGGTCGGCTATGTCGCCGGCGAAGGCGCGTTCGATGAAGCGGCAATGCGCACGGCTATTTCGGACGAACTGCCCGATTACATGGTGCCGACCCGTATCGTGAAGCTTGAGCGGCTGCCGCTCACCGCGCACGGCAAGGTGGACCGCGAAGCGCTGCCGGCGCCCGATGTGCAAGCTACTGCGGCCGGACGTGTCGCGCCGCGCACCGCGACCGAGGCGACGCTTGCCGCGATCTGGGCCGAGCTGCTTGGCCAGCCGCTCATTGGGGTTGACGACAATTTCTTCGAACTCGGCGGCGATTCCATCATCTCGCTGCAACTGGTCGGTCGCGCCCGGCGGGCGGGCCTCGTGATCGAACCGCGCGATGTTTTTCGGCACCAGACCTTGCAGAAGCTGGCGCGGGCCGCGCGCATTGAACGGTCGGTGGAAGAGGCGCCCGAAGAAGATCTCGAGGGCAGCGAACATCCGCTGTTGCCGATCCAGGCGCGTTTCTTCAGCGAGGATGCCGGCAAACGTCATCACTGGAATCAGGCCGTCCTGCTGGCACCGAAATCGCCGCTGGATTGGGCGAGCGTTGAGCGCGCGGTCGCCGCCGTTGTCGCGCATCACGACGCCTTGCGTCTTAGCTTCAAGGAAGTCGATGGCGCTTGGCGCGCAACTTATGGCGCCGCACCGGCAACTTCGGAGTTTTTTTGGATTCGGAGCGGCATCCGCGATGCAGCCGAGGTGACGGCCGTCGCTTCTGCCGCCCAGGCGAGCCTGTTGCTGGCAGGTCCACTGTTGCGCGTGGTCGGCATGGATCTCGCCGACGGCAGCCAGCGGCTTCTCATCGTGGTGCACCATCTCGTCATCGACGGCGTATCATGGCGGGTGCTGCTCGAAGACTTTGCTGCGGCTTACGGGCAGTTTCAGCAAGGCGCAGCGTCGATCGCGCTGGCGAGGAGCCAATCCTATGCATCCTGGGGCGCGCGGTTGCAGGCATATAGCGGCACCGAAGGGCTGTCTGCCGAATTGCCCTATTGGCTCGAACGGGGATCGCGCGCCGATCTGCCCTGCGATGACGATCATGATGGCGTCGACCGGGTTGCCGAGGGCGAGGAACTCCTGCTGGCATTCGATGCCGGGCTGACGACGCGGCTGCTCAAGGAAGCGCCGTCCGCCTACCGAACCCAGGTCAACGATCTGCTGCTGGCGGGATTGGCGCGGGCGGTATCGCGCTGGAGTGGAATTGAGGACGTTGTCGTCGAGCTCGAAGGACACGGCCGCGAGGACATTTTTGCCGGGGTAGACATTTCCCGCACGGTCGGCTGGTTCACCATCGCCTTCCCGGTGCGCTTGCCGGGCGGCTCCGGCGATGATGCTTCCCTGATCAAATCCGTTAAAGAAGAGCTTCGGGCGATCCCCTCCCGCGGGTTGGGCTTCGGCGTATTGCGCCATCTCGGCACCGAGGCGCAGCGCAATGCGCTCGCCGCGCTGCCCGAGCCACGCATCGTTTTCAACTATCTCGGCCAGTTTGATTCCAGCGTAGGTGAGGGCACACCGTTCAGGATCGCTCCTGAGAGCGCCGGGCCGTCGCGCAGCGACAGCGCGCCGCTTGGCCGCTGGCTGAGCATCAACGGCCAGGTGCGGGAAGGCCAGCTACGGCTGTCGTTCAGCTACGGCCGCAGGCGTTACCGGCGAGCCAGGATCGAACGCCTCGCAGAGCATTATGCCGCGGCGCTGAGAGAACTCGTCGACCATTGCACAAGCGGCGCGCGCGGCATCACGCCGTCGGACTTCGCATTGTCGAATTTGAGCCAAGCCGATCTCGATCGCCTGGGCGCGGCGATCGATTGCCGCGACATCGAGGACATCTATCCGCTGTCGCCGATGCAGCAGGGCATGCTTTTCCATGCGCTGCGCGACGGAGAAAGCGGCAATTACGTCAACCAGGTCGGTCTCGAAGTGCGAGGCCTCGATGCCGGCCGGTTACGCGCAGCCTGGCACCAGGTGAGCGCGCGCCACGCTGTGCTGCGGACCGGCTTTGCCTGGCGCGAACTGTCAGGCGCGGCACAGCAAGTCGTATATCGCCATGTGACGCTGCCATTCGTGGAAGAAGACTGGCGCGAGCAGGCCGCAGCCATGGACCGCGGTGAATTCGAGGCGGCGCTGGCGAAGGCGTCGCAGGCCGAGCGCGCTAGGGGATTCGACCTGTCGCAGGCGCCGTTGCAGCGCGTGCGGCTGATCCGGCTTGACGAAAGCCGTTACTGGCTGATCTGGACGCATCATCATATCCTGCTGGACGGCTGGAGTTCGGCGCGGCTGGTGGCCGAGATACTGCAACACGAACGCGGCCATCGTTTGCCCGCAGTGCAGGGCCGCTACCGCGACTACATCGCCTGGCTGCAACGGCAGGACCGTGACGCGGCGGCGACGTTCTGGCGGTCAGCATTGTCGGAGCTCGATGAGCCAAGTTTCCTGGCGGATACGCTGGGAGGACCTGCATCCACCGGTGCGTCCGGCCATGGTTCGCTCGATCTGCTTCTCACTGCCGATCTGACGGCCAAGCTGCAGGCATTTACAAAGCGCGAACGCGTCACGCTGAACACCCTGTTGCAGGGCGCATGGGCGCAGTTGTTGCGTCGTCATACTGGCCAGCGGGTGGTCTGCTTCGGCGCGACGGTGTCGGGCAGGCCGGCAGAGATCGGCGGGTCCGAGGAAATGGTGGGCCTGTTCATCAACACCCTGCCGGTTGTGGATCGGGCAAACCCGCAAACTCATGTCAGTGCATGGCTGCGGGACCTGCAGGAACGCAACATCGATTTGCGCGATCACGGCTGGATGCCGCTCTACGAGATCCAGCGCCTCGCCGGACGATCCGGCCGGCCGCTGTTCGACAATATCCTGGTGTTCGAGAACTATCCGATCGATCAGGCCTTGCGCGGCGAGAACGAAAGCGGTCGCCGCTTCGGACGGGTCGAGCAGGTCTCGATTACCAACTATGCGCTCACGGTGGCGGTGTTCGCCAAGACCGACGGCATCAATCTCGGCTTCCGCTACGACCGAGCCCGGTTCGATGAAGACCAGATCAGATATCTGCAGCTCACGCTGTCGCGGCTCCTTGCCGAGATCGTCGCGGATGCCTCCCGACCGCTGGGTGAGCTCAGCGGGCTCAATGCCGATGAGACGCGTAAGATGCTCGGCTGGAGCGGTGGCTTTGCCAAGGCGCCGAATGTTGGAAATAGTATCGTCGCTCAGATCGAGGCTCGTGCGGCTGCTTCGCCATCCGCGATTGCGTTGGTATTTGGCGACCAGCAGGTCAGCTATGAGGAGCTGAACGCTCGCGCCAATCGTCTGGCGCGGCGGTTGCAGGCCCACGGCATCGGCCGCGACCGGTTGGTCGGGCTCGCACTGGAGCGCAGCGTCGAGTTGATTGTCGGGGTTCTCGCCGTGCTGAAAGCCGGCGGAGCCTATCTGCCGCTCGATCCTGACTATCCGCCGGACCGTCTTCTGCACATGCTGCGCGATAGCGGAGCCGCGCTGGTCTTGACGCAAGGCCGGTTAGCGGAGCGCCTTGCGCCTGTGATCGCGGAAGCTGCCGTCGAGGCCTGGCCCATCGATGAAGAGACTAGGGCACCGACCGGAGGGCCGGTCCGCAATCTCGACGTAGCGCTTCATGCCGACAGCCTGGCCTATGTGATGTACACGTCGGGATCGACGGGCATGCCCAAGGGCGTGGCGTGCACGCACGGTGCGCTGGCCGCGCGGCTTGGCTGGATGCAGGCGGAATACTGCCTCGATGCCGGCGAGACCTTGCTGCAGAAAACGCCGTTCAGCTTCGACGTCTCGGTCTGGGAGATCCTGTGGCCGCTCGCGACCGGCGCACGGATTGCGGTCGCAGCGCCGGGCGCGCATCGGGAGCCGCGGCTGATGGTCGATGCCATCATCGCCCACGACGTGACGACGTTGCATTTCGTGCCGCAGATGCTCGAGCATTTTGTTGCCGAGCCCGAAGCGAAACGCTGCGTCAGCCTCAAGCGCCTGTTTTCCGGCGGCGAAGCCTTGTCGGCGGAATTGAAGGCGCGTGTGCTCGCAGCGTTTCCCAATGTGCGCTTCGATAACCGCTACGGTCCGACTGAAGCCTTGATCAATGCCACGTTCTGGAATTGTCGCGACGATGGCGCGGCGCGGGTGCCGATCGGACGGCCGATTCCGGGTACGGTCATTCGGATCCTCGATAACGACCTGAACATGATCCCGGCCGGCGTGACCGGTGAGTTGTTCATTGGCGGAGCAGGGCTGGCGCGGGGCTACTGGCGACACCAGGCGCTGACGGCGGAACGCTTCCTACCCGATCCCTTCGGCGGCCCTGGCGCGCGGCTATATCGAACGGGTGATTTGGTGCGTTGGCGTGCCGATGGCGCGATCGAATATGTCGGGCGGTCCGATCACCAGATCAAGATCCGCGGATTCCGCATCGAGCTTGGCGAGATCGAGGCACGGCTGCTGGAGCAGCCCGGTGTCCGCGCTGCGGTCGTGGTGGCGCGCGAGGCTGGATTGGGCCGCCAACTCATCGGATACGTCAGTGGCGCGCGTGAGCTGGAGGAACAGGTCCTGCGGACGGCGCTGTCGGCCGTTCTGCCTGATTACATGGTGCCGTCGCGGATCGCAGTGCTGGAGCGGCTGCCGCTGGCGCCGAACGGCAAGGTCGACCGCCAGGCGCTTCCGGCGCCCGACTTGGCGTACACCGGCGCTGGGTATCAGGCTCCGAACACGCCGGCTGAACTTGCGCTCGCGGCGATCTGGGTCGAACTGCTCGGCCGTCCTGCCGTCGGCCTCGCCGACAATTTCTTCGAGCTCGGCGGCGATTCGATCATCTCGCTGCAGATGGTAAGCCGGGCCCGCCGCGCCGGTTACCTGATCGAACCGCGCGATGTGTTTCAGCATCAGACGCTCGAAGCGCTGGCGCTGGCAGCGCGTGCCGAGCAGCGCAGCGAAGCGCTCGCCGATCAGGGGCAGGTCACCGGCCCGCATTCGTTGCTGCCGATCCAGGCGCGGTTCTTTGCAGAGGACGCGGGAAAGCGCGATCACTGGAACCAGGCGGTGCTGCTGCGGCCGAGGGATCGTCTCGATTGGGAAATGATGCGGCGCGCGCTAGCGGCCGTGGTCGATCATCATGACGCGCTGCGGCTTCGCTTCGAGGAGGCCGAAGGAAGGTGGCGCGCGGAGCATGGCGCCGCACCCGCCGCCGGCGATTTGCTTTGGATACGAAGGGCGGCCGACGGCGAAGCCGTGACGGCGTTGGCGGCATCAGTGCAGGCAAGTCTTTCGATATCGAGGGGACCGCTGCTGCGGGCGGTCGGGATCGACGTCGCCGATGGCACTCAGCGTCTGCTGATCGTGATCCATCATCTGGTGGTCGACGGCGTGTCGTGGCGGATCCTGCTGGAAGACGTCGCCGCCGCCTACGCGCAGCTAGTGAACGGCGGCGCGGCGGTTGCGCTTCCGGCGAAGAGCCATGCCTATGCCGTGTGGGGGAAGCGGCTGCAAGATTATGTAAGGTCGCTCGAACTGGCGACTGAACTGTCCTATTGGGTCGATCGCCGTGCGAATGTGGATATTCCTTATGACGACGATCATGGCGGCACCGACTATATCGCCGATGCCGATGAAGTTTTGCTCACGTTCGAACGGGAATTGACGCAGCGCCTGCTGACGGATGCGCCATCCGCCTATCGCACACAGATCAACGATCTTCTTCTCGCCGGCCTTGCACGCGCTATCTGGCAATGGAGCGGACGGGACGATGTACTGGTCGAGCTGGAAGGCCACGGCCGCGAGGACCTGTTCGGCGACCTCGATATTTCACGCACCGTCGGCTGGTTCACCACCGCCTTTCCCGTGCGGCTGGCTGGCGGGTCAGAGGATCCCTCGTCACTCATCAAGACCGTGAAGGAGGAACTTCGCGGCATTCCCGGCCGGGGACTCGGTTATGGCGTATTGCGCTATCTCGGCTCCGAAGAGCAGCGCGCGGCACTGGCTGACATTGCCGAGCCGAAGATTGTCTTCAACTATCTCGGCCAGATCGACGGCGGCGTTGAAGGCGCGGCATTGTTTGCCATGGCATCGGAAAGCGCGGGTGCCTCGCGTGACGCATCGAGCCCGTTGCGGCGCTGGCTCAGCGTGAACGGCACCGTGCGCGACGGCCAGTTGCGGCTCTCGTTCGGCTTCGGTCGCAAGCGCTACCGGCGCGAGACGATCGAGCGACTGGCTGGATTGTACCAGGTGGCGCTGCGCGAACTGGTCGATCACTGCACCAGCGGCGCCTGCGGCGTGACGCCGTCGGATGTGGCGCTGTCAGGGCTTAGCCAAGCCGATCTCGACAGGCTGGAGTTGGACTGGCGAGAGATCGAGGACATCTATCCGTTATCGCCGATGCAGCAGGGCATGCTGTTCCATGCCATGCACGACGGCGAGAGCGGGCTTTACGTCAACCAGGTTGCCGCGGAAGTGCGCGGTCTCGATGCCGGAAAGCTCCATCGCGCCTGGCAGGCGGTCAGCGATCGCCATGCGGTGCTGAGAACTGGTTTCGTCTGGCGTGACCTGGCAGGCTCGCCGCAACAGATCGTCTATCGTCGGGCTGACGTGCCGTTCGTTGAAGAAGATTGGCGCGCGCGGGCCGCAGCGTTCGAGCCGTCCCACTTGGACGCTGCGCTGGCCGATGTTTCGCTGCGCGAACGGGTGGAGGGGTTCGACCTGTCGAAGCCGCCGCTGCAGCGGGTGCGGCTGATCCGGCTCGGAGAAGATCGTCATTGGCTGATCTGGACGCACCATCACATTCTTCTCGACGGATGGAGCTCGGCGCGGTTGATCGCCGAGGTGATGCAGCACAATGGTGACCGCCGGTTGCCTGCATTGCAGCGCCGCTATCGCGACTACATCGGTTGGCTGCAGAGCCGGGACCGAGATGCATCGGCGGCGTTCTGGCGCAATGCCATGGCAAAGCTGGAAGAACCGAGCTTCCTGGCAGGAGGCTCGACCGAACATGCCGACGCGGAAGCGCCCGGTCACGGTATGCTCGCGATGGAGCTGGATGTTGCCGTGACTGAACGCCTGCAACAATTTGCTGCACGCGAGCGTGTGACGCTGAACACGCTGGTGCAGGCGGCTTGGGCGCAACTGTTACGGCAACATACAGGGCAGGGAACGGTTTGCTTCGGCGTCACCGTATCGGGCAGGCCGCCGGAATTGGCCGGCGCCGAGGACATGGTGGGCCTGTTCATCAACACCTTGCCTGTTATCGACGACGTCGGTCCGCAGCAGAAAGTCGGCGCATGGCTGCGTCACTTGCAGGATCGCAATCTGACCTTGCGCGAATACGGTTGGACGCCGCTCTACGAGATCCAGCGCCTGGCGGGACGTCCCGGGCGGCCGCTGTTCGACAGCATCCTGGTGTTTGAGAATTACCCGGTCGACCACGCGCTGATGGGGAAAGATGGACAGATCCGTGTCGGCGAGACCAGGATCGTCGAGACCAGCAACTATCCGCTGTTCGCCAGCGTAGGTCTCGATGAGCGATTGCGGCTGGTCTTCAACTATCAGCGCAGGCATTTTGATGAGGCGCAGATCGCGCGGCTGCAGCGCGCCTTTGTGCGGTTGATGGAGGCGTTGAGTATCGATGCCGATCGGCCTGTCGGCATGATCGCGGCCAGCGATCCCATTGATGATGCGCTGCTCTCCCGGGCAAACGACACGCGCTGCGCCGCGCCGGGCCGCGGAATTGTCGAGCAGTTCGAGGCGCAGGTCGATCAATCTCCGGACGCTGTTGCGCTGGTGTTTGGCAATGAGACATTGAGCTATGCCGCGTTGAACGCGCGCGCCAATCGGCTGGCGCGGCGGCTGCGCGATCGCGGCGTTCGAACCGACGTGGTGGTGGGGTTGGCGCTCGACCGCGGTGTCGAGATGATGTTCGCGCTGCTTGCGGTGTTGAAGGCGGGTGGGGCCTATCTGCCGCTCGATCCGGATTACCCGGCGGAGCGGCTGGCGCACATGCTGCGCGACAGCGGCGCTGCGCTGGTGCTGACGCAACGGACGCTGCTGGAGCAGTTTGCGCCCGTGCTGGAGGAGACCGACGCCGAGGCGTGGTTGCTCGACGAGCAGCAGCACGGAGGTGGCGAGAGCGATGATGCGGCGAATCTCGGCGTCGCCGTCCACCCCGAAAGCCTAGCCTATGTGATCTACACCTCGGGCTCGACCGGCCTGCCCAAGGGCGTGATGGTCCGCCATGACGCGGTGACGAACTTTCTGGCGACGATGGCGGAGCAGCCGGGGATGACGGCCAAGGATCGCGTGCTCGGCCTGACCTCGCTGTCGTTCGACATCGCGGTGCTGGAATTGTGGCTGCCACTCACGCGCGGGGCATGCGTGGTGCTGGCCGATCGCGCCGCGGCGCATGATCCGTCGCGGCTCAAGGCCATGGTGGTCAAGCACGGCGTCACCATGATCCAGGCGACGCCGTCCACCTGGCGGATGCTGCTCGACCATGACGGCCCGTCGCTCCCCGCGAGCTGTCGCGTGCTGTGCGGCGGCGAGGCCTTGCCGCCGGATCTGGCGCGGCGGCTGGTGGCGCAGGCCGGCGAAGTCTGGAACCTGTACGGCCCGACCGAGACCACGGTGTGGTCAGCCCGCCACCGCCTGGATGCCGAGGACGACCGTCCAGTTTTGGGCGGCCCTATCGGCAACACCACGCTGCATATTTTGGATAACGACCTCAACCTGGCGCCGGTTGGCGTCGCGGGTGAGCTCTATATCGGCGGCGCAGGCCTTGCGCGCGGCTACTGGCGGCGTGGTGCGCTGAGCGCGGAGCGCTTCATCCCCGATCCGTTCGGCACATCAGGCGCGCGGTTGTACCGCACCGGCGACATAGCGCGGTGGCGCGCCGACGGGGTGATCGAATATATCGGCCGCGCCGATCACCAGGTGAAGATCCGCGGTTTTCGGATCGAGCTCGGCGAGATCGAGGCGCGGCTCTTGGCGCAGGATGGCGTGCGCGCGGCGGTGGTGGTGGCGCGCGAAATTGGCGCTGCCCGCCAGCTCGTCGGCTATGTCAACGGCGCTGCGTCGCTGGATGCGGCCACGCTCAAGACGGCGCTGTCGTCGGCGCTGCCGGACTACATGGTCCCAGTGCGGATCGTGGTGCTGGACCGGCTGCCGCTGACACCGAACGGCAAGATCGATCGCAAGGCGCTGCCCGCCTCGGACCAGCTTGCGACATCAACCGAGCACGTGGCACCGCGCACGCCGGTCGAAGTAGCGCTTGCCGCGATCTGGGCCGATCTGCTGCGCCAACCCAGTATCGGCGTCACCGACAATTTCTTCGAGCTCGGCGGCGACTCGATCATCTCGCTGCAGATGGTGAGCCGCGCCCGCCGCGAAGGCGTATCTATCGAGCCGCGCGATGTCTTCCGGCACCAGACGATCGAAGCGCTGGCCGCGTTGTCCCGCGACGTCAGCCCGAACAATGACACTCCGGCATCGGCGCGTGGCTCACTTTCGAGTTTGACCAGCGAACAGCTCGATCGGCTCGATCTCGACTGGAGCCGCATCGAGGACGTCTACCCGCTATCGCCGATGCAGCAGGGCATGCTGTTCCACAGCCTGCGCGATGCCGGCAGCGGCGTCTACATCAACCAGGTCAGTGTTGAAATCCGCGGACTTGATGCGGAGCGTCTCGGGAGATCATGGCGCGAGATGACCGCACACCATCAGATGCTTCGGACCGGATTCCTGTGGCGCGAGCTTGCCGGGTCTCCGCTGCAAGCCGTCTATCGCGACGCCGTCGCGCCGTTCGAACAGGAGGACTGGCGCGGGCAAACCATCAATGAGGATCGGATTGCGGCGGCGCTTGCCGGCGAACGCGCCGCCGAGTTCGATCTCTCGACACCGCCGTTGCAGCGCGTGCGGCTACTGCGCCTCGAAGACGATCTCTACCGCCTGATCTGGACCTATCATCACATCCTGATGGACGGATGGAGTTCGGCAAGGTTCGTCGGGGAAGTGCTGGAATGCTATTATGGCGGCGCGCCCGCGGCGAACCCGACGCGTTACCGCGACTATATCGCCTGGCTGCTGGCGCAGGACGCCAAGGCTGCCGAACGTTTCTGGCACGAACAGCTCAAGAGCTTCGAAGAGCCGACGCAACTGGCGGACGCTTTCGGTGCTCGCCGCCATGATGCATCCGGCCACGAGCGCTGCTACACGCGACTCGGAGAGTCGGCGACCGCGGAGCTGAAAGCATTCGCGCGTCGTGAGCGGATCACGATTAATACCGTCATTCAAGGCATATGGGCGTTGCTGCTGCTACGCTATACCGGCCAGCAGACCGTGACGTTCGGGGTTACGGTTGCCGGCCGCCCGGCCAGTCTCGACGGATCGCAGCAGATGCTCGGGCTGTTCATCAACACGCTGCCCGTGATTGAAACGCCACCGTCCGCGAGCACGGTCGGAGAATGGCTGCGGGCGCTTCAGGATCGCAATTCGGCGCTCCGCGATTACGAGCATACGCCGCTCTACGATATCCAGAGCTGGGCCGGCCGCGCCGGGCAGGCCATGTTCGACAGCATCATCGTGTTCGAAAACTATCCGATCGAGCGGAGCATGCACCGGGGCGATGGCTCGCTGCAGTTCGGCGGCCTCAGGAATGTCGACGTGACGAACTATCCGATGGACCTGTCGGTACTCGTCGAGGACACGCTTCAGGTCGAGTACACCTATATGCCGAGCCATTTTACGGCGGCACAGGCGGGGCGGATCAAGGCGCAGTTCGAGCATCTCCTTGAGGCGCTGACGCGCGACGGGACGGCGTTGCTTGGCAGTCTCGATCCGGTCACGGCGGTCGACGCCGCGCTCGCCAAAAACTGTAATCGCCATGGGACATCAGCGGTCGCATTGCCGCTGGTTCACGAGTCGATCAGCATCCACGCGCGGCGTCATCCGGAATGGACGGCGCTTACCATCGGCGGCAAAGCGCTCTCGTTCGGGGCGCTCGATACCAGAGCCAACCGTCTTGCCCATCACCTGATCGGTCGTGGGCTGAAGCCTGAGCAGCGCGTTGGTGTCGTAGTCGAGCGAACCGAGGCTACTATGGTCGCGCTGCTGGCCGTCCTGAAGGCGGGCGGGGCCTACGTTCCGCTCGATCCGGAGATTCCGGCCGAGCGGCGCGCCTTTGTCATGCGCGATGCCGGGACATCGTTCTTGCTAACCGGACAACTCGATGTCCGGGAAGGCTTGGATCGTGTCGAGAGAATCTCCCTTTCGACATTTGATTTCGATGCCGGGCCGGACCATGCGCCGCAACCGGAGCTGCATCCCGAGAACCTCGCTTATCTGATCTACACGTCCGGCTCGACAGGAACGCCAAAGGGCGTGGCCGTCGCCCATGGGCCGCTCGCGATGCACTGTCACGTCACGGGCCGGCTTTACGAGATCGACGAGAGCTCGTGCGAACTGCATTTCCTGTCGCTGGCCTTCGATGGCGCCCATGAACGCTGGCTGACGGTGTTGTCGCACGGCGCGCGTCTCTTGATGCGGGACGCCGAATTGTGGACGCCGGCGCAGACGGTCGAGAACCTGCACGCACATCGTGTCAGCCATATCGGATTGCCGCCGGCCTATCTGCAGCAGGTCGCGGAGGCGGTCGAGCAGGCGGGCAATCCGCCACCGGTCAAGCTCTACTCGTTCGGTGGCGAGGCGATGCCGAAAGCGGGCTTCGACAAGGTCAGGCGCGTTCTGAAGCCGCGGATCCTGATCAACGGTTACGGTCCGACCGAAACCGTCGTTACGCCGCTGGTCTGGAAGGTCGATGGCACTGGCGAATGCGAGACGCCTTATGCACCGATCGGTCTGCCGGTCGGTGACCGCCGCGCCTACATCCTCGATAGTTCGCTCAATATCATTCCCGCCGGTGTCGCGGGCGAGCTCTATCTTGGCGGCTTCGGACTGGCGCGCGGCTATCACGGCAAGGCCGGCATGACTGCCGAGCGTTTCGTGCCCGATCCATTCTCCGCGGTGCCGGGCGGGCGGCTATACCGGACCGGTGACCTGGCGCGTTGGCGCGAGGACGGTACCGTCGAATATCTCGGCCGCAGCGACGACCAGGTCAAGGTCAACGGCTTCCGGATCGAGCTTGGAGAGATCCAGACCTCTCTGCTTCGTCACGAGGAGATCGAACAGGCCGCCGTAGTGGCGCTAGCGGGCGCAGCCGGAAACCAACTCGTGGCCTATGTCGCGCCGAAGGCGGCAATGAACGCAGCGGGAGACGCTGCCGAGGCTCTGGTCGGCAGATTGACCTCATTCCTGAAGCACACCTTGCCTGTTTATATGGTGCCGGCGCGGATCATGGTGCTTGAGCGGCTGCCGGTGTTGTCGAGCGGCAAGGTTGACCGGCGCGCGCTGCCGGCTCCCGACTCGGCTGGGCGAAGCTTCGTTGCGCCGCAAGGGCCGGCCGAAACGGCGATGGCGCGGCTGTGGGCCGACATTCTCAAGCTGCCGCAGGTCGGCGTCACCGATAATTTCTTCGAGCTCGGCGGCAATTCGATTCTCAGCCTGAAGGTCGTGGCCCGGCTGCGGCAGGACAAGACGTTTGGCATCGAGATCAAGCTGCGCGATCTCCTGCAGAAGCCCACGATCCGCGCGCTGCTCGCGGACAATGCTTCCCCGGCGCCCGCCGCTGCGCCGCCGCCGACAGCGCTGCTGCCGCTGAATGCCGCGGTTCACGGAGCGCATCCGGTATTCTCTGTACATGGTGGCTTCGGCACTGTTTTCGATTATGGGCCGCTGGCGCGCCGCCTCGAAGGACGGCGACAGGTGATCGGGCTGCAGTCCAGAATGCTGGTCGACAGTTCGTGGAGCGATCGGTCGCTCGACGCGATGGCGGCGGACTATGCGAGCGAGATCAGGCAGCTTCAGCCAAACGGTCCCTATAGTTTGATCGGCTGGTCGCTCGGAGGCCTACTCGTCACGCTTGTTGCAGCCGAACTCGAACGGTGCGGTGAACGCGTCGATTGTCTCCTGATGGTCGACAGTTTTGTGCTGCGGCAGCACGGCGGATCGGAGCGGCAGGCAGCAGCAGCCCACTGGGCCGATGATCTCGCGGGATTGCTGTCGGCCGTCCTTCCGCATGCCGCAGCCGTTCGTATCAGCTCGCATGTGGAGGAAGCGAAGGCCGCAGGCATGCCGGAGACATCCGAGAGCGTCCGGCGTCTGGTCGCACGGATATTGGGGGAGGGAGCATCGACGGACGACACACTGCTCGGCGTCGACGACCTGTCAGCAGCCTTCGCAGTAGGCCGGCACCTCAAGAGCCTGACGCAGAATGCCGCGCCGCCGCGCCGTCTTGCAACCAGGCCATTGTGCTGGTGGACGCCGGGCCGCCTGACGCAGCGCGATCGGTTGGAGATGCAACTGCCTGATGCCATTGACCGCGGCGTCGTCGGAGACAACCACTTCACGATCCTGAGGGATGCCGGCTTGCTCGACGAGATCTGCGGGCTGCTCGTGCCGGAGACGGCGTCCGCGGCGTCGCAGGACACGGTGCCGGAACCGGCGGAGTGAACATTCGCATGAGCCTTGATCCCGATATCGCCGCACTGCTCGAGATGGTGCAGGTTGGCACCGAAAGCGGATCACGCATTCCGTTTCCGAAATTGACGGCCGTACAGGCACGCGCTGATTTCGATGCATCCTCGTCGTTGCTCGATCTCGATCCGCCGGCGCTCGCGTATGAGCGTCAACTCGCGCTCCCGACGCGCGATGGAGCCACGATCGACGCGCGGCTCTACGCCAAAGAGGAGCCGAGCCGTCGCAATCCGGCGCCGGTCCTTCTTTACATGCACGGCGGCGGCTTTGTCGTCGGAAGTCTGGACTCACATCAGCCATTGTGCCGCGGTCTCGCCGAAGACAGCGGCGCGGCCGTGCTGTCGGTTGGCTATCGGCTTGCGCCGGAGCACAAGTTTCCGACCGCGTTCAAGGATGCGGTCGATGCGCTGGCCTGGATCGGCCGCGAGGGACCTGCTGCGGGGTTGGATGCCGATCGCGTCGCCGTTGGCGGCGATAGCGCTGGCGGCACGCTCGCCGCGGCGCTCGCCATCGAAGCAAGGGCGAACCGAAACCTGCCGCAGCCTGTCCTCCAGGTGCTCGCCTATCCCGGTCTGAGCTCCCGGCAAACGTCTAATTCCTACGAACGATACGGCTCCGGTTATCTCCTGGAACTCAGCACTATCGACTGGTTCTTCCGGCAGTATCTCCGCGACGATTCAGACCGTGACGACTGGCGGTTTGCGCCGCTGGCTGCGGAAGATCTCTCGGGGCTGCCACCGGCGCTCATCGTGCTTGCCGAATACGATCCCCTGGTGGACGAAGGGCGCGACTACGCAGCAAGACTCTGCGCCGCCGACGTTCCCGTCGACCTGCAGATCTATCCGGGCATGATCCACGAGTTTCTGCGCATGGGCAATGTCGTGGCCGATGCCCTGCAGGCGCGGGCGGCGATCGGGCAGGCGCTGGCCGGCGCGTTTCGCGCCGCAGGCGAAAGGCGGTGGCCGGGCATGGAAAGACAGAGCATATGAAGGTATGGCATATGACGCTATGTCATAACTCCCGTCTCTCGCAGCCTCGCCGCAAGCCGTTCCCGAGCCGCACCCCATGAGGAAGAATTCACGCTCCGACTACAAGCTGTCTCGCCGTGCGCTTCTCGCAGCGGGCGCGGGCATCGGCGGCGGGGTGCTTGCAGGCGGCTGGCCGATGGCGCTCGCGCAAGCCGCCGCACCGCAAGGAGGCCCCCGCATCGCCGCGCTCGGCTGGGCCTGCGCGCAGACGATACTGGCGCTCGGCGTCGTGCCGCTGGTTGTGCCGGAGATCGAGCGTTACAGCCGGCTGGTCGTCGAGCCGGCTGTCCCGTCAAGCGTTCAGGAAATCGGCCTGCGTTCGGAGCCAAATCTCGAACTGCTGCAGAGTTTCGCGCCTGATATTATCATCATCGATCCCAGTATCACGGCCGCAATACCCCGGCTCAAGCTGATTGCCCCGGTCGAAGTCTTCACGATTTTCAAGCCCGACCGCCATCCGCTTGAAACAGCGCGCAGTTCGACGATGGAGCTGGCGCAGCGTCTCGGCGTGCAAGCCGCATGCGAGACCTATCTGGCGCGCTTCGATGCCGCCATGACCCGTTACCGTGATCAGCTTCGCGGTCGCAACGACAAGCCGCTGTATCTTGTCAGCGAAATCGCGCGCAACCGTGCGCTCGTGTTCGGGCCGAACAGCCTTTACCAGGAAGTCCTTAGTCAGTTCGGGTTGAAGAATGCCTGGACCGGCCAGAGCGGTCCGTGGGGACATACCAGCGTTGGCCTTGAAGTGCTCGCTGCGGTTCCGGATGCGCGGCTGGTTCTGATGAGTTCGCGGGTTGCCGATATTGAAGCCTTGCTCAACGCAAGCCCGGTGCTGCGGACCTTGCCGTTCCTCCGCTCGGGGCGGCTGACGGTGCTGGGAAATCAATTCTTCTATGGCGGCGTGCCGGCGGCCGAACGCTTCGCACGCCTTCTCGCCGAACGTTTGCCGCAGGAAAAAAATGAGCAAGGTTGACGCGCTGCCCGCCCGATCCGGGATCGAGATGCATCCTGCGATACTGATCGGCGTATTGTTTGCGGCGGCGGCGGCGCTGACCTTTCGGCATCTGTCGGGATATCTGCCTGCTAACGCGTGGTTGCCGGTGCTGTGGCGTCCTGAAATCAACGATCCGCAGCAGATGCTCGTGCATTATACCGTCTTTCCGCGAATTGCGGTGGCGCTATTGGCCGGCGCAGCATTGGGCCTTGCAGGCGCCGTCTGTCAGCAGGTGCTGCGCAATCCGCTGGCCGAACCGACCACGCTCGGCATCTCGAACGGCGCCTATCTTGCGCTGGCGGTGACGACGTTGTGGGCGCCGTCGCTGCTTGCTTTGGGCCGCGAGTGGATTGCTCTGGTCGGCGGATTCGCGGCGTTCCTGTTCGTGTTCGGCCTCACCTGGAAACGTGCGCTATCGCCGGTCGTGCTGGTGCTGGCCGGCTTGATCGTTGGCTACTATTGCGCTGTGACGACCCAAGCCTTGGTGTTGCTAAACCATGACTACCTGATCGGCCTGTTCATCTGGGGCGCGGGCTATCTCAACCAGCAGGACTGGAGCAATGCGGCGTTCCTGGCGCCGCGGTTTCTGATTTCGTTCGTGCTGATCGCGGCGATGGTCCGCCCGCTGACTTTGCTCGGCTTCGACGACGAGACCGCGCGCAATCTCGGCCTCGGATTGACAGGCGCGCGGGTCTGCGCGCTTGGCATTGCGATCGCTCTCAGCGCTTCGGTGGTCAGCGTCGTCGGCGTGTTGGGCTTTGTCGGTCTGACCGCACCAGCTCTCGCCATGCTTGCAGGCGCGCGGCGTTTCCGCGATCGGCTGATCTGGGCGCCGCTCTGCGGCGCTGGCTTGCTGTGGCTGGCAGACGAGCTTGTGCTGCTGATTCCTCCGGGCTATCGCGAGATGCCGGCCGGCGCAGCCACGGCCTTGATCGGCGCGCCCATGTTGCTGGTGCTGTTGCCGCGGCTACGGTCCGCAGCTCCAGTCGGAAACCTCACACCATCCGTTCCACCACGTCTTGATCATCCGTGGCGGGTGATCCTGTTTGGTCTGGCCTTGCTGCTGTTCGTGGTCTGGGTCGCACTCGCAGTTGGGGTCGGCGCCGAGGGCTGGAGCTGGAGTGGTCTCGCCGGCATCCAGGAATTCCTGCCGTGGCGCTGGCCGCGCGTGGTGTCGGCGTTGGCCGCGGGGGCCACGCTGGCGGTGGCTGGCACGCTGCTGCAACGCATGACCGGAAATCCGATGGCGGCTCCGGAGGTGATGGGGATCAGCTACGGCGCCGCGATGGGTATGATCGTTCTTCTCTATCTCCTTCCCTCCCACACCCGCGTGGCGCAGATTGCAGGCGGCGGGATCGGAGCGTTCATCGTGCTCGGGCTGGTTCTGCTGTTCAGCCGGCGGTCCGAATTCAGTCCGGAGCGTGTGCTGCTGGCTGGTGTCGCCATGAGCGCGGCATTCGGCGCGATCATCGCCATGGCCTTGGCGACCGGCGATCCGCGCATCGGCATGCTGCTGTCGTTGCTGACCGGATCGCTCTATCAGATCAGTCCGGCCGAGGCCTCGGTGCTTGCCGCCGCAGCGCTCCTTCTGCTGATCATGGTACCGATGCTATCACGCTGGCTGGACATTCTGCCGCTCGGCTCGGCGGCCTCGCGTTCGGTAGGCGTATCGATGGCGAGAAGCCGCATCATCATCATGCTGCTGACCGCATTGTTGACGGCGACCGCGACGCTGATGGTCGGGCTACTGAGCCTGGTCGGTTTCATCGCGCCGCATATGGCGCGGATGATGGGGGCGCAGCGCGCGCTCCATCAGACGGCGCTGGCCGCGCTGATTGGAGCCATCCTGATGGTAACAGCCGATTGGGCCGGGCGAATGGTGATATTTCCGTTCCAGATGCCGGCCGGCATCTTCGCGATGATGCTCGCCGGGCCCTATCTGCTCTGGCTGTTGCGACCGCAGCGCGGATGAGACGGTGAAGTGCTCACGGTGCGAAGCTGATGAGATGGCTGTGATCCGGAGACGGCATCACCGCCATCGGAATGCCGTAGATGGTTTCGAGTTCGGTAGGCGTCATGATCTTATCCGGCGCGCCGCGCGAAATCAGCTTGCCCGAGTGCAGGGCGATGATCTCGTTGCAGAAGCGTGCTGCCATGTTGACATCATGGAGCACGACGACCACGCCGAGATTGCGCTCCCGCGCGAGCCGCTTCACCAGCGACAGCACTTCGATCTGATGGGCAATGTCGAGCGCCGAAGTCGGCTCGTCGAGCAGCAGGCATTCGGCATCCTGCGCAACCAGCATGGCGATCCAGACCCGCTGGCGCTCGCCGCCTGACAATGTATCGACCAGCCGGTCCGCAAACGGCTCGATGTGGGTCAGCGCCATGGCTTCCGCAACCTTGTCGCGGTCGGTGTCGCCGAACCGGCCCAGCGCGCCGTGCCAGGGATAGCGCCCGAGCGCGACCAACTCCTTCACCAGCATGCCGGCGGCTGGCGGCGTCTGCTGCGGCAGATAGGCGACCTTGCGGGCGTACTCCCGATCGCTCCATTCGCGTAAAGCGCGGCCTTCGAACCGGATCGTGCCGGATGAGCTTGGCTGCTGCCGCGCCAGCAACTTCAGCAAAGTCGATTTGCCGGAGCCGTTGTGCCCGATCAGGCCGACGACGCTGCGCGCGGGAAGCGAGAGAGTGAGCGGTTCGAGCAGCGCGCGGCCCGCCACAGCGAACTCCACCTGGTCCAGTTCGAACAAGGGCGCGGCCGCATCGGGCGCGGCCTGCGCGATTTCGGTTGGCCGAACTACATGCATGAGAAAGTGCCTGCGGGGGTAATGCGGTGCGAGGTGAATGTTGTCCCGTCGGCCTGCGGATGCGTCATGGCTGCCGCAGGCTCCAATACGCGACCGCAAGATGCTGCTCGCGGGCGAGCTTCCGCTCGTCACGCAGATGGCTTCGCAGCGCCTTCAACGCCTGCGCTTCGCACGCGACCCATGCAAAGACCTCGCGATGATCCGGCCATCGCACAGCCTTGACGGCATCGACTAATAGCTGCGTCGTCCCGGCCGGACGGTCGCTGCGATGAAGCCATTGGATCGATACGCCGGCTGGTGCGATCAGCGGAACCTCTTCAAGCCGGTCGGCGACTTCGATGAAGACTTCACCAGTTGCCGTCGCTGGCAGCATCTCAAGAATTCGCGCAATGGCGGGAAGGGCGGTCTCGTCGCCCGCCAGCAGCAACCAGCGCGCCGGCCGAATGCCTCGTCCGAGCGGACCGGCCATGCCGCAAATGGCGCCGGTTTGCGCATTGAGAGCAAAGGCCGAGCCCGGTCCGGCGTGATCGTGGACCACGAAATCGATATCGATCTCGCAAGCCTGCAGATCGATGCGGCGGATCGTGTAGTAGCGGGTGACGGGTCTGCGCTCCGGTTCCGGCCACAGGATGCGCCCGTCGGGCGCGGGCCACGGCCATTCAGGCTTGGCGAGCCCTTCGGGCGGAAAATACAGGCGGACGTGCAGGTCATCGTCGTTCACGAAGCGGACGATGTCGTCGCCGGTGAAGGTCAGCCGGCGCATCCGGGGCGTCAGGTCGATCGCTGCCTTCAGCCGCACCTCGCGGAAATTGGCCAGCATGCCGCCGTTCGATTCATGGCCGGACCAGACGATGATCGGCGGCTCATCGCCGGCGAACTCGATGACGTGGGAAGCGACGACCGAGCGCAGCATTTCCAGATTGCCCTTGTCGTTGGCCTCGACGCGGATCCTGAGCGCCTCGGCCTCGACGGCCAGCGAACTGGTTCCAAACGGCAGCTTCGCCACCATCAGGCCACCTTGGTTCTCGAAGGCGATATCATGCTCGGCAAGGTGATCGATCATTCGGGCAGCAAGGCCGGCGGCATCAGCAATTGGGATGCGGGTTTCGGAAACAAGCGAATCCAAGGTCATCTCTCCAGTCGGGCCTGCCCGATGCTGGCCTGCGCACGCTTCGATTTCCGGATATCGCAGCCCGACACCGGATCCATGTCGCTAGTGGATCCAAGTCCCTAGTGGATCCATGTCCCACTCGCTCGCCGGCTGCGACGCAAAGGCTCTACTACTCGCATTTTATTAAACGCGTTGCCGATCACAAATTAGAATCGATCGAAAGAGGCCGAAAAATAAGCTCCGGAAGAGCGATGCTGCCATCATGTATTCGCATCACTCCCGCAAGGCTATTCGTATTACGACGGGCCGTGTAGGTTCGCTTCAGCTCTACTCCAGCGCGGCACTCATGATGAATCCACGAAGCGGCCTGACGGCGCAGATTCTGCATCTCCTGCGGCCCTACTGGCCGATCGTGCTGGGCGGCACCGTTCTCGGCGTTGTCGGTGGCGCCAGCGTTGCGGGACTGCTCGCAGTCGTCAATCGCGGACTTTACGCGTCGCAAGACGACGTCGCCACGCTGCTGTTCGCGTTTGCGGGCCTGTGTCTCCTGATCCTGATCGGCTCGATCGGCGCCGATATCAGCGCCAACTATGTTGGACAGCGGATCATCGCCGAGCTGCGCAAGTCGCTCGCCGCGAAAATTCTGGCGGCCCCGATCGATCAGCTCGAAATCTACCGGACGCATCGATTGATTCCGGTCCTCACCCATGACGTCGACACCATCAGCGATTTCGCGTTCTTCTTCTCCTCCTTCTTCGTGTCCGTGGTCATCACGCTCGGCTGCATGGTCTACCTGGCGGTGCTGTCGTGGCCGCTTTTCCTGATCACGGGGCTGGTCATCGTTCTCGGCTCGCTCGCGCATGCATATGCGCGAACGCGCGGCGTTCAGGGCTTCAACGTCGCCCGCGATTCCGAAGACCAGTTGCAGAAGCACTACCGCGCGATCGCCGAGGGCGCGAAGGAGCTGCGCCTGAACCGCGCCCGCCGTCAGCGCGTCTATGTCGACCAGCTTCAGCGCACCGTCGACCGGATCAGCGCGGTGCAGATCAAATCGATCAACCTCTTTGTGACCGCGCGGGCGTTGGGTACGATGTTGTTCTTCGTCGTGATCGGCGTCGCGCTGACGTTGCGTCCGTTCCTCTGGCCTGACAGCCCGGCCGCCGTCTCCAGCGGCTTCGTCCTGGTGCTGCTCTATATGCGAGGGCCTATCGATCAGGTGATCGGCATCCTGCCGGCATTGGGCCGCGCGCAAGTGGCGATGAAGCGGATCGCCGAGCTTTCGGAGCAGTTCGCGACGCCAGAGCAGGGCTTGCTGGCCGCGCCCTCGGTCGCGCCGGATGGATCAGGCAGGATCGAATCGATCGAGCTCCGTGGCGTATCGTACGGCTTCCGCGCGGTGCCCGGCAGCAACCCCTTCGTTCTCGGACCGATTGACCTGCACGTCCGGCAGGGAGACATCGTTTTCATTGTCGGTGAAAACGGAAGCGGAAAAACCACGCTGATCAAGTTGCTGCTGGGTCTCTACGCGCCACAGAGCGGTACGTTGCTTCGCGACGGTCTGCCCGTCGTGACGGAAACGCGGGATGATTACCGGCAGCTCTTCACGACAATCTTTTCCGACTATTACCTGTTCGAAGATCTTCTGCAGGGAGCGCGAATGGTGCCTGACGTCGCGGAGCGCTATCTGCAGCGGTTGGAGGTCGCGCATAAGGTCTCGGTCGAGAATGGCGTGTTTACGACGACGGACCTGTCGACCGGTCAACGCAAGCGGCTGGCCCTGATGAATGCCTGGCTCGAGGAGAGGCCGGTACTCGTGTTCGACGAGTGGGCCGCGGATCAGGACCCTGCCTTCCGGCATATTTTTTACACGGAACTGCTGCCGGACCTGAAGCGCATGGGCAAGACGATCATCGTGATCTCACATGATGACCGTTATTTCGGTGTGGCTGATCATCTGGTGCGACTGCGGCACGGCAAAATTGTCGCGGGCGATGCGAAAACCCATGACATCATCAAGTCGTCATCGGTTCCAACCGACGCATCTCTTTAGAGCTATTTTATTCTTCCGGAAAATTTGCATCGAAGTTCAGGCTCTTTCGAGATGCGCGCCGGGGAACGCGTGCGATGTCTTTGGCGACGCCGTTTTGTCAGATTTGTAAGAAATCTAAACTGCGTGTGCCTGCATTTCTTGTCATCCTGTACGCGAGTGCTTTACATCGCAGGCGCGCGTCAAGATCGCGTGCTGTTTCAAGCAACCACGCTTGCGATGCGAGGGCCGGATGAACAAAGCTTCGAGCTCCGCGACGGGGCCTCGCGCATTCCCGATCGGACCGGATTTTTCCTTGACCGTCGTTCAAGACGGTGGGGGAGATCTCCGCATCGCTGTAGGCATCACGACGGTGATGCGCCTGCGTCTCGATGAACAGCTCGGTCATCTAAGAATATTGACCACTCCTGACGATCCGCAACTGGCGATCTCGGCGATTTCGGCGGCGGCCGAAGCCATTTTTGGATGGCGGCCGACACTTGACCGGCTTGTGCTGGAGTCAGCCAGCGTGGAGCTTGCGCGCGAGCTGATGAACCACGGTCTCGCTCTCATGGCGGGGGCAGACTTCGTGCTGCTTCCCGAACTGATCATGCAGCGGCGGGACAATTGGCTGGTCAATGCCAAACGGCCGCCATTGCCGCAACTCCACGTCATGACGGACGGCAAGCGCCATCCGCGACGCTCGCCAAAGCCGGTGGGGAAGGTCTATGCCCGCTTCATACCCTGGCTCGCCGAAGTGATCTCCTTTCGCGTCGCCAACGTGGACGGTGACCTGCATCTGCTGCACCGGTGGATGAACGATCCCCGTGTCGACGCGTTCTGGAACGAAGCGGGCGATCTCGAGAAGCATCGGCGTTATCTCTCCGGCATCCTGGCGGACCCGCACATGCTGCCGCTCATCGGCTGCTTCGACGACGAGCCGTTTGGCTATTTCGAGCTCTACTGGGCCAAGGAGAATCGTATCGCGCCGTTCTACGATGCCGACGATTACGATCGCGGCTGGCATGTCGTCGTCGGCGAGGACGCCTATCGCGGGCGCCGCTATATCAGCGCCTGGCTGCCATCGCTGATGCACTACATGTTCCTGGACGATTGTCGAACGCAACGGATCGTCGGCGAGCCGGCGGCGGCGCATGCGCAGCAGCTCCGCAATCTGGAAGTCTCGGGATTCGCAAAGATCAAGAACTTCGATTTTCCGCACAAGCGGGCCACGCTCGTGATGCTGTTGCGCGAACGCTTCTTTGGTGACCGGCTGTGGCTGCCGGCAGCGACCAGCCCGGCGACCACGTCCTAACGCCCGAACGGAGCGCAGCTATGTCTCACCAGTTTGCGATCGAGCACGACGTTATCGGCGTCGGATTCGGGCCGTCCAATCTTGCGCTTGCGATCGCATTGGATGAATGCGCCAGAAGATCACGTCTGAAATGCGCCGCTCTGTTCGTGGAGAAGCAGCCGCAATTCACCTGGCACGGCGGCATGCTGCTTCCAGGCAGCGACATGCAGATCTCGTTTCTCAAGGACCTCGTTTCGTTGCGTGATCCGACCAGTCCGTTCACCTTCGTGAACTATCTGCACAAGCGCGGCCGTTTGCAGGATTTCATCAACTGCCGAACGTTCTATCCGAGCCGGATTGAATTCAACGACTATCTGCGGTGGGTAGCAGCCCAGTTCAAGTCTCAGGCGGCCTACGGCGAGACCATCGTCGCCATTGAGCCGGTGACCGTCGGGCAGTCGGTGACGTCCTTGCGCGTTCATTCACGAACGCTCGCCGACGGGGAAACGGTGCGGCTTGCAAGGAACCTGGTGGTCGCGGTGGGAGGGCGACCGTATATCCCACAAGTATTTGTAGAGATCGCCGATGATCCGAGATTGTTGCATTCCAGCCGCTATCTCGACACGGTCGATGACATCGGCCTCGACGGAAAGGCCGCGCGCGTGGCCGTGGTCGGAGGAGGGCAGAGCGCGACCGAGGTGACGGTCGACCTTCGCGGGCGATTTCCGGACGCGAGCATTGATCTGATCTTTCGCGGCCATGCTTTGAAGCCGTCCGACAGCAGCCCGTTCGTCAACGAGATTTTCAATCCTGATTACACCGATTTCATCTACGCGCAGCCTGCCGAGCGGCGAGATGCGATCGTTCGCAATTTCCGGAACACGAACTATGCGGTGGTCGATTCCGACCTCCTCGACCAGTTGTATCGATTGCTCTACCAGCAGCGCGTCAGCGGCACGACAGGGATCGCGTTGCACCCGCGTAGCGAAATAACGAGTACAGATGCCGCACCTGAAGGCATCGAGATCGGCACAGTTGACAAGTTCGGCGGTGCAGAGCGCCGATCCACCTACGATGCCGTCATTCTGGCGACGGGCTATGACAGGGAGACGCCGCATGCGTTTCTGGAGCCGATCCAGCGCTACATTCGCGACACCGTGTTGGACCGCAACTACAAGCTCGTCACCACTCCGGCATTTCGGCCGCAAATCCATCTCCAGGGATATTCGGAGGCCTCTCACGGCCTGAGCGACACGCTGCTCTCCGTCCTTGCCACGCGCTCGCAGGAAATCGCAGAATCGCTGCTTTCGACGATTTCGCGCCGCGAGCTCATCGCGTAGGGCGTCGGATGGCGGGCGCGATGAATCGCCACTGAGCGGCCGATCCAAGCGCGGCCGGCACCGACAGCACGGCGGGTGACGGGCCCGCGTCGACGATCACGCTGTTCGGAGCTATCGTGAATCCGAGGGCGGCCGCCTTCAGCAAGGCTTCCTTGAGGGTCCAGTAGCGAAGAAAGAGCTGGGACCGACGCGCCGCGGGAGCGTTCTGTAGAACCTCCCGCTCTTCTGCCGCCAGAACGATTTCGGCGACCGAATCCATATCGACGATTTCCCGCAGCGGTTCGATATCGACGCCAATCGGCATGCGGGCCGCTGCAACGGCCACACTGCCCCTCGCGTGGCTCAGGCTGAAGTCGATCTCCACTGGGCCAGCAATGAGCATGGGCTTGCCATGCTCCGATGGCTGAAACCGCAGGGCTTCGGCCGGTTGACCGACAAGCCCGCCAAGCATGAGGCGAACGCCCGCATGCGCAGCCAGATAGCTCGTTCGATCTTCGATGTGCAGAAATCGCCCCATGCGATCGATCTCATCGGCATCGAGTACTTTCGCAGCTCGATCGACGCTGAGCATGGCGGGTTCTCCGGTAGCGATCTCCCGCGATGGAGGTATCGCCGCTAGCCAGAGAACGATCTCTTCCGGTTCCAACTGTCCGACCGGCCTCGAGATATCCGCATCGCCCAAGCATCGCACGCGCAATTGATCCCGCGGAGTCGCGCATTTAACGGCGATCGACCACGCGAGGGAGACGCTTGCACGCGCCATTGAAAGCGATGCGGCAAATGGTCGTTGTCGAGCCTTCAGGGAGTTGGTCATGTCCACGGGCTTATTGACCAATGTACAACGGTATGCAACCCCCGGATGTAGGCCCTGTGGTAGAGGTGATCTGACTTAGAATCCATCTAACTGACGCAAGCCCAGATCATACACGCTTGCGGTGCTGATAGATTCATTCTCAACCGCATCGGCAGATATTCAACGTGGAACCGGTCATGATAAAATCCGTCCCTCTCGAGCAGCATATCGATAGCTATCTGCCGGAGCGAATTGCAACCATATTGGTTCGCAGTCACCACGCGGGGCTCGTCAGCAAGGAACCATCCACGCGCATCAACTATCTCCTCGAGATTGCATCGCTCCATACCAGGGGCGAACTCCTTGGGCAGCCTGGCCTCGGACGCCTGAGTTTGCAGCGGATCGAGAAGTGGATGGATTTTCATGGCCGCCGCCTTCGGCGCAACGATGAGAGCCTGGATAGCGTGATCTGCCGATTTGGCTTTCGGCACGCTTTGCTCGAGAAAAAGGCCAGCCGGTGGTCGGTGCCCAGATCGGTCATCTCGTCCGAAGACAGAGACAAGATCTTGCGCGAGTTTGGCTCATACGGCGAGCGTGAAAATATCCGGCGGCCGGAGCGGCGGATCGCGGTGAGCCAAGATACTTGATGCGAGGATGCTGCGCGTTCGCTACCGTCTAGGTCTCATCCACCGAAGCCGAAATATTCGAGCTTGAGTGAAACTCAACGGCAAAACTCAACGCGTGTATTCTGCGCCTGCCTTCATCACAGTCTTCTTCGCGGCGGGCTTCTTCGGCGCTTGCTGGCCGGATGCATTATTTAGCCAGGCGACGAAAGCGGTCAGCGCCGGATCGTCAGCCATGCGCTGCTCGTATTCGAGCACGAACTGCCGGCGCGTCGGGCGAACGGGTGGGCCTTGACGAGATTGCCACGTGCGAGGTCGGGCGCGAGAAGGCCGTCGATGGCGATAGCGACGCCCATGCCGGCGGCGGCGGCTTCAATGGTCAGGCCGAGGCTTTCGAAGCTGCTGCCGCCCTGCACGGGCACGTCGGCGAATTGGGCGTGATCGAGCCAGCGCCGCCAATCGTCCGGGCGCGGCCGCGCATGCAGGAGAGGAACGGTTGCGAAATCCACCGCGCCGTTCGTCATGAATTGCGGCGCGCAGACCGGCACGGTCGTAATCGGCATCAGCGAATGGGTGACGAGCCCGGCGCGGGGCTGCCCGTCCGAGACGGCGATCACCGCATCGTAACGGCTGGCGAGAAGGTCGAGCGGATTGGAGCTCGTGTGCAGGTCGACTTCCAGATTGGGATAGGCCGCATTGAGCGTGGGCCAGATCGGCAGCAGGAAACGCGAGACGAAGAAGCCATAGACCCCGATCGAAAGCCGCCTGAAACGCCGCAACCGCAGCCCGTCGGCGGCATCTGCGATCCGGTCCAGTGCCTCGCGGGCGGAATCGGCGAAGGTCTTGCCTGCAGAGGTGAGAACCAGACCGCGCGAGCCGCGCAGAAAGAGCGCGGTCCCCATTCGCGCTTCCAGGGCGCGGACGTGCCGGCTCACGGCGCCGACGGTCACGTTCAGTTCGTCGGCTGCCCGGGTGATCGACAAGTGCCGTGCAGCGGCCTCGAACGCCCGCACCGCATGCAAGGGAGGAAGTCGTCGTGATGCCATCGCGGGAGCTTAGTTCAAAAGGACTGGCCGGCAAACGGGGGGAACCGCAGCGTTGAGTCTGGCTCAAGCCCCCGACCCAAGAAGTCGTTTGCACGGACGCTCCCCGGCTCATACGCCGATATTTTCCGCAAGTTTCGTCCAGGCCGGTGCGGCCCGGGCGGGCGGAGCCGAGGGAGATGCCCATGACCATTCATGTCGATCTGACCGGCCGCGAGGCGGCAGCCCGGCGCTCCAGAGCACTGGCGCCGACCTGCCGCGGGCTGAACTATTATTCGCTCGATCAAAGCCTGCGCGGCCTCTTGCCCCAATACATGGAGGCTTCATTGCTGGCGCATCTCGCGCCGCACCTTTCGGAACTCGGCGAACTCGCCGGAGGCCGGTTGCATGATTTGTCTGATCAGGCCGAGCGCCATCAACCGGTGCTGCATCCGCGCGACGGCTACGGCCGCGACGAGGAGTGGGTCGAGTATCACCCTGCGTACCGCGAGATGGAAAGCATCGCGTTCGGAAGGTTCGGCATGCACGCGATGTGCAACCGCGCCGGTGTCTTGGGTTGGCCGTCGCCAATGCCGCCGATCGCAAAATACGTATTCCATTATTTGTTTTCGCAAGCCGAGTTCGGCCTGCTTTGTCCCGTCAACCTCACCGACAGCTCCTCGGAGCTGGTGCGCCGTTTCGGCACGGATGAGCTGCGCCAGCGATTTCTCGAACGGATGTGGAGCCAGGATCCCACCACGCTGCTCAAGTGTGCGCAGTTCATGACCGAGAAAGCCGGCGGCTCCGATGTGGGCGCCGGTGAACTCGTTGCTGTCAGCGATGGCCAGGATTGGAAGCTGTGGGGCGAAAAGTGGTTCTGCTCGAACGCCGACGCTGAACTGGCGGTGCTGCTAGCCCGGCCCGAGGGCGCGGTGGCGGGCGGCCGCGGGCTCGGCCTGTTCCTGATGCCAAAAGTGCTACCCGATGGACGGCGGAATTCATACCGAATCCTGCGGTTGAAGGACAAGCTCGGCAGCCGCACCATGGCCAGCGGCGAGATCGTGTTCGAGGGCGCCACAGCCTACCAGCTCGGCGAGCTCGATCAGGGCCTCAAGCACATGCTGGTCATGGTGAATTCGAGCCGGGTGTCGCACCTTGCACGCGCGGCCGGCATGATGCGGCGATGTCTCAATGAGGCGATGATCGCCGCGCGTCATCGCAGCGCGTTCGGGCGCGCCGTGATCGGTCATCCACTGATGCGCCGGCAGTTGCTCAAGCTGATGGTCCCGACCGAGCAGGCGCTGTCGGCGCTACTGTACGCGGCAACCGCGCCCGACAAGGTGCTGCGGCTGCTGACGCCGATCGCAAAATACCGGGCGTGCCGGGACAACGTCACGGTCGCCACGGGGGCGATGGAGGCCCGCGGCGGCAATGGCTACATCGAGGACTGGCCGAACGCGCGGCTGGTTCGCGATGCCCATCTCGGCCTGTTGTGGGAAGGCACCAGCAACATCAACGCGCTCGATGCGGTCCAGCGCGCGGTCGGAAAGGCGCGCGGCCATGAAGCGTTGCGCGACGATCTCGGCCGCCGGTTGGAAGACGTAAGCGGGATGCCGGGTCAGTTTCGGACGCGCCTTTCCGGCGCGCTGACGGATGCGATGCGGTTTGCAGAGCAGGTTGCGGCGGATCCCGAGAACGAGCGCTTTTGCAGGATCGCCGCCGGAAAGCTCTACCACGCCACGACGGCCGCGCTATTGGCGTCCGAGGGCACGCGCCTCGGCAATGCCGGCGGCGATGCACGCCGCCTGCTGCTTTCGCGTTTCGTGCTCGAGCATCGCTTGGCCGAACCTTCGTCGACCAATCTGCAGGCGCAGCATTGGGAAAACGCAGCGATCGATTTGCTGCTCGGCGATGCGCCGGTCTCGATGCGAGGCTGCCGCGCTGGTGCAGGGGTAGGTCATGGACATCGCGCACCAACGTGAACTCGCCCGCCTGCTCGCGACGCTGCGCCGTGAGGGGCGCCCGCAGAGCGGCCTCGATCGACGGCTGGTGCCGCCCGACAAGGCGACAGCCTATCGCGTCGCCGGCATGGTCGCGGAAGAACTGGGCTGGGAGGTCGTCGGCTGGAAGATCGCCGGCATGAAGGAGGGGCTGCAGCGTCAGCTTCGCACGGACTCGCCGATCTATGGCCGGGTGTTCGCACCGATCATGGAGTCGCCGGCCAGCGTCGAGCATGCCAAACTCTGCAGCCCGATTCCCGAAGTCGAGTATCAGGCGCGCCTGGGCGTCGATCTGCCGCCGCGCGAAAAGCCCTACACGTTGGCGGAGGTCACCGAGGGGGTAGTGTCGCTGCATACGGGAATCGAACTCGCCGAATGCCGCTTCGTCCACGACGCCGCGTTTCCGCCGCTGCCCGCGATCCTCGCCGACGGCGCGGGAAGCGGCACCATCGTCTGCGGCGCCGCGATCCCCGATTGGAAGACGCGCGACATCGCCGGGCAGGAAGTGTCGTTGACCTGCAACGGCACGCTGCGCCGAAAGGGCACGGCGGGGGAGGCGCTCGACCATCCCATGGTGCCGCTCACCTGGCTCGCCAACGAGCTCTCGCGCACCGGAATCGGCATGAAGGCGGGACAGACCGTCAGCACGGGAACGCTGACAGGCATGCTGCGGCCGAAGCCCGGTGAGATCTATGTCGCGGATTTCGGCCCGTTCGGGAGCGTTACCGCGACGTATGCGTGATGAGCCGCGGCAAGGCGGGTCTCACTTGCCTTGTTCGGGAAGGTCGCCAAGAAGATTCGACAGCCTGACCGCGAGCTTTCGCAGCCGGACATTCTCCTCGAGCAGCAGCCCGAGATTGCCGCTTTCCTGCTGCCGCGCGCTATCTCTGCGAAGTTCGTCGGCTTCGTCGAGCAGGGGCGATAGCGCAGCAAGGAGGGCGTCGCCTCGAAGCGGCGCGTCGCGCGCTTGAAGCTCGTACTTGCCCTGACGCAGCGGCACGACGTTGTCGCGATGTCCGGCGTCCCGAAATGCATCGACGCCGGCCTGTCTGGCACGCGGTGAATGTTCGGTACTCATGACAATTTCCTGATCACAAGGTGGCACAGTCGCCTTTTCAGCGACGAACTTTCCATTGAGTCCGGGGCAAATTTGCGTCGGAAAGGCAACGGCGAAAAGGCTCGCCAGATAGTTCGTGCGTCGTTCGAGTCACACGGCAGATCGGATTAGGCCTAATTTTTGACGTACCGCCGGACTTTCTGGCGTGTCGGGGTGGGCTGGGGAGCAAACCACCTTAGGGGCGTACCGATGACGGATTTCCTGACCAATGCGGAGCACTGGCGCAAGCGCGCGGAACGGACGAGGGAGCTAGCTGCGGTTGCCGTCAAAGATCAGGGGCGCCTGCTCAAGGTAGCGGAAGAATACGATCGCCTGGCGGCGCTCGCCGAAGGGCGGCGAAGTGCGCCGGTTCCGCCCGGTCGCTACGTTCCGGCAAGCCGGCCCGAATAAACCCTGCAATCGAGAAGCGTCGTAAGAGGCGGGGCATTTCCGCTTTCGCAGGCGCGTGGCTGCGTCGTCGCGGCGGCGAAACGCGCCGTCATACCCATATGTGTGACTTCTAAAACACAACCGCCAAGCAACGTTCAAGCCATTGTGATCGCGCGATTGCGGTCGAATCAACGAATCGCCTAGACCGTTAGCGGGGCTGGGAAGCGGAGAGTTAGTATGAGAGTCGCTTCCTTAGAAAGTGTACTGACGGCGGCTACGCTGGTATTGGCCATCGTCATCGTGCTGTGGGGAATCAAGATTTTCCACGGCGTGTGAGCAGGCGAGCTGGCGTCGAACTAGAGACCTCCGGTCAAGAAGAGGCTCGCGACCAAGGCAGAGGCAAAGGCGTCACTTCCGCGGCGGCGGAGGCCTTTTTGTTCCTGGTTGCCCGACGCATCGTTCGCCGGAGGCTTGTCCCTTCCGACGCGTATCGAGTTTGATTTACGGCCTGGCGCGATTCCGCACGGGCCGCGAGAGGCATTGGTTTCAAATTCCGCATGCATTTTGGTTATTATCTGATGATCGCAGCCCTCGTTCTCATGGGGCTGGAAGTCCTTTACGCGCTCTATCAATTGTCGACGTTTCTCTAAGATCGCACGCGCAGGCTGCATGCTTGCCCCGCGCGGGCCTTACGATTTGCCGCAATCACGCCGCTTTAGCGCCGGGGTCGTCTCCGCACGATTCCAATTTTAGTCGCAAATTTGCCTGCCGACTCACCTCATTCTCCGCGCGCGAGACAGGGTGACTGGGGGCACGTTCCGCTTTTTAAAAATTGGAGTATCAATCATGCGAGTAGACCATCCGCAGCTTAATAAGCGAGACCGCCGCGCTGAACCTTCATTTTGGGTTGAGGAACCGACCGACGACGCTCTTTCACTGCTTGAGAATGCCCTGCGCGGGGACGAGCCCGCTCTTCGTCGAAACGAACAGGCCGACGAAGCCCATGCGCTGATCGAGGAGAATGCCAGGCTTCGGGAGCTTTTGTCCCAGCTTTCGGACCTGATCCGCAAAAACGGCATCCAAACGCGCTAGACTAGCGCCCACGATCTGATTACGGCCCCGCCCCGGCACGAGTGGTTCGACCGCTGCCGGGGCGGGGCCGTATTGTTTTCAGGGATTGAATTCTTTGCCGCCGCCGCATGAGACGCGGCGGATAGCCAGGCGGAATAAGCCGTCGCTGTCAGGCCAGATGACACGCCACGAAATGCCCGTCGCTGCCTTGCTTCAGTTCGGGCGCGCTTTCCCGGCAGCGCGCCTCGGCGATCGGGCAGCGGGTGTGGAAATGACAACCCCGCGGCGGGTTCATCGGGCTAGGTACGTCGCCCTGCAGCCGGATCCGCTTGCGCTTCACCTTCGGGTCCGGCACCGGCACGGCGGAAAGCAGTGCCTGCGTGTAGGGATGTCGGGGATTGCGGTAGAGGTCGCTCGCGTCAGCCAGCTCGACGATACGGCCGAGATACATCACCGCGACGCGGTCGGAAATATGCTCGACCACTGAGAGATCGTGGGCCACGAACAGATAGGTGAGCTTGAGCTCGGCCTGCAGGTCTTCCAACAGATTGATCACCTGCGCCTGAATGGAGACGTCGAGCGCGGAAACCGGTTCGTCGCAGACGATGAACTTGGGCTCCACCGCAAGTGCTCGCGCAATCACGATGCGCTGGCGCTGGCCGCCGGAAAATTCGTGCGGGTAGCGGCGCATGTGCTCGGCCTTCAGCCCGACCTTGACGAGCAGGCTCGCCACGCGTTCATCCCGCTCGCTTGCCGAGGAAGCGAGCGCGTGGATGGTGAAGGCTTCGCCGAGAATCGCGCCGACCGTCATGCGCGGATTGAGCGAGGCAAAGGGGTCCTGGAAGACGATCTGCATGTTGCGCCGCATGACGCGCAGGTCGCCCCCGGAAAGGCCTCGCACGTCGCGCCCATCGAAGACGATCTCGCCTTCGCTGGGTTCGACCAGGCGCAGCACGCAGCGCGCGGTGGTGGACTTGCCGCAGCCGGACTCGCCGACCAGCCCGAGCGTTTCGCCGCGATTGACTGCAAACGACACGCCGTCCACCGCATGCACGCGCCCGACCTCGCGCGAAAGGAGTCCGCCCTTGACGGGAAAATGCTTTTTCAGACCGGTGACACGCAGCAGGGGTTCGCTCATGCCGTCTCTCCGCGCACGTCTTCGAGGTGACACGCCATGCGATGGCCCGGTGCGACCTCGCGCAGCACCGGTTCCTGTTCGGCGCAACGACCAAAGGCGTAGCGGCAGCGCGGCGCGAAGCGGCAGCCGGGCGCGGGATTGATCAAAATCGGCACCGAGCCGCCGATCGCTTCCAGCCGGGTCTTGTGCGCGGCAGCAAGATCGATGCGCGGGATCGAGCGGATCAGGCCCTGCGTGTAGGGATGGCGCGGGCTTTCGAACAGGCTGTCGACATCGGCCTCTTCGACCACCTTGCCGGCATACATGACGACGACCCGCTGCGCGGTTTCGGCCACCACGCCCATGGCGTGGGTGATCAGCATCACCGCCATGCCGAAGCGTTCCTTCATGTCCTGCAGAAGATCGAGGATTTGCGCCTGGATGGTCACGTCGAGCGCTGTGGTCGGCTCGTCGGCGATGACGAGCTTGGGCTTGCAGGCCAGCGCCATCGCGATCATGACGCGCTGGCGCATGCCGCCCGAGAACTGATGCGGGTAATCATGGACGCGGGCTTCCGCGTTGGGGATCTGCACCAGCTTGAACATCTCGACCGTGCGGGCGAGCGCGTCCTTGTTCGAGAGGCCCTCGTGGCGGCGCAGGCTCTCGGCAACCTGCTCGCCGACTGACAGCACCGGGTTTAGCGAGGTCATCGGCTCCTGGAAGATGAAGCCGATATCCTTGGCGCGGATGTCGTCGAGTTCGTGGCTCGAGAGCGGCACGAGGTCGCGGCCCTCGAACAGGATCTGGCCCTGGACGATGCGGCCGGGCGGCATTGCGATCAGTTTCAGGATCGACATCGCGGTGACGGTCTTGCCGCAGCCGGACTCGCCGACCACGCAGAGCGTCTCGCCCTTGTTGAGCGTGATGTCGACGCCGTCGACCGCCCTCAGCATGCCGTCGTCGGTGGCGAAGTGGGTTTTCAGGCCCTTGATTTCGAGCAATGGGGTCATCAGATCACCCGCCGCGCGTCGAGCGCATCGCGCAGGCCGTCGCCGATGAAATTGATCGCGACGACCGCGATGAAGATGGCGCCGCCCGGAAACATCGCCCAATGCGCAGCGATGTCGAGATAGTCCTTGGCGTCGAACAATAGCCGTCCCCAGGTCGGGGTATCCGGCGGAAAGCCGAGGCCGAGAAACGACAGCGTCGATTCGGCGATGATCGCGGCGGCGACGTCGATGGTGCCGGCGATGATTACGGGGCCGACTGCGTTAGGCAGGATGTGCCGCACCACCTGCCGCAACGGGCTGGCGCCGAGCGCGCGCGCGGCTTCGACGAATTCCTTCTCGCGCAAGGAGAGGAACTGAGCGCGCACCAGCCGCGCGACCGGCATCCAGCGCAGGCCGCCGATGACGAGCACGATCAGGATGAAGATGCCGCCCTCGGGCCCGAACACGGATTTGAGCCCGTCGCGGAACAGATAGATCAGAAGCAGCAGCAGCGGCAGTTGCGGTAGCGAGAGGAACAGGTCGGTCAGCCACATCAGCGCGTGCCCGAGCGCCCCGCGCGACATGCCGGCGAGCGCACCGATCAGCGTACCGACGAGGACGGCGACCGCCATGGCGGCAAGCCCAACCGCGAGCGAGATACGTCCACCATAGATCATGCGGGCGAGGATATCCTGCCCGAGATCATCGGTGCCGAAGGGGTGGGCGAGCGAGGGGCCCTCAAGGCGCGCAGTGAAATCGATATCGTTGATGCTGACGCGCCAGACGAATGGGCCGAATACCACCGCTGCGATCAGGACAAGCAGCAGGAACGCGCTGACCACGGCGAGCTTGTGGCGGCGATAGCGCCGCCAAGTCTCGCGCCAGGGCGACCAGGCCGGCCGCCGCTCAGCGGAAGGAGATGCGAGGGTCAAGCCAGCCATAGAGGATATCCGCGATCAGGTTGAAGAGCACCACAAGACAGGCGAAGACGAAGGTCACGGCCATCACAACCGGCGTGTCGTTGGAGAGGATGGAGGAAATCAGCAGTGAACCGATTCCCGGAATCCGGAAGATCTGCTCGGTGACAATGGCGCCGCCGAACACGGCGGGCATCTGCAACGCGACCAGGGTGACGACCGGAATCATCGCGTTGCGCATCGCGTGCTTGACGATCACTCTCGGTTGCCCGAGGCCCTTGGCGCGGGCAGTTGTGACGTAGTCAAGGCGGATCACATCGAGCATGGCCGAGCGCACGAAGCGCGTCATGGAGGCCGCCTGGAACAGGCCGAGCACCATCACCGGCATGATGGCCTGCCGCACTTGTTCGATTACCCAGCGGATACCGGTCGCCTTGATGTCGGTCGTATAGACAAACGGCAGCCAGTCCAGCGTGATCGAAAACACCAGGATGAACAAAAGCCCGGTAAAGAAGGTCGGCAGCGAAAAGCCGATAAAGGCGAGCGTGTTGGCGATCTGGTCGAAGATCGAATAGGGCCGGGTGGCGGCGAAGACGCCGACCGGTATGGCGATCAGCAGCGCCAGCACCTGCGCCGAGCCGATCACGTAGAGCGTGGTGGGCAGGCGCTGCAGGATCAGCGTATCCACGTCCATCCGGCTGACAAAGGAAAAGCCCCAGTCGCCCTGCGCCATCGCCGCGAGCCAGCGCAGGTAGCGGACAGAGACCGGATCGTCGAGGCCGAACTTGGCCCGAAGCGCCGCTGCCACTTCGGGCGGCACGTTTGGATTGGTCACGAGCTCTGCGAACGGATCGCCGGGCGCCAGCGCAAGCACCGTGAACAGGACGAGCGAAATGCCGAGCAGGCTCGGCACTGCGATCAGCAGGCGACGCAGGATATACTGCCGCATGAGGATGATGCCCCTATGCCGGCTTTCAGGCCTCTCGATACCAGTCCTGGATATTGTCGGTGTCGTTGGTCCAGCCGCTGAGCACCGGCCGCAGCGAGTTAACTGCCGCGCCGACCTTCAGGCGGTGCTGCACGGCGATGGTCACCGTGTCCTGCCACATGATGTCGTTGGCCTTGATATAGAGTGCCGCACGCTTGACCGGATCGGTTTCAGCCTCGGCCGCATCGATCGCCGCGTCGAACTCCTTGTTGACCCAGCGCGGGAAATTTCGGCCCTGCCACTTGTTTTCCTTGGTGGCCACGAAGCGCGAGTGAAAGCGCCGCATGTGCTGAGCGGGGTCGGGCTGGGTCATCGGAATCTGGAACATCTGGATGTCAGCGTAGAACTTGGAATAAGTGTCGGGATTGGCGACATCGGAGGAGAAGAACACCGAGGCCACCACCGATTTCAGTTCGATGTCGATGCCGGCCTTCCGGCAGGCCTGCTTGACGATCGCCTGGGTTTTCTGCCGCGGGCCGTTGATCGAGGTCTGGTACAGGATTTTCAGCTTCTTGCCGTCCTTCTCACGGATCCCGTCGGCCCCGGCCTTCCATCCAGCCTCCTCCAACACCTGGATCGCTTTCTCGACGCTGAACTCCCATTTCGTGTTCTTGGAGACGAATTGTTCGGGACCGTTGAGGAAGCTGGCCGTGGTGCGGCCGGCGCGACCGTAGATGTGCTTCTGAACGGCTTCGCGGTCGATCAGGAGCGCCAGCGCCTTGCGTACGGCTGGATCGGAAAACAGCGGATGCTTGGTTTTCATCGACGAGCGTTCGCCGTCGATCTCGGTGTTGGGATCGGTGAAGTTCAGTGCGATGAATTCGATATCGCCGCCGGTCGTGTAGACGGTCTTGCCCTTGCCGCCCTTCTCCAGGCGCAGCAGGACCTCGTCTTCCACCTGCATGTTCCAGGCATAGTCATATTCGCCGGTCTGGATCACTGCGCGAGCCGCCGAGACGGCATCGCCGCCGCCCTTGATCTCGATCGTATCGAAGTAGGGGCGGTTCGGCATGTGGTAGTCGGGATTGATTTCCCCGCGCACAAGATCGCCCGGCTTGAACTCGACGAACTTGTAGGGACCGGTGCCGACCGGCTTCAGATTGTTCGGAGCCTCGCGGGATTTGGCGCCCTTGTATTCCGCGAACAGATGTTTGGGCAGGATGCATCCGACCACGGCGACGAAGGCGTCGGCCCAGAACGGGGTGGGATTCTTGAACAGGATGCGGACGGTGAGGTCATCGATTTTCTCGACGGTGATGTCCTGATAGACGCCGATCGTCAGCGCCGCGGTAGCGGGGTCGCGGGCGTATTCCCAGTTGAACACGACGTCGTCGGCGGTGAAAGGTTTGCCGTCGTGCCATTTGACGCCGGCTTTGAGCTTCCAGGTCACCGACTTGCCGTCGGCAGCGAGACCGCCGTTTTGAGTCGACGGGATTTCCGCAGCGAGAATCGGACAAAGGTTGCCGTTGGCGTCCCAACTCGCGAGCGGCTCGTAGAACAGGCGCGAACCGTCCTGGTCCTTGGTGCCGGTGGCAAAATGCGGATTGAGCAAGGTCGCTCCCTGCCACCACAGCAGCTTCAGCGGGCCACCGCCGCCGCGCTTGGTCGGCTTGTAGGGCGCGGGGCTCTGCGCCATGGCCACGCCGCCGACCGCGAGGATCTGCGTCGCCATCGGCGCGGTGAGACCGAAGGCAAGCATCCGCTGAACGAACGCGCGGCGATCCATGCGGCCGTCCTTCACCTCGTCGATCATGGTCCGCAGTTCGGTGTCCAGCATCGTTGTCCCCGTCTGGTTTTGGCGTTGTGCCGCGCGCCGCCGGGCGGCAGCGTCAGATGTCCCAGGACAAGATGGCACATCAAATGCCCCGGAGGTCAATGTCTGCCTGTCAACAAATGGCAGCATGGAAGCGGCCAATGATTTCTGCTTGTGCAGAAACCCCGTTGCGGCGCACATCGCGTTGGCATTCCGGCGGTCTCGGCGCGTCAAAGCGCGCAAAACTGCGCTTTGCACTGCAAAAAATTTGTTCGCCGGATCGGCCAGGCCAAATCAGGACAGGGTCGGATCAGGATCAGACCAGCGACATGTCCAGCGGCGGGACCACGCTGTCCGGAAGCGGACTGACATAAGGGGTGCGGGCGGTGCGCTTGTTCAGGTCGGCCTTGGCGGCCGCGATCAAGTCCGGTTCCGTTAGCGCGCTGACGCCCAGCCCCGCCATGGCCTTGGCGGCCTGCACCATGGCTTTGTGGGCGTGCGGGCTCTTGCCCTGCGCCACCACCTGCCAGGTGTGCAAGGGGGTACCGATGGCAATGGTCGGGGCGTGAACCTGGACGGTCGGTACGACCCAGCTCACGTCGCCAACATCGGTGGAGCCGATCAGCGGGTTGCGCTTGGCGTCCAGCGGCACGATGAAATCGGCCAGCGGTCGCTCGGTCGGCTCCATGCCGATCGCATGATAGACGGTGGCGATATCCTTCTCGGTCAGCGTCGAGCGGATCTTCTGCGCGAAATCCTTGTCGGTCTCGTCGAAATGCGGCGGGCCGAGTTCCTCCATGATGCGGTGAAGGGCCTGTTCGAGCGGGGTGTTGGGCAGCAAATTGGAGACGGCGGAAATGATCCGCATCTCCACACTCGTTTCGGTCATCAGCGCCGCGCCTTGGGCGATCTTGTGGACGCGCTCCACCAGTTCGTTCATGCCGGGCAGATCGCGGGCGCGGATCGAATAGCGCACGCGGGCATGGGCCTGCACCACGTTGGGGGCGATGCCGCCGGTGTCGAGCAGGGCATAGTGTACGCGCGCATCGCTCGGCATGTGCTCGCGCATGTAGTTGACGCCGACATTCATCAATTCGACTGCATCCAGCGCGCTGCGGCCGAGATGCGGCGAGGCCGCAGCATGCGAGGTGCGGCCGGTGAAAATGAAATCGGCGCGGGTGTTGGCGAGCGAGGGCGTCACCGCCACTTCCCAGAAACTGTGGGGGTGCCAGGTGATCGCGATATCGGCGTCGTCAAAGGCGCCTGATCGCACCATGAAGGTCTTTGCCGCTCCGCCTTCCTCCGCGGGGCAGCCGTAATAGCGCACGCGCCCCGGCACCTTGTGCTCGGCTAGCCAATCCTTCACGGCCGTGGCCGCGAGCAGGGCGGCGGAGCCGAGCAGATTGTGGCCGCAACCATGGCCGTGACCGCCGGTTTCCAGCGGCCGCGGTTCGGCCACGCCAGCCTCCTGGCTGAGACCGGGCAGGGCATCATATTCGCCAAGGAAGGCGATCACAGGTCCGCCTTCGCCCCATTCGCCCGTCAGGGCGGTGGGAATGCCTGCGACCTGCTCCGTGACGCGGAAACCCTGATGACGCAGCTCGGCGAGATGTTCGGCGCAAGAACGCGCCTCGGTGTAGCAGATCTCGGGCGTCGCCCAGACCCGGTTGCTCAACTCTATGAAGCGCGGCTTGATGGTGTCAACGCCACGCCAGATGCTACTGCGGTTATCCATCTTCCGATTCCTGACTTAAAGGCGATGTGAGCAATTGTTATCAGCTTCGCGAGATAACGCCCAGCGCAGGGCAGGTATCTGCCATGCTCGTCACAGCTTCAAGACGTGCGGCCTGAACAGCCGGCCTTTCTCAACCACCAGCACCACCGCGAGCGCCGCCAGCGTGCAGAGCAGAAAACCGGTCGCGAACGGCACCAGCGTGCCGTCGTAATCCTGGCCGATGGTGGCGCCGATGCCGATGCCAAGCAGGGTGGTGATCGAGCCGTACAGCGACGCAGCGGTGCCGGCGATATGGCCCTGCGGCTCCATGGCGAGCGCGGTGAAATTGGCGATCATCAACCCGAACGCAAACATCATGGATATCGAGAGCACCATGAACAGCGGCAACGGCAGCATCTGTATTTTCGCCGCGACCAGCATGGTTGCGGCGATGACCACGAAGCCCAGCAGAGCAGCGTGGGAGATCACGCGCATGCCGAGGCGGCCGACGAGGCGGGAATTGACGAAGCCGGCGATGGCGGTTCCGACGGCGACGCCGGCAAACGCAAGCGGAAAATAATATCCGAGCTTGTAAATCTCGGTGAACACCTGCTGCGAAATGAACACGAACGCGAACAGCGAACCCAATATACCGCCGGCGACCAGCGCATAACCCAGCGTCTGGCGATTGGTCAGAGTCTGGCGGAACGCATCAAACACCTCGCCGACGGCGAGCGATCTGCGCTTTTCGACTGGCAGCGTCTCCGGCATGCGCAGCGCGCTCCAGATCAGCGCTACCACGCCATACAGCATCAGTACGATAAAGATGCCGCGCCATTGCGTCAGCAGCAGCACGGCCTGGCCGAAGGCCGGGGCGACCACGGGCACCGCGATGAACATCATCATCGCCAGCGACATCACGCTGGCCATGCGCCGGCCGGCATAGCAGTCGCGCACGATTGATGTCGCAATCACGCGGGTTGCCGAGGTGCAGAGGCCTTGCAGTGCGCGAGCCAGCAGCAGCGTTTCGAAAGACGGGGCGGCAATCGCGAGCAGGCTGGCGATGCAATAGACGGCCATGCCCCCGAGCAGGACCGGCCGCCGGCCGAACCGGTCGGATAAGGGGCCCATTACGAACTGCCCGACGCCGAAGCCGACCAGGAAGATCGACAGCACCATCTGCGGCCGGTTGGCCGAGGTGATGTGGAAGGCGGACGCGATGTCCGGCAGCGCCGGCAGCATCATGTCCATCGCAAGCGGATTCAGCGCCATGATCGACGCGATCACGATCACGAATTCGGGGAAGCCCATCGGGCGGTGGCCTGAAGCGGCCAAGGCATCGGCACTGGTATCGGACAACGAAAAACCCTCTTGCGGAGCGCAATCTATTCATGGTGTTGCGGCGCACAATCTGCGTTTTGGTATAGCAGCCCGGCAGCATCGGAGCCGATAGGCACGCCCTGTCCACACAGGCGGCAACGCGTTCCGCTGCTGGCCAAGGTCATTGTTCTGATGGGCCGCTTGTTCTATCCCGTACTGGCTGGAAACGACAGCCGTGGCTTACGTTCGAACGGAGACCTTGTGTCAGGACAAACCTTGAAGATTGGCACGCGCAAGAGCGCGATGGCGCTGGCGCAGACGGAAGGAATTGCGCGGCTGCTGCGCGCGGCCGATCCGGCGCTCGATGTCGAGATTGTCAAGTTCGAAACCCGCGGCGACCAGGACCAGACCAGCAAGCTGCTGCGCCATGGCGGCAAGGGCGGCGCGTTCGTCGCTGAAATTCGCGAGGCGATGCGCGACGGAGAATTGCAGGCGGCGATGCATTCGCTCAAGGACGTTCCCGGCAACGAGGAGACTCCTAGCCTGATCATCGCGGCGACCCTGCCGCGCGATCCGGCCAACGACGCGCTGGTGTTGCGTCCGGGCCTTTCGCTGGATGCGTTTCGCGCATCGCAAGGTAAAGGCTTCAAGATCGGCACCAATGCGGTGCGCCGCGCCGCCTATCTGCGCCGCCTGTTTCCCGAGGCCACCGTCATTCACTTCCGCGGCGCGGCCGACACCCGCGTCGCAAAACTCGACCACGGCGACAAGCAGCGGCTTCCCGATGGCGGCGAGGTGGGACCGGCGGATGCGCTGGTGATGGCAAGGTCAGGGCTCGAGCGCATCGGAATGGCGTCGCGCATCGTGCATGACTTTTCGGCCCGGGAAATGCTGCCCGCGGTAGGACAGGGCATCGTCGCGGTGGAATGCGTCGAGAAGGACTGGGTCACGCGCGGCCGGCTCGCCAAGATCGAGGACGCCTCGTCGCGCATCTGCGCCGAGGCCGAGCGCGAAGTGCTGTGGGTTTTGAATGGCCACTGCAACTCGCCGATCGCCGGCCATGCGACGTTGGCGGATCGTGAGATGACGCTGACGGCCGCCGTGCTGGATGAAGCCGGCGACCGCTTTATCGAGGTGTCGCGGACCGGCGCGGCGGATCGGCCCCGCGAACTCGGTCGCGCCGTCGGCCTCGATCTGCTCGACAAGGGCGCGGCAGAGATTATCGCGCGCACGCGGCCGCAGGAAGATTCTCTACTTTCGTGAGTGGACCGATATCGCGCCCAGCTAGAAGCCGTCATTGCCAGCGAAGCGAAGCAATCCATACTTCCGCCTGCTTAACCATGGATTGCTTCGTCGCTACGCTCCTCGCAATGACTGTGGCAAGTTCACAGCCACAGAATCTTCTTGCGATATTCAAGATCCGTCAGCAGCGGTTGCGCCGGTCCCTGATGGAACACCGCGCCGCGTTCCAGTGCGAAGACGCGGTCGGCGAGCGCCAGTACCAGGTCGAGATTGTGCTCGACGATCACGATAGAGATGTGTTGCCGCAGCCGGTCGAACACCTTGAACAGTTCGAGGATCACGGCCGGTGCCAGACCCTCGAAGGGCTCGTCGAGCAGCAGGAGTTTGACATTGCCCGACATCACGCGCGCCACCGCCACCATCTGCTGCTCGCCGCCGGAAAGATAATCCGCCGCAACGTCCATGCGCTCGCGCAGGCGCGGGAAATAGTTGAGGATCTGCGCTTCGTCCCACACCGCGCCGTTGCTGCCGTCGGTTTTGCGCGCGAGACGCCCGAGCGACAGATTTTCCCGCACCGTCATCCCGGCGAACAGGCCGCGGCCCTGCGGCACATAGCCGATGCCGGCGCGCGCGATCTCGGGCGCAGGCAGGCGGGAGATGTCCATGCCGGCATACTCAATCGTGCCCGATGACAGCGGCACCAAGCCCGCGAGCGTCTTTAGGAGCGTCGACTTGCCGGCGCCGTTGCGGCCAAGGAGCGCAACGATTTCACCCTCGCGCACGCCGAGGGTGGCGTCGTGCAGGATATGGCTCTTGCCGTAAAACGTGTTGACGCGCTCGAAGCGCAGGATCTGCGCTGCGCTCTCGCGGGCCTGCTCGCTCGCGATGTGCTCGACCTCGGGAACGCCGGTGCCGGTGTAGATTTGCTGCACCTTGCGGTCGGCGCGCGCGGCCTCGGGCGTGCCGGTCATCAGCACCTCGCCCTGGTTCATCACGGTGACGGTGCGGGAGAAGCCGAGCACGCGATCGATGTCGTGCTCGACGATCAGGACCGGAATGTTGGCGGCGATGTTTTTCACGAGGTTCGAGACGCGCTCGCGCTCGGCGGCGGCAAGCCCGGCGAGCGGTTCATCCAGCAGCAGCACCTGCGGTTTGGAGCCGAGTGCGATGCCGAGATCGACCAGCCGCTGCCCGCCATAGGACAGTTCGCCGCCTTCGATTGTCTCGATGCCTTCGAGGCCGAGGAACTTGATCAGCTCCGCGGTCTCGGCGTGGATGTCCCTGTAGTGGTCGATGTCGCGCCACAGGTCGAAACGGCCGGGGCTCTGCGCCTGCAGCGACAGGCGGAGGTTTTCGTAGATCGACAGCCCCTTGAACAGGTTGGTGATCTGGAACGAGCGCGCCAGCCCCTGATGGCAGATGGCCTCCGACGGCACGCCCTGGATCTCGCGGCCGTTCAGCCTGATGGTGCCGCTGT
Source organism: Bradyrhizobium sp. sGM-13 (assembly GCF_018398875.1). Classification (GTDB taxonomy): domain Bacteria; phylum Pseudomonadota; class Alphaproteobacteria; order Rhizobiales; family Xanthobacteraceae; genus Bradyrhizobium. Next base: position 72,411 of record NZ_JAGWDK010000020.1, on the reverse strand, counting down.
CGGTCGGATAGAGGCCGGAGACCAGATTGAATAGCGTGGTTTTTCCCGCGCCGTTCGGCCCGATCAAGGCGTGGATTTCGCCCGCGCCGACCGTGAGGCTCGCATCGGTCACCGCGCGGATGCCGCCAAAGCTCTTTGAGACGCCGCGCACGTCGAGCACAATACCCTCGAGCGCTTTGGGCCGCAGGAAGGCCGGCAAAGGCAGGCCTTGGTAGATTTTTCGCCTGCTCATCGCGGCGGCTTCTTCCGGCGGCGGCCACCAGCGCTTTGCCAGCGTCGCCCAGATGCCGACGAGGCCGCCTGGCGAATACAGCACGAAGGCGACGAAGACGAGACCGAACCAGAGCAGCCAGTTCGGCGTCCAGATCGAAAACAACTCGCGGAACAGGATGAAGAACAGCGCGCCGATCGCCGGCCCGAGCATGCTGCGCATGCCGCCGATCACGACGATGGCGAGCAGTTCGCCTGAGAAGGGGACGGAGACCGCTTCGGCGGAGACCAGATAGTTCTGGAATCCGATCAGCCCGCCGGCAAAGCCGGTCACGACCGCCGAGATCACGAAGACGCCGAGCTTATAGCGCTCGACCGGATAGCCCTGGAAATTGGCGCGCAACTGGTTCTCGCGGATCGCCATCAGCACATGGCCGAACGGCGAGCGGACCAGGCGCAGCAGGAGATAAAGCACGCCGAGGCAGAGTGCGGCGACGACGATGTAATAGTTGAGCGCGTTATCGAGGCTGAACGGGCCGAGGCTACCCCGCTTCAGGCCGCCGAGGCCGTCTTCGCCGCCGGTCACCGCGGTCCAGCGAAAAGCGATCGTGTAGGTCAGCGCCGACAGCGCCAGCGTCAGCAGCGAGAAATAGACGCCGCGCCGGCGCAAAATGACGAAGCCGACGAAGGTTGAGATGACGGCGACGACGATCGCCGCGAGCAGCAGCGGCAGGAAGATGTCGTTGTTGAACCAGTTGCGCTGGATCAGTCCCGCCGCATAGGCGCCGATGCCGAACCAGGCGCCGTGGCCGAACGAGACCAGCCCGGTATAACCGATGCAGAGGTTGAGCCCCATCGCGGCAATGGCGAGCGCCACCACCATGGTGCCGGTGTTGAGTGACAGGCCGAGCAGATAGAGGCCGAACGGCAGCACGATGACGGCGAGCGCGGCCAGCAGCAGCGGACGATATTTGGCGGCAGACGTCATCATTCGAACTTCTCGATACGTTCGCCGAGCAGCCCGCGCGGCCGCACCATGAGCACCAGGAACATCAGCACATAGATCGAGGCTTCACCGGCAGCCGGCGCGAAGTGGATGGTGATGCCCCTGACGACCCCGACGAGCAGCGCCGCGATTACGACGCCCCAGAAGCTGCCGAGGCCGCCGATCACGACGACGACAAAGGCGACGGTGATGATCTCGGCGCCCATCGCCGGATGCACGATCGTGATCGGCGCAAAGAACGCGCCGCCGAGCGCGGCCATGCCGACGCCCAGCATGACGATCGCGGTCATGTAGGGCTGCAGGCGAATGCCGAGTGCGGCGACCATGTCCGGCCGCTGGATGCCGGCGCGCACCACGCGACCGAACGACGTCTTGTGCAGCAAGAGCCAGACACCGAGCAGGACTGCAGCGACGACGGCGAGGATGAGCAAGCGATAGCGCGAGAACAGGAAATCGCCGAGGAACACCGAGCCGCGAAGCGCCTGCGGGATCGCGGCCGATATCGGCGGCGCGCCCCAGACAATGCGGATCGCCTGTTCGGTCACCATGGCAAGGGCGAACGTCACCAACAGGCTCAGGATCGGATCGGCATCGTAAAACCTTCGCAGGATGAAACGCTCGAAGAGAATGCCGAGCAGCGCCACGGCGATCGGCGACAGCACCACGGCCGAGCCGAAGCCGAGATACTTCGTGATTTCGACGGAGATGTAGGCGCCGAGCGCATAGAACGCGCCATGCGCGAGATTGACGATGCCGCCGACGCTGAAGATCAGCGACAGCCCAAGCGCAATCAGGAGGTAATAGCCTCCGAGCACCAGGCCATTCACCACCTGCTCCAGCAGAAATCCGAACTGCATGTGCGACCTGCAAGATTAAAAAGAGACGGCGCCGGCGGTTGTGTGCCGGCGCCGTTAACGCCAGTGTGCCCGACGCCCGGATTCGAGCTTTTAAGCCTTCATGTTGCAGGGATTTTGCGTCTTCGTCGGGTAGATCGTTTCAAGCTCGGCGCCCGCGGCCGGAACGGCTTCGCCGAGCACCAGCATGTCCCACTTGTCCTTCATCTCGTTCTTCGCCTTCACCGTGAAGGGATAGGCCTCCTGGACGAGCTGATGGTCCCAGGATCGGAAATACGCCTTGCGCGACTTCATGATGTCGAACTGCGTCTGCTTCTCGAAATAACCGATCAGCGCGTCGCTTTCGGTCGACTTGGTCTCGGTGATCGCCTGCGCGATCATTTTCAGCGTGATGTATTCGATCCAGGCATGGTTCTCCGGCGGCTTGCCGTATTTCTTGCTGAAGGCCTCGACGAAGGCCTTGGACGCCGGATTCTCGAGCGTGTGGTACCAGACCGTCGGCCAGGTGCCGGAAAGATTGCCTTCGCCCATCGCCCAGGCGTCGCCGGTGTTGAGGTTGAAGCCGACGAGCGGGTAGGGGAAGCCGAACTCGGCATATTGCTTGACGAGATTGGTGACCTGGTTGCCGGCGAGGTTGCAGCAGACGACATCGGGCTTGGCCTGCCGCACCTTCAGGAGGTACGGGCTGAAGTCGGTAACGTCTGTCGCGATCAGCTCGTCGCCGATCAAAGTAGCGTCGTTGGCGCTGAAGAAGGCCTTCGCCGCCTTCAAGAGGTCGTGGCCGAAAATGTAGTCGGCCGTCAGCGTGACGAACTTCTTGCCCTTCACCATGCCCTTCTGCTTGAGCGCGGTGCCGACGGCATTGACCATCACCGTGTTGGGAATGTCGCAATGGAAGGAGTAGCGGTTGCAATCCTTGCCGCGCAGCGCGTCCGAGCGCGCGCCGGTCGAGAAGAACACCTTCTTGTTGCGTTCGGCGACCTGCATGATGGTCAGCGACGAGGCGGATGAGATTTCGCCGAACAAGAGCACGGCGCCGTCCTGCTCGATCATGCGTTGCGCCTTGGTCGAAGCGGTGGCGGGATTGACCGAGTCTTCCGACATCAGATCGATCTGCTTGCCCATGATGCCGCCGGACGCGTTGATCTCTTCCGCCGCCATCTTCACCCCTAGCTGGGCGTAGCTGCCGATCGCGCCGAGGAACCGGTCAGCGGCACCAGATGGCCGATTTTGATCCGCGCGGCCTGTGCGTGAACGATGGCGGGAGATCCGATAGCGGATACGCCGGCAAAAGCGGCGCCGGCCTTCAACAGAGTGCGTCGGCTAAAGCGGGTCATGACTGATCTCCTCCCGAGAGTTCGCCTTGACGTTCTCCCTCCGATTACCGCTATGCGACAATGTGAGAGACGTTCTTTTATTATTGTAGGATATTTCCGGACGCGGCGTCGGCTGTCAACGCCAAATGCGTCGCGGCCGCGCAGCACCGCGCATTGAGGCAATTCAGAAAGAGTGAGTTCAGGAAATCAGGAGGATTTCGCCAGACCCCGCGCGCCGAATTCGATCGACAGCCGGCTGGCGGCCGATTGCACCAGCTTGGCGCGGCTCTGCACCACCTGGTCGGTCATGCGCCAGATCGGGCCGGAGATGCCGAGTGCGCCGATCACTTCGCCGGTGAAATGATACACCGGCACCGCAACACAGCGGACTTCTGCGTTGTATTCGCCGTCGTCGAAGGCGATCGCGCTGCGGCGGATTTCGGCGATCTCGCGCATCAGCACGGCGGGATCGGTGATCGATTTTTTCGTCGAGGGCTTCAGCTCGACGCGTTCGAGAAAGCGCTTCAACTGATCGGGGCGCAGCGAGGCCAGCATGATCTTCCCGAGCGCGGTGCAGTGCGCAGGCCGCACCACGCCGACGCGGTCGGTCAGTTGGAACGCGCCAGCCCCGCTGGTGCGGGCGATCACCACAACCGCATCGCCCATGCGCACGGCAAAGTGGCCGCTTTCGCCGGTCTCCCGCGACAGCTCTTCCAGGATCGGCGTAGCCAGATTGACCATCTCGATTTCGTCGAGCGCGCTTGCCGCGAGCGCAAACAGCGGCCGGCCGACGCGGTAACGTTTTGAATCGCGCTCCTGCCTGAGATAGCCGAGCGACACCAGTGTCTTGGCGAGGTGAAAGGTGGTGGAATTGTGCAGGCCGACCAGCTTGCTGAGATCAGCCAATCCAATGCCTTCGCGGTGGCGCGCGACTTCTTCCAGGATCGAAAACGCGCGCCCGAGCGACTGCACCCCGCCGCGTGCGCGCTCCTCGGCTTCGTCGTCGATATTGGGCTCGCTCGATGGCATCAGCCTTGCGATCGAAACCTTGCGTGGGCCTGCAGGCTTGTCGCTCGTCTTCGGCTTGGTGCGCGGCTTCACAGAATCAGTTCTCCAAATGGGCGAGGCGAAGTCTAGCAGGCCGCCCTTGCCCTTCAACGGCATCACCCCCGGTCGGAGGCGCGATCCGAAGCATACCACAATAGCAATTGACGTACAGTATTATGAGAAATAGGTTCGCGAGGCAGCCGACCGCGCGCGGTAAAGATGCGGAGGCGAATTCGTTGGGCTTAGGGAGAGAGTGGTCGATGTCGCGTAACATGCTCAACGGCGCCCAGGTCATCGTCGACTATCTGATCCAGGAGAAGGTACCGCAGGTGTTCGGTCTGTGTGGCCACGGCAACATCCAGTTCATCGACGCGCTGTACGAACGTTCCCACGATATCAAGACGATCTCGGTTCATCACGAGAGCGTCGCCGGCTTCATGGCCGACGTTTACTACCGCGTCTCGGGCCGGCCGACGGCGACGTTTACCTCCTGCGGGCCCGGCTCGGCGAACCTGCCGATCTCGCTTGCGAATGCCTTTCTCGATTCCGTGCCGTTCCTGGCGGTGACCGGCAACGTGCCGACCAGCCAGTTCAACCGCGGCGCCTTCCAGGAGATGTACCGGCATCATCAGGCCGATTTTCCTTCCACCGTGCGCACGATCTGCAAGAAGGTGTTCCAGCCGACGCGCGGTGAGATGGTGCCGCTGGCGGTGCGGCAGGCCTGGAAGACCATGACGACCGGCCGGCCCGGTCCCGTGGTGCTCGACGTGCCGTTCGACGCGTTCATGGAATCGGCGGCCGAGGAGGCGCCGAATGCGATCGAATGGAATGCCAACATATCGAGCCGCTGCGGCGCCGATCCGGAGGGCGTGGTGAAAGCCGTCGACATGCTGCTCGGTGCCGAGCGGCCGACGATCATTGTCGGGCAGGGCGTGCGCTATGGCGGCGCAGCGGAGGAACTGCTGCGGCTCGCCGAGCGGCTGCAGATACCGGTCGCAGCTTCCGCCAGCGGCCTCGGCGCGATCGACTGCAACCATCCGCTGGCGCTGGGCCTCGTCGCGCGCGCCGGCCATTATCAAGCCAATCATGCAACGCGTCAGGCTGACGTGCTGCTGGCAATGGGAATGCGGTTCGATGACCGCACGTCGAGTTCGTGGATCCCGGGCTATTCCTTCACCATTCCGCCGACACGGCTGATCCATGTCGACATCGATCCCGAGGAGATCGGCCGCAACTATCCGGTCGCGCTCGGCCTGATGGCCGACGTGCGCACCTTCCTGCGGCAGGTTCATGCCGAACTCGATCGCCGCGGAGATCTCTCGAAGAAGCTGGACGCGCGCAAGAAGTGGCTCTCGCAGATCGATGGCTATCGGAAAGAGTGGGACAAGTTCGTCGCCCCCGGATTTTCCGACGACACCACGCCTATCAATCCGCAGCGGGCCGCGCTCGAAATCGACAAGGCGCTGCCGGAGGATGCGATCCTCGTCAGCGACATTGGCGTGCATCACAACTGGCTGCTCGGCTTCTGCAAACCGAAGCGGCCGGATTCGCTGATCGGCTCGATGGGGTTCGGTCCGATGGGCTTTGGCGTTGCGGGCGTGATGGGCGCGAAGTTCGCGGCACCCGACCGTCCCTGCGTGTCGGTGTGCGGCGACGGCGCCTTCTTCATGCACGCCAACGTGCTGGGGACGGCGGTCGAATATAATCTGCCCGTGGTCTGGGTGGTCTGGAACAACTACGCCTACGCCTCGATCCGCGGGCTGCAGCGCGGCTATCTCGGTGGCCGCGAGCTCGCGACCGATTTCCACGATCCCAACACCGGCGAGCGCTACAATCCGGATTTCGCCGCGATGGCGCGTTCCTGCGGCGTCGAGGGCGTGCGCGTTGATCGCGCCGGCGATCTCGGCGAGGCCATCCGCAAAGGCATCGCGGCGAACAAGCCCTACCTGATCGACGTCGATATCGCCGCCGACATCAATCCGGTCGGTGCCGGCGTCTGGGAATTGCCCGGGCTCGGGCAGAGCAAGGCCGGCATCGGCACGCGCTACCAGCCCGCCTGATCTCACTTCGAGGAAATCACATGCTGCTAGCAGGCAAGAAGGTCGTCGTCGTCGGTGGTTCCTCCGGCATCGGTCTGGCGACGGCGGAGATGGCGAAGCGCGAGGGTGCCGATGTCATCGTCGCATCCCGCAATGTCGAAAAGCTCGACCAGGTGGCGGAGAAGCTGAATGCCATCGCGATCCCCGCCGACGTTACCAGCGATGACAGCGTGGCAAAGCTGTTCCGCCGTTGCGGTCCGGTCGATCATGTCGTGGTCACGGCGGCGCAGCTTCGCACCGGCCCGTTCAAGACCGTGGCGATGGAGGATGTGCGGACCACCATGGAAGGAAAGTTCTGGGGCGCGTGGCGGGTCGCGCGCGAGGCCGAAATCCGCGCCGGCGGATCACTGACCCTGGTCTCGGGTTTTCTCAGCGTTCGCCCGCGGCCGAACTCGGCGATCGTCAGCGCCGCCAACGGCGCGCTGGAATCGCTAGCGAGAGCGCTCGCGCTGGAATTGGCGCCGGTGCGTGTCAATGCGGTCTCGCCGGGCGTGATCGACACGCCGATCCGCGCTGCGATGCCGGAAGAGGCGCGGCGCGACATGCTGGCGAAGACGGCGGCGGCGCTGCCGGTCGGGCGCGTCGGCGCGGCTGAGGACATCGCGCGGCAAATCCTGAGCTTCATGGCGAACGGTTTTGCGACGGGATCGATTGTCTATATCGATGGCGGGGCGCTAGTGATCTGACCGGCAAAGGAGGCAAGCATGGCTCCAGAAAACAACGGCGCCTTCATCCGCAATATCGCCGAGGTACCTTGGCGCGAATTCCCCAATCACTTTGGCGGCGCCCTATCAAAGCCGCTGGTGATGCCGGAGACCGCGGGCTCCCGCCACATCGACTATCGCATCTCGATGTACCAGCCGATGGCCCATGTCGCGCGTCACAAGCACCTTGTGCAGGAGCAGATCTATCACGTGCTCGAAGGCGAGGGGCTGATGGAGATCGCGGGAAAAAATCACGTGGTGCGCAAGCACGACGTCATCTTCCTGCCGCCCGGCGTCGAACACGCCATTTCGAATTCGGGGCTGGCCGATCTGGTGTTTCTGGTGATCACCTCTCCGGTGACGGATGACGAAAAGCCGGTGTGAGCATTCCGTGTCCCGGCCGCGGCGCAGCGTGTAACGCTGCTCCGCAGAGCCGGGACCACTCCCGCCAGCGTATGGACCCCGGATCAGCAGCGCACCACGCCGCAAGCGGCGCGCTGCGCGGCATCCGGGGAACGCAGCCCAACACCTGTCGCTTCATGCTCTCCCAGGACTGCAGTCGCGCTTGCGTCACGAATCACGCCGCGAGATCCTGAAGCAGCAGCGACGAGCCGCGAATCAGCACCTTGCGTCCCTTTGCCGTGATGGCGGGTGCGTCGCCATGCATCACGGCGAGTTCGAGCGCGATCAGGCCGTCGATCGTGGTGCGGCTCATGCGCGGCAGCCGCGACTCCGGCGTCCGCAATGCCCTCAGCGTTTCCCACTGGGCCGGTGTGAGCTCGTAGTCGAATTCTTCGTTCATAGTGCCTCGGCTTCCCACAATTCTTGTGGCGCCTCATAGCGAGCGCACATGAAATTCGTGCGACCGCAACGAGACGGGATTTCGACAAGCGACGGCGTTGCTGTCACATCATCGTGTCATTGGAATCGATCGATTTTTTCGAATCACGCGCGTGGGCCAAAAACAAATGACGCCGGCGCAGGTCGCGTGAGCACGGGCGCCAAAAAGACCGCCCAATCGCCGCAAGGCTTAAGAGAAAGTTACTAACGATAGGTAAATGGCGCGGTTGTTTCGTCGGCTGTAGGGTGGGCAAAGCGCAAGCGTGCCCACCATAGCGAGCGGAGTGTTGGATGGTGGGCACGGCGCAAGGGCGCCTTTGCCCACCCTACAATTTTATCCCCGCCGCACGCTCGCGCCGCCATCGACCGGCAGTGTCACGCCAGTGATAAAACTCGCTTCGTCCGAGGCGAGGAACAGCGCGGCGTTGGCGACGTCCCAGCCGGTGCCCATCTTCTGGCGCAGCGGCACCTTGCTGTCGCGTTCGGCCTCGACTTCGGCGCGGCTCTTCTTGAACTCGCGGGCGCGGGTGTCGACCGCCATCGGCGTGTTAATCAGTCCGGGCAGGATGACGTTGGCGCGGATGCCGTATTGCGCGTTCTGGTAGGCGAGCTGTTCGGTGAAGGCGATCATCGCCGACTTGGTCGCCTTGTAGGCGACGTAAGGATAAGTCGTGATCGCGGCCATCGAGGAGATGTTGATGATGGCGCCGCTTCGTTGCGCCCGCATGATCGGGATGACGTGCTTGGCCGCCCACACGCAGCTCTTAAGATTGATCGCGACGCAGCGGTCGAACGCTTCCTCGCTGATCTCGAGCAGTTCGGCGTCACCGCCGGCCAGGCTGACGCCGACATTGTTGTGCAGCACGTCTACGCGGCCCCAGCGTGCCTGCCCGTCTGCCACCATCGCCTTGAGCTCGGCATTTTTGGTAACGTCGGCTTTGAAGGCCGCCGCGGTGCCGCCGCTCTCGGCGATCATATCGACGGTCTCCTGCGCCGAGGCTAGATTATGATCGACACACAGCACTTTGGCGCCTTCGCGTGCAAAGGTCAGCGCGGTGGCGCGGCCGTTGCCGATGCCTTCGCCGGGGCTCTGGCCGGCGCCGACGACGATGGCGACACGATCTTTCAGGCGCATCTCATTCCACTCCCGGGATTGGGTACTGTTTCCGGATCATGCTCTAGCCGTAGAGCGCTTGGTGCTCCCGCTCGTAGTTGGCGTAGGAATCCTTGATGCTCGCCATGTTCAACAGCATGGTGGCGACCAGTGTGTCGTCGGCTGCGAACACGGTCGTGCGGACCCAGACGCTTTCGGTGCGGCGGCTGCCGCTGAGGGCGACGATCTCGCGTTCGGTTGCATAGTTCTCGCCGACGAATAGCGGGCCGCGCAGCAGCCGGATCTCCTGGTCCGCGAACAGCCCGACCGCGGGCCCGCGGACCGGCAGCCGGTCCTCGCGGGCGCGGTGCTGAAACAACACGCTCAGCATTTCGAATGGGATGATCGCGCGGCCCCAGGGATTGAGCTCCTGCGAATAATACGCTGAAGGCTCGGTGATCACCTTCAGCTTCTCGGCAAGCGAAAACGGATGGAGATCGCCCATGTGCTGATCGAAATCCATTTTCACGGTCTGACGCGGCGTCTTCATGCCGACCTTGACGTCGGCGAGGATGACCGGATCGACGAGCGGCTTCAATTCGCCGAGCCGCCGGGAAAGCGCCGTTTCCATTACGTCGCCGACGGAAGCGGTGCCGCGCAAAATCTCGGTGCCGTCGTGCTTGGTCATGCCGATCGCACAGGGCGTTTGTCCCGGCTTCGGTTTCTCGATGTTGGCCTGCACTTCTTCGCCTTCGAAGGCGGGATTGCGGTAGTGCGCGGACAGGCAGCCGGTTTCGAACCAGGCCTGGCCCCAGATGCGTTCACACAGCGGCGCGAACTGGCTGAAATGGGTCGGGCCCTCGATGGTGCCGCCCTGAAAGCCGAGCTTCTGCGCGGTCGCGTCGTCGTGAATCGAGGCGTGCGAATCATAGACCTGCGCGTGGAGCATCTGCCTCGGGCTCCGCCACGGCCCGACCAGCAGATTGTCGCTCTCCAATATCTCGGTCCTGAAGGCCGGTTCTGTCATCCGTGGCGTCTCCCTTTAATTCCCGAGCGTTTCAAAGAAGGCGGGCTCCCGCAAGAGGCCCGCCGATCCACACCACGGGCGAGATATGCCCTGCGGCCATGAATTCACGCTGGGCACGCATAGCAAAATCGGTGCATGCTGTTCGCAATTAGACCGGTTCAAATAGCCGGCGGAACGTGCGACGGGGAGCGGACGAATGGCGTTGATGGAAGTGGGACTGAACGACAAGTACCGTCTGGATGCGAAACGGATCTTTCTGTCCGGTACGCAGGCGCTGGTCCGCCTTCCCATGTTGCAGCGCGAACGCGATCGCGCACAGGGGCTCAACACCGCAGGCTTCATCTCCGGCTATCGCGGCTCGCCGCTCGGCATGTACGATCACGCGCTGTGGCGCGCCAAAACTTTCCTCAAGCAGCATGACATCGAGTTCTCACCGGGTCTCAACGAGGATCTGGCGGCTACCGCTGTATGGGGGAGCCAGCAGGTCGGCATGTTCCCGGGCGCCAAGGTCGATGGCGTATTCGGCATCTGGTATGGCAAGGGCCCCGGCGTCGACCGTTCCGTCGATGCGCTGAAGCATGCCAACTCCGCCGGCACCTCGCCGAATGGCGGCGTGATTGCGCTGGCCGGCGACGACCATGGCTGCCAGTCCTCGACGCTCGCCCACCAGAGCGAGCAGGTGTTCGCGGCAGCGCTGATGCCGGTGGTCAACCCGGCCACGCTGCAGGATTATCTCGATCTCGGCATTTTGGGCTTTGCGCTGTCGCGCTATTCCGGCTGCTGGGTCGGGTTCAAGGCGATTTCCGAGACGGTCGAAAGCTCGGCCTCGATCGTCAGCGATCCCGACCGCATCAAGATCATCACGCCCGACGATTTTGAGATGCCACCGGGCGGGCTTTCGATCCGCTGGCCCGATGCGCCGATGGAGCAGGAGCGGCGCTTGCACGGCCCGAAGATGCAGGCGGTCGCCGCGTTCGCGCGCGTCAATCGCTTCGACCGCATCGTGCTGGATTCAAAGCCGGCACGGCTCGGCATCATGGCGACCGGCAAAGCCTACCTCGATCTCCGCCAGGCGCTGGCCGATCTCGGCATTACCGATGTGGAAGCGCAGGCGCTGGGCTTGCGCATCTACAAGGTCGCGCTGACCTGGCCGCTGGAGGAATCCGGCGCGCGGGCCTTTGCGGAAGGCCTGCAGGACGTGCTCGTGGTCGAAGAGAAGCGCGGCTTTATCGAGGACCAGCTTGTCCGCATTCTCTACAACATGGACGCCGCGAAGCGCCCTTCGGTGGTTGGCAAGCGCGACGAGAGCGGCGCCATGCTGTTGCCGAGCGAAGGCGAGATAACGCCGACCATGGTGGCGGCGGCCATCGTGGCGCGGTTGCGAAAACTCGGTCATCGCAGCCCGGCGCTTGAGCAGCGTCTGGCAAAACTCGAGTCGTTCGACCGTCCCGCGGACGGCGTCGGCGCCGCAAAGCTGCAGCGGACACCGTATTTTTGCTCGGGCTGTCCACACAACACCTCGACCAAGATCCCCGAGGGCAGCCGCGCGATGGCCGGCATTGGCTGTCACGGCATGGCGCTGTCGGTGCCGAACCGCCGGACGCAAACGATCTCGCATATGGGCGCGGAGGGTGTCACCTGGATCGGGCAGGCGCCGTTCACCAGCGAACCACATGTGTTTCAGAATTTGGGCGATGGCACCTACACCCATTCCGGCCTGCTCGCGATCCGCGCGGCGGCCGCCGCCGGCGTCAATATCACCTACAAGGTTCTCTATAATGATGCGGTCGCGATGACCGGCGGCCAGCCGGCCGAAGGCGGGCTCTCGGTATCGCAGATCGCGCACCAGGTTTCGGCGGAGGGCGCCAAGCGGCTTGCCATCGTCTCCGACGATCCCGAGAAATATCCCAGCAACTATTTTCCTGCAGGCGCGACTGTTCACCACCGCCGCGAACTCGACGCCGTGCAGAAGGAACTGCGCGAGGTCAAAGGCCTCACGGTCCTGATCTATGACCAGACCTGCGCGGCGGAAAAGCGCCGCCGCCGCAAGCGCGGGCTCTATCCGGATCCGCCGAAGCGCGTCTTCATCAACGAGCGCGTCTGCGAAGGCTGCGGCGACTGCTCTTCCGTTTCGAACTGCGTCTCGGTGCAGCCGCTGGAAACCGAGTTCGGCCGCAAGCGACGGATCGACCAGTCGAACTGCAACAAGGACTTTTCCTGCATCGAGGGCTTTTGCCCGAGCTTTGTCACGGTGCATGGCGGACGCTTGCGGAAAGCCGACCGCGCGGCGGCTGATCCCTCGGCGCTGTTTGCCGATCTGCCGACGCCCGCCACACCCGCGCTCGATGGCGCCTACAACATTCTCGTCACCGGCATCGGCGGCACCGGCGTCATCACCATCGGTGCGCTGCTCGGCATGGCAGCCCATGTCGAGGGCAGGGCGTGCTCGACGCTCGACTTCACAGGGCTATCGCAGAAGAACGGCGCCGTGATGAGCCATGTCCGGATCGCGCCGCAGGCCGACGATCTCTCGACCGTCCGCATCGCCCCCGGCGGCGCCAATCTCATCCTCGGCTGCGACATCGTGGTCGCCACCAGCATTCCCGCGCTGAGCCGGGCCGAGCGCGGCGTGACGCGGGCGATCGTCAATGCCGACCTGCTGCCGACCGCGAGCTTCGTCATCAATCCCGACATCGATTTCGAAGCGGGAACGATGCGGGAGGCGCTGAATGAGGCGGTCAGCGCCTCCGACCTCGACATTCTCGATGCCACCGGGCTTGCCACCGCGCTGATGGGCGACAGCATCGCCACCAACGCCTTCATGCTCGGCTTTGCATTCCAGCGCGGCGCAATCCCGCTGTCGCTGGAAGCGATCATGAAGGCAATCGACCTCAATGGCGCGGCGATCGAGATGAACAAGCTCGCGTTCTCCTGGGGCCGGCTGGCGGCGCACGATCTGCCGCGCGTCGTCAGCGCCGCCCGCTTCAAGAGTTCGGGCGCGGCGCCGGTCCGCCGCACGCTCGACGAAAGCATCGCGTTCCGTGCCAAGTTCCTGACGGACTATCAGAATGAGGCCTACTCGAAGCGATACCTCGCCGACGTCGAGCGCGTCCGCGCCGCGGAAGCCAAGGCCGCGCCGGGCTCGCATGAACTGACCGAGGCTTTCGCCAAGGGCTTGTTCAAGCTGATGGCCTACAAGGACGAATACGAGGTCGCTCGGCTTTATTCCGATGGCGAGTTTGCAAAGGCGCTGAAAGAGCAGTTCGACGATGCCCCGGGCGTCAAGGTGAGCCTTGCGCCGCCGCTGCTGGTATCCCGCGATGGACTGACCGGGCATTTGCGCAAGCGCGAATTCGGCTCCTGGATATTCCGCGCCTTCGACATCCTGACCCGCTTCAAGTTCCTGCGCGGCACTGCATTCGATCCGTTCGGCTATACGGCCGAGCGGCGGATAGAGCGGGCCTTACCGGGCGAATATTCCGCGATGATCTTCCGCCATCTCGATAGGGCCAAGTTGCATGACTGGCCGCGTCTGGTGGCGCTGGCGAAATCAGCGGAACTCGTTCGCGGCTATGGCCATGTCAAGGAAGCCAATGTCGCGAAATACCGTGCGGAGTGCACGCGGCTGGAAGCGGCGATCGGCCTGCCGGTGGCGCAGGCGGCCGAATAGGGGCTGTTCATCCGGCACGTGAAGTCTTTCACAGCCCGGCTCAGTCACCGGTAACCCGGCTGGAATTGTCCGGCCGGCTCCCTACATGTCGGCCGTTCTTGATTCTTTGGGTTGATTTCACGAGGCTGCAATGGTCCTGAAAAGCGCTATTGCCGCAGCACTTTACACGGGGCTCCTGATGTCAGGCAGCGCCGCGCTGGCAGACGAGTATCGCGCGGGCGAACTCTTCAGCCTCGATCCTTCCCAAGCCCTGCTCTCACCGAAGCGACTCGGCCCGGAGACGCGATTCGCCCCGGTCCGGATCGAGGCCAGAACCGATCGCAAGCCGGTGAAGACGGAGCGCGTGGTCGTGCCCAAGGGGGCTGCGCCAAAGGTTGCTGCTGCACCCAAGACTGCTGTGCCCAAAACTGCTGCACCCAAGGCCGCTGCACCCAGGACTCGTGTCGTGCAGGAGCGCGTGCAGAAGCCGCGCGCTGCTGTCAGCACCAAGCAGGCGCGCCGCCATACCAATCCGCTCGACGCCCAGGCCCGCGACACGCGGATCCAGACCTGGCCGTGCAAGTCCGGCGGCATCTGCGACTGGCAGCGGTAATTCATTTGTAGGATGGGTGGAGCGAAGCGATACCCATCATGCCTCCGCGTTGGGATTGATGGGTTTTGCTTCCGCCTTCGCTCGTTGAGCTACGGCGGACAAGTCGCTCTACCCATCCTACGATTCTGCCGCGTCATCGACCTGTCGTAAAAGCTTCAGCCGCGAGTCAAACTCAACAGGCACACCTTCGTCGTGATTCGACGAGGGGTGTTCGATGCCGATTGCGATTCGCGCCAAGCCCGCTCTGACGCGACGTCAATGGCTGGTACGCTCCGCCGCAACATTCGCCGTCGCTGGTTTCGGTGGCCTCGCCAGACCCTCCCTCAGCCGCGTCGCGGATCGGCCGCTCATTACCAGCGGCATTCAATCGGGCGATGTCTCGGCCAATTCCGCCGTGGTCTGGGCGCGCGCCGACCGGGCGGCGCGGATGCAGGTCGAATGTTCGGCCAGCGAAGATTTCAAGACCATCATTGGCACGGCTTCTGCCAATGCGTTGCCGGATGCCGATTTCACTTCGAAGGTTCTGCTCGATGGATTGCCGCCGGGGCAGGATATTTTCTATCGCGTGCGGTTTGAAAGCGAGCCGGGGATCGCCGGCGAGACGCAGCTCGGGCACTTCCGCACCGCGCCCACGGCGCGCAGCTCGGTGTCGTTCGCCTGGTCGGGCGATACGACGGGGCAGGGCTGGGGCATCGACGAAAGCCGCGGCGGCATGCGGACTTACCGCACCATGCTCGACAACCGCCCGGACTTCTTCATCCATTGCGGCGACCACATCTATGCGGACTGCCCGGTGGAGCGGGAACTGAAGCTGCCCGACGGCGGGGTCTGGCGAAACCTCGTTACCGAGGAAAAGTCTGTCGTCGCCCAAACCCTCGCGCAGTTCCGCGGCAACTACAAATACAACTGGCTCGATCAAAATTTTCGCGCCTTCCATGCTGCCGTGCCCTTGTTCGCGCAATGGGACGATCACGAGGTCACCAACGACTGGGCGCCGATCGGCACCGCCGACGCGAGCGGCCATGCCGAGGACGGCAGCTCGCATCTGGTGACCCGGGGGCGCCGCGCGTTCCATGAATTCATGCCGATGCGGGCGGCACCCGCACAGGAAGACGGCCGCATCTATCGCAAGATCGCCTACGGCCCGCTGCTCGATGTCTTCATGATCGACATGCGCAGTTACCGCGATTCCACTTTGAACCGGCGCGACGACCACAGCGACACCTGCATCCTCGGCGCGGCGCAACTGGCCTGGCTGAAGCGCGAACTGGTGGCTTCAGACGCCACCTGGAAGGTGATCGCGGCCGACATGCCGATCGGCCTAGTCAGCGAGGACGCGATTGCGCTCGGCGACGGCCCGCCGGAGCGGCGCGAGCATGAGATCGCCGATTTGCTGTCGTTCATGAAGCGCGCCGGCATCCGCAACATTGTGTGGCTGACCGCCGATATGCATTACACGGCCGCGCACTACTACGATCCGAGCCGCGCGATCTATCAGGATTTCGAGCCGTTCTGGGAGTTCGTCTCCGGCCCGCTGCATGCGGGCACCTGGGCGCCGGCCCCGCTCGACAATACGTTCGGCCCGAAAGCGATGTTCGAGAAGGGGTGCGACGGCGAGAATCTCGCTCCCTGTTTCGGCCTACAGTTTTTCGGCCGCGTCGATATCGACGGCAAGACCGGAGTCATGACCGTGACATTGAAGGACGTCGACGACCGCGACCTGTGGTCGGTCGATATCGAGCCCCGCCCGGATGCGCGGCCCGGCCGGATCATGGCGCAGCATATCTGAGGCGGCGTTGTTAGGGGCGCACCGGCAGATAGAAGCCGACCACGATTTGCACGGAGAGGGCGATGATCACCCCTCGAGCGCGGCGGCGAACGCCCTTACCATCGCACCCCTGACTGGGTCCTGATTGCCTTTCGCGCGGCGATCTCCAGAGGTCAATTTCGCTTAGTGAAATAGCTGGAGCGTCGCGCGTCGGCTTAACGCGGCGGGAAGCCAAACGCGCCCTTGCCGACGGACAGGCAGTGTGCAAATCCCGGCCTTGAGACGGCCTGCGGTTCATTCTGTTCCGCCCGCCGGAATTCGGGTTTTCGCTACACACTGCCGCGGCTCCAGTCCATACTGGATCGCAATCAAAGGGAGGTCTTTCAAATGCGTGAAGCTGTCATCGTTTCCTATGCACGTACGGGGCTGGCGAAGTCCGGCCGCGGCGGGTTCAACATCACCCCGCCGATGTCGATGGCGGCTCACGCCATCAAGCACGCCGTCGAGCGCGCCGGCGTCGACAAGGAATATGTCGAGGACTGCTATCTGGGCAATTGCGCGCATGGCGCGCCGAATATCGGCCGCCAGGCCGCGCTGCTCGCGGGATTGCCGAAGTCGACCGCCGGCGTCTCGGTGAACCGCTTCTGCTCCTCCGGCCTGCAGACCATCGCGATGGCCGCCAACTCGATCCGCTCTGACGGTGCCGACTGCATCGTGGCCGGCGGCGTCGAGAGCATCTCGATCCCCGGCGGCGGCTCGCCCAAGGAATCGATCGATCCGGACCTGCTCAAGGTCGCGCCCGATATCTTCATGGCGATGATCGATACCGCCGATATCGTTGCCGAGCGCTACAAGCTCAGCCGTGAATATCAGGACGAGTACTCGCTGGAATCGCAGCGCCGCATGGCCGCCGCCCAGCAGGCCAACAAGTTCAAGGACGAAATCGTCCCGATGAAGACCAAGATGAAGGTGGTCGACAAGCAGACCAAGGCGGAGAGCATCGTCGACTACACCGTCGACCGCGACGAGTGCAATCGTCCCGACACGACGATGGAAGGCCTTGGCAAGCTCGAGCCGGTCAAGGGCCCGGGCAAGTACGTCACCGCCGGCAACGCCAGCCAGCTTTCGGATGGCGCGGCGGCGGTCGTTCTGATGGAAGCCAAGGATGCCGAGAAGCGCGGTCTCAACCCGATGGGCCGCTTCGTCGCCTGGGCGGCGGCGGGCTGCGAGCCGGACGAGATGGGCATCGGCCCGATCTACGCCGTGCCAAAACTTCTGAAGCGCCATGGCCTGAAGATCGACGACATCGATCTCTGGGAGCTCAACGAAGCCTTCGCCAGCCAGTGTCTCTATTCCCGCGACAAGCTCGGCATCGATCCGGAGAAGTACAACGTCAACGGTGGCTCGATCGCGATCGGCCACCCCTTCGGCATGACCGGTGCGCGTCTCACCGGCCACATCCTGCAGGAAGGCCGCCGGCGCAAGGCCAAGTGGGGCGTCGTCACGATGTGCATCGGCGGCGGCCAGGGCGGCGCCGGCCTGTTCGAGATCTATAGCTGAGATTTTTCGAACGCAGCGACACGCAAAACAAAGAGAATGGCCCCGCGAGGGGCCATTTTTCGTTTGGGGCATCCGGACCGAACGCGCGATGCGATCCGAGGCGTCAGTAACGATACTTCTTCTTGATGACCACGGTCCTGTGGCCATGATGGTGTCCGCGATGCCAGCCGCGATGTCGCCTGAATTCGGCACGCGCGCCGTGATGGTGGTGATGGTGTCCTACGTGGTAGCCGCGCTTCTTGATCACGACGGTCTCGGCGCCCGCAATCGACGGCGCCGCAATGACGAGCGCGCCGAGTGCGGCGATGACGTATCCAAGCTTCTTCATCCGATCCTCCTCAATTGAGCGAGGATAGAACATCAAATTTTGCAGAACGTTCCCGCGGAAATTGAAGAGAATTCTGAACGCGTGTTCAGACGCGTGTGTGATGCAGCCCGAATCGATCATCGTCCGATCGCTTCTCTTGTTGTGGCCGTCGCGCATGCGTGCGCCGCGAGAGGCAAAGCTGCGAACGTCGATACAGCAAGCGCCCACCGGAAACCGGCAGCGCCGCGCTTCAATCCAGCGTGGGACGAGAATGGGCAGGCTTTACTCTTGCTTGCGGAAGGCTGGGAGCGGGCGCATCATCGCGCCATAGCAATCAAATTGGGGAGGCTGCCATGAGCGGGCTTTCACGCCGTCATTTCCTGAGCCTGACCGGATCGGCCGCGGTCGCCGCGATGTCCGGAAGCGCCTATGGCGCGATGGGGCCGAATGACAAGTTCGACCTCGTGATCAAGGGCGGCGATGTGCTCGATCCGAGCCAGTCGCTCAAGGGCAAGCGCGATATCGGTATCCGCTGGGGCACGATCGAGGCCGTCGAGAACGAGATTCCGGGCGCGCGCGCCGCCAAGACCATCGATGCCTCAGGCAAGCTGGTGACACCCGGCCTGATCGATCTGCATTCGCACGTCTACCCCTACGGTTCGGCGATCGGCATTCCCGCCGACGAGCTGGTGCAGGCGCAGGCCACCACCACGGTGGTGTCGGCAGGCGATGCCGGCGTCAACAATCTCGCGGCGCTGCGGCGTTACATCGTGGCGCAATCGCGGGCGCGAATTTATGCCTTCGTGCACATCGCCAACAACGGATTGTCCGGTTTCCCGGTCGCCGAGCTCTACAACATCGATTACGCGCAAGTCGATGCCTGCGCGATGGCGCTGGCGGAAAATCCAGACTTCCTGCTCGGCGTGAAGGTCAGGATGTCGGAGAACGTGATCGCCAGGCACGGGTTGGAGCCGCTGAAGCGCGGCATCAAGGCCTGCGAGATGTGCGGCTGGCCGGCCAAGATGATGGTGCATATCGGCGGCGTCGAGACCAAGGAGCTGATGTCGGAGACTCTCGACCTGATGCGGCCGGGCGATGTGCTGACGCACGCCTATTCCGGCGCGCCGAACATCGGCGGCGTCTTCACCAACATCGTGCAGGACGGCAAGCTGCTGCCGGCAGCGCTCTCAGCCAAGCAGCGCGGCGTGATGTTCGATGTCGGTCATGGTGGCGGCAGCTTCGATTTCACGGTGGCGGAGGTCGCGCTTCCCGGCGGCTGCATGCCGGATACGATTTCCTCCGATATCCACGTCTACTCCGGCAACTCGCCGGGCATGCCGTATTTGCCGAATGTAATGAGCAAGTTCATCGCGCTCGGCCTCACATTAGAGCAGGTGGTGGCGGCAGCGACTTCGACGCCGGCGAAAATCATCAACCGCGCGCCCAAGATCGGCACGCTGCAGATCGGCGCACCCGGCGACGTCGCCATCCTGGATCTGGTGGAGGCGCAGACCTCGTTCGTCGACACCCGCAATAACAAGCGCGAGGGCAAGCTGTTGCTCAAGCCCGTGCAGACCGTGATCAACGGCGTGCCGTTCGGCCGCCCCTATCAGGCGCCGTTCGCCGTGCGGTGAGCCGCCGCCCATTCATTTTGAGGGCCGCTGCGCGCGGATATCGCCGACGATGTCGGCAATGACGGCGCCCATCACCAGAGCGCCGCCAGCGAGGACCCGCAGTGTGGGCACCTCGCCGAATCCCACCCATATCCAGAACGGCATCAGCGGCGTCTCTAGCGTGGAGATCAGGGCGGCTTGCCCGGAAGGCAGCAGCCGCGAACCCAGGAAAAACAGCGTGAGGCCGAGGGCGACCTGAAAGCATCCGAACATTGCGAGAATAAACAGGTCGAACCACGTTATTGCAGCTATTCCGTGGGCGAAGGGAATGCTGATAACGCTGCCCAGCATGTTCGACATCGCCGCCGCGGCGACCATCGATGTATTCCTGTGCCGCCGTACCATGACTGTCATCGCAGCGATCGCCAGCGCCATGAAGCAGGCGAGGGCGATCCCGAGAATGTCGGAACCGGCGCGTGCGTTACCGACGATGATCATGACGCCGCAGAGTGCCACGATACTTGCGAGCATGGTTCGCAGTTGCGGGATTTCCCGCAGCCATATCCAGGCCAGCCCCGCCGCGAGGAAGGGACCGGTCGCGATGATGATGGCTACATTGGATACGTTCGTGAGCTGCAGCGAAGGGATGAAGGCGATCATCGCCAATGTCGAAAACGATGCGACAAGCCAGCCGTTCTTGTCCATCCTGGCCAAATCTCGCAGGCCGGCACGCCCTTGCAACAGCACCATCAACAACATGATCAGGCCGCCGCCGAACAATCCGCGCCAGAACAGGATGGTCCAGGAGTCGTAGGGAAGCAGCCTTGTAAAGAGCGGCGCCGTGCTCCAGGCGATGGCGGCGGCGACGACCAGGGCAATGCCTAGGCGATGCTGGGAGCGCGCCTCCGTCATCAGGGAATCAATCCGGGCTGGGGGTGAGGCTTCGGCCGATCAACTTGTTGACGAGTGGCGCGGGATCATCGGGGATAGCATCGCCCCGCCAGGCGACGTGCTGGTCGGTGCGCGCAAGGATGAGTTTGTGGCCGCCGGGCGGCGGCGCTTGGTCGCCGGGTACATCGACGATTTCAAACGGGACGCCATTGGCGCGCATAGCATCGGCCAAGGGCGCAACCACAACACCCGGATCGTAGCGCAAAAGCGTGTAGCCCGGCCCCAGCGCATCATAGACCACCCGCCCGTCCGGCAATTTCGTAAACGGAAGCCGGCAGCCCGGTATCGAGGACGGCGTGAAGTCCGCCATCGTAAAGCCCGGATGCTCGGCGCCGTCATAGGCGATGATCGGCGAGCGATCGTAGAAATACCCGAAGTTGAGGCCGGCACAGCAATATTGCTGCACGTTCAGGTCATAAGCCGCTTGCCCGACCTGCTTGCGGACAGCATCGCCCTCCGGCCCCGGCTGCTCGATTTCATCAGGGACAGTGCGGCGCTGGCTCAAGACCTTGCCTGCCATCTCCATCGCAAAGCGCGACACTTGTTCGGTGATGGGCAGGCGCTCGGCCTCATAGGCATCGAGGATGGCGACGTCGGCCCATCCCTGCAGATAGGCGGCGAGCAGCCAGGCGAGGTTGGTCGCGTCCGCGATCCCGGCATTCATGCCGTACCCGGCGTAGGGCATCCACAGATGGGCGGCATCGCCACAGATGAACGCGCGGCCCTTGCGAAACCGGTCGGCGACGAGGCGGCGGCCGACCCAGTCCTCCTTGCTCAGAATCTCGTATTCGAAATCGGCGCCGACGCCGAGGATGGCGCGGATCGAAGCATCGCGATCGACGGATTCGAAAGTCTCATCCTCGCGATTGAGGTGATTGTGGATCAGCCACTTCTCGCGGCCGTCGATCGTGACAACCGTGCCACAGCGCCGCGGATTGAGCGACAGCGTCATCCAGGCGGGCCGATCCATCAGGCCGAGCAGGGCGGGCGCGCGGATGTAGGTCGACTGCACGCGCTGGATGATCGGCGTTCCCTGCAGGTTGACGTCGATCGCCTTGCGAACCAGCGACCGCGCCCCGTCGCAGCCAACGATGAAATCGGCGTGAATCTGAAGGGCGGCTCCGGTATCGAGGTTGCGGACGGTTGCAACGATGCCCTCATCGACTTCGCTGAAATCCTCGAATGCGGTGCGGTTCAGAATCTGCAGCCCGTCGATGGCGGCGGCGTGGGCGAACAGCACGGGTTCCATATAGATCTGATTGATGCGGTGCGGCGGCTCGGCCGTCGGCCAACCGGTGTCTGGCCCGCCGGTGGCGGTATAGCGATCGCGCCGGCAGGGAATGAGGATACGCGAGAGCTCGATGCCGGTTGCCGCGGTGCGGTAAGAGCAATCGTTCGGATAGTCGGCCGGCAATCCGGCGTCGCGGAGCTTCTGCGCTAGGCCGAGCCTGCGAAAAATCTCCATCGAGCGCGACGAGACGTGGTTGCATTTCACGCTCGGCGGCTCGCCGGCGGCGCGTGTTTCCACGACAGTGACGGATATTCCCCGCGATGCGAGGTCCATTGCCAAGGTGAGACCAACCGGACCGCCGCCGACCACGAGAACGCTGGTCTTCACCATGTCACTTGCCGCCTTGTCGCTTGCTGCGTTGGGACGATCATGCATTACTGAGCGCCACAGAGATCATCGGGGGACCCTCAATGTTTCCGTCGATCCGGCAAGGCATGATCCGCGCCCTTGTTGTTGCTTTGTCGCTGTCGCTGTCGGCGATTGAAGCAGCAAACGCATATCCCGATCAACCCATCAAGATCATCGTGACGTTTCCGCCTGGCGGCAGCGCCGATATCGTCATCCGCGCCCTGCAGCCGTTATTATCGGAAACGCTGCGTCAGCCCATCGTCATCGAGAACAGGGCGGGCGCGGGCGGCAATATCGGGATCGGCGCGGTGGCGCAGGCAGCGCCTGATGGCTACACGCTCGGCGTGGCCGCAGCCGGCGTGCTGACCGTCAACCCCCATCTCAACCGCGCGGCGATGGCGTTCGATCCGATCAAGGATCTGGCGCCGGTCACCTTGCTGGCGGAAATCCCGTTCGTGCTGGTGTCTTCGCAACAATCGGCCATTGCCTCTGTCGCCGATGTCATTGCCAAGGCCAAGGACAAGACCAAGGCTCAAGCGGCGGGTCTGTCGATCGGCCATGGCGGCAACGGCACGGCGATGCACCTGACCTCGGCCTTGTTCAACCAGAAGGCCGGTGTCGGAATTCAGTTGATCGCCTATCGCGGCACCGCGCCGGCGACGACGGATGTTCTTGCCGGCCACGTCCCGCTGGCCGTGCTGGATATCCCTGCATCCAAGCAGTTGATCGGCGACGGCAAGTTGAAGGCGCTCGGAGTCTCTGCCGCGAAACGCGTGGCCTTCCTGCCCGATGTTCCGACGCTGGCGGAGCAGGGCCTCTCCGGATTCGAATCCGTCGGCTGGTTCGGCATCGTCGCGCCCGCCGGCACGCCGCCCGACGTAATCAAAACGCTGAATGCCGCCTTCGTGAAGGCGTTGAGCGACCCCGCGGCGATCGAGAAAATCCGCGCTCTCGGCGCCGAACCCGCGCCCACCTCGCCCGAGGCTTTTGCAAAATTCATCCAGAGCGAAAGCGTGAAACGGGGCAAGCTGATCACCGAGGCCGGGATCAAGGCTGAATAGGACAGCGGACCCGGCTCAACTCCGCGCCCGCTTCTCCACATTCGCGATCCGTGCCGGCACGCCGAACTCCTTGCGGCAGACTTCGGCGAGCACGGCGACGCCTTCGCGGATCTGTTCATGCGAGGGACTGGCGAAGCACAGCCGCAGCCGGCTGCCGGCATAGGCCTTGTCGGTCGACCATTCAGGCCCCGGGTTGATGGCGACGCCGGCGACAAGCGCGGCCTGATAGAGTTTTAGCGTGTCGACATTGTCGGGCAGCTTCACCCACAGGAAGATGCCGCCCTCGGGCTCCTCGAATTCGGCCGAGGTGCCGAACTGCTCGCTGAGCGCTTCCATCAGCGTGTCGAGCTTGGCGCGCAGGCCGCGCGTCAGCTTCGGCACATGGGTCGAAAAATGCGGCGCGCAATACTCGGCCAGCACCATCTGCTCCAGCGCGCCGCTTCCGGCGTCGGTCTTCAGCGCCAGCATCCGCGACATCATCTCCCAGGGTGCCACGATGAAGCCGACCCGCAGCGCCGGCGCGATCGACTTCGAGAACGAGCCGATGTGGATGACGCCGCCATGCTTGCTCATGGCGTAGATCGCGGGCGGCCGCTCGCCGCTCCATATCAGATCGGCGTAGCAATCGTCCTCGAAAATCGGGACGCCATATTGCTGCGACAGCTTCAGCATCTCGGCGCGCCGCGTCTCCGGCAGGATGCTGCCGGTCGGATTCTGCACGGTCGGGATGGTATAGATATATTTCGGCGTGATGCCGCGGCTTTTGTGGTCGGCAAGGGCTGCCGCCAGCGCATCCATCCGCATGCCCTGCTCATCGAGAGGGATGCCGATCGCCTTGACACCGAGCCGCGTCAGCCGGGTCAGCGCGCCCTGATAGGTCTCCTGCTCGACCAGTACGGTGTCTCCGCGCGCCAGCAAGGTTTGATTGACGAGATCGAGCGCCTGCAGCGAACCGGAGACGATCATGATATCGTCGGCAATGCAGGCAATGCCGGCGTCGCGCTTGAGTTTCGCGCTGAGGAATTCGCGCAAGGGGCGATAGCCCTGCGGGCCGCTGGCGAGGCCGTAGGTCGCGAGCGTCTTGCCTTCGCGCCGGAGTACGGTATTGACGGCGTCGATCAGGCCATCGACCGGAACCTGCTCGGGATCATTGTTGCCACCGACAAAGCTGTATCTGGCAAGGCCGGTCCACCGCGCTGCCGGCGCCGGCAATCCGGCGGGCAGCAAGGACGCAAAATCAAAGGAAGCGGTAGACATGAATGTTCACTCCATCTTGTTTCTTGTTGAGAGGGCCAATAGGTCGGCTCTCTATCTCGTCGTCGTTCAGCCTTCTTGCCGACGATCCTGATCGGCCTGTCTGATGAACGCATGATGAACGGCGCCGAGGCCGCCGACCATCAGCGCCTCGACCGTGGGCTCGGCGATCTCGCCCGTGGCCGCCCAGTCGACCACGGAATTGGCTCTCGTTTCGCCGCTCACGTCGTTTGCGGCGATGAAGACCTCTACGGTCGCGAGGGGTTTTAACGCAATCGGGGACTTGAGGTAGCTCCCCGCCATCTTGCCTGATGTGTCGAAATAGGCGATCCGCTCGGGGATCAGGGGGCGGGAGGTTGCGAAATTCTGTTCGATTCCGCCTGCGGTCCGGGCGCTGGCGGTGAGGGCGTAAGGGATCGACAACACGGCCAGAATCGCGAGAAAAGCCCCCATTCTATGGCTGTGACACATTGCTTGTTTGACCCTTGCGCCGAGACCTCTAGGTTGCAAAAGGGGGAAATCCGGAACCATGCACGAGCTTATTCGCGACATCACCTTATGCATCCTGTTCGCCTGGGGGCTCGGCCTGCTGGCACATTTTTCTCGGCAGCCATTGATTTTGGCCTACCTTATCGCCGGGTTCGTCATTGGTCCATTCGGCATGAAGTGGATCGAGTCGCAGGATTCGATCACCGTCATCTCCGAGCTCGGCCTGATCTTCATGTTATTCATGATCGGGCTGGAAATCGACCTGAAGAAGATCGTGCGCGCCGGCAAGGTGATTCTGTTTGCCGCGGGCGGGCAATTGGTCGGCGGCGTCCTGCTCGGAATATTGTTCTTTATCGGGATCGGCCTGTCGATGGGGAGCGGGCATTTCGACGCGCTCTATCTCTGCATCGCCTGCGCGCTGTCGAGCACGGTCATCATCGTCAAGGTGCTGTACGAGAAGCGCGAGCTCGACACGCTGCCCGGGCGGATTACGCTCGGTGTGCTGGTGCTGCAGGACGTCTTCGCGATCCTGTTCCTGGCGGTGCAGCCGAGCCTCGACAATCTGCAAGTGAGCGTGATCCTCTTGTCGATCGCCCGGGTCGGCGTGCTGGTAGCGACCGCGCTGGTGCTCAGCCGCTATGTGCTGCCGTGGCTGTTCCACCAGATCGCGCGCCGGCCCGAGCTGATCCTGCTCGGCGCATTGGCCTGGTGTTTCCTGATCGGCGAGATCGCGGAGCGGCTGCACCTGTCACGCGAGATGGGCTCGCTCGTCGCTGGCGTATCGCTGTCGACATTCCCCTATGCGCTCGACGTCACCGCCAAGGTGACGACGCTGCGCGACTTCTTCATCACGCTGTTCTTCGTCTCGCTCGGCATGACCATCCCGATCCCCGGTGCGTCGGTGATCGGGCTGGCGCTCGCGATCGCGGCGTTCACCGTCGTCAGCCGCATGGTGACGACGTTCACGCCGCTTTATCTGATGAAGCAGGGACTGCGCGCGAGCCTGTTGCCGGCGATCAACCTGGCGCAGATTTCGGAATTCTCGCTGGTCGTGATCCAGACCGGCGTGCTGGCACACCATATCAGCCCGGAAACGTCGAGCGCGGCGTCGTTCGCCTTCGTGGTGCTGGCGGTCCTGAGCACCTTCGTCATGGGCCGCAGCGACCAGGTCACGCGCGGCCTGATCGGTCCGCTGAAGCGGATCGGCTTGCGCGATCTCGATCACAAGCATGAGGCCGACGGAGGGCACGAGGGCGGGCACGGGGAGGCGCGCCGGATTGTCATTCTCGGGTTCTTCCGCGCCGCCAGCGCCCTGGTTGCCGAGATCGAGCGCCTCAATCCGGCGGCGCTGGAGCAGATCACGGTGATCGACTTCAATCCGCTGGTGTTTAGGACCTTGACGGACCGCGGCATGCACGTGGTGTATGGCGACATCAGCAACGTCGATACGCTGGTGCATGCCGGCGTCGGCAAGGCCGAGCTGATCATCCTCAGCATCCCGGATTCGTTGTTGAAGGGCGCCGACAACGAAAAGCTGGTCCGGCACGTCCGCTCGCTCAACCCGACCGCCAAAATCGTCGCCACCGCGGAGATCCTGGCCAACGTCAACGACCTCTACGAGGCCGGCGCCGACTACGTGACGGTGACGCGGCTCAGCGACGCCCACGAACTCTACAAGGTGATCGAAGCCGCCCAGGCCGGGCTCCTGGAGGACAAGCGCGCCGAGACCGATGCGCTGCTCAGCGAGCGCCGCGAGGTGCTGCCGTAGAGCCTGACAACATTAGGTTTGACTGCGACCACGAATAAGGTGCGCTCCCTCTCCCGCTTGCGGGGGAGGGTTTGGGGCGGGGGTGTCTCCGCGGGCGACACTGCCTGAGTGGAAA
The DNA here is from genome assembly GCF_018398875.1 of Bradyrhizobium sp. sGM-13. Taxonomy (GTDB): domain Bacteria; phylum Pseudomonadota; class Alphaproteobacteria; order Rhizobiales; family Xanthobacteraceae; genus Bradyrhizobium. The sequence goes on along the minus strand of NZ_JAGWDK010000020.1, from coordinate 45,428 downwards.
GAGCCCCCACCCGGCGCTTCGCGCCGACCTAAGAGCGAGCTTCGCTCGTCTCGACCCCGCAAGCGGGAGAGTTGAAGCGCGTCTGCGGCCAAATCGATCTAAACAAAAATCAGCATGCTAGCGGCAAAAGACGGGCGCCGCGGGCTGACTTCTCCGGCAAGGCGGCATATCTACGCCTGATCGGGACGAAACCGGCCGATGCCACCGGGCGGAAATCGTCGACAATTTATCCCGCTTCAGCACCGCCGCAGCATGGCCGCCTCGCGCCCGCCGGCGAGGTTCTGCCCTGCGTATTGACGCTGGCGCCGGCAATGGAGTCCGGCTAATGCACTGGCTGAAGCTAGCTAGATTTGGCGAGATTTTGAGAAATGGCCGATAGCATCCAGGAAGTTCTGCAAGCCTTTGCCAAAGGCGAACTCGTCGTCGTCACCGACGATGATGATCGCGAGGGCGAGGGCGATCTGATCGTTGCGGCTTCGCTCTGCACCGCGGAGAAGATGGCATTCATTATCCGCCACACCTCCGGCATCGTCTGCGCGCCGATCACCACCGACGACGCCAGGCGGCTGCGGCTCGATCCGATGGTGGCGCATAACGAGTCCAATCACACCACCGCTTTTACCGTCTCGATCGACTACAAGCCCGATGGCGGCACCGGCATTTCGGCGGAGGAGCGCGCCTCCTGCTGCCGCGCGCTCGCCAATCCCAACGCCGGCGCCAATGATTTTGCCCGGCCCGGTCACATCTTTCCGCTGATCGCCCGCGACGGTGGCGTGCTGCTGCGCTCCGGCCATACCGAAGCGGCGGTCGATCTCTGCAAGCTTTCGGGCCTGCCGCCGGTCGGCGTCATCTCTGAATTGATGAACGACGACGGCACCGTGATGAAGGGCGAGCAGGTGACGAAATTCGCCGCCGCTCACAAGCTCAAGCACGTCACAATCGCTGACATGATCGCCTACCGTCAGGCGCGCGAAAAGTTGATCGAGCGGGTCGCAACGTTTACCACCGACAGCCCGATCGGTCCGCTGCAGGGCTATGCCTATCGCTCGCCCTTCGATGAGATCGCGCATGCTGCCTTCGTCTATAACGGCATCGGCGACGGCAAGAACGTGCTGACACGCTTGCACAAGCCCAATATCGTCAAGGATCTCTTCACCGGCCAGGCGCGGATGCAGATCGTGCTGGACCATTTCAAGAAGGCCGGCCGCGGCGTGCTGGTTTACTTGCGCGACGGCGCGGCCGGAGTTCCCGTCGAGCCGGTCGGCGAACAGAAAACAGCAGAGGCGGACCGGCACCGGCAATGGCGCGAAGTCGGCGTTGGTGCCCAGATCCTGCGCGATCTCGGCATCACCTCGATCGTCAATCTCACCTCGTCGGTGCACGACTACAAGGGATTATCCGGTTTCGGCATCGAGATCGTTTCCAACGAAAAGTTGGAGTAGTCGTTATTCCGGGGCGCGCGATAGCGCGAACTATGGGGCGCCCTTGCTCCCTGAGAATCTCGAGATTCCGGGTCTGCGCTTCGCGCATCCCGGAATGACAGGTGAGAGACGTCACCCAATCCATTTGCGCTTCTGCCGATAGCGCATTAATTTGTTGACAATTTCCATGAGGACAGTGATGCGAAAGGGATTTTCATGAGCGTGCGCCCTCAAGCCAAGGACAAGCCGGAGGCGGCTTCCTTCCAGTGGGACGATCCGTTCCTGCTCGACGACCAGCTCACCGAAGACGAACGCATGATCCGCGACACCGCGCGTGCCTATGCGCAGGACAAGCTGTTGCCGCGCGTCATCAATGCATATCTGGAAGAGAAGACCGACCGCGAGATCTTCAACGAGATGGGCGAGCTCGGCCTGATCGGTGTCACGCTGCCGGAAGAATATGGCTGCGCGAACGCGAGCTACGTCGCCTATGGCCTGGTGGCGCGCGAGATCGAGCGGGTCGATTCCGGCTATCGCTCGATGAACTCGGTGCAGTCGTCGCTGGTGATGTACCCGATCTACGCCTATGGCGAAGAGAACCAGCGCAAGAAATACCTGCCGAAGCTTGCCACCGGCGAGTGGGTCGGCTGCTTCGGCCTGACCGAGCCGGATGCCGGCTCCGATCCCGGCGGCATGAAGACCCGCGCCGAGAAGGTGTCGGACGGCTATCGCATCAGCGGCAGCAAGATGTGGATTTCCAACGCCCCGATCGCCGACGTCTTCGTCGTCTGGGCCAAGTCGGCCGCGCATGACAACCAGATCCGCGGCTTCATTCTCGAGAAGGGCATGAAGGGCCTGTCGGCGCCGAAGATCGGCGGCAAGCTGTCCCTACGCGCCTCGATCACCGGTGAGATCGTGATGGACGGCGTGGTGGTGCCGGAGAGTGCGCTGCTGCCCAACGTATCGGGCCTGAAGGGACCGTTCGGCTGCCTCAACCGCGCCCGCTACGGCATCTCCTGGGGCGCAATGGGTGCGGCGGAAGACTGCATGCACCGCGCGCGCCAATACACGCTCGACCGCAAGCAGTTCAACCGGCCGCTAGCGGCAACGCAGCTCGTGCAGAAGAAGCTCGCCGACATGGAAACCGAGATTGCGCTCGGCCTTCAGGCCTCATTGCGGGTCGGTCGCCTGATGGACGAGGGCAAGATGGCGCCGGAAATGATCTCGATCGTCAAGCGCAACAATTGCGGCAAGGCGCTCGACATCGCCCGCGTCTCGCGTGACATGCACGGCGGCAATGGCATCCAGATCGAGTACCACGTGATGCGCCATACCGCGAACCTGGAAACCGTGAACACCTATGAAGGCACCCACGACGTCCACGCCCTGATCCTGGGCCGGGCAATCACGGGGATTCAGGCGTTTTCGTAAAATGTGAGGGGCGCGCAGAAGTAGCCCCACATTATGCCGTCATCGCCCGCGAAGGCGGGCGATCCAGTACGCTGCGGCGATTCGTTTCTTCTCGAACGTCAGTGATTACTGGATACCCCGCCTTCGCGGGGTATGACGGGAGTGATGGTAGGAACTCCCCATGGCCGACAACGACGACATCCCGTTCAATCGCGATTTTCCGCTGAAGCCTGGCGTCGTCGATGAGCCGCGGCCGGGCGTGCGGCGTATCCTCTGCAACAATCCGAGCCCGTTCACCTTCACCGGCACGGTCAGCTACATCGTAGGCAAGGGCAATGTCGCGATCATCGATCCCGGTCCCGATGATGATGCGCATGCCAAGGCGTTGCTCGACGCCGTGCGCGGTGAGACGGTGACGCATATTCTCGTCACCCACACCCACCGCGACCATTCGCCGAACACCGCGCGGATCAAGGCGGCCACCGGCGCGCCCGTTTATGCCGAGGGGCCGCACCGCGCCTCGCGGCCACGCTTCGAGAGCGAAAAGCACAATCCGGAATCCGGCGCCGACCGCGATTTCCGGCCCGATATCCAAGTCAAGGACGGCGACGTCGTCGAAGGGCAGGGCTGGGCGCTGGAAGCGGTCGCAACCCCCGGCCACACGGCCAATCATCTGGCGTTCGCCTGGCCCGAGCGAAAGATCAATTTCGTCGGCGACCACGTGATGGGCTGGTCGACCTCGATCGTCGCACCGCCGGACGGATCGATGAGCGACTACATGGCCTCGCTGGCGCGGCTGGAAGCTCGCGAGGAGGATCTGTATTTTTCAGGCCACGGGCCGGAAATTCCGGAAGGGCCGCGTTACGTCCGTTTCCTGACCCGGCACCGCCAGGCCCGCGAAGCCTCGATCCTGCATCGGCTTGCCAAGGGCGAGGCCGACATCCCGACCATGGTGCGCGCGATCTATATCGGCATCGACCCGCGGCTGACGAATGCCGCCGGCTATTCCGTGCTGGCGCATCTGGAAGACCTGGTCGCCCGCGGGATCGTCGCGACCGATGGCGATCCGGTGATCGGCGGGACGTACCGGCTGGCGTAACCGTCATTCCGGGGCGTGCGAAGCACGAACTATGGTGCGCACTTGCGCACCTGAGAATCTCGAGATTCCCCAGGGTGCAATTGCACCCCTGAGGTCTGGTGCTAACGCACCATCCCGGAATGACGCGCTTTCGCGCGTCACTTCTTCACATTTTTCGCCTGCGCCTTGGCCGGCGTCTGCGGCTTCTTCGGCGCCGCCGGCTTGGCGTTATCGACGGCGGCGTTGATGTCCTCGATCAGTTTTGAGATGCGGGCGGCGTTGCTGCCGAGGTCACTTTCGAAATAGCGCGAGGAGGAGCGGATATCGACGCGCGAGTCGTCGCCGTCGGGCGTGATGCGGATCGAGATGTCCTCGCGGAATCCCATGATCGGCGTTCGCGCCACGGCCTCGATGCGGGCGATGCGGCGCGGCGGCTGCGGCGGCCGTTCGTCGATTACGAGCCATTTGCGCTTGTTGACCAGCGCCAGCGTCACCTCATAGGCCCGCTGCGGAGGCACTTCGAGTTCCACGGTCTCGATGTCGGGATAGGCGATCCGCTGCTGCTCGGCCGAATAGAGCCCGGCATAGACCGCGGAGTTGGCGCCTTCGCCGCTGCGCAGCCGCGCCAGCGCCTCAAAGCGCGGCGGATCGATCGGATCGGTGGTGATGTCGTGGATGGGTGGCAGCTTGCGGTATTGCAGAGCGAGGTAGGCCGGGTAGGCGAGCAGAAGGGCGCTGATCAGGAACGCCAGCACGATCCGGCCCATGCCGCGCGAGCCGTTCTGCCAGATCGCGGCAAAGGCGGCGAGGCCCACCAGGATAGAAAGCACGGCCAGACCGAGCGCGCCGAAGAACGTCGCCAGCGCGGGTTTTACCTCCAGGAAGCCGAAGCGGACGATGATGATCGACACCACCACCGCGACCACGGCGAAGATGGCGAGGTTGCGCGACCAGGTAGCGAGGCTGGACACGGGCTCCGACTGGTAAGGAGAGGAAAACCTTCGGGCCATCGGTGAATCTGCCGGGTTTCTGAAATCTGTGTGGCTGGTGGGGCCGGCTGCAAACTCGCAAGCTTGAGACCACGGCGTGGCGCGAATTTCAAGTTTGCAGGCAATACTAGAGCATGATCCGGAAAAGTGGGTACCGGAAAGATCATGCTCAAATCAAAGAGGTAGAGCGGACTGACGATTCGAAGAAAGGCATCCCGCTTCTAGTCGGGCAAATGCGCTGCGTGCAGCAACCTTATGGGTAACCATCCCTGTAAATTGATTATTAGTTGTACATTGAAGTTGGTCCAATTTTCGTCTACCTCTCGCCGCTGGGTTGTCGTATTTGCCGCAACACGGGACTGTCCTGCACGGGACGCCGGCGAACGCCAGCCAAAGGGGGAACGGCGGGCGTCAGCCGGAAGCGCTGCAGGATGATCTCAACTCTTGGTTCTTGTTGCGGGCGGAGTCGCAAAAAAATTGCGGTTGTGCCCCCGGAGTTCTAGGATCGCATAGGGTGCAATCGGCATACGTCCGCGGGGCTGGCGGAAGGCCCCATGAGGGCGAGTGTTCAGTATGAGTGATGCAAAGCACGAACGATATGTCGGCCCGAACGATCCGGCATATTATGCGCCGCGTGAGCAGAGGGAACGGACGAGCAGCGATCAACCGGGCACGATGCTGATGCAGAACGACGACGGCTGGCGTCCGCGAATGCCAACGGAAGGACCGCCCTTGCAGCCCTTCAGCAAGCCTGCGCGCCGCCAGGATTCCGAAATGTTCACCAAAGCCGTGGCCCAGGCCATGCAGGAGGCGAGGGAGACGGCGCCGGTCGAAGCGCCATCCGTGCTCCGCGACCTGTCGGGACGCCGCGCGCTGTTCCAGCAGGTCATCCGTTTCTCGATCGCCGTGGCGATCGCGGCGAGCATCGCGATGCTGCTCGTCATGGCCATTCCGTCGTCGCAGCGCTCGGCCAACCAGGATAACGTGTCGCTTTCGGCCGCCTGGCAGTCGGTGAAATCGTCGGTGCTTCCGGCGCCGCAGCCGCAGCCAGCGAGGCGTACGGCGACCTTGGCCGTACAGGACGGCAGCGGGTTCACCAACGATCCCGTGCCGCTCGGAATCCACGTCGGCTCTCCGCCGCCCGACGCCTACGTATCCATCAATGGAGTTAGTGCCGGCGCCCGGCTCACATCCGGCAAGCGTGTCGGTCCGAGCGAATGGCGCGTGTCGGCGACGGAGATTTCCGGCGTTTCGGTCATTCCGCCGGATGGCTTCACCGGCCAGATGCTGGTGACCGCGGAGCTGCGTGACAGCAACGGTGTGGCGCTCACCGGCACCTCCACGCGACTGACCTGGGCGCCCGTGCCAAGGGCCCCTGTCGCTGCGCCGCCAGTTGCCGCGCCAGCCCCGGTCGTTGCCGCGCCGGTTGCTGTAGCCCCGGCCGCCGCACCGCCGCCGCCGGTCGCCATGGCCGCAGCCGCGCCGCCGATGCCGGCCGTGCGGCAGCAGGCGGAAGTCGTGCGAAGCCTCGATCCGAAGGAAATCGCTGCCCTGATCAAACGCGGGCAGGACCTGCTCGCCGCCGGTGATGTGCAGTCGGCGCGGCTGGTGCTGATGCGTGGAGCGGAAGCGCAGGATGCGCGCGCGGCGCTGCTCGTCGGCTCGACCTACGATCCGGCGCGGCTCAGGCAGATGGGCGCCGATGGCCCGCTGGCGGACGTCGCGCAGGCCCGCATCTGGTATCAGCGGGCAAAGGAATGGGGCGAACCCGACGCGCAGCGACGGCTCGACGCCTTGGCGCTCTCGCGCTGATCTTGGGCGGGCGTGCTGCACGCCGCTTGAGTAAGATTTCTTAGGAAGAGGCCGCCCCCGCTTTGCCGGAAGGCGACCTCTTTGAATCGAGCCCAGGCTTCGCGTCACGCCGCCGCGTTCGGGAAGCGGTAGCTCTTGAACTGCTCGCGCAGCGCGGTCTTCAGGATCTTGCCGGTTGCGGTGTGCGGGATGCCGTCGACAAAGACGACGTCGTCGGGCATCCACCATTTCGCGATCTTGCCATCCATGAATTTCAGGATGTCCTCGCGGCTTGCCTGCTGGCCGGCCTTGAGTTGCACGATCAGCAGCGGACGTTCGTCCCATTTGGGATGGTAGACGCCGATGACAGCGGCTTCCGCGACCGCGGGATGGCCGACCGCGAGGTTTTCGAGGTCGATCGACGAGATCCATTCGCCGCCGGACTTGATGACGTCCTTGGAGCGGTCGGTGATCCGCATGTAGCCATGCTGGTCGATGGTGGCGACGTCGCCGGTGTCGAAATAGCCATCCTCGTCGAGGATGTCGGTATCGACCTTGAAATAGGCCTTGGCGACCGCGGGCCCGCTCACTTTGAGGCGGCCGAAGGTCTTGCCGTCCCACGGCAGTTCCTTGCCGGCATCGTCGGTGATCTTCATCTCGACGCCGAACGGCGGGTAGCCCTGGGTCTGCAGGATGTCGAGCCGCTCCTCGCCGGTGAGTTCGGCAAACGGCGGCTTCAGCGCGGCTACGGTGCCGATCGGGCTCATCTCGGTCATGCCCCAGGCGTGGCGCACACGCACGCCCATGTCGACGAACGACTTGATCATCGAGCGCGGCATCGCCGAGCCGCCGCACACCACGCTCTTCAGGTGGGGCAGCTTCAGATTGTTGGCCGACATGTGGTTCAGCAGCATCAGCCACACCGTCGGCACGCCGGCGGTATGGGTGACTTTCTCGGTATCCAGCAGTTCATAGACCGAGGCACCGTCGAGCTTGGCGCCGGGCATCACGAGCTTGGTGCCCATCGAAGGCGCGGAGAATGCGATGCCCCAGCTATTGGCATGGAACAACGGCACCACCGGCAGCATGGTCTCGGCGGCGCTGGTGCCGAGCGCGTCGACGTTGTTGGCCATCAGCCCGTGCAGCACGTTGGAGCGATGCGAATACAACACGCCTTTGGGGTCGCCGGTGGTGCCCGAAGTGTAGCACATCGCGGCCGCGGTATTCTCGTCAAAGTCCTTCCACGTGAACTTGCCGTCCGCTTCCGCGATCCAATGCTCATAGGCGATCGCGTTTTTCAGCGTGGTCTGCGGCATATGCACCTTGTCGGTCAGCACGATGTAGCGCTCGACGCTCGGCAGGTTGGCCGCGATCTTTTCCAGGATCGGCACGAAGGTGGTATCGGTGATCACCACGCGGTCCTGCGCGTGGTTGATGATCCAGGCGATCTGGTCCGGGAACAGCCGCGGATTGACGGTGTGGCAAATCGCGCCGATTCCCATGATGCCATACCAGCACTCGAGATGGCGCCAGGTGTTCCAGGCGATGGTGGCGACACGGTCACCGAGCTTGATGCCGTCGCGGTCGAGCCGCTGCGATACTTTCAGCGCGCGTGCATGAATTTTGGCGTAATTGGTGCGATGAATGGGACCTTCGACCGACCGCGTGACGACCTCTTGCGTGCCGTGATACTTCGCCGCGTGTTCGATAATCCGATGGCAAAGCAAAGGCCAGTCTTGCATCAATCCGAGCATACGCACTTTCCTCCGATGGTTGTTTATTGCCGCACGATCCGCGAACATTGCTGGCGGATCGGGGTTAAGTTCATGGAATTGAAATGAACTTTACCGCGCAGAAAGCAAGCCGAAAATGGGCTAATGGCGCCTTTGGCCGCATTGCAGCGGCAATGGTTACCGCTGCCGCGGCCGCGCTGCTGATTGGCATGCCAGTCGAGCCGGCCTGGGCGGCAAAGGCTTCGCACGCCGCGCCGTGGGACAACCTGTTCAGGCATTTACAACCACGTCCGCGAGCAAAGGCGCGCCACGCCGTCGTGCCGCTGCCGAAGCCGCGTCCCGCTGATGCGCCGTCTGCCGAGCATCCACCCGAGAAGGAACAGGCATCCTCCGAGAAGGACAAGGCCAAGGAGCAGGCAGCGCCGGCGCCGCAGCCATCGGCGTGCCGGCTGGCGCTGACGGACGAAGTCGCCATCGCTCCCAGCATCCCGGATATTCGTGGCGCCAACGGCTGCGGCGGCGAGGATCTGGTGCGGCTAGAGGCGATCGTGCTGCCGGACAAGCGGCGGGTGTCGGTGAAGCCGGCAGCGATCCTGCGTTGTCCCATGGCGTCTGCGCTGGCCGAGTGGATCCGCAACGACATCGCGCCGCTCGCGGAGCGCCTCGGCAGCGCCGTTTCCGACCTCGATAATTTCGATTCGTTCGAGTGCCGCGGCCGTAACCGCATCGTCGGCGCAAAACTCTCCGAGCACGGCCGCGCCAATGCACTCGACGTGCGCGCCTTCAAGCTCACCGATGGCACCTCGATCTCGCTAACCGACCGGACCGTGCCGCGGAAATTGCGCGAGACCGTGCTGCACTCCGCCTGCACGCGGTTCTCGACCGTGCTCGGCCCGGGTTCGGACTGGTATCACGAGGACCACATCCATCTCGATCTGATGGAACGACGCGGCAATTACCGGATCTGCCAATGGGACGTCTGGGACCCGCTGCCGCAGAGAGCGCCGCTATTGCCGGCCGAACGGCCCGAGGAAGCGCCGCCGCGCGAGGTCGCCGCCAAACCCGACGACGCCAAATCCGACGCGAACAGGTCTGACAAGCCTGATGCGAACAAGTCTGGTGCGAAGCCCGATGCGGCCAAGTCGGACGCTGAATCGAATGGCGAGAAATCGGAAAAGGCCGAGCCGGCGCGCGAGGACAAGCCCGCAACGAAAAAGCGCCGGAAAAACCGGCGCTCTTGATCTTCCATTGCAGTGTAGCCGGCGTCGGCTACTGCGCCATCGAGCTGCTGTTGCCGCCGCCCTGCAGCGCCATCTTGGAATTGAACGGCGAATCGCCCTGCTTGGGTTCGAGCACGACGACCACGGTGCCCGTCTTCACCCGGCTGTAGAGGTCGATGACGTCCTCGTTGGTCATGCGGATGCAGCCCGACGAGATCGAGGCGCCGATATATTCCGGCTGGTTGGTGCCGTGGATGCGGAACAGCGTGTCGCGGTTCCCCTGGTACAGGTAGAGCGCGCGGGCGCCGAGCGGATTGTCGACGCCGCCGGGCACCGAGGCCGGCAGGCCTTCGATACGCTTGTGAATGTCGGCGGTCGGCGTCCATTTCGGCCATTCCGCCATGTTGCCGACGCGCGCGATGCCGGAAAATGCGAGAGCTTCCTCGCCGACGGTGACGCCATAGCGGATCGCCTTGCCGCCGTCCTGGACCAGATAGAGGTAATGGTTGTCGGAATCGACAACGATGGTACCGGGCAGTTCCTTGCGGTGATAGTCGACGATGGCGCGGCGGAACGGTTCCGGGGGCTTGACCGCGGCGTAGCGCGCCTTGGCAAGCTGGGCCTTGTCGTTCGGCTTGAGGGTGGCTTCAGGGGCGGCTTGATAGGTGGTTGCCGGCATGCAGCCGGACAACGCAAGGCCGGCGGCGAGCAGCCCCGCAAATACTTTCAGCGACGACATGGTACACTTCCAATCGAAAGTCAGGCGTTCGCAAGCCACAATCTTGCGCCTCAAACGCGACGATTCCATTAATCTCATTATCCGCAAAAGCCGGCTGACATGCCAGCATTTGCATGTCCATTCTGCGCTGCGGAAGGCCGGCTGTGGCTTTTATGCCGCAAATTTTGCGAGTTCCGGTTGATTTCTGGGCAGGGATGGCGCGAGGCCAAATCGCTGCCGCGCCGCCGCCACCCGGCTGCCTTAAATGTCGACCGCCGGTTAATGCACGGGTCATGAAGCGCTTGCCAGAATCGGGTTTAGTGCGGCTGGGTGGGATTTCCACTGGTTCCGGAGTTGCCTATGTTTTCGGTGTTTGTTCCCTTCGAATCTACCCTGAAGAAGCTTCCGGCCGTGAACCCGGCGGCATTGCCGGACAATGCGGTCTGGATCGACCTGTTGAACCCGACGAGCCAGGAGGACCGCGCGGTCGAGCGGCTGACGGGGATTGCAGTACCAACCCGGGAGGACATGCAGGAAATCGAGATTTCCAGCCGGCTCTATATCGAGAACGCCGCCCGCTACATGACGGCGACGCTGATGTGCCAATCCGACACCGATATGCCGAAGACCACGGCCGTCACCTTCATCCTCGCTGGCCATCGCCTCGTCACGGTGCGCTACGACGAGCCGAAGCCGTTTGCGCTCGTTGAGCACAAGCTGGCGCGCTCATGCCTGCCCGCAATATCGGGCGAGATGGTGCTGATGGAACTGCTCGACGCGGTGATCGACCGTTGCGCCGACATCCTGGAGCGCGCCGGCGCCGAGGTCGACCAGGTCTCGCATGACATCTTCGAGCCCGAAAGCGCACGGCATGGCCAGGCCAAGCGATACTCGCAGATCCTGATCGCGATCGGGCGCAAGGGGGATCTGGTCTCGAAGATCCGCGAGAGCCTGGTCTCGATCGGCCGCGTCGTCACCTTCCTGTCGGCGGTGGTGGAGGGTGTCAAATGGTCCAAGGATATGCGCGAGCAGCTCAAGACCATGCAGCGCGACGTCGGCTCCCTGACCGACCACGCCTCCTACCTCTCCAACAAGATCACCTTCACGCTCGATGCCATGCTCGGCGTCGTCAATCTTGAACAGAACAACATCATCAAGCTGTTCTCGGTAATGGCGGTGGTGCTGATGCCGCCGACCTTGATCGCGTCGGTCTACGGCATGAACTTCAAGGTGATGCCGGAACTCGAATGGTCGCACGGCTATCCGATGGCGCTGCTCATGATGCTCATGGCAGCAGTGCTGCCGTACTTGTTCTTCAGATGGAAGAAGTGGCTGTAGATCACAGTTCCGTGCGGTTCCCGATGTGCGAAAGATCGACTCAATCCCACCGCTAAAATTTGAGCGGTGGACTGAACGAATGGTCGAAACTTGTCTGCGATAACGTGTCTCTCAGGCCGCGAGGATCCCATGGTTGAGAAACTCATAATGTCGCCACGCAACGTCATTGATCTGGCCCGCTATCAGCAGGGCCGCAGCGTTGGCAAGGCACAGGCGTTCTCGACGCGGTTTTGCCGGCACTGCGGTGCTGTGCTGGCGGACGGCGAGAATGAGGACGAGTGTTCGAGCACATTCAACGTCGCTGCGACCACTGCTCTGCGCACTGCGCAGCGGAAGTTTTGCGCGGAATGAACGGCAAGCATGCGACGTAGCGTAGGATGGGTGGAGCGAAGCGATACCCATCGCTTCATCGCGAGCCGGTTGATGGCTTTCGCTGCGCTCTACCCATCCTACAAGATCACGTTATGCACTAAACGTGCTGGCCGCCGTTGATGTGAATCTCGGCGCCGTTCACATACGAACTGGTTTCCGTGCACAACACGTAGATGATCTTCGCCACCTCGTCCGGCGTGCCGAGGCGGTGCATCGGAATCTGCTGCTCGACGATCTTCTCGGTGCCCGGCGACAGGATCGAGGTGTCGATCTCGCCGGGCGCGATCGCGTTGACGCGGACGCCGACGCGGCCGAAATCGAACGCCATCTCGCGCGTCAGCGCGGCGAGCGCCGCCTTCGAGGTCGCATAGGCCGCGCCCGCGAACGGGTGCACGCGCGAGCCCGCGATCGAGGTGACGTTCACCACCGCGCCCCTGGCGTGTTTCAACTCCTCGAGCAGTCCGCGCGCGATCATGATCGGCGCGAAGAAGTTGACGTGAAAGACGTGGTTCCAGGTTTCGACATCGGTGTCCATGGTGCCGAGCCGCCCGCCGCCCGGCGCCTTCGGCGAGATCGCCGCATTGTTGACCAGCGCGTGCAGCTCGTCGTTCTCCAGCCGCCTGCGAATCTCGGAAATCGCGCGCACGGTGTCGTCATGGCTGCCGAGGTCGACCTCGATGTGATCCTCCGGGCCGGCGCCCCACGGGCAGACTTCCGGGAAGGCATGCCGCGAACAGGTGATGACGCGCCAGCCCGCCGAGGAAAACCGGATCGCGGTGGCATGGCCGATGCCGCGGCTGGCACCGGTCAGAAGCAGCGTGCGCCGTGGCGCATTGGATGGAGCGGGCATGCAGGCCTTTCAACTTTGAACGTCGTCGCGTGCGTTTAGCGTCAGGGATAGAGCCGCAACTTGCTCCAGGCTTGTGACGGCGCATCGCGGCGGAATTCGATGCGGTCGTGCAGGCGGTACGGTCGGTCGTGCCAGAATTCGAAGCGCTGGGGCGTGATGCGCCAACCGCTCCAGCCGGGCGGGCGCGGCACTTCGCCGATGACGTATTTGGCCGCGAACTTGGCGATTGCCTGCTCGAAGGCGAAGCGGCTCTCCAGCGGTTGCGACTGCTTGCTGGCCCAGGCGCCGATCTGTGCCTGCTTCGGACGCGTCGCGAAATAGGCATCGGCTTCCTCATCCGTTACCGGCGTCACGCTGCCGCGGATGCGCACCTGACGGCGCAGCGACTTCCAGTGAAATAGTAAAGCGGCCTTAGGATTTGCGGCGAGTTCGCGGCCCTTCTGGCTGGCGATGTGGCTGTAGAACACGAAACCATCCGCATCATACCCCTTCATCAGTACCATCCGGACATCGGGTAGCCCGTCGGCATCGACGGTTGCCAGCGCCATCGCGTTCGGATCGTTCGGCTCGGACTTCACGGCTTCTGCAAACCACTCGGCGAACAGCGCAAACGGTTCCTCGGCCGCGGTAAAATCACCTGATGTTAACGGTGCCGGGTGTTTGATTGAGGTCGTGTCCGTCATGTCAGGAGTCCCAGTTGCGTACCCTCGCGTCCCAGAACGCGTTGCAGCCCCGATCCGGGCACGCCCTATATAGGGCATGGGGACGCGTTGGCCTATCGGCGATCGGGTCGAGGGGCGCTGCGATGACGTTGATTTTGATCGGTCTCGGCTCGGGCGGCTGCAGCCTGTCGCGCCCGGATGCCTACGCCAAGATGGGCGCTGCCGACGTCACGGGTGCACTGGGCAAGCAGCCGGCCGCTCCACCGGTGCCGACTGAGAGCGATCTCGCCTTTGCCCGTACCGCCGCTTCCGACGTGCTGACCAAGGGCGACAAGGATTCCAGCCAGCCCTGGGAAAATCCGGAAACCGGCGCGCGCGGCTCGGTGACGCCGCTATCCCAGGCCTATTCTGCGGAAGATGGGCGCACCTGCCGGGATTTCCTGGCGAGCTACGTCAACGGCCGCTCGGAAAGCTGGCTGCAGGGCGCCGCCTGCAAGGCAGGCCATGGTCGATGGGAAATCCATACAATTAAGCCGTGGACGAGGGGATAACGCCTCAAATCGACTTCAAGCGACGTGGTAGTTGCAAAAATGCAACTGGCTCCCCAGATGAAGCCAAAGCGGGCGAATTGCCCTAAGCTTCAAGAACCGAATTTCCGTGAAGGAGACGTGACGGATGCGCGACCCCTATGAGGTCTTGGGGGTGCCGCGAGGCGCCAGCGCTACGGCGATCAAGAGTGCCTACCGCAAGCTCGCCAAGAAGCATCACCCCGACAACAACAAGAACGATCCGAAGGCTGCGGCGCGATTTTCCGAGATCAACGCCGCCAACGAGATCATCGGCGACGAGGACAAGCGCAAGCAGTTCGATCGCGGCGAGATCGATGCCGATGGCAAGCCGCGCTTCCAAGGCTTTCCTGGTGGAGGTTTTTCCGGCGACCCGCGCGGCCGAGCTGGTGGAGGCGGTTTCGAATCCTACACTTTCCGCAGCGGCGGCGGCCCCGGCGGCATGGGCGGCGCGGGCTTCGAGGACATCCTCAACAGCATGTTCGGCGGCGCAGCCAGGAGCGGACGTGCCGGCGGCGGCCGAACCTTTGAATTCGACACCGGTGGAATCGGCCTCGATCTCGATCTGAACGTCACCATGACGGTGTCGCTGGAAGAGTCCGTCAAGGGCGGGGAAAAGCGCGTCCGTTTGCCGACCGGCAAGGAGCTCAACGTCAAGATCCCCGCAGGCGTCGCCGCCGGTCAGCAGATCCGGCTAAAGGGGCAGGGCGAAACCGCGCCAGGCCACCCGCCGGGTGATCTCCTGATTACGGTCAGCATCGCCCCGCATCCCTTCTTCAAGGTCGATGGCAGCGATTTGCGCCTGGATCTGCCCATCACGCTCTATGAGGCGGTGTTGGGCGGCAAGGTCCGCGTGCCCACCCTGGGTGGCGCGGTCGAGCTCTCGATCCCGAAAAATACCTCGAGTGGCCGCACCTTCCGCCTCAAGGGCAAGGGCCTGCCCAAGCCCGGGGAAACCGGGGACCTGCTCGTCACCACCCGAATTATTTTGCCCGACGGGAACGATAGCGAGCTCGAGGCATTGATGCGCAAGTGGCGCGATGGCCACCCTTACAATCCGCGCAGCGATCTCGGCTGATTCGGCCGGGTTCGCGGCGCAGATTTTGTGTGGAATTGGATAGCGGGGTTCCGAGCAGGAGTTTCCCAAAAAGCGCACTTCTTTCCTGGAAACTAAGGGTTTCCCGGAAAAGGGGCGGCCTCGAAAGGGGGACCAGCGCGGTACCAAACCCCGATCGAGGCCGCTTGCGCCGATCGGCGGATCGAGCGCTACTCATTTTCGCGTGATCACCCGGTGCATTAATGAGACGCGTCGGTGTTTTGATTCCAGATTTTCGATGTCAGAATTTGGACAAGCGGCGCGAGTGTTGCCAATTCGTCGCTTTTCGCCGCCCTAGCCTGGGACGAAGCGACGCGCAATCCGGGAACACGTGATCCAGTCGCAACGGCCGCGGGTTCCGCTGAGTTCCACCTGCGCTGCTGGTCAGCCCTTCTTTTCCATCTGGTCGTAGACGGCCTGGGCGATCTGGGTCAGCCGCCCGCGGTCGGCGCCGGTGGACACCACCGCATAGACGATGCCGTCGTCGGCCCAGAACAGAGTGCTCTCCTTGCCTTCCGCCGCGTACCGCATTTGGGTCGCCTCGGCGTCCGATTTTGCGGTGTAGATCGTGAAGCGTTCGCCTGAGGCGCTCTCATACATCATGAAGGATGCCGGGCCGCCGGAACCCGGCAACAGCCGTCCGCCGACGAGTTTCAATCCAGCCCCCGCCAGTTCCGGCGCGCGGACGACCCAGCCGCAGCGCTTGGTCAGCCATTGCTGCAGATGATGGCGTTCGCTGCCCGGCACCTCGACGGGATGCCGCACTTCCACCACGTAAAGCCGGTGCGCTTCGATCGCATGCACCGTCAGATTCTGGAAAGCCGAAGGTGCCGTCGCCGCGCCGCGTGCGAACCAGCCGGTGCCGCCGCCGGCGATGAACGCCGCCAGCGTCGCCGCCACCGCGCCGTACACCCATCTGCGCGGCTGTCGCACCAGCCGTTCGATGTCGAGCCGTCTCGGCACCGCCTCGTCGACAACCGAATCGTACCTGGTATGCAGCGCTTCCGCCATCGCGCGCCACGACCGCACCCGCGCCGCATCGTCGGGATGCGAGGCGAGCCACGCTTCGACGTCGCCGCGGCGTTCTGCCGGCAGCTCGCCGTCGACGTAAGCATGCAGCTCGTCTTCGGTGACGGGAATGTTGCGATCGGTCATTGTCGTCTCTGTCTATCCTGATCTGCTGCGTAACGCGTTTCATGCGCCTTCGTCATTTCACCCGCCTGAGCGCCGCGCGTTCGCCCTCGAGCGAAGCTTTGACATGCGCGCGTGCGCGAGCAAGCCGGGACATTACGGTGCCGATCGGCACGCCCTGGATGTCGGCGACCTCGCGGTAGCTCAGCCCTTCCAGCATCACCAGGAGCAGCACCGAGCGCTGTTCTTCCACCAACGTTGCCAGCGCACGCGCAATATCGCGGCCCTCCGCCTCGGTGCCGCTGGCGTCCGGGTTGTTGTCGAGCAGCGGCATGAACTGCGGCCGCCGCGCCAGCGACCGCCGCCGGTTCTTGTTCAAATTGGTCAGGATCGTGTAGAGCCAGCTCCTGACGTCGCCGCCGAGAAACAGCCGCTCGGAACGCAACGCACGCACCAGCGTATCCTGCACCAGGTCGTCGGCGATGTCGGCATCGCGCGCGAGTGCGCGTGCATAGCGGCGGAGCGCCGGAATCATGGCTTCGACACTTTGACGAAACGCGCTCATCGGGACCAGATTGCAAGAGTTGCGGGCGCGAACGCCTTACCTAGCATAACACCCAATCGCCGCGTCTATTCCAGCCATTGAGGCCGATCCGGAACAGCGTTAATCCGAGACCCGATTTAGGCTCGACCGCGCTGGACTGCTGGTGTACCTCCAAGCCCCACAGGGAAGCTCGATTGGAAACCGGATGTCGCAAAAATCAGGTCTGATGCAGGGCAAGCGCGGGGTGATCCTCGGCGTTGCCAACAACCGCTCGATCGCCTGGGGCATCGCCAAGGCATGCCACGACGCGGGCGCGGAAATCGCGCTCACGTGGCAGGGCGATGCGCTGAAAAAACGGGTCGAACCGCTGGCCAAGGAACTGAACGGCCTCCTGCTGGGCCATTGCGACGTCACCGATACCGCGACGATCGATGCGGTGTTCGATGTGCTCCGCGAAAAGTGGGGCAAGATCGATTTCGTGGTCCACGCCATCGCGTTCGCCGACAAGGACCAACTCGACGGCCGCTATCTGGAGACGACGCAGGATAATTTCTCCAGGAGCATGCTGATCTCCTGCTATTCGCTGACTGCGATCACGCAGCGCGCCGAGAAGCTGATGACCGAGGGCGGCTCGATCCTGACGCTGACCTATTACGGCGCCGAGAAATGGATGCCGCATTACAACGTCATGGGGGTCGCGAAGGCAGCCCTGGAAGCCAGCGTGCGCTATCTCGCCGCCGACCTTGGTGAAAAGAACATCCGCGTCAACGCAATCTCGGCGGGGCCGATCAAGACGCTGGCGGCCTCCGGCATCGGCGACTTCCGGTACATTCTGAAGTGGAATGAATACAACGCGCCGCTGCGCCGCACCGTGAGCATCGAGGAAGTAGGCAGCAGCGCGCTGTATCTGTTGTCGGACCTGTCGCGCGGCGTCACCGGCGAGGTTCATCACGTCGATTCCGGCTATCACGTCGTCGGCATGAAGCGCCCCGACGCGCCTGATATCTCGCTCTCCAATTCGGTAGCCAAGGAATAGCCGTAAAGTCCGATGCCTGCGCCCGTGATCTACTACATCCGCCATGGCGAGACGTCGTGGAACGCGGAAGGCAGGCTGCAGGGCGCGCAGGACATTCCGCTGAACGATCTCGGCCGCAAGCAGGCGGCCCACGCCGGCAATGTCCTCTCGGATCTCCTGAAGCGGGACGGCCGCGACAAGTTCGCGCTGCCGTTTGTCGCCAGCCCGCTCGGCCGCGCACGGGCGACGATGGAATTGGTGCGTGGCGCCCTAGAACTTCCGCCGGAAGTCTACGCGCTCGACGACCGCCTGCGTGAGATCCGCTACGGCGTCTGGGAGGGCTCGACTCTGGCCGAGATGCAGGCCGCCGACCCCGTGCTCTACGCCAAGCGGCTGACAGCGAAGTGGACGATGGCGCCGGAAGGCGGCGAGACCTATGCCGAGGTGCAGCACCGGATGCGCGACTGGTACGATTCCGTGCGCGCGGATACCGTCGCCGTGGCCCATGGCGGCACCGCGCGGGCGCTGATGGTGGCGCTCGGCATCGAGACGCCGGCCAGCGCCGCCGACCTCGTAATCGAGCAGGGCGCGGTCTACGTGTTCCGCGGCGGCGGGCTTAAGAAGTATAGTTAAGTGCGGCGTTTAAGGGCGTCATTCCGGGGCGATGCGAAGCATCGAACCCGGAATCTCGAGATTCTCAGGGGCGCAAGGGGCGCCCCATAGTTCGCCCTTCGGGCGCCCCGGAATGACACCGCAGTTTGACCGCCGTGGCCCCGCGCGTTACGACACGTCAATACTGACTTACGAGCCAAGCGCACCATGTCCCACAACACCTTCGGCCATCTCTTCCGCGTCACGACCTTCGGCGAAAGCCACGGGGTCGCGATCGGCTGTGTGGTCGACGGTTGTCCGCCGCTGATCCCGCTGACATCAGAGGACATCCAGCACGATCTCGATCGCCGCCGTCCGGGCCAGTCGCGCTTCACCACCCAGCGCCAGGAGCCGGATGCGGTCAAGATCCTGTCCGGCGTGATGGCCCATCCGGAAACCGGCATGCAGGTGACGACGGGAACGCCGATCGCGCTGTTGATCGAAAACACCGACCAGCGCTCCAAGGACTATTCCGAGATCAAGGACAAGTTTCGGCCGGGGCATGCCGACTTCACCTATGAGGCCAAATACGGCCTGCGCGATTATCGCGGCGGCGGCCGCTCGTCGGCGCGCGAGACCGCAAGCCGCGTCGCGGCCGGCGCCATCGCGCGCAAAATTCTGCCCGAGGTGAAGGTGCGCGGCGCGCTGGTGCAGATGGGCCCGCACAAGATCGATCGCAACAAGTGGGACTGGGACGAGATCGCGCACAATCCGTTCTTTTGTCCCGACAAGGACAAGGCTGCTTTCTTCGAGCAGTATCTGGACGGCATCCGCAAGAGCGGCTCCTCGATCGGCGCGGTTATCGAAGTGGTCGCCGAAGGCGTGCCAGCAGGATGGGGCGCGCCGATCTACGCCAAGCTGGACGCCGACCTGGCGGCGGCCATGATGAGCATCAATGCGGTGAAAGGCGTCGAGATCGGCGCGGGCTTTGCTGCTGCCGAATTGTCGGGCGAGGAAAACGCCGATGAGATGCGCACCGGCAATAACGGCACGCGCTTCCTGTCGAATAATGCCGGCGGCGTGCTCGGCGGCATCTCAACCGGCCAGCCGGTGGTGGTGCGCTTTGCGGTGAAGCCGACCTCGTCGATACTCTCGCCGCGCAAGACGGTGGATCGTGCCGGCGCCGACACCGACATCATGACAAAAGGCCGCCACGACCCCTGCGTCGGTATCCGCGCGGTTCCGGTCGGAGAGGCGATGATGGCCTGCGTGCTGGCGGATCATTTCCTGCGCCACCGCGGGCAGGTCGGCTGACGCCGGACGCTTCTCAACGTCAAGCGTTCCTGTCGCCTTGACGCGCGCCGAACTTGCGCGGCAAATACCGGCGTGATGGATATCTCCGAACTGCAGAAGCTGACCGACTGGCTGATCGACGGCGGGCGGACCGCGACCAGTCCGACCCGGTTCATGGCCGAGTGCTGCGAGCGAATGGTGGCGGCCGGCTTGCCGCTGTGGCGCGTCGGCGTCTTCGTTCGTACCCTGCATCCCGAAATCTATGGGCGCAGCTTTATCTGGAAGCCAGGTGCCGAGGTCGAGGTCGGTTCGGTCGATTACAATATCCTGCAGTCACCGGTTTTTCACAACAGCCCGCTGATCATCGTGTTCCAGCAGGGGATTGAAGTTCGAGCGCGCATCGATGATCCCCAGAGCAGCCGTTTTCCAATCATCGACGACGTTCGCGCCGAAGGCGTTACGGATTATGTCGCGCTGCCGCTGCCCTTCATCGGCGGCACCGTGAACGCATCGAGCTGGACCACCAAACAGCCGGGCGGCTTTACGGAGGAACAGTTGGCGGCGCTGCGGAGCCTCGCAAAGCCACTGGCGCGGGTGGTCGAGATCCTTAGTTTGAACCGCATGGCCGCGAGTCTTCTGGACACCTATGTCGGCAACAGCGCCGGTGAGCGGATCATGGGCGGGCAAATTCGCCGCGGCCACACCGAGACGATGAATGCCGCGATCTGGCTGTCCGATCTGCGTGGCTTCACGGCGTTATCGGACCGGCTGCCTCCCGAGGCCGTCGTGGACATTCTGAACCGCTATTTCGATTGCCAGGTCACGGCGATCAAGAAGCACGGCGGCGATGTGCTGAAATATATGGGCGACGGGCTGCTCGCGGTGTTCCCGATCGATGAATATGTCGGCGACGAACAGAAGGTCTGCTCGCACGTGCTGGAGGCTGCCCACGAATCCCGGGCCAGCGTGGCCGAGCTGAATTATCCGATTGGAGATGCGGTCGAACGTTTTCGTTTCGGCCTCGCCCTGCATGTCGGACGCATTCTCTATGGCAATATCGGCGGCGGCAACCGGCTCGACTTCACTTGCATCGGTCCCGCGGTCAATCTCGCGGCGCGGCTGGAAAAGATCGCCAGCCAGCTCGGCCGCACCGTTGTCGCCTCCGAAGGCTTTGCCGGAATTTGCCGCGGCGGCTGGAGCGAGCTTGGCGAGTTTCCTGTCGCCGGCTTCTCCAAGGCCGCGCGCGTCTACGGGCTGGCCGACGAAATGTCGGCGGGCTGAGGGCGACTACTCCTCCGGCTCGGTCGTGAACAGCAGCGGATAGCCCTTGGCGCGACCGGCGTCGGTGGCGCGGGTCGCCTTGGTCTCGGCAACGTCCTTGGTGAACACGGCGACGACGCAGACGCCGCGGCGGTGCGCGGTGATCATGACCTTGTGGGCCTGATCCTCGGTCATGCGAAATTCGGCCTTCAGCACCGTGACGACGAATTCGCGCGGCGTGTAGTCGTCATTGATCAGGATGACCTTGTGCAGGCGCGGCCGTTCGACCTTAGTTTTGACCTTGGTTTTTGGCGTGACGACGGTATCTGCCATTTGTAGTCCCGAAGCGAAGGAAATCCGACGAGCCAGCCGCGTTCAGTTGGCGCGGCAGTCCGCCAGGCGCTGCGCCATGGTCTGATCGCCGCGGCTGACGGCCGTCTCGATCAGTTTACAGGCTCCGGGCCGGTCCTGAAACCGGGGGATGCCGAGGGTTTCAGCTCGATCCGGGCGGCCATCGCGCCGGCTCGGTCACGGCAATCGGCAGCGTGGAACCGGCCGAGCGGCATGCCGTGGACCAAGCCTGATCCTAACCCGAATGTGAAGGACAAATGATTTCAGCGCTTTGCGTCGGCCATTTTGCATGTCACCATCACTGACGTTCGACGGGAGGGCCGCAATGCGCTGGTATGTCTCGATCGGGGTCGTGCTTGTAGCCGGCATGCTCGCTGGCGGCGACGTGGCAGGTATTGCCGCGCCGAACCCAACGAACCGGGCAACCCATCAGGCCAACGCCGCTGCTGGCCAACTGGCCGATAAGGACGCCAATCCGACCGTCGACCTCGAACTCGTCCTTGCCGTCGACGTCTCTTATTCGATGGATATGGATGAACTGGCGCTGCAGCGGGAAGGTTACGCGCAGGCGATCGTCTCCAAGGAGTTTTTGCAGGCGCTCAAGAGCGGGCCGAACGGCAGGATCGCGATCACCTATTTCGAGTGGGCGGCATCGACCGATCAAAAGATCATCATCCCCTGGCGCGTGATCGACGGACCCGAGACGGCCGATGCCGTCGCCAACGAGATCGTCAAGACCCCGATCCGCCGGGCATCGCGCACTTCGATTTCGGGTGCGATCAACTTCGCCCTGCCGCTGTTCGACGAGAGCCCGCACCGCGGTTTGCGGCGGGTGATCGATATCTCGGGCGATGGCCCGAACAACAACGGCGCGCCGGTCCTCATCGCGCGCGATGCCGCGCTGGAAAAGGGCATCGTCATCAATGGCCTGCCAATCATGGTGAAGGAGCCGTCTTACTCCACCATGGATATCGACAATCTCGATTTCTATTACGAGGACTGCGTCATCGGCGGCCCCGGCTCGTTCGTGGTGACCATCAAGGACCGCGACAAGTTCAAGGAAGCCATCCGCACCAAGCTGCTGCTTGAGATCGCTGGCCGCACGCCCGAACGCCCGGTGGTGCCTGCAGCGGGCAGGGAGCCGCGCGTCAATTGCATGATAGGCGAGAAGATCTGGCAGGACAGGTGGGGGAGGTAGCCTTGCTTACCCTCCCCTGGAGGGGGAGGGTCGGCTCGCATGAGCGCAGCGAAATGCGAGACGGGGTGGGGTGATCTCTCCACTCGGGCACTGATCGAGAGGATGGACCATCACCCCACCCCGCCGCTCATTTCATGAGCGTCGACCCTCCTCCTCCGGGGGAGGGTAAGAAGCGCGCTTACCTCTTGAACCGCGCCACCAGTTCCACATGCGGCGTGTGGCGGAACTGGTCGACGGGTGTGACGCCTTCGATTTTAAAACCGCCGTCGATCAAGATCTTTGCATCGCGCGCGAATGTCGTGACGTTGCATGATACTGCAACCACCGTCGGCACCTTGCTCGCCGCGATCTGGGTCACCTGCGCTTGCGCGCCCTGCCGCGGAGGATCGAACACGACGGCGTCGTAGTCGCGCAATTCCTGCGGCATCAGCGGGCGTCGGAACAGGTCGCGTGCCTCGGCCTTGACCGGCTTCAGCCCTGAGGTGGACGTCGCGGCTTTCTGCAAGGCTGCCACCGCGCCGGTGTCGCTGTCGAAAGCGGTGACACGCGACTTCGCCGCAAGCCGCAGCGCGAAGGGGCCGACGCCGCAGAACAGGTCGGCGACATGTTTGCTGCGCTTGCAATGCTCGAAGACGAGCGCAGCCAGCGCCTGCTCGCCCGCCACCGTGGCCTGCAGGAACGAGCCGGGCGGCAGCGTGACCTGCGCCGCGCCAATCGAGATTACGGGCGGCGTTCGCATCAGTACCAGTTCGCCATGGCGCGTCAGCCGCGCCAGCCGGTGTTGTTCGGCGATGCGCGACAGCCGCGCGATCATGGCTGAAGATACCGGCCCGGAGCCACGCACATCGACGTCGAGACCGCTGTTGGTCGCGGTGATCTGGATGTCGAGCGGCTTGCCCATCGCGATCAACGGCTCGGCGATGGCCCAGGCGGCCTCGATCGCGCCACTCAATTGCGGATCGAGGATCGGGCAGCGATCGATCGGAATGATGTCGTGCGACCCGGCCGCTGCATAGCCGACCTTGAGCACGCCATGCGTTCCGATTCGGCCGTGCAGGGTGATGCGCCGGCGGCCCGCGCCATGGGCGTCGACGAGGGCTGCGACGTCGCAATCGATTCCTGCCTGCGAAAGCGTCGTCGCCACGAGCTCGCGCTTCCAGCCGCGATAGGGCTCGGCGTCCCAGTGCTGGATCGCACAGCCGCCGCAGACGCCGAAATGCGGACAGAACGGTGCGACGCGCTCGACGCTTGCTGTCTCGACCTTGAGCAATCGCCGGCGGTCGGGATGTTGGCCGGGAACCGGACCGGCCTCTATTGTTTCGCCGCCGAGCGCGTACGGCACATAGATGTTGCCGCCGCCTGATATGGCGACGCCGTCGCCGTGATGGCCGACATGGTCGATGACGAGGCGTTCGCTCTCAGCCACGGCGCGCGCCCATGAAGAACTCGATATTGCCGTCGCGACCTTTGATCGATGACGGAAACACCTGGATATCGGTGCAGCCGAGCGAGGCGGCGAACGCCGAGATGTCGTCGCAGATTGCCTGATGCACCATCGCATTGCGGATGATGCCGTGCTTGGAGTGCTTTCGTTCCGCCTCGAACTGCGGCTTGATCAGCGCCAGGAACTGCGTTGGCGCTGCCGCAAGCTCCAGCGCCACAGGCAGCACCGCCTTCAACGAAATGAAGCTGACGTCGATAACGACGACATCGGGCCGCGCGGGCAGGCGCTTGCCCTCGAACTGGCGGATGTCGGTTTCTTCCATCGATACGACTTTGGGATGGCTCTGCAGCGACGGATGCAACTGGCCGCGCCCGACATCGATGGCGAAGACGAGGCTGGCGCCGTTCGCCAGCAGCACTTCGGTAAAGCCGCCGGTGGAGGCGCCGACGTCGAGGCAGACATGGTCCTCGATCTCGATCGGATACTGCTCCAGCGCGCCGGCGAGCTTGACGCCGCCGCGCGAGACGTAAGGGTGCGCTGCTGGGCGGACAATTCGGCATTGGCGGCGATCATCTCCGACGCCTTCAACACGGGCCTGCCGTCGGCCGTCACGCCACCGGCGTCGATCGCAGCGCGTGCGCGGGCGCGGCTTTCGAACAGGCCGCGCTCGACCAGCAGCACGTCCACGCGCGTGCGGGGAGAGGTTTTGCTGTCGCTCTTGTCAGCCAAGTTCAGTCCGATTTGCCGTAGCGCGATCCGCCGCCACAGCGACGCAGGCCTCGAACGAGGTGAGATCGTGCCAGATATCCTGCGGCCGCTGCTGCGGCGTCACCAGTCTAGCACCATGCAGATCGAGCGTGTGGATCATCATGAGATTGTCGGGCAGGCCGAAATCTTCCACCGCCAGCCCGTCGCCGTCGATCAGATGGCCGGTGGCGGATTTGGTCACATCGTAGTTCCGCTTTACCCGCTCAACATAGACCGCGGGGTCGTTGCTATAGGCCAGGCAGAGCTTACCGCGACCGGCCATGTA
Organism: Bradyrhizobium sp. sGM-13; assembly: GCF_018398875.1. Taxonomy (GTDB): domain Bacteria; phylum Pseudomonadota; class Alphaproteobacteria; order Rhizobiales; family Xanthobacteraceae; genus Bradyrhizobium. Next base: position 20,324 of record NZ_JAGWDK010000020.1, on the reverse strand, counting down.
GCCGAGTTCATAGACCGTGCCGGCGTCGGCACTGGGGCCGCGAAACGGCGTAAGATTGGCAATGATCGCGTCCGCCGCATCCATCATTGCTTCGTTGCCCTTGAAGATCGAAAGCGACGCGTCGGCGGCGGCAAGGTTAACCGCGTTATCGAGCGGGTAAAGGCCGGTCAGCCCATAGCGGGCGCAGATCGCGGCTTTCCGGCGCCCGATCTCGGTTGAATCCGGCAGGAACACATCGGGACCTGCCAGATAGATCTTCATGGGGCTACCGGCGAAAGAGCCAAGGCTTCGAGACAGTCAAGCCTTCGAGACAGTCAAGCCTTCGGTTCTGATCGGGTCAGAACCGAAGGAGGCTGTGCCTCAGGCGAGCTTGACGGTTTCTGTCTTGTAGTCCTTGCCGAGCGCGTCGAACACCTTGGCAACGATGCCCTTGGCGTCGAGGCCGGCATGGGCATACATCGCGGCCGGCGAGTCGTGGTCAATGAACTCATCGGGCAGGATCATCGCACGCATGCGCAAGCCGCCGTCGAGCATGCCGTGCTCGGCCAGCGTCTGCATGACGTGCGAGCCGAAGCCGCCGATCGAGCCTTCCTCGATGGTGAGCAGCACCTCGTGGTCGCGCGCCAGTTTCAGCACCAGATCGACGTCGAGCGGCTTCATGAAGCGGGCGTCGGCGATGGTGGTGGACAGGCCGTGGGCGGCGAGTTCGTCGGCAGCCTTTTCGCATTCGGCCATTCGCGTGCCGAACGAGAGCAGGGCGACCTTGCTGCCCTGGCGGACGATGCGGCCCTTGCCGATCTCGAGGGGAATGCCGACCTCGGGCATTTCGACGCCGCGGCCTTCTCCGCGCGGATAACGCACCGCGCTCGGCCGGTCGTTGATCGCGACTTGCGTGGCGACCATGTGCACCAGTTCGGCTTCGTCGGACGCCGCCATGATGACGAAGTTCGGCAGGCAGCCGAGATAGGCGTTGTCGAACGAACCGGCATGGGTGGCGCCGTCGGCGCCGACCAGGCCGGCGCGGTCGATCGCGAAGCGGACCGGCAGGCTCTGGATCGCAACGTCATGCACCACCTGGTCATAGCCGCGCTGCAGGAAGGTCGAGTAGATCGCGCAGAACGGCTTGTAGCCTTCGGTGGCAAGCCCCGCCGCAAACGTCACCGCATGCTGCTCGGCAATGCCGACGTCGAAGGTGCGCTCCGGAAACGACTTGTTGAAGATGTCGACGCCGGTACCCGACGGCATCGCGGCGGTGATGGCGACGATCTTGTCGTCCTTCTCGGCTTCCTTGACCAGGCTCTGGCCGAACACGTTCTGGTAGGCCGGCGCATTCGGCTTGGCCTTGGCCTGCGCTCCGGTGGCGACGTCGAATTTGACCACGGCGTGATACTTGTCGGCTGAGGCTTCCGCGGGGGCGTAGCCCTTGCCCTTTTGTGTCACGACGTGAACCAGGATCGGGCCGGTCTCCATGTCGCGGACGTTCTTCAAAACAGGCAGCAGATGGTCGAGATTATGGCCGTCGATCGGGCCGACGTAATAGAAGCCGAGCTCCTCGAACAGCGTGCCGCCGTCCATCATGAAGCCGCGGGAGTATTCCTCGACGCGGTTGGCGCGGTTGGCGAGGATCTTCGGCAGACGCTTGTTGATCTGCTTGGCCGCCTCGCGCAGCGAGCGGTAGGTCTTGCCGGAATAGAGCCGCGACAGGTACGCGCTCATCGCGCCGACCGGCGGCGCAATCGACATGTCGTTGTCGTTGAGGATGACGATCAGCCGCGAATTCATTGCGCCCGCATTGTTCATGGCTTCATAGGCCATGCCGGCCGACATCGCACCGTCGCCGATCACGGCAATGACGTTGTTTTTGCCGCCGGAGAGGTCGCGCGCCACGGCCATGCCGAGGCCGGCGGAAATCGAGGTGGAGGAATGCGCCGCGCCGAACGGGTCGTAGTCGCTTTCGCTGCGCTTGGTGAAGCCGGAGAGGCCGCCGCCGGTGCGCAGCGTGCGGATGCGGTCGCGGCGGCCGGTCAGGATCTTGTGCGGGTAGGCCTGGTGGCCGACGTCCCAGATCAGCCGGTCGCGCGGCGTGTCGAAGATGTAGTGGATCGCGGTGGTCAGTTCCACGACGCCGAGGCCGGCGCCGAAGTGGCCGCCGGTCACCGAGACGGCGTCGATGGTTTCCTGGCGGAGTTCGTCCGCGACCTGCCGCACCTGCTCGATCTTGAGCTTGCGAAGATCATCGGGCGTTCGGATGGTATCGAGAAGCGGCGTCTTACTATATGTGGTCACTGCGATATTCCAATTTTGCATGTCGGGATAAAGGCCCGACGCGAGACGGGAAGCGCGTTAACCGCGCCGCGAAAATCCGGACCCACCTGCCTGTCGGGCAGGCCGATACCTGATCTGAAAGCCTAGATGCACTCCGGTTTAAACCATGTGATATGCATCACTTAGTCGCTTCTAACCCTTCCCGGTTCAGTTTCTTTAGCTATTTGAGGTGCTTGCAGCCGTGGAAAGTTGCCCGGCAGGCTGCTTTCCCCAGCGCATAGAACCGCAAGCTTTACACCAAAGCCGCCGCCAAAGCCAACCCGGAGCGCCGATTCGGTTCCGGGGCGCAGCGCCGAAAAAAGCCGATTTTTCAACCGCTGCGGCGGACGGATGGTTCCAGTTTGCTCAAATCGGCGGCACTTGTGGCCGCGGCGGTGGCCGCTTCGATCCTCTTCCAGGCCCGATCGCGGGCTCCGGAATCGCCGGTAACGACATCAAGCGCGGCGTCGGGGACGGCCATGCGCGCGCTAAGCGGGACCGGCCCGCAGACGATCATGAAGAAGTCGTAGGCGTTGGGCCGTTCGTTTGCCATCACGAACTGGAAATGCACGCGGAAGAACTGCCAGCGGAATTTCTTGTAGTGCTCGGGCCGGATGATGTCACGGAAGCGAACCGGCACGATCTTCGGGTTGCGCCGCGCCGCCCCGACGTCGATGCCGTGGCTCGTGATCGGATCGAACTGGTAGAAATTCATCACGTCCTTGCGGGCCTGACAGTCGATCCAGTCGATCGACGGCTCGACTGCCAGCATCCGCAGATGCTCGCGAAATTCTTTCGATACGGCGTGATAGCCGACGATCGGGAAATTGCCGCCGATCGTCAGCAGCACGATCCGCGGCCCGTGACGGCCGAGCGCGGGATCGAGCTTGAGCGCACGCGCCAGCATTTCCGTCGACAGGAACGACCCGGAACTATGGCCGACGATGACGATCTCGTCGGCGTCGGTGCTCTTGGCGATATTGACCAGATGCTGCGCAAAACGGTCGATGCGCTGGTCCCATTCCGGGCGCTCGCGGTGCGAGAACTCCCAGGTCCAGATCGTGTCGCACAGGAGATAAAGCACGTAGGTGGCATTCTCCGTATATTTCAGCACGGCCCCGAGCAGCGCCACGAAGATGGCGGCGGCGGTAGCGATGCTGAATGCGTCGGGAATGCCGATGGCGTTCAGGCCTTTCTCGAACACGAAGGCGATGGCCGCAGCACACGCGGCTTCCAGCAACAGCATCAGGTGCGGATAGGTGATGAAAGTCGCAAAACGCCAGTTCGCCTTGCCGAAGCGGGCGATGGTGCCGGAGAAGAGGAGACGCCAATAGATCCAGACCGCGCTGAACACCGTGCGCCAGATCGGCGCCGCCAGGTCTTGCTGGATGAAGTCCTCGAACCGGAGGAAGTCGTAGGACGTGCGTGTCTGCCAGTCCTCAGCCTTGGTATCGATGGTCCAGGACGCGATCTCGTCGTCGGATGCCACCTTTGGCCGGCTGATGGTGGCCTGGAGCTGATAAAGCCGGCCGAACTTGCGCAGCTCGGTCCGGAACATGCGATAATATTGCGCCAGCCCGCGCGGATCGTAGCCCTGAATATAGATGATATGGCGGTGCTCGACGCGCACGTACTGTCCCCAAATGTGAGCGGACTATATCAGGCTGTGCGGGGGGCAAAGAACTAATTCGGCTGGTCCGCCTCCCACGGCGGGAGGGCGGAATCTGCCCAATATTCCCGATTGTTGCGCGAACCCCGAAAGCCAGACGGCAGGTTTACTGCACGTCGAGCGGCTCGGTCCCCGTGACCTGGCCGTTCGCATCGGTCGTGATCTTGTCGACCCGGGCTTCCGCCTGCCGCAGCAATTCTTCGCAGCGGCGCTTGAGCGCCTCGCCACGTTCGTAGATCGCGACCGATTCCTCCAGCGGCACCTTGCCGTCCTCGAGCCGTTTCACGATCGATTCAAGCTCCTCGATCGCGCGCTCGAAGGAGAGCTTTTTGACGTCCATCTGGTTATTTTCGGCCATATCTAGTTCCCGAATGCGCGCCATTGAGGCGCGGAATCAAACTATAGCGTTTTCGAGCGACGTGGGTACCGGCTCGCGTGAAGAAAACGCGTCGAAACAAGGGCTTTTGAGGGCCTATTGTGGCGGAGATTTACGCGCCCATCAGCGCCGTGACATGCGCCGCCACCGACTCTTTCAGCCCCTGCAGGTCGTAGCCGCCCTCCAGCACCGAGACAACCCGCCCGCCAGCGCTATGGTCCGCCACATCCATCAGCTTGCGGGTGACCCAGCCGAAATCGTCCGCCTTCAGGTTGATCGAGGCGAGGGGGTCGCGGTAATGCGCGTCAAAGCCGGCGGAGATGATGATCAGTTCCGGCGAGAACTTCTGCAATTGCGGCAGGATCAGGTTTTCGAACGCGGCGCGGAATTTTGCGCTGCCGTCTTCGGAAGCCAGCGGCGCATTGACGATGGTGTCATGCTCGCCGCGCTCACCGCTGGCGCCGGTGCCCGGAAACAGCGGCATCTGGTGCGTCGAGCAATACATCACGGTCGGATCGTGCCAAAAGATGTCCTGCGTGCCGTTGCCGTGATGGACGTCGAAATCGACGATCGCGGCGTGGCCAATGCCGTATTTGCGCTGGGCGTGACGTGCGGCGATCGCGACATTGTCGAAGAAGCAGAAGCCCATCGGCTTCGAAACCTCGGCATGATGGCCGGGCGGGCGCACCGCGACGAAAGCGTTCTGGTGGGTTCCGGACATCACCGCATCCGTTGCAGCCACCGCGCCGCCGACGCCACGCATCACCGCTTCCCAAGTGCCCGGCGACATCGAGGTGTCGCCGTCGATATAGATCATCCCGCTCTGAGGGGCGATGTGGCGGAGTTCGCCGATATAATGTTCGCCATGGCAAAGCGTGACGAAATCAAGATCGCCCTCCGGCGCATCGCCGCGCGAGAGCGGCTTGAAACGCTCTTCCCTCAGCACCTCGGCGACCGCGCGCAGCCGGTCCGGGCGCTCGGGGTGCCCCGGAGGCGTGACATGGTCGAGACAAGCGGTATGGGTCAGAAGCAGCGTCATGCAAAATCCTGGCGTTAGGGCGCGCCGGTAAGGAGCGGCTAATCTAGGCTCTTAAGGGCCGCTCGGAAAGGCCTGGAGCCTTCCTCAAACGAAGGCGGCTTTTCTTCGAGATTTTCGCGTCCCGGACGCGGTGCAGCGTCTCCCCGGCGATGCGAAGCATCGTCTGGTGACGGTGCACCGCAGAGCCGGGACCCACAACTGCAACACGTGGACCCCGGATCAGCAGCGCACCACTTCGTGCTGCGCAGCATCCGGGGAATGCTGCCCCGCGCGCGTCGCCGCTAATTGATCCTGGTGATGCGATCGGCAGCGGTCGGGCTGACCGGGCTGTTTGCCTTGAAATAGGCGTACAGCGCGTCGACGTCGTAGATGCCGACCTGCGGTGCGGTTCCTTGCGTGAGCACGGTGAAACCGTCGCCGCCGACGAAAAGGAAATTGTTGACGGTGACGCGATAACTCGCGGCCGGATCGACCGGTTGCCCGTTCAGCAACATCCGCTCGGGCAGCACGCGTTCGCCGTCAGGCTTGGTCGCGTCCCACGCATAGGCGAATCCCTTCGACACCTGCAGGATCCGAGGGCGCTTCGGATCGAGCCATTGCTGCTCCAGCATGTCCTTGATCTGCTTGCCCGTGAGCGTCAGCGTCACCAGTTGATTGCGGAACGGCTGGCTGGCGAACACGTCGCCATAGGTCACCGCGCCATCTTCCTTCCGCGTTACGTCGGCGCGCACGCCGCCGGGATTGGTGAACGCGATGACCGCGCCGCCTTTCGTCTCGCTGCTGGTCGCGGCGAGATGCGCATCGGCGATGATGTCGCCGAGCGGACTCTCGCCGGCGGCATTGGGCACGCGCGACAGCGTTGCCGTCACCGAGCCCGCTGGGCGGTTGGCGATCGGCGCGGCCAGCCGGTCATAGGATTCGATCAGCGCAGTCTGTTGGGCGTCCTTCGCCAGCGTTGCGGTGCGGACGATGGTATTGTCGGCCTTGGCGCTGATGACGTCGCGCGTCACGGGATCGAGCTTGAGATCGATCGCGGTGACGAGCGTGCCGTATTTGTCGCCGGAGGTAACGAGCCGTCCGTCGATCTCGCAGTTATAGGCGCGATGAGTATGGCCGGAGACCACGACATCCACCGCCTTGTCGAACTTTTTCACGATGTCGACGATCGGCCCCGAAATGCCAGGGCACTCGTTGTAGTCGCCGGTCGGCAATCCGCCTTCGTGGATCAGGACGACGATCGCCTCGGCGCCGCGCGCCTTCAGTTCAGGGATCAGCGCGTTCACCGTATCCGCCTCGTCGCGGAATTCCAGGTCGGCAACACCGACAGGTGCAACGAGACCCGGCGTGCCTTTCAGCGTCAGGCCGATGAAGGCGACCGGGATGCCGTCGAATGTCCGGATTTCGTATGGAGGAAACACCGTCTTGCCGCTGCTCTTCTCGATCGTGCTGGCGGCGAGATAGCGGAATTTCGCGCCCGTAAACGGGTGCGGCCCCTGGCATTTGTCGACCGGATGGCAGCCGCCATTCTGCATGCGCAAGAGTTCGTCCTTGCCCTCGTCGAACTCATGATTGCCGACGGAGGAAAGCGCCAGACCCATTATCGACAGCGCTTCGATCGTCGGCTCGTCATGGAACATCGCCGACAGGAATGGGCTGGCGCCGATCAAGTCGCCGGCCGCGACGAAGATCGAGTTCTTGCGCCCGTCACGAAGCTGGCTCACCAGCGTCGCCATATGCTCTGCGCCGCCGGCGGGGACCGTGATCTTCTTCGTCCTGTCCTCGGGATCGGTGATCGTGATCCCGCCCTGCGGCGGGCGAAGGTAGCCGTGAAAATCGTTGATCGCGAGGATGCGCAGGTCGACCGGCGCGGTGGTTTGCGCGCCTGATGGCGTCGCAGGCGCAAACAAGATCAACAATGCAAGAATGGGACGGAAGAGAGTTCTCATGGCACCGATATACAGGATCAAGGCTGGACTTTGTAGGGTGGGCAAAGCGACTTGTCCGCCGTAGCTCGAAGAGCGAAGGCGGAAGCGTGCCCACCACACACAATCGAACTTGCTCTAAGCGGAAAGATGGTGGGCACGGCGCTCACGCGCCTTTGCCCACCCTACACGGTAGCAGGCGGCGACAGTGCCACTGGCCAATCATTCGGCCACATCCTACATGATCCGGTAAAAGGCCCAACTATCCCACGCGATTTTTCGCGACTACGAGGATAACGCAATGCAGCTAGGCGGAATTCATCACCTGACCGCGATCTCGGCGAAACCGCGGGAGAATTTGGCGTTTTACACCGGCCTGCTCGGCATGCGGCTGGTGAAGAAGACCGTCAACCAGGACGACGTCAGCGCCTATCACCTGTTCTATGCGGACGGCAAAGCCAATCCCGGCACCGATCTCACCTTCTTCGATTTTCCCGCGGCCCCCGAGCGGCGCGGAACCAACTCGATTTCGCGCACCGGCCTGCGCGTCGCCGGCGAGAAGACCCTCGGCTACTGGCGGGATCGCCTCAAGAAGGCGGGCGCGGCGACCCGCGATATCATCGAAGTCGACGGCCGGCTGACGCTGCCGTTCGAGGACGGCGAGGGGCAGCGGCTGGTGCTGGTCGACGATGCCGGTGTGGGGCCGGCCTCGCCATGGGAGCGCAGCCCGGTGCCATCAGAGCACCAGATCCGCGGCCTCGGTCCGATCGTGCTGACCGTGCATGAGCTGTCGCGCACCGCCTTCGTGCTGACCGAGATCATGAACATGCGCCGCGTGCGCGAGTACGCCGCCCACGGCGCGGAGATTCATGTCTTCGAGATGGGCGAAGCAAAGGGACAGAGTAGCCCCGCCGCGGAGCTGCATGTGCTCGAAGACAAGGCCTCGCCAGTCGCCCGCCAGGGCGCCGGCGGTGTCCACCATGTCGCGTTCCGTACCCCCGACGAGACGCAGTACCACGCCTGGACGCAGCGGCTGAACGAGCTCCGCATCCCCAACAGCGGCGAGATCGACCGCTTCTATTTCCGCAGCCTCTATTTCCGTGAGCCCAACGGCATCCTGTTCGAGATCGCGACGGATGGCCCGGGCTTTGCGACGGATGAGCCTATAGAAGCGCTCGGCGAGAAACTGGCGCTGCCGCCGTTCCTGGAGCCGCGAAGGGCAGCGATCGAGGCGGGGCTGAAGCCGATTTCGTGTATCTTGTAGGATGGGTAGAGCGACTTGTCCGCCGTAGCTCAACGAGCGAAGGCGGAAGCGAAACCCATCATCCCGTGCCGCCACTGCGCCGCCTGGATGTGTATAGTATCATCGATCCATACACATCACATCGAGACTGGTCATGCGCACCAATATCGAAATCGACGACGCGTTGATGGCCGAAGCGCAAAAAGCCTCTGGCCAGCGAACCAAGAAGCAGACGGTGGAACAGGCGCTGCGCCTGATGATCAGGCTGCGCGGACAGCAGGAAGTCGATAGGGCTTTTGGCAAGTACCGGTGGCGCGGCAACCTCGCCCGCAGTCGAAAGGGGCAAGGGGCCGGGTGATCGTTGTCGACAGCAGCGTCTGGATCGATTTCCTCAACGGCGCAATGCGCCTGATGTCCGGCGATCGCGCGCACTACTCGGCACGGGGCGATTATCGTCGGCGAGTTGATGCTTTGCGAGGTGCTGCAAGGTCTCGACAGCGAGCGGGCCGCCCGCGAGGTGGACTCTGCTACAACCGGCACTTGCTCCCGACAAACGGATTGGCCGAATAGCCAATACTGCGTGCCGTCAAAATGCTGAATGGTCCCATTTGTCGGCATCGTGGATTTCGGGAGTAGTCGCTTGACAATCCTAGCGGGAGTTGTTCAGGCTGCGCCATCTTATCCGAGTATTAGCAGGCCAATTCTTTGTTCACACTTTTGCATATTTCGGACCTGCATAGATCGCCGGAAGAGCCTGTCGACAACACCGCTCTTGTAGCTGCTTTGGTGAATGACCATGACAGGTACATAGGGGAAACTCCCGCAGTACCGCCACCGGACGCAATTATCGTGAGCGGCGATTTGATGCAGGGTGCCCGACTTGGCCAGTCCGATTGGGAAAAGGTCGTCCGCGAACAATACCTTGTAGCAGAAGATTTCCTAGATCAACTCACCAAGCGGTTTCTGAACGGGGATCGGAGCAAGATGGTGATCATCCCCGGGAACCACGATGTTTGTTGGAATACCGCCCTGAGTTCGATGGAGGTTGTGCCAGACGGTGACCCGGCACGTCAGAACGTATATGCAACGATAAACGAGCCAGGATCTGGCTATAGGTGGTCTTGGAAAGACTTGCAGCTTTATCGGATCGCAAATCCGAATCGTTATGCTGCTAGACTCGATGCTTACTGGGAATTCACTGAGAGATTTTACGCCGGAACTAGTGTTCGAATTGATCGTCACCGCGGATACCAGTTTTTCGATTTAGATGATGGGCGCGTTGTCGTAGCAGCATTCGACTCAACGCACGGAAACGATTGTTTTTCTTATTCGGGGTCATTTAGGCCGGGAGTTGTTGGACGATGCTATCTCGATCTGCGAGACCGAGAACGACAATCCATGCTGAAGGTCGCGCTCTGGCATCACAGCGTTCAAGGCCCCCCAACGCGCGTGGATTATTTGGACATTAATGAGGTCTACCAATTAGCTGGACACGGTTTTCAGCTTGGAATGCATGGTCATCAACATGTAGCCGCTGCGGCGGCTTACTACGTACATCGCGAGCGATCGCAGGAAATGGCGGTCGTTAGCGCTGGGAGCCTTTGCGCTGGATTTCGAGAACTCCCACGCGGGGTCAATCGTCAATACAATCTGATTGTGATCAACGACGATTATTCAGGCGCTAGGGTTCACGTCAGAGAAATGATTGAAGGTGGTCATTTTACGCGAGCATCCGGACAAGGATTTCTTCAGGGCTACACTGAGATCGGTTGGCAGATTCCTCTTGATGCTGCTGGGCGACAAGTGAATGTGGCGCAGCAAAACGAACGCCGAGCAATCGAACAAGCTGAACGCGCTCTTGGTAGCCGCGACTGGAAAGCAGCCTTAGATTATATTCGGTCAATACCGGCTCCAATCGGGTCTTATGCTCGAAAAATCGCAACAGAGGCTGCCTTGCGGTGCGAAGATTGGACCTTCTTAAAAGCGCTATTCGCCGACTCGCACTCAACCAGCGAAACTACCACTCTAATAGCAGCCCTAACTAATTTGGGTGACCTTGATGGTGCCGAAGAGGTTCTAACTGCGCTGAGGGTCTCGAGGAGCCAATACGGCGTAGCCTTGCGGAGCGAATCGCTCTGTTGCGACTCATGAAAGGGCCGCGATGACAACTACAGAACTGATCCCTTTTGAATTTGACGCTCAACGCATAATTGAGCTGTTTGCCAAACAAATTTACCAAAGTCCTTTGGCATTGCTACGTGAAAACACTCAGAATGCGTTTGATGCCATTCGACAGAGAATTCACAGAGAAGGAAATGGCTTTAATCCGGAAATAAAAATAACAATAACTCCTGTTGAAGTGACGGTCGCGGACAATGGACTCGGCATGACGTCCTTGGATCTACGAGAACATTTCTGGAAGGCTGGCAGCAGTAGCAAGAACAATGACGAGGCGCGCGCTGCCGGGGTAGTAGGGACCTTTGGCATCGGTGCAATGGCTAGCTTTGGAATAGCTGATGCGCTCACGGTTGAAACGCAAAGTGCTATCACAGGCGAGCGGTCTCACAGCCATGCAGAAAAAGCGAAACTTTCGCTCAAGGAAGACTGCGTTGAATTGCGTCGGCTGGATAGCGAACCTTCAGCCGGAACGGTGGTGACAGCGCATATTTCTCCCAATTCTCATGTAAATGTTGATCAAGCGCGAGAGTATATTAAGAGTTTCGTTTTCCTTGTTGATATTCCTATCTATGTGAATGGAGAACTCGTTAGCCAGCAAGCGATCGAAACCGCCGTTCCGATGGTGCCTGTCGCATGGCAAACCAACTTTGTCGACCGTAGAATCGGAGCACGCCTTATCGCGGACGCAAAATTTGTGATGTCAAACAATGCGGATGTGTGGTTGGAACTGACACGACTTATTTGGAGCGGTAATCCCCTAGCGGGGCGAATGGTGCTTCGGAGCGGGATTTCGACGCTGCGAGCGTTTCGTAGTGGTTTCGGGCTTGCTAATGCTTCCGTGAGTTCCGCGTATCAATTTGGCGGCGTTGTTGATCTCCTAGTTTTGGAGCCAACTGCCGGGCGCGAAGCAATTACTGTGGATGGGGTGCAATTCCTTCAATCAATGATGGTTGAGGTCGACTCCTTTGCATCCGAAATAATTGGCACTCGTGACGAGTGCGATCTCAGCACGCCGTTTATGGCTTGGGCCGCGCGGCATAACCGCGTTGATTTGCTAGGACGTCTAAAAGCTACAATCGTTCCTGACGACCGAGTATCCCTTTCGGATCTTGCAATGATCACCGCTGCAAAACCTATGCTTCTTTATGAAGGCGCGGATCCAGGCATCATCAAGTTGCACGCTACTGAAGAGTCTCCTGTTTTGGTGCTGGCCCGATCAAACCCGCGGCGGCAGTGTGAACAGCTATACATCAGCTCGAAAATCAAGACGGAGAAAATCTCTGATAGCCCTACGGTCAGGCATCGGAAGTCGCGTGACAAGCTCGATTTGGCGGAGAGCGCTTTTGCCTTCAGAATCGAGATGCTCCTAGATATTGATTATTTTCTGAAGTCTGAAGTCAGCTTCGGAGAAATCTCTCACGGTCAGCCGCTCTTAGCACAAAGGCAGGGCGAGCAAGTCCTGCTTACCTTTAATCGTGAAGGACAGACCGTGAAAATGTTGTTCGACTTGTTCGAGCAGGACATTGCGGCCTTTGCGGGAATGGCGAAGGATTTCGTGCGAAATGTTGTGTTTCCAAAGGTGGCAGATTACGTGCCGAGCAGCACTCGACAAGGTGCGGAAGCGTTCCTCAAGGCGATCCGGAAATCGCGGGAATTGTTTGAATACGGCGATCGCGATCTAGGAAACCTTCCTCAGATTTGGGAAGACCAGCGCGAAGGGCGAATTACAGTCGATAAAGCAGTTGAACTGTCTAAGATGGCTGTCCGCATGAACGTCCAGTATGTCGAGCCGAGTGCGACCGTACAGGCGAGCCAAGTTGTTGGCGACGTAATTCAGAATGAGCAAGCTCTCCAGGTGGCTTCTCCCGATCAAACGTTCAGTGAAGCTGAAACGGCTCCTGCTCCTGCCATCACTAGAATTGAGAAGGAAAGCCCTGCCAAACTCTTGCTAATTGAAGACAACGAACCAGCGTTACGTCGTTACAGGTGCTTCCTTGCGATTTCGGATCGCGTCCGTGAAGAAATGGGAGAATTTTTCCTTCAGCCTCATAAGACAACGATTGTATGGGGTGGCCAAAAGACATTGTTCATCTTCCTTCACCATTCTGAGCAGTTCGGATTATATTACGATCTCCAGACGCGAGAGCCAATCGAAGCGCCAGCAGGCGGTGGATCGTTTCCGACTGCTACAATCGTATTGAAAAACCGAATATTTATTCCAATCCCAAGCGCAATTGACCGTAGCTTCGTTCCGCACGCTGGGGAAATGAAGCGGTTTGAGGTTCGCGCTGATATCATTAGGACCGAAATTGAGGATGATGATATTAAGAGAAGGCTCGGGCCCTAGTTATCTAGGTCTAAACCCAGAGCCCCTGGTGCCAAAGATGTCTTGGGCCATAGACTCCTTTTCCTACCTCACGCCCGCCTGCCGGCGGCGCACAGCTCGCGACTGAGCCATCTTCCTTGCCTAACCGGGCCTTGTGACACTGCGGCGATCTCCGGTTATTCTTTCTCGATGACTTCACGGCCTCGATGACTTCACGACGCGCCAATCTCCGCCACGGCCATCACGGCGAAACTGCCCGACGATTGCAGAGGCAAACTGTGTCAGCGAAAGTCGCGAGGATGTTCCATAACGTTCGTACCCCGAGTCCGGCCAAGCGACGGCGATGCTCATACCAAGGAGAGGCGGAAGCAGTTTTGCGACTACCTTGACAGCGCCAAATCAATCGCCTGCATCCCTGGGCCCTGCGCGCAAACACTAATTTCCTCAGCTATTTCAACGTGATTTGCCCCGTCCAGTCCTCTCCGAAAAAACAATTTCCTTTTCGATCAGCCCAAATCAGCACTAGAAATCCCGCCGTCTCATCCCTCACGAGGGGCGGATCGCGATCGTCACGGACGCGGGATGGGATGCGGTGGACGCGGCAGCGTCAGGCGCGAGGCGTTGTTCGCAGGGCGGTTGTCCGTGAGCGAACACGGCGCGCAAGACGTACGGCGCTGAAGCGTACGGCAAAACCGTGTGGTCCTGACACCCGTGGCTGGTGCCAAGCTGCCGGTGGCGAAGTTGATCCAACCGGATCGATTTGGCCATCAAGCCGGCAGTGATGGAGGCAAGAGGAATTCGTCTCCAGGGAGAGCTCGGCATAAGCCGTCAAACCATTGTGCAGGGAATGCCGGAGTGCTCCGGCTGTACCTGTATGCTCGTGTGCGCATCTCACTATCTCTTGCACACGAGACCGCGGGTGCAGCAAGCACCCGGCATTCCCTGCTCCCTCTTTTGAGGGAAAAGGTTCATGCAAACCTCGGGCGCTAGCCGCGCCGCGAGAAGGCGAGGTCATGTTTACGAACGCTGACGCAAACAAGTTCGTTATATCAGGCAAAGAACCGCGCTAACGTGAGGTAGTCTGCGGCGCCTCAGGCTTCGTTCTTCGGAACGTATTTGCCGAGCACGCACTTGTAGCGCTGCAATCGCCATTCGCGATACGGCCCCTTGGCGAGCCAATCGGCGATTCCAATCTGCGCGTTGACCGCGCAGGCGCTCATGGTGATGCCGGACTGGTCACTGGTGGTAACGACCTTTTCGAGACAGAGCTGGCTGTTGCAGAGAACGGCGACGAGAGTGACGAGCATGGGTGACCTTCGTTGCTGAATACCCGGTTCGCTCACGCCATGCAGGGTTCGTGCCAGCAGGGTGCGCGTCCGGCCTTTAAGGGAATCGGCCCGTAAAACTACGCACTGCAAAGCCGCGCCGTTTTCGGCGCGGGACGATCTAGTCGAACGCTCAAGGGAAACAATTGCGGTGAAAGTAGAATCCGGGCGTGGGCGATTCGCAAAGCGTAGAATTACGGCCTCGGCGGCGGATTAGCCCGACTGTCATTACGCAGCAACAGTTATGCATGGCGTTGTTCAGAACGTAATGACGCTCAGCCGCATGGAAGACTTGGATTGTCCGACTGATTTTGTTCTCGACAATATTTCGGACTCAATCCTGACATCGCGCCATGTTCGCCTCGCGCGCAACGTGTGAAGCGGTTTCGCGCGACGAGCAGGATGAGACATTCGTGCAACAACCGGCGTCCTAAATTCCGGAGGGCGAATCGTTGAGCAGCTACGGCCCGCTCGTGGAGATATAATCGCATCGACGAATCCAAAGGAGTTTTCGATGTCGAAGTTTGCGATTGGCGAGCAAGTCGAAAACGTTGCCAACGATCACGAGTCAGGGACAGTTGTCGCCGTGGTTCCGAGGACTCCATGACAGGCCGTGCAACCACGCGAGCGATCTCCGCGACCGAACTGACGGACGGCGACAATGATGCTGCGCGCATCAGGCATCAGCTTGATGCCTGGGCCAATGCCTCAACTCGCGCCCCCAGATTGGTGGCAACACCGGCGGAAGAGTTCAGCACTGAACCGTCCGGCAAGACGCCCCCAGCAGCAAAGAAACGTGGCCGCTCCGCTTCAGCGGCGGGGCGTGCCAAGGCGGGCAGGGCGACTAAGACCAAGGCAACGGAAGTCAAAGTAACGGAAGACAAGGCAACGGAAGTCAAGGCTACTGAGATCAGTAGCGAGTCGGAAGTGCCCAGCGCGCCGCTTGAGCCACCGCCGGTTTCGGCCGCGCCTGCTGTGCCTGAGATCGTTTCTCCCGTTCCCGCCCCACCAAGGAGCGAGCGCACCAGCCGGACCTTTGCCATTGCCGCGGCTCTCGCGCTGGCAACGGTTGCGGCCTATTTTTCAGTCGCGGGCATGGCCGAAATATTTCCCGGTGATCCGGTTGCCGTGATGGTGCTTGCCGCCACGATGGAGGCCGGCAAGCTCGTGATCGCCGGATGGCTGGCGGCGCATTGGCGCCGGACCAACTGGAAAATGCGTTTCGTCATGGTCGCACTCGTTGCCGGCCTTGCGCTGATCAACGCCGCCGGCGTGTTCGGCAAACTGGTCGAGGCGCATGTCAGCGTCGCGGCCACGGCGCGCTCCGGCGTCACCGAGCGCATCGAATCGCTCGATGCCCGCGTCTCGGCGCAATCGGCTGTCGTGGCCGATTTGACCAACCGCATCGCGCAAATCGACCGTGCCGTGGATGAATCGACACGGCGCGGCCGGGTGACGCGGGCCATCAACATCGCAACACAGGAGCGCGCGACGCGGGACGGGCTGGATACGCAACGCCAGACGGCCACCGCAACGCTGGTTGGACTGCAGGCGGAACGCGCGGCGCTGGCCGGCGAACGTTCGCGCATCGAGGCATCCGCCGGACCGATCCAGTATCTCGCGATGATGGTCGGTGCCGCACCCGAAGCCGCGGTGCGCTGGCTGATATTGTTGATGGTGCTCTGCTGCGATCCCGCAGCGATCGCCTTGACGGTCGCTGCGGCTAGTTCGCGACGCTAGCTAAGTTAGAGAGGTCGCCGAACCCGTCATCGGCGGTAAGGGCGTTCGTTGGACCGGTTACATGGTCCTGCCTCTCGACAATTTCGCGGTTTTCGCCTGTTTTGCTACGGTTTTCGCCTGTTTTGCTGCCTTGTGATCGTGCCGCTTGTGATCGTGCCGTGCGGCCACACGGACGCGCTTTTTTGCACTCGCTTGCGCGTCTTGCGTGTTCGTTCCGCCGCGGCGGGAGGCATATTCCTTGCCGTCGATCGGCCCGACGTGCGGCGGATCCCTGTCGAGGTAGGGCCGTCCGATTCCAAATTCCTTGCCGTGCTCATCGATCCATTTCCAGAACTTGTCCGTGGAGACCCATCGCTGCGCCCGGCTTGCGCCCTTGACGCTCACCACGTCAGCCGCGAGTCCGCGGCCGTAGCCGCCACGCAAACTCCCGCCATGGTAGGACCGATCGCTTGCCGCCTTCAGGCCGCTGGCGATTGATTGACGGTAGTCATCGCGAAACGCGCTGGTGATGCCAGGCGAGTGCCCGGCCTGCTCCGCCGCGTGGAGCATATGAAAGAGCTTTAGCTTGAAGCTCTTGTCCATGCCGCCGATCACGTAGTCCATCATCGTCATGCCGGCTCTTTCCGCGGCCTTCGGGTCCTTCCACGTAAAATCGTCGTCGACACGCCTGGTAAAGGTTTTGGTGACAGTCACCGTCTTGCCCTTCCTCTTGACCGTCACTTTCCTCCACTCATGCACCTTGATGGCGTCGATCTTGGGCGCGCGCTCGTAGAGAGCCCACAAATAGCGATCGATGCAGGGCTCTGCGACCAGACATTCCTCGTTGATCTCGATGGTGCGCACAGCCTGCACGGCATTGTCGGGTGCGGAATCGGGTGTGATCGTCGTCGCAACCTCGGCGGAAGAAACTTCCGGCGGCAGTACCTCCGCCGGATCGGTCAGTGCGGCCACGACAACCGGTTTCGGCTCATCCGAGCCTGCGGTCGTGTCAGGAGCTTTCGTCGTATCAGGAGCTTTCGTCGTGTCAGGCGCCTTCGTCGTGCCAGGCGCTTTCTCGATCACGGATGCGGCAGGGATTGGCACATCGATGGCATCGATGGCGGCGCTTGCCAGCGCGATTGCAGGCGGCGTGCGCGTAGGCTCGGCGGTTGCGGTGAGAGATGGCTCTTGACGTTCCACAATTGAAGGCGCGTCGGCACTCTCGATGAAAGCACCGGCATCCTTGATGGAAGCGCTGACGACAGACGCGCTGACGCGTTCGGTGGAAGCCGAATTGAAGCCAGCGAGACAAACGAGAGTCCAACTCACGAGAGCCAGGGCCGCGAGAACGTTGATGCGGCGCTGCGCCGTCGTCGCCAATTGCCAGGGGTCCATGATCCGGCCTCCCAAGGCTCCGCATGAGCCTGATTACACAAGCACGCGACAGGGTTCATTCTTCGGATTGCGAAATGAATCCGCAACGGCCGGAGACTACGGCATTATCTGTTTTTTTAAGGGTGTTGCCTCAAAACCACGAGCGACACAATGGAACTTGTTGTGCATTTTTGGGATTCTGGTGCGGTACTCCGACAAAGGCTTACCCCAGCAGCGCCGCATCCGCGCCGTTCACCGCATCGGCACTGTCGGTCACTGTCTTCTCCAGCGAGCCCGCCTGCACGGTAATATTCTCCGCAAAGAACCGCGCGACCGTCACGTAGCGCTGCGGATTGCCGGCATCGCCATGGCTCTTCGCGGCCAGCGCTTCGCCGGCCAGCATGCAGCCGCCGAGCGTCGAGCCGAACAGGCGCAGATAAGGCGTGGCGCCGGCGAGCGCGTCGTTCGGCGCAGACGCCACGCGCTCCAGCAGCCACTTGCTGGCGCGCTCGAGCGAGCCGAGCGCCTCGCGCAGTTTCGCGCCGGTCGTGCCGAAGGCGGGATCGTTCGAGATTTCGACCTGCTTGACGATGCCGCCGAGTTCGTCGAGCAGCGCCCACACCGATGCGCCGCCATTCGCAGCGAGTTTTCGCGTCACGAGGTCGATCGACTGGATGCCGTTGGTACCCTCGTAGATCGAGGTGATGCGCGCGTCGCGATAATGCTGCGCGGCGCCGGTTTCCTCGATGAAGCCCATGCCGCCATGAATCTGCACGCCGAGATACGTCACCTCGTTGCCGATATCGGTGGAGAATGCCTTTGCGATCGGCGTCAGCAGCGCGCCGCGCGCGGCCGCATCGGCGCGCACCTTCGGGTCCTTGGCGCGGGCGGAGATATCGAGCGCCACCGCCGTCGCGTAACAGATCGAACGCGCCGCGGCCGTCATGCTGCGCATCTGCAACAGCATGCGCTTGACGTCGGGATGCACGATGATCGGATCGAGCCCGTCGCCCTTCTTGCCGATCGCGCGGCCCTGTTTGCGTTCTTGCGCAAAGGCCAGCGCCTGCTGATAGGCGCGGTCGGCAATGCCTACGCCTTCGAGGCCGACGCCGAGGCGGGCTTGGTTCATCATCGTGAACATGCATTGCATGCCCTTGTTTTCCTCACCGATCAGGTAACCTATCGCGCCGCCATGATCGCCCATCGTCATGGTGCAGGTGGGGGAGGCGTGCATGCCGAGCTTGTGCTCGACGCCGGACGGATAGATGTCGTTGCGCGCCCCGAGCGAGCCGTCGGCATTGACGAGGAACTTCGGAATCAAAAACAACGAGATCCCCTTGGTGCCCGCGGGCGCATCGGGCAGGCGCGCCAGCACGAAATGAACGATGTTGTCGGTCATGTCGTGGTCGCCATAGGTGATGAAGATTTTGCTGCCCTTGATGCGGTAGGTGCCGTCGCCGGCGCGTTCGGCACGGGTGCGCAGTGCGCCGACGTCGGAGCCGGCCTGCGGCTCGGTGAGCTGCATGGTGCCGGTCCATTCGCCGGAGACGAGTTTTTGCAGATAGACCTTTTTCAGTTCGTCGCTGCCATGGGCGTCGAGCGCCTCGATCGCCGAGAGCGTGAGCAGCGGGCAGAGGCCGAAGGCGATGTTCGACGCGCTCCAGATTTCGGTGCAGGCGGCGTTGATGGCGAGCGGCAGGCCCTGGCCGCCAAACGCTTCCGGGCCCGATACTGCGTTCCACCCGGCGGCGGCCCAGCGCTGATAGGCATCGGGCCAGCCCGGCGCGGTCGTCACCTTGTTGTCGGCAAGCTTGATGCCGTGCTCGTCGCCCACCCGGTTCAGCGGCGCCAGCACGTCGCCGGCGAATTTGCCGGCTTCCTCCAGCACGGCGGCGGCGATCTCGGCGTCGAAATCGCCGTAATGGCCGGCCTTCACGGCCGCCTGCAGGCCGGCGCCGTGGTTGAGCGCGAGCAGGATATCGGAGATCGGCGCGCGGTAAGTCATGACGATAATCTCGCTTTTTGGGCAGTGAGCTGCCGCCGTCTTCCCACGAAACCGGGGTTCTCTCAACTCTCCGGTAGGCGGTATCGGTCCCGCCCCGGGCGCCAAAACCGGCCCGGGAGGCCGGAAGCAGTGACCCTATATTGAAGGGTCCGATCGAGGGAGCTGATTTTGGGGTGAAATTCGCCCCCGCTGCCTGTTGAAATGGCGGGGCTCCCTCTATAGACCGGCGGTGCCGGATACGGATCGCGTCGGTCCCCGCGTCCCGGCCCGGCCTTTTGGGGCGTAGCCAAGCGGTAAGGCAGCGGATTTTGATTCCGCCATTCGGAGGTTCGATCCCTCCCGCCCCAGCCAGTTGATATTGCTTGCCTAAATCGTTTTTCGGTCGCTTCATTCTGAACCGCGTTCTGCTGCTCTCATCGAACGTAGATCGCCGTGCGCTTTCGTTTGTTCTGCACCTTCACGCCATGAGATACGGCGCGCAGATCGATTGGTGCAGTTCGATCGCATGCTCGTCGTAGATTAGGATATTGAGGCGGGTAAATCGGACAATCTGAGAGATTGGCAGCAGTTTGGAGCTGAAATCGCTTTTCGGGCGAGGAGCACTTGGCAAGCCGCTGCGAGTCTATTCCGGACCCGGAGGACTTAAACGTGCAGCCGCGGCGGTTCGCGTATCAGATTGTGAGCGAGGGGGTCGGCCTGGTCGTCGCCACGGGTCGCCGCTTGCCGCAGAGCCATGACCCGAATGTTCGGTCGGGGGTTCGAGTCGCTCCCCCGCTACCAATCGTACTTTGTCCGGCCCGGACACATAGGTAACAAACTGTACCTAAGACATGGGTGACAACCT
>NZ_JAGWDK010000019.1 GCF_018398875.1 Bradyrhizobium sp. sGM-13 | reverse complement strand
AAAGTGTAACCCATGTGTCCGGTACGTTCTGTCACCTATGTCTCGGGCCGCTCACGCGCAAGGCGAAGGTAGCCTATCTCACGCAATCGTCCGGAGGTGCTTTCCCGGCAAAGCGGTCAGTCATCCAGTTCACCGCCGCCATCGTGCTCGCTTGCGCGGCACGCGCGTGGCCGATACCGGGCAGCATGACCATCCTCACCTTGCTGCCGGTCTTGCACAGCTTGTCCATGTAGGTCTGGGTGACAGCAGGCTGGATGATCTGGTCGTTGGTCCCCTGCGCCAGAAAGATGGGAATCTCAGGAGAGAGCACGTCAGTGCTGTTCTGTTGGAGAAGCGTGCGCCAAGGTTCGGCCTTGGTCGGATCTTGCACCGTCAGGAAATATTGCTCGAGCGGCCTTCCTGTTCTCTGCCTGACGATCAGGTCGAAAGGCCCCTCGATGCATTCTTGCGCCAGCCTGTCGATCGCGGGCATGGCGCGCGGATCGACGACGTTGTCGATAACGGCTCCGTAGACCCGGTGCCAAGACCATAGCGTCATCGCCGTGATGTTCTTGCCGCCGATCGAGTTGATATCGTCGCTCATCAGCTTCGCAAGATCCGTCGCCGGCGCCGCCGCAGCGACGCCGAGAAGCCTCAGCTCAGGAGCGTACGCTTTTGCCATCATCCCAGCGAAGAGCGCAGCTTGCCCGCCCTGCGAATGCCCCCACACCGTGAAGTCCTTGCCCTCGCCTGCACGGGGAAGGGAGCGTGCCGCACGCACGACATCGATCACGGCGCGACCTTCGCTCTCACCCACCAGATAAGGATGCGGACCCGGCGTGCCGAGCCCCGGATAATCGGTCGCCGCCACGACGAAGCCACGGGAGATCATCGAGCGAAGGCCCTGGATCTGCTGAAACAGAAAAATCGCAAGCGACGGCGCGCAGCGCGGGACGATGCCCGACGTGGGATGCGCCCAAGCAACGATCGGACGACCGCCGGGCGGGGGCGCGCCTTGCGGAACAACGACGACGCCGGACACAAAGATCGGCCGACCATTCAGCCCCGTTGACCGATAGAGCACGCGATAGGTGGAGGCGCCGAGCGGAGCGCCATCCATCGGCTCCTGCCGCACCAAGCTGCCCGGGGCACCGGCAAGCAACGATTCCGGCGCATCATAGAATGCCGTCTGGGCCGACGCTGTTTGCGCCAAGGCAACGACGGCCGCGGCCGCGGCGAGCGCATTCAGCATCCATTCGCTCCGGCAGCGGCGAATGCAGTTGTTGGTGAAGCATCGCATGGTCCAACTCACGTGCTCACAGTCCGTAAAGTATCTTCAGACCGCCGCTGGCATGAAGGGCAATCAAGATGCCTTCGCGCAGCAACTGCACTTTTTCGAGCCTTGCCGAGTCGAGGCGGCCCTCCATGCGAAAGCCATCCTTCAGCGGGCGCGTCAGGCGTTCGTTCGCTGCCATGAGCAGGTTCTGGTAGGAGATGCCGTAGTCAAGATTAGCGACATTCTTCAATTGCGCCGCGAGCTGTTGCACGGCAGATCCAATCTGGCTGTCGTCTGATGAAGTTGTCAGGTCGATTTCGGAGAGGCCGACGGTCTTATTGTTAGTATCGACTTTTGGCGTGGTGGAGAGATAGGTCCATTGGCCGGCATTGGAATCGGTTTCCGAGCTCTTTGCAATACGCAGGCCGATCACAAGTTTACCCGACGACGGATACACTTGGACCTCGCGCACGGACGTGTCCTGCGCCGGCAAGGCTGCGATCGCCTGGCTTATCTTGTCCTTGAGCGTGTCGTAGTTGATGCGGACGGGAAGAATGACATCGAAGGTACCCGGCTCGGCCACCGCGGTGCCGAGCGGCGGCAGGGCCGTCACCTTAACTGCCGGCGGCTGCTGCCCGATCACGGTTTCGGCAGAACCGACAAGCTCAAGCGATCCCCACAATAGTTTGGCATTGGCGCGGACGCCCGCGAAAGCCGCGCTCTGCGGGGTCAGTTGCAGCCAGACCGGTGGATCCTGCGCGAGTTTGATGGGTTCAAACGCGTGACGCCACGCCATCTCCGCCTTGCCGTGCAGGTCGAGTGCGCGCGCCGCCGCCAGCGCCCGCGACCGGATGCGGTCCAGCTGCGTCCGGATGTTAGGCTCGACATAGGGCGCAAGGTCAAACTCGCGGCCGAGCACGTGAAGATAGGGATGTTCGCTCCAGTGGAAGGAGTCGCTGATGTTTAGCTGGAGCGACCCATCCCGCCGCAGCTCGGGGCGCGCTTCGACCTCGATCGTCGCGCGTGCCTCGGTGTCGCCGCGAATACGCGCCGTGAAACGATTGGCTCCCTGGCCCTCGGCGGCGCCATATATAGAGACCGCTCCGAAGACGCGGTCGCCCCGGCCATACAGCGAGACCGGGCTGGTCCGGTCGACAAAACCCCAGACGTCGCAATTGGCGTTGATGCGGAAGATGAAAACACGACGATGAACGCAATTGACGCGCTCGTCGATGGTGGCAAGCCGCTTTGGAATATCCCGCTCGATCGCCGCAGCAAGAGCTGGCAGGCCGAACTCGACCGTCGCAGAGATGCGCGAAGTCGTTACGAGTGGCGTTGCTGCGTCCGGGCTCAGCGCCGGCTTGTCGGCGCCGAACGCGATCGACGGGAGCGCCCCAAGAGCGAGCGCGGCCAGGCGGGCTATGCCCATGCGTGATCTATTCGCCGTCGAATCGTATTCCGGCTGACATGTGCGTGATGGAGAAATCATTTTAGTGCTCCAGCTTTAGAACAACCAGAACCACAGGCGGTACTCAGTGCGCTCGCGAGCGATAACGGCACTATGCGTTAGGAGTGCATGAACGGCGGAAGCTGCTTCGCGATCCGGGCGCGGCAAGTTGGCAACTCCCGAAATCGAGCTACCGCCATCCTGTATCCGTTTTCGACAAGTGCCGGGCGGATCCCCACGGGCTCGAGAACCTCAGAGCAACTTCACGATGAACACCCGACGTCCTACAAGTCAAATGACAAATAACGCAAAACAATGGCTTTACAGCCCCTCCGCGTTACCGCACCAGTTTCGCACCAGAAACGGCTTCGACAAAGCGCAATGAACGCGGCCGAAGATCGACCGAAACCAGAAAAATCAACGAAACTGACCTCGATCCTCCCGCTCATAACGGTCTGGTTTGCAGGTTCGAGTCCTGCCGGCACCGCAAGCATGGTTCACCGGCCCGGTCGAAATTCCCATGCCCAAACCGGGTCACCAGCATCGCGGCGGCAAGTAACTGTGACGCACATGAAGCGATCGTGGGCTAGTGCAGCGCCTACCCACAACTGGTTCCATGCATCGAATATTGCAGGAGACATTTGCTCCTTTCCCGCCATCAGGCGCCAAGTCGTCTGCTTCACGATCGCAGTGTCACCTTCAAGATGCATTTCCGCATCATCGCCCTGGCCTCGCAAGAGCCTCGTAAATGCGGTGGCAAAGCCGGCAACATCTCGCTCCACTCCACCGAGCATGGCTGCAACATCATCGAACGTATGCATGCCGATCAACCGGGCTGCCAAACCTCCCAGGTGACTTCCCTCAGCCGGCCCCAGCACCGACATCAATTCGGGTAGTATCGACGTGATATAATCCATAGCATAATTGCGGAGCGCCTTTCGCAGGCGACTTTCCGGCCAATTCATTTCGGGAAGGCGCGGCGCAAGTTCTGGCCTGAATGGCGGGCACCGCTCTCCAGGCGAAAACTGCAGCCGCTCTTCCGGAGAAAGTTCGTGATCGTACTCCCGATAGTACCCCTCCAAGCCAGGCTGCCCATCAACAGTCTGTCCCGTGCAGACGAAGCCGAGGCGAGGATTGCCGAGCACCACGCCATTGTTGCCATGCCATCCCCTGAGCATCCCGCGGGATACTTCCGAAGGTATTCCACACACCGCGGTACCGTGCCAAAGCCAGCGCGGAGGCGGATAACGAATCCATGCCTTCTTGTCGTTTTCATAAACGTATTCGACCTTGACCCCACCAACCTGATTGGCAAGGTAATTGTACTGTGCGCTGGCGACTGCATGCGGCAGCCCGTCCAAACCAAGCTTCTTAAGGCTTGCGACGAAATGGGTCTTCTGTTGACGGCGAAACATTCTGAACACGACCTCAGCGGCGTTAGCCGCCCCGGCACGTGAAGAAATATGAAGGACGAGGCCCGTCAGATAGGAATGATAGATGCGTTCGACCGCGCGATAGGCCGGCACGTCTTCAGCCGAGGTGTTCTCAACTCTCACTCTTTCCTCCCCAAGCGTTCTTTGATGCCACCGCTAAGGCAGCGGGTGCAAAGCGCCATTGGCCAGCGCTTCCCGCAGCTTGAATTTCTGAACTTTGCCAGATGCCGTGAGGGGAAACTCGGTACTGCCAAACCATAACGTGGGGGCCTTATGGGGCGCCATTGCCTTACGGCAGTGATTGACGAGTTCTTCAGCGGTAGTCTTGCTGTCAGATGTGATGCGCACTGCCGCTGCAACTACTTCTCCCCACGTAGCGTCTGGAACTCCAAAGACGGCAACGTCCGCGACATCGGGATGTCGAATGAGGCAGGCCTCGATCTCTACCGGGTAAATGTTCTCGCCACCGCGTATGATCATATCTTTCAGCCGCCCGGTGATTTGCAAATAGCCGCACGCGTCCATCTTTCCCAGATCACCGGTGCGCAACCAACCATCCTTCGTGATCGTCTCGCGCGTTTCTTCCGGCTTGTCGAAATACTCGATCATCGTCTGGTATCCGCGCACTTGAATTTCGCCTTCGCTCTCGAGCGGAAGCGCTTCAAACGTGGCAGAATCGGCTATGCGAACTTCGACGTTCCAAAGGGGCCTTCCAACAGTATGGATGCGCTTATCGTCGGGATCGTCAAACGTTGTTTGAGAGACAATAGGGCTAAGCTCCGTTTGCCCGTACACCGTCATGAGTGGCGTCTTAAGCGCCTCACGGACCCGTTTGTGAAGCTCCGGTGGAACCGGCGCACCACCTGAAAGCGCCGCTCGCAAGGAGGTAAGATCGCGGGGGGGCCGACTTTAATTGCTCGATCATCGCGAGGAGCATCGTTGGGACGCCGAACACGACTTGCGCCCGCCATGTCGCAATTGCATCCAAAACAAGAGAAGGCTCAAAAACCAGCGGAAGTATCAGCGTCGAGCGGGTGGTCACGCTGCCTAATACGCTCATGACTGAGCCTGCCGTATGAAACAACGGCATCGGGCTGACCAGCACACTGCCGTCCAATCCGGCCCTCACGGCAACGTAGCTCGCATTGGTGACAAGCGCCCGATGGCGCAATAGCGCCCCCTTCGGCTGCCCTGTTGTGCCAGACGTGTATTGAATTTGCGCAGGCCGTCCTGGATCAACATCAGGTAAAACCGCTTCCGTTGTGCCCCGCACCTCCTCCAGCCAGCCGTCAAAGGAATATCGCTGGATACCGATTTCCTCCATCTGGCGGGCGACGGACCCGGTATCGACTCCGCGGAACTGCTCCAGGTGAAATATGGCCCGGCTTCGCGACTGCTCGATTACATATCTCAGCTCGGACGGTTTCAGGGCCGGATTTGCTGTCACCAGTACGAGTCCTGATAACGCGGCGCCATACTGAAGCACGATCCATTCTGGTACGTTTGGCGCCCAAATACAGACCCGATCGCCTTTCGAAAACCGAGCCGAAAGCCAGCTCGCGCAACGCCGGGTATCGCTGTGAAGTTGATGGAACGTCCACTCCCGACCGGTCTGTGCAGCCTTTACAGGCGATTGCATGGATGATGGAACGACTTCCACCAATGCAAGGCGATCGGGTACGGCGTTAGCAGCTTGCGCCAATGCTTCGCCAATGCTGATGTCTTGGACATTTCGTGACCCATCTGCAGGCCAATATGATTTTTGCAGTACTAACTGGTTCATCAATACTGTCCTGCCCGTTTGCTGTCTTTATTTGGTGCCCCCTGCCGAAGCAACATTCGAACTGCTGAAGTCCAGGCCACAATAAGCCGTTCGCGCCGCTGGATGGATACGCGGATGTTCTCCGAGACTGCCAACCCTCTGACTAAATGCAGCGTCAACGAAACAACGTCGTCGTAAGTCTCTGAGTTCACCCAATCCCCAAAGAGCGACGTATAAACCCGCTCAAGGTCGCGCTTGGCAGCGCGTTCCGCCGCGATCAGCGCTTGCTTCAACACGTTGTCGGTTCTGGCGACCGCCCACAGTTCCAGTTCGGCCAGGTAGGCAGGTTGTCGGGCGGCAAAGGCGAGTGAGCGAATTGCCGTTTCCAGCTTGTCACTCGATGCTCGCAGCTCCGCACGCGAATGCAGCACGGCCCGTTCGTTGCGCTTGACCAGTTCAGCTACGCTCGCGGCCAACAGCGTTGCGTGGCTTGGGAAATGATGGAGCAAGGCGCCCCGGCTGACTTCCGCCTTGCGCTGAACCGCGAGCGTGGTGGTGCCAGCCACGCCTCGCTCGATAAGGCATTCCACGGCTGCATCCATGAGCCTCTCGCGCGTGGAAAGGCTGGACGTTCGCGCGTCTTTGGAAGGGTGTGGCTCTTTGGACATCATCGCCCCCGACAGTCAGCGTTGACTGTAGCACGCCGGCTGGTACAGTCAACGTTGACTGTTGCTCAAAACGGGAGGCTGCAATGCCGGATTTTTCCACGTTGAAGATTTCAGCGGACCTCGATTCACCGAGGATCGCCCGTCTCGTCCTCAACCGGCCCGACCGTTCAACGCCATAACCGACGAGATGCCGGGCGAGATACGGAAAGCCGTGGAATGGGCGCAGGAGAATGATGATATTCACGTCATCATTGTGGAAGGAGCGGGAAAAGGGTTTTGCGGTGGTTACGACCTCGTGGCGTATGCCGAGAGCACTATCGAGCATCCCTGCCAGCAGGAAAGCATTCCCTGGGACCCCATGGTCGATTACGCCGCGATGAAGCGCAACACCGAGGACTTCATGAGTCTTTGGCGATGCTCAAAACCAACCATCGCGAAGATTCACGGAGCTGCGGTTGCGGGAGGCAGCGATATCGCTCTGTGCTGCGATCTCATCATAATGGCGGAGGATGCTCGCATTGGATATATGCCGACCCGCGTGTGGGGATGTCCGACGACCGCCATGTGGACGTTCAAGCTCGGAGCAACGCGCGCGAAAGAGCTTATGTTTACCGGAAACGTCATCGATGGCCGAAAAGCCGCCGTCTGGGGCCTGGTTAACGACGCGGTTCCGATCGGCGAATTGGAGAGTGCAACGAGAAAGCTCGCCGAGCGGATTGCCGGCGTTCCCAAAAGCCACCTTGCGATGCATAAAACCGTTGTGAATCAGGTGATGCTGAACATGGGGCTCGAACAGACTCAGATGCTTGCCACGCTGTTTGACGGAATATCGCGGCACAACCCCGAGGGACTCTGGTTCAGACGCTACGCCCAGCAGAACGGCTTCAAGGCCGCCATTGAATGGCGAGATAGCGGCCGGCCCATACCGGAGGGAGCCGAAGCGCGGGCCGAAATCGAACGTCTCCAAAAAGGGCCTGCTAGCGCTAGTTGATATCACTCCAGTCACCAAGAACGTATCGCCTTCACCTCAAGACGACGAAATTTCACGATGGCAGCCCCGCTGCCGCCCTGCCGCTTCTCGAACCTATGTTTGCTGGACAAGCGAATGCAGCGCCTTGACCGCGGCCTCCCGGTTCTCCACGGGGACAAACAGACTGACCGAATGCGGCGACAACACGTACTTGTCGGGGACGATCCCGTGCTGTCCGAGAACCTGCAACGCCATGAACGGCAATTCCGACGAAACGCCGCCGAAGCAGGTGAGACTAACCGAACTTGAAGCCTCGCGCTGCGTGCGCAGATCCTTGCTTTGCTCCAGCGTGCGCAACAGAGCGTCGAGCCACTCTGAATCACAGGCTACGGTCATGCTGGTCTTTCCCAGCGTGAAGTGTGATGCAAGAAGCTGCGGCCACGACAGGCTGTTTTGCTTTAGATGCTGCGCGAATTTCTCGAAACCCTGATTGAGATCTTTGGAATCGATTTCCACATGCTCGATGCGAGCCATCGAGTTGACGGCCAGAACCCTTCCGTTTTCCATGTCTGCAACCTCTTTCGTCACCTGCGTGCTGTGCTCGACGCCACCCCACTGCTTGAGAACCAGGGGCACATCCTGACTTTGCGCCAGCTCTACGCTGCGAAAATGCAGGATCTTTGCGCCCCAGAAGCACATCTCGGACAGGGATGCGAAGTCGACCCGCCGCAGGGGTCTTGCATCCGGCACGATGCGCGGATCTGCCGAACAAATCCCGTCGACCTCTTTGATAATTTCGCAGCGTTCGGCCTTCAATGCCGCAGCCATCGCAACGGCCGTGGTGTCGCTGCCGCCCCGGCCGAGCGTGGTGATTTCCCGGGTCGCCGGGTTCACGCCCTGAAATCCTGCCAGCACCACGACGCGTCCGCGATCAAGTTCCTCGCGCACGCGAATGGGCCGTACGTCCAGAATGCGTGCGGAGGAATGGGAGCCATCGGTCATCACGCCGGCCTGGCTGCCGGTGAAGCTGATCGCGGGCACGCCGAGATCCGAAAGCGCCATGCTCATGAGGGACATGCTGATGCGTTCACCGGTCGTTAGCAGCATGTCGAGTTCACGGCGATTGGGTGTCGGGCTTACCTGATAAGCCATCTGGATCAATTGGTCGGTGGTCTTGCCCATGGCGGAAACGATCGCCACGACACGATGACCACGGCCGTGCAGGTCGGCGAGACTACGCGCAACCGCGCGAATTTTCTCCGGTGTTTCCAGGCAGACACCGCCATATTTTTGCACGATGATGGGATGGTTGCGCATCTAACCTCGGTGAGAAGCCTCGCTCGCCTCGCCCATCGAACCGACACCGCCTATCACACCGCCTATCCATGTGCCGACGACTTCAAAGTTCGGATTGAAGGCGACAAGATCCGCGCGGTATCCGGGCGCGATCCGTCCAAGCTCGGACTCAAGGCCCAGAAATGCCGCGGGCGTCCGAGAGGCCATGATGAGGGCATCGACAACGGAGATTCCGAGCAGCGCAACAGCGTTGCGCACCGCATCGATCATGGTGAGGTGAGCGCCCGCGAGCGTGCCGTCGGGGCCAGTCAGGCGATTTTCGTGCAGCGTGATCTGCCTACCTTGCAGGTTGAATTGCCGGTCGTTCGTGCCTGCCAATGGCATGGCATCGGTGACCAGCATCAATCGATCGCGTCCCTTGCAGCGGAAAGCAACATGTAAACCGGCGCGGTCAACGTGGATGCCGTCGCAGATGATCCCTGCAAACAGCCGGTCATCCTCCAGCGCGGCGCCCACCAAGCCCGGCTCCCGGGCGTTCAACTGCGACATAGCATTGAACAGATGGGTGACCCCCGAGACACCGCGATCAACCGCCTGCCCGATTTCGGCTGCGGTGGCGTCGCTGTGGCCGGCCGCGATACGCAATCCGGCGCCGATCAATTCATCGATCATGGACGCGGGCACGCATTCCGGGGCCAAGGTCACAATGGAGCGGCCGCGGCCGCCAAAACTTTTGATCGCGGCGAGATCGCGCCGATCGGGTACGCGTATCTCGGCTTCCGGATGAATGCCCTTGCGAGACCTGTTGAGAGCCGGTCCTTCCAGATGAAAGCCGAGAACGCCGGGAATCTTCAGACAAGCCTGGGCGACCGCAGCCAATCGCTCGATGACCTCGCTGCGATCGGTGATGAGGGTCGGCAAGCAGCCCGTGGTCCCCGCCTTGCGGTGCGCCTCGACGATGCGTCGAACGCCAGCCTCCGTTGGCTGGTCGTTGAGAAGAACGCCCCCGCCTCCGTTTACCTGGATGTCGATGAATCCGGGTGCAAGGATCGCGTCTGCGGGAAGACGGATCGAGGCGCGCGCCTCCGCCTCGCCGAAGGTGGCGCTTTCAATGCGCCCTTGCGAGATCCTGACCGACCCCGCCCCGCGCATCTCGGCACCATCAAAGATGTGCTGCGCGGCAATGGTGAGAGAGGAAGAACCAGCGTGGCCCATCAGCATTGATCCGAGAATGGCAGTCACGGACTCGTGAGGCGAGTCCCCGTACAAGAGCTCATATGTACACCAAGGCGCTTTGGGAGGACCCGGAGCGAAACCTTCGCGTTAACTTTCCATGGGAACAAAAGGTACCACGTATCTCGGCATTGATGGCGGCGGAACCCGCTGCCGCGCGCGGATCGAGGACGAAAACGGCAAGGTACTCGGTGCAGCAAGCTCGGGACCTGCCACGACGCGGATTGGCTTCGAGAAGGCCTGGCGGTCCATCATGGAGGCAACTGAGGCGGCAGCCGCACAGGCCGGGCTGACGCGCGAGGATTTCGTGCGGATGCACGCCGGAATTGGCCTTGCCGGTCTTGGTCGTCGGGGCGCGGAAGCGGCGCTCAACAAGATCGCGCATCCCTTTGCGTCCGTCATCTTCATCAGCGACGGCCTGGCGGCCTGTCTCGGCGCCCATAGCGGCGCGGACGGGGCCATCGTGGTAGCCGGCACAGGTTCGGTGGGTGTCGGCCTCATCGACGGTCGCGAAATCCGTCTCGCCGGTTACGGCTTTCCCGTGTCGGACGAAGGCAGCGGTGCCGATATCGGCCTGCAGGTTGTTCGCCTGGCGTTGCGCGCCGCGGATCGCCGCGGCGAGCTGACCCCATTGCTTTCCGAGGTGCTGGGCGCATTTGATCATGATCCTTATCAGGCGGTGGCTTGGTCTGAAGAAGCCAGGGCCACGGACTACGCTGCGTTCGCGCCGATCGTGATGCGGCACGCCAATCAGGGCGATCCGGTCGGCCGTCGCATTGTGGAACGCGCGGCCGATGCCATTGGCGATCTGCTCGATCTGTTTCTGGCGAGAGGAATTGACCGGCTCTCGTTGGTGGGTGGGCTCGCGGATGCCATTACGCCCTGGCTGACGCCTGACCTGCGTGCCCGCCTGAGGTGTCCTGACGCCGACGCGGCGGCCGGCGCGTTACTGGTTGCGCGCGGGCGGCTTGACCTGCCCAAGAGAGAACTGCCCGAAAGAGAACTGCCCGAGAGAGAAGCTGAACAGGCTTCAAAGTTCCGGGCTTGATGGCACTGGATCAACTATATGGCCACCGAAGAAGTCGATCCCCGCTTTGCCGATCTTGATGCATGGCCGCTGACGTCGGCGATGGAAGCGATGTGGGAGGGCCAGCTTGCGGCAGTCGCGGCGATCGGCCACGCACTTCCCGCGATCACGGCGGCGACCGAAGCGGCCAAGGCAGCGCTGGGCGATCGCGGACGCATTGTGTATGTCGGCGCCGGCACCTCGGGCCGCGTGGCGGTCCAGGACGGCGCCGAGCTGATGCCGACCTTCGCCTGGCCCAGCGAGCGCGTCCGCTTCATCGTCGCCGGCGGAGAACGCGCGTTCGTCACCAGCATCGAGGGCGCGGAGGATGATGTCGATGATGCGGTCACGCAGATCAATGCCGCGCGGCTCACAGCGCACGACGTGGTGATCGCCGTTGCCGCCAGCGGGACAACGCCGTTCACGGTCGGGGCGCTGCAGCAGGCGGGCTCTTTCGGTGCAGTCACGATCGGTGTCGCCAACAATCCCGGCACCGCCCTGCTGGAATCGGCTAAGTTTCCGATCTTGATCGAGACCGGCCGCGAGCTGATCGCCGGCTCCACGCGGATGAAGGCGGGCACCGCGCAGAAGGTTGTGCTCAACCTGATCTCCTCGGGGATCATGCTGCGCCTTGGCCGGGTGTATCGCGGCATGATGGTGAACATGCAGCCGACCAATGCCAAGCTGAAGCGGCGCGCCGAGGCCATGGTGGCGCAAATCGCGCACTGTGAGCCGTCGCACGCAGCACGCTCGCTTGAGCAGGCCGAGGGAGACATCAAGACGGCAGGCCTTCTGGCATTGGGCGTCGACAGGGTTGATGCCGAGACCATGCTGAAAAACTGTGACGGCAACCTTCGGCGCGTGTTTGCCGAGCTCGCCGGGGAGCCTGACCGGCATTCCAAGGGAGCAGCGCCGCGCAAGCAAGGCGGAGTGGTTGAGTCGTGACGACATCTGCTATGGCGAGCGAAATCGGCGAAAGCGCAGACGTTGTCGCCAAAATCGTTCGTGACCGCCCCGCCACGCGCGACATCGCACAGCGAATCGGGATCGGCTCCGCCCCCCTATGCGTCGTGTGCGGCCGGGGAAGCTCTGGGCATGCCGGGGTTTTCTTGAGATACCTTGTCGAGACGCGGCTTCGCCTTGCCGTATCAGCCAGCGCTCCTTCGGTGATCACCGCATTTCGCACGCCCTTGATGCTGCGCCATGCGCTGTTCATCGTGATCTCGCAATCCGGGCGCAGCCCGGATCTTGTCGCAGCGACCAGGTCGGCGCGTGCCGCGGGCGCCCGCACCATCGCCATCGTCAACGCGACGCCCTCGCCGGTGGCCGACGAAGCGGAGTTCGTCGTTCCGATCGAAGCCGGCCAAGAGCACTCCGTAGCGGCGACCAAGACCGTGATTGGCTCGATGGCTGCTAGCGCCGAACTTGTTGCCGAACTGGCGGAAGATCGTGCGCTGCGGTCGGCTCTCGACAGGCTGCCTGAACGCCTGCACCGCGCGATGGCGCTCGACTGGTCCGAGATCGCCGATGATCTAGCCAAGGCATCGGCCGTGTTTGTGGCGGCGCGGGGCCTGGGCCTGGGCTCGGCGCGGGAGATCGCGCTCAAGCTTTCGGAAATCCTGCGCCTGCCTTCCATCGGTCTGAGCGCCGCCGAGTTGCAGCATGGACCGCGCGCCGCGTTGTCATCCCGCACGCCGGTTATCATGATGCGCCTCATGGATGAAACGGCGGTCACGGTGGACGCGCTGGCAGAGGAATTGCGCGAGCAAAAGATCGCGCTGCATCTATGCGGCGGACCGCATG
The DNA here is from genome assembly GCF_018398875.1 of Bradyrhizobium sp. sGM-13. Taxonomy (GTDB): domain Bacteria; phylum Pseudomonadota; class Alphaproteobacteria; order Rhizobiales; family Xanthobacteraceae; genus Bradyrhizobium. The sequence goes on along the minus strand of NZ_JAGWDK010000019.1, from coordinate 129,015 downwards.
GCTCGCTGCCCTGGTTGGCCGAGGATGACCCCGCCACCGATCCGATCACCATGCTCGTTCCGGCCTATCGGATGATCGAGCAGACGGCGCGCGCCTGCGGATTTGACCCGGATCGTCCCCCTCGCCTGAGCAAGATTACCGAGACGTTTTGACAGTCTGACTGATCGCTGGCTGGCTGGACTACCGCCGGGCCGCCCGATCGCCCACGCGGTGGTATAGTCATCCAGCCGACACGGCAGAGTAACGATTTGGTCAACCGATACGTAGAACCATTATTCGATGCTTTGGGAGCCCGTGCATGCCCAAAAATCCCTTTACCGATATTTGGCAGTTCCTGACCGCAACAACCGGTGATTACCTCAGTCTGGGAAACTGGCGCTTTCTGATCCTGGCGATGTTCTGGGCGCTGCTTCTCGCCAGTATCGCCATGGCCTTCCAGAACTGGCGGGAGGATCCGGCGCAACGGACCGGCCGACATGTTGGAATCTGGTTGGTCCGGGTCCTGATCGGCTGCATGTGGTTTGAGGGCATGTTGTGGAAACTCCCGCTGCCCGTGTCCGGTGGTCTGCAATACTGGACCGAACAGGAAACGACCCGCGCTGCGTTCGAGTTTCACAGCACTTTCGTGAAGGATATCGTGTTGCCCAACATGAATTTCTTTGGGCCAATTGTTTTTCTTGCCGAGCTGGCGTTCGCCACTTCGATGATGCTCGGGCTTGCGGTGCGCTTCGTGGGCGTGCTGGCCCTCGCCTATGTGCTGCAACTCTGGCTCGGCATCTATCGGCCGGGCGATCCGGCCGAGTGGCCATGGTCGTACATGTTCCTGGCCATGCTGATGTTCCTGTTTGTGCTCGAGGGCGCCGGCCGCAGTCTCGGCTTTGATGCCTGGTTGCGCCGCAACGTGCCCGCTGTGCGCGACGGGAAGGGTTTCATCGGCTGGTTCTTCAACATGGCGGGCTAGTCGGTATCGATTTGCGTGGGAGACGAACAGATGATGGCACTGGCCCGCGCAGTGACGCTTCTTGTGGGCTTGGGCGCAACCTGCGGACACGCCGCTGACATTGGCTATCTGGGTCCGCCAGGAGTCCCCGCTAAGGCATTTCCCTCGCCTCAGCGCGCAGTTGCGCAGATCGTCAGCCCAAGCCGCGCCTCCGAGCAGCGCCGCGATTCACTGAATGAGGCCGGTGAGCTCGCCCGGCTTCTTGAACTCAAGCCAGGCATGACAGTCGGCGACATTGGTGCCGGCGCTGGCTACCACACGGTTCGTCTCTCTCGTCTCGTCGGTCCCACCGGCTCCATCATCGCCCAGGACGTTACACGAAGTTATCTCATCGCGCTCGCCAGGCGAACGCATCGCCTGAAGCTGACAAATGTCAAATTTGCGCTGGGCGAACCACACGACCCGCGCCTGCCCGCTGCATCGCTCGATTCAGCGATCCTCGTGCACGTATATCACGAAATAGCTCAGCCCTATGCCTTCCTCTACAATCTGGCGCCCGCCCTGAAGCGGGGCGCGCGGGTCGGAATTGTCGACCTCGAGCGTCCGACGTCGGAGCATGGCACGCCAATCGAGCTATTACGTTGCGAACTGACCGCCGTTGGCTATCGCGAGGTCGCCACACATCAGCTCGCAGGCGACGGCGGATACCTGGCGGTGTTTTCGCCACCGGAGAATCGAAAATCTCCCCGGGATATCGTTGCTTGCGGGGATCGTGCCGGCGCTCGCTGATCACCGGTGAAGGCCGATGCCTATCCCAGCCAGAATGAAGAAAAGATAGCGCGATTAGGGCGTGTACTCATAAAATGAGAGCGCGATCAGCGCGCGTTTGATATCTGCTATATCCTTAACAGCGGCGCAGAAGCGTACATTGCCGGAGGTCCGAGTCGGGCCAGAAGCGGACGTCGCTATGAGTTGGCGCCGGTGGCTTCATGCGTTCACACTCGACCAGAGGCGCCGGGGCGCGCTCCCGCCCTCGAACTGCTGAGCCGCGGTCTTCTGGCGGCCATCGGGGGCTGCTCTTTCGCGCAATCCGCGGTGAGCCGCACCGTCACGATGCTTGTCCGTGGGACTTGTGGCGGGTCTCGTACCGTGCCCGCCTCACGTTGTTCGCGATGGTCTACGCCCTGGCAAACGGTGTCCCACCGGCCGGCGTTGCTTTCGCCGCCGCGATGCTGCTGGCCGTCGCCCTGACGCTCTGCGTCGTTGCGTTGCTGACGATCTTCGCACGCGAATGGTGCGTGCGCAGCTGGACCCGGCATGGCGCATCCTAGCCCATCTGTCCCGTCTCCTGGAAGCTGCGACGGGCTTCGCCCTGGTGCTGATCGGTCTCGCGCCGTTCGTTTCGGTGATCTGACCGCGAAGGATATGTCCGTCGTATCAGCGCCGAGCTGAAAACCTGCACATTTGAGGACAAGGAAATGCTGGACCGACAAGAACGCCATGGCGGTGACGAGGCCGCTGCTTTTCCGCCCTTTCGACCCATGGTGGTTGGCACTTACCCCAAAGGGGAGTAGCTTCGCCGGACGGTCGTCAGGACGAGATCTTGATCTCCTCATCGTGCCGCCGGGCGCCCAAGGCGTTGCCGATCGTCGTCCCGACCAGAATAGGGTCACGATTCTGCTGAGGGAGGAGCAAATGATGCGATCCGGGCAATTCTGGATTATCACTGCGGCCGCGACATTGCTGCTCAGCGCAACCGCAGCGCATGCGGATACGACGTCCGTTAAGGCGTGGCAGGTTGTGCGCGTCGCGAAGACCGGCGCGCACTGCGTCGACGACAAGAACTGCATGAACCGCATGCACCCGGCCATCAAGCCGGTGAGTCGCGCCAACCCCGGTCAGCATATCGTCTTTGAGACGCGAGACGCCTTCGACTCCGACTTCAACCTCGGCTCCAAGCCCGAGGATGTGTCGGCGGCCGATCTCAATCTCGTCCATCCGCTGACCGGCCCGGTCTTCATCGAGGGTGCCCAGCGCGGCGACGTACTGGCGGTGACACTCCTCGACGTACAGCCGGACGACTACGGCTACACCGTGATCGTCCCGGGCTTCGGTTTCCTGCGCGATCGCTTCACCAAGCCGTTCATCGCCAATTGGAAACTCAACCGCAAGGAGGCGGTCTCCGACCAGATCCCGGGCGTCGTCATCCCCTTTAACGGATTTATGGGCACGGTCGGGGTGCTGCCGGGCCAGCCCGAGGTGGCCACGATCCTCACGCGCGAGGCGGCGCTGCAGAGCGCGGGCGGCGTCGTGCTGTCTCCGCAACCGCTCGGAGCGCTGCCGAGCGATGTCTGCGGTCAGAACGGAACCAGCAAGAATGAGTGCCTGCGCACCATTCCGCCGCGCGAGAACGGTGGCAACATGGACATCAAGCAGATGGTGGTGGGCACGACGCTGCTGCTGCCCTGCTTCGTGGACGGGTGCGGGTTGTTCGTCGGCGACGTCCATTTCGCGCAAGGCGATGGCGAGGTCTCCGGCACGGCGATCGAGATGGGGGCGACGGTCACGCTGGTCACCGAGATCCGCAAGGCGCAAGCCGCGAAGGTCAAAGTCCCGCACTTCGAAGGCGGCGATCAGCTCATCCGGTTGGCGCCGACCGAGTTCTACGCCACCACCGGCTTCCCGCTGAAAGCCAAGGGCCAGATCCCGCCTTACCATACCTACCTCGACAGCCAGAAACTCGGCCCGCTCGAGAACCTCTCGGAGGATCTGATGCTGGCGGCGCGCAACGCCCTGATCGAGCTGATCGACTGGATGGTTGGCGAGAAGGGCCTCACGCCGGAGCAGGCATATGTCGTGGCGAGCGTGGCCGCCGACCTGCGTATTGGCAATGTCGTCGACGTGCCGAACTACGCAGTCTCCGCCATCCTGCCGACCACCATATTCCGCAAGAAGTAGCATGTGGCATAAGACCGAAGATCCTGAGGTTGGCGGGATGTCGAGCCGCCGGGAATTCCTCCGAACCGCGGGGGCCGGCGCCGCAGCCATGTTCCTTTGTGGCCACGCACCCTATGGCCAGTGGGGTGTCTACCGTCGGCGCCACCTGCTGATCCTGACTTCGCGCGCCGATCCTCCCTCGTTCGAGCTCGGCAAGCGGGTAGCTGAGGTCCTCGCGGATCGCTTGCCAAGCAGCAAGGCTCAGGTGAGCAGGGCGCCGCACAAGGAGCGCATCGCCAGCCTGATCAGCTCGCAGCAGTTGGACGTCGCGCTGATGCGGCGCGACGATGCGGCAGCCCTTCGACAAGGGAGGCCCCCCTTCGCCGAGCACGGACCAGTCAAACTGTTCACCGTCGTCGGCATCGGAGAGTATTTGTTCGTCTGCCGCGACGACTTTGCAGCACGCCATGCCTGGTTGATTGCCGAGGCGTTGGACAAGAGCCGCAGCGCCCTTCCCGAATTGCTGCTGCCGAGCGGTTCGTCCTCCGAGCCACCCGACTCGCGCATCCCGCTGCATCCTGGCGCTCTAGGTTATTTCACGGGCGCGCCCATGCCGGGCCTCGAGCCACATGCCCATGAAGATCACACCCACGAGGTTGATGTCCCGCAATGAGCCGCGGCCCTAAGCTGGAGGCCGCCCAGACCTTCATCAATTGCGAGCCTCGTCGCGCCCTCGCAGCACTTCAGAAAAGGGTCACGAGCCGTAATACTCACGAAGAGCAAATAGAGTCGGCTTTGCCCTCGAAAGAAGACCTCAGCGAGGACTAATTTCGTCGCGACGGGCCAGACGGCTTCGCTGACGCGGCTAGGTCAATTTTCAACGCAAACAGCTTGGCAGCCACCGACCAGAATTCGCAAAGTTCTCTTCTCGTCGGAACCGCACCCAAATAGGCCTCACTACACCCGTCCGTGTCCGATCAGTGTTTTGAGGTCAGGCGCTGTGCCGCCCCGCTGAAACACCAGCAAGTCGAGTGAAGGTGGTTCGCCACCCGTCAAGATCGATAAGCACGCATGTGCTTGTCCGCGATGATGAGCCTGGTGATTGAATAGGTGCAACAGAATATCCACGAGGACCTGAGACTGCGGCATCCCGGAGCTTGTCTTGTAGCCGTGGAGACTGGCAAGTGTCGCTTCGTCGTACTGGTCGACAACCACCATCAACCGATTGTCTTCATCGATACGCGCCCGGGTTAATTCGGCACGGTCTTCATACAAAATAGCGTCGAGACGATCCGGATGGTCGCCTTCGCCGGTCAGCCGTTTCAGCCAGAGGCGGTCGGTCAGCAGCAAGTAGTTTAATGTGCCGTGCAGACTGCCGAAGGAGACGCCGATGTGAAGGCGATAGGCCTGATCCGATAGGTCAAGTGCAGCGGCATACAGGCGCGCATTGGCCCAGCGATTATAGGCGGCAAGTTGCCGAAATTGGGAGATGGTCATGATTTTGTCTCATAGCCGTACACTAGGCATTCTCGCCGCTGAGACGCAGGGCTCGAGGTTTGCATGACGAGACGATCAAAAGTCACGCACCGATGGCCGCTGGTATCAGCGACAATTGTGGACCATGGAAGATACTGTGGCCCTGCTCGATACCCGCGATGGGTCAATCTCGTCATTTTGACCATGCGCCGACCACTTCCGGGCTAGCCCTATAAGCAGGCGTTTTCAGCGTCTTTCGGCATGTCTCAACGGCCAAAAGGCGACATAGCTGGACGTGCCGCCCTTCGTCCGCTCCCCCTTAGGAGGGGATATTCCGCGAATGTTGGCCGCGTTCGAACAGCGATCGGCAACACAGCCGCCGCTCCACCTAGAACTGGATGAACCCTCGCCATTTCATTGCTTTCTCCGAGGCGCTCAGGACCTTACATCCACCGCTTCAAGCTATCTACCGGGGCGGAGCGGCCGCCCCGGTCGGACAAAGGAGGCGCGACGCGCTTGCCTGTATTTGTGATAAACCAATAGCAAAACGCATCCGCGACAATTCATAGGGAGAATGCAATGCCAAGGACAAAGCTGCCCGTCCCCGACGTAGCCGAGGTCGGCCCCGGTCTCTGGTCAAACGCCATACGCGCCGGCGACATGCTGTTCATCTCTGGCCAAGTCGCACGTCCCTTTGAGGGCGGCACCGAGATAGTTGGAAAAGATGAGTACGAACAAGCCAAGCAAATATTTTCACGTATTGATCGCATTATCAAAGCGGCCGGGGGAACGATGGACAACCTGGTAAAGATGACGATCTACGTCGTCGATATCAGGAGAAACACCGAGGTCTGGCGAGCGCGCCGCGAGTTCTTCACCGGAGACTTTCCTGCCTCCACGCTTGTAGAAGTGCGATCTCTCGCGAAACCGGAAGTCTTGGTGGAGATCGAAACCGTCGCCTATCTCGGTAAGAGCTGAAGTCCGATTTGGGTCCAAAATGTGACATCGCTCGGACTTACAGCCACTTCTGCTTTGCTCCCGAAGGCGGACATCATCCGGCCCGCTCGGCATGTCCGTTGAGTGCCACGAGCTGACGTCAGGCGTGTGAACGCGGCGCTCGCCTTCTTGGTAAGAAATAGCTCGCAGACAACCCCCTCAAGATATGAAAACCTATTTCCGGTGCAGCGAATTCCGCGATCCCTCCTGTAGACAGGGTGGTCGAATGGAGCACCGCAATATTCTCATGCTCGTCGCCAGCACTAAGACAAGCTTTGGCGTGCACCAACGCCAAACACCACGACCGCCGCCAAGCACAATAGTGCGCCGACCGCGCGGCTGAACCATTCCGCGCCCGGCGCCCATTTCTCTGCGATGACGTAGGCGGCAATGACCGAGATCCAAAGCAGATTCATGACGCCTGCGACGAACAGCAGCGCCATCAACACCCAGCAGCAGCCGATGCAAAAAGCGCCATGGCGCAAGCCCTCGCGCGTGGCGATTGTAGCGCTCGACGGATTGAGCACCGCACCCCATGGCGAACGGCAGCGGATAAGACAGGCGTGCTTCAATGGCGTGAACTGGAAGAGGCCAGCGACGGCCAGCACCGCGGCGCTCAAAGGCACGCTCGCGCTCTCCATCATCGGCGAGACTAGGGCCGCCTCGAGCAGTGCCCAGTGCACGAGAGTCGCCGCAACGCTGAATCCGCCCCAGGCCATAAGATATCCCACGATGAACCCGGCGGCGTGCGCGGAGCCGCCGAAGCGGATAAGGACCATGATCACCGGCAGGACCGATGGCAGCATCATCGCCGCCATCATCACCGCCCACATCAGCAGCACGAGCCCGAGATCGGTCGCGTCCCAGTCCGCCATCTGCGGCATGATCCACATGTCCATACCGACGTCCATGTGGCGCATGCCCCAATCCATGTAGACAAGGTACGTCCACGCTCCTCCGATAAAGAGCCCAAGCACGACTCCCGCCGGCAAGAGGCGCCAAATCTCCATTGAGTGTAGGCGAGGAACCTCAGGCCGAGTTGAAGGCGAAAGGCGCATAGAATCCACTCTTGCCGCTGATCTCCCACTGGAGATCGAAGTCTTTGTACGCGGTATGCCTGGATTTCGCGATCACGTTTGGAAATGCTCTTCCTCGCAAGTTCTCAACCCGGATCTCCTTGCCGTCCAGGCCCTCGATCGCAGTGATGTCGGCAGCCCCGATTCCAGCAATTGCCATCTTCCACTGCCGTCCTTGGGTCTCGAACGTGATCGGCACGAACTTGACGCCGAGCACTTCAGCGACCGACCCGGCCTGCGCCGCAAACGCACCGCCCGGCTTGAAGGAGAAGATCGCGCTCAGTGCCTCGCGCTGCGCAGGGTTGGCGCGCTCGTCGATGTAGAACGCCCCCCGCCAATTGCCTTTCGCCATGTGGCTTGGCGAGAAGTTCATTCTCACCACGTTCAATCCATCGAGCGTCACGTCGCCTTTCCGGCCGGATTCAACATGGTAGCCGAAAAGGACCGTACACATGCCGGCGGTCGGGGCATTTCCCACGACGCAGGGGCACATTGCCTCGCAATTGCAAGCTTCCATGTAGCGGCCTTTGACATTCCACGCGCTCTTCTCCTCCGCCGCTTGCGCAACTCGGACGGGGCGCAGCGCGCCGAGGACGGACGCAGCAGTAACGGAGCCAGCAATGTCGAGCAAACGGCGACGGGAGAATGTTGTCATCGTAACCTCCCCACGTGCATTGATAAGGCGTTCACCTAGTAAACGCCTCGTCGTTACCAGTGCCAAATGTTAGAGTTACACATGGCCGTGGTGACTGAGGACTGGACAGATTATAGTCCTGCGGCCGATCCTTGGGTAGCGCTTTTGACCTGGCGGTTGAGGAGTTCAAACTCGCTTCGCCATCTGAGCAAGCGGCGACCGGATGACAAAGCGGCGAATCCGGACAGCGGCTTTGAGACATGTGAGGACTGCTCTGGGTCATTCTCGACCGGATCGAGCCAGCAGCAAGTCCGGCCATATCCGCTATGCCCGATACCGAGCAAACACTGCAGGCAGCGAAATGACGCGATGTGCCAAGAACGGACTATCCACCCGATCCGCGCTTACCCCTAGTCGATCTGCATCATGGACGACTTGGCTCCATACCATTCTTCCTGAATACGGGCGCGGCAGAGGGCGCGGATAGAAACGCCTGCAGTGCCTTGGCGGGTTCTGAGGCATTCGAACCGATGGGGATACCACTGGAGTAAACTGTGACGTTCTGGATTTCTGCCGGCAGCGGACCTAGAAAATCGATGCCCGCTTCGTGGACCAACTCGCTCACCTGCTGGAAACCAAGTTCAGCTTCGCCGTTCGCAAGATATTGGGCAACGCGCACGCCGGGTGCCGTCTGTTTCGACTTGTCCTTCATCTGGTCGGCTATCCCAAGGCGGTCGAACAGGCGCTGGACATAGACGCCACTTGGACCCGTCGAATATGCAACCGCCCTAGCAGAAAGCAGCGCCTTCTTAACTGCCTCGCTGGAACTGATGTCGGGCCTAGGCGAACCGGCTTTAACCGCCACGCCGACACCGGAACTGGCGATGTCAACGCGGCTACCCGGCATCATCTTGCCGACCTTAACGAACGCATCAATGTCCGGTGCGCCCACAATAACGAGATCGAAAGCCTCACCCGCACCAATGCGCCTTCTTATGTCTGCGGAGCCAGTCCATGTTGCCGCCACCTTGTTGCCGGAGGTGCTTTCGAATTGCGGGACAAGCTCGAGAACAGCCTCTTTGACGGCTCCCGCGGCAAGCATTCTGATTTCGACCGCCTGGACCACATGCGTCATCAACAGGCTGCAGGCCGCGACGGCGATAAGGCGAGCCTTCATGTTGGATCTCCGGCGAGGGCGAACTGCCAGATTACGTTCCTTTCAGTCCGATACCTATAGTCCGCTTCGGGTCCAAAACCGGCAATGCTCTGAATGAGCAGAAGATTTCTGCTTAGCCCCCAAAAGCCGACATCTGCGCCTTTATGAGTACACGCCCTAGTACCCCAGATCGATTCAAGCTAACGGCATCAACCATGGCCTGGAGGTTGCGGGTGTCGCAGTTCGAGCGCGAGACGAACAAAGGTGGTCGAAATGGACCACGCCGCCTTGACGCCCGCGATGAGATTGCCGGAGACCTTCGATACGCCGCCGATCCGGCGCCGCTGCCCAACGGCAATTTCCAGCGCCGGAAGACGGGCTGCCGCGACCCGCATCAGCATTTCCAGGTTCCAGCCATATGTCTCTTCCTTCATGCCGAGACGTGTGAGTTCATCCCGGCGGACGGCACGAAACGGCGACAGGTCGGTGAAGCTTGCGCCATAGAAGAGCCGCAGGAGGAGCCCGCCAACATGGCCCGCGACGACCTGCTGAGGCGCGAGGCTGCCTGGCTCGCGTTTCCCACGGATACGCGAGCCGAGAACGAAGACAGCCCGCCCCGCGACGATCGGCGACAGCAGCTCAGGAATGAATTCGGCGGGATCGCTGCCGTCGCCATCGAGGAAGACGAGAATGTCGGCATCATTGCGCACAGCGGCGATGCCTGCCTGGATGGCGCGACCGTAGCCTCGCCGCGGCTCGATGATCACCCGAGCTCCGGCGGCCTTAGCCCGCTCAGTCGTACGGTCCCGTGAGCCCCCGTCGACGACGATGACTTCACTCACATTCTGCGCCAGCACCGCGGCGACGACCTGGCCAATTGCTGTTTCCTCGTCGAGGCACGGAATAACCGCCGAGACGACCGGCGAGCGGCTTGGTACGCCGATCTCCTGGGCCACCTCGCTCACAGGCTCCAGCGCAGGCCGCAATTGGCGCACGCTTTGGGAGGCTTGTCCGAAAGCAGCGCCGCACGAAAGTCTCGATAAGCAGGCCCGTTCCAGATGTCCTGCAGCGACTGCTGCCCTGCACGGCCGAGCGTAAAATTGTCATAGCCATGCTGAGAAAACGGCGCGATACAGCACGGCAAGGCCCGGCCATTGGCCGTGAAATACATCAGCGACCACGGCCGCCGGCACAACGACCACGGCGAACCGTCGACGCTGCCCTTCAAACTCAACTCCGGCTCGCTCGCTGCGCCCGACGCACTGAAGGTTACGCCAAGGGAACGCGCCAGTTCCTCAGCCTGTTTGAGATAGACCGCTTCCTCCTGTGTCAGACGTTCGAACAGGGCCTGATCCGGACGTGCCTTGCCGATGGCCGATTCAGTGAAGAACACAAGCCGCTGCAGATAGACCTCCCTGACACCGATCTCGGCTGCAACTTTCACAAATGCCGGCAATTCCGCGACGGTTTCCTTCAGGCCCGTGAGCCACATGGAAACCAGCGGGCTGGCATGCCCCTCTCTTTCCTGCAGCTCGCGAAACGCGCGCACGTTGCGGATGATGCGCCCGAAATAATCCCTGCCGCGGATCGCCTTGAAGCTCTCGCGGTTCGACGCGTCGAGCGACACACGCAGTTCATCTAGCCCGGCATCGATCAGCGCACGGCCATTGCGCTCACTGAGGACCGTTCCATTGGTATTGAATAGTACGTAGACGCCGCGGTCCCTCAGGTATCTCACCATCCGGGGCAGGTTCGCGACCAGCATCGGCTCGCCGACTCCGTGCAGAACCGCGCGCGCCAGAGCAGGTACCTGATCGACAATCGACGTAAAGAGGTCCCAGCTCATGTCGGCCGGCGGCTCAAGCTCCTCATAGGTGCGAGGACAGGTGGTACACAGCAGATTGCAGCGGTTGGTCACTTCCAGATAAAGGCAGACCGGAGGACGCTGTGCGATCTCGGTACGCTCGGCCGCGACCGACTCATGATAGCGGCGCGGATCGAAGGGCGCCTGCGTATCTGTCCTTGTTCCTTCGCGGGAGAGGCTCATCGCGATGACCCTTCGTCTGGCATCCGCTGCATGCGGTTCCTAAAGGCGGGAACAGCCAAGGCCAGCAAAAGACTTCCGAACAGAATCGACTTGGTTACCATTCTTGGAATGTAGAAATCCCAGTCGAGTTGCTCGGACAATAACAGCGCGCCAATCGACACGACCCATGTTGGCGCCAAGCCACACAGGGCGGCGAACGGGGTGATGACGAGAAAATACCAGGGATAGTTAGGCGACAACAACAGCAGAGCGATCAGTAACAGCATGTTGATGTCGGCAAGACGGCAGACCACGCTGCGATCGAGGCTGCGGGCAACAGACTGTCCCTTGAACATAAGTACCAGCGCAGCCAGTACGACGTAAGCGACGACATCACCTTGATGCTCGCCAAACACAATCCGCCATAGCGACAAGAGCCAAAGATCGTTGCCGGCACTGATGCCCTGTTCCGTCAAATAACCTTGGGTCAGGAATCCGAGAACGCCCGACCCGACCGACAAATAGGGAAGATAACAAAGCGCAATGACCGCGATCACGACGAGCGGCATCTTGAAGTCCCATGGCCGCCAGATTCCGGCCAGCACCGGCGCAACATAGGGTTTCACCAGTATCGAAAACGCAATCACAACCGCGCCCAGGAGCGCTCGGCCGGTCAAGGCGATCCATAGGCCAAGCATCATCAGCGCAACCATCAGCGCGTCGACGTGGCCGTTGTTGGCAATCTCCCACAGAGGAAGCGGATGCCAGAGATAGCCGACCACGCGCGTCACCGGGCGGTTGGTTCGACGCAGCAAGAGCATGATCAGTGTCACGGTCACGGCCTCGCACCCCAGCAGCGCGAGACGCATCACTGTCACGCTTTCGCCCAGCCGCGTGACAAGGAGGAAGAAAAATTGCGCCACCGGGGGATAGATGGTGACGGCCATATCGGCTCGGTTGATATGGGGGAAGATCGTCCCATCGCGCAGAAATGCCAGCGTCTCGTCGGCCGGAAAATAGCGGTAGGGGTTGATGCCGGCGGCCTGAACCCTACCGTCCCAGATATAGCGATAGATGTCACTGGACAGGAGCGGATCGAACAGAAGCACATAGCCTCTCAGAACGATCGCACATCCAAACACGAGCCAGAGCGCGTGCTTCTGCGGAGCGCGCTCGGCGAGGTCCGTCGCGGCGATCGTCAAGAGACCCGCTGGAATCGTCAGCGCGATGAAGGCATTGTCACCGAGAGTTTCGAAGGCAAAGGGAGTTACGAGCGTCATGCCGACGATGATGACACCGATGGCAGCCAACAGATGAAGCGGAGCAACATGCTTGGCGGCGCGCGCCAGTCGACCGGATTGGTTCGAAATTTTCCCAGCCATCAGTTCACGGGCTTATCTGGAGCCCGGCCTTGAGAAAGGCCCGGCTCGCGGCGGCAAATCCGCCTTTACGAAAGCGTGTAGAAGCGCCGACGAGTTCCTCCTGCAGCCAACCCAAGCTCTCGATGTCGTCGACATCGTACCATTCCGGAAGCAGCGTCGTGGCAAGGCCAATCTCGGCGGCTCGGTCACATGTGCTGCGAGCAACGGTTTCCGTTCCCCACGCGATGCGCGTGAACAGATGCTGATGCGTCTGCTTAAGGCCAATGAGATAGTAGCCGCCGTCGCTCGCAGGCCCAAGCACCATCCGATCACCGGGCTCGCGCAGGGCTTCGATTGCTCCCACAAGGAAACCAGGCGGCAAGGTCGGGCTGTCGCCATTGACGAGCAGGACGCAGTCATGTCCGGCATCCAGGAGCGCACGCGCCGCACCGATCAGCACGTGTCCGAGATCGTCGCCGACCTGCAACAACAGTCCGAATCCTGCCGGAAGTAGCTGCCGCATGATGTCTTCGGCTCCTGCCGGCGCATAGACGCCATAGCCGCGCCTGCCGAGCGCCTCGGGTACCGCCTCAATGGCTGCAGCGACGTCGCGCAGAAAGCAGGCAGATAGCTCGGAAGCGGTGGTGGCACCAACGGCCGTCGCAAGGCGCGTCTTTGAGCGGCCGGGCTGCGGCGCCTTGCCAATGATTCCGATCGCTGCGCAGCTCACGGCAGCGGCCGGGATCGCAGGGGATCGACGATTGCGATCAGTTGCAGCGCGTGGTCATGAAAGCTTGCCATCACGAGACAGACCTCGTTACGCCCTTGCTGGTCATTGGTAGCGTTCCACTCGAAAGCGGGCAAGCGCCGCCCGCTGGGTGCGGTTCGAGGAGGCGCGTCGTCGATGTAAAAAAAAATTCCGAGTGACGTAACAAAACGGCTTCGAGGAACGTAGTTATTTTGCCCCGCACCTGCTGCTGGCATGGCAACAGTTTGCCATGTCCAGAGCTGATCGTGTTGATCCCTTGGTGCGGCTCGCATAGCATCGGTAGCCGAGAGCGGGTTCGACGTTCTCGAACCCGGTGGTCAGCGCCTGGATATCGGGGGTCGTCATGGATCACGCGACTGCAGTTTCGAATGCCAAGGATATAGCCGATCGCATCCTCGCGCCGGCGGCCAGGCAAAACGACAAGGAAGGGCGATTTTCATCCGAGGCAATCGCAGCGCTCGGGCCGGCGGGGCTGCTGGGGCTCATGCTGCCCGCGGAGGTAGGCGGCGCAGCCTTGGGACCGCGGACCCTCGCCGCTGTCATCGCAACGTTTGCGGAAGCCGATGCGTCAGCGGCGATGGTCTATTTGATGCACGCGTGCGCTACCGCGACGATTGCAGCGGCCCGTCAGGGGGCCACGGTCGCGGAGACGCTAAAGGACATTTCGGCGGGAAGACACCTGACCACCCTGGCATTCAGCGAAGCCGGATCGCGCAGTCACTTCTGGGCGCCCGTTTCGCGAGCAAGGCGCAACGCCGCCAACGTGCACCTCACGGCGAAGAAATCGTGGGTGACGAGTGCGGGTCACGCACAAAGCTATGTGGTCTCGGCGCTGTCTCCGGAAGGCACGACTGCAACGGATTCGACGCTCTATCTCGTCGCCAGCGACACGCCCGGGCTGTCGGTCGCCGGCCCGTGGGATGGTCTCGGGATGCGCGCCAATGCTTCCGCGCCGATGACCCTCGAAGATTGCGAAATTGCACCCGGTCTCCAACTGACGGATGACGGTGCCGGCTTCAAGGCGATGCTGGAGATCGTGCTTCCGCTGTTCAACCTTGGAACCTCGGCGGTCGCGCTGGGGCTTTGCCGGGCCGCAGTCGCGGGCACAGCGTCTCATCTCAATAGCGCGCGCTTCGATCATTTGGGCCAGACCCTCGGAGAGAGCCTGCAGACGCTTCGCGCCCAACTAGCGACGATGCAGATCGACACAGACGGGCTTGCGGCACGCATCGACGATCTCGTCGATCACCTCGAGCGTCCCCGGGATACCACCATGCTGCGCGTGCTCGAGAGCAAGGCGGCGGCAGGCGAAGTCGCGATCGCCGTCACCTCGGCCGCCATGCGGGTGTGCGGAGGGGCGGCGTTCTCCAAGCATCTGGCCATCGAGCGATTGTTCCGCGACGCCCATGCAGGCGCTGTCATGGCGCCGACGGGCGATGTTCTGCGCGACTTCATCGGCAAGGCCATCTTGGGAATACCGTTGTTCTGAATGCGGTGACGCGTTCGGAAACTTCGGCAAGCGAATTGCAAGTGAACTGATCGTATCTGAACTTCAAGCCGACAGTGAGGCCATCATGAGCCGGACGATCTGGTTAGGTGCGGTCGCATATGATCCAAAGGTGGTCAGTATCTGGGAGGGGATGCGGCGGTACTTTCACGAGGAAGCGCATCTCCCCGTCGAGGTGGTGCTATTTCAGAGCTACGAATCCCAAGTCGCGGCCCTCCTTGCCCTGCCTGGCGATGCGCTGCCGCGCATCGACATCGGATGGAATACGAACCTCGCTTTTGTCCAGTCCGAGGCGTGGAGCGATCGGCGTTGCCGACCCATCGCGATGCGCGACACCGATGTGGGCTGGATGACCAAGATCGTCGCGGTAACCGGTGGACCCGTCGCCAGGCTTGCCGATCTGAAGAACCGCACCCTCGCGCTCGGCAGCCGTGACAGCGGCCATGCGGCTATCCTCCCAGTGTATTTTCTGGGGCGCGACGCGATGGCTGAGGGGAAAGACTATGGAACGCTGCGCTTCAACAGCGATGTCGGCAAGCACGGTGATACCGGGACGAGCGAGTCCGAGGTCGTTCGCGCGGTGCTCGACGGCCGCGCCGATGCCGGCGCCATCGGCAGCCCCTTCTGGGATGCCGTACGCGCCCAGCGCCTGGTGCCGGAAGGTGCGCTAACCGAGATATGGAGTTCGCCGCCCTTCAATCACTGCATGTTCACAGCTCGGTCCGATCTCGACCCGGCGCTGGAGCAGCAGTTTGCCAGGGCGCTCTTCGCCATGAGCTTCGACAACCCGATCCATCGTTCCGTGCTCGAGGCGGAAGGGTTGCGCCAGTGGGTCGCGCCACAGCTTGAAGCATATGCATCACTGCGGGAAGCGTCGGCGCAGCAAGGTTTCTTGGAGCGGCCGTAAACGCACCTCCGCGACCTCATCAGGCGCAATTAAAAATCGTTGCCAACCGGCGCTGATGCTCAGATTCGCGATAGAAGGCGCGGCGCACGGCTGCGAAGGATTCGGCGAGCGGAAAGATTTCGCCGCTGACCAATAGATCGTTATCCTCGGCGCCGACCGGATGCCAGAACACGCCTTCCGCCGTGATCGTCACCTCGGGCACCAAGTCTGCCCTTGCCACAGCGATGCCCCGCGTAGCGGCGCCTCGCAGCGCAATTCGCCTGATCACCCGGTTCTCCTCGCTGACCTGATGGGCGTCAAGGAAGCTGCGAAACTCTTCAGCCTCCGCGTCAGTTGACACTGTCGCGGCCAATCGCACGCGGAATCCTTCGGCACGGGCCCGCTCGATTCCCTTCCAGGCGCGCGCCCACGCCCCCTTTCCACGATGGTGGTCGTGGCGCTCCGGCGTCGGACTGTCGAGGCTGATCTGCAGGGTGACGCGCTCGCGAGGCAATGAGCGCAGTGCTTCGAGCCGGCGCCCGGCAAACAGCATACCGTTGGTGAGAACCGTGGTGGGCGCCGCCGTAGCACATGCGGCAATAATTTCGCCGATATCCGGCAGCATGAACGGCTCACCACCGGTCACAAATATTTCCTTCACGCCGAGCTCTGCCGCCTCGATCGCAATCCGCCGCACCCGCTCGACGCCGAGCGCCCGCCGCGGAACTTTGGGTGACGAGCGCACGCAGCAATAGTCGCAACTCAGGTTGCAATCGAAGTTGGTGTAAAGCCATAATCGAGAGCCGACAGGCCGATCTTCACCTACATTCTCCGGAGCCTCTCCGTACCGAAGCACCCAGCGCGTGCGGCCGTCTTCGACTGCTGTGTCGACCAGGCTGTTGCGGGTGAAGCGACACCATGCCTCGAGTTCGGGGCCGATACTTGGATCGCCGCTGATCACGGCCAGCAGATCGCCCTTACGGCTACGGCGTAATGCGGCTATCAAATCCGGCAGCAGACCGGAGGCAAATGTCTTGCCGCCGGCGTCGAGTTCAACGTTCGCGTTCGTCCTCATGCGTCAATCCTCGGTCCTCCAATCTATCGCACCAGAACCAATCTCGCCAGAACGCAACGAACACGATCAACTTCCAACGAAAATCCAGTAAAATCAACGGTCGGGTGCTTGTTCCTCTTCACTCGGAGCGAACCATCGGCTTGTCTCTCAGAAAGACCCGGCTGGCGAGCACGTCTGACGCCTCCAGCGACATGATGTCGTCAGCGGTCAGCACGCGATCGAGATCGGCGACGAGACGATTGGCTTGGCGCAGGCGCATGCGATCGAGCGCGTTTCGGATCGAGCGCGCGTTGGAGAACAGCGGCTGGGTCTTGCGCAGCACGATGTAGCGGATGAACGCTTCACGCGCGTCGGCGCTGAGTTTGTAATTCATGTCGCCGAGCATCAGCTCGGCGATGGCAAGCAACTCGGGCTCCGAATAGTCCGGAAAATCGATGTGATGGGCGATGCGGGAGCGGAAGCCGGGATTGCTGGCGAAGAATTTATCCATCCGATCGCCGTAACCGGCAAGAATCACCACGAGATCCTCGCGCTGGGTTTCCATCACCTGCAACAGTATCTCGATCGCTTCCTGACCGTAATCGCGTTCGTTGTCGGGCCGGTGGAGATAATAGGCTTCGTCGATGAAAAGCACGCCGCCCATCGCCTTCTTCAGCACTTCCTTGGTTTTCGGCGCGGTGTGGCCGATATATTGTCCAACCAGCTCATCGCGGGTAACCGACACCACCTGGCCGCGGCGCACGAAGCCGAGCCTGTGGAGAATGCTCGCAATCCGCAGCGCTACCGTGGTCTTGCCGGTGCCGGGATTGCCGGTGAACGACATATGCAGTGTCGGCACCTCCGACGTCAGATTCAGACGCTTGCGGATACGTTCGATCAGCAAGAGCGATGCGATTTCGCGGATACGGGTTTTGACGGGCGCTAGCCCGATCAGCTCGCGGTCGAGCTGCGTGAGGATTTCCTCAATGCCGACGGATTCGAGCTCCTCGCGGAGGTTGACCGTGTCTGTCATGTCGGCGGTATCCATGTCCATCTGGCAAACCTCGACGCAATGCATGCGCAGCCCGAAAAAACTCCGTCGCCGCTTCGACAGCGACGGAGCAGTGCATCCGGCAGACGAAAGGCACGATCAGGGAGAACGCGTCTGTCGGACCGAACCAGTGACTAACCGTAGCGCCGGCCCTCCGGACGGTCGGCGGCGTATGATTTGGTCGTGTAGCGGATGTTGCGGCCGGCAACTTCATGCCGCTCGAGGCGGAAGCCGGGTTCCTCCTTCGGTCGGTTGACGATGAAGGACAGCCGCACCGATTCCCAGCCGTGACTGGAATCGAATGCCGACAGGCGGATGTAGCTGTTACCATACACTTTGCGGCATTGGTTCAGCTCCATCATCACGCCGGCGGCGTCGCGGAGATCGAACATCGGCAATCCCCACATTTCCCAGAGATTGTTGCGGGGATGTGGATCGTCGGTGAATTCGATGTTCACCGCCCAGCCATTCTCCAGGCAATACTGGACCTGGCGGGAGATCTGCTCGTCGGTGAGATCGGGCAGAAACGAGAAGCAGCCTTGGGTAATGCGCATGATTTCCGCTCCTTAAAGCGCGACAGAGGGCGTGGGCACGTAGTCGGGCATGTCGGTCGATTCGTAGTTGAAGGTGACGTCCTTCCAGACTTCCAGCGCCGATTTCAGCGGCGTGCAGGTCTCTGCGGCTTTGGCGAGAATCTCAGGACCCTCGTGCAGATAGTCGCGGCCTTCATTGCGCGCGAGAATCATGGCTTCCAGCGCCACGCGGTTGGCGGTCGCGCCGGCCTGAATGCCCATGGGATGGCCGATCGTGCCGCCGCCAAACTGCAGGATCACGTCTTCGCCGAGATGATCGAGCAGTTGATGCATCTGCCCGGCGTGAATGCCGCCGGACGCGACCGGCATCAGCTTGTTGAGGCTCGCCCAATGCTGGTCGAAGAACACGCCGTGCTCCAGACGCATCGGATTGTAGTCCTCGCGGCAGATGTCGTAATAGCCGCGCGTGGTCGCCGGATCGCCCTCGAGCTTGCCGACCACGGTGCCGGCATGGATGTGATCGACGCCCGCAAGCCGCATCCATTTCGCGATCACCCGGAACGAGACGCCGTGGCTGCGCTGCCGGGTATAGGTGGAATGACCGGCACGATGCAGATGCAGGATCATGTCGTTGCGGCGCGCCCATTTGGCCATCGACTGGATCGCGGTGTAGCCGATCACGAGATCGATCATGATGATGACCGAGCCGAGCTCCTTGGCAAACTCGGCGCGCTCGTACATGTCCTCCATCGTGCCGGCGGTGACGTTGAGATAGGTACCCTTGATCTCGCCGGTCGCGGCCTGCGCCTTGTTGACGGCCTCCATGCAATAGAGAAACCGCTCGCGCCAATGCATGAACGGCTGCGAGTTGATGTTCTCGTCGTCCTTGGTGAAATCGAGCCCGCCCCTCAGCGCCTCATACACCACGCGCCCGTAATTGCGCCCGGATAGGCCGAGCTTCGGCTTCACCGTGGCGCCGAGCAGCGGCCGGCCAAACTTGTCCATGCGCTCGCGCTCGACCACGATGCCCGTCGCAGGCCCCTGGAACGTCTTCACGTAGGCCACCGGCAGCCGCATATCCTCGAGCCGTAATGCCTTCAACGGCTTGAAGCCGAACACGTTGCCGATGATCGAGGCCGACAAATTGGCGATCGATCCGGGCTCGAACAGGTCGAGGTCGTAGGCGATGTAGGCAAAATACTGGCCCGGCGAATTCGGCACGGGATCGACGCGAAAACATTTGGCGCGGTATTTCTCCGCCGCCGTCAGCCGGTCGGTCCACACCACGGTCCAGGTCGCGGTCGAGGATTCGCCGGCGACCGCCGCCGACGCCTCGATCGGATCGACCCCGTCCTGCGGCGTGACGCGGAACAGCGCGATGATGTCGGTGTCCTTGGGCTCGTAGTCGGGCTCCCAATAGCCCATCTTCTTGTATTCGAGAACGCCGGATTTGTAGCGATCCTTGCCGCGGACAGTCATCGAGTGCATGTTCATATCGCTCTCCTTGGGTGGTGTGCGGCGATTGGCCGGGATCGAACGCGTCGTCAGCTCATTCGGCGGCATCGGCTATTCCTCCGATTTGTGGATCGAGTGCGCCCGAACGGTAGCGTCGCGCCATCTCAGCCAATGGGACGACCTTGATCTGGGACGCATGCCCCGCCGTGCCGAATTGCTCGAAGCGCTCGCGGCAAAGATCGCGCAAGCCATCCATCGCCGGTTTCAGAAATTTGCGCGGGTCGAACTCGTTTCTGCTCTGCGTTGCGACCTTGCGGAACGCCGCAGTCATCGCCAACCGGCAGTCGGTATCGATATTGACCTTTCGGACACCGTGCTTGATGCCGCGGACGATTTCCTCGACCGGCACGCCCCAGGTCTGCGGCATCTCGCCGCCGAACTGGTTGAATGCGTCCTGCAGCGGCTGCGGCACCGAGGACGAGCCATGCATCACCAGATGCGTGTTGGGCAGCCGGTGATGGATTTCCTCGACCACCCTCATGGCAAGGATGTCGCCGTCCGGCTTGCGCGAGAATTTGTAGGCGCCGTGGGAAGTCCCCATCGCGATCGCCAGCGCATCGACCTTGGTAGCGCGAACGAAGTCGACGGCCTGATCCGGATCGGTCAGCAACTGGTCGTGGCTGACCTCGCCTTCGACGCCGTGACCGTCCTCCTGCTCGCCGCCGCCATGCTCCAGCGAGCCGAGCACGCCCAATTCGCCTTCGACGGAAGCGCCGATCCAGTGCGCCATGTCAACCACGCGGCGGGTGATGTCGACGTTGTATCGGTAGCTCGCCGGAGTCTTGGCATCGGCCATCAGCGAGCCGTCCATCATCACCGACGTGAAGCCGTGCTGCAGCGCGGTGGCGCAGGTCGATTCCTCGTTGCCGTGATCCTGGTGCAGGCAGAGCGGGATCTGCGGATACATCTCTTCCAGCGCCTCGATCATCTTCGCCAGCATGATATCGTTGGCGTAAGAGCGGGCGCCCCGCGAGGCCTGGATGATGACGGGCGCATCGACAGCAGCCGCCGCCTCCATGATGGCAAGGCCCTGCTCCATGTTGTTGATGTTGAATGCCGGCACGCCATAGCCATGCTCGGCGGCATGATCCAGCAATTGCCTCAGCGTTATCAGCGCCATCGGAATCTCCGTGTCATTACTCTCATGTGATCGTCATGCCCAGGTTGCCGCCATCCTTGACCGCGCGATGCAGCGCATCGCCGCTGTGGCGACGGCGTTCGAGGTAATGCCGAATTCGCGGTAGAGCGTTTCCGCCGGTGCAGATGCGCCAAAGCCGGTCATACCGACGAATTCGCCGCCGTCGCCGAGCCAGCGCGCCCAATCGCCCTCGATCGCGGCTTCGACCCCGACCCGCGGGGCGTCTCCAAGAACCTCCGCCCGGTACTCCTGGGACTGCTGACGAAACAGCTCGAAGCACGGCGCCGAGACGACGGCCGCACGGACATTGTCCTTTGCGAGCGTTTTCGCAGCCTCGATGGCGATCGAGACTTCCGATCCGGTCGCAATCAGCGTGACATCGCGTCCGCCCTCCGGCTCAACGACGACATAGGCGCCGCGCGCGACCAGATTGTCACACCCGCCTTCGCGGAAGGCAGGCAGCGCTTGCCGCGACAGACACAGCACGGACGGACTGGCCTGCGCCCGTAGCGCGCAGTCCCACGCCTCGGCGGTCTCGACGGCGTCGCCCGGTCGAAAGATCAGTAGATTGGGGATCGCTCGAAGCGATGCCAGATGTTCGACCGGCTGATGGGTGGGGCCATCCTCGCCCAGCCCGATGGAGTCGTGCGTCATCACATGGATGACACGAATGTTCATCAGCGCCGCCAGCCGGATCGCCGGACGGCTGTAGTCGGCGAAGCTGAGGAACGTACCGCCATAGGGGATGAAGCCGCCATGCAGCGCGATGCCGTTCATCGCCGCCGCCATGGCGTGCTCGCGCACGCCATAGTGAATATAGCTGCCTGCAAAGGAGCCAGGCTGTACCGGCCGCTGGGTCCTGGCTCGCGTCAGGTTGGAATGCGTGAGATCCGCCGAGCCACCGAGCAGATTGGGCAGCGCCTCGGCGATGGCATCGATCACGCGCTGCGACGCCTGCCGGGTGGCAATATTGGGTCGCTCGGTCGCGAAGTCATCGCGCAGCTTTGTCATTGCTTGCGCATAGCTGCACGGCAGGTTGCGATTCAGCGCATCGTGAAATGGCGAACGGGAATCCGAACTCAGACGCTTGGTCCGTTCGATCCAGCAGCGGCGCGCGGCATGCCCGCGGCGGCCTGCCTGACGCCACTGCGCAAGGACGGCTTCCGGAATCTCGAACGGCGCGTGCGGCCAGTTCAGCGCATCACGCGTTTTGGCGGCTTCTTCGCCACCCAGCGGCGTGCCATGGACTTTCTCGGTTCCCTGACGGTTCGGCGCGCCGAAACCGATGATCGTGCGGCAGGCAATCAGCGACGGCCGGTCGCTGCTGCGCGCCCGCTCGATCGCGGCCGCGATCGCTTCGGGATCGTGGCCGTCAATCCGGCTGGCCGACCAGCCCACCGCCTTGAACCGTGCGAGCTGATCATCCGAGCATGACAGCGACGTGGCGCCGTCGATCGAGATTTCGTTGTCGTCGAACAGCACGATCAGGCGATTGAGCCTGAGATGCCCGGCCAGCGAGATCGCCTCGTGGCTGATCCCCTCCATCAGGCAGCCGTCGCCCGCGATTACATAGGTGAAATGATCGACGCAGTCGTCGCCAAAGCGGGCGTTCATCAGCCGCTCGGCCAGCGCCATACCAACGGCCGTGGCAATGCCCTGCCCGAGAGGTCCGGTGGTCGTCTCGACACCCGCCGTATGGCCATATTCGGGATGTCCCGGTGTCTTCGACCCCCATTGGCGGAAGGCCCTGAGTTCGTTCAGCGTCATGCCTTCGTACCCCGTCAGGTGCAGAAGTGCATACAGCAGCACCGAGCCATGGCCGGCCGACAGCACGAAGCGGTCGCGATCCGGCCACGCCGGATCCGAGGGATCGAATTTGAGGAAGCGCGAAAACAGAACGGTCGCGACGTCAGCCATGCCCATCGGCATGCCCGGATGACCGGACTTCGCCTTTTCAACGGCGTCGATTGCCAGGAAACGGATCGCGTTGGCCATCTCTGCGTGCGACAGATCCGGGCGGCTGGCTATGCGGGACAGAGCGGGAGCGTTCATATCGTGCGCCTCTTGCGTTCCATCAGTTGCAGGATCAGTGGGGTGAGGATGAGCTGCATCGCCAGGTCGAGCTTTGCCCCGTGGATCACGATCGAATTGGCGCGCGACATGAAGCTGTGCGGAATCATCGACAGCAGATAGGGAAAATCGATGCCGCGCGGATTCTTGAGACGAATCACCACCATCGATTCGTCGGGCGTCGGAATCCACCGCGCGATGAACGGGTTCGACGTATCGACGGTCGGAACGCGCTGGAAATTGATGTCGGTCTCGGCGAACTGCGGACAGATGTAGTTCACATAATCCGGCATTCGCCGCAGGATGGTGTCGGTCACCGCCTCGGCGGTATAGCCGCGGTCGCGACGATCGCGATGCAGCTTCTGGATCCATTCCAGGTTGATCACCGGCACGACGCCGATCTTGAGATCGGCATGCTGCGCCACGTTAACCTTGTCGGTCACGACCGCGCCGTGCAACCCTTCGTAAAACAGTAGGTCGGACCCTGCCGGCAATTGGTCCCATTCGGTGAATGTTCCCGGTTTAGCGCCGTACAGCTTCGCCTCTTCCTCGTCGTGGACGTAGTGACGCGTCATTCCGGTGCCGGATTCACCGTAGTCGCGAAACACTTTTTCGAGTTCCTCGAACAAGTTGGTTTCCGGACTGAAATGGCTGAAATGCTTGTTGCCGCGCTCGGCCTCCTCCAGCATCTTGCTGCGCATCTCGAAACGATTGTAACGATGGAAGGCATCGCCTTCGATGTAGGCCGCGACCACCTTTTCGCGGCGGAAGATCTGCTCGAACGTCTTCTTCACCGACGTCGTGCCGGCGCCCGACGAACCCGTAATCGATATGATGGGATGAGCCCGTGACATCATGATGCCCCGTCAGCGGAACAGGCCGCGCCGCGCGAACAGCGGCGCGTCGCTATTGTCGAACATCGGCTCGATCCTTTCGTGAATGGCGGCGATGTCGCGCACGCCACGCATAGAACCCATGATCAGCGGCACCCGCTGGTGCGGCGTCCTCGCAGCCACTTCTAGAATTCGCCGCCGTCCGGTCGAGGCCGCGCCGCCGGCCCATTCCATTACCAGCGCCATCGGATGGGCCTCGTACAGCAGGCGAATCCTCCCTTCGCGATAGCTGGGGCGGGCATCGGCCGGATAGAGAAACACGCCGCCGCGCGCCAGAATGCGAAGCGATTCCGCAACCAGCGAACCGATCCAGCGCATGTTGAAATCCGCCTCACCGCCACCGCTGGTACCGGCGAGACATTCATCGATGTAGGCGCGAACGGGACCATGCCAGTGCCGGCGATTGGACGCGTTGATGGCAAACTCCGGCGTATCGCGCGCGACCTGCACGGCCTGCCGGATCAGCAGAAATTCCCTCGCGCGCCTGTCGAGAATGAAGATGTCGACGCGCGCGTTGAGCGCGAGGACGAGCGTGGTTTGTGGACCGTAGACCAAAAAGCCTGCCGCGCATTGCGCCGTGCCGGGCTCAAAGAAGGTCGAAAGGATGTCGTTGCCTCTCGGGCGGATCGAAAAGATGGTGCCGATCGAGATGTTGTTTTCGAGATTGGCCGATCCGTCGAGCGGATCGATCGCAACACACAGGTGCGCCTCAGGCCGCAAGGTTTCCGGCAGCGCCGCCTCCTCGGAAAGGACCGCCGCCACCGGCGCGTCGCGCAGCGCACGGCGCATCATTTCGTCGGCGACGATGTCGATGTCTTTCTGCCGGTCGCCGTCGGAATTGATGCCGCTATCCTGCCCGGTGATATCAACGAGCGGTCCGTTCGCAATCAGCGCGGCGAGTTCGATCGCAGCGGCGGCAATGGCCTCGATCACCGCACCGACCGCCGCGCCATGCGGGATCAGCGCAATCGACTTCTCGAGATGTGAACGCAGCGTCACGCGTTCGTCCATGGCCGTCTCCCGGTGCGCTCTCTCGGCGCTGTCGAAGCGTCCGCCGATTGGCGACCCGCGCTCTTAAGCAAGCGCAGTTTGCTGAATTAGGGAAATTTTGTTATCTTTGGCCTGAGCAAAGTTTTTGTTATAATGGAGACGTGCCATGGCCGGCCGGTTGTTGCGCGAATTGACCATCCGCCAATTGCGCGCGCTGGCCGCCGTGCAAAAGCACCGGTCGGTTACCGCGGCGTCGAAGCAGCTATACCTGACACAGCCCGCGGTAACGTTGCAGCTACGCAACCTACAGGCGGTCGCAGGATTGCCGCTGATCCAGCGCACCGGCGACGGCATGCTGCTGACGGATGCCGGGCGCGAGGTATTGGCGCTCGCCGAGCGGATCGAGGCAGCGATCACCGACTGCGAGACTACGTTGGAGATGATGGCGGGAAAGACCGCGGGCCGCATCTCGATCGGCGCGGTCTCGACGGCGAAATATTTCGTGCCGTTCATGATCTCCGGCTTCTCGAAGCTCTATCCGAACGTCGAAATCACGCTCTCGATCGGCAACCGCCAGGAAGTCGGCGAGGCGCTGCGCGGCTACGATCTCGACTTCGCGATCATGGGCCGCCCACCCGCCGATATTGACATGAACGTCCACCTGATCGGTGATCATCCCCACGTCATCATCGCGCCGACTGCGCATCGGCTGGCACGAAAATCCCGCATCGCGCTACGCGAGCTTGCCGGCGAAACCTTCCTGACGCGCGAGCCCGGGTCCGGAACGCGCGGGCTGATGGAGCAATTGTTCGAGACGTCGGGCATCCGGCCCAAGATCGGCCTCGCCATGAGCAGCAACGAAACCATCAAGCAGGCAGTGATCGCAGGGCTAGGCATCGCCTTCCTCTCTGCGCACACGGTCGCGACCGAGCTCGACGAACGGCGCCTGGTCACCCTGGACGTCGATGGCCTGCCGATCGTGCGGCAATGGTTCGCGCTTGCGCGCAGGGACAAGGTGTTGCTGCCGCCGGCGCAGGCGATGCTCGATTTCCTCAGCGCCAAGGGCAAGCAGTTTCTGCCCCGCACCCATCGCAGGTTGCGGCTCACCCGGCCGTCAGGCGGTGCCAGGCGCGGCTGACGCGCTCTGCTTTCACCTCGCTTTGCACGAGAAAAGGACTAGAGCCAAGATCCGGTCGCGATCGGAATGGTATCCCGCCGAAAGAGTCGCAGGATTTGCCTCGTCCTGCCTTGACTGTCCGGAGCAACTCCGAAAACCTATCACCTTAGAAGGCTGATTTCGGTCGCGTGGGCGGGGCGCGGATCGATAGGCCCTTCCATAAGGAACGACCGAAAGTGGTACGTCTATTGCTTCCCGGCAATATGCGTGCGAGGGGTAAGGACTCATTATGATCCGCGTGTTTCTCGATCGGCTCTACCTTTTCTCCGGTTATCTTGCCGGACTTTTCCTCATTGCGATTTTTGTCCTGATGCTGCTGCTGTCGGGCGGCCGGCCGTTTGGCATCAATATTCCAGCGGGCGACGATTTCATCTCCTGGTGCATGGCGGCGACCGCTTTCCTCGGGCTCGCGCATACATTCAAGCACGGCGAGATGATCCGTGTCGGCCTGTTGATCGACCGCCTCAGCGATAATGTGCGTCATTATGTCGAGATCGCAGCCCTCCTGGTCGGTGTCGGCTTCATCGGCTTCTTCGCCTGGCATGCCGTGATCATGACCTGGCAGTCGTGGAAATTTTCCGATATTTCGCAAGGCGTCATCGCGGTGCCGCTGTGGATTCCGCAACTCGGCTACAGCGGCGGCCTCGCGATTCTTTTCATCGCCTTCGTGGATGAGTTGATCCATGTGCTGCGCGGCTTTGCGCCGCGCTACGAATTGCCGAAGGCGCAGAGCGCCGAGGAAATCGTCGAGCGTGCCATGCAGAGCGGGGTCTGAGATGGAGCTGCTTTCCATCGCCGCCATCCTGCTCGGATTCCTGGCGCTGCTGCTCGGCGCCGGCGTCTGGATCGGCGTCGCCCTGATGGCGACGGGATGGGCCGGCATGCAATTCGCCGGCGGCGCCATTCCGGCCGGCAGCGTGCTGGCGACGACGGTGTGGGGCAACAGCGCATCCTGGTCGCTAGCCGCGCTGCCGCTCTTCATCTGGATGGGCGAAATTCTATTCCGGACGCGCCTGTCGGAGGAAATGTTCCGCGGATTTGCGCCGTGGCTGAACTGGTTGCCGGGCCGGCTCATGCACGTCAATGTGCTCGCCTGCGGCGTGTTCGGTTCGGTGTCGGGATCATCAGCCGCGACCTGCGCCACCGTTGCCAAGATCGCCCTGCCCGAATTGAAGAAGCGCGGCTACGACGAAGGCTTGAGCCTCGGCTCGCTGGCCGGTGCGGGCACGCTCGGCATTCTCATTCCGCCGTCGATCACCATGGTGGTCTACGCCGTGCAGGCGAACGTCTCCATCATTCAGGTTTTTCTCGCCGGGTTTCTGCCGGGCGTGTTGGTGATGACGCTCTATTCCGGTTACATTGCGATCTGGTCGCTCGCCAATCCGAACCGGACTCCGCCGGCCGAACCATCCATGAGCCTCCGCAGGCGCATTGCCGAGTCGCTCAATCTCATTCCTTGTCTGCTGCTGATCATTTTCGTCTTTCTGTCGCTGCTGATGGGCTGGGCGACCGCGACGGAATGCGCGGCCTGGGGCGTGTTGGGGTCGCTCGCGATTGCCTGGTGGCAGGGCGCGCTGACCTGGCAATCGTTCTGGGCTAGCGTCATGGGCGCAACACGGGTCAATTGCATGATCCTGCTGATCCTGGCGGGCGCCTCCTATATGGGCACGTCGATGGCCTATACCGGCATCCCGATGGCGCTCGCGAACTGGGTGAACGGCCTCCAGCTCAGCCCCTATGCGCTGATTGCGGCGCTGACCGTGATGTACGTCGTGCTCGGCACGGCACTCGACGGCATCTCCATGATCGTGCTGACGACCGCCATTGTCATTCCGATGGTGAAGCAGGCCGGCTTCGATCTGGTCTGGTTCGGAATCTTCCTGGTGCTGGTGGTGGAAATGGCGGAGGTCTCTCCGCCCGTCGGCTTCAACCTGTTCGTCCTGCAGACCATGAGCGGCAAGGATTCCAACACGGTCGCCAAGGCGGCCTTGCCGTTCTTCTTCTTGCTCGTTCTGGCGGTTGCCATCATCACGGTCTTTCCTGATATCGTGATGCTGCTGCCGCGGATCGCGTTCCCTGGCTAGAGAAAGGTATTGTCATGTTCAGACTTATAAAGACGTGCGCATTGGCCGCCTGCATCGCGGCGCTTGCCGCCCCCGCAATGGCGCAAACAAAATGGAATCTTCCGGCGGCCTATCCGGCGGACAATCCGCATTCGGTGAATCTGATCGCGTTCGCCAAGGACGTTGCCGATGCAACCGGCAACAAGCTGCAGATCACCGTGCACCCCGCCGCGTCGCTGTTCAAGGCGCCGGAAATCAAACGCGCGGTCGCAACCGGCCAGGCGCAGGCCGGCGAGGTTCTGATCTCGCTGCATGAGAACGAAGATCCGATGTTCGGCATCGACGTGATCCCCTTCCTGGCGACGAGCTATCCGGCAGCCAAGAAGCTGTGGCTCGCCTCGAAGCCCGCCATCGAAAAGAAGCTCGCCTCGCAGGGACTGATGCTTCTGTTCGCGGTGCCGTGGGGTCCACAGGGCATTTATGCCAAGAAAGACCTCAACACGGTCGAGGATATGAAAGGCTTGAAGTGGCGCGCCTATAACGTCGGCACCTCGCGCATCGCCGAACTCGTCGGCGCGCAGCCCGTCACCATCCAGGCAGCGGAACTGCCGCAGGCGCTGGCCACCGGCGTTGTGAACGCGTTCATGACCTCGGGCTCGACCGGCTACGACAGCAAGTCCTGGGAAACCATGACGCATTTCTATGATACGCAAGCCTGGATTCCGAAGAACGTCACCTTCGTGAACAAGGCGGCGTTCGACGCGCTCGACAAGCCGACGCAGGACGCGATCCTGAAGGCCGCGGCGGTTGCAGAAGAACGCGGCTGGAAGCTCGCGGAAGAAAAGGCGAAGTGGTATCTCGAACAGCTTCAGGCCAACAAGATGAAGGTGCTGCCGCCACCTCCGGCGCTGAAGTCCGGCCTCGAGAAGATCGGCGAGCAGTTGACGGCCGATTGGCTCAAGAAGGCGGGTGCCGATGGTGAAGCCGTGATCGCCGCCTATAAGAAGTAAGGCCACCAATATCTTGCGCTCGCAGCGTCCGGCGTTGGTTGCCGGACGCTGCCATTCGCGGACGATGCTCACTTGTCCGAAATTGTAATGCTGCCCGAAATAATAATGCTGCCGACAAGCATCCTTCGATACATCCTTAGGTAGACGAGTAATTATTTCTTAGGAGCATCGCGATACCGTTCAGACATCTTCACAGCATGTCGCCGCTTGCAGAGGGCGGCAACTGGGTTTGGAAATGCCGCCATGAGAGTGCTCTACAATCCTCTTTCCCCATCGTTCCGACCCTGGTCGTTGCCGCAGCCGCCGGAGCCGCCCAGGCTTTTGGCCACGCTGGCGTCCAACCATCAGGCTTCATCGAACGAGAAATCGCAAAGCGGACCTTCAACCCCGTCCACCGGCAGCATCGGCCAATCGCCGGTGGTACAGGCGTTCTTGCTGCGGTTGCAGGAACTGGGAATGTCATATCGCCCGGGGACCGACGGCGACGACGCGCTGTCCGGTTGGACCAAGACTCTCGCCGATGGCGGCGATGGCAACGATACGATCGATGCTTGGTCCGATAGCGTCGTCGATGGTGGCGCGGGTAACGACTCGCTCCGTGCCTGGTCGGGATCGGCGGTCTATGGCGGCGCCGGCAACGACCAGATCGACGTCTGGTCCGACAGCGCCGTGGATGCCGGCGATGGCGACGACATGGTGCGCGCCTGGTCAAGTACCGTGACGAGGGGCGGCGCCGGAAACGACACGATCAGCGCCTGGTCGGAGAGCCTGGTCGATGGCGGCGCGGGGAATGACACGATCTCGGTATGGTCCGACAGCCGCGCCTATGGTGGTGACGGCAACGATTCGATCTCAGCTCTTGTCGGCAGTTATGTCGAGGGCGGTGCGGGCAACGACACCATCGATGCGGACAACGGAACGATCGTCAGCGGCGGTACGGGCGACGATACAATTCGCGCTGACCGGGGCTCCACAATCCTGTTCAATGCCGGCGACGGCAAGGATACCGTCTTCACCAACCGCGACGTTACCATCAAACTGGGCGCGGGCTTGTCGGCCGAGAATATGAACGTCACGATATCAGGAAATGTCGCGACGGTGTCCTTCGGAGATGGGTCGGACCAGTTGACGTTGGATATCGGCTTCCATCCGGTAAACCTCTCCTTCGCCGATGGCTCAAGCGCCGAAATCAAGGTGGATACGTTCAGTGCCTTGCGTGCGCGATCAGGCGAGACGAAACTGGCTTGACCGCAGCCAGGCGCGAAACGCTTCTTGAAGACTTGTGCCGGGCGGCGTGAAAGAAGCGCCAACAATTAAAGACAGGTCGTGATGCCGCCGTCGACGTAGAGCGTATGCCCGTTGACGAAGGACGAGGCATCTCCCGACAGAAAGACGGCGGCGCCGATCAGTTCGTCCACGTCGCCCCAGCGCGAGGCCGGCGTCCGCTTCTCCAGCCACGCTGAAAACTGGGGATCGTCGACCAGTGCTTGATTCAGCGGGGTCTTGAAGTAACCCGGCGCGATGGCATTGATCTGCAGTCCGTGCCTGGCCCAATCGGCGCACATGCCGCGCGTCAGGTTCTTGATCGCTCCCTTGGTAGCGGTGTACGGGGCAATGCCCGGGCGGGCCAACTCGCTCTGAACCGACGCGATGTTGATGATCTTGCCCTTTGCGCGCGGGATCATGTGGCGCGCGACAGCCTGGCCGACGTAGAAGGCGCTCGAGACATTGGTCCTGAGCAATTGCTCCCATTTCTCCGCCGGAAAATCCTCAAGCGGCGTACGAAACTGCATGCCGGCGTTGTTGACGAGAATATCGATCGCCCCATCCGTCCGTTCGATTGTCGCAACTCCTTCGCGGACATCGTCGGCCACGGTGACATCGAAACCGGCGACCGCAACCTTGTGCCCGGCTGCGGTCAAGCTTGCGGCGGCGGCTTCAAGCTTGCTGCGCTCCCGTCCATTCAGGACCACGGAGGCGCCATGCTCGGCGAGCCCTCGCGCGATGGCAAGACCGATCCCCTGGGACGATCCTGTGACGAGTGCTCGTTTGCCGGCCAGATTGAACAGTTCAAATGCCACGGCGGACCTTCTCCATGCGCAGGTGGGTCGGATGGACGTAGAAATATCGCACACGGCGGTCAAGCCAAAACGACAGATCATCCGGGATGGCGAGCGTACCGGCGACGGTGCCGGCGGAGACAGGTGATTTCACCTGGGCTTCGGATAGATGTCTAGAAACCCGGTCGTTGCCGCACGGGCCCGCCGCGCGATCTCGCCGGCAGTCGGGCGATCGGCCACTTGAAGCAGCAGGCCGGTCATCAGGTCGCCCCAGAGCAGCCCCGAGAATTGTTCGGCCATCGCGGCAGGATCGCCATCGCAAAGACTGGCTGACTTGGCGTTTGCCATGATCTCTCGCAATGAATCACGCGTAGGCCGGCGAGCGATCGAATCCAGCGCTTGTGCAACCTTTGGCGCGTGCACTGTTTCGGATATCGCCAGCCGGAACACAGCAACGACGACCGGATCGGTCGTTTCCGTCAGAAGCCTCGTTCCAAAAGCGGTAAGCGCGTTGGCCAGGGTTTCCCTGTCGCGCAACTCGGGCAGATCGGCCGGCGCTTTCAACCGCCGGGCGCGCTCGGTGATGCAGGCGACCAGCATCGCTTCCTTGTTGCCGAACAGCGAATAAAGCTCGCGTTTTGACACGCGTGCGCGCGTCGCAATCTCCAGCGTGCTGGTCTGCGCATAGCCGTCCTCCATGAAGGCCGAAAGGGCCGCGCCGAGAATCCGCTTCCGGACTGCGGCGCAATCGGCTTCTTCTTCGCGCGGCTTCATCTTCCGACTCATCGATGTCATTTCCCTCTTGACTCGGTACCCAGCGGTACCATACATCGCTCATTGGGTACCAGACAGTACCAAAACTGGTCGTGACGGTAAAGATCGGCGGCGTTCACCCACTCGCTGCCGGCTTAGCCTGAGGAAAGTCCATGAACAGACGTCAGCTACTAGCGGCGGCACTGGCACCGCTCGCATTGCGAGTTGCGCCAGGCGCGATCTCGTCAAACGCATCAGCAGCAACTTCGGAGCGGGATGGAAAAATGAGCAAGACCACGCAACGGATCATCGAATGCAACGGTATCCGCATCAATATTGCCGAACAGGGCGAGGGACCGCTGGTGCTGCTGGTGCACGGCTTTCCCGAATCCTGGTTCTCCTGGCGGCATCAGATCGATGCGCTTGCCGCCGCCGGCTTCCGTGTCGTCGCTCCGGACCTGCGTGGTTACGGCAAGAGCGACGCGCCGCAAGCGATCGATCAATACACGATCCTGCATCTCGTAGGCGACGTGGTGGGTATTCTTGATGCCTTGGGCGCGGCGACCGCCGTCATCGCCGGTCATGATTGGGGTGCCAGCATTGCCTGGCAGGCAGCTCTCATGCGGCCCGACCGCTTCCGGGCGGTCGCAGCCCTCAGCGTCCCGTTCCGCCCGCGCAGCAAAGTGGCGCCGACCAGTCTGATGCCGCGCACGGAGACGGCGCAATTCTACCAGCTCTATTTCATGGAGCCCGGACCGGCCGAGGCGGAATTAGGGCGCGATCCGCGCGCGACCATTCGCAACATGCTGTTCGGGGCGTCCGGCGATGGCGTAGCCGCGGCCCGCGCGGCCGTCGCTGCGGGCGGGCCCGCGCCGAACCTTGGCATGGTGCCGAAGGGCGGCGGATTTCTGCAAGGACCCGGCGCCCCCAAAATCCTGCCATCCTGGATCAGCGAAAGCGACATCGACTTTTATGGCGAGGAGTTCAGGCGAACCGGCTTCCGGGGCGCGCTCAATTATTACCGCAACATCGATCGCAACTGGGAAATCACGGGTGCTGTGGCCGGCATGCAAGTGTCTGTACCGGCGCTCTATATCGCGGGCGATCATGACTTCCTGCTCTCGTTTCCCGGAACGGACCAGTTGCTCGCCAACCAGAAGAACTTCGTTCCCGGCCTGCGCAAGATTCAGATGCTGTCCGGCTGCGGCCACTGGACCCAGCAGGAGCGGCCGAACGAGGTCAGCACCGCGCTGGTGGAATTTATTCGAGACCTGCCGAGCCGATGATGACAACCCTGACACCCCAACAACCCTCCTTGCCGCGACCGGTGGCCGTGGCCGGCAGTAGCCTGAAAGAAAACGAAGCGGCAAAGGTCAAGCAGAGCGCGATGCTCGAGGGCCCCGTGCTGCCGACGCTCCTGACGCTCGCTCTGCCGACGCTCGTGGTCATGGTCGTGCAAACCCTGGTCGGGGTCGCGGAGACCTATTTCGTCAGCTTTCTCGGGACGGAAGCGCTGGCGGGCGTCAGCCTGGTGTTTCCGGTCTTCATGCTGATGCAGATGATGTCGAACGGCGGCATCGGTGGTGGTGTCGCATCGGCAATCGCGCGTGCGATGGGCGCCGGCAAAGTGGCGGAAGCCGAGGCGCTGGCGCTCAACGCACTCGTTCTCGCCATTGCTTTCGGCGTGATCTTTGCCGCCGCCGAATGGCTGTTCGGCGAGGCCATCTACCGCTTGCTCGGCGGTCAGGCAGGAGCCCTCGGCGCGGCTCTCGAATATGGCCACGTTGTCTTCTTCGGAGCGATCTTTGTCTGGATCGTCAGCCTTCTGGCGGCGGCTCTTCGTGGCGCAGGCAATACGGTCGCGCCGGCGGCCGTCATTCTGCTGGGCGTGTTCGTGCTGCTTCCGCTTTCACCGGCCTTGATCTTCGGCTGGGGCCCCTTTCCGCAGCTCGGCGTAGCGGGAGCCGGCGTTGCCGTCGTCGTCTACTATCTCGTCGGTGCGCTCGTGTTGATCGTCTACATGCGCTCCGCCCGCGCCTCGTTGCGCCTGCCGTTCGCCGTGCGCCTCATCAAGTGGCGGCAGCTCGGCGATATTCTTGGCGTCGGCGGCTTGTCGGCCATCGGCACCATTCAGTCCAATCTGACGGTCGTCCTGGTCACCGGCGCCGTCGGGCTGTTCGGCACTGACGCCATCGCAGGCTACGGAATAGCGTCCCGCCTCGATTACATCCAGATTCCCGTGCTCTTTGCGCTTGGCAGCGCGGCGCTCACGATGGTCGGGGTCAACATTGGCGCGGGCCAGATCAAGAGGGCGGAGCGCATCGCCTGGATTGCCGCGTTTTTTGCGGCCGGTGTCACCGAGCTCCTCGGACTTGTCGTGACGATATTTCCACACGCCTGGCTGACGCTGTTCAGCACGGAGCCCGAGGTTCTGGCCGCCGGCTCGATCTATTTCCGTAACGTAGCGCCCTTCTACGGCGTGGCGGGTCTCGGCATGTTGCTCTATTTCGCAGGCCAAGGCGCAGGCCGCGTGATGTGGCCGGTTCTCGGGGGAACCGTCCGGCTACTCGTCGCGGCGGGAATTGGCTGGCTCGTCGTTGCCTATCTTGGCGGCGGATTGCGGGAGCTCTTCATTACCGTTGCCGCGGGCTCGATCGTTTCCGGGGGCATCGTCGCATCTGCGCTTTGGCTCCGTGGCTGGGGGCGGACCGGCTAGGCTCCGCTGGCTTCGCCAGCCTCGGCATCTCGTCGCGGCGCAGCATGCAAAATGAGACTACCGGTCAAGTTGCAGCAGGCGAAGCTGCGCGCGTCGCCCCAGTCATCGGCTAGTTTTCGCCCGGCGGTCCCGGTCGCAATGCATTGTGAAGGGCATGACGATTTCGGAACGACCTATAGAAAAACTGGCGATACAAGGGAGGGGTTCGATGTTTAGAAGCTGTGCGGGACTTGTCGCGCTGAGCAGCCTGTTGCTTTCCGGCGCCGCCTTAGCTCAAGAGAAGATCAAGGTCGGCGTCACCGCGACCCTTGAAGGCACCTATACGGTGCTCGGCGAGGACGGAATCCGCGGGCACCAGACGGCGATCAACACGCTGGGCAAGAAGGTCGGCGACAAGGAAATCGAATTCGTCATCGCTTCGACGGATGCCACGCCGGACTCCGCCGTCCGCGCCGTGCGCAAGCTGATCGAACAGGACAAGGTCCAGATCCTGCTCTCGCCGTTGTCCGGAGACGAAGGCATCGCAGTCAAGAATTTTGCCAAGACGCGCCCCGAGCTGACCTTTGTGAATGCTGCTTCCGGCGCGCAGGAAACCACTTACGTCGATCCGGCGCCGAACTTCTTCCGCTACAACATGGACGGCGCCCAGTGGCAGGTGGGCCTCGGCAAGTACGCTTACGAAACCAAGGGTTACCGAAAAATCGCAACGGTGGGCGAAGACTATTCGTTCATCTACACCCAGGTGTTCGGGCTTGTGCTCGAGTTCTGCGGGGCCGGCGGACAGGTTACCAACCGGCAATGGGTGCCGCTCGGCACCAAGGACTTTGCCTCCGTCATCGCCGCCCTGCCCGACGACGTCGACGCAATCTATCTCGGCCTTGGCGGCGCGGATGCCGTCAATTTCCTGAACCAATATCAGCAGGCCGGCGGCAAGGCGCATCTGATGGGCGGCTCGATCATGGTCGACCAGACCATCCTCTCCGCCAAGGGTAACGCCAAGAATGCGCTGCTCGGCACGATCGCCGCGAGCGGCCAGGCCGATACGTGGGAGGATGCGGGCTGGCAGAAATTCGTGAAGGCTTATCAGGACGCCTTCCCGCCGAACAAGCGGTTCCCCAGCCCGTCACTGCTCGCCACCAACTACTACAACTCGACGATGGCGCTCATCCTGGCGCTGCGTCAGGTCAATGGCGACCTCAGCAACAACCAGGCCAAGCTCAAGGAAGCCCTCGCCAAGATCGAGCTCGACGCGCCCAATGGCAAGATCAAGCTCGACTCCAACCGCCAGGCGATCGGAACCAACTTCGTCACCGAAGTGGTGGATGACGGCAAAGGCGCCCTCTTCAGCAAGGTCGTGAAGGTCATTCCGAACGTGAACCAGACGCTTGGCTACGACCCGGCAGTGTTCTCCAAGATCGGGCTGCCGAGCCGGACGGTTCCGGAGTGCAAGAAGTACTGACCTCTTCGCATGTGCGAACGGGCCCCGGTCATGCCGGGGCCCGAGCACGGCCGGGCAGCATCTGATCTTCCCTTGCATTCTCGCGGCGGATGTTGAACGCTGGTTGAAAAGACAAGAACATCCCGGGGGAGGGAAGGCATGAGCAAGGCTCTCGCCGTCTTCCACGGCCGGTTCGGTCGCGCGACGGTCTATCAGTTGAACCGCCCCTTCAACATGCACGCGCATCGCGAAGGGCACCTGATTTTTCATGTCGGTGGAACGCCAGCGCGCATCGATGTGTGCGACGAGCGATGGCTGCTTGCGGAAGACTCCATTGTTGCCGTCAACCCCTGGGAACCGCACAACTTTGTCCCGACGGACATGGAGAACGGCGCGATCTTCTTCGTGCTTTACGTCAACGCCGAATGGTTCGCCCCCGACGCGGCCCGGGCCCACAGCCTGCGGTTCGGCCGCACCTGCTTCAAGCGCACGGCCACGCTCGACAGGCATATTCGCCGCTCTGCCGCGCTGGTGTGCGGCGCACCTTCGCTGAGCAGCCTCGACTGCGAACTCAGGCAGTTGATCGACAGTTGTTATGACGAAAGCTGGCAGACGTCCGAGCCGGTGCAGGAGACGCGCGCCGCCACTGCCGTCACCGATTTTCGCGTCCGCAAATCCATCAAGCTGATGTCCGAAAGCCCGGGCGCCGAGATCGAACTGGATTCGATCGCGAGGGCCTCCGGGCTGTCACGCCCGCACTTCTACCGGCTGTTCCGCACGCAGACCGGCGTCACCCCGAACCTCTATCTCAATACACTGATCATGGAACAGGCGCTGGACGCACTGGTCGCGACCGAAGTGCCGATCGCCGATATCGGCTTCGATCTCGGCTTCTCCTCCCAGAGCGGTTTCACCCGCTTCTTCGCAGCCAATGTCGGGATGGCGCCGACTGAATACCGCCGCGCCGCCAAAGTCTTGCGCCCTTGAGCGCATCCGGCGCGAAAAGATACTGACAATCAAGTGCAAGGTTCGCGGCGCCGCTAGGATGCCCCAAACGCGAGCCGAAACGGCCGCGGCGTCTGGGAGGACGGTATGGCGACGGCCGGGCTGCTACCGTGACACGATTCATCGAACGCCATCCGGCATGGGCGCTGATCCTGCTGATTGCGGTCGCGGTGCTGTTGTGGCTGATCCTTGCCGTCTGGCCACCCGGCCTCGAAGAGGCGATCGGCAGGAAGCGGGTCTTTCTCAACGCCCTATTCAACGGCATCACGCTCGGCAGCCTTTACTTCCTGGTGGCCAGCGGCTTCACGCTCATCTTCGGGCTGATGCGCAACGTCAATCTGGCGCATGGCTCGCTTTATCTGTTCGGCGGCTACATCGGTTACGCCATCAGCGCCTGGACCGGTTCATGGGTGCTCGGTTTCATCATCGCATTTCTCGGTGTGGCGCTGGTCGGCATCGTCCTGCAGATCGCCGTCTTCCGCCGCATGGAAGGGCAGGATCTGCGCCAGACCATGGTCACGATCGGCCTCTCGATCGTGTTTGCCGATCTGATGCTGTGGGCCTTCGGTGGTGACTTTTATCAGATCCAGACGCCGAGCTGGCTGGTCGGCCCGATCGAATTGCCGCTGGTCACCGCGGTGAGATCGTCGGGTGAGGCGGTCTATTTGCGTTATCCGCTGGTGCGGCTCGTGATCCTGGTCGCGGCGATCGTGATCGGCATCGCGATGTGGCTGGCGCTCAACCGAACCCGCGTCGGCATGATGGTACGCGCTGGCGTCGATGACCGCGACATGCTCGCGGCGACCGGTGTGCCGATCCAGCTCGTATTCGTTGCCGTGTTCGCGCTTGGCGCCGGCCTTGCCGGCATCGCGGGCGTCGTCGGCGGAACATTTCAGTCGCTTTCGCCCGGCGAGGATACCCGCTTTCTGCTCGCTTCCCTCGTCGTCGTCATTGTCGGGGGCATGGGATCGATCCCGGGCGCGGCGCTGGGCGCCGTCATCATCGGCCTCGCCGAGCAGCTCGGCTCCGTCTACATCCCGACTTATGCGATCGTCGTGACCTTCCTGATCATGGTGCTGGTGCTGGCGCTGCGGCCGCAGGGCCTCCTTGCGAGGCGCTGACATGTCGTTGGTCCAGGGCGCCCATCCTCAGACTAGTCAGCCGGCAAAAGTGCGAGCGGCGTTGTTGGCATGGCCGGAATTCAACAAGCCGGCTGTCTGGCTGGTGGCCGTGATCCTCTTGATCATGCCGTTCATCGCCAACGGCTTCTTCCTGATCGAGATCTTTGCCACGACGCTGATCCTCGGGACCGTCGCGCTCAGCCTGATGTTCCTGGCGGGCTATGGCGGCATGGTCAGCCTGATGCAGCTCACCGTCGCCGGCTTTGCCGCCTACATGGTCGCGGTGTTCGGCATGAGCGCCAACACCAATATCAGCCTCGGCTGGCCGTGGTGGCTCGCAACGCCGATGGCGCTCATTCTGGCCACTGCCTTCGGCACGCTCGGCGGCGCGCTCGCGGTGCGGACCGAGGGCATCTACACCATCATGATCACGCTCGCGATCGGCGCGGCCTTCTACTATTTCACCAACCAGAACTGGCCGATCTTCGGCGGTCACACCGGCATCAACACCATCGCGACGCCGAAATTCTGGGGTGTCGACTGGCGCTCCGACATCCCCTTCTATTACGTCACGCTGGGCGTCGCGGCGTTCTGTTATTTCGCCGTTCAATATGTCTCGCGCGCGCCTTTCGGCCTCGCGCTGCAGGGCGTGCGCGACAATCCCCGCCGCATGGCGGCGCTCGGCTATAACGTCAACGCGCACCGCGTGGCGGCCTACGCCTTTGCGGCCTTCATCGCCGCACTCGGCGGCGTGTTGCAGGTCTGGAACTACCGGCAGATTTCGCCCGGCTCGGTCAGCGTCGGCGCCTGCATCGACATCCTGATCATCGCCGTGGTCGGCGGCATCACCCGTCCCATCGGGCCCTTCATCGGCGCCTTCATTTTCGTCATCCTGCGTACCTTCGCGCTCGATCTATTGGTCAAGTTAGGGCTCGACGGCAACCGCTTCCGGCTGCTGATCGGCATCGGCTTCCTCGCTATCGTGTTCTGGTCGTCGGACGGGGTGATCGGGCTATGGGAGCGGTGGCGCCGCGGTGCAGCGGCCGTCGATAAACGCGCGGGCGGAGGCCACGGCCATGGATAGCGCCGCGCCACGCTTTTCTGCTGTCGGCGCCGGCGCCGCGCTGGAGCTGCGCGGCGTAACGCGGCTGTTCGGCGCGCTCGCGGCGCTGACCGACGTCACCATCACGGTTCGCCCGGGCGAACGCCGCGCCGTGCTCGGCTCCAACGGCGCCGGCAAGACCACGCTGTTCAACTGCGTGACCGGGGACTTTCCGCCGTCCTCCGGCACCATCCGGTTCTTCGGCGAGGACATCACCCACTTCCCGCCCTACGAGCGTATCAGGCGCGGCTTGCGCCGCACGTACCAGATATCAGCACTGTTCCCTGGCCTTACGGTGAGGGACAACGTCTACCTCGCCTGCCGCGGCGTTTCGCGCGGGCGATTCTCGCCGCTGCGCCCGGGAGCGAACGATGCCCTCATGCATGCGACAGAGGCGCTGATCCAGGCGGTGCATCTGGCATCGGTCAGGGAGCAGCGGGTCGCGGAACTCGCCCATGGCCAGCAGCGGCAGCTCGAGATCGCGCTCGCGCTCGCCGGGGCGCCACGCTTTATCCTGTTCGATGAACCGGCCGCGGGCCTGTCACCTACCGAGCGGCGCGAATTGATCGATATCCTGACCTCGCTGCCCGCCCATATCGGCTACATCATCATCGAGCACGATATGGATGTCGCGCTTCGCGTCGTCGAAAGCGTCACGATGATGCACAACGGCCGTGTCTTCAAGGAAGGCCTGCCGCACGAGATCGAAGCCGACCCCGAGGTGCAGGAACTCTATCTGGGGGCCGGCCATGAGTGATTTCAGCCGCTCCGCACCTGCGCTCGAAGTCCGGGGCCTCGACGTTTACTACGGCCATTCTCATGCGCTGCAGGGCGTCGAGCTGACGCTGGATTCTGGTGTGTTCTCCGTGGTCGGTCGCAATGGCATGGGCAAGACCACGCTGTGCAAGACCATCATGGGCTTGCTGCGGGCGAGCGGTGGTTCGGTTCGGGTCCGCGGCGAAGACATCACCCGCCACAGCCCGGCGCGGATCGCGCAAGCAGGTGTCGGCTACGTTCCGCAAGGGCGGCGGCTGTGGCGCTCGCTCAGCGTGGACGAACATCTGCGGCTGGCGGCCGGGATGCGGCGCGGCGCCTGGACCATCGATCGCATCTACGAGACATTTCCCCGCCTTGCCGAACGCAAGGCCCATGGCGGCGCCCAGCTCTCGGGCGGCGAACAGCAGATGCTGGCGATCTCACGCGCGCTTCTGACAAATCCGCATCTCCTCATCATGGACGAGCCGACCGAAGGCCTTGCGCCTGTCATCGTCGCCCAGGTCGAGGAAATGCTGGTGCGGCTTGCCGAAGACGGCGAGATGTCGGTGCTGGTGATCGAGCAGAATATCGGCGTCGCCACGGCGATTTCGAAGAATGTCGCGATCATGGTCAATGGCCGCATCAATCGCATCATCGACTCCGCGCGCCTTGCCGCCGACCGCGAGTTGCAGCAACGTCTGCTCGGTGTTGGCGTCGTTGGTGTCCACGCCGAGCTGGAAGCGGATATCGAACCCACCGGTGCAGGCGCCGAGGACAAGGCGCGTCCCTCCCCGCCGCGCGCCCCGACCACGGCGCCAATCCGGATCTATATCTCCAATCCCACGCTGCCGACGCGCTGGTCGCAGCCGGCACCGATTGCGCGCATCGAGGCAGCCGCGCGCACGCTTTCGACGGGCGTCACCCGGATTGAAGACGTCGCACGGCAGAAACGCCAAGCCGGTGCCATCGCTCAAACCGTGTCCGGGCCACCGGTCGTTCTCGTGGTTGGTACCCTCGATACCAAGGGCGAGGAGCTGCGCTTCATTCGCGACGTGATCGCCGGTCACGGTTTGCGGACGCGCCTGGTCGATGTGTCCACCAGCGGCAAGCTCTCCACCTGCGACGTCTCTGCCCAGGAAATTGCGCTCAACCATGGGCGCGGCGGGTCAAGCGTGTTCGGCTCCGATCGCGGCGCGTCGGTGACGGCAATGGCCGATGCCTTCGCCAATTGGCTGCGCCGTCAAGGCAATGTCGCAGGCATCATTTCAGCCGGCGGCTCCGGCGGCGCCTCGTTGGTCGCACCCGGCATGCGCGGCCTTCCCGTTGGCGTGCCGAAACTCATCATCTCATCCGTCGCGTCGGGAGATGTCGGTCCTTATGTCGGGCCTGCCGATATCACGATGATGTATTCGGTCACCGACGTGCAGGGCCTCAACTCGATCTCGCGTGCCGTGCTCGCCAACGGCGCCAACGCCATCGCCGGCATGGTGAAGGCGCGCCTCGACAATCAAAGCGCGGCCGAGCGTGACGCACGGGTTGCGTTGCCCGCTGTCGGCATCACCATGTTCGGCGTGACAACACCGGCCGTGCAGAAGATCGCGGCCGAACTCCGCAATGACTTCGAATGTCTCGTCTTCCACGCCACCGGCGTCGGCGGCCGCTCGATGGAAAAGCTGGTCGATTCCGGAATGCTCGCGGCCGTCGTCGATCTGACGACGACGGAAGTCTGCGATCTCCTGATGGGCGGCGTGTTCCCGGCAACCGACGACCGCTTTGGCGCGATCATCCGCAGCCGCGTGCCCTTCATCGGCTCGGCCGGCGCGCTCGACATGGTCAATTTCGGTGCGCCCGACAGCATTCCCGAACGCTACCGCCAGCGCAAATTCCACGTTCACAATCCGCAGGTGACCTTGATGCGCACCACGCCGGAAGAGAACGACCGCATCGGGCGCTGGATCGGCGAAAGACTGAACCGGATGGACGGGCCGGTGCGCTTCTTCCTGCCGGAAGGCGGCGTCTCCGCGCTCGACGCCCCTGACCAGCCGTTCTGGGATCCGGAAGCCGACGCGGCGCTGTTTACAGCGCTGGAACGCAGCGTGCGCCAGACCGGCAACCGCCAGCTCATCCGCATCAGGCGCCACATCAACGAACCCGAATTTGCATCCGCCATTGTCAACGCGCTCCGTCCTCTGGTCGGACGCCCGGGGACACGTCGGAAAGTCGCGAGGTGACCATGGCGAAGTTCGAACGTTCAGCCATCCTGAAGAAGTTTCGCAACATGGCCGCCAAGGGCGAGCCGATCGTCGGCGGCGGCGCCGGCACTGGGCTATCGGCCAAATGCGAGGAAGCGGGCGGCGTCGACCTGATCGTGATCTACAATTCCGGCCGCTACCGCATGGCAGGACGCGGCTCCCTCGCCGGCCTGATGCCCTATGGTGACGCCAACGCGATCGTGCTGGAGATGGCCGGCGAAGTGCTCCCCGTCGTCACCCGGACGCCGGTATTGGCCGGCGTCAACGGCACCGATCCGTTCCGCGACATGGACAGTTTTCTCGATCAGTTGAAGGCGCTGGGCTTTGCCGGCGTGCAGAACTTTCCGACCGTCGGCCTGATCGACGGCGTATTCCGCGCCAATCTCGAGGAAACCGGAATGTCCTATGCGTTGGAGATCGACATGATCGCCAAGGCGCGCGACAAGGACATGCTGACGACGCCCTATGTGTTTAGCGAGAGCGAAGCCGCGGCAATGGCGATCGCGGGCGCCGATATCATCGTCTGCCATCTCGGCCTCACCACCGGCGGCGCTATCGGTGCGCATACTGCGCCGAAGCTCGAAGACTGCCCGGAACAGATCGACACCTGGGCGGCAGCCGCCCTCAGTGTCAATCCGGACATATTGGTTCTGGCCCATGGCGGCCCGATCGCCGAGCCCGCCGACGCCGACTTCATCATGAAACACACGCGCAAGTGCCACGGCTTCTACGGCGCCTCCTCGATGGAGCGCCTGCCGGTGGAGCGGGCGCTCACCGAACAGGTTCGCAAATTCAAGGCGATCGGCGCGCGGTAACGCCGAGACCAAAGGGAGGAAGAGATGTCGGGGACTCTGGTTGGCGAATTGATCCTCTGGCTGATCGTCGCGATCATCTTGATCGCAATTGTCGTCTATATCGTGAACTGGCTTTACCACCGATCGTCGAAGGAAGTGTCCTTCGTCCGCACCGGTCTCCTGGGAGAGCGCGTGGTGATCAACGGCGGCGCCTTCGTGCTGCCGTTCATTCACGACTACACGCCCGTCAACATGAACGTGTTGCCGATGGGCATCGTGCGGGCCAAGCATGACGCCGTGATCACCCGCGACCGCATGCGTATCGACATCGAGGCCGACTTTTACGTGCGCGTGCAGCCGACCCGTGAAGCCGTCGCGATCGCCGCCGCCACGCTCGGGCGGCGCACGCTCGAGCCGGGGCAGTTGCACGCCCTGCTTTCCGGCAAGTTCGTCTCGGCGATC
This sequence comes from Bradyrhizobium sp. sGM-13, assembly GCF_018398875.1. GTDB lineage: Bacteria > Pseudomonadota > Alphaproteobacteria > Rhizobiales > Xanthobacteraceae > Bradyrhizobium. Next base: position 85,298 of record NZ_JAGWDK010000019.1, on the reverse strand, counting down.
CGGTCAGTCGCCGCCGAAATGACCATGGAGCAGATGCACGAGCAGCGCGGCGAATATGTCGCGCGAGTGAAAGCTGCCGCTGCCGAAGCGCTGGCCCAGAACGGACTTGAACTCGAATCGGTTGCTATCACCGATCTCGACCAGACCGACCTGGAATATTTCAATCCGTCGAACCGCTTCGACGCCGAGGGTCTCACCCGGCTGATGGAGGACATCGAAGCCAAGCGCAAGCTGCGCAACGACATCGAGCAGGATTCGATGATCAAGATTCGCACCCGCAACCTCGATGCCGAGCGCCAGGCGCTGGAGATCGAGCGCGAGAGCGAGACCGCCCGCCTCGAACAGGAACGCGACATCGAGATGCGCCGGGCGCTGCAGCGCACCGAGGTGGCCCGCGAGCGCGCGTTGCGCGAGACCGAAGCCGAGCAGGCGCAGATCGCCGCCCGCGAGGCGATCGAAAAGGCACGTATCGCCAATGAGCTCGCCATCGCCGAAGCGCGGATCGCCTCCGAGCGCGAAACAAGGCACCGCGAGATTGAGCGCACGCGCGCCGTCGAAGAAAAGGAATTGCTGGCGCGCGAGGAGATCGAAAAAGCCAAGATCGCCAATCAGCGCGCGGTCGATACCGCCCGCATTGCCTCGGAGCGAGAGGTGCGGCAGCGGGACATCGAGCGCACGCGGACCGTCGAGGAAGCCGAGATCACGGCACGCGAAGCGATCGAGAAGGCGCGCATCCAGCAAGACCGCGCCGTCACCGACGCGCGGATCGCCAACGAGGAAGAAACCCGAAGGCGCGAAATCGAGCGTACCCGCGCGGTCGAAGAAGCCGAGATCGCGGCGCGCGAGGCGACCGAAAAGGCCCGCATCGCCCAGACCACGATCGTCAACGTCGAACGCATTGCCTCCGACGAGCGTACCCGCTCGCTGGAGATCCAGCAGGTTCGTACCATCCAGGAAGCGGAGATCGAGGCGCAGAAAGCCGTGGAAGCCGCACGGATCGCACGCGAGCGGACACTCGCAGCCGAGCGGATCGCCGCCGAGCACACCACGCGCAAGCTGGAAATCGAGCGCAACCAGGCGCTCGAGGTCGCAGGTATCTCGGCGCGAGAGGCAACCGAAGCCTCCCGCATCGCGCAGGAAGAGCGCGTTCGCTCGCTGGAAATCGCGCGCAACCGCGCCGTCGAGGAGGCCGATATCGCCTCGCGCGAAGCGATCGAGGCCGCCCGCATCTCCCAGGAGAAGGTCGTCGCCGCGCAGCGTATTCGGGCCGAACGAGAAACCAGGGGGCTCGAGATCGAGCGTACCGAAGCCATCGAAGCCGCCGAACTCAAGCGGCGTGACGCCATCGAGCGGCGCCGCGTCGAGGTCGAGCTGGCGCTCGAAGCCGAACGTATCGCCTCGTCCAGGACTCGCGAGGTGCTCAATATCGATCAGAAGAAGGCGGTCGAGATCGCCGATGAGGAGCGCGTGATTGCGCTCGCCGCCAAGCGCTCCGAGCGCATCGACGCCGATCGCCAGGTCAAGCAGGCCGAGATCAACGCGCGCAAGGAAGTCGAGACCACGGACGTCTCGCGTGAACAGGCGCTGGAGGCGGCCCGGCTGGCACGCCGGCGCGCGATCGAGCAGCTCGAAGTCGGCCGTGTCCAGGCGCTGCAGGAAGCCGAGATTGCTTCCCGCGAGGAAGTCGAGCGGGCGCGCATCGCCGCTGACCGCGGCCTCGACGAAGCCCGTATCGGCCGCGAGCGGGACTTGCGGAAACTCGAGGTCAATCGCGAGAAGGACGTCGAAACGGCTCTGATGGAAAAGGCGATCGCCCTCTACCAGAAGTCCCTGGAAGAGTCTGCCGCCAAGGTGGCCGCCGAGGATGCGCGGGTGCGGGCGACCGAAGCGGCCGAGCGCGTCGTCACCGCCCGCGAAAGCGAGATCGCCAAACGGCAAAAGACCGTCGAGGTGCTGCTGGCGGAGAAGCGGGCCGAGGAGACCCGTATCGCTGCCGACGCCGAACGCGTGCGCGCCGCGGTCGAAGCCGAGGCGCAGCGGCTGCTCAACGAAGCCGAGAACGTGCTTACCGACCAGGCGCGCTACTCGCTGTTCCGCCGCAAGCTGCTCGACCGGATCGAGGGCATCGTGCGCGAGAGCGTCAAGCCGATGGAGAAGATCGAGGGCATCCGCATCCTTCAGGTGGACGGATTAAACGGCGCCGGCGGCGGCAATGGCGGCCGCAGCGCCACCGACGAGGTGATCGACTCGGCGCTGCGCTACCGGGTGCAGGCGCCGCTGATTGATTCGATCCTTTCCGACATCGGCGTCGAGGGCGGAAGCCTTGCCAAGATGCCCGGACTCATTCGCGAAGCGCGCGATATGCAGGGCATCAGGGAGTCCGCGCGTAGGGGCGGCCAAGGGAAGCTTGAAGGCAAGTCCGAGGCGCCTCCTGCGGTCCCCGGTCCCGGCGAACCCGCCCCTGAACGCGGACCGCGCAAGAAAGGGTGAGCACGCGTGATGGCCCGGGTCTACGTTTCCACTGTCGTCAACGCCCGCAACGACCGCGTCTGGGCGCGCGTGCGCGACTTCAACGGGTTGCCGAACTGGCATCCCGCGATTGCGGAGAGCCGCATCGAGGGCGGCGAGCCCGCCGACAAGATCGGATGCGTGCGGGATTTTCGCCTGCGCAACGGCGATCGTATCCGCGAAAAGCTGCTCGGGCTCTCCGACTACGACATGTTCTGCACCTACTCCATCCTGGAGTCCCCGATGGGCGTGGAGAACTACGTAGCTACCTTGCGGCTGACGCCCGTGACAGACGGCGACCAGACCTTTCTGGAGTGGACGGCCGAGTTCGACTGCGCTCCCGAGCGTGAGAACGAACTCGTCAGCAACATCGGAACCGGCGTGTTCCAGGGTGGTTTCGATGCGCTCAAGCGTGCCTTCGGAGGCTAGCGTGCCGCATATCGTCAAAAGCACGATCCTCGACGCGCCGACAATCGCGGTCTGGAATGTGCTGCGCGATTTCAACGGCCACGACCGCTGGCATCCTGAGGTCGCCACCAGCACGATCGAGCGCGCACAGGCCGCCGACAAGATCGGCTGCGTGCGGCGCTTCAAGCTGCAGGACGGCTCGGAGCTGCGCGAACAACTGCTGGCGCTTTCGGACCTCGAACAGACCTTTAGCTACTGCCTGCTCGATACGCCGATCCCGATGTTCAACTATGTCGCCCATGTCCGCCTGCTTCCGGTCACCGACGGCGACCGCACGTTTTGGCACTGGGAATCCAGGTTCACCACGCGGCCCGCCGATGCCGAGCGGCTGACGCAGATGGTCGCCGAACAGATCTATCAAGCCGGCTTCGACGCCATTCGAAGGCACCTGAAGGAGGCTGCATGAAAGCGGAGGCGAAGCCATGCCCGTCACGGTGAAGACATTCGCGAATTTCGGCGAGGCGGCGTCGGCATTGTCGTCCGACCGCAGCGCGCGCTATCTCGGCGGCGGCACGCTCGTCATGCGCGCCCTGAACGAAGGCGATGTCTCGATCTCCACTGTCGTGCGCGCGACCGACCTGGCGCTGACCCGCATCGACGTCGCAAGCTCGCGCGTCACGATCGGCGCCGGCGTCACCTTTGCGAGAATTCTGGCCGAGCGCGAACTCGCCTTTCTGCACGCGCCGGCGCGTTCGATCGGCGGGCCGGCCGTGCGCAACATGGGTACGGTGGGCGGCAATCTGTTCGCGCCCAGCCCCTACGGCGACTTCACCGTCGCCCTGCTGGCGCTCGACGCGACCGTCTCCGTCCAGGGCGGTCTTGGCGCCCGCGACATGCCTATCGAAGAATTCCTGCAATCTCGCGAACGGCAAAACGGCGCGCTGGTGCTGGCGGTCTCCTGTCAGCGGCCAGCAGGCGCCGATGCCTTCCGCTATCGCAAGATCGCCCGTGTCAAGCCGAAGGGCGGCTCGGTGATCACCCTGGCGGCGCACCTGCCTTCGAGCGGCGGCCGCGTCTCGGGCGCGCGTATCGCGCTTGGCTCGATGGCCGCAACGCAAATTCGTGCCAGGGCCGCCGAGCGGGCGCTGGAGGGCCGCGCGCTTGACGATACGGCGATCAACGCCGCTGCGGCGGTAGCCGCCGAAGGTGTGTCACCCGCAGATAATGCCCTTGGCAGCGCCTGGTATCGCCGCGAGATCGTCGGCGTTCATCTTCGCCGCCTGTTGTCCGGCCTGGAGTAAGCCTTCATGACCAAGACCGCCCTGCAATTTCGTCACAATGGCCGCGACGTCGCGCTATTCGTCGACGGCGGCGTCAATCTGCTGGTCGCGCTCCGCGAACTAATTGGCGACATGACGCCAAAGTTCGGCTGCGGCCAGGGCGGCTGCGGCGCCTGCAGCGTGCTGATCGACGGCGAGCTGCATCTCTCCTGCCTGACGCTGGCGGAAACCGTGAACGGTCGCGCCGTCGAAACGCTCGACGGGCTGAAGGACGGTCCCAACCTGCATCCGCTGCAGCGCGCCTTCATGGAGCAGTTCGCGGCCCAGTGCGGCTACTGCACGCCGGGCATGCTGATGGCGGCGAAAGCGCTGCTCGATCGCAATCCGTCGCCGAGCCGCGCCGAGGTCATCGAGGCGATCTCCGGCAATATCTGCCGCTGCACCGGCTACGAGCCGATCATCAACGCCGTGCTAGCCGCCGCATCGGGCGGACGGGCCCGCGCCTAAAGGACACCGCTATGCTGGAACTGCGCAAGGACATCTTCGCCGACGAGCGCGACGATAATTTGAAAGAAATCGGGAGAGGCACGCAGCGCCAGGACATGCTCGGCCATGTCACGGGCACTTCGACCTATTTCGACGACCATAAGCTGCAGGGCATGCTCCATCTCAAGGTACTGCGCAGCCCACACGCGCATGCCCGCCTGCGCCGCATCGATACGATGGAAGCGGAACGATCGCCCGGCGTGCGGCGCATCATTCGCGGGGCGGACGTGCCGCGTAATCTCAACACCCTGCTCAGTTTGATCAATTTCGGCAAGGACGACGAGCCATCGCTCGCGGTCGACAAGGTGCGCTACAAGGGCGAGCCGATCGTTGCGATCGTCGCCGACAGCCCGCGTGAAGCCTATGAAGCGATGGCGAAAGTGCGCGTCGACTACGAGCCGCTGCCCGCGGTGTTCGACGTCGAGGAGGCGCTGAAGCCCGGCGCGCCCGTCGTCAACGAGACCTATCCCAAGAACACGTTTGTCTACCACGACGTCTACGATCACCAAAAACTGCGCTTCGGGGACGTCGAGCGCGGCTTTGCCGAGGCCGACCATGTGCTCGAGCAGCGCTATCAGATGTCGCCGATCGAGCATGCACCGACCGAGACCAACGGCTCGATCGCAGCCCCCGATACCAACGGCCGCTATGTCGTCTATACCTCGACGCAAGCGCTGTTCTTCTCGCTCGACACCTGCGCCAAAATCCTCGACGTACCCTCCAACACCTTCCACTTCATCGGCGGAACCGTCGGCGGCGGGTTCGGTGGCAAGGTCGATACCCTCACGGAGCCGCTTGCCATTCTCGGCGCGATGCTGACCGGGCGCCCGGTGCGCTATCAGCTCGGCCGCGAAGAGGAGATGCAGTTCGGCTCGCCGCGCGGCGCCGAGCGCATCTACATCAAGGATGGCGTGATGCGCGACGGCCGCATCGTCGCGCGGAAGATCCGCGCCTATTTCGACAGCGGTGCCTATACAAGGCTTTCAAGCTACGCCGTCGTCAAATGCGTGGCCCACCTGCCCGGCCCTTACACGATTCCGAACGTCCATGGCGACGTGTACTGCGTATTCACCAACCGGACGCCGGCTACCGCCATGCGCGGCTTCGGCGTCACGGCAATGGACTTTGCGCTCGAATGCCAGATGGACAAGCTCGCGCATCTCGTCGGCATCGATCCGATGGAGTTCCGCATCCTCAACGCCTATCGCGACGGCGACATGAAGGCGCACCGGCGCGAGGCCAAGAACACCGCCCTGATCGAATGCGTCCAGGTCGCCGCCGAGAAAGCAAAATGGCCGCTGCGCGAAGAGGTCAAGCGGATGTCCTCGCGCAAGGATGGCGGCGGCAGCCGGGCGGCAATATCGCCGACGCCGATCGAGCCTGCCCCACAACGTGCTGCGGTTTCACAGCAGCGGACCATCTATGACCGCGCGCCCGCTGCAACTATTCAGCCAGCGCCCCCCACGCCGACGCCACCTCCCCCGAGGCCGCCGGCTCCGTCGCCGTCGCACGGCGCCACCCGCTTCTCCTCTGTCTTCGGCACCAGGAGGCGCTGACCATGGCAAAGCATCGCGGACGCGGCATCGCTTCGATCAACTATCCGATCGGCATGAACCTTGGCGGCGACCCCAGCCAGGCGCTGGTGCATTCCAACCCCAGCGGCAAGTTCACGGTGTCGCTGTCATCAATCGACCTCGGCCAGGGCATGAAATCGGTGACGCGGCAGATCTGCGCGGAGACGCTCGGCGTTCCGGTCGAGGACGTCTATGTCGATACCGCGGACTCCGATACCGGACCGCACTGCATGGGCTCGTTCGCCTCGCGCGGCACGCATCGGGTCGGCAATGCGGTGATGGCGGCGGCCAAAGAGGCGCGCGGCGTCATGATGGAAGCCGCTGCGGAGGAATTGGAGGTCAACGCCGCCGATCTCGAGACCGATGGGCGCGGCAACATCCACGTCAAGGGCGCGCCGCATCGCTCGATCTCCACCAAGGATGTCGCGATCGCCGCGCAGTTCAAGCAGGGTAAGACGATATCGGGACGCGGCATCTTTCTGGTGCCGCTATCCGAGGTGAACCCTGAGACCGGCGAGATGTCACCTGCGACTTGCTATGCGCACGCCTGCCTGGTTGCCGAGGTTGAGGTTGACGACGAGACCGGCGAGGTCGCGATGGTGCGCATGGACAGCGCGTATGAGTTGGGACGCGCGCTCAATCCGCGGCTGGTGGAGCAGCAGCTCGTTGGCGGCGCGTGGATGGGGATCAGCCACGCGCTGTTTGAAACACCCGAACCCTATTATCCCGACCCGGCGCATGGTCCGCGCGATTTCGTTGAGTATCTGATGCCCGGCCCCGGCGACATCTGCCCGCACGATATCGCGGTGCTGGAGCGCCCTGCGGCCGACGGCCCGTTCGGTGCCAAGGGCCCCGGTGAGATGTGCGCCAACCCGGTGCTGCCCGCGGTCGCCAACGCCATCTTCAACGCGGTCGGCGTGCGGATGGATGAATTGCCGATCACGCCTGAAAAAGTCTTGCGGGCCATCAAGGCGCAGGGCGGCGCGCGGCCGCAAGCGAGGCGCTGAGGTCAGGCATGACGGTCCGCGGCAACATCGTCGGCATCGACAGCCCGGAGGCGCTGGAACGTGCCTTGCGCACGGCGTACTACCTCGCCGACGAGGGCCTGGCGACGGCGGCCTATCTTGCACTTGCGCTCGGCAAGCCGTTGCTGCTCGAAGGCGCGCCGGGTGTCGGCAAGACCGAAGCTGCAAAAGCCATCGCCGCCGTGCTCGGCCGCCGCCTGATCCGCCTGCAATGCTATGAGGGCATCGACGCATCCGCGGCGCTCTACGAGTGGAACTATCCGCGCCAGATGCTCGCGATCCGCCAGGCCGGCGCAGAGAGCATCGACATCTATGGCGAGACCTTTCTGATCGAACGGCCGATGCTGGCCGCCTTGCGCGCGCCCGACTCCACCGTCCTCCTGATCGACGAAATCGACCGCGCCGACCAGGAGTTCGAGGCGTTTCTGCTCGAATTCCTCTCCGACTTCCAGATTTCGATTCCCGAGCGCGGCACCGTCCGCGCCGCCGAGCGCCCCGTCGTCGTTCTGACCTCGAACCGCACCCGCGATCTCCACGAAGCGTTGCGCCGGCGCTGCGTCTATCACTGGATCGACTATCCCACCGCCGAGCGCGAAGCGCGTATCGTCATGATGCGGGCTTCCAGTGTCGCCGAAGCGACCGCGCGCGCGGTCGTCGCCGCCGTCGGCCGGTTGCGACGCGAACCGCTGAGCAAGGCTCCAGGTATTGCCGAAGCTGTGGACTGGGCGGAAGCCGCCACACTGCTGCACGCGCGCGGCGTCCGCTGGCCGGACGCGTTCAAGCGCTCGATCGGGGTTGCGCTGAAGGACGAGGAGGACCTCACCTTCATCTCCGGCCGGCTCGACGCCCTCATTGCGGAGGCTGCCGCGTGAGTGACGAACCTCAATTGCCGCGTGCTGCCGGCGTCTTCGTGTCCTTTGTCGCTCTATTGCGCGCCAACGGTTTTGCCGTGGCGCCGGAACAGACGACTACGTTCCTGGCCGCCATCGAGTTGCTGGGTCCGCGCAGCCTCGAAGCCATTCGGCAGGCCGGATTGGCAACGCTCGCGCCGCCACCCGAGCGGCGCGCGACCTACGATCGGCTGTTCGATATCCATTTCCTCGGCAGCGATGCGGTCGATCGTGCCGGCGTCGAAGACGAGGAAGTGGTTCGCCTGCAGGAGGAAGGACGCGGCGAGGACGAAACAATGCTCGCCGATGAAGCCAACGAATCCGGGCTTTCCGCGACCCGCGCGGAGGCGCTGGTCGAACGCCGCTTCGCGCCAAGCCAAATTGGCGAGGCCTTGCGTCGGCTGTCACGCGAAGCCCCTGCCCGATTACCGCGACGCCGCGGCCACCGGCGCATGCGCGCCCGCCGCGGCCCGTGGGCGGATCTTCGCCGTATCTTGCGCGACAGCGTGCGCAACGATGGCGAGGTGCTGCGGCTCGGACGGCTGAAGCGGCGCACCCGGCCGCGCAAGGTGCTGCTCTTGATCGACGTCTCGGGTTCGATGAAAGGGCGCACGGACGACAATATGAAGCTCGCGCATGCCGTGGTGCATGCGGCTCCCAACGTCGAGGTATTCACTTTCGGTACAAGGCTCACTCGCGTGACGCGCGCGCTCCGTCTCAAGCGCCGCGAGCAGGCGCTGTTCGCTGCCGCGCATCTGGTCAGCGATTGGGACGGCGGCACCCGCATCGGCGATGCGCTGCAGGCGTTCCTGGCGGTACCGCGGTTCGGCAGCTATGCGCGCGGCGCCGCCGTCGTCATCCTCTCCGACGGCCTCGAACGTGGCGATCCCTCGGCGCTACGCGACGCCGTCGCCAAATTGTCGCGAAGCGCCTGGCGCCTGAGCTGGCTGACGCCCCTGGCGTCAGGCCCCGGCTTTCAGCCGCAGACCGAAGCGCTGATCGCGATCCGCCATTTCGTGGATGATCTGGTCGATGGCGGATCCACGGCTGCGATCGTTTCGCATGTACTCTCGCTTGGACAAAGGAAGGCCGCGTGACCGAAATCGTCGATGCCCACCATCATATCTGGCGCCAGGCCGACCTGCCGTGGCTCATCGGCCCGATGCAGCCGCGCATCTTCGGCCCCTACGAGCCGATCCGGCGCGACTACCCGATCCAGGAGTATCTCGGCGACCTCGCCGGCTCCGGCGTGACGCGATCGGTCTATGTACAGACCAACTGGGCCAATGATCGTTTCGAGGATGAAACCGCCTGGGCGCAAGAGACCGCCAAGGACCATGGCTGGCCGCACGCCATCGTCACCTATGCCGATTTCAACGTCGACGATGTCCGCCCGCAACTCGACCGTTTGGCCCGCTATCCGCTTGTGCGGGGCGTGCGCATGCAACTGCACTGGCACGACAACCCGCTCTATCGTTTTGCGGCACGGCCCGACCTCTGCGCCGATCCAAAGATCCGCCGTAACGTCGCGTGGCTCGCCGACTACGGCTTCAGCTTCGATCTGCAGGTGTTCGCGCCGCAGATGGCCGATGCCGCAAGCCTTGCTGAAGCCTGTCCCGATGTAACCTTCATCCTGCAGCACGCCGGCATGCTGGAAGACCTTTCGCCACAGGGCCGGTCCGCCTGGCGCGCCGGCATGAGCCGGCTCGCCTCCTGTCCGAACGTCGTCTCAAAACTGTCCGGCCTCGGCACCTTCATCCACCGCAACGACCCCGCGCATGTAGCCGGTGTTCTCACCGAGACAGTCGCGATCTTCGGTGCCGAGCGCTGCCTGTTCGGCTCCAATTTTCCGATCGAGAAGCTTTGGACGACCTATCGCGAACTCATCGACGCCTATCTCGCCGCGACCGCCTCGCTTGCCGCGGATCAGCGCGACGCCGTTCTGCGAGCGACTGCCACGCGCGTCTACCGGCTTGAGCGATGACGGCGCACGCGCAGACCGCCAATTAAAAGAACGTGGGAGGGAACATATGCCGCTTGAAATCAAAATCCTCGACTATGGGGATATCGAACTGGAGTCGAGCTTTCTCGTGCTCGGCCGCGATTGCGGCCGCACCCGCCGCGTCCTGACGCTCGGCTTCCTGATCGTCGGCGGGCCCTATCCGGTCGTGGTCGACACCGGCTACCGCTCCAACCAGATCATGGAAACGCTGGGCATGCGTGGCCTGCAATACCACGAGAACATGATCGAGAACCAGCTCGCTCGCCACGGCGTGCGCATGGGCGACGTCCGCTTCGTCTGCCACACCCATCTGCATATCGACCATGCCGGCAAGGACGATCTGTTTCCGATGAACACCACCGTCGTGCTCAACCGCAAGGAGCTGGAATACTCCGTCTCCGGGTTAATGCATCCGCAATACCCGGCGCCCGACATCAAGCACTTGATCGACCGCCTGCACACCAAGAGCGCGCTCCGTTTCCTCGATCTCGAGGTGACCGGCCCGATCGAACTGATGCCGGGCGTCTATTGCGATGCCGCCAACGCCCACACCGAAGGTTCGATGAACATCCACATTCACACCGCCGACGGTATCGCTACCATCTGCGGCGATGTGATCTACGACTTTAACGACCAGATCGTCACGCCCTTCCATGAGATTCATGACTGGGAACCGCGCACGACAGGCAATCACGGCACCAGCAAGCGGGCGGAGAAGGCAGCCATCAAAAAGCTCCTGAGCAATTCGCGCTACCTGCTTCCGGTCCACGACCGGCCGGCCAAGATCGAAGGCGGCATGGTGGTGGGCCGGCTGCATGACCAGGTGCCCGGCCCCGTGGTGCAGAGCCTGCCGCAACGCAATTGGTTCCCGGCCTGAGCGCTGAAAGGACGGACCGATGACGCACGTCACGCTGCGCCCGGAATTCGAAACGTTGATCGACCCCTATGCGCCGGTCGGCCAGGTCGGCACCGGTTTCGAATTCACGGAAGGGCCGATCTGGCATCCGGTCCATCAGTATCTACTGTTTTCGGACATGCCCGCCGACGTGCGCCGGCGGTGGGATGCGAAGCGCGGTGTCGTCGAGGTCAAGCGCCCCTCCAACAAATGCAACGGCATGACCTATGACGCCGGGCTCAATTTGATCGTCTGCGAGCACGCCACCTCGTCATTGATCCGCGAACGTCCCGACGGAAGGCGCGAGGTGATTGCCTCGCATTTCGAGAATCAGGAGCTCAACAGCCCGAACGATGTCTGCGTGCATTCGAGCGGCGCGATCTATTTCAGCGATCCCTGGTACGGCCGCATGCCGATCTACGGCGTCGAGCGGCCGCGCCAGCTCGGCTTTCAGGGCGTTTTTCGCGTGCCGCCCGGCGGGGGCCCACCGAAACTCGTGGTCGATCGGCACATGTTCGATCAGCCGAACGGCCTTTGTTTCTCGCCCGACGAGCGCCTGCTTTACGTCAACGACACCACGCAGGCGCTGATCCGCGTCTTCGACGTCGAAACTGATGGCTCGCTCGCCAACGCGCGCGTCTTCGCCAGCGGCATCCGCTCCGAGCTCGAGCCCGGCCTGCCCGACGGCATGAAGTGCGATCAGCGCGGCAATGTCTGGGTCACGGCGCCCGGCGGTGTCTGGGTCTATTCGCCATCAGGCGAGTTGCTCGGCAAGGTGCGCGTTCCCGAACTCGTCGCCAATCTCACCTGGGGCGGGCCTGAGTTTCGCACGCTCTATCTGACCGCCACGCATTCGGTCTATGCGATTCCGGTCAAAGCCGGACCGCGCCACGAGCCCTATATGAGTAGCCGGGCTTCAACTGGTCCCGATACCGTTTCCGCCGCGCCTGCGTCACCTCAATTGGCCGGCGGCGACATGCAGATCGATCCGCGCCGCTGCGCCATGATCATTCAGGATCTGCAGAACGATGTGATCATGGAGGGCGGTGCATTCGCCGATTCCGGCTCGCCCGTCCATGCGCGCCAGCAGCGGGTGGTCGACAATGTCCGCCGTCTTGCCGAGGCCGCGCGGGCCCGCGGCGTCGTCATCATCCATGTCTGGTTCATCGTCGAACCGGGCGCGCCCGGCGTCACGCTCAACGCTCCCTTGTTCGAAGGGCTGGTCGATAGCGGCGCGATGGTCCGCGGAAGCTGGGGCGCCGCGCCGGTGCCGGGGCTAGAGCCGCGTGCCGGCGATTTCGTGGTCGAGAAGATGCGCATGAGTGCCTGGGAAGGCACGAGGCTGGAGACCATCCTGAAGGCGACCGGCCGCGACATGATCATCAACACCGGCGCCTGGACCAACATGTCGATCGAACACACCGCCCGTACCGGCGCCGACAAGGGCTACTTCATGATCGTGCCGGAAGACTGCTGCTCAACCATGAACGCCGACTGGCACAACGCCTCCATCAATTTTGCCATGCAGAACGTCGCCGTCGTCACCAATGCGGACGCGGTCATCCGGGGACTGGGATGACCAAGGCCCGGCCATGCCAAAACTCTTTCACCTGAGCTGCTCGCCGCGCGCGGATTCGGAATCTTCCGCCGGCGCGCGCATCTTTGTCGACTGCTTCCGCCAGGCACGCCCCGACTGGGACATCGACGTGATGAACCTGTGGCGGGATCACCTGCCGGAATTCGAGGGCTATGTACTGGAGGCCAAATATGCCCGCATCAATGGACGGGCCTTCACCGAGTCACAGCGCGACGCCTTTGCGGTCGCCGAGCGCATCGCCATCCGCTTTGCACTCGCCGACCGCGTGCTGATCTCGACGCCGATGTGGAATTTTGGCATTCCCTATAAGCTGAAACAATGGATCGACGTGATCACGCAGCCCGGGCTGGCGTTCCGCTTCGACCCGGCGCAAGGCTATTTGCCTTTGTTCAAGGACCGGCCGACAATCGTCATTCTCGCAAGCGGCAGCGACTTCGTCACCGGCATGAATCGCGGCCGCATCGACATGGCGACGCCTTACTTGCGTGAGGCGCTGCGGTTCATCGGCGTCAGCAATGTGCGTTTCGTGCCGATCGGACCGACGACCGGGCCGCTCGAACCGATCCGGGCGGCTCGCGAAGGCGCGCATCGGCGGCTGGCCGAGATGGCTGCGCGATTCTAGCTCGCAAGGTTGGCGGAACCGGAATATTTGCGGCAGTATAGCGCTCACCGGACCGCGTCGAAGGAGACTTCCGTTGAAATGTTATGAGCTGCAGGGACCGAGCGGAATCGATGGGCTTGCCATCGTGGACAAGCCTGTGCCGGAGCCCGGCGACGGCCAGGTGCTGGTTCGGCTCAGGGCGGCAACGCTGAACTATCGCGATCTCCTTACGGTCAAGGGCGGTTACGGCTCGCGTCAGAAATTTCCACTCGTGCCGGTTTCGGACGGTGCAGGCGTCATCGAGCGGGTCGGCCCGGGCGTGCGGGAATTCGCAGCCGGCGACCGCGTCATCGGCAGCTTCTTCGAAAGCTGGATCGGCGGCGAACCGAGCGAAGCAAAAATGCGGTCAGCCCTCGGCGGCGCGGTCGACGGCGTCCTTAGCGAGTATCGTGTCTTTCCGAAGCACGCGCTGGTCCGGACGCCGGAGCACCTCACCGACATCGAAGCCGCCGCGCTCCCTTGTGCCGGGCTCACGGCCTGGAGCGCAGTGACAAAACTCGGCGGCGTGAAGCCCGGTCAAACCGTTCTGACGCAGGGGACCGGCGGCGTATCCCTGTTCGCAGTTCAGTTCGCCAGAATGTGCGGCGCGCGCGTCGTCGCAACCTCGTCCAGCGATGCAAAGATCGAACGCCTCAAGCAGCTCGGTGCCGACTTTACATTGAACTACAAGACGACGCCCGATTGGGGGAAGAAAGCCCGCGAATGGAGCGGTCACGGCGTCGACCTGATCGTGGAGGTCGGCGGGGTCGGCACGCTGAACGAATCGATCCGGGCGACCAGGATCGGCGGCACGATCGCGTTTATCGGCGTGCTCGCCGGCCCGCCGCCGTCCGACCTGCGGCTCCCCTTGATGGTCATGCAGCAGCAGCGGCTGCAGGGCGTCACCGTCGGATCGGTCGAGGATCTCCAGGCGATGGTGGATGCGATCACCACCAACGGCATGAAGCCGGTGATCGACAGAGCGTTCCGTTTCGATCAGGTCAGAGACGCTTTTGCGCACATGGAGAGCGGCGCGCATTTCGGCAAAGTGGCGATCGAGATCGGGTGAGCCCACAAGATCCTGCCAGATCTCCGGCCAGTTTCGCTAAAGCATGATGAAATTAGGTTTGATTGCGACCACGGAGAAGGTGTGCTCCCTCTCCCGCTTGCAGGGGAGGGCTGGGGTGGGGGTGTCTCCGCGGGCGACACTGCCCGAGTGGAGAGAGCCCCCACCCGGAGCTTCGCGCCGACCTCCCCCGCAAGCGGGAGAGGTGAAGCGTGCCTGCGGCCAAATCGATCTAACCAAAAAGCATCATGCTCTAGCGTCGCGCATGGCCGCCCGGATCGCCGTTGTCGGACAAAACCTGGGCCGCGCCGCCGATGCCACGTCGGAACGCCTCATCGAAAGTCACACCGCGGATTTGCCAGCGGTGCGTCCGGCCTTGCCAGTCCATTCGCCAACGCGTGAACCATCCAAGCTCGCGATCATTCCACACCAGATGTCCGATCAACGCGAGTTCCCCACCCTGCTCGGTCGCGAGCGGCGCCAGAGTCGACGATGGCGCAGTCTCGAGCTTCGCGCCTTCGAGGCCCGATTTCGCCAGCGCAGCCATGCTGGGCAGCACGATGTTCATCCCGCGCCTGTCGGCGGCTGCGAGCAACGCGTCGCGCTGCAAATCGGACTGAGCTCCATCCGCTGTGACGATAAAGTTCCTCGGGCCGTTCTCCATCCCGACAAAAACGGCAAGGCGTGGGCGATGTGAAACCCACGGCTTCAGACCAAGCGCCCTGAGAATGTCGTCGATTTTCTTTTCCTCGAAATCGACGGTCAGGTCGTAGGGCCGATCACGGGTGCCCTGCTCGTCACGAATGGGCTTACCCAAAAACTGGTCGCGATAACTGAATGCCTTGACGAAGCTTTTCGCGTTCGATTTGTACACCGCCAAGCGACGGTCGCCTGCAAGTTTCTGTGCGCCGGATACTTTGATCAGGACGTCCTCCAGACAGGAGGCAAAGCCGATGATGCGATTGGCCTCGCCCTGCCCCGTGACGACGGTCTGCGCCCGATACAGATCAGCTCCCGCCGCCGCCATCGCGCTCGCGCACCAAACCAGGGCTACTGCAAGGAGCATCCTGACGATGCTGGCTGCGCCGAACCATACCAAGACAGGCTGGCGTCTCGTGATAGGCAGATCAACCACGATGAGGCTTCCGCGATTTCTCAAGCTCTTGTCCTGGAACATTGGCAAATGCGAGGGCTAGAAGTTTCGTTTAAAGAAAGCCCTCCCCGCTGGGGGCCTTCAACACTAGCATTATGTCTCTTTGCGCCGAAAAACACATGCGCGGGTCCAATGACAGGGTTCCGACTGCAAGATTTGCCGGGTTTTGAGGTCATTTCAGGATCATAGGCGTCTACGCAGGGATCCGCGATGCTGACGGCCTGGCATTTGGCGCCGCGACGCATACAACTCTTGCTGGTCCCAAGAATTGCTTCTATCGCCATTAGGCTTTAGATTTCCGCAATTCGCTCGTCGAAAACCGGGCGCCGCCTGGCGCGCGCGAGAGCTGAACGTGATCTACAACCGAGCTGGGGTCGCCGCCTTACGAAAAAGGCTGAGGGCTCGACCGCTGCTATGGCGAGACATGTAGATCGGCTGTAAGAGAGACCGCCCGCGCGAGAACGATGTCGCCGCGCGGAAGCTGCAGCGAGCAGCCGGATGGAAATGAACGATGCGCGAAGACAAGAGCAAATTGCTGAGATCGCTGACCATCGATCGCAGCGCCAGCAAGATGGAACGACCGAAGAGCCGCTGGCTGCCGATCTCGGCGGCCGTTGCCGCCTGCGTCGTCGTCGCATTTGCCGCCTTTGCCGCCTTCGAATTGCGCAAGCAGGACCAGCCCAAAGAGACGACAGCGCAAACCGCACCGCAGCCGGCCTCACAGCCGCAAGCGCAGCAGCAGCCTCAGCAGCCCGCAACGAATGGCAAGGCGGCCGGCAGCCTGGCGGCCTCCGGCTATGTGGTAGCGCGCCGCAAGGCAACCGTTGCGGCCGAAATTACCGGCAAGGTGGTCGAGGTCTTCACCGACGAAGGCAGGACGGTGACCGAAGGGCAAGTCGTCGCGCGGCTCGACAGCGTGCTGGCTGAAAGGGACTATGAACTGGCGCGCTCGCGTGTCGAGACCGCCGATGCCGCCGTCGCCGCGATCACCGCCGATCTTGAGGATGCGACCCGGATCATGTCGCGGGTACAGACCTTGTCGCAGAAGAACTTTGCCACCGAGGCCGATCTGACCAAGGCGCAGGCTCGGGTCGGCGTGCTCAGTGCGCAATTGCGCCAGGCGCAGTCGCAACTCGAGACCGCCAAGATCGACGCCAAACGTAGCGGCTCGATGCTCGACAAGCACCAAATCCGCGCGCCGTTTGCCGGCGTCGTCATCGACCGCAGCGCGCAACCCGGCGAGATGATTTCACCGATGTCGGTCGGCGGCTACACCCGCACCGGCATCTGCACCATCGTCGACATGGATTCGATCGAAATCGAGGTCGACGTCAACGAGGCCTTCATCGGCCGTGTCACCCCCGGCGGTCCCGTGAATGCGGTGCTGGATGCCTATCCGGACTGGACCATTCCCGCCTCCGTCATCGCGATCGTGCCGACTGCAAACCGCGAGAAGGCCACGGTGAAGGTCCGCATACGCTTCGAAAAGAAGGATCCGCGCATTCTGCCCGACATGGCGGTGAAGGTGAATTTTATGCGCGAGGCCAAGGCGAACGGCTCGGCCGACGCCAGCGCCGCGAACTAGCTCCCGACCGATTCAAAGAGGAGACAAACGTGACAGCCGAACACCCGATGGTCCGCCTTACCGGCGTAAGCAAGCGCTTCACCAAGGGCAAGGAAACCATCTCGATTTTCGACCATCTCGACCTTGCGATTCCCCGCGGCGATTTCGTCGCCATGATGGGGCCATCGGGTTCGGGCAAGACGACGCTACTTAACCTGCTGGGCGGCATCGATCGCGTCGACGCGGGCGAGATTGCGGTGGCGGACCATCGCATCGACGGCCTCTCCGAGGGCGAACTGGCGGCCTGGCGGGCCGCCAATATCGGCTTCATTTTCCAGTTCTACAATCTGATGCCCATGCTGACCGCCGCGCAGAATGTCGAACTGCCGCTGTTGCTCACCAAGTTGCGCAGCAAAGAACGCGCCGAGCGTGTTCACACCGCGCTTTCCGTGGTCGGGCTTGCCGATCGCGTCAAGCACCGTCCGCGCGAAATGTCGGGCGGCCAGCAGCAGCGCGTGGCGATTGCGCGCGCCATCGTCTCGGACCCGAACCTGTTGTTGTGCGACGAACCGACCGGCGATCTCGACCGCCAATCCGCCGACGAAATCCTATCGATCCTGCAACTGCTCAACGGCGAGCTCGGCAAGACCATCGTGATGGTCACCCACGATCCCGCGGCGGCAAACTATGCCAAGCGCGTCTTGCATCTCGACAAGGGCCGCTTCGTCGAACGGGAGCTTGCCGCGTGAACGATTTCGACCTGGTCCGGAAAAACCTGTTCCGCCGCAAGTTGCGCGCGAGCCTGATGATCGTGTCGATCCTGATCGCCTTCATGATCTTCGGCGTGCTCGCCGGATTTTACCGTGCCTTCACCGCCGGCGAGGATGCCGCCGCCGCGGACCGGATGATCACCGTTAACAAGATCAACTTCACCCAGCCGATGCCGATCGCCTATTTCAACCGCGTAAAAGCGGTGGAAGGGGTGCGGCAGGTGACCTTCGCCAACTGGTTCGGCGGTTACTATCAGGATCCCAAGAACTTCATCATGGCGCTCGCGATCGAGCCGAACACCTATTTCGACGTTTATCGAAGCGAAATCGACGTTCCTCCCGAGCAGCTTCAGGCCTTCATACGCGACCGCGGCAGCGCGGTGGTCGGTGAAACGCTGGCGCAGAAGTGGGGCTGGAAGATCGGCGATCGGATTCCTCTCAATAGCAACATCTTCAGCCAGAAGAGCGGTGGTCACACCTGGGATCTCACCATTGTCGGCATCGCCAAGGGCAAGGCCCAGCACGTCGATACCAACTTCCTCCTGTTCCAGTATCCCTATTTCGACGAGACCCGCAGCTTCGGAAAGGACACCATCGGCTGGATGATCCTGCAGACCACCTCGCCCGAAAACAACGACCGCGTGGCCAAGACCATCGACGCGATGTTCGCGAACTCCACGGCCGAGACCTCGACCGACACCGAAAAAGCATTCGGCAAGGCGTTCGCGGCGCAGTTCGGCAATATCGCCCTGATCGTGCTATTGGTGGTCGGCGCGGCCTTCATCACCATCCTGATGATCGTCGGCAACACCATGGCGCTCTCGATCCGCGAGCGCACCCGCGAGATCGGCGTGCTTAAGACGCTCGGTTTCTCAGGTCCGCGGATCCTGACGATGGTGCTCGGCGAATCCGTGCTGCTGGCGCTGCTCGGCGGCATTCCGGGCCTTGCGATTGCGGCGCTGATTGCGATGGCGCTCCGCACCAGCCTCGCCAACATCGCGCCTGCGTTTGCAGTATCGCCGACAATAGCGCTGCAGGGATTGGCGCTGATGATCGCGCTTGGATTGATCACGGGTATCATTCCCGCGCTTAACGCCATGCGGCTCAAAATTGCAACCGCGCTCGGACGGGGGTAGGCATGCGTTCGCTTTGGCTTCAAGTGGCGGCGGCCACCGCCATCAATCTCAAGAGCATCTCGCAGCGCCGCTGGCTCTCGCTCTCGACGGTGATCGCGATTGCACTGGTAGTGATCGTGCTGCTCGCATTCCTGGCGATGGCCAACGGCTTCCAGCGCACCATTGCCGGATCCGGCGCCGACGACATTGCCATCGTGCTGCGGGCCGGCTCGCAGGCCGAGATCAACAGTACCGTGAGCCGCGATCAGGTGCGGGTGATCGAGGATGGACCCGGGATTGCGCGCGGCAGCGACGGCAAGCCGCTGATCTCGCCGGAACTCTATCTTGTGGTCGACGGCATCAAACGCACCACCAAGACCAAGGCCAATCTGCCGCTGCGCGGGATCGGCGAACAGGGCTCCGAGTTGCGCAAGGACGTTCGCATCACCGCAGGCCGCATGTTCAATCGCGGCAGCAACGAAGTGGTGGTCGGCAAGGCATTGCTGCGGGAATTTGAAGGGCTCGACCTCGGCTCTACCGTATCGTTCGGCGCCACGCGCTGGACCGTCGTCGGCGTGTTCGAGGCCGGCGGCAGCGTGTTCGAATCCGAGATCTGGGCCGATCTTTCCGTGGTGCAGAGCCTGTTCAACCGCAACAACATCGTCCAGACCGTGCGTGCGCGGCTCACCGGACCGGCCGCACTGAATGAGCTCAAAAGCTACAGCGACAACGATCCGCGGCTGAAGCTCGATGTAAAATCCGAAGCGAGTTACTTTGCCGAACAGGCCTCGCAAACCTCCGACCTGATTCAGAAACTCGGCTGGCCGCTGGCGATCGCGATGGCGCTCGGAGCTGTCGCCGGAGCGCTCAACACCATGTATTCGTCGGTCGCCGCGCGCGCGACGGAAATCGCAACGCTGCGCGCCATCGGCTTCGGCGGCTTCCCGGCGTTTGTCGGAACGTTGGCCGAGTCGCTGTTGCTTGCCGTCATCGGCGGACTGTTAGGGGCCGCCGCCACCTATCTGATTTTCGATGGCCTCACGGCATCGACGCTTGGCGGCAACTTCACGCAGGTAGTGTTCGACTTCAAGCTCAGCCCGTGGCTGATCGCCGAGGGCGTGATGCTCGCGCTGATCGTGGGCCTGATCGGCGGGCTGTTTCCGGCGCTACGCGCCGCGCGATTGCCTATCGTCGAAGGCCTGTACGCGAACTGAAACGCCTTATTCGCCCTTGAGGCCTGCCACGCGGATCACCTCGCTCCATTTCCGCGTCTCGTCGTCGATGAACTTGCCGAATTCGGCGGCCGAGCCGGCGCGTGTTTCCAGCCCCTGGGCGAGCAGCTTCTGTTTCACCTCGGGGTCGGCGAGCGCGCGATTGATCTCTTGCTGCATTAGCTCGACAATCGGCTGCGGTGTGGCCGATGGCGCCATGAAGCCGAACCATCCGGACGCGACCACGTTGGGATAGCCCTGCTCGCGCAAGGTTGGAGCCTGCGGGTAGATCGCGCTGCGCTCGGCGGAGGCGACGCCGAGCACGCGGAAATCGCCGTTCTGGATGTGCGGTAACGCCGTGCTGATCGCAGTCAGGGTGGCATCGACGCGGCCGGCGAGCAGCTCCGTGTACGCCATCGCATCGCCGCGGTACTGCACGTTGAGGCCCTTGACGCCAGCGTCTCTCAGCAGCAACTCGGCCGCCAAATGCGGTTGAGAGCCCGCGCCCGGCGAGGCGAAGGTCAGGCCGTCCGACTGCGACTTGCCGTAGGCGATCATCTCCTGCAAATTCTTGAAGCTCGCCTTGGCGTTGACGATCAGGAACAGCGGCGCCATGACGGTCATCGCAACCGGCTGTAAATCCTTGCGCTCGTATTTCAGTTTGCCGAACAGCGCTTCGGCGGTGGCATACGGCGCGGCGGCATAGAGGAAGGTGTATCCGTCCGGTGCGGCGCGCGCGACCAGCTCGTTGGCAATGCGCGTGCCCGCCCCCGGCTTGTTCTCGACGATGAACTGTTGCCCCAGGCCGCGCCCGAACTGCTCGGCCAGGATACGCAGCGAGATGTCGTTGGCCCCGCCGGCGCCGTAGGGCGACACCAGCCGCACCAGCCGTGACGGCCAATCGCCTTGGGCAAATGCCTCGAACCCGGAGCTTGCCGAGAGGCAGGCGGCGATGGTCCCGAGCAAGGTTCGGCGTGTGACTTTCATGAATGCCTCTTTTTGAGCCGCCTGAAAATGCGGGGCAGCCCGTCGCGTCCATCCCATTTTTCGAGCCACATTGGTGCGATCGCACTGCTGGATCGCCGGGCCCTTCATCCGATTGAGTGCAACGATAGATACGCGCCTTCTATCGAACAATTTGTATTTTTTGACCGATTGATAAGCTGGCCCTATGAATACAGAAACGACGATGCTGGGGGAGGCGACATGGCGATGGACGTGACAGTGCGGCAGTTGCGCGCCTATGTGGCCGTGCTGGAGACCGCGAGCTTCTCGGAAGCCGCCAAGGCCATGCACTTGTCACAGGCGGCGCTCTCCGGCCTGATTAAGGAGCTCGAGAGCCGCGTCGGCGTCCGCCTCCTGGACCGCACCACCCGCAAGGTTTCTGCGTCGAGCGTCGGCGAGACCTTTGCACCGATGGCGCGGCGCGTGCTGTCGAACCTCGACGAGGCTCTGGAGAGCCTGACCAACCTGAAGGAGCTCCGCCGCGGACTGGTGCGAGTAGCCGCGCCCGAGACCTTATCGTGCACGCTGCTGCCGGAGCTGATCGCTGAATACACTAACAGCCATCCCGGCGTGGACGTCCGCTTTGACGACGTGCCGATCCAGGAGGTGCTGGCGGGCCTGCAGAACGGCTCTACCGACATCGGCTTCGGGCCGGCCGGCGTCGTTCCCGATCGATCGGTGGAGGTGCACATGATTTGCGCCGACCCGCTCTGGGTGGCGCTGCGTAGTGAGGATCCGCTGGCAAAGGGCAAGTCGGTGAGTTGGAAGGATCTCCGCGAGCGGCCCCTGCTCAACTACATGCCCAACATCGCCGTCAATGTGTTGAGCAACGTGCCGCCTAGGCATCACCCGAAGGTGCTGGTGCCAGTGCACCGGGTGAACACCGCGCTATCGATGCTGCGGGTGAGACAGGGCGTCGTGATCTGCCCCTCGATGGCGGAGCCGCTGGTGCGCGGCTTCGGGCTGGCGTTCCTGCCGCTCACACAACCCACGGTCAAATGGAAGATCGCGATGTTCGTCCGGAACAGCGCATCGCTGTCACCCGCCGTGGAAAGTTTTCGCGACTTCACGCTGGATTTCAGCCCGAATTGGGCGCCCGGCGGAATGGAGCGCCGGCGCACGAATGAGCGACGCAAGCGCGTCTAGCGAACGGGCGCGCGGCATGTCGATGTCGTCCCTGCGAACGCAGGGACCCATACCGCGTGATCCGTCGAGGAAGCGCGGTCGCAGACGCCCTGCGTTAGCCGCCTACTGTTGTGAGTTGCTGAAGCAAAGCCGTCTCCCCTCCTGCCCATTCAGACGGCCGCGGCGTATGGGTCCCTGCGTTCGCAGGGACGACGTAGAGGATGCAGTTCAGTAGGAGGTGTGAGCGAAAGCGTTGCGGGGGTAAGTCGCTGCTTCACACGAGGAAATTTGTGAAACCGCCGTCGGGCAGGACGGCAGCACGCGTCTGCAACCAACATCCAACGATTGCATATGTTCTGATGACAAACTGAACACGCGGCAGTAGCCTCCTCTAAATTATAGAACATACGGGAGGAGTGGCATGCCAGACGCAGCGGTCGCAGCACGTTCTTCTGAAGCGACGAACAGCGGTACGACACAACAGGTCGATGTCGCGGTGGTCGGTGCCGGGTTTGCCGGCCTCTATCTCCTGCATCGCTTGCGCAAGGCCGGCTTCTCGGCGGTCGTGATCGAAGAGGCCGGCGACGTCGGCGGCACCTGGTACTGGAACCGCTATCCCGGCGCACGCTGCGACATCCAGACCATCGACTACAGCTACACCTTCGATCCCGAGCTGGAGAGCGCGTGGCAATGGTCGGAGAAATACGCAACGCAACCCGAGATCCTGCGCTACCTCGGCTTCGTCGCCGATCGATATGAGTTGCGGCGCGACATCCGCTTCGGCACCAAGGTCACGGCGGCAAATTGGGATGAGGCGGCCGAACGCTGGCGGCTCACGACCAGCAATGGCGCTGATGTTTCCTGTCGCTATTACATCATGGCGACCGGCTGCCTCTCTGCGCCCAAGCCGCCGGAGATCGACGGCGTCAAGGATTTCAAGGGCGAGATCTATTTCACCGGCCGCTGGCCGCACGAAGAGGTCAAGCTCGCCGGCAAGCGCATCGCCGTCATCGGCACGGGGTCATCGGGCATCCAGTCGATCCCGCTGCTCGCCGAGCAGGCCGCGCATCTCACCGTTTTCCAGCGCACGCCGAATTTCGCCCTTCCCGCCCACAACGGTTCGGCGCCGGCAGACCGCCTCGCACTGCTGCAGGGCGACCGCGCCGGCTATCGCGAGCAAGCGCGGTGGTCGCTCGCGGGCGTCCCCTATCCGCAACAGATGGCGGTGAGCTGGCAGTTGAGCGATGCCGAGCGCCGCGAGCGCTTCGAGCAGGCCTGGGCCGCCGGCGATCTCGTCTACATCCTGACCCAGCTCTGGGCCGACCAGGGCGTCGACGTCGACGGCAATGCGCTGCTCGCCGACCTGATCCGCGAGAAAATCCGCGAGATCGTCAAGGACCCCGAAACGGCCGAGGCATTGACTCCGCGCGACCATCCGTTCGGCGCCAAGCGCCCCTGCCTCGATACCAACTACTACGCTACGTTCAACCGCCCCAACGTCACACTGGTGAATTTGCGAAAGGAGCCGATCACAGAGATCACGGCCTCCGGCATCACGACCGACAAGCGCACGTTCGACGTCGATGTGATCGTGTTTGCCACCGGTTTTGACGCCATGACCGGCGCCATCAAGGCGGTTCATCCGATCACAGGCCGCGATGGCAAATCGCTGTCCAACGTCTGGGCCAACGGCCCGCAGACCTATCTCGGGCTCACGGTCTCAGGCTTCCCCAATCTGTTCCTGATCACAGGCCCGGGCAGCCCATCGGTGCTGTCGAACATGGCGGTGTCGATCGAGCAGCATGTCGACTGGGTGGTCGAGCGGCTGGCGGCGCTGCGCGAGGCCGGCTTCACGACCATCGACGCGACCGAGACGGCACAGGCCGGCTGGGCGCAGCACATGGCCGACTGTTCGACGCTGACGCTGCATCGGCTCGCCAACACCTGGTACACGGGCGCCAACGTGCCCGGCAAGGCGCGGGGCGTGATGCCCTATACCGGCGGCGTCGGCCCCTATCGCAGCATATGCAACGAGGTCGTCGCCCGCGGCATGCTCGGCTTCAAACTCACCGGTCCAAACGTTGCCGAGCAATGCAATGACGGCCAGGTCGTGCGCCTGCAGCCGGACGTGCGGCTGGTGCTGGGCATGTTGGCCGAGATGAACCTGCCGGCGATCGAGTCGCTCGGCGCCCAGGGCGCGCGCGACTTCCTCACCGAATTCAACAAGGGACGTCCTGCCGGGCGGCCGGTCGGCGAGGTCGGCGACGGCGTGCTGCACGGCGCCGATGGCCTCCTGCAGTATCGCCTCTATCGGCCGGCAACGCCGGGGCCGCATCCGATCGTGGTCTATTTCCACGGCGGCGGCTGGGTCTTGGGCGATGAGCAATCCGACGATCCGTTCTGCCGCGACATCTGCCGCCGCAGCGGGATGATCGTCGTCAGCGTCGGCTATCGCCATGCGCCCGAGCATCGCTTCCCCGCCGCGGCCGAGGATGGCTATGCGGCAACGCGCTGGATTGCCGAGCACGCCACCGAACTCGGCGGCAGAGCGGGACCGGTGCTGGTCGCGGGCTGGAGCGCCGGCGCCAATATCGCCGCCGTCACCTGCCAGCTCGCACGCGACCGCGGCGGGCCAGAGATCGCAGGCCAGCTCCTGGTGTGCCCGGTCACCGATTGCAGGTTCGACCGTCCATCCTACACCGACAATGCGATCGGCTATTTCCTGACGCGCGCGCTGATGTTCTGGTTCTGGGATATCTATTGTTCGCCCGCTGACCGCACTGACCCGCGCGCCTCGCCGCTGCGCGGCAATCTGGCGAACCTGCCTCCGGCATTCGTGGCGACCTGCGAGTTCGATCCGCTGCGTGACGAAGGGATCGAATATGCCGAGGCGCTCGCTGCCGCAGGTGTCCCGGTCGAGCAACTGCGGGCGCGCGGCCATATCCACTCGTCCCTGATGATGGTGGATGTGGTGATCACCGGCGTCAGCGGGCGTGCCAGGATGGCCGAAGCGTTGCGCAGTTTTGCGGGGTTGCCGCGAACGCTGGAAGAGAGCGGCGAAGGCGCTTCGCCGATCACGATCAACGCGGCTGCGGGATAGGCATTAGGCAACGGCCGCTCGGCTTCATCTGAGCGGCCAAAAGATTTGAACCGCTTACGACAGGCGTTTGCGGGGCCTTGGCGCTTTGCGTTGCTTTGGCGCAGGCCTCTTCGCCGCAACGCGATGCGCCGCCGCCAGCGCGGCGCGCGCCCACGCGGCAAGCTCATCGGGTTCGTCGAACAGCCGCTCCGGCGCGCGCCAGAACGCGAGGTCGATGGTCTGGCCCTTCTTCACATAACTGAGCGGTGGAAACGCCTCGGCCTCTCTGAACATCTCCCGGTTCTGATCATCGATCCGGAAGTAAAGCGTGTTCTCCGTCACCACGGCGAACATCAGCCCGTCGCAGAACACACCGGTCGCGCCGAACATAGGCCGCATGGTGAGACGGCCAAGCGGCGCGAGCTGCTCGCGCAGAAACTCGGCATAGCTTTCGCTGACAGTCACTCCGCGGCCACTTCCTGCAATCGCCCCGACGTTCCCCGCAAGGGTCATGCATCAGATTTTCTAAGTCAATCGTTCAGTTTATCTCGGTTGCGCTCGCCTTGACGCTCGGATTTACTCCGCGGCGGCCGATGCCCGCGTCGCAGCCCGCCCCTCCGCCTCAAACACGATCCCCTCATACCCCTTGTCGGTGACCTCGGTGATCGCAGCGACATATTTCGGCGTGCCGCCATTGTACACGAGGTAGCGGGTCTTGCCGTGCTCGTGGCCGGGGATATTGGAATTGTAGCCGGTGAACCACGACTTGGCTTTACGCATCAGCATGATGGCGTACATCTTGGTCACGTGCGCGGTCCAACGCGCCTGCGCTTCGGCCGTTGGCTCAGCCCGCGTGTAGCCGCGGTCCCACATGTAGCCGAGCAGGCCCATGCACCAGCCGACGCCGTTCTCGATGCCGCGCGGAAAATTCGTCGAGGCTGAGCCGCTTTGCGGCCCGGTCGGCATCAGCAAGTTCGGAAAGCCGTGCGCCATCATGCCGAGAAAGGTCGAGGGTCCGTCGCGCCATTCGTCGGCGAGCTTCACTCCGGCGGCACCCGTGATGTCGATCGCATCGAATGCGCCGGTGATGGCATCGAAGCCTGTTGAGTAGACGATGATATCGAACTCGTAGTCGCGCGCACTGGTGCGCAGGCCCGTTTCGGTGACCCGCAGAATCGGCGTCTCGCTGATGTCGACGAGATGCACATTGTCACGGTTGTAGGCCTCGAGATAATTGGTCTCCAGCGGCACCCGCTGCACGCCAAAACCATGATCCTTCGGAATCAGCTTTTCCGCCGTCACCGGGTCCTTCACGCGTCTTCGGATGCGATCGGCGATGTAAGCGGAAAACTCGGCATTGGCCGCCTCATCGGTAAAGATCTCGCGAAAATTGCTGAGCCAGATCCCGAAGCCGGGCTCGTCATAGAGCTTGTCCCACAGCGCGATCCGCTCCTCGCGGGTGGCTTCATAGAAGCCGCGCCTATCAGGCTCGTGCTCGAAGCCGCCGGGCGTGCGCCTGCAGGCTGCAAAGATCTCGTCGTAGCGCGAACGGATGTCGGCCATTTCCTCGTTCGAGATCGGCCCGTTGTTGAGCGGCGCGCTCCAGTTCGGACGCCGCTGGAACACCGTGAGTTCGCCGACCTTGTCGGCGATCTCGCCGATCACCTGGATCGCGGTGGCGCCGGTGCCGATGATACCGACCTTCTTGCCGGAGAGTTCAACCGGCTCGTGCGGCCAATAGAAGGTATGGAACGAACGCCCCTTGAACATCTCCATGCCCTCAAGCCGGGGTAGCGTCGGTACCGAGAGCAACCCGACCGCAAGAATGAGGAATCGGCAGCTCAGTTCACGCCCATCGTCGAGCCGGAGCCGCCAAAGATGACGGCCTTCGTCGAACGCCGCCGCTTTCACCTTACGGTTGAATCGCATGTATTTGCGCAGATCGAACTTGTCGGCGACATAGTTGAGGTAGCGAAGATTCTCCGGCTGGCTCGAAAACCGCTCCTGCCAGTGCCACTCGTTGAGCAGCTCTTTCGAGAAGGAATAGCCGTAGGTGTAGCTCTCGGAATCGAAGCGCGCGCCGGGATAGCGGTTCCAGTACCAGGTTCCCCCGAGATCGGGGGCAGCATCGAGCACGAGGGCATCCACGTCGAGATCGGCCAGCCGCTTGATCTGGTAAATGCCCGACACGCCCGCGCCAACGACAACGACCTCGTAGTGCGACTTGATCTCCCCAGCCATGCGCGCCCTCTCCATTAATTATTTCGTTGTCGATCGTCTCCGCGCGTCGGCTCTTATGATGCCAACTATCCGCGTCCTGCACTTGCGTCAGGATGCCGGATTGTGCGGCAAAATCAGCCTGAAACATTGTTTGAAAATAGACGCGGCAGGCCGCCGTGAGGCGGCCGCCTCAAGCACCGGGAGCTCCGCCGATCTGCGCATGCAGCTGCGCGACATACGGATCCTCGATCTCCAACGCCTGCAACTGCGTCGCCAGTTGCACGAGGTATTCGCGGTTAGTGCCGAGAACGCCCTTCCCGCTCGTGATCATCGCGGCGGTCTCGGCGAGCGGCAGTTCGCCGACATAACTCGGGTCCGAGCGGTTGGAGGTGAAGGCGAGTGCGGTGATTGGTCCCTGCGGCGTCGTCATCGGCATCATCGCCGGCGCATAGCCGCCGCGCAGCATTTCGCGGCGCCACAGGATCGCAGTCTCGGCATGGACGGATTCGGCCGCAATGCGGAACGCCAGCCCGCGGCAACATCCCAATTGCGGCTCGAGCGAGAGCATCAGCGCCGGATAGTCGTGCGATCCCCGGCCTAGATTGATCTTCAGGGTGAAGCGCCGCTGATAATTTTCGACGTCGGCGAGCCGGACTTCGGCGAAGTGAAAGCCGGGGTCCCACATCAGCGAACCGTAGGAGTAGATCCAGAGGTCGTCGCCATCAGGGTGATTGCCGAGCACCGCAAGCCGCGACGCCTCGATCGCTTCGTCCGAGAGCCGCCAGCCTGCCGGCCATCCCGCGGCCCGCGCCCGCTGCTCCCACATCGCAAACATCTGCGGCGTCAGGCGCAGTAGCGATTTTTCCGGGTGCGTTACCCGGGCTCGCAGCTCCGGCAGATGAATGAATGCGTCGGCTGTCAAGTCAGTATGCTCCTTTGTGGATACGGCCATCGTCCGCAATGTGCCATTGTCGGACGCAAGACGCCAACACGAAGACGGACGATGCGAATTGCCAGCATGTTATTCTGTCATGGCTGGCCTGAGATTTTTAGGGTGTAATGACGTCAACGAAATCTTCCGCCCGACCGGCAACCACACACGTTACAGGGATCAAAGGCAATCCGATGCGC
This sequence comes from Bradyrhizobium sp. sGM-13, assembly GCF_018398875.1. Taxonomy (GTDB): domain Bacteria; phylum Pseudomonadota; class Alphaproteobacteria; order Rhizobiales; family Xanthobacteraceae; genus Bradyrhizobium. Next base: position 56,494 of record NZ_JAGWDK010000019.1, on the reverse strand, counting down.
GACCAGTTCTCTAATACCCAAGCGATACGCAAGCCGGCCGTCACTTCCAAAGGCGGCATCGTTGCCGCGCAATCAAGCAGGGCGGCACAGGTGGGAGCCGAGGTGCTGGCTGCGGGCGGCGACTGCGTCGATGCCGTGATCGCGACGACATTTGCGCTTGGCGTTCTGGAGCCCTGGATGAGCGGGGTCGGCGGCGGCGGCGCGATGGTGCTCTATCGGGCGCGAGAAAACCGCTATGAGGTGATCGACTACGGCATGCGCGCGCCGCTCAGCCTGCGGGTGGAAGATTATCCGCTGACCGGCGGTGGCGCGGCTTCCGACATCTTTCCCTGGCCGCGGGTAAAGGACGACCGCAACATTCACGGGCCCGGCTCGATCGCCGTGCCCGGCGTCGTCGCCGGCATGGAAGAGGCGCACCACCGTTACGCCAAACTGCCGTGGAAGGAGTTGCTGGCGCCGAGCATTGCACTCGCCGCCGAAGGGCTTGCGGTCGACTGGTGGACGACGGTGATGATTTCGAGCGCGGCAGCAGACTTGCGGCGTTACCCCGCGAGCGCCGCCGCCTATCTCCAGGACGGGCTGCCGCCGAACCCGCAATGGGGCATCAGGTCCAAGGTCCGCATGCCGCAGGATCGGCTCAAGGCCACGATGGCGCAACTCGCCAGCGCCGGCCCGCGCGACTTCTACGAGGGCGATCTGGCGCAAAGCCTCGCCGCCGACATTCAGGCCGCCGGCGGCGCGCTGTCGGCCGAGGATATCAAGCCATTTCGCGGCATTGTGCGCGAGCCGCTGGCGATCCCCTATCGCGGCGGCGAGGTGTTCGCGACGCCCGAACTCACCGCCGGGCCGACGCTGGCGCGCACGCTTCGTCTGCTGCAGGAAAATCTTGAGCCTGCGCGCGGCGGACCGGACGCTGCGGCCTACATCGCCTATGCATCGGCGCTGCAAAAAGCGTATCGCGAACGCCTCAAGGACATGGGCGATGAAGACGGCAGGCGCGCGCTCGGCGCCGAAGCGCTGGCGCCTGCCTGCACCACGCATTTTTCCGCCGTCGATCGCGACGGCAACATGGCCGCGGTAACGCAAACCTTGCTGTCCACCTTCGGCTCCAAATTCGTGACGAACCAGACCGGCATTACCATGAACAACGGCATCATGTGGTTCGACCCGACCCCGGGCACGCCGAATTCGCTGGCGCCGGGCAAGCGGTGCCTTACCAACTACACGCCCGTGCTGGCGCAGGCGGCAGATGGAAGGCGCGTCGCGGTCGGCGCTTCGGGCGGCCGGCGCATTCTGCCGGCGGTAAGCCAGCTTCTGTCCTTCGTGATGGATTACGGCATGGATCTCGATGCCGCAATCCATCAGCCGCGCATCGACGCCAGCGAAGGCGCGATCGTGATCGGCGACGTTCGCCTGCCGCAGGCCGCGCGCGAAGCGCTGGGCTCGCGGTTCGATTACGAGGAGGCGCGTGTCCAGAACCTGCCGATGAAATTCGCCTGCCCCAGCGCGGTGCTGCGCGACGGCGCAACCAACAGCGGCGCCACCGAGCCGTTCCACGCCTGGAGCGAGGCAGTGGCGGAGGAATAGAACCGGACAGGCCGCCGGGAGCGGCGCAGCAATGGCAAAATGCCGCTCAACCGGAAAAGTGCGGCAGGTCGGATGCCGCACTTTGCATTTCTAACCGGCTGACGTGGCGGCCTCTTGCGAGACCGGACACACCCGCTTACCGCGCCTGTGGCTCGAGCGTGACCGTGCAGTCGCCGCCTTGCATGGCGATCACGATCTGTCCTTCCGAGGCGCCCAGTGCAATCGGATTCGTCGATCCCCCGCCGCCCGGCGCACGAACGGTGACGCTGAGCGAATCCTGCGGTGCAGTCGAACCAACCGTCGTGGGCGAGACTTCGGTAAGATTGCCCGCGGTATCCCGGCGCATGATACGGCAAGGCGCACCGCCGGCCTGGGCCATCGCGTCGGCCCCACGTCCGCCACCGGCGGTCTCGCCGCCCGCTGCGCGAATGCGCGACGCGTCGCGCGGGATCTGGCTTACGATCCGTTGCGTGCCGGGTTCGACGATCACGATTTCTTCCTCGGTGGTGAAGTAATCATAACCGCGGTACCGCGGCTCGATCGAGACGATCGCCGCCGGCAGCCGCTGCACGCGCACGTGCCGCGGGATTCGCTCGCCTACCCGGATCGAGATGTTGAGATTGCGCTGAGGCGGCGCAAGACGCTCGCGGGTTAGCGTCTCGGAGATACGCACCTGCTTCTCGGTCGAGATCTGCTGGCGGTCTTGTGTCTGGGTGGTCTGGGTCTGTGTCCGTGTGGTTTCAGTCGCGGTGCCCGGCCGGTCGGTCTCCTTGCCCTGCTCAGCCGCATCCTTCGAGGTTCTGTCCCGTTGATCGCGGCTCGGCTCCTTCTGGGTGGTGGTTGTGCCCTCGCGCTCCTTTTGGGACGTCGTTGTTCCGCTCTTGGTCCTCTCGGACTCTGCAGTGCCCTTGGTCCTGTCTTTGGCACTGTCCTTAGCGCTGTCCTTGGCGCTCTCCTTGGCATCGCGGCCGCGGTCGGCCTCCCGCTCGCCCGGGCGGGCACCCTTGGTTTGCTCCGTGGCCCTCTTCGCGTCATCGCCGCGGCCACGTTTGCTGTCTTCGCTCGCAGCCGCGGGACGCTCGGACCCGGGTGCCGCTTTGCTCTTTTCCTCGGTCTGCCGAGGACCGGCTCCTCTTTCCTCACGACCCGCCGGGCCTTGAGCCTTCTGCTCAGCACCCTTCTCCGCGCCCTTGGCGCGTTCCTGCGCTCGCTCGGCGCCGCGTTCTTTCGATGCAGCACCCTTGCCGCGATCGCTCGGCTGCATCTGCTTCGGTTCCTCACTTCTTCCGCCCGGGGCCTGGCCATACGACAGCCCCGGTGCCAGCATCAGGCAGATAATTCCAGTCGATAACAATAGCTGCTTGCGCATCTTGACCTCCTGCAATCGGACCCTGCGCAAGCGAACGTTCCCCGGGCATGGAAGGTTCCATCCAGGGTGAGGTAATGCCGCTGTTGGCTGATCGCGGACTGCCGCGGCCGTCCACCACTACAGCCCCAGCGGGTCCGTCTCTTACCCGCGCTTCGCCTCGATTACGCAGATTTCCGAGCCGGGCATCGGAGTGGTCCGCTCCAGCGTGAGGCCGGCAGTTTCAAGCAATTTCCGATATTCCTGCTCAGTGCGCTCCTGCCCGCCGGGCATCGCTAGCATGTTCATGTCGGCCATGGCTATTCGCTGATGGATCGGCGTTGCCACCATCCTCTCCGGCATGACGCGCTCGATCAGCAGCACCTTGCTGGTCTGATGCATGGCCTTGCGGCAGTTGCTCAGAATCTCCACACTTTGCGCGTCATCCCAGTCGTGGATGACATATTTCAAAATGTAAGCGTCGGCGGCCTCGGGCACCGAGCGGAAAAAATCACCGGCGATAGTTTCACAGCGCGTGGCAACGCCGGCATCGGCGAGGTACTGCGGCGCTTGCGCAATTCCACTGGGCAAATCGAACACCGCACCGCGGGCGCCCGCGTTGGCCGCGAGGATCGCAGCCATCAAGGTGCCGTTGCCGCCGCCGATATCGACCATGTTTTGGAACTGGGAAAAATCGTACGTCGAAACCAGCAGCTCAGTAACCCGCCTGGTATTTTCGGCCATCGCCGCATTGAAGATGACGGCCTCGTCCGGATTGGCGGCCAGATATTCGAAAGTGCCTACGCCGTAGACGCGGCGTGTGCCGGATTCGCCGGTTCTCACGCTGTGAAGGAACTCTCCCCAGGATTTCCAGGCACGCTCGCCGCCGAACATCAAGGCGACGTTTCGCATCGAGCCGGGCACATCCGACCGAAGCTGACTTCCCGCCGCCGTTAACGAGAATTGCCCGGAGTCCAGTTCTTCGACCAGACCGATGCTGGCCAAGGCGCGCAGCAACCGGCGAAGCGGTGCCGGTGCGGTATTGGCTTCGCGTGCCAAAGTGTCTGCCGTCTTTGCCTCAGTCGCAATCAGGTCGGCGATGCCAAGTTCGGCCGCCACATGAACCACGCGCGCCGGCATGTAGCCGGTGATCAGCGGCCACAAAGTGGTCGACGGTGTGGCACCCGAATTGCTTTCTGGTACGGACATCGCTCGACCTCCCCGATTCGCTTCCGGCGATCGCCACACGATCAGCGGGCGGACTTGTCGCTCGACACGATCTTGCGCACCTTGGTGCCCTGCTCTTCAATGGCACTGGCGAAGTCCGCGGGCATCAAGATGCGGACCTCAACGCCAGCCGCCCGCAGCCGCGAACTGACTTTCGAATTTCTGCCCACGGCAGCGACGTCGTCGGCAATCTTATCACGAACCGCAGCCTTCAAATTGCGCCCACCGAAGAAGCCCACGATGCCCTCGAAGGTCAGCTCCGGGAATCCAGCTTCTTCCGCAGTCGGCACATCCAGGACGAGCGGCGAGCGTTGCCGATTGGTGACCATGAGCAATCTTGCTTTGCCGCTTGCGACCGCCGGCAGCATGAAGGACGGCGTCGTCACCAACACTTGAATGCGATTTTCGGCGAGATCCTGCACTGCTGGCGCAAACTCACGATAAGGCACTTGCGTCAGCGCCAATCCGTTCTTCTTTTGCAGCGCCAGAAAGATATATTGCGGCAGCCCCGCGGTGGCAGCCCAGTTAAATCGCTCGGGAGAAGCCCGCGCCGCCGTGATGAACGAATCCATCGTCTGCACCCCGCTCGACGTCGACACCGCAATTCCGAAGAAATTGTCGACCGCGGCCGCGATCGGCACCAGATCGCGAACCGGGTCGTATGGCAGTTTGTCGTGGATCAACGGATTGATCGAGATCGGCCCTGCGAATGAAAACAGCAAGGTATGGTCATCATTGGCATTGACGAAACTTGTGACACCCACAATGCCATCTGCCCCGGGACGATTCTCGACGACTACGGGCTGTCCCCACCGTCGAGAAAGCTCCTCGGCGAAGAGCCGCGCCGCCACATCAGTGCCGCCGCCGGCGGGAAGCGGCAGAATGATCTTGACGGCGCGTTGCGGCCAGGCTTCGGCGATGACCGGCTTCGAAGTGCTGACGGCCATCGCGAACAAGGATGCAAGTATGAGGAACGCTCTACGCGGCATGACCTGACCTCCCTTGAGTCGCCGATGATTTGGGCGCGCTGCGCTTGCGCCGTCCGCCTCCGGGTCGCGCATGGACGCGATTGCCCTCCACCACCCGTACCAGCATGTCCAGAAACAGCTCTTTCTCGTCAGCTCTCAGCGAAGTGAGGATCCGATCGTTAGCTTGGCGAACCTTGGGGCGGTAGCCCCGCCACAGCTTCCTGCCCTCAGGTGTGATGTAGAGTTCGCGGGCCCGGCGATCGGCGTCGTTCACCGCCCGCTTCAAAAGGCCGCGCGCCTCAAGCTTGTCGACGATCAAACTGACGTTGTTGCGGTCGATGCCGAGCGCCTCCGACAGCGATTGCTGGCTGATTCCGGGCACGTCGTCGACGAACACGAGCAAAGCATACTCGAGCTGTACCAGACCTGCCTCTTCCAGGACGGATGTAATCACGCTCTGGCATATTTGCTGGAGCCGGCGAGCCAGCGGCGCCAAGATTCGTCGAATGGGAATCCCGTCGCGTCCGAGAATCAGCGCCGACGAGCTGTCTTGCAAACGACTTTGGTCAGAGGGACGCATGATCTCCTCGATACCATCAAATATTTGATTATCATAATTTTGATCATTTTGGTTGTCAAGTGCCCTGCGTTCGCGCAAGCGTGACGATAGATTACATCCCCAGCCGGTCCCGCACCCGCCCGGCCAGTACGGCCGCGGTGACGCCGAGCGGCCAGAACGCGTGCATCGCCATCGGCTTGATGCCTGAGATCGGCATATCGATCACAGCATCTCTTCCGCCGACGAGACGGCGCGCGAGCTGTGCGCCCATCGCGGTCGAGAGCGCGACGCCGCGGCCGTTGCAGCCGAGCGAGATCAGAAGGTTCTCCGCCGGCTCATGCACATGGGGATAATGATCGGGCGTGATCGCGAGCCGGCTATTCCAGCCGTGCGTCCAGGTCACGCCTTTCAGCCGCGGCCACAGCCGTTCGGCGTAGCGGATGAGATAGGCGACATCGCCAGGCTTGCTGATCCAGCGCATCGGCCCGCGTCCGCCCATCAGCAAACGATTATGCACATCGATCCGGTAATACACCGTGATATGACCGCTCTCGTACAACACCGAGCGCGTCGGCATGATCTCGCGCGCGACCTCCTCGGATAAAGGCGCGGTGGCCGCAATCGATGAAAACACCGGCACGATGGTACGGCGGAGGCCCGGCCACAGATCGTCCGTGAATCCGTTGGTTGCCAGCAGCACTTTTTCGGCGCGCACGATCCCGCGCGGCGTCTCAACGCGCCAATGCGCGCCTTCACGCGACAAGGAGAGCGCCGGCGTCTCGCCATGGACGGCTGCGCCGGCCGCGATCGCGGCGCGCGCCAACCCGCGCGCATAGCTCAGGGGATGCAGGTCGCCACCGCGATGGTCCAGCATGGCGCAGAGATAGCGGTCGGTGCCGGTGATCTCCCGGATTTGCTCGCGATTCAAGAGCGCCACCGGCATGCCGCGCCGGATGCATTGTTTTGCCGTGGCTTCGATACCCCCGGCGCTCGCCTCGTTATAGGCCGCGCGCAGCGTGCCGTTCTGCCTTGCTTCGCACGGAATCTGGTAGCGGCGGATCAGGTCGAACGTGTAGTTGGTGGTGCCATAGGCGAACGCGATCATGTGGCCGCCGAGCTCGGCGCCGAAATCGGCCTCGATCTGATCGGGGTCGTGCTTGAGGCCCGGGTTGACCTGACCGCCATTGTTGCCCGAAGCGCCCCAGCCCGGCTGTTGCGCTTCCAGCACGATCGCATTCACGCCCTGCTCGGCCAGATGCAATGCGGTGGACAGCCCGGTGAAACCGCCGCCGATGATCGCGACCGCAACGTCCTTGTCTCCATCAAGCGGCGGCGTCGGTGCCGGCGTGACCGCCGTATCGGCGTAGAGACTTGGCGGCAGCGGTAGTCGGATGGGCGCATGCATGCTGACAAACTCAGAGCGGATGCAGCACGCGCCGCAAAAAGTCCTGCGTGCGCGCATGCTGCGGTTGATTGAGCACGGACTTCGCCGGCCCCTGCTCGACGATCACGCCGCCGTCGATGAACAGCACGCGGTCGGCGACATCCCCAGCAAATCCCATCTCATGGGTGACGACGACCATGGTCATGCCGTCGTCAGCGAGCTTGCGCATCACCGAGAGCACGTCGCCGACCAGTTCGGGATCGAGCGCCGAAGTCGGCTCGTCGAACAGAATCGCCTTCGGCTGCATCGCAAGTGCGCGGGCAATCGCGACGCGCTGCTGCTGGCCGCCGGAGAGTTGTAGCGGATAGCTGTCCGCCTTCTCAGCAAGCCCCACCTGCGCCAGTAGCGCGCGGCCGCGCTCCAGCGCTTCGGCGCGCGGCTCCTTCTTCACATAGACCGGCCCCTCGATGACGTTTTCGAGCGCGGTACGGTGCGGAAACAAGTTGAAGCGCTGGAACACCATCGAGACTTGCGTCCGGATCGCTACGATCGAGGGCGCGCTGCGATCGACCCGCGCGCCTTCGACACGGATGTCGCCGCGGTCATAGCTCTCCAACCCGTTGATGCAGCGCAGGATGGTGGATTTCCCGGAACCTGAGGGGCCGATAACGCAGACCACCTCGCCCTTCTCGACGGAAGCCGTGATGCCCTTGAGCACCTCGACCTTGCCAAAACTCTTGTGAACGTTGGTGAGTTTGATCATTTATGGCCGGCGCGCTTTTCGAAGTGACGGACCAGCAGAATAAGCGGGATGCTCATGGTGAGATACATCAGCGCTACAAGCGTGAACACGCTGGTATTCTTGAAGGTGGAGGACGCGATCAGCTTGCCCTGTAGCGCGAGTTCGGCCACCGTGATGGTCGAGGCTTGCGACGAATCCTTCAGCATCATGATCATGATGTTACCGTAGGGCGGCAGCACGATCTTGATCGCTTGCGGCAACACCACGCGGCGCATGGTTTGCCACCAGCCCATGCCGATCGCCTGCGCCGCCTCGATCTGCCCCTTGTCGATCGCCTCGATGCCGGCGCGGAAATTCTCCGCCTGGTAGGCCGAATAGGCGATGCCGAGGCCCAAGATCGCCGCCTGCAGCGCCGTCAACGTGAGGCCGAGTTCGGGCATCACGAAATAGAGATAGAACAACAGCACGATGATCGGGATGCCGCGGATCACGTTGATCAGCCCGGCGCTGAACCCTGAGAAAACGCCGATGCCGGATACCCGCATCAAGGCCCAGACCAGGCCGAGCGCGGTCGACAACAACAGCGAGCCGATGGTGACGATGACCGTCAGCGCCACGCCGCTCATCAGGATCGGCAGGAACTCGGTCGCGTCGCGCCAGAACGCCTGCATCAGGCACCCTGCGCCTTGAGGCCCCATTTATCGAGAATCTTTTCGACCGTGCCGTTCGCCTTCAGCTTCGCCAGCGAGGCATTGATCTTGGCGAGCAGCTCGGTATCGCCCTTGCGCACGCCGATGCCGACAGAACCCACGGTCGCCGGCTTGTAACTTTCGACAATGCGCGCGTCGGGGAAGCCGCCTTGCTTCAGGTTATAGGCGAGGATCGGATAATCGGCGAAGCCGGCCTTCAGCCGACCGGCATTCACGTCGCGCAGAATATCGGGAATGGTGTCGTAGGCCTTGACCTCGCTAAACAATCCCGACTTCTTCAGCGCATCGACGAACGCCGTCCCGACCTGCGCGCCCACCACTTCGCCTTTCAGATCGTCCTGCTTGGTGTAGGCCTTCGTATCGCTCTTCGGCACCAGGAGGCCTTCGCCATAGCTGTAAAACGGCTCGGAGAAATCGATCACTTCCTTGCGGGCCGGCGTGACGAACATCGCTGCCGAGATGATGTCGATCTTGTTCGAGGTGAGCGAGGCAATCAGGGTCGAGAACTGCATCGGCTCGATCTGCACCTGGAAGCCGGCGTCCTTGCCGATCTCGGTGATGAGATCGACCATAATGCCCTGAATGCTGTTGGTCTTGGTGTCGAGGAAGGTGAAGGGCACGCCGGTCGGCGTCGAGCCCACCTTCAGCACCTTTTGCGCGGATGCCGGCATTGCGGCTGTGAGAACCAAGGCCGCCACCGCGGCCTGAACGAGACGCTTCAGAGCCATCGCACCACCTCCTGAAACTGCACCCCCGCCCGGGCCCGCCCGCCTTAGACCAAAGAGTTGCGGGCAACGCCGTTCAGGCCTATTTTCACCAATATGAAATTGTGGTCACACTTCTCCGGGGTTTGCAAGCGATTTTCATGCACATGAAGGAAGCGGTCTGACGTGAGCGGCGGCAAGCGAATAAAGAAATCGGCGTTCAAGGCCAAAGCAAGGGCGGCCGGAAAGGCAACCGCCCGGCCGAAGGCGAAGGCCGCCGCCAGGCCGGCCGAGCCGGCGATGGACCTTGCGGTCGGCCGCCGCATCCGCGACCTGCGCCGCGAACACAAGCTCTCGCTGGAGACGATTGCGGCGAAGACCGATCTGTCGATCGGCTTTCTCAGTCAGATCGAGCGCGGGCTGTCGTCGCCTTCGCTCCGCGTGCTGGCGACGCTCGCCGACGTGCTTGGCGTCGGCATCGCCGCGCTGTTCGGCTCGCAGCCGAACGACGCGGCGGCATCTGGCGGCGTGGTGACGCGCGAAATGCAGCGCGCCGAACTCAAACTATGGCGCACCGGCATTTCAAAACAATTGCTGAGCCCGGCGGGTACTGAGAACCGCCTCAATCTGTTTCTCGTGCACATGGAGCCCGGCGGCAACACCGGCGACGAACTCTACACCCATGACGGCGAAGAGGCGGGACTGGTGCTGGAAGGCGAGATGATGCTGACCGTCGACGCCGAGACTTGGTCGCTCAAGCGGGGGGACAGTTTTCGCTTTGCCAGCCGCAGGCCGCACCGCTTCTCAAATCCCGCGAAAGATGCGAAAGCGATCGTGCTGTGGGTGAATTGCGTGACGGTGGCGTCATGAACAGTCTGGAACAACGGATGGATCAAGCCCGAGAGGATTGGAGCCCACACAGCGCGCATTGGGGCGCCTTCGCGGCGCGGTGGAACGGCGCGACGCTGGATATCAAGCCGTACGAGCACGATCCGGCGCCCTCCCCGATGTTGCAGAACTTCACCACGGCGATGCGCCACAAGGCCCGCATCCTGCGGCCGATGGTGCGCAAGGCGTGGCTGGAGCGAAGCGCACCCGCTCCGCGCACCTTCGACCAGAAATTCGTCGCATGCCCCTGGGACGAAGTGCTCGACCTGCTCGCAGGCGAATTGGCGCGGATCCGAACCGAACATGGCGCCGCCGCTGTCTATGGCGGCTCCTATGGCTGGGCCAGCGCCGGACGTTTTCACCATGCGCAGAGCCAGGTTCACCGCTTCCTGAATACCGTGTTCGGCGGCTATGTGCGTTCGGTGAACAGCTATAGCGCCGGTGCCTCAGCCGTGATCCTGCCGCATGTCCTCGGTGGCTTCGAGGGCATATCGCGCCATAACGTGACGTGGGATCAGATCGCCGAGCACACCGATACGGTGCTGGCCTTCGGCGGCATGGCGCTGAAAAATTCGGACGTCGCAAGCGGCGGCATTAGTCGGCACATCGAGCGCGATGCGATGCAAAGGGCCGCGGGCCGCGGCGCCGTCTTCTACGGCATCGCTCCCTTGCGCGACGACATGCCGGAAGCGGCCGGCGCCCGGTGGATGCCGATCAAGGTCGGCACCGACGTCGCACTGATGCTGGCGCTCGCGCACACGCTCCTCGTCGAGAATCTGTGGGACAGCGGCTTTGTCGCGCACTATTGCACCGGCTTCGACATCTTCGAACGCTATCTGCTCGGCCGCGACGACCATACGCCGAAGGACGCGGCATGGGCGGCCGACATTACCGGCATTCCGGCCGGCACCATCGTCGACATCGCCCGCCGGCTGCCGCGCGGACGCACCTTGATCACGGTCTCGCATTCCCTGCAGCGGGCACAATATGGCGAGCAACCGGTGTGGATGGGCGCGGTGCTCGCGGCCATGCTGGGCCAGATCGGCCTGCCCGGCGGCGGATATAATTACGCGCTCGGTGCGCTCGGTCATACCGGCCGCCGTCTCAACGCGGTTCCGATCCCGACGCTGTCGCAAGGCAAGAACGGCGCGGCCGACTTCATCCCGGTCGCGCGTGTCGCCGACATGCTCCTCAATCCGGGACAAACGTTCGAATACAACGGCCGCACGATGCGCTATCCCGACATCAAGCTGGTCTACTGGGCGGGCGGCAACCCTTTCCATCACCACCAGGATATCAATCGGCTACGGCGGGCCTTCAATGTCCCGCAAACCATTGTCGTGCACGAGAGCGCCTGGACGCCGATGGCTAAGTTTGCCGACATCGTGCTGCCGGCGACCATGACGCTGGAGCGCGACGATATCGGCGCCGCCGGCACCGATCCGAGGCTGGTCGCGATGCGCAAAGCCGTGGACCCGATCGGCGAAGCCCGCGACGATTTCGATATTTTTGCCGCGCTGTCGCGGCGATTGGGCGTCGAACAGGCCTTCACGGAAGGACGCGACACCCGGCAATGGTTGGCCCATCTTTACGAGCCGACACGGCGGGCGCTTGCCGATGCCGGTTGGGATGCGCCTGACTTCGACGAATTCTGGCGGCGCGGCGAACTCGCGCTGCCATCGGCCCCCGATGATGGCGGTTTTCTGCGCGCCTTCCGCAACGATCCCGTCAAGAACAAGCTGCCCACGCCAAGCGGCAAGATCGAGATCTATTCGAAAACCATCGCGGGCTTCGATTACGACGATTGCCCGCCCCACCCGGCATGGCTGCCGTCGACCGAACTGCCGGATCAGCGCCACCCGTTGACGCTGATCGCCAACCAGCCGGCGACCCGGCTGCACAGCCAGCTCGACTTCGGTGCGTACAGCCAGTCCAAGAAAATTGCCGGCCGGGAGGCCGTCCGTCTCAACCCCGTTGATGCAACGCGCCGCGGCATCGCTGATGGCGACATCGTCCGCCTGTTCAATGATCGGGGCGCGTGTCTGGCCGCCGCTGCCGTTTCAGACAACGTCATGCCCGGCGTAGTGCAATTGTCCACCGGCGCCTGGTATGATCCGCAAGCCGGCACGGCAGAACATCCGCTCTGCGTTCACGGCAACCCGAACGTGCTCACCCGCGACATCGGCACCTCGCGGCTCGCGCAAGGTTGCTGCGGTCAGGTGACCGTGGTCGAGTGCGAGAAGTATTCGGGCACGCTTCCTCCGATTCGAGCCTTTGATCCTCCCGATCAGGATTGAAGTGGACGGTAGCGGGGTGACGCGCCAGCGTCATTCCGGGACGATGCGAAGCATCGAACTATGGTGCGCAATTGCGCACCTGAGAATCTCGAGATTCCGGGTCTGGTGCTTACGCACCATCCCGGAATGACAGTGCTAGCCAAATCTGTGATCGTACCGGCTCACGCTGAGCTCGCTCACATCGATATCCGGCTTCCGCCCCGAGATTAGGTCCGCCAGCACTCTTCCCGAGCCGCACGCCATGGTCCAGCCGAGCGTGCCGTGGCCGGTGTTGAGGTGCAAATTGCCGTAGCGCGTCGCGCCGATCACCGGCGGCCCGTCCGGCGTCATCGGGCGCAGGCCGCACCAGAAGCTCGCTTTGCTCAAATCGCCGCCGCGCGGAAACATGTCGGTCAGCGAATGATCGAGCGTCGCCCGCCGCGCCGCATCGAGCGTATTCGAATAGCCGGAAATTTCCGCAGTGCCGCCGACGCGGATGCGGTCACCCAGCCGCGTGATCGCGACCTTGTAGCTCTCATCCATCACGGTCGATACCGGTGCGCCGTCGGGATCGGTGACGGGGACCGTGATCGAATAGCCCTTCACCGGATAAACCGGAACAAAAACACCCAGAGGCTTGATCAACCGCGGCGACCAGCTTCCGAGTGCTGCGACATAGGCATCGGCCTGCAACAGCCCCGCGCTGGTGACGACGCCGGTAATCCTGCCGCCTTCTGCCACCAGCCGCTCGATCGTGGTGTTGAACTTGAACTCGACGCCGAGCTTCGCTGCTTCCCTGGCGAGCGCCTGCGTGAACATCTGGCAATCGCCGGTCTCGTCCTGCGGCAATCGCAGCCCGCCGACGAATTTGTCCTTCACGGCCGCGAGCGCCGGCTCCGCACCGATGCAGCCGGTGCGATCCAAAAGCTCGTACGGCACGCCATAATGCTTGAGCACGGCGATGTCGTCGCCGGTCGAGTCGAGCTGCTTCTGCTTGCGAAAGAGCTGCAGCGTGCCGCGGCTGCGCTCGTCATACGTGATGCCGATCTCGGCGCGCAGCGCGCGCAAAGAGTCGCGGCTGTATTCGGCGATCGGGATCATCCGGCTCTTGTTGACCGCGTAGCGCTCTGCCGTGCAGTTGCGCAGCATCTTCAGCCCCCAGATCCACATCACAGGATCGAGCTTCGGCCAGATCACCAGCGGCCCATGCCGCATCAAGAGCCACTTGATTGCTTTGACCGGCACGCCGGGGCCGGCCCAGGGCGACGAATAGCCGGGCGACACCTCGCCGGCATTGGCAAAGCTGGTTTCCTGCGCGGGCGCGGCCTGACGATCGACGACCGTTACCTCATGGCCGGAACGCGCCAGATAATAGGCTGTCGTGACGCCGATCACGCCACTGCCGAGAACGATGACTTTCACGATCCCTCACGCATCCGCCGCGGCACAATTGCCGCGGCTTCTGGCGCGCTGCTCCGATTGAAATCGGAACAGGGCTCCAGGTTTTGTCTTAACGCGCCTTGCGAGCAAGGATCAGGCCACACGCTTGATCGCGTCGCCGAGGATCGAGACGATGTCGTCGATATGGCTCTTCTCGACGATCAAGGGCGGCGACAGCGCAAAGGAATCGCCGCTCATGCGCAAATAAAGTCCGCGATTGAAGCAATCCACCATCACGTCATAGCCCCGCGCGCCGACCCCGTCCTTGCGCGGCGCGACTTCGACCGCGCCCATCAGGCCGCAATTGCGGATGTCGATCACGTTGGGCAGACCTTTCAGCGAATGCAGCGCATCGCGCCAGTATTCGGCGAGCGACGCCCCGCGCGTCAAAAGCCCCTCGTCCTTGTAGATATCGAGCGTCGCCAGGCCCGCGGCGCAGGCGGTCGGGTGCGCCGAATAGGTATAGCCGTGGAACAGCTCGATGGTGCCCTCGGGTCCGGTCATCAGCCCGTCGTGGATCTTGCGGCTGGCAAACACCGCGCCGCAGGGGACGGTGCCATTGGTGATGCCCTTGGCGGTCGTCATCATGTCGGGCGTGGCGCCGAAATAATCAGCCGCAAACGGCGTGCCGAGGCGGCCGAACCCGGTGATGACCTCGTCGAAGATGAGCAGGATGCCGTGTTTGTCGGCGATTTCGCGCAGGCGCTTCAGATAGCCCTTCGGCGGCGGCAGCACAGCGGTCGAGCCCGGCACCGGCTCGACGATGACGGCGGCGATGGTGTCGGCGCCATGCAGCGCCACCATCCGCTCGAGATCGTCGGCAAGCTCGGCGCCATGCTCGGGCTGATCCTTCGCAAAGGCGTTGCGGGCGAGATCATGGGTGTGGCGGATGTGATCGACTCCGGGCAGATGGGTGGCGAACGCGCGGCGGTTGGCCACCATGCCGCCGACCGACATGCCGCCGAAGCCGACGCCGTGATAGCCGCGCTCGCGGCCGATCAGGCGCGTCCGCGTGCCCTGCCCGATGGCGCGCTGATAGGCCAGCGCGATCTTCAGCGCGGTATCGACCGATTCCGAACCCGAATTGGTGAAGAAGACGCGATCCAGCCCCTTCGGCGCGATCTCGGTGAGCCGCTCGGCAAAGTCGAACGCCAGCGGATGGCCCATGTTGAACGAGGGCGCGAAGTCGAGGTTCATCAATTGCCGTTCGACGGCGGCAGCGATCTGGCGGCGGCCATGGCCGGCATTGACGCACCAGAGGCCGGCGGAGCCGTCGATCACCTTGCGGCCGTCGACGGTGGTGTAGTGCATGCCCTCGGCGGAGGCGAACAGGCGGGGCGTTTTCTTGAACTGCCGGTTGGCCGTGAAAGGCATCCAGAACGAGTCGGTCTGCAGGGTGTTCGGCTTCTGATGAAGGGTCACGGTCTAGCTCCTTTGCTGGCAGCTCAAGGGACCACCGGGCCACGCTCGGGAAGCCACAACAAGTCCTTTTCTGCACTCCTGCAACCCATTGATTTTGCTAACCCGGTCAGGGCATATTTGTTCGATCCGAAACACCTGCAACAGGGATTTCCGATGAGCGTCGATATCGGCGGGCGACTCCGCTTCGTCCGGGCCCGCCACAAGCTGTCGCAGCGCGAGCTCGCAAAGCGCTCTGGCGTGACCAATTCGACGATTTCGCTGATCGAATCGAACCAGATGAACCCGTCCGTCGGCGCGCTGAAGCGCATCCTCGACGGGCTGCCGATGGGGCTTGCCGAATTTTTCGCGATCGAGCCGGAGCGGCCGCGCAAGGCGTTCTACCGCTCTGACGAGCTGACCGAAATCGGCAAGCAGCCGATCTCCTACCGCCAGGTCGGCGATAACCTGTTCGGCCGCGCGTTGCAGATCCTCAAAGAACGCTACGAGCCGGGCAGCGACACCGGCCGGGTGCCGCTGACGCATGACGGCGAGGAAGGCGGCATCGTCGTGAGCGGCCGGCTGGAAGTGACCGTCGACGACGAACGCCGCATCCTCGATCCCGGCGATGCCTATTATTTCGAAAGCCGCCGCCCGCACCGCTTCCGCTGTGTCGGTGGAAAACCGTGCGAGGTGATAAGTGCCTGCACGCCGCCGACGTTTTGAGAAGCCAAGGCTGCTACTCACAAAGCGGACGCTCAGGCTCCCTGCGCCGCAACAAAAGCCCTTGGGCGCTGTGAAATGTTCTCCGCTGCCAGGAACGCCCCCCGTAGCGGCCGAGTTAAGTCGACGAAAATTCACTCTTGTGAAGGGAGCCGAAGCCATGGCCCGCGCAACAGCACATCCGGATCATCAATGCATCTCAAGCGAAGATATTCATGGAACCGAGGTTTATGGAGCAGATGGAAAGAATATCGGTGAGATTGATCACCTCATCATCGACAAGGTGTCAGGTCGCGTAGCCTATGCCGTCATGAGCTTTGGCGGATTTGTCGGGTTGGGCCACAGCCATTATCCCATCCCGTGGAGCGCCCTGACATATGATACGTCGCTTGGTGGTTTTCGAACTGATATCACCGAGCAACAGCTAAAGGATGCGCCGGAGTTCAGTGATGACTCCTGGCAGGATCGAGACTGGGAAACGCGCACCCACCGGCACTACGGGATACCTACGTACTGGGAAGGGCGAGGTGGTCTATAACGCCAGGCAGCATCTGAAAATTTTCACTCGTCAGTGCCGCTGAGTCACTGAAGAAGTTGGTCGACCGCCCGGGCTTGGCGTGGGCGGTTGTACTATGCCTTCAAGTGTCAGCGAAAACGCCTTCGGGCGTCAGCGCCGATCTCCGCCCGCTGTTCACTGATACGATCGCACGTGGCGGCCATATTCGCATCGGCCTCGAGGATGCGCCGCTCGGCACCACCGCCAGCAATCTTGAACTGGTCGAAGAGGCCGTCCGCCTGGTGCGCGATCAAGGCGCTGCACCGGCTACGCCGGCGGAGATGCGGCAGGCGCTGGCGGCGGCCGGCTCATAACCTGTTCCTCCAACGATCCGAATCAAAACGCGGCTCGATGACCTACCAAACGGGCCCGATCAATAAGATGGAGTTTAATCGGGAAGGCCTGCATTCCGGAGACCTTTGGCGAAGGTGGCGAAGTCCACCTCCCGACGAAACATCGCCAAATCTCTCAGATTGGTGGCGCGCAAATCGGGATTACATTCGAGTGCTCGTGATATCGCCCGTTGTGCCAGGTCAAGTCGCCCCGCGAGCGCATGGCTCGCTGCGGAAATGCATGTGGCCAGCAGGAAAGTCGGATTGAAACGCAGAGAGCTTTCGGCGCATGACGACGCCGTGTCATAGCGGCCTGCGAGAAAATGGGCATAGGCCATGGCCCCATGCAAGGCGTACGTGGAAGGATCGAGCGGGCTCAAGCGCATGGCATGCGCAGCATGCTCAAGTGCCAAGTCCGGCTCACCTCTCCAAACCCTTAACCACGCACTAAGGCCCCAACTTCGCCCCGCATTAGGATTTAGCGCAAGTCCCCGGTCCATGAACGCCGCTGCGTCATCGAACTCCTGGGCCACCAAGGCGAGTGCATATCCACCCATACACAGCGCGATAGGGTCATCTTCCCCCACCAGCACCGCCTTCCGAGCCAGCCGCACGGCTTCCGCACTTTCCTGAATGCGTTCATCCATCCAACCCCGCGCTTTCCGCTGCACGTAGCACCATGCAGCCATGCCATATGCGCAGGCAAGACCATGATCGAGCTCGACTGCCTTGCAAAAGAGCCGGAGTGCTTCGGCGTTCCCCTCCTTGGTCCACCGAGCAGCGCTGGCCAGCCCACGCAGGTAATAGTCGTATGCATCCAGATTTTCAGTCGGCTTGCGCTTTGCCCGCCTGATTTCCTCGCGCTGCAGCTTTGGTGCGATTGCACCCACGACGCTGGAAGTCACGTGGTCCTGCAGGTCAAACACGTCCTCGAGGGCACCATCAAAGTGGTCAGCCCACAGATGTGCTCCAGTCTCGGCATCAATAAGTTGCCCCGCGATGCGCAAGCGATTTCCTGCCTTGCGCACGCTGCCTTCGAGTACGTAGCGCACCCCAAGCTCGCGGCCGACCTGCCTCACGTCTACACTTCGGCCCTTGTAGGTGAAGCTCGAATTGCGCGCGATCACAAAGAGCCAGTGAAAGCGCGACAGCGCCATGGTGATGTCCTCTACGACGCCGTCGGCAAAATATTCCTGCTCTGGATCTAAGCTTAGGTTGACGAAAGGGAGGACGGCGACTGAAGGTCTGCTGGGCAGCGTCAGGGAGCATTTCGGCGGTTCTGCCCAGTTGTCGGGCGCCGCGCCGCCTCGCTCTTCCTGCACTTGCCCGACAAAACGGACGCCCTTCCGCGCCAGTGTTTTGATGAGACGTTGCTCTTCGCCGGAATCGCCGATCGCATTCCGCGCGGCGTTCAGACGGGTCGTCAACGCGGCATCAGATACAATGCGTCCGTTCCAAACGGCAAAGATGAGGTCGTCCTTGCTGACGACGCGCTGCCTGTTTCGAATCAAGTAATCGAGCAGGTCAAAGACCTGCGGTGTGATTGACACCGCATCCGCCCCGCGGTGCAGCTCACGCTTTTCGGTGTCAAGCGTGTAATTCTCGAAGAGATAGCGCAATTTGCCATTCCTTCTGAGGTCGACCTAACGCCCCCGAGCACGAAGAATAAGCTGCCGGTAACGGAAATGTAAGCCAGCAGTTAAGCGCGCCGGCGCACCTTGCGGCAACTTTGCCTGGTCAAGAAGTTCAAACAGGGCACACCGCAATGAGCACGATCCACGGGCTTACCGAGCTGAGACCGGCGACCGCAAAGCGGCAGGTCTACAGTCCGCTCGAAGCATATTGGAATGCATTTCAGGAGTGGCGCAAACGCGAGAAGCTGCGAACCGAGTTGTGTCGCCTGACGGACAGCGAGCTTGCGGACATTGGTATCACGCGCGGCGAGATTGACTACGTCGCCTCAAACCACTCATTCGCGCTGGATCCCCTCCGTTGGATGTCCGATATCGGCACCCGACGGTGATCGACTTGGAATTCATCTTGCCTACTTTGGCAGCGCGCTGGAAAGCACCAGTTCAAGCTCCTGCCTCACGTCGTCAAGCGGCTGGGCGCTGCGCGCGGCGCGGCACATCGCGACCGTTCCCTCCGTCGAGGCGATGACGAGTGCCGCCAGCCGCCGCGCGCGCGCGGGCGCCACGCCCTCGCGGCGCAGCGCCGTAAACATGATGCGCTGCCAGTCGGCAAACACGCCGTCGGCAAGATCGAGCAGATGCCGTTGCGCGGCTTCGTCCGGCGCGCCGTCCTTCTCCGTCGCATCGTTGACATATTGCTCGACCGCGACCGCGAGCACCGGGCAGCCGGCCTGGAATTTCGACTTCTCAAGCGTCTGACGCCACAGCGCGATGAAGGCACGAAGCCCGGCGATGGCGCCGCGCGATTGGACCAGATGCTCCAGCGGCCCGCTGACCTGCTTGCCCGCAAATACCAGCGCGTCCTCGATCAACTGCTGCTTGCCCCGCGGAAAGTGATGACCGATCGAACCGCGCGGCGTGCCGGTGTGGCGGACCACCTCGCGCATGCTGGTTGCGTTGACGCCGCGGCGGCTCATCAGGTCGGCGGCCCCTGCCACCATTTTTGCGCGGGTATCCGACGTCATCGCGAATCTTCCTTCGTCTGCATGGCCGCATGCTAGACTATGACGCTTGACATAGCCAGCTCTGTGTGAAGTTATGACGTCCGCCATAGTCAAAAGAATGCCGACGCGAGGAGACGCGCAATGACGTTTATCCATGTGATGACGCCGCAGGGACGGTTGAACGCCGATCAGCGGCGGGTGCTGGCAAAAACGCTGACGGACGCCGTGCTCGTGCCGGAGGTCGGCAAGCTGACGCCTGAAGCGCGCCGCGGCTATCAGGTGCATTTCGTCGAGCGCCCGCTCGACATGATCGCGCACGGCGGGGAATTGCTCTCGGACAAGCCCAGCGACGTGATGGTGCTCGACGTCGTGGTGATGGACTGCTGCTGGACGCGCGAGGATCGCGCTACCGTCATCCGCAACATCCATGCCGCGCTTGCGGACGCCTGCGGGATGAAGACACCCTCACCAGGCTGGTGGATCAATTTCCGTATCGTCGAGGAAGGAAGCTGGGGGTCGCGCGGCGGCGTGCTGTCGTTCCTCGACCTGCTCGATCATGGCGCATCGCACTTTTCGCCGGAACGCGCCGCGGCAATCCGCGCCGCACTCGCCGTCAAATACGAGCGATAGACGCGCACGCCTCACACTGCATTTTTAGAACAATGAGGACGGAGAAAACCATGATCGCCGAAGGAACAATCCGCACCGAAATCCACGACCGCATCTTCAAGATCATCATCGACAACCCCGCCAAGAAGAACGCGTTCTCGCCCGCCATGATGGAGCAGTTGTCGGACGCGCTGACGGAGCTTCACAACAACGACGGCTATTGGGTCGGCGTCATCTGCGCCGAAGGCAAGGATTTCACCGCCGGCCTCGACATGCCGAAATTCTTCGGCCCCAACGCCGAGAAGCGGAATTTTAGGGAGGGCAATGTCGACGTCTTCGGCCTGCAGAAGCGCTGCAAGAAGCCGATCGTGTCAGCGGTGCAAGGCATCGTGTTCACCATCGGCATCGAGCTGATGCTGGCGGGCGACATCGTCGTAGCCGCCGACGACGCCCGATTCTGCCAGATGGAATCCAGGCGCGGCATCGCACCGCTTGGAGGTGCGCATTTCCGCTTCCTGTCGCGCACCGGCTGGGGCAACGCGATGTATCATTTGTTCCTGTGCGACGAATTCACCGCAGCGCGCGCCCGCGAGATCGGGCTGGTCCAGGAAGTCGTGCCAGCCGGCCAGCAAATCGAGCGGGCGATGGCGCTCGCCACGATCATTGCCGGCAATGCGCCGCTCGGCATTCAGGTCACCAAGGAAGCGGCCCTTCAATATGTCGAGCACGGCGAGGCGGCGGCCATCGCCTACATTCCAAAAGTCCGCGAGCGCGTGCTCAACAGCGCCGATGCGCGCGAGGGCATTCAGTCCTTCATCGAGCGGCGCGCTGCGGTGTTTCAGGGCAGGTAGGCGCGGCGCTGCCCGCCTCATCCTGTCAGGATCGATTTCAGCGAGTCGCGTTCTTCCACGATGAAGTCGAAGAACGCCGCGATGCGCGGGACGCGCCTGATATCCGGGTGGGCCAGAAGCCGCCAGCTTCGGGTCAATTCAGGGATGGGCCCGAGCACGCGAACCAGATCCGGCTCCGCATCGCCGAGCGCCGTCGGCAGCGGTCCGAGGCCGACGCCGGATTTCACGGCATAGACCAGCCCCAGCACGCTGTTGTTTCGAGCTGACATCTGGGCGCCGGGCGCCACTTCCTTCAGCCACTTGGCGGCGCGGTGGTTGGCGAGCGTCTCATCGAAACCGACGAGAAGGTGACGCGACAGATCCTCGATTCGTTCGGGCTTGCCGTGGCGCTCAATGTATCCATGGCTGGCATACACGGCCCAGATCGAGTCGGCGATCTTGCGGCCCACCAGCTCGTCGTCGGTATCGCCTGAGCGAAACGCAACATCCACCTCGCCCTTCGACAAATCAAGATAGCGGTCGCTGGTGATAAACTCGACGCGAAGCTGCGGGTAACGGGCATGGAAGCGGTCGATCAGCGTCGACTGCGTCATCCGGAAAACGATCGGCTCCGGACAGGTGACGCGGATCACGCCCTTTAGTTCCTGTTGGACGTCGGTGGCCCGCCTTTGGAAATCATCGACGGCCGCCTCGATGCGCTCGGCATATTTCAAGAGCGTGTTGCCGTACTCGGTCAGGCGATAGCCGGTGTTCTGCCGCGTCACCAGAGCCCGCCCCAGTCTGCGTTCGAGCTCTTCGAGGCGGCGGTGAACCGTCGACTGGCTGGTGCCGAGCGCCTTGCCGGCCGCGATCGTGCTGCCGTGACGCGCGACCGCGAGAAAGTATTTCAGATCGTTCCAGTCGAACATCCGCCCATTATGCACTTCTGCGGCGGGGTTTCGCAATCTTGCGGCTCCCGCGGCGGGGCAGCGGCCCGTAGGCTTCTTCGCGCCGAAACACCGCGCGGTCCCTGACCGACACAAGGAGCGAAAACATGCGCAGCCATTTCATCCCGGCCATTTTCGTTCTCGCCGGCCTCGGCGCTGGCCTCGACAATCCCGCATCGGCGCAGCAGCAGGGAGCGCCCGCGCCGAATATCGCCAAGCCGAATATGGTACTGCAGCAGGTCGTCGAGGGATTGCCAAAGGATGACAGGCAAACCGTGCGGGTGATGACCGCAACGTTCAAGCCGGGCGACAAGACCGTGTATCACACCCATCGCTTTCCGGTGACGGTCTACGTCCTCGAAGGCACCTTCACGCTCGAACTCGAAGGTCGTCCCCCGCTTAACGTCAAGGCCGGTGAAGCGATGGTTGAACCGCCGAACGTGCCCATGACCGCCTATAACCGCAGCGCCACCGAGCCGACCAAGGTGGTTATCTTCTATGTCAGCGCGAATGACACGCCGTTCCTGGACTTGCATTCGCACTAGGCGGCCTGCCATCGCGGCGACGACATTGCCTAGCAGGTCAGCAATAGAGCTAGCCGCGAAAATCGATGCTGCGCAGGATGATGCCGGGCGGGGTCCCCTCGAACTCCCCCGCTTCGAACTTGCGCGACGCGCATTGTTCGATGCGGTCGCGCAACCGAAGGAATTGTTCTTCGCGCTGGCTGGTCGCCGTGCGCGAGGCATGTTCCAGCGCATCCATCGCGGAGGCGCTGACTGCGCAGGGTATTTCCCTTGGGCCGTCCATCATGGAAAACAGCAGCACCATGCGGTCGAACTCATAGCCGCCAATATTTCCGCGTGCGAGTGTCATCGGGTGTCCCTCCCGAGAGAAACGATAATTGAGAAACGACAACTGCCTTGGCTTGTTCCTCATCTCGCCTGACGCTTACGCGAATAGTACTTCCGCCCGCGTGCCGGCGGGTATAAATTTCCACTTGTCTGCACCGCCAGTCCGGGGGCATTTGCATGCGCGCTCTTGCTCTGGTTCTCGCATTCCTGATCGGGTTGGGCACCCCTGCCCCCGCCGACGACGTCGCTACTGCGCAGAGCGTGATCCGCGCGCAGGAGCAGGCGTTCATTCGCGACGACGCCGCGGCCGCCTATTCCCATGCCGCGCCCGAGATCAGGCAGATCTTTCCGCAGGCCGATATCTTCATGCAGATGGTCCGGCAAGGCTACGCGCCCGTCTATCGCCACAAGAGTTTCGAATTCGGCGAGGCGCGTTCAGCCAATGGCCGGATCGCGCAGCGCGTCCATATCGTCGACGACAATGGCGAGGCCTGGGAAGCGATGTACACGCTGGAGCAGCAGCCGGACGGCAGCCTGAAGATCACGGGATGTTCGCTGCTGAAAGCGGGACAGGCGGTCTAGTCAAAATCTCTAAGCAGTCGCCAGCCGCTGGCGTGCACGCATCAGCAGCAGCACCATGATCCCGATGTTGAGCGCGTTCCATGCCAGCCCATTGGCGAACGCGGCGCCGTAGGAGCCGGTAGCGTCGAAGATCGCGCCCGAGATCCAGCCGCCGAACGACATGCCGAACACGGAAGCAAAGATCACGATGCCGACGCGGGTCGCCGCTTCGGAGGCCGGCATCGCCTCGCGCACGATGATCGCGTAACTCGGCACGATGCCGCCCTGAAACAGGCCGAACATCGCCGAGATAATATAGAGTGAGGTCAGGCTGTCGAAGAACAGGTAGAACAACAGCGCCGTGCCCTGCGCGAACGACCCGATCAAAAGCGTGCGGATGCCGCCGATCTTGTCGGCGAGAAAGCCGCTTCCGATCCGGCTGATGATGCCAAAGCCCAGCATCAGCGACAGCATTTCGGCGCCGCGCGCCACGCCATAGCCGAGGTCGCCGCAATAGGCGACGATGTGCACCTGCGGCATCGACATCGCCACGCAGCAGGCGATGCCGGCTAGCGACAGGATCGCGGTCAGCGCGTTGGTGGAGAGTTTTAGATCGACGCGCGGCGGCGCCGCGTTGTCGTGGTCGCGCTGACCTCCCGCCCCCATCAGCATCCGCAAGCCGATCAGCGCCAGCGTCATCGCTATCGCCGTGAAGATGCCGATCGCGATATGACTGGTGCGCCAGCCGAGCTGCTCGATGCCGAAATTCACCAGCGGCGGCCAGATCGTGCCGCCGATGTAATTGCCACTGGCGGCAATCGCGACCGCGAGCCCCCGATAGCGGTCGAACCAGTGCGAGGCCTCCGCCATCAGCGGCCCGAAGGTGGCGGACGACGACAGCCCGATGGCGAAATGCACCAGGATAAAGTGCCAGATCGAGGTCGACATTCCCGCGACGACATAGCCGAGGCCCAAAATGCCGATGCCGAGCCCGATCGCGGTGACGATGCCGTAGCGGTCGGTGATCTTGCCGGTCAGCACCCCGCCGGAACCGAACCCGAGCATCACCATGGTAAAGGCCAGCGACGCGGTCCCGCGGCTCGCGGCAAACTCCGTCTGCACCACCGGGAGTGCGACCACCACCGACCACATGCCGACGCTGCCGAGCGAGCCGATCAGCACGGCCACGGCAAGCCGGATCCACGCCCGGCGCGAATCGGGAACGAACAGGTCGGAATCTCGGTAAAGCTCAGAAGAAATTACCACGGCCGGCGGAACTTCGGGGTCAAATCGCCCAAGGTCAAGCCACAATGCCGCGATGTTAGGCATGCAGTTGTGATGGGGATGGCGTCCTCACGCCCTTGGAGGGATCCGCGATTGGGGATAGTTTGCCCGCAATGTTCGTTCGCCTGACCAGACGGGAGCGCGCCAAAGCGGGGTGGTTTGTCGCCCTGCTCTATCTGTTTTGCGTGCTGGCACCGGGAGTTGCACTGGCGCTCGGGGACGCCGCGTCATGCCTGGTGATCGCGTCCCAGCCGGCCGCTGCCTCGCATACGCATGATCACTCAGAGCATGCGGCTTCCGGTGAGCATCAGCACCATCAGGCGCACGAAAGCCACCAAGCCGGTGCCGGTGACGCCCAGCACGAGCAGACGAAGCATGGACATGACAAGTCCTCGCCGGGACCGTGCTGCGCCATGCTCTGTGTCTCCGGCATCACGGCTGATCTGCCGACGATTGTAAAACCCTCGCAGCCGACCTCGCTATGCGTCTCCGAGAATTCCTGGCGCCTGCCGGGTGAGGCGCCCCCGCTCCACTACCGTCCTCCCATCGCCTGATCCAACGTAACGACGTGGGCCGCCGCGCTACGACAGCGTGCGCACGCCCGTGGTTCATCGTGAGATCAGGGAATTATTTATGTCTGCGCAGTCTCATGCGTGGTCCGCCGCCATCGGTTCGGCGGACGGACGTAATGCCATCTTCAAGTCAGCGGTCGGCGGCGCCGTGGCCGCCATCGCGATTGTAGTCGCGGGCTGCACACCTGTGACCACGCGCGTCGCCGGCGCCGATCCCGCCGATCCAACGGCTCGCGTACCCGGCGTCGGCTACCGCTCGACGATTGCGCCCTACACCGCATTGCGTCCCTCGACGCCCGCGCCCTGGCGCGAGCGCAACGACAGTGTCACGCCCAAACAACGCGGGAACAGCCATGAGCACTAGCCTCGCACGCCGCGGGTTCCACGGCCTACTGCTGTTAGCCGCCATCGGCCTCTCCGGATGCACATCGTTCTCGCCGGACCATGGCATGACCGTCGTTTCCGACGTCGCCAGCCAGACCATCGGCAAGGATGTCGCCTTCGTGCGCTCGACCGACGGTGCCGAACGGACTGGCGGCGCCGTGCGCCGGCTGCTCGGCCGCCCACTCACCGTCGATGCCGCCGTGCAGGTCGCGCTGTTGAGCAACAAGGGCCTGCAGGCCGCCTATAACGAGCTCGCGCTGGCGGAGACCGATCTCATCGAGCAAAGCCTACCGCCGAATCCGACCTTTTCCATCTCCCGCATCTCGGGTAACGGCGCCAGCGAAGTCGAGCGGCAGGTGGTCGGCGATATTCTGGCGCTCGCCACCTTGCCGTTCCGCTCGGAAATTGCGCGCGAACGCTTTCGTCAGGCGCAGCTCCGCGCCGCGCTGGAAACGCTGCGCCTCGCCGCCCAGGTCCGGCGCAGCTATTTCCGATCAGTAGCGGCCAACGAGATGGTCGGCCTGCTCACCGATGCGAAATCGACCGCCGAGAGCACGGCGCAGTTGGCGAAAAAACTCGGCGAGACCGGCTCGCTCAACAAGCTCGACCAGGCCCGCGAGCAGGTGTTTTATGCCGAAACCACCGCCGATCTCGCCAGCGCGCGGCAGGAGGCGACCAGCGCCCGCGAACAGCTCACGCGCCTGATGGGCCTGTGGGGCGAGGATCTGGGTTTCCGCCTGCCCAACCGCCTGCCCGCGCTGCCGCGGCAGCCGCGCTCGCTTCCAACCATCGAGGCCGACGCCGTCGGCCACCGCATTGACCTGCAGATCGCGCGGATGGAATTGGCGGCATTGGAAAAATCGCTCGGCCTGACGCAGGCGACGCGCTTCGTCACGTTGTTCGACGTCGCCGGCATCACCAAGCGCACCCGCGATCCGGAAGGGCCGCCGTTCCGCGAACGCGGTTTCGACGTCCAGTTC
Organism: Bradyrhizobium sp. sGM-13; assembly: GCF_018398875.1. Classification (GTDB taxonomy): domain Bacteria; phylum Pseudomonadota; class Alphaproteobacteria; order Rhizobiales; family Xanthobacteraceae; genus Bradyrhizobium. The sequence continues at coordinate 30,002 of NZ_JAGWDK010000019.1, read as the reverse complement.
CAGATTCCGATCTTCGACGGCGGCGAGGTGCGCGTCCGCCAGGCGGTGGAGGGCTACAACCAGGCTTTCAACCTCTTGACCGAGAAGGCGGTCAACGTGCGCTCGGAAGCGCGCGACGCCTACCGCGTCTACCGCTCAACATACGACATCGCCAGCCACTACCAGCGCGAGATCCTCCCGCTGCGCCAGATCATCACCGAGGAGATGCAGCTCCGCTTCTCCTCGATGCAGATCGATGTGTTCGCGCTTTTGACCGAAGCGCGCCAGCGCCTCGCCTCCTTGCGCGCGGCAATCAACGCCAAGCGCGCGTTCTGGCTGGCGCAATCCGACCTGCAGACCGCCGTCAATGGCGGCGGCTCAGAGGCTGCAAGAGAAACGCCAACGACGACCGCCGCGGCGGCGCCAGCCGCAGGCGGCGGCCACTAAAAGGAGAGAACGATGTTCTCACGCAGAGGATTTCTCGGTACCGCCGCGCTGGTCGGCGCCAGCGCCGTCACCGGCCGCGTGCAGGCGGCTGCCATCCCGGAAGCGCCGACGATGGATAAGGCGGTGATGCAGCCGCCGCTGCATCCGACCTCGGGTCCCGAGTACCGCCCAGTCGTCACGCTCAACGGCTGGACGCTGCCGTGGCGCATGAACGGCGACTGGAAGGAATTTCATCTGGTCGCTGAGCCCGTGGTGCGCGAATTCGCCGAAGGCATGAAGGCCAATCTGTGGGGCTATAACGGCCAGGCGCCGGGGCCGACCATCGAGGCGGTCGAGGGCGACAAAGTGCGCATCTTCGTCACCAACAAATTGCCCGAGCACACCACCGTACACTGGCACGGCATGATCCTGCCGTCCGGCATGGATGGCGTCGGCGGCCTCACCCAGCCGCACATCCCGCCGGGAAAAACCTTCGTCTACGAGTTTCAGCTCAGGCACTCCGGAACGTTCATGTACCACCCGCATTCCGACGAGATGGTGCAGATGGCGATGGGCATGATGGGCATGTTCGTCGTCCACCCGCGCGATCAATCGTTCCGCCCGGTCGACCGCGACTTCGTCTTCGTGATGTCGAGCTATCTGATCGATCCCGGCACCTATTTGCCGAAGGTCAACGAGATGACCGACTTCAACATGTGGGCATGGAATTCCCGCGTGTTCCCCGGCATCGATCCGCTGCCGGTACGGCTTGGCGACCGGGTCCGCGTGCGCATGGGCAATCTCACCATGACGAACCACCCGATCCACCTGCACGGCCACAAATTCGTGGTGTCGTGCACCGACGGCGGCTGGATTCCGGAGAGCGCGCAATATCCGGAAACCACCACTGACGTGCCGGTCGGCGCAATCAGGGCGTTCGACGTGCTGGCGGACAATCCCGGCGACTGGGCGTTCCACTGCCACAAGTCGCACCACACCATGAACGCGATGGGGCACGACATGCGCAACATGATCGGCGTGTCGCACAAGGACCTCGCCAAGGCCGTCGGCAAGCTCGCGCCCGACGCCATGGTGATGGGCTCGACCGGGATGGCGATGGGCAACATGGAGATGCCGGCACCCGACAACACGCTGCCGATGATGACCGGCACCGGCCAGTTCGGCCCGATCGAGATGGGCGGCATGTTCACGGTGATGAAGATCCGCGAGGGAATGGCGCGCGACGACTACTCCGATCCCGGTCCCTACAAATTCCCGGCAGGCACTGTGGCTTGGGAAGTCGATGCGCCCGCCGCCGCGCCGGCGCGGCAGCAGACGCCGGCAAGTTCTCCGCCGGCGAAGGGCAGCAACGTTTCTCCCCGCGCTGTCCCTGCGAAAGCAGGCACCCATGACCACCGGCATACGCGATGAAGGACGGCGTGCCCTCGTGAAGCGTTCAAACCAGCAACAAGACGAAGACAGGATGAAGAAGATGATGATCGCAGGCGCGGGGCTGGCTGCCCTCGTCACGCTGGCGTGGCCTGCGTACGGTCACGACAAGCACGCCCACGAAACCTATTCGGCCGGCGAGCCCGGCAACCCCAAGAAACCTTCGCGGACGATTCAAGTTGAAATGAGCGAGATGACATACACGCCCTCGCGCATCGAGGTGAAGCGCGGTGAGCAGATCCGTTTCGTGATCCGCAATGTCAGCAAGGAAGACCACGAGTTCCTGCTCGCCACCACGGAAGAAAATCTCAAGCACGCGGAGGACATGAAGAAGAACCCGCATATGGAGCACGACGATTCCAACGGCGTGCGGCTGAAGCGGAAGAAATCGGCCGAGATCATCTGGAAGTTCACCAAGCCGGGGACATTCGAATACTCCTGCCTGATCCCCGACCATCGCGACTACGGGATGGTCGGCAAAGTGACGGTGAAGTGAGCCGGCAAGAACCGAGAAGGAGAGAGCAATGAAAAAACTCAGTTACACAATTGCAGCCGCGATGCTCTTGTTTGCGACTGCCGCTACCGCGCAGGACGTTGCTAAAGGTGAAGTCAGGAAGATCGACGAGGGCGCCGGAAAGATCACATTGAAGCACGGGCCGATCAAGAGTCTGGGCATGGACGAAGGCATGACGATGGTCTTCCGCGTCAAGGATCCGGCGATGCTCAAAAAAGTGAAGGTCGGCGATAAGGTCGACTTCGAGGCCGAAAACGCCAGCACCGGCTACACCGTCACCAGGCTCGAGAAGGCCAAATAGGAGAACACCTACAGACGCCCTGGCACATCGGCTGCGGCGTCCGCGGTTCACATCCGGCTTCAGACGGAAGAAGGCGCAATCAGAATGCACAAGCAACATTACGGCCGCCTCGCAATCATGACGGGCCTCTCCTTCGTAGCGATGTTCATCCTGATGTACGCGATGGTCGACCGCTTCGCGAACGTGTACCCGAACCTCAACCAGTTCTACATGGCGGGGCTGATGGCCGCGCCGATGCTCATGATCGAATTGCTGGTGATGCGCAGCATGTACCCGGACAGCCGGATGAACCTGACATTCGGCGGCGTGGCCGTCGTCGCGCTGGTGCTCTTCTTCCTCGGCATCCGGGCGCAGACCGCAGTCGCCGACGTGCAGTTCATCAAGTCGATGATCCCGCACCATGCGGGCGCGATTCTGATGTGCGAACGTTCGGCGATTTCGGACGCAGAGCTCGGGAAACTCTGCAGCGAGATCATCAAGGGACAGCAGCAGGAGATCGACCAGATGAAGCAAATACTGGCCCGGCTCAATAAATAGTGCGCCTGGACCAGTCCGTAGGATGGGTGGAGCGAAGCGATACCCATCGTCTGCGCCCAGTTCAGAGTGATGGGTATCGCTACGCTCCACCCATCCTACGCTGACTGAAAATTCCAACCGAAAAGGTGAAGTCGATGAGCGAAACACTGCATTGCATCGCCCGGCGGTCCTTGCTCGGCGCGATTGCCGCCATGCTGGCAGGCCGGACGATCGCGTCCGCCGCTGCCGCTAATCCTGTCGTGGCCGTCTACAAGGATCCGAACTGCGGCTGTTGTTCGGGCTGGGCCGATCATCTGCGCGCGTCCGGCTTTCCGGTCGAGGTGCATGAGGCCGCCGATCTTGCGCCGGTCAAGCAGCAGCATGGTATTCCGCTTGAGCTCGCCGCTTGCCATACGGCCATCGTAAGCGGTTATGCCATCGAAGGACATGTGCCGGCGCTCGCGATCCAGCGGTTGCTGGCGGACCGTCCGAACGCCAAGGGCCTTGCCGTTCCCGGCATGCCGGTCGGGTCACCCGGAATGGAAGGCGGGGCGCCACAACCTTACACAGTCGTGTTGTTCGGGCCGGCCGGGCAAGCGCCTTACATGCGCTTCATCGGAACGCAGAGGATTGACACTTAGTCCGCAGGATGCGGTAAAGCGAAACGCCACCCGTCGTCTACCCTCCATTTAAGAAGGGTGACGGTATCGCGGAGTTTATCATCGGGCCGGCCGAAGGCCGGACCCGTCCGCTCCGCCAATCCTACGCTGACGCGGTACGGGTCCGGAAAAATGCTGTACAAGGCGATGGAGAACGCGCACTGGTTCGTTGCTGAACATTGGCGCGGCCGAGAAGGCAAGGAAACGAGACGCCCGTGCGACGGATTGATGATCAGACTTTTCTTCTCTTGCTGTTTGCCGTTACGCTGGCATTCGCCTGGATTTTGCAGCCATTCTACGGCGCCGTTCTGTGGGCGATCATCGTAGCCGTCATCTTTGCGCCAGTGAATCGGGCGCTGCTGCGATCGATGCCCGGCAGGCCGAACCTCGCTGCCCTGGTAACCGTCCTGCTCATCATCGCGATCGTACTCATACCGCTGGCGATGGTTGCGGCCTCCCTGGTGCAGGAAGCCACGAGCCTTTTTGAGAAGATCAGGTCCGGAGAATATGATTTCGCCGGCTACATCCAGCGTGTCTTCGATGCGCTGCCGGCCTGGGCGACCGGTTGGCTGGAGCGGTTCAACCTGACAAATCTTTCAGGGCTTCGCGAAACATTGTCATCCAACCTGATGAAGGGCGGTCAGGTCCTGGCTCCCCAGGCGCTTACCATCGGGATGAACACTTTCGAGTTCGTGATCAGCCTCGCCATCATGTTGTACCTGCTGTTTTTCCTGACGCGCGATGGCAGGGCAGTGGCAGACCTGATCAAGCAGGCTGTTCCACTCCACGGCGATCAGAAAATAGCGCTCTTCACCAGGTTCGCCGACGTCGTTCGCGCCACCGTCAAGGGTGGGATCGTGGTGGCCATTGTCCAGGGCGCGCTCGGCGGTTTGGCGTTCTGGTTCCTCGGAGTTCACGCGCCGATTTTGTGGGCCGTGCTGATGGCGTTCCTGTCGCTGCTGCCGGCGATCGGCGCCGCGTTGGTCTGGCTCCCCGTCGCGATCTACTTTCTCGCAACCGGCGCTGTTTGGCAGGGCATCGGGCTGATCGCCTATGGCGTGCTGATCATTGGCCTGGTGGACAATGTGCTGCGTCCATTCCTTGTCGGCAAGGATACCAAGCTGCCGGATTACGTTGTGCTGATTTCGACGCTGGGCGGCATCGAAGTCTTCGGCCTCAACGGCTTCGTCATCGGCCCGCTGATCGCCGCGATCTTCATGGTGAGCTGGGAGATTTTTTCGACCTCCAGGCGCGCGTCGCGGGACGAACGGCTGGGCGACGGGTAGCTCTCGGCACGGCTTGTTCGTAGGATGGGTGGAACGACTTGTGCGACCGTAGCTCGCCAGAGCGAAGGCGAAAGCGATACCCATCACGTCTCCGCAAAATGGAATGATAGGTTTCGCGGAGTTTCCCATCGGAGCGGCCGAAGGCGCGGACCCGTGGCTCTACCGATCCTACGAACCAGGCCCTAGCTACCCCAGCGGGACGGAGAGTGCTCTTGAATCCCAGCAACTCGCTTGACGGGCTACGGTTCAAATCGCTGTGGCTGATGGGCACGGCAGCCCTGAGCCTCTCCATGATTCGGCGCCGGCACACATCCTGCCAGCATCAGGCCCGGATGCGGCTGTGCACTTGTCCCTGGTCGCCCGGCTTCCTCAACAACCCAATTCCGGAAGCGGCAAAGTCCTGGCTGAACTCGAGCGGCTCCATCCTTCGCACCACTACTACCCCTCCGACACCGCCCATGTGACGATCCGAAATTTCGACGACATCAAGGACGTCGACCGGGACGAACTGCTCGCGCGACTCCGGCATCGCATCGGATCGCTTCGTCCCTTCAGCCTAACGGGACACGGCTTGGGCGTTTCGCCCAATTCCGTCTTCTTGCAGTTGTTTCGCGAAGACGATTCCCTGTGGGGGCTCAGACAACAGCTTACGCGCTCGACCCAGGATCTTTCTTACACGCGAAAAAGAACAGCCGGCCCGGGCGCATTTCGCGATCTTCTGTTTCGCAGACTTGCCTTTGCGAACCTGATCCGCTTTTCGGGCCCGTTATCTCCTTCCTTCATTCGCGCGATCGCACGCCATCGCGCGACCAGCTTCGGCCGCTTTACGGTGGAGACGCTCGAACTCGTGCAAACGGATAGGCTATTCTCCGCCGCCGGCACCACGGTGATCGACCGGATGCCGTTGAGCCGGTAGTGCCGAGGCCCGCACGAACGCGTAGGATGGGTGGAGCGCAGCGATACCCCATCAATCGCATGCCATCACAGGCGCGATGGGTATCGCTTCGCTCCACCCATCCTACATTTCGTCCCCTACCCCAGCTCAAACGTTGTTACGCCGAACACCCGCTCCAGCCGCAGTGGCGGGATCGCGCCGGTATCATGCGCGCGGTCTCGAATACCGGCGCGAGCCCAAAACCTTCCGCCAGTGCGATCGCGTCGCGGTTGATGCTGGGCACGTCCAGAAAAATCTCGCCGCCGCCCACCTTGGCGAGCAAGGCGGACAATACCGCTTCAGCCGTGGCGCGCTGGTCGGCCACCAGCGGCCCGATCTTAAAGCACTTCCGGCACGAACGGATCACACCCCAGCCCGCAAGCCGTCCATCGCGCATGACCGCGCACCCGACATGCCCGGGCGAGCCGACCCAGGCCCGCAGGAACGCCGGCCGTCGCGCCGGAAACACCGTCGCGTCGTCTGCTTCCACATCAGCCAGCGGGACTTCGCTCAGGTCAATCACCCCAGCCTGCGGCGCACTCGGTGCTGTGACCTTACCGCCATAGCGGACGTTGGCGTAAGCGAGCTCGAATCCGGACTTCCTGTAATTGTCCTGCTGCGCCGTCACGCCATCGAGTCCGACCACGCGCGCGCCGGCGTGCGCAACGGCCGCATTCCATATCCGCAAGCCGTAACCCTTGCCGCGCAAATCCGGTCGCACGATGTAGAAGCCGAGAAAGGAAAAGCGCGCGCTGTAATTGACGCAGGAGACAGTCGCGGCAGGCGCGCCATCGATCTCGCCGATGAAAAAGCCCTTTGGATCGACAGACGCAAAGCAGGCGTCGTCGGCAAGGCCCGGATTCCAGCCTTCAGCCGCGGCCCAGTCGATTGCAATCGATATCTCGTCGGGCCGCATCGTGCGGGTGGTGAAGTCGTTCATAAAAGCAATCCTCGAGCCGTCATTGCGAGGAGCCAACTGATCGCAATGACGCTGCAATGCTGGCATTCACATTCAACTGCCAGACTGTGTGATTGCGATCGCATCACGCAGTGTTCCTCAACTCACGATGCCGACACGCGAATGTGTGCGCAGTCCTGAAATGGCACACTTCTTCGCGCAAAATATCATTGCGCACCTCGATTTGTTTAGCGAAAATTAACCACGCTGGCTGGCGCGGCTTGAGTAGTTGGAGGCTTCACACATGTACCGATCATCGCTCACGCTGGCTTTCGTCGTCCTGTGTTCCGGGGCCGCCGCGGCCAGCGATCTGTCGTCATCCGTCTACGTCGCGCCAGGCGGAATCTACGCGCCCTCCGCAAACATCAATGTGCGCCCGCGACCGGCTTATCGGCCGTACGCGGAACCCGGTTACCGATATCGCTCTTACGGTGAACCCGCCTACCGCGCACCGGCAGCGGTCTATGGCGAGTACGGAACGCCCTACCCCGCGCAGCCCGTCTACGTCGAACGTGCGCCAGTCTATCGCGAACGCTACTACGCGCAGGAATACGACTATGCGGGCGAATACGCGCCGCGGCCGCCGCTGCCCGTGCCCTATCGTGCGCGGGCGCGATGCGACGACGGTTATGGCGGGTGGAGCTATTGCGATTGAGCCGAACGCTCGCGCGGGTTCGTAGTGCGGTGATGGCCTCAGCTCCGTCCGGAGTTGAGGTCCTTGCTTTTCAACGCATGTGGATAAATGCCGGCGAAGTGCTTCCGGTAACTTCCGGCCAGTCATCAGACATGCGCCAAGCTGCCACTCCGACGCACACGGTGAGCATCAGGGAGATCACGAGCAGAGCATAAAGGAAAACTGGCTCAACTTCCTTGCCCCGCAAACAGACTCAAATTTTTGAGGAAACCAGCACGGACTGCCGAGTCGGACAACGCAGTTAGGCTGACCTAAGTCGAGTTTTCCCCAGGCGGGATTTTTTGCGGGATCTCGCGCTGCGCGCACGTTTACCCAGTTGTTGCCTCGTCCATATGCATATCCGCTATCGCTTCGACGTGACGCCTTCGAGCCCGAATTTGCAGGCATGCGCGGACATGGTGCGGCCATCGACTTCAAAACTTGCAGACATAGTCCCGGCATCTGAGTTCAGAACAAGACAGTCACTCGCGGCCGGAGACAGGCCGATCTTTCTACCTCGCCGCAAGATGGCGGCTTGAAGGATCGCAACCACAACAATCACGGCCACAATCCGTCTGCGCCCAGTAGACCAAGTTTCGTACACAGGTTTGGCAGGGCTCCTGCCAAACCTTGAAATAAAAATTGATGGAACTTTGGAAAAAAGCGGGGAAAAAACCCAAATGGGGTCTTGATTTGCCTTCTTTCTTTACCCGGGGGCGCTCTGTGAGTAACGCGTATGACAGATCAACAATTGGCTATTCAGGCGATTGGCGAGGCGCAACTCATACTGGAAGAATACCTGCAACCTCGGCCGCAGAACAATGAGCGTATTCTCGACAAGCTCGTAGAAGTTCTCGAACGCCCCGATGTGATGGTTGCTGTGACGCGCTTGCAGCAACGTAGCTGCTTCGAGCCACGCAAATGACCAAGCAGCTTTCATCAATAACTCTGACGGCTTTTGTTGCTGCGCTGTTATTGTTGGGAATGCCAAGTGTGGAAGCGAAACAGCAATGCAGCGCCGCTATGCCGTCAAATCCGAACGGAAAATGGTGGTCGTATCGTCTCATCGACGGACGGAAATGCTGGTACGAAGGCAAGCCTGGGCTTTCGAAGGCGTTGTTGGAATGGCCCAAGGACGTGGCCGCGCAACCGTCGCGCAAGGATATTGTGAACGCAGTCTCGGAGAAGCGCGGCAATCTACTCGACACGCAAGCGTGGGCACCGGAGGAAGCCGTGCAAGCGCGGGCGCCGAATGATGTCCCTGACACTTTTGATGAGTTATGGAGCGGAAGGATCTGGCTTTTAGATTAGAAAATTGACGGTTCGCTTGGGTTCTTGGCCTCGGCTTTTGTGCTCACTGGACGTGTTCTTGGAACCGGTGTGCGCTTTATCTTACGTGAATCGCCCTTACAGGAGGGTGCGGTGAGTAACGTACGAGATGCGAGCGACGCCGGGCGGTATCATCCGCCTCATCATCCAACTTGCAATCATTGCGGCGGCATCGCGCGGCCCGTGGTGATCCTCGACAGTCGCCAGGGCAAGAGCTTCCGCCTCCTCCGCTGCCTTAGCTGCGAGAAAACGGATTGGGCTGAAGAGCAGTAACCCCCGCATTAATCGCGCAACAGCACGGCCTCCCGAAGGGTCCGGTTCGAGGCTAAGACGGACGCGAGCCCCAGCGCCATCAGCAGCGCGCCAAGCCAGGTTGCCATCCAGCCCCAGCCGTCGTCAGCCGCCTCGGCGATCGGAGAGGCGACCGGCGCGGCCGGAGGCACCGAGACCGCAACCGCCTCGCTTGGCGCCGGTGCGGCTGCCAGAAGTGTCTCCGCGTCGAGCCGGCGCGGCGTGGGGTGGTCAGGCATGGGCTGATCGGTCACGCGGCTGGCGACAGTTGCCGGCGGCACGAAGGCTGCGGCCCCCGTAGTAGCCGGGACGGAAGCGGCCTCGACCACCTTGAGCTCGGGCGCGGGTTGGGTCGGCTGAGACGTTTCCGCCGGTGCGGCGCGCAGCAGCTCCGCACGCGCATCCATGACCGCCTTCTGCTTCGCCCGCGCGGCCTCATTCTCCTCGACAGCGGCGGCACGAGGCTTCGCGGCGCGACGACGAACCTGCTTCACCGTCGCGGTCCCCTCGGCAGCCTGGAACCAGCATTTGCGCCCCCCCTCTGAACGATAGACCCAGCGCTGACCTTCCGCCGTCGACGTACCGGGTCGTGGCAAGCACTCCCGTTCCTTTTCCGCGGGAGCAGGCTCAGGGGGCTTCGGGGGAGAGACATTGAACAAGTCTGCAAGCGGATTCGAAGATGCAGGCGAAGTCGGGAGACTTGCGAGAAGGACAAAAGCGGCGATGCAAGTTCGCAAATGGCCGGACATGAGAACCCCAGTGTTGCGCCCTCCCCGCACCGACCTTTGGCCGCGACCTAGGTCACAATAGGGCTCAAATCCGGCAAGGCGATGGATTCATTCTGGCCTGGGAAACGAGACCGGGGGCGAGTGCCGGTCAGCCGCGCGAAAGGCGTCCAAGGTGACTTCCTACTCGTCTCGAATCTCGATGGGTCGTCGAAACCCAGGAAGTCACGTTGCTAACAGCATCGATGTGGCAGGGACAGCCCCCATGCACTGCTGCACCTCGTTCGGCACGTTGTAGGCGCGCATGACAGGGCGGCTGTCGCGCAGGCCACACGCCTCTTGTTGCACCACGAACATCCAGAGCGCGTGGCCTGCCTCCGTCACGAGGATGCGCCGTGCCTGCTGGGCTGACGCCGGCGCGCCCGAGCGTGGATGGGTGGAATCGAACTCCCGCAGCCTGGCGAGGGCCGCTTCCAGCGCGCGCCCCATCCGTCCGAGCGCAACGGCCTGGTCCTGGGCGATCTCATAGTTGAGAACGTCGACGGGAGTGCGATCAAGGCGAAAATCGCGGGACATGGGTAATGTATAGCGCCACATGGATCGCATGCGCAACGATGCGCGTTGCTGCAGCGTCCGTCCGCGTTGTCATCGGGCGGTTGTGGTTGCGAGCGAACAAACTTGTTTCCGTCGGAGGCATGGCGCTAGCCGGCAGCGATCTCCGCAATGACGGCATTCTTCATCTTTCATGGACACTCTCGCTGATCGCAGTGTCCAAATATTATGATCGCAGCCCGGGTTTGATGCTGATCGAGTTCAGCAGCGTTGCGGTCGCGATCATCGCTGCGATGCCAGCGAAACTCAACGCTATCTGCATCGCAAGTCCGTCTGAAATCTGCAGCAACGCCACGTGGCTGGCAAACGTCAAGATAACGCCGAGGCAATAGATCGGCAGCGAGTTCTGGCCACAGCGGATCGCGCCGCGCATTACCGGCGTCGTCAGCCCTCGCCAATTGCGAGGCACGAGCCACGCCACCAAAACCGCTATGGCCAAAAAATGCAGCAGTCGCAATGGATCGAGATTCGATTTGTCCAATGGATAAAGCAGGTTCGCCAGCGCCTGCGGGATCAGTGCTTCCAGCGGTTTGATGCGCCAGCTCAATACGATGACCAGGCTGAAGAGCAGATACAGGATGGCAAGTACAAGCGTCGTGCGTGACGTCACCCACGGCTGGGGCCTCTTGTCCTCGATCATCCACCACGCGCCAAGCACGAACAGCAACTGCCAGGCCAGCGGATTGAAGGCCCAGTGGCCGTTCGGCCAGGCCGGGACGGTCCAGCCAAAGACATGCACCGACACATAAAGCGCCAGCGAGGCGCCAAGCGTCGCATTCGGCGCTCGCAGCAGCAGCCACAGCAGCGGCGCGAACAGGAGGTGAAGAAGCACGAAGACCGACAACACGTCGGTATTGACCGGACGGTATTGCAGGACCGCCGCGCGCACGAGCGTTGCGCCTGGATGATCCAACAAGATACGCGTATTGCTCTCGTCAGCAACACGGCCACCGCCTGCGAGGTGAACCAAGATCGCGCAGGCGAGCGTCAGCAGCAGAAATGCGACATAAATGTCCCAGCTTCGCCGCAGCGTTCGGCTGATCACCCCGGTCCAGCCCTCGCAGCGCCATGCTTTGCCGTAAGCCAGCGCGCAGGTTACGCCCGACACGAACATGAACACTTCGGCGGCATCGCTGAAGCCGTAGTTCCGTAGCGTCAGCCAAGTTCCGATGTTGTTGGGAACATGGTCAAGAAAGATGAACCACAGCGCGACGCCTCGGCAGGCATCTATTCGCAGATCGCGGCCTTGGCCTCTCAGCTCCGGCAGTTCGCCGACCACGAACTTGGGGGTGGTAATTCGGTCGTGCATCTGGATCGTCCCGAAGCCAGCAAAATGGACCTGCCGCTGGGGCTCCGGCTGTGAGCTCGTTCACCTTCAAAGACTTATTTTTTAAGGCGAATCTGCGCGCGAACGTTGAGCCTTGCCGGCTTTGCACGTGACCATTTGGGGTGCTGTCGGACCCGAAGCGGATAGCGGCCGCACCGGGTGGAATTGGCCCTGAGCTCTCACTCCCCAAGTTCTGGAGACCACATCAGGTCACAGTCGCCGAAACCGTTCCACTGAATCAGATTTCGCAGTCGACTGAATTCAAGGCCTTGCGCAAGCCACCAAACGCGCTCAGCCGACAAGACTCGGCGTCGCTGGCGACCTTTCGCCGCTCGGAAATGGTCGTTCGCTCGATAGCGGTCGTCTTTGGCTTCGGCTTAGGACGGGCGGCGGTGGCGACCTTCTTTAGACGGGCGGCGGTGGTACCCTTCTTTGATTTGGGATCGTGTCGATGGCGGCCGATCACCCTCGGGGGCTCCGAAGGACCGACACTGATGTCTTCCGCCGGAGAAACGCGTTCGTCGACCGGCGCGGGCTGCGTTGGTGTCTCGCTGCTCGCGGCGGCAATTTCAAGTCGATCAGCCTTCGCCAAGGCAACATGTGAATCGGAAACGCCTACGGTTGTCTCGGCAACGGGCTGGACGACCACTACTGCATTACGCGCAGGAGTTCTGAGTTCCATTGCCGCGAGCACGCCAACACCCAATGGGATGAGGAGGCCCAACAACATCATTCTCAGCATGATGCTCCTCCACTTTGTTTAGTGGCGGTGAAAACTCTCCGGTCTAATGCGGCAACTTGGCGGCGGCTCGCGTAACAATCCGCCCCACGTGCAGTCTGTTTGCCGACAGGGTTAACGCCGGCCTAGATGTTGCTGACGCGCGAACGTGAATGGAGGAACAGGACCGCTTCCGCCTTTCGTGAGGCCGGGTCTCTGAGCGTCAATCACAATGGGATTGTTGGCGATGTCCGCGCGCTTTCAACCAGTTCGGGTTACGGCGAAACGGGTGTCACCGCAGAATTCGCAGCTTCTACGTCAACACGGCTTGCGACGCTTCCGTTCTTGCCTTGAGCGCGAACCGGTGCTCGTGCTTATGGAGCTCGCCAACGTCTCGAACAGCCAAGCGATGCGGGCATCGGCCATCGCGGCCTGCGATGCGACGAGACGTATAGGATCGGGCGTCCAGGGCAGCGGCACCGGGCGCACCACCAGGTTGAACCGCGCGGCATGGTACTCGACCAGCTTCCGCGGCAGTGTCGCAACCAGATCGCTTTCGGCGAGCTGAACCAGCGCCATCATGAAATTCGGCACGGTCAGCGCCACGCGCCGCGAATGTCCCCGCTCGGCGAGCTTGGCATCGACGACTCCCTGCGCATCGCCGATGGCCGAAACCAGCATGTGCCGTGCCTTCAGGTATGCTGCCAGTTTTGATGCGCGCGCCAGCGGATGACCTTTTCGCATGGCGACGACGAAGTCTTCCTCGAACAGCAACCGCTCGGCGAAACGGGGCGGCAACGGGCCGATCGGGAGTATTGCAAGATCGAGCCGGTGGGAGTCGAGCTCCGTGAGTGTGGTTTGCCAGACTTGGCTCGTCGGCTTGCCGTGATGTTGCGGCATGAGGTGCAGCAACCGGATGTCGACACCCGGCGCCTCGCGGGCCAAGCGGGAAACGAGAGGGCCGAGGAAGATTGCCGCCAATGCATCAGGCGCACCGATCGTAAAGCATCGCCGCGTGCTTCCGGGGTCGAACGGCCCGACCATCGATATGATTCCATCGACACGCGCGAGAGTCTCAGTAACTGGACCGGCAAGTGCGAGGGCACGGTCCGTCGGCTTCACGCCACCCGGCGTCTTGAGGAACAGCGGATCATGCAGGAGACGCCGCAGCCGGCGCAGCCCATGGCTGACGGCCGAGGGCGTGAGATTGAGTTTTTCCGCCGCGCGCGCGACATGCCCCTCCTCGAGCACGGTGCTGAACAACACCAGGAGGCTGAGATCGATGCGAAGGAGCTGAGCCGGCTTCAGCATGGTGCTGAGACTTTATCACTGGCTTCACGATGTCCAAAGGGTCATCTAGCGCCTCTTCATCACACGGGTTCGTTCAACACTGGAGCGCTTACATGTCGAAGAAATCCCCGGTAACGCTTGGTGCGAGCTCGCCTCCAGCGTTATCCCGGCGTCATGCCATCCCGGCGATGGCGGGTCTGCCGCTCGTAGTAGCCCAGCCGGCCGCGGCTGAGGATGTGGTCGCCAAGCTGATCAAGCATTCCGAGGTGTCGAACGCGGCACTGATGCGGGGAGACGCAGAGACTTACCGAGCGATGATCGCCGTCACCGATGATTTCACATTGATGTCTCCGTTCGGCGGACCACCGTCGCACGGCTCGCAGTATACGTCCGAGACGTGGGACAGGATGGGACGATTCTTCAAGAACGGCACCCACAAACAGGAGGTCGTCCAATCCTATGGCTCGGCCGACATGGTGGTTCTCGCGCTGATCGAACGGGACCATGTCGAGGTCGGGGGACTGCCCGCCCAGGAATGGGCGCTGCGCGTCACGCTCGTCTATCGGCGGGACGGGGCCGAGTGGCACCTGGTGCATCGCCACGCCGACCCGCTCGCCCATGGCATCAGCCTGCAGCAATCGGCGGCGCTCGCGCGCGGCCCCGGCGTGAAGGAATGATTTCAATCGGCGGGCGCGATCTGGAAGTACCAAACCATGAGCCACGTGAAACTCTATACGAACCAGCTCTGTCCCTATGCGCACCGCGTCCGCCTCACGCTCGCCGAGAAGGAAATTGACGCCGAGCTGATCGAGATCGATCTCAAGAACAAGCCTTCTGATTTCGTGCACATCTCGCCGGACGGCAGGGTCCCCCTGTTGCTGCACGGGGGTACGAAAATCTGGGGCTCGGCGATCATCAACGAGTATATCGATGAGGTCATGCCCGATCCGCCATTGATGCCGGCCGTGCCGGCGGATCGCGCGCTCGCGCGCAATTGGATCAAGCTCGTGGATGAACAGCTCTATTCAACTACGCACAGATTCATCTTTACGCGCGAAGCGGAGGCCAGGCGTGAGCTGGTCGCGCAGTTGCGTGAGCATGTTCAGTTCATCGAGAACGTCATGGCAAGACGCCCTCGCAGCGGACCCTATCTGTTCGGCGATCGGTTCACCCTCGCGGACATTGCGTTGTACCCATGGTTCGAGCAGTCGGGCGTCCTCGAACAACTCAGCGAGTTTCGCCTGCCCCCCGACTGCTGCGGGCTCTCCGAGTGGCGCCAGGCCGTGGGAGAGCGCAAGGCCGTTCGGCAACACGCGCGAACCACTGATTGGTATGCAGTCCGCTATCGCACCTATCTCGCCGCGTGAACGGAGGCACAGATTGTGTGCCCACGCGCGTGCTTCAACCAGCTCGGCATTCAAGGCGGTTTTCGGAAGAGTCGCGCCAGAGCTGAATAACCAGCCCAATCCGCCCCCCGTTAACCCTTTGCTAACCATACACCGGGCAAAAATTGCCGGGTGAAGTCGAGTGTCGTCGGCCGCGTAAAACGGGAGGAACCCCGTGGACGCCAGTGCGGTGCCTCACTTTCGGAACGGCGGCCCTTCGGCCGCCGCCAAGACGTCTGGCGCCCGATGGCGGCAGACGCGGGGGGAAGCGGCTACCATGGTCGATGTCACGGCGGGTCAAGGCGGCGCAGGCACAGGCGGCAAGTTTCCGTCCTTGAGCGAAATCGGCGATATCCTGAAGCGCGGCGATCTGGCGCTGGCGCTCGGCGTCCTCGTCATCCTGGTGGTGCTGATCCTGCCGCTGCCGGCGATCGTGCTCGACCTGTTCCTGGCGATCTCGATCACGGTGTCGATCCTGATCCTGATGACGTCGCTGTTCATCCAGGCGCCGCTGGAATTCTCGTCATTTCCGACCGTGCTTCTGATCTCGACCATGCTGCGGCTGTCGCTGAACATGGCTTCCACCCGGCTGATCCTATCGCACGGCCATGAGGGCACGGCAGCCGCCGGCCACGTCATCGAAGCGTTCGGCAATTTCGTGATGGGCGGTAATTTCGTGATCGGAATTATCGTGTTCGCGATCCTCGTGATCGTGAACTTCGTCGTCATCACCAAAGGTTCGGGGCGCATCGCCGAAGTCGCCGCCCGCTTCCAACTGGATTCGATGCCGGGCAAGCAGATGGCGATCGACGCCGATCTGTCGGCCGGCCTGATCGACGAGCAGACCGCCAAGGCTCGCCGCAAGGCGCTGGAAGACGAAAGCGGCTTCTTCGGCGCCATGGACGGCGCCTCGAAATTCGTCCGCGGCGACGCTATTGCGGGCCTCTTGATCGTGTTCATCAACGTGATCGGCGGCATCATCATCGGCGTCGCCCAGCAGGGCATGAGCTTTGGCGACGCCGCCCGCACCTACACCATTTTGACGGTCGGCGACGGCTTGGTGACGCAGGTGCCGGCGCTGATCGTCTCCACCGCCGCGGGCCTCTTGGTGTCGAAGGCCGGCATCACCGGTGCGGCCGACAAGGCACTGATGAAGCAGCTCTCGGGTTACCCGCAGGCGCTCGGCATGTCGGCCGGCGTGATGCTGGTGCTGGCGCTGTTGCCGGGCATCCCGATGCTGCCGTTCCTGGCGCTCGGCGGCGGCGCGGCGGCGCTGGCCTGGAAAGCGCGAAACCACAACAACGTCACCAAGGCTGCCGAAGCAGCCGCAGCCGCTGCGCCCGATCTAGCCGCGGCTGCCGCCAACGCCGCGGCCGAAGAGCCGATCGCCACCGCGCTCAAGATCGACGACCTCAAGATCGAACTCGGCTACGCGCTGCTGCCGCTGGTCAACGGCCCTGACGGCACCGACCGCCTGACCGAGCAGATCAAGGCGTTGCGCCGCTCGCTTGCCATTGAAATGGGCTTTGTGATGCCCGCCGTGCGCATCCTCGACAACGTCCAGCTCGAGGCCAACACCTACGTCATCAAGATCAAGGAAGTGGACGCCGGCACCGGCAAGATCTGGCCGAACCAGTTCATGGTGATGGATCCCGCCGGCAACCAGGTCGGCGTGCCCGGCATCCACACCGTCGAGCCGACGTTTGGCCTGCCGGCAACCTGGGTCGACGCCGCGCTGAAGGAAGAGGCTTCGCTGAAGGGCTACACGGTGGTCGACGCCGCGACCGTGCTGTCGACGCACCTCACCGAGCTGCTCAAGAACAACATGAGCGACCTGCTGTCCTATGGCGAGGTGCAGAAGCTTCTGAAGGACCTGCCGAAGGAACAGGGCGAACTGGTCAAGGACATCGTGCCGAGCCAGGTCACGGTCTCGGGCATCCAGCGCGTGCTGCAGCTCCTGCTGGCCGAGCGGATCTCGATCCGCGACCTCTCGACCATCCTCGAAGGCATCGCCGACGCGCTCGCCTTCTCGCGCAATCCCGCCACGATGGTCGAGCACGTCCGCGCCCGCCTCGCCCGCCAGATCTGCGCACAGAATACCACATACAACGGTTATCTGCCTCTAATCGCACTGTCGGCGCGCTGGGAGCAGGCGTTTGCGGAATCGATTGTGGGCCAAGGCGAAGAGCGCAGCCTCGCCATGCAGCCCTCAAAACTGTCGGAGTTCATGACCAGCGTTCGCAACGCCTTCGAACAGGCGGCGCGCGAGGGCGAGGCGCCGGTGCTGGTGACGTCGGCGGCGATCCGACCGTTCGTGCGCTCGCTGGTCGAGCGGTTCCGTTCGCAAACCACCGTATTGTCACAGGCGGAAATTCACCCGCGCGCGCGGCTGAAGACGGTCGGCAGCGTCTAGTTTGGCGGCGCGCAGCGCAAATCACCGGCGAAAATGGCGAAGCCTTTTCGCCACAGGCAAATGGTTTTGTCGAAAATGGCCGATACGGCGCCATTCGGCCTTGGGCAGCGGTGATCTCCGCATAAGCTGTTACAGAGACTGACTATTTATTCATTTCCGACGATCTCCGCGGACGTTCCAATCGCGGCCGTTCAAGTCTTTTCACCGCCTTGTGATCGCTCCTTTGGAAACAGATCCCGGAGTCCTACGTTTCCTGACGCGAGACGTTGAACCAGCCTGCGGACGCATCCAACAAATCCGTTAGGCCGGAGGCGGCAGGAGACTTCCATGAACCATTCGATCTACAGCGCGGATCGCACGACCCATCTCAAGATCGTGGTCGTGGCCCTCGTGGCAGGTGTCGTGGTCGCCGGGTTCAGCATCTCCGCACGCAACAGCTCGGATGAAGGTCTCACCCAGACCGCGAGCACGAGCGTGATGAAGGCCGGCAAGCCGGTGGCGATCACCAGCACCGGTAACTCAGTCGTACGTTAACGGAGGAATCCGAAAACAGGAATTCACGGAATTCACGCGGCTGCTTTACAGCCCCCCAAAGTCGCCACGTGAATATATAAGACCCCAACTACCCCCAAGTTGACTGCGAAAACGCCCGCTCCCCACGGGCGTTTTCTTTTTGGCGTGCTGCTGTTGCCAACCCCGTCGGCCCCAGCAGGGTGCTAGCGAGCAGCCGGCACCGTCTCGATCAGCTTGCCGGTAAAGATCGGCGCCGAGGTCGGCTGGCCGCTTGGCGAGCCGCCGGCCTGCTCGACGGTCACCGCATAAAGCGCGGTGTTGATCGTGCTGGCGTCGTAGTCGGCGAGCACCGGGCGCACGGTGAAATCGCTGCCGCCGATCACGCCGAGCGAGCGCGGTCGCGGCAGGCGGTCGGAAATCAGCCAGAGCTCAAAGCTCTTGCCGGGCTCGGCATCGGCGCCGACCTTGCGGACCGTGAAGTTTTTGGTCGCGGCGTCGACCGTCAAAATAAACGCGGGCGCGCCGCCGTCACGCTGCAGCAGCGCGACATATTGGGCCGAGGGTGCCGGCTGTGGCGCCGGCGTCTTCACCTCGACGGTCTGGATGCGCGGCTGCGGCCGCAGCGCCTCCGGTAATAGTTCCGGCCGATAGACCTGCACCGCCAGCATCGCGATCAGCGCTGCGGCAATTGCGGTGGCGAAGGAAGCCACGTTGCGCCAGCGCTTCGCGCGACTGGACAACTGAATGACATTGTCTGCAACCGGACCGTCCGTGACGGCTGGCTGCGCCTCGGCTACCGCGGGAGCCACCGGCTCAGCGGTGGGTTCGGGCGGCGGCGCAGTCTGCGGCGCCTCAGGCAGCGTCAGCGGCGCCTGCGCTTCCGTGGAACGTCCAATCGCGGCCTTGATGTTTTCCCACACGATCGGACGCGGTTCGACGGAACCGACCATCTGGTTGAGCACGCCGAGCCGGTATTCCCAGGCGTGAACGAGCGCGCTGTATTCGGCATCGACGGCCATCATGGTCTCGACCTGCGCGCGCTCGCCGGCATCGAGGGTGCCGAGCGCATATTCCGCGGCGAGCGCGATATGGTCTTCGCTATAGGCCATCATTCAAGACCCGGACCCCAGCCCGAGACACTCCCTTATTTCCATCATGCTGCGGCGCAGCCACGTCTTCACCGTATTCACCGGTGTCTCGAACTTGGCGGCGAGTTGTTCGCGGCTCCAGCCGTTGTAATAAGCGAGCAGCACGAGCTTCTGCCGATCTGGCTCCAGGCGGCCGACGCATTCCAGCAACCGCTTCAACTCTTCCGTCATCTCGCGCCGCGCCAGCGGATCGGGCGACTCGGCCGCCACTTCCATGGCGGTCGGCTCCTCCTCGATCGAGGCTTCGCTCTTCTTGCGCACCACGTCGATCGCCCGGTTGCGCGCGATCGACGCCATCCACGTGATCGGCGAAGCGAGCGCGGGGTTGAACTGTCCGGCGCTGTTCCAGATCTTGACGTAAGCCTCCTGAATGACCTCCTCCGCGAGGTCCTGACGCCGCAAGATACGGAGCACGACGCCGAAGAGTTTCGCGCGCGTGGCGGCATAAAGGCGCTCAAAAGCGGCCTGATCCCCCTTCGCCACCGCGGCAATCAGCCAGACCAGCTCCGCTGGCGTCAGCATTCAGCGTCCCCCAAAATCCCGCTCCTCCAATGCGCGCTACGCCGGAGCCGACGAGAGGTTTCGTAGCATACCTTGCGTCACAGGGGCCACCAAGTCGCCGATTCCGGAAGATTGGCCATGGAAGATCAAGAAAAAACCCGGGCCGTGAGGCCCGGGTTTTCGATTCCTTCAACCGATGGTGCGAGAAGCGTCAGGCGACGCCAAGCCGGGCGCGCATCAAGCCGATACTATCCATGTCGGCCTGCTCGCGGGCGCTCTCCTCGGCGCGCTCGCGCGCCTGATCGCGCTCGTCGAGCAGTTCGACCTTTTTCAGTTCCTCGAAGGCTTCGCTCAACAGGCCCTTGGCATCCTCGAGCTGGATGCGCAGTTCGTCGGCGGAGCGGGTCAGGTTTTCCCGGCGCTGGATCGCGGCCTTGGCGTAGGTCGGATAGGCGAAGTGGGAGGGGTCGTTGATTCCGGCCCGCTCCTGCTCGGTCTGGATTTCGCGCTCGAGATCGACCGACATGCGCTGGAAGTCGGCGATCATGCCTTCGATCTGGGTAACCCTTCGGCGCTTCTCGTCGACCTGAAATTTCTTCAGGCGGATCAGCGTTTCTCGTGACTTCATCGACTCATACTCCCCAGAAGTCCCAATCTGAACGCGGGACGGAGCCGGCTCCCTCGGGGGACCCCACCGGCTTCATTAATCATGTGCCGGGGATGATGGCCTGACAAAGTTAGCGTTCCGTTTCCAAATTGGCGAGGATCTGCGCCAATTGGCGGTAGCCGTCATCGAGGCTCGATTTGTCGTCCTTGGCCTGGCGCAGAAAGGCCTCCAGCGGCTCATGCAACCGGATCGCCTCGTCGACCTCCGGGCTCGAGCCTGCCCGATAGGCGCCAAGCCGGATCAGTT
Source organism: Bradyrhizobium sp. sGM-13 (assembly GCF_018398875.1). GTDB lineage: Bacteria > Pseudomonadota > Alphaproteobacteria > Rhizobiales > Xanthobacteraceae > Bradyrhizobium. The sequence continues at coordinate 9,142 of NZ_JAGWDK010000019.1, read as the reverse complement.
CCTCCATATCGGCGTAGGTCGCCATCACCTGGCGGCCCCGCATGATGATGGGAAGATAGTCGGGATTGGCCGATCTCGGCATGGTGCGCGAGACCGATTTGAGGATGTTGATCGCGGGAAACCGTCCGCGCTCTGCAATCGAGCGTTGCATCACGATGTGACCATCCAGAATGCCACGCACCGCATCCGCGATTGGCTCGTTGTGGTCGTCACCGTCGACCAAGACCGTGAAAATGGCAGTGATGGTGCCGACGCCGGTGCCCGGCCCTGCCCGTTCCAAGAGTTTTGGCAGCTCCGTGAACACCGTCGGCGTATAGCCTTTTGCGGTCGGCGGCTCCCCGGCCGACAACCCGATCTCGCGCTGCGCCATCGCAAAGCGTGTGACCGAGTCCATCAGGCACAGCACGTCCTTGTCTTCGTCGCGGAAATATTCGGCAATTGCCAGCGTCAGGTAGGCGGCCTGCCGCCGCATCAGGGCGGGCTCGTCCGATGTCGCCACCACCACGACCGAGCGCGCCAGGCCCTCGTCGCCAAGATCCTCCTGCAGAAATTCCTGCACCTCGCGGCCGCGTTCGCCGATCAGGCCGATGACAGTGATATCGGCATCGACATTGCGCGCCAGCATCGAGAGCAGCACCGATTTGCCGACGCCGGAACCGGCGAAGATGCCGAGCCGCTGGCCGCGGCAGCAGGTCAGGAACGTGTTGAGCGCCCGCACGCCGAGATCGAGCGGCGCCCCGACGCGCTTGCGCGAATGTGCCGGCGGCGGCGCGTTGCGATAGGGCATCGGCGACGGGCCTTGCACCAGCGGCCCCTTGCCGTCGATCGGTTCCCCCATGGCGTTGATGACGCGGCCGAGCCAGGCCGGCGACGGCCGCACCTGGCTCGCGGCGGTCGCAATCACGGCGCGGCAACCTCGCCGGACGCCGTCGAGCCCGCCGAACGGCATCACGACCGCATTGCTGCCGGAAAAGCCGATCACCTCGGCCGGGATGAAGCGATTGCCGCCGGTGTCGATCACGATGCGGGCGCCGACCGACATCGCGTGAATGGGCCCTGCGATCTCGACCATCAGGCCGCGCACGCCCACAACGCGGCCATATATATTGACGCCGTCGATATCGCCGATCTGCTCCGCGAGCGCCTTCATTGCGAAAACCTTAAGTTTCCGCACTTTAAGAAACCCCGCTTAACCTCGTGTTTACCCGCATCATTAATCATTGCGTCACTGTCTTTGGTGACTGAGAGCGCTTGCCCGTCAGAAGAAGGGCTAAACGCGGAGTCGGTTAGGCCCGCCTCTTAATCTGGAACCTGAGTGGGCACTGTGGAGAAAAGCTGCTTCCACGCAACATCTTAGGGCGATTCGTTAGAAATTGCACTTAAAGAGCTTGCGAACCGGAATCAGATTTTGTTAACCATATGTCTGTCAGGATCCGAATCAGTTGTTAAAGGCGTTTTGAGTGCCGCAAGTGCGGCCGACCTGACGCCCGGAGCGGCGGACTAAAGGGGACTGGCATGCGCGTTTTGCTGATAGAAGATGACAGCGCCGTCGCGCAGTCGATCGAATTGATGCTGAAATCCGAGAGTTTCAACGTCTACACGACGGATCTCGGAGAAGAAGGCGTCGATTTAGGTAAGCTTTACGACTACGATATTATCCTTCTCGACCTCAACCTGCCCGACATGTCCGGCTACGACGTGCTCAAGCAGCTCCGGGTATCGAAAATCAAGACTCCCATTCTGATCCTCTCCGGCCTCGCCGGCATCGAGGACAAGGTCAAGGGTCTCGGCGTCGGCGCTGACGACTACATGACCAAGCCCTTCCACAAGGACGAGCTGGTTGCCCGCATCCACGCGATCGTGCGCCGTTCCAAGGGTCACGCCCAGTCGGTCATCCAGACCGGCGATCTCGTGGTCAATCTCGATACCAAGACGGTCGAGGTCGGCGGCCAGCGCGTGCACCTGACCGGCAAGGAATACCAAATGCTGGAGCTGCTCTCGCTCCGCAAGGGAACCACCCTCACCAAGGAAATGTTCCTCAACCACCTCTATGGCGGCATGGACGAGCCCGAGCTGAAGATCATCGACGTCTTCATCTGCAAGCTGCGCAAGAAGCTTGCCAACGCATCCGAAGGCCGCAACTTCATCGAGACCGTGTGGGGCCGCGGCTACGTGCTGCGCGAGCCGCACGAGGCGGACGAACGCATCCCCGCCTGATCAGGGCTTACGGCGAGCGGCAAGGCTCACTCCTCCCGACTGGACCCCGCCCGAAATGGCGGGGTTTTTGTTTGGACCACTACCACGCGACAAATTCGCTTCCCCGGATTGAAACCCGCTTCGCGGTGTCTCCTACTTGAGGAGTTGTCCGCAAACGAGGGGGAAGTCATGAAAAACGTCAGGCTGGCTGCCGTTGTCGCGCTTGGATCGGCATCGGGCGCACTCATCGGCTATTCGGCGCTCGCCGGCGGCGACAAGGTCGCCTTCCCGGAGAATTTCGACAAGGGCACGCTCTACGCCACGGTCGATCGTTACGACAACAAGCAGTATCGCGAGCTCTATGCGACGCCGGCAGCGGTCGATGCGGTACGCAAGGGGCAGCCGATCCCGAGCGGCACGGTGCTGACGCTGGTGCAGTACAAGGCGCAACTCGATGCGGCCGGCGAGCCGCTCAAGGATGCCAACGGTCGTTTCCAGAAGGGCGACCTCGTCGCCTACACGGTGATGGAAAAGCGCGACGGCTGGGGCACCGAGTACAAGGATGACATTCGCAACGGCGAATGGGAGTATCAGGCGTTTGGCCCGGACAAAAAGGTCAACGACAAGGCCAATTTGACGGCCTGCTTCACCTGCCACAAGCCGCATGCCGGGCAGGATTTCGTTATCTCGCTGGCAGGCCTGAAGGGCACGCCCGAAGGCGCCATGGCAAAGCCGGCGCCGGGGCCCGGCGTGGTCTCAATCTCCGACTTCAAGTTCGGGCCTGAGACCGTCATCGTCAGCAAGGGCCAGACCATCACCTGGCACAACACCGATTCCTCGCCGCACCAGGTGACGATCACCGGCCCCAAGCCGCAGCGCTCGCCGATCGCGCTGAAAGGCCAGACCACCCAGCTAACCCTCGCCGATGCCGGAATCTACGATTACATCTGCGGCCTGCACCCGGCGATGAAAGGCAAGATCCAGGTCAGGGAATAGTCGGCTGTATCAAGGCCGCCATGGAAGTTTTACGAACCCCGCCCGAAATGGCGGGGTTTTTTGTTTGGGCAGAAATTGTTGGATTGAACCCGCCGCTCGGATGTGCCGACTGACAGATCGTGCGAACCTACCGGAACGCACGAGTTGGGGCGAAATTCAATGATCCTGCAATCCCTCGCCGGGCTGCCGGCGTTCCTGGTCTATTTCTGCACGGCCATCGTTGCCGTGGTGGCCTACCTCTTCGTCTATACCCGCATCACCGCGCACAACGAGTTCGATCTGATCCGTGCCAATGAGCCGGCCGCCGCGATTGCGCTGGGCCTGAGCCTGCTCGGCTTCGTGCTGCCGCTGGTCAGCGCCATCACCCATTCGGCCAATGTCTGGGATTGCCTGATCTGGGCCGCAATCGCGCTGATCGTGCAGATCATCGTCTATTACCTCGTCAGGGTTCCGGTGCCGAACCTGTCGAAGCGGATCGCATCGGGCGAGCTCGCCGCCGCGATCTGGCTCGGGCTGTCCTCGCTGGCCGCCGGCGCGATCAACGCCGCTTGCATGACCTACTGATCATGGCGAACAATTCAGAGCCTGAATTCGGCAAGCGCAAACCGGTCTCGGTGCCGGCGGCGCCGCGTCCCATTCCGCCGCCGGCCAAACGTTCGGGCCATGTCGCACTCCTGCTGATGGGCACGTTTGCCGTCGGCAGCGCCGCCTACACGCTGATGCCGAGCCGCACTTGCGAGCAACCAAACCCGCACTTGGCATCGCCGACGCAAAACACCGCCGAGTGCTCCTCCCGCAGCTCTTCCTCGAGCCATGGCGGCGGCTCCGGCGGCTCGTCGCGCAGCAGCTATCATAGCAGCGACTATTCCTCCTCGAGCCATTCCCCCTCCGATTCCGGCTCGCACTCGGTGCAGCGCGGCGGCTTCGGCTCGTTCGGGCGTGCCATCGGCTTCTCAGGCGGTTGAATTTCATGCAGCGGATCGTCTGCCCCGAACGTGACGACTGGCCTGCCACCGCCGAAGGCGCCGGGTTTACTTTTCACACCATCAATGGCGAACGCTACTGGGACGAACGGGCCTATTACGCGTTCACGCTGCAGGAAATCGAACGGCGGATCGAGGCTCCCACCGCCGAGATCGATGCGATGTGCCTTGAGCTGGTCGGCCGCGTGATCAACGACGAAAAATATTTGCGCCGATTGAAAATACCCGAAGCGTTCTGGCCGCTGATGTCCGAGAGCTGGCGCCGCCGTGACGCCAGCCTCTACGGCCGGCTGGACCTGAGCTACGACGGCTGGAGCCCGGCGAAACTGCTGGAATACAACGCCGATACGCCGACCTCGATTTTCGAAGCAGCGGTTTTTCAGTGGACCTGGCTCGAACAGGCGATGGAGCGCAACATCATCCCGAAGCGCGCCGACCAGTTCAATTCAATCCACGAGCGCCTGATCGACGCCTGGAAGAAATATCGCGGCGCCAAGCACCTTCATCTCACAGGAATGACCGACAATGCCGAGGATGCCGGTACGCTGGCCTATCTGCAGGACACTGCGAGCCAAGCCGGATTGAAGACGACATTGATGGACATCAAGGAAGTCGGTTTGGATGGCGATGGTCGCTTCGTCGATCTCGACGATCGCACCATCGAATTCGCCTTCAAGCTCTATCCCTGGGAATGGATGTTCCGCGACACGTTCGGCGAAAAACTCGCAACCGCGCCGACCCGCTGGATCGAACCGCCGTGGAAGGCGATCCTCTCCAACAAGGGCATCCTTCCCCTGCTGTGGGAGATGTTTACAAAGCATCCCAATTTGCTGCCGGCCTATTTCGAGGACGATCCAAAGGCGGCCATGCTCGGCTCCTCGTTCGTGCGCAAACCGCTCTATTCGCGCGAAGGCGCCAACGTCGCGCTCGTCAGCGCCGGCACCACGCTCGCGGAGCAGCAGGGCCCCTATGGCGCGGAAGGATTCATCCGGCAGGCTTTCGCGCCGCTGCCGAGCTTCACCGACCTATACCCGGTGCTCGGAAGCTGGCTGGTCGATCACACGCCATGCGGCCTGTCGATCCGTGAGGACGAGAACCCCATCACCGGCAACACGTCGCGCTTCCTGCCGCACGCGATCTTGTAGCTCTCCCTCGCCCCGCTCTTGGCGGGGAGTGGGTCGGGGTGAGGGCTCTATCCGCGAATCCTAATGACAACCGGAGTGCGCCGAGCGACCCCTCACCCGGCGCTACGCGATAGCCGAAGCTTAGTTTCGGCGTTCTTCGATAAGGACGGCCGCCGAGGGCGGCCTGTGCTCTCCCCGCGAAGAGCGGGGCGAGGTAAAGAAGGTCAGCGCGCCGCGGCAACCGCCCTCAACGTCTGCGGCACCAGCGTCGACGCGCCCACCCTTATCACCGGCGCGATATTCGGGCGGTAAAGTCCGCGCCGCTCCGGATAGGGCTTGAAGCTGTTGGTGATGCCGACCACCGATTCGGCAGCGCCCAGCGCCAGCACGCCATCGGGCTCCATCATCCGGGAGAGCCGCTCGAAGATGTTGGCCTTGGTATTCTGATCGAAATAGATCAGCACGTTGCGGCAGAAGATGATGTCGAACACGCCGAGATGGGAGAAGTCCTGCAGCAGGTTGAGCTGACGATGCTGCACCATGCTGCGGATCTCGGCATTGATCTGCCAGAGCTCTCCGTTCTGGCTGAAATATTTCACCAGCAACCCAATCGGTAATCCGCGCTGCACCTCGAACTGGCTGAAGATGCCGGCCTTCGATTTTTCCAGCACCGCCTGCGACAGGTCGGTCGCGACGATCTCGGTGCGCCAGCCGGACAGCAGGGGTCCCGCCTCCTTCAGGCACATCGCGATCGAATACGGTTCCTGCCCCGTGGAGGAAGCCGCGCACCAGATGCGCAAGGACCGGCGGGCCGCGCGCGCCTGTACGAGTGCCGGAATGACCGCTTCCCGCAAATGATCGAACGGAATCTTGTCGCGAAAGAAAAACGTCTCGTTGGTGGTCATGGCTTCGACCACTTCCGCCGTCAGCGCGCTGGCTCCGCCCTTCATCTTCTCGACGAGTTGGGAAATGCCCGGCAGGCTGGACTTGCGGGCCAACGGCAGCAATCGGCTTTCGACCAGATATTGCTTGTCGGCCGAAAGATCGAGCCCGGAGCGCTCTTTCAGAAGCTTACGCAGATACTCATAGTCTGAGGGCGTCACGAACGATCTCCCGAAAACAACCGAACCAGTTTTGGCGCGATCTGATTGAGCGGCAGCACTGCCGCGCAAATACCTGCATTGGCGGCCGCGCCCGGCATGCCCCACACCACGCTGGTCGCTTCGTCCTGGGCAATCACGCTGCCGCCGGCGGCGACGATCTCCTTGCCGCCGCGCATCCCGTCGGAGCCCATGCCGGTCAGAATCACCGACATGATGCTGCCCTGCCAGACGTCGATGGCGGAGTTGAACAGCGGGTCCACCGCAGGCTTGCAGAAATTCACCGGCGGCCCGTCGTCGAGCGCGATCGTGGCGTCCGCGCCATGGCGCACGACGCGCATGTGGCGGCCGCCCGGCGCAAGATAGATCCGGCCGGGCTTGACGATCTCGCCGTCAACGGCCTCATGCGCCGGCCGGCGGCTCGCACGTGCCAGATGCTCGGCGAGAATCGTGGTGAAGGTTGGCGGCATGTGCTGGGTGATCAGCACCGGAAAACGATCGATCACCGGACCGATGTCGGCGACCAGCGCCATCAGCGCCTGCGGGCCGCCGGTCGACGAGCCGACCAGAAGCGCACGCGGCGCCAGCATGCTGAAGGGCCGGCGAGCCAGTGGCAGTTGCGCAACCGGGGCGGCGACCGGATGAACGGATACCTCGCGCACCCGCTCGGCTGGTGCCGGAGCCGGGCTCGCGCCAGGCGACGCGCGGCGGCGGGCCCTGGCGCCCAGATGGCGAATCTTCTGGATCAGATCGTGGTGGAACGTCTCGGCAGCGGTGGCCTCGCGCGTGCTCTCCGGCTTTGGAATGTAGTCGGCGGCGCCAAGCGAGAGCGCCTTGAAGCTGATCTCCGCATTGCGGCGGGTCAGCGTCGACGCCATGATGATGACGAGGTCGCGCTTTTTCGCAAGCAACTGGGGCAGTGCCGAAATGCCGTCGAGCTCCGGCATTTCGATGTCGAGCACGGCGACATCGGGTTTGATGCGATCGATCTGGTTGACGGCGTCGAGGCCGGTGCGCAGGGAGGCGGAGACCTCCATGTCCGGCTCCGCGCCGATCCAGCGCGAGATCATCCCGCGGATCACGACGGAGTCGTCGACCACCATCACGCGCAGCTTGTCTTGCCTTGTCGAGATTGGCGGCGGAGACTTCGTTAACGCAACACTCATTACTTCACCCGACCCAACTCAAGCGGCACACTTGCAAAACCAACGCCGATGGCCATTGAGCCGCCGGGATCACATAGAGATCAGATCAGGCCGACTTCCTGGAACTTCGCGGTGACGATGTCCTTGTCGAACGGCTTCATGATGTATTCGTTGGCACCCGCATGCAGTGCACGCGCGATGTGCGCGACGTCGTTTTCGGTGGTGCAGAACACCACCTTGGGCGCGTCGCCACCGGGCATGCGGCGCAGATTGCCGAGGAATTCGTAGCCGTCCATGACCGGCATGTTCCAGTCGAGCAGAACCGCCTCGGGCATCGCGCGCTTGCAGACTTCAAGCGCCTTCTCGCCGTCCTCGGCTTCGACGATCTGAAAGTCGAGACCTTCGAGGATGCGTCGTGCGACCTTTCGGATGACGCTCGAGTCATCAACGACCAGACATGTTTTCATTTTAGGTCTCCACTTACATCAATTCCCAAGAGGGATGTTTCCGTACCGGGTTGGACTTTCATGCCGCCATCAGGTCAGGCGTGATTTCGAGAACGCGATCGACGTCGAGGACGACCATGAGCTGGCCGTCGAGGCGATGTACGCCGCCGGCGAGCTTGGCCATGCGGGGGTCGAGGTTGACGGGGTTCTCCTCGCGGCTTGCGTCGGGCAGCCGCAGCACCTCGCCGATCTGGTCGATCAACAGGCCGTAGGACTCGCCTCTGAGGTCGACGCCGACCGCCATCGGCGGCTTGCCGTCGTCGTTCTTCGGCAAGCCGAGCCGGGCGCGCATGTCGACCACGGTGACGATGCGGCCGCGCAGATTGAGCACGCCGGCGATCTCGGCGGAGGACAGCGGCACCCGCGTCAGCCGTTCCGGCATGAACACGTCCTGCACCCGCGAGATCGGCAGGCCGAACAATTGCCCGCCGATCACGGCGGTGACGTATTCGGCCACGGTACCCTCGATGGTCTCGGTCTTGGTTGTCATGGTCTAACTTCCTTAATGCCCGGCCAGGCCTGCTTAGGCCGCGTGCCGGGTCTCGGCGGTCTGTTCCTTCAGCGCCGCGATCAGGCCGGGGCGGTCGAACTTGGCGACGTAGTCGTGGAAGCCGGCCTGCCGCCCGCGCTCGATCGCCGCCGGCGACACGAGCGAGGACAGCGCGATGATCGGCAGCGTGCCCAGATTGTTGTCGGCGCGGATCGTCTCGGCGAACTCGAAGCCGTTCATGTCGGGCATCTCGATGTCGGTCAGCACCACGTCGAAGCTCTGGCCCGAGCGCAGCGCCGAGAGCCCCTCCTGGGCATTGACGGCGACCCGCACCTTGTAGCCGGCGGCTTTCAAGACCGGCGCCAGCATGTTGCGGAAGAAGGCGCTGTCGTCGACCAACAGCACCGATTGCGCGGTCGAGGAGGCCCGCATCTCCTTGCGCGAGAACCAGTCGGCAAACGCCATCGGCAGGAAGTGGCCGACGTCGATCACCTCGGTGGCCTGGCCCTTGATCACGGCGGACCCCAGAATGCCGTCCTGCTGGCCGGCGACCTCGATGTGCAGCCGCTCCTCGACGATGTCGATGATCTCGTCGACCACGA
>NZ_JAGWDK010000018.1 GCF_018398875.1 Bradyrhizobium sp. sGM-13 | reverse complement strand
ATAAGGTGTCTGCTACCGCGCCTCCTCGATAGATCACGCGGTATGGGTCCCTGCGTTCGCAGGGACGACAGCGATGTTGGGGAAGCAGCACGCGTCCAAAACAAAAAGCCGGCGTTGCCGCCGGCTTTCGTTACTTGATACCTCTGCCGCGAATTAGTGCGCAGCTTCGAGTTCGGCTTCCTGCCGGGCAATCGTGCCCTTGACGGCCGACTGCACCTTTTCGAAAGCGCGGACCTCGATCTGCCGCACGCGTTCGCGCGAGACGCCGAATTCCGCGGCGAGGTCTTCCAGCGTCATCGGCTCTTCCGCCAGGCGCCGCGCCTCGAAGATGCGGCGTTCGCGCGGGTTGAGCACGCCGATGGCGCCGTTCAACGCCTGACGGCGATGATCGAACTCCTCGTGCTCGGCCATCACGGCTTCCTGGTTGGGCGAGTTGTCGACCAGCCAGTCCTGCCATTCGCCGGCTTCGCCGTCGTCGCGGATCGGCGCGTTGAGCGACGCGTCGCCGCCGAGACGGCGGTTCATGTCGATCACGTCCTGATCCGTCACGCCGAGACGCTTGGCGATCAGCTTTACCTGATCGGGGTGGAGATCACCCTCGTCCAGCGCGGAGATCTTGCTCTTCGCCTTGCGCAGGTTGAAGAAGAGCTTCTTCTGGTTCGCGGTGGTTCCCATTTTCACGAGCGACCATGAACGCAGAATGTACTCTTGAATCGAAGCCTTGATCCACCACATGGCGTAGGTGGCGAGACGAAAACCCTTCTCGGGCTCGAACCGCTTGACCGCCTGCATCAGGCCGACATTGCCTTCTGAAACGACTTCAGAGATCGGCAAGCCGTAGCCGCGATAGCCCATGGCGATCTTGGCCACGAGCCGGAGATGGCTGGTGACAAGGTGATGCGCCGCGTCGCGATCGTCATGCTCGCGCCAGCGTTTGGCGAGCATGTATTCCTGCTGGGGTTCCAGCATCGGAAATTTGCGGATCTCGGCGAGGTATCTAGACAGACCGGATTCTCCATTGAGAACCGGCAAGGTAGCTGTACGGGCCATTTGAGCGCCCTCCAGTGGTTCAGGCCCCCGATAGCGGCGGGCCCGGCAGGTGACCGCTGTGTTAAAGCCAATCACGCTGCGATGTTCCGCGTTGGATATTCAACGCATATGCAACATAGCAAAAAACGAACAAATAGGGAAGGAATGCTGACGTCACGTCCCCGTGTGGCAGGCATAACTTATTGGTATAGCTTAAGTTTCCTGAAAAGCCTGCGTCATAGGGCCGCTTCCAGGGCGCTTTGCAGAAGGATGAGATCCTCCGGCAGCGGCGCCTCCCAATGCAAAAGTTCTCCCGTTCGGGGATGTTCCAGGGCAAGCAGATAAGCGTGCAGGGCCTGGCGGCCGAGGGCGGCTAGCGCCGCCTGGCCCTCGGGGCCGAGGTGGCGGGCCTTGGTCTTGAAGTGCGGGCCATAAACGGCATCGCCCATCAGAGGGTGGCCGATATGGGCGAGGTGCACCCGGATCTGATGGGTCCGGCCGGTCTCGAGCTGGCAAGCGAGGAGGGAAGCGACCGGCTTGCCATCGCGCCCCTGATAGGCCGCCTGCAATTCCCAATGGGTGACGGCCTCGCGTCCGCCCGGGCGCACCGCCATCTTCTCGCGGGCGTACGGATGCCGGTCGATTGGGGCTGCGACCGTGCCGCGCTGGCGGTTGGGTACGCCCCAGATGAAGGCCATATAGCCGCGCTGCATCGGACCGGTGCGGCCGTGATCAGCGAATTGCGCGGTCAGCGATTGGTGGGCGTGGTCGTTCTTGGCGACCACCATCAGGCCCGTCGTGTCCTTATCTAACCGGTGCACGATGCCCGGCCGCCGTACGCCGCCGATGCCGGAAAGGCTGGCGCCGCAATGCGCGATCAGCGCGTTGACCAGCGTGCCGCTCTCATGGCCGGCGGCCGGATGCACGACCAGTCCCTTCGGCTTGTCGATGACGATGATGTCGTCATCCTCATAGACGATATCGAGCGCGATATCTTCGCCCAAAGGCTCCGGCGGCGCGGCTTCGGGGACGTCGATTGTGATCGTATCGCCAGCCGCGACATGATAAGCGGGGTCGCGGATGGGGGTGCCCTTGGCGGTGACGGAACCGGCCAGGATCAGCGCCTTCAGCCGCGAGCGGGACAGTTCCGGGCGGAGCACCGCGAGCACGCGGTCGAGGCGGGGCGATCCCTCGTCGCCGCCGACGGTAACCTCCAGCCTTTGACCGCCGTTCGATAGTCCCTGTTCCAAGCTAGAGCCTTGCATGACCGATACCGTTGCGCCCGAACCGACCCCCGAGCAGGCCGCGCTGATCGCGCGGGTGCGGCGGATGATGCTGATCGCGGGCCTGACCTCGGCGCTCGCGGTGGCCGTGGTCCTGACCGCCGTCGGGTACCGTCTTTACCGCGGCGAGGGAAGCCCCACGCCAGGCACCACGGACATCACGGAGACCCTACCCAAGGGCGCCCGCATCGTCTCGACGGCTGTCGCCGGCGAGCGTCTGGTGCTGACGCTGGATATAAGCGGGGTGACCGAAATCCGCACCTTTGACGCCAAGACGCTGAAACCGGCCGGAAAGCTCAGATTCGTGAGCGAACCCTGAGGCAGGGCGGATCGGGGTTGGGCGTGCACCGGGGTGGGTTTGAGGACCCGAAGTAACAGGATTAACCACCCGTGCGAAGGCTGCAGACTTGCCTTGCCGACCGCACATTTCGAGGCTATTCCCTGAAGCACACGCTCCCTTCGTCTAGCGGTTAGGACGCGGCCCTCTCAAGGCTGAAACAGGGGTTCGATTCCCCTAGGGAGCGCCATCCTCGAAATTTTCCCTTGTTTTTTCTGTCGTTTTTTGACCTTTCGTCCCATTTGTGTTTCGAGTGGGACATCCTTTGTTTCGGTTTCGATCCGTGGTCAGGCGATGGATACGACTTCCCTTTACGTTCAATTAGGCCGGCTTATCGAGTCGATGCCCGACTTGAGAGGAGATGATTTATACGGCCCAGATACTCTGCGTTGGCTCGGTAAAGCATATGCATTGGTTAAGGCTTGTCGCGACCCCGCCGACACTAACGCTTTTAGGGACGCGATGGACACTGCTGCGACAGAGGTGGACACCGCGAGCCACGAACAGGCGGTCGGAGCTATACAAACCATTTTGCATCGCTCGCTTGCCGTCGTCGAAATGTACGTGCCCGCGGATGTACAGGGCACGTTTATCTTGGCAGGAAATGCATTTGACGCTCTCGCCTCTGTGGGGAAGGTGTTCGCTCGCGCAACCAAGACCCTGATGATTATCGACCCCTACGCCGACGAGGTTCTCGTACGAGATTTTGTTCCGACGGCGCCAGAGAACATCCAAATTCAGATCTTGAGTGACGAGAATAGCGTGAAGCCGTCATTGCGCCCCGCGATCGAGCGATGGAAAGCTCAGTTTCCCGACAAATGGAAGCTGGAAGCGAAGCTGGCGCCTCGACGCTCGCTTCATGACCGCCTTATAATTGTTGACGGCGAACTTGTGTGGATCGCAACACAGTCTTTCAACGCGATTGCAGGGCGGTCTCCAGCATCCATTGTAAAGGTTGAAGCTGAGCCTGCTTCGCTCAAATTGATCGCTTACAAAGATATGTGGAGCGCAGCGAAGCCGCTTTGACTGTTGTAAAGCTATCCAAGTTTTGCCATCGCAAACTCAAGCGAGGCTATCGGCAAGTTGCCCGGTGAACGGCCTAAGTGACGGGAAACAGGCCGGCGCGGCCGGCTTCCTCAGGATTCCCGGTGAATTTCTGGGCGTAAGGCTGCAGCCGTACGTCGTCCGGCGGGTCGGTGTTTTCGATGATGATGACTTGTTGATCACTGCCGATGCGCTTGAGATAGTCGTAGAAGCGTACTTTGAGATCGGTGTGGCGCAAGTCATCATCATCCCCGTCCGGCTCCTTGTAGGAAAGCAATGGAGAATCGAGCAGTGCGAAACCCGGATGGGGCGTCGCTTGCTCCTTGCAATATTGCAAGAGGCCGATCGTAAACGCTGATTGCGTGATCGCCCTGAGCCCCTTGCCAAACGAGGTTCGGTTTTTGCCGCCGATGACCAAGTCTCGGGTTTTTTGATCGAAATAAACCCGCTCGGCTTTGGGGAAATGCCAGCTCTGAAGGATGTGCTGGATGACTGTTGAGAACTTATCCAGGCTGGCGGCCGGCAATCCGGCATCCGGTGTGTTACCGCCGGATGACTCAGCTTCCTCCAGTTCGAGCGCGGTGCGGCGGTCTTCCAGGTCCTTAAGTGTCTGGTAGAGGCCGAGCGCTTCACGGACTTCGGCGCGCTTGTCGGCCAACTCAGAGTAGCTGGTTCGCATGGCTCTAAGATTGGGCGCCAACTCTTCCTGGATTTTCGTGTGCAACTGAAGCTCGTCCAGTTCGAGCTTAGGCAAGCGTCGCTGCAGGCTGCGCGACTCGTTGGTCAGCTGGCGTACCGTTTTAGCTAGGTCTTCCTGCAGCACCGTTACCTTGACAAGCTCGGCTTCGGCTGCCTTGACGACTTGGTCAGCATTGCCTTCGCAATCGGCAGAGCGGTGCTGATGCTCAGGTTCTGCGCCGCACAGCGGACAAACACCGTCTGCAAAAGATGAAAACAGCGTTCCGCCCTCACGGATTCCTTCTAGCCGCTCGACGTCAGACTGATAATGTTTGCCCAGCAGGTCAAAGCGATCAAGCAGGACGCTGACCTCCGCCAGACGCTCGTTGGCTTCCTCCAGCCTACGACGGGCTTCTCTGCGACGGGTGGCTACGTCCTTATATTCGCTTTCTTGCGCGGCAAGGAGCTGCAAGCGGCTGCGTATGCTCTCTTCCAGCCGTTGATCCTGCTCCTCCAGTTGCTTAGGTGGGCCCGATAAATTCCTGATCTTGGCTTGGTTGTCCGCGATCAACTGCCCAAGCAGCTCGATTTGGCCGGCCCTGGAATGCTCCTGCGGAGAGCTTCGCGCTGCGACGAGGGCGGAGTCGTCAACGCCAGTCAAAAGCAGTTTAAACGTCGCCGTATTCGGTGTGTCAGCGACGAGGTTGCCGTCAGACAACGGCGAGCGCTTCTGGATGATCTCCTCTTCATCCACGATTGCGAGGCGGGCGAGGTTCCTGAAACTCAGGCTATTGGTCTCGTTGAGCTTGTTGCGCCGAATCCGCTTATCGCTGAGGCCGATTTTTCTCAACAGGAAGCGCGAGAGGTTATCGTCCTTGCGTTCATCGTGTTGCTCGCGCAGCTCAGTCGTGGCTTCGTTCGGGAAATTGGCTTCATGCAGCCCGTCAACCATCAGGAAGCCACCGCCGGCCGTGCTCCGCTGCAGTGTGAACGACTCGCCGGATGTCGACTGCATGCCGAGGAGGACGCGGTCGTAGCCTTCACGTTCAGGGAAATCCCGCAGGGGGCCTTTGCCACCGAGCATGAAATCGATGGAATCGAGAATGAAAGACTTGCCGGTATCGGACGCGCCGTAGATCACGTTGAAACCTGGCTCGAAACGTACAGATGCCGGCGGCCGGTTCGGGCCGAGAAAGCTCAGGTGACGAATTCGGAGGCGGGTAAAGTCGCTCATGACGCGCCGATGCTCCGCTCGAATTCCTGAAATTCAATGATCCAGTCCTCGAAGTATCGACGAATGATCGCGTTGAATTCGGCATCGGTGTAGCCGCTGAAATGCCCGATGAGCCAACTCGCCCTGTCCTTGAGTTTCAGCAGATAAGGCGACTGCAGGGCATCAAGAAATGCTGCCGCGTTTTCGCCGGCCATATACATCAGGCCAGCTTCCTGAGCTTCCTGTTCGACCAGGTCGCGCGACATCATCAGCACCAGGCCATGATGCACGATCCGGCGTCGGACCTCGGCGTCGGGCGAACGCAACGGTGTCGGCGGGTGCAGGCTGTCCGGGCCCCCGTCGAGATCTTTGGTTCTGACCAGCAGATAGTCGAGCGCGGTCAGCCGTTGCAGATCGAACGCCTTCGGATATGCGGCGCCGAGGAGGGCCACGGCGCGGATGCCGGCTTCGAGCGGGCCATTGAACGTGACCTGCCGCCGGAGGGACTCTATCGCGTCCATTTGAGTCTGTCGTCGTTCGCGAGTTGATGGCAAATGCCTCGTCGATCCTGCGTTTGCGCGATTGGTGCGATCGGATTCGCCATGATGGTCATGTCTTGCGCCGCTTTTGTGACCGCAACGACGCGCTTATAGCCGTCGTCATAGTCGTCATCGTGGGTGTCGATCACGCCAGCGTGGATTTCGTCTTGGAGCCGTTCGAACGTGCCGGGCTCGACCTTGTCGCGGACGAACACCCTAAGTGATTCAGCCTGGTAGAACGCCTCACGTTGCCGCGAGAAATGCTCGCGCAGCATGGGCTTGCCGAGATCGGTGGTCGACGTGACCGGCTTCTTCAGGTGATCCGCGTAGGCAAGATAAAGCTGCTCGACGTATTTGGTTTCATGCGCGCCGATCGCCGCCGGCGGGCAGGCCGTGATCGGACGCGCCGGAAACCCACCGCCAAACCGCGCCAAGTGATATGGCGACCCTTGTGTTCGTCGATCAACGCGAGCGGCTGCTTGCCCTGGAAGATCGTGAAATCAAAAGCGTTGAAGTAGGCCAGGAAGGCGCCTTCCAGCGGGATTTCCTGGGTACTGGTAATCTCCTTGCGGCAATGCTTTTCCCAGTTGGTGATCAGTTCTTGCTTGAGCTTGGCCGGGTTCATCAGCAGGTTATTGAGCTTCGTGCCGATGCCGCAGGGCGCGATGAAGGTGTAACTGCGCGGCGTTTTGTATTCGCTGCTAAATGAGAACCACAGCACCTTGCCCAGTTCGACGTAGATGTCGGACGGCCGCAGCGCGTTGTCGTAGTGCTTGCACTGGTAGGCGTCCCAGATGCCGGTGAAATCCTGCCCCGGGTCGAAAATGGCAATGTCGACGCCCTTGTCGCCGGCACCTGAAAACCTGACGACTTTTTTGCCTTGAAAAGTGTAATGCGCCCACTCGTTGGTAAAGGCTTCCCATTCCTCGGCCGAGTACAGCCGCATCCGCGCGATCGGCAGGATCGGGGGGCCGCTGGCCATCTGTTGGGCCGCCACAACCGTCGTCGCAGTCGGGATAACGATAGGCTGGTAGCCGTGCATAGAGATCACCGTCGCCGAAAAGCACACGTGTTACGCGGTCGGCGGCAGCTGGCGGGGGCGCACGATCGCAAGGTTGAATGATTCTTCTACTGCAAGCTGGAGTATGACGTAGCTGGCGGGGATCGCAATATCAACCGATCTGACTGCTTTATTTAGGGTCATCAACGGCTTATCGCCAGCTAGTTGCCGCTGAATGGCGCCTGCAGAGGGCCAATCGGTTGCGATGATTCGGCCGTTCGCAGCGCTGTTTCGCGAACGCCAATCACCTCATGCCTTCCAGCAGCTTCCGCGCTTCACCCAACAACGTCTGAATCCGCCGCCGCTCGGCGATCGCATCTCTGGTGAACAGGCCGTGCTTGCGCGCGTTCTGGTTTGCCTTTGGCGCGCCGGATCCCGGTGCGCCGCCGTGCATGCGGCAGCGCTTTTTGCCGTGCACCGCCGGTGAGCGGCACGCGCCACTGGCGCGGGTTTTGGCGCCGCACCGCGGGCTCGCCAGCATCGGGCCGGTGTTTCTGATGTGATCGCTCATGCCTGCGCTTCCCGCTTGGCGGCAGCGGAAGCGCGCCTTCGCCTGGAGCCCGCGGCCTTCGGCGCATTGCGCGCCGCGGAGGCCCGGTTCTTGTCCGAAACGATCACGCGCGCATGCTGCGTGACGTTGCCGACAATGGCCTTGCCGCCATCGCCGACCGACACGTTCTGCACGGTGATGGCGGGCTCGCCATGGCTGCGGTAGCGGTTCAGCGCCTCGATCTGGGCGGGAAACGTGCGGGCGAGCCTGCCCAATGCGCGCGCGGCGCTGTCGTGCTGAGCGAGATCGTCCGCATTCGCAAGGTGATGGGCGCATCGCATCGCCATCACATGAACCGAAACCATCTGCGCCACCAGCATGGCCTCGACCGAATCACGGGGGCGAATGCTCTTCACCATCGAAATCATGAAAGAGAGGTTGACCTCGTCAGGACTCTCGCCGCTCACGCTGGCCTTGACCAATTGCCGGAGCATGCCATGCATCGCTTCGCGGTCGGCGACCCCGAGCGCATTCACCATGAGCTGTTCGCCGAGCTCTTGATCTGGATGGTCGATGGAGAATCCGTGCGACAAGAGCTTTATCCGCGGCGCTGCGGCAGCTTTGGCCGGGTCGGTTGCGGCGATCGCCGTTGGCACAGTGATATCAGGAGCGGTGGTCATGTCGAGATTCCTTAGGCACGCGCGCTTGCCGCGCGCGCGGTTCGGCCACGCGCAGGCGATCGTTCGCCGCGGCGGTTCGGTGCAATTTCAATTGCGGATGAGGATTTTTCGGCTGCAATCGCGACGGACGCGCCCGCTATTGCGGGCGACGGGCGCGTACAGGATTTCGGAATAATCGAAAAATGCGCCTGATTTGCCCGACGTGTCAAGTTGCTTTGTCGAATGCCGGCGGCCGCCTGCTACTTTGCATGGGGTTGTTCTCGATATTTTCGCGAGCGCGCACCTTCGAAGGGGAGTTCTCCAGCGTCACCCGCAGTGATGCGGGTTCACAAAAGCTCGACCCGTCCTACGCGCTCCTATTCTCAGTCGTCATTCTCGGTCTTATGTATCTATCGACAAGAACCAGCCCGACGTAACCGCGACATTGTTCGCGGGACCAATGATGCTGGTGAAAACCAACGACCAGGGAGTTGATCGATGAGGTCCTTTCTGCTGCTTACGGCCGGTGGTCCATTGCTGGTCCTCACGTCCCACGAAACGCTGCACGATCCGAAGTTCCTGAGCAGGCTCAAAGCCAAGGGTATCGGCAAGTTTGTCGCCTTCGATGTGCCGCTTGATCTCGCGAAGCAGCGCTATGGCGGACATTTCCACGCGGTGGAGAGCGATTTGCACGAAACAGACGATCTGAGGATACTCGATTTCAATGGCCAGCGGATCTATCAACTGTTTCGCTTCGACGAACTCGGTGCCGCGATATTGCAAGAACAAGTCTGAGGCACGCTTGATCGCGCAAGGTGCGCGTGAGGCGCCAGTCTAGTTCGCGCACGCGATCTGTTCATTCCCGCTCCATGATCTCGGCGATCGCCTTGATACGGCTTCTGGCGTATTTCGGCAGGCCGGCGCTCAGCGAATCGCCGCTGTTGAAGGAGCTGTTGCCCATGAGCAGTTGCGCGGGCACGAGGTTTCGCAGCATCGGCGTATTGCTGTATTCCTTTTGCTTGTTCAGCACGTCGTTCCTGACCGCAATCAGGATGTAGACCGTCGCGATGGCGGCTTCGCGCTCGGTCGGATGCTGTTGCAGAACCGCAAGCAGCTTGCCGAACTGGATGACCTGGTTGACCAAAAAGATGTTCTGCTCGAGCGCGCTGGTGACTGCGGAGTCGAGCCCGGTCAGGCTCGGCAGCTCGGCAAGGTTCGGCTGCGTGACCAGCATGATCTCACTCTGGAACTCGATGAAATCCGGAATGGGCTTTTTGCTCTCCTCGCGCAGCTTGTTGGCAAGCTGAATGCCCGACGGAATTTTTCCTTCGAACATGTAGCGGGACTGCACGCAAACCGCCTTCGCATCCTCGCACCAGCGGCGATCCGGCGGACGGTTGTGCGCGGCGCTTGCGTCCTTGTTGGGAACAGCATCGCTCGCCGTAATCGGCCGGTGCTTGACCGCCGGATCGATCTGCTCGAGGAACGCGACATTCGCATACCGCGACAGATCCAACGCCGCTGCCGGCTTTGGAAGTCGAAACCGCGCCTCCGCTTGGTAGACCGAGAGCTTCAGCTTCATTTGTTGCTTGAGCGTGGGCTCAACGAAGTCAGGGAAGAGCGAGAGGAAGCGCCGCTGAACCGGACGTGAGCGGGCCCAATCGTCGAAAGGAATAAGCCCGGTCGAGGAATCGGCGAGCTTGTCGTTGCGTTGGTCGGCGAAGATGACCGTGCGCGGTTTGATCTGTGCGATCGGAACGCTGGCGGCTGCGGGCACGTCCTCCACCTGGTATTCCTGCGCTGCCGCGCCCGTGCAAGTGGCCACGCAGGCGGCGATGAGGACAGCGGCGCGGTGAAGGCTCATGGCAATGCTCAATTCAGCCGCCGCCAGAAATAATCGGGATCGATGCGGAGCGGCGGTCGCGGGAGGCGGTCCTCGTCATCGGGATATTCGCGCCAGGAGGGATATCCGCGCGGACCAAGGCGCCAGGTTGGGAATGGAAAGGGCAGCCGGTTATCGCCGTAAAGGCGATTGCCGTAGGACCACTGCTGGAATGGCTCGTCGTCTTCGTCGCGGCCGCCACGATAGGCGTAGCTTTCTGCACGCGAGACAATGCGAAATTGCGAATCGTCGATTCTGCCCGCCGGATCCCTCTTGAAGTACTCGGTGAAAGCGCGCCCGGAGCCGGCCGGTACAGGATCGCCGGTATAAGGATCGATCGACAGAGTAGCGAGCTGACGCATGGCTTCGCGTGAAGGGCCGTTCAACGCCGTCTTGGGAGCGTGCAGCTCCCAGGCTGCCTGCACGATCGGCTCGAACATCGGCAGCGCTACTTTCCCCCCGGTCTGGCCGGGCCCAAGGGTGCGGCGCCCGCCGTCGCTGTTGTCATAGCCGACCCAGATGGCGACGGTGACGTCATTTGTGAAACCGACGAACCAGGCATCGGCCGAATTATCCGTGGTACCGGTCTTGCCGCCGACATAGGGCGAGAGATGCTTCGCCGCGCGCGCGGTTCCGCGCGCGAGCACGCCCTGCAGCATTGATTTCAACTGGTAAAACGATGCGCGGTCGGCGGAGCCGATCCAGTCCACCGCATGCGGATCGTGCCGGTAGATTGGGCGGCCGTCCTGTTCGATCGTTTCGATCGCATGGGTCCGGGGCCGTGCGCCTTCGTTGGCGATCGCCGCATAGAACGCCGCAAGGTCGATGAGCCGCACCGTTTGGGCCCCGAGCACGAACGGGTAGTAGCGCATGCAGTCCTTGTAGAGCTGCGCTTCCATCGCGAGCTCGCAGACACGGTCGAGGCCTCGCTCGGCGCTGTCATCGAGGCCGGTCGCGAGCAGTTGCGCGGTGGCGAGATTCCGGGAGTTTTCCAGCGCACGCCGCAGTGTAATGGCGCCCGAAGCGCCGCCCTCGTAGTTCTTCGGCGACCAGAAACCGCGCTGGCGCGCGTAGCCCGTCGCCCCGATCGGTGCCAGCGTAATGGGTTCGTCCATCACCAGCGTGTTGGGCTGCAATCCCTTCCGAAGGGCGGCGAGGTAGGTCAGCGGCTTCAAGGTCGAGCCGGGTTGCCGCAGGCTCTGGACGACGCGGTTGAGCTGGCTTGCCGGATACGAAAAGCCGCCCGCCATCGCGAGAATGCGGCCGGTTTCGTTCCCGAGTACGAGCGCCGCTCCCTGCACGGTCGGTCGAATGCGCAGATCGGCACGCGCTGCCTGCTTACCCTTGGCTTCGCGCACCTGCACATAGACCACGTCGTACGGCTTGAGACCGCGCCCGATCGCGGCGCTCCAGGTGTTCAGCGGCAGGATGCTTCCGTCGGTCAGACCGACTTTGATCGCATGGCCGCGCTTGCCGCGCGTATTCTCCAGGACGACCGCCGATTGCCAGTGAACGTCATAGAGAGGCAGTCGCGTCGTCTTCAACGCCATGAGCCAAGCCGGCTCCGTGGCGCTCTGGTCAGCCGCTCTCAGACGGACAGCATCGGAAATGTTCGCCTCGGGTCCCTCAAATTTGTAACGACCGGTGTTCAGTTCGTATCGCGCCAGGCCCTCCTGCAAGGTCGCTTCGACTACGCGCTGCAGGGCCGAGTTGACAGTCGAGCGCACCGTGTAGGAGGAGTTGGTGAGATTATCGAGGCCCGCGACCGCCTTAGCCTCGCGGGCGATGTGATCGACGAAGTGAAAGCCGAAGTCCCGGCGCGTCGGCCGGTATTCGACGAGCTGCGGCAATACTGCTTGCGCCGCGGCGGCGTCGATCATGGCGTCGTCCTGCATGCGGCCCAGCACGTAGGCAAGGCGCTCGCGCGCGCGCTCAGGGTGGTGGTCGGGATTGAAGTAGTTCGGCCCCTTGGCGAGCCCGGCGAGCAGCGCGCCCTCGACCGCGGAGAGCGCCTTGGCCGGTTTGCCGAAATAGCTGCGCGCGGCCATCTCGATGCCCCAGGCTCCGCGACCGAGATAAATCGAGTTGAGATAGAGCTCGAGGATTTCCGCCTTGGTCAGGGCGCGCTCCATCCGCGAGGCAACGATCATTTCGCGCAATTTTCTTTCGTAAGTGACGTCATTGCCCACCAGCAGGTTCTTGGCGACCTGCTGCGTAATGGTCGAGCCGCCCTGCGGCCGGCCCGGCTTCGTGAAGTTGCCGAGGAAGGCGCGGACCAGTCCGCGCTCGTCAAGGCCGCTGTGTTGGAAGAAGCGCTTGTCCTCGGCGGCGACGAATGCGTTGCGCACCGCCTCCGGGATATCCGCAAGCTTGACCCAGATGCGGCGATTGTTCGGCGCGTAAATCTCGGCAACACGCTCGCTCTTGTTATCGAGGATTACGCTGGTGCCGGGAAGCCTGAGGTCTTTAAGCTGCGCGGCATCGGGCAGATCCTTGACCGCGCTGTTGTAGAAAGCGATGACCTGACCGAGATCGACCGGAGATCCTTCCACTTTCTCGACTTTGCAGAACTCCCGGTAGGCCACGTGGAGATCGGCCAGATTGAGTCCTTTGAGCGCCTTGATCTCGCCGCTCAACGCCTCCTTGTCATCCATGGCAGTGGCAATCAGATCGTCCAGGTTGATGTCCTCGATGTCGAAAGCCTTGCGCATGTGGGCGCAGCCGGCACTCAAAAGCTGCGCCACCTCGGAGCGGTCGCGCAGCGCATCGAACTCCGTCTTGACCCCATCCGGCCGGGTAGTGACCTGGCTGAAGGCAAGCGCCGTGGCGAAGATCTTGACGAGAATCGAGTCCATGACCTGCCGACGGTCAAAAACACCGCCTCCGTAAGGTCCCGTTTTTCTAGAACACTAAACAAGGCTGTACTGAGGAAAAAGTTCCCTAGCCCCGGAACTAACGTTGCGGCCAGTGCGTTTTAGAAGCACCGCATTGGCAGTGCACTCATGAATGCCCCTCTTCCAGTCGTGCTTGCCGCGGCGCTCCTCAGCGCCACCATCGCCACGATGCCTGCGGATGCTGCTCCTCGAAAAAAGAAGACCGCCGTCCCCCCTGCAGCTAGCGTCGCTCAGCCACCCACGGACAGATTTTTGGCCTGCGACGTTCGGGTGCGAGACTATCTTCGCGAAGGCGGAGCCGTGATGCGGGTCACCAAGATCGAAGTGGATGATGCCCGACTGCAGTTGAACATTCATCATGAGTACGGAGAGGCGGGAAAGTCGTCTCGAAAATACCTGCGCGGGGACAGTGAAGAGGAAATGCGCAAAAATCTGCGCGGAATATTGGATGAGTTCGCGGCGGCTGCGAAGGCCGCAGCGGCTGGTCGCGCGTGGTATGTGATCGCTGCTCGCAAGGTCATGCCGGACCTCCGCGAGGGTTCGGGCGAGAACACAAGCCCGTGGACAGCCATTGTACTCGCGGATTTCGACGGAAAATGCAGACCCATCACGTTCTATCAGTCTGTCGACCGGAGCAAGCTCGATCCTGAAGTGAGCAAGAAATTGGATGAGTGAAGTTTTGCACTTGGCTTGAGTTGGTCTGACGTGGTCTGCTTCCTCGGGATCGAAGCAAGTCGCGATCCTCCGCCGCCTAAGGTCGTCTGCAGGTCGCGAGATGCGCCGATATGCCGAAAGCAAGCCCATCGGCCGTGAGATAGCGAGCGAAGATTGTTTCCGCCTCTGCCAGGATGCGATCGATCTGCGGCTCCGGCAGCACAACTCCCATGACGGGCAGCCAGCCCCTGAGTTCCGCCTCTACGAATTCGCGTATGGTCGGGAATCGCGCTGTGCCGCTACAGGTCGTGAGATCTACCACGCCGGCTCCGGCGCCCTTGAACAACACGGCGAGCCCCTGCCTGTCACCCAGCACAAACGGTGCGCGAAGCGCATCACCGGCGGGCTTCCCGGCGATGCGATCGAGCAGGTCCACGAGGGCAGCAAAGGCGGAGGCGTGCTCGATGACATCCCAAACTGCGACCGCGCACCTGCCGCCAGGCACCATCACGCGCAGCATCTCCCGGACTGCTTTGTCGCGATCCGAAAAGAACATCAGGCCGAATTGACACACAACGACATCGAAAGAACGATCCGGAAACGGCAGCGCCTCGGCCGCTCCATCGCGCCAGTCGATGCCGGGCGCGAGGTCTCGCGCCACGGCCAGCATTCCTGCGTTTGGATCGAGTCCGGCGACACGACCTGAGCTTTCGGTTCGCCTTGCCGCCTCGCGCGCCAGAACCCCGGTGCCGCAGGCAACGTCCAGAACGCGATCGCCGCGCTCAATCCTGGCAGCATCTGCCACCATCGGCGCCCATTGCTGAAAGAGTGCCGGAACGAACAGTGCCTCGTAGGTCCTCGCAGCGTCGATCAAGGTTTGCGAAACAGGTGAGGTCATCGTGTCACCTCGCGCAAAAGCAAACTGGTGCTGGAAAGACGGAAACGCTTCATGGTCGGGCAAGCTTTGCCTTGAACCGGGAGGCCTTTCACAACCCGGTATCGGGTCCGCTTGCCGACCAAGCTTCGACATCCTCGCGGAAGTCGAAGGGATCGGCAAGCACGATGGTGTGATCGAGCCCCGGAGGGTTCCGCTCCCGGATCACCGGCAAGCAGCTATTCCAGTCTTGGGTGGCGGCGAGAGGATCGTTCGCAGGCCGTGCGGCCTGTGTCGCGTGTCCACCGCGGTGCCGCACGCTGCGTTTCAATCTGAAATGGAAATCCCGCGATCGAGGTTTCGATGCGGCTGCGCGCCACATGGTCACGGGAATAGGTGGACGAGGCCGATGCTCATGCCCAGTAGAAGGAGCAGCGACAGCGTGACGGCGGCGGTGACCCTTCCGCCCACGGTCGAGAGCACGCGCACGTCGACGCCAAGGCCAAGCGCAGCCATCGAGAGGACGGTCAGGATAGCTGCCGCCTTCGTCACCGGTGCGACTACGAGATCCGGCACGAGCTGGAGCGAGCGCAGGGCCGCGAGCACCAGAAAGCCGATGATAAACCAGGGCACCAGCTTGAATGGGCTGATGGCGGCGATCTTCGTTTGATCGGCGTGGAGCTTGCGGCGGCGCGCCGCGACCAGCGAGAGGGCAACCACGATCGGCCCCAGCATCAGCACGCGCACAAGCTTGACCAGCGTGCCAATTTGCGTGCTGACGATGCCCGCGGGCACGGTCGCCGCCAAAACCTGCGGAACGGCATAGACGGTGAGGCCTGCCAGAATGCCGTATTGTGTCGCCGACAGGTCCAGCAAGGGGATCAGGAGCGGCAGGCCCAGCACCATCAAGACGCCGAGAATGGCGGTGAAGGAGATCGACGAAGCGACATCGTTGCTATTGGCTCCGATCACCGGCGCGACGGCGGCAATTGCCGAGTTGCCGCAGATCGAATTGCCGCAGGCGATCAGGATCGACATTTTCGTAGGGAGCCCCAGCATGCGGCTGAGGCCGAAGCTCACCGCGAGCATCACCACGACGGTGGTGACGATTGCGCTAATCAAGAGATAGCCGGAGGCTGCGATCGCGCCAAAGCTGACGGACGCGCCGAGCAGCATGACGGCGACCTCGAGCAGTTGCTTGGCGCTAAAGGCTATGCCGGAACGCCAGCGTTGGGATGGTTGCCAGACGATGCGAATCGCCATTCCGAGCAGGATCGCGATGACCAGTGCCTCGACGTAAGGATGGACGAAGACGTGCTCTTCGAGGCGTTGCGCGCCCAGCGAAACGGCGGTGATGATGCCGCAGAGCGCGACCCCTGGAATGAGAGCCATGCCGCGGCCGAGCATACCGGGTCGTGGCTTTGCGTCGTCAGAACTGCTTTGGGGTGGCGGCACTTATCCTCCTTGGAGAATAATTTATGCGCCGGACCGCGCGGGCTCGCTAGTACATTTTCGGATTGTGCCCATACAGAGAAGTTATATCCCTCAACCTGCATTTGCAGGCGTCAGCGCGGCCGTCGTCCCGGTGGCGACCAACGGCGATCAGATCAATTTGGGCGGTTCAAGGCAATTTGGGTATAGGGACGTCGGGGCAACCCAACCCGTACAGCGCATCCCGGCAAGACATTAAAGCGAGGCGAGCAAGCCCTGCGCCCACGCGACGGCGCGCTCGAAGCTGAGATCGCCCGGTTCGAAATAGACCGCGCGCGCCAGCACGATGACGCCGACAAGCCCCCAAAACAGGCCTATGCCGGCCGACTTCAGCCATTTGGACGCGCCGACCGGCGCAGTCGAATGATCGACCGCCGGGACCGGCTCTCCAAAGGGATCGAATGCGGGCTGGCTCATGGTAGCTTCCGTTTCGCTAAGGCTAATGTCGCCAATAGCTGCGCGGAAGCAAGGGTAGAGGAATGCCTTTTGTGGCAGCGGCGTGGAAGCTCGTTTTCCGCTGTAGCCCCCGGCTAGGGTTTTCTTCTATCGCCCCTCAGCCCGCGAGAAATCCGCCATCAACGGCGACAACCGTGCCGGTCGCATATTGCGACGCCGGCATGCAGAGAAATGCAACCGCGCCGGCGATGTCCTCCGGCTGTCCCCACCTTTTGAAGGCGGTACGATCGGCAATGCGCTGGTAGTGCGCGCGATCGGATCGGCCTGCTGCATTGATCGCCGTCTCGACGTAGCCCGGCGCGACCGCGTTGACGCGGATGCCTTCTTCCGCCCAGGCCAGTGCCAGCGCCTTGGTCAGCATGACAACGCCGCCCTTGCTGGCGCAGTAGGCGGGAATGCGCGGCAGCGCGAGCGTTGCGTTCATCGATGCGATGTTCACGATCGAGCCTTTGGCGCCGGCAAGCGCGGCTCGAAAGGCCATGCAGGTGCGGAACGTGCCGACGAGGTTGACATCGAGCACCCTTGTAAAGGTCTCGATTTCGAATTCCTTGTCGCGCGCCAATATGCCGGCACAGTTGACCAGCGCATCGACGCGTGTCTGTCGGCCTGCAAACGATGCGACGGCTTCGTCATTGGTGATATCGAGGGGCGCCAACTGCAATTCCGGCCGGGGCCGCAGCACGGTACGCGCGATATCGGCCTCGTCGACGCCGGTGGCGGTTACCGTCGCGCCGAGATCGCAGAACAGATTGGCAATGGCAGCGCCGATGTCGCCCGCGCCGCCGATCACCACGGCGTGGAATCCCGGAGCCAGCGCGAAGGGTGCGTTCATCGGATTGTTCCTTGGGATTGTTCCTTGCTATTTGGATGATCGCGTCGGCGATGCGGTGGACTCCCGGACGATCAGCGAATAGTCGACTTCGTGATGCATGATGGTCTGCTCGCCCGCCAGGTGACGCACGAGATACTCGCCGGCGCGCTGCCAGGTATCTCCGGTCGGTACATGGATGGTCGTGAGGCTGGGGCGCAAATGCCGGCTCCAGTCGAGATCGTCGAAGCCGACCACCGACAGATCGTCAGGCACCGAAAATCCGCTGCGTTCGGCCTCCAGCAGCACGCCATAGGCGATAACGTCATTGCCGCAGACTACCGCCGTCGGCCGGTCCTTGAGGCCAAGCAGGTAGCGGGCGGCTTCGCGCGCATCGTCCAGCGTATAGGGCACCTCGACATGCCATTGCGGGGGCATCTTGATGCCGTGTTCGGCCATCGCACGGCGAAAGCCGGCGACGCGGGCGCTCGCCCGATCGTTGTTGCGCTGAAGTGCGGAGACGATTCCGATTCGCCGATGGCCGAGTTCGATCACATGCAAGGCCGCACGGTGTGCGGCGGCTTGATTGTCCGTGCCGACACAGGGATAGGGCCGGTCGGGACGATAGATGCCGACATTGATGAAGGGCACGGAATAGTCGGCAAGCATCTTGCGCAAGCCGTCGTGATGGCAGTCGCCGCGCAGCACGAGGCCGTCGACGCCGCGGCTGACGAGGTTGCGCGCCTGCTCCAGTTCAGCGTCGAGGTCGTAACCGCTCGTGGTCAGGAACAGCATGTAGCCGACGGAAGAGAGATATTTCTGCAGGGAGGCGATGCCGCGCGCGAACATGGTGTTGTCGATAGTCGGGACGATCGCGCCGAGCGTGCGCGACCGGCGCGACGACAACTCGCGTGCCGGTGCGTGCGGAATATAGCCGACCGTCTCGACGGCGCGCGCGATCCGCGCCCGCAGCGGCGCGCTTACCGACTCCGGGTTGTTGAGGGCGCGAGATACCGAGGCGGTCGATACGCCGGCCTCGGCCGCCACCGCGCGAATTCCCTGCTTTGCGGATCTTTCCATCACCACGTCGGGTCGGCAGAATGTAACGTTACAAATGCAAGGATGGCGGATAGTAGATGGAAAGTCCATCGATATTTGCCTCAGAAGTTGCATCTTGCGCAAACTTGACAGCCGATTTCCTCGACCTAGTATGTAACCGTTTTCAAGAAATCCGGTTGAGCCGGAAACGAGGGCGTCAGGCCCCATCAGGGAGGAGATCGATGAAAGCCAAAGCCTTTGCGGCGCGCCTTGCGCTTGCTCTTGTCGCGGCCGGTAATGGTGCCTCGGTGGCGTGCGCCGCTGATTTCGACTGGAAGAAATTCCAGGGCAAGACCGTTACCTTCCTTGCCAACAACAATCCGGTGGCGCAGGCGCTGCTGACGCACAAGGCCGACTTCGAGAAGCTCACTGGCATCACGCTGAAGGTCGACGCCTACCAGGAGCAGCAGATGCGCCAGCGCCTGGTGACCGTGATGAACGCACGCAGCGACGAGGTCGACGTGTTCATGTCCTTGCCGTCGCGCGAGGGCCCACAATTCGCTGCTGCCGGCTGGTATGCCGATCTGACGCCCATGACCAAGGGCGCGGTTGCCGGCGACTACGACTATGCAGGCCTCAGCCAGGCTCTATTGAAGGCGGGGACCTTCGACGGCAAGCTCACCAGCATGCCGATGAATATCGAAGGGCCGATCCTCTATTATCGGACTGACATTCTGAAGAAGTGCGGCGTCGAACCGCCCGCGACCATCAAGGACATCGAGCCGGCGGCGAAGAAGCTGAAGGCGTGCGACGCCAATATCACGCCATTCGTCTCGCGCGGCCTGAAGCCTGCGATCGCCTATACCTTCAGCAACATGCTGCACAACATCGGCGGCAACTACATCGCCAACGGCAAATCCAACCTTTGCTCGGCCAAGGGCAAGGAAGCCCTCGAGACCTACAGCGGCCTGCTCAGGGATTACGGACCGCCCGGCGTCGTCAACTACAGCTTCCAGCAGATCTCGGCGCTCTATCGCAGCGGCCGCGCGGCGATGTCATTCGAATCCTCGAACGAGCTGCGCACCGTGATGGACGGCGGTGAGCGGCTGAAGGACACTGCGCTTGTTCCGTTCCCGGCCGGTGATGCGGGCCAGGTGCCGACAGCGATCGGCTGGGGCATGGCCGTCTCCGCCCACAGCAAGCAGCTCGAGGCTGCCTGGTATTTCGTACAATGGGCAACGAGCCCGGAAATCCAAAAGCGCATGGCGCTGCAGGGGATTGCGCCGCCGCGCTCTGCAGTTGCCAACGATCCCGCCTATCGCAAGTGGATTGAGGAAGAGCCGGTTCGCAAGCAGTGGCAGGCCGCCCTCGATGTCCTGGCTGCGAAAGGCTCGTCTGAGGTCGGCTATCCCATCGTCGCCAATCCAGAGTCGCGCGAATTCATCGGTCAGGCCGTGCAGGACTTGATTCTGAAGCAAAAGACCGTCGATCAGGCCTGTGCCGACGCCGACAAGGCGCTCGATGCCCTGATCGCGCAGAAGTAGCACATGAGGCGTCGACGGCATTGCCGCGGTCGAGGCCTTTCCGTTCCAGATTTAATCCGGGAAACATGCAGGCATGTCCGAGGCTGCCGCTAAATTTACTGAAGATCGGCAGAGGTTAGAGCTGGCCGCACTTTCGGCGCCGGCGGTGATCTTCACCGTCGCGATGATTGCGTTCCCGGTCGTCTATACGGTCTGGCTCGGGCTGCACAGCTTTTCCTCCACCGGCAAGCAGTCGTTTGTTGGGCTAGCGAACTATTCAAGGCTGCTCGCCGATACCGAATTCTGGCACGGACTATGGGTGACAATTGCGCTCTATGTCCTCTCGCTGGTACTGCAACTCGTGTTCGGTGTCTGGCTGGCGCTGGTTCTTTTTCACGCCAAACGCCTTCCGGGCATCGTACGCTCGCTCTTCATCTCGCCATTCATGATGCCGCCGGTGGTCGCCGGCATGATGTGGCTGGTCATCCTCGATCCGTCGCTCGGCGCCGCCAACTACATCCTGCAATCCCTAGGGTTGCCGCCGTCGGAGTGGCTGGCATCGCCGGTCTGGGTGATCCCGACGGTTGCGCTGATCGACACGTGGCAATGGACGCCCTATGTCGCGCTGATCGTGCTCGGCGGTCTGCAGTCGCTGCCGCCGAGCGTTTACGAGGCGGCGCAAATCGATGGTGCCTCGGCGTTCAAGACGTTCCAGCGCATCACGTTGCCGCTGCTGTTGCCGACGATCGTCACAGCAACGATTCTGCGCAGCGTCGATCTGCTGCGCTTCTTCGACATCATCTACATCACGACCCAAGGGGGCCCCGGCAACGCGTCGAACACGCTCAACATCTACGGCTTCCGGGTTGGCTTCGAGTTCTTCAACATCGGCTATGCGAGCGCGCTGATGTTGACGTTGACCGCGATCGTGTTCGGCGCGGTGCTGGCATTCAACCGCCTGCGTGGCGCAGTGGCCTGGTGAGGTGAAGCCATGACCGACGCACCGATCACCGATGCCTGGATCCGCCGCCTCAACCTGCTTCAGCTCGTGGTCGCCGGCATCATCGTGCTGACGCCGACCCTCTGGATGGTGCTGTCCTCGCTGAAGCCGTCATTCGAGGTGACGGCCTATCCGCCGACCCTGATGTTCGCGCCGACGCTCGAGAACTATGCGCAACTTGCGGAAACGACGCCCTTCCTGAGCTACGCGATCAACAGCCTGATCGTCACAATCGGTTCAACCGCCCTTGGCCTGTTGTTCGGAATTCCCGCGGCGTTTGCCGTATCGTGGACGCGCATTTCATGGCCGGCGATACTGACGCTGGCGGCGCGTATGGCGCCCGGAACGCTGTTCCTGCTGCCGTGGTACGTGATGTTCCGCCAGGTCGGCATGATCGGCTCCTACACCGCGCTCATCCTGAGCCATGCCGTCATCACGCTTCCGATCGTCATATGGGTGCTGTTGCCGTCGTTCGACGGCATCCCGCGCAGCGTCTTTGAGGCAGCACAGGTCGATGGTTGCAGCGTCACGCGCATCCTCTGGCGGATCGCGCTGCCGCTGGTCGCCTCCGGCGTCGCGGTGGCATCCATACTGGCCTTCGTGTTTTCCTGGAACTACTTCCTGTTTGCTCTGGTGCTCTCGAACGGCGACAGCAAGACGCTGATTGCAGCCGCATTCAATTTCATCGGCGAGGGATCGACGCAATGGGGCGCGTTGATGGCCGCCGCAACGCTGATCGCGCTACCGCCGCTGATTCTGGCCGCCCTGGTTCAGCGCTGGCTGGTATCCGGACTGACGCTTGGCGCAGTGAAAGGCTAGGGATTGCATGAACGCCGTTCCGCTACCGAATTCGATCATGCAGGCTGCCGTGTTCCACGGCGGCGACCGCATCACCATCGAGCGCATCGCAATGCCGGAGGTGGCGATCGGCGAGGTGCTGGTGCGAGTCTCGCGAACCGCGCTGTGCGGCTCCGATTTCAAGCTCTGGCACAAGGGCGCCGACTTTACCGCGGGCCATGAGATCTTCGGCGTGGTCGAGCAGCCCGACCATCCCATGCACGGCAAACGTTGCGCCGTCTATATCCCGCTGCATTGCGACCGCTGTGCGGCTTGCCAACGCGGCGATACGCAGATGTGCCTGGAGATATCGAGCCTGATCGGCTGGAACAGACCGGGCGGTTATGCCGAATACGTGCCGGTCCCGGAAAATTGCCTGCTGCCGGTACCTGACGACATCGAAGACAGTCTGGCGCCGCTTCTGCTCGACGTGATCGGCACGTCAGGTCATGCCGTGCGTTTCGTCAGCCGTATTGTGCCGCCGCAAGAGGCGGGGCCGGTTCTGGTGATGGGCGCCGGGCCGGTTGGGCTCGGCGTGGTGCTGGCGCTCCGCAGTCTCGGTTATCGCGACATTCATGTCGCCGATCCCAATGCGGCGCGCCTCGAGATCGCGCATTCCTTCGGCGCAAAGGCGCACCCGGTCGGTGATACGTCGAGGCGCTTCGCGCTGATCATGGAATGTTCGGGCGCGCACGCGGCCCGTAACCTCGGCATCGAGCTCGTGTTGCCGCGCGGAGCACTGGTGCTGGTCGGTGAGAACGCCGCGCCCTGGACGATCGAGGAAGGTAAGGTGTTCCGGCGCAAGGATTTCTACATGATCCGCACGTTCTACTTCCCGATCAGCGATTTCGAGTCCAACGTGGCCTTGCTGCGCCAATACAAGGAGGAATATCGAGTCCTGGTCGACGGCGAATTCGGGCTCTCGGCACTGCCGGAGAATTTTGCGCGATTCGCCCAGGGCGAATTGATCAAGCCCGTACTGGCGCTGGGCTAGCGGTCATGGCCTCGATCTCGATCCGCAATCTCGTCAAGCGTTACGGCAGCTTTACCGTCATTCCCGATCTCAATCTCGAGATTGCGGACCACGAGTTTGTCGTTTTCGTCGGTCCGTCCGGATGCGGCAAGTCGACCTTGCTGCGGATCATCGCCGGTCTTGAACCGATCAGCTCCGGCGAGCTCTATATCGGCGACAATCGCGTCAACGGCGTTCCCGCGGCCCAGCGCGATATCGCCATGGTGTTCCAGGATTACGCGCTCTATCCGCACATGCGGGTCTACGAGAACATGTCCTTTGCGCTCGAGCTGCGCGGTACGCCGAAGGCCGAGATCGATGCGCGGGTCAAGCGCGCCGCGGCGTTGCTGCACATCGAACCCTATCTCGGCCGCAAGCCGAAGGAATTGTCTGGCGGCCAGCGGCAACGTGTGGCGATGGGGCGCGCGATCGTACGCAATCCAAAGGCCTTTCTGTTCGACGAGCCGCTATCCAATCTCGACGCTAAATTACGCGGGCAGGTGCGCGCCGAAATCAAGGCGCTGTCGCAACAGCTCAAGACCACGATGGTCTTCGTCACGCACGACCAGATCGAAGCCATGACCATGGCTGACCGCATCGTGGTGATGCAGAGCGGCACGGTTCAGCAATATGACACGCCGGAAGCGGTCTATGAGCGGCCGTCCAATCAGTTCGTCGCGGGTTTCATTGGTTCGCCAGCGATGAATTTCTTTCCGGTCGAATTACGCGGAGAGCAGATCGTCTTTTCGCAGGATGGCGCTGACGCGCCGCTCGACGTGAACAGCCGTGATCTGTTGCGCAAGGCCGGCCATGGTGTATTCGGAATCCGTCCCGAGCATTTTTCGGTGACGGCGGATGCTGCCGGAGCCGTGGCGGTGACGGTGAGGCTGGTCGAGCCGCTGGGCTCGGACACGCTGATTCATTTCGATCTGGCCGGCGCATCGGCGATCGCGCGGGTCGATCCCGCGCTGCGGCCGAAGGTCGGCGATCGTCTTAACCTGCGTCCGCAGCCGGGCAGGGCGCATCTGTTCGACGGCAGCAATGGCCAGGTGCTGCGGTGAACGACCACGCCAATCCCGCGACGCGGACAAGGTTGGCCGACATGGCCTCAAAAGCAAAGCGCGCGCGTGTGATCTGCCTCGGCCTCTCGGCACTCGATCAGATCTGGCGCGTCGACCAAAGATTTTCAGGCGAAAGCGAAAAGATCAGGAGTCTCGACTATTCCACACTGGGCGGTGGCATGGCCGCAAACGCTGCGGTCGCCATCGCGCGCCTCGGCGGGGCCGCTGCTTTCTGGGGCCGTGGCGGCGATGACGCCGCCGGGCATGAGATGCGCTCAGCGCTATCAGCCGAAGGCATCGATGTTGCGAATTTCAAGTTGTTTCCCGAAGGCCGCTCCTCGGTCTCTGGCGTGATCGTCGACAAGTCCGGTGAACGGCAGATCGTGAATTTTCGAGGGTCGTATCCCAAGCGAGCCGATTGGCTACCGCTCGATGCCGTTGCAGGCGCTTCCGCCGTGCTTGCTGATCCGCGCTGGCCGGAGGGAGCTGTTGCGCTGTTCGGCAAGGCGCGTGCGCTGGGGATTCCGACTATCCTCGACGGCGATG
This sequence comes from Bradyrhizobium sp. sGM-13, assembly GCF_018398875.1. GTDB lineage: Bacteria > Pseudomonadota > Alphaproteobacteria > Rhizobiales > Xanthobacteraceae > Bradyrhizobium. The sequence continues at coordinate 124,253 of NZ_JAGWDK010000018.1, read as the reverse complement.
TCGCCGAAGCCACCACATTCGAGCGCCTGCTTCCGCTCACCGATCACGCGGTATTCTCCGAACCCGCGCTGGCAGCCTTCATGGGGTCGGCCGACGGCGCGGCGCTGGCCAAAATTGCGCGCTTCAATTGCCGCATCGTCGCGGTCACCCGCGGACATGAAGGGGTGAGTTGGTACGAAAACGGGACCTTGCAAAAGCAGGCCGCATTCCGCGTCAGGGTCGTGGACACGACAGGTGCCGGCGACGTCTTTCACGGCGCCTATGCCTTTGCGGTCGGTATGGGTCTCGCCGTGCGCGACGCGATGGAGTTCGCTGCCGCCGCGGCGGCGTTGAAATGTGAGCATTCAGGCGGACGCGCCGGAATTCCCTCGATCGAAAGTTGTCTTGCATTCATGAGGACGAACCAATGAGAACAATTGGAAAGAACCGCGGGCTTGCGCGTCTGGCCGATGCGGAAGGGCACTTTCGCATGGTCGCGCTCGACCAGCGGCCGCCGCTGTTTGATGCCATCGCCCAGGCGAAAGGCATCACCAGGGACAAGGTCGAGTATGCCGATGTAACTGCGGCCAAGCGGCTTCTGGTGGAGGCGCTGGCGCCACACTGCAGCTCGATGCTGTTTGATCCGAATTTTGCGGTGCCCGCGGCCATCGACCTCTTGCCGGCCCGCTGCGGCCTCATCATGACGCTCGAGGAGCATCGCGTCGAGGAAACTCCAGGTGGCCGCAAGTCGCGGGCCATCACCGATTGGAGCGTGGAGAAGATCCGCGCGATCGGCGGCGATGCCGTGAAGGTACTCGCCTGGTACCGGCCAGATGCCGATCCTGCCGTCAACGAACATCAGAAGCGATTCGTGCGGTCGGTCGGCGAGGACTGCGCCCATCACGACATTCCTTATGTGCTCGAGCTGCTGGTATACCCCTTCCTTGGGAGCGCCAACCACACCGCCGACTATGTGGAATCGCCGGGCAAGTTGCCGAGGCTTGTCATCGATAGCGTGCGGGAGTTTGCGAAGCCCGAATACGGCGTCGATCTGCTGAAGCTCGAAAGTCCGCTTGCGGCCAACAGCCTACCGCCGCGCGATGGAAGCGCTGCGTCCAAAGCTGCGCAGAAGGAGTTCGATGCAATCGGCGACATCTGTCGCCAACGCAACATCCCCTGGGTGCTGCTGTCAGGCGGTGCGGCACCGGAAAAATTCGAGCGCGTGCTGGACTTCGCTTACGCCGCCGGCGCCGGTGGCTTTTTGGCCGGCCGCACGATTTGGCTGGATGCCGTGCGCAGCCATTTCCCTGATCGCGCCGCAGTCGCCGCCAGCCTTCGCAAGGACGGTGTCGGTGTGCTCGAACGGCTCAACACGCTGACCAAGGCCAAAGCAAAGGCCTGGACAGCGCGCTTTCCCGGCTTCAGCGAAATCAGGCAGGAAGGTGACTTCGCGAGAGCGTATTGATTTTCGAGTCCTGACATGACGTCGCAACCATTCACCGTCCGTAGCGTGCAGGCCTTCTGCTATCGTTACCCATTGTCGACGCCGGTTGTTACCTCCTTCGGCAAGATGCTTGACAGGCCGGCAGTATTCGTTCGTGTGGAAGACACTGACGGCAATGCCGGCTGGGGCGAGATTTGGTCAAACTTTCCATCGGTCGGAGCCGAACATCGAGCGCGACTCGTGAACGAGGTGCTGGCGCCCGCGACATGCGGGCGCACAGTCAGCGCTCCCCAGGAAATCTTCGAGGACCTGACACAGGGCACCGCCGTGCTGGCGCTGCAATCCGGCGAGCCCGGTCCGTTCGCGCAGGCGATAGCCGGAATTGATCTTGCAATTTGGGATCTGTTCGCGCGGCGGCGGAAGCTGCCACTGTGGCGGTTGCTTGGTGGCAATGGCAAGACGATAAGGGTCTACGCCAGCGGAATTAATCCGACCGGCTCGCGGCAAGTGGCGGAATCGGCAATTAAGCGTGGGCATCGCGCACTGAAACTGAAGATCGGCTTCGAACTGGCGACAGATCGCGCCAATCTGGCGTCGCTACGCGATCTGGTGGGCGACGGCATGCTCGCAGCGGATGCCAATCAGGGCTGGTCGTTGGCCCGTGCGCTGGAGATTGCGCCGCATCTGCGCGAGTTCGATCTAGCTTGGCTGGAAGAGCCGATCCGAGCCGATCGGCCGTGGCGGGAATGGCAGGAGTTGCGTGAAAACGTCGGCATCCCGCTGGCGGCCGGAGAGAACATCGCGAGCCGCGCGGGGTTTGAGCGAGCGCTCAGTGACAACGTGTTGCGCGTCGTGCAGCCCGACATCGCCAAATGGGGTGGCCTGACCATGTGCGCAGATATCGCGCGCGACATCCTGGCGTCGGGCAAGACCTTCTGCCCGCACTATCTCGGCGGCGGAATTGGCTTGCTCGCATCGGCGCATCTGCTTGCCGGGATCGGCGGCGATGGTCTGCTGGAAGTCGATTCAAACGACAATGTGCTGCGCGACCGACTTTGCGGACCGCTCATCAACGTGACGAACGGAACCGTAACCCTGGGCGAGGAGCCGGGATTGGGAATCGAGCCGGATCTGAGCCCAATCGAGCAGTACCGGACCGCTTGATCCGACGGGGCCGCATGCATCTCGTCGGATAGAGCAGCGCTTTCATTTCGCCCTATCGTAACTTACGCCGGTAACTTCGCTGCCCACCTCTTCGCCCAAACACCAAGAGGAACAAGAAGGGCATAAAGTTCATGTCCGGTCGGTGTAGCGCGATAACCCTCGTGCGAGTGCTCGACCAAGCCTGCTTCACGCAGTTCTTTCAGGCGCGAATTCAGAACCGTAGGCGAGATCGATTCGCAACGTTCTTGCAGTTCGCGGAATGTGCAGGGTCCGCCATTGCTGAGATTCCACAGGACTCCCAGTGTCCAGCGTCGCCCCAACAGGTCCAGGAGCGCCATGACAGGGACGCCTGTCCGCGAGCCTCGGACAGGTCTCCCGGGTTTTGGTGTTTGGCTCATAGGCATTCTCGCTACTAAATAGGTAGCAGTCCCTCTGTCAAGCGTTAGGGATGTCACTGCTCCATCGCGAGTACACAGGGTGCTCATCATTGTGCTCGCCGCAGCGCTCTGACGGCTCATCTCCCTAGCCTCTACTCCTGCAACGACGAGACACTTGCGGCAATATTGTCCGCCAGCGCTTTCACCAGCGGCACGTAGCGCCCGACGACGTCTGCGCGGTCGAGCGCTGAGGTGAAATAGGTCATGCCGACAGTGGCGAGAACGCGGCCGTTGACGATGACGGGAAGCGCGATCGTGTTCGACGAGCGCGGTTCGACCATCGGGTCGCGTTCGGCAAAACCTTGCTTGCGGATCGTGGCCAGCAAAGCCAATGCCCGCTTTCGTTCGGTGGCGAGCTTGTCTTCGGTCTCCTGCGAGCGGGCCAGCATGTCGAGCAGCATCGATCGCTCGCTGACCGGACAGAACGCCAGATAGGCGCGCCCCAGCGCCCGCCCGAGCAGGCTGAGTTGCATGTTGAGCGTACCGTGAAAGGGAGAGACCGGGCTGTCGGGAATGGTGCTGAAGCGGACCACGACTGAACTCCGGTCGAGGACGGCGATGGCGATCGGCCAGTGATATTGCCGGGTGAAGGCGAGCGCCCACGGGCGCGCAGCTTCCACCACCAGCGGATCGCCGTGAAAGCCGTTGCTCAGCGACTTGACCCGCGAGGCGACCGCGTAGCCGCCCTGCCGCCGGTCGTTGGCGGCATAGCCCAGCGCGCATAGCGACTTCATCAACCGCACCACAGTCGATTTAGGCAGCCCCGTCGCCCTGTGCAGGCGATCGATCGAGGTGACGCGGTGGCGGTTGAGCTCCTCCAGCAAGAGGAGCGTGCGCGAGGCGGCTTCGACAGTGTCGGACTTGAGCGGCATCCTGAAATTCCACCAGGTGGAACGCGACGGAATAGCTATGGCCGACCGGCGTCGTCCCTGCAATGGTTTTCGTCAAGTGCCACACCGGCCCGTCTTCCGAAGGCAGCCTGTGAAGATGGCAGGGAGGAGCAACCGTGTCCGGAGACGTCGTCAGGCCGCATTTTTCGTCATTCCGCCGCCGGCTCGTAGCGCGGCAGGTAGTCGTTGGCTCGTTCATCAAAACGCCGACCACGCATGCGACCGAGATATTCGGCGCGCTCGGCTACGATTTCGTCGTCATCGACGAGGAGCACGCGCCGATCGATCGCGCGATGACCGATGTCATGCTGCTGGCCGCGCGCGCCAGCAACCTCGCCGGCATCGTGCGGGTATCGTCGGATGACCTGGCCAAGATCCTGTCCTGCCTGGATTGCGGCGCAGCCGGTGTGCTGGTGCCGCATGTCGCGACAGTCGAGAAGGCACGCGCAATTGCGGCTGCCGCCCGCTATCGCGGTGGACGGCGCGGCTATTCCGGTTCGTCCCGCGCCGGCGCCTATGGCGGCACGCCGATGTGGTCTCTCGTCGATGAACAGGATGAATCGGTTTGCGCAATTGCGATGATCGAGGACCCGGAAGCGCTGGACCACATCGACGCCATCGCCGCGGTCGACGGAATCCACGGGTTCTTCATCGGCCGCGGCGATCTCACGGTCGCCCTCGGCGCCAAATCGTCGGCCGATGCGTCCGTCAAGGACGCGGTGATCAGGATCATTGCAGCGGCAAAGAAAGTCGCCAAGCCGGTCTGCGTGATGGTCGCCACTTCTGCGGAAGCCAAGGATTTCTCCGAGCTCGGGGCCAGCGCCTTCATCATCTCGTCGGATCAGGGGCTGATGCGCCGGGCCGCGGCGCAAACGCTCACCGATTTCAGAACACTCGTTCGAACCACGGATGGCTCACATGTATCACAGCACTGATCCGCGCGCTGCGCTCGCCGCCACGCCTGTCGGCACAAAGCCGGCAGCTACCCACTTTGCAGGCGCCGAGTATGCCAAGTTCTACGAAACGCCGCCGGCCGAAAACCAGAACGGCGCGCGCACCTGGTACGCCCGCGGCCAGAACTTCATCATTGCCTATAGCGAGGCCGACAAGGGCGCGGTGCTGAGCCGGACCAACCAGCCCGACGAATATGTCGTGCTGCTTCCGGATCCCGGCGCCGGCGCCGAGATCGTCTGGGGCAATGAGCGTGAGGTCGTCCCCGGTCACTCCATCAGTTTCGTGCCGGCGGGTGCAAGCTCCGTCACGCTGCTGGGTGCCGCCAAGGTGGTGCGCATGGTGACGACGCGATCGGAAGATCTCGCAAAACTCTGCTCGAACGCCGCGTCCTACGCGACGCCACATCCCAATCTGCCGCCGTTCGAGCCGTGGCCGCAGGCTGCTGCCGGCGCGAAGATCCGGACCTACAGTCTCGACGTCACGGCGACGCCGGGCCGGTTCGGGCGGATCTTCCGCTGCTCGACCTTCATGGTGAATTTCCTCGAGCCGCGAAACGGCCCGCGCGACCCGAGCAAGATGTCGCCGCACCACCATGACGATTTCGAGCAATGCTCGCTGGCGCTGGCCGGCACCTTTGTTCACCACCTGCGCTGGCCGTGGACGACCGACATGGCCCAGTGGCGCGACGACGATCATGAACGCTGCGGATCGCCTTCCATTGCCGTGATTCCACCGCCGGCCATTCACACATCGCAAGCCGTCGATCCCAAGCTCAACGTTCTCGTCGACATCTTCTGCCCGCCGCGCCTGGATTTCTCGGCCAAGCCGGGCTGGGTGTTGAACGAGGACGATTATCCGATGCCCGCGCAAACCGTCGCCGGACAATCCGCGGCCTGACACATCTCCATCTGAAAAGGGCCTGACCATGGCCGATAAGCAAGTGTCCTACCCGAACACCGTGCCGCTGCCGCCGCTGTCGCGGGCGGCGGAAGTCGCCGAACTTCTGGTCGGCGCGATCGACCTGCACTGCCATAGCGGCCCGGCGGCCATGCCGCGCATCCTCGATCATCACGAGGAGCTGCTCGATGCGGCGGAAGCAAAGTTCCGTGCCGTTCTCTACAAGGATCATTTTTATGCCGGCATGGCGCACGCCATCCTGCTGGAGAAGCTGTTTCCCGAAACCAATGTGAAGCTGTTCTCCGGCATCGTTCTGAACAATGCCTCGGGCGGTATCAATCCGCATGCAGTCGACCATACGATCAAGCTCGGCGGCAAGATCGTCTGGATGCCGACGCTGTCGGCGGCAAACCATATCAAGGCGATGGCGGCTGGAAACTCGACGTTTCCGAAGACCTCGCAAAAAATGCTCGAACCGATCCCGCTTTCCGCGCTCGACGCCAATGGAAAACTCACGGACGACACCAGGAAGGTCATCGATCTCATTGCCGAGGCGGACATTATCCTGGCCGGTGGTCACCTGCCGGCCAGCGAATTGCACGTCCTGTTCGATGAGGCGGCGCGACGCGGCGTCAAGAAGATGATGGTCAACCATCCGACCTATATCGTCGGCTGCAATGACACCGATATCCGCCAGCTCGTCGCGCGCGGCGTCAAGATGGAGCATTCGATCTGCATGTTCATCGAAGGCAAATCCTTAAAGTACAGCGCGGATGATCTCGCGCACCTGATCGAAGTGGCCGGCGTCGACAACACGATTCTGTCGTCCGATCTCGGGCTGCAGGGTTCGCAACGTCCGGTCGACGGCTTCCGCAGCATTACCCAGATCCTGCTCGATCTGCAGATGCCGCGGCCTGCGATCAGGAAACTCATCAGCGGCAACGCGGCACGGTTTCTGAACCTTCCGGTGATGCAGTCGACCGCGCAAGACGCCGCTTAGCGGGACAAGCGCAAAGACCGCGAGAAGCGGCGTGCGCTTAAGGGGAGGAAGTCAGCATGAAACGGGTAGATCGCGATGGTGACGCGCTGGTGAACCGCATCGTAGCGCGAGCCATGCCATTCGTGGCGGCATTGCTGTTCATGGGAGCAAGCCACACTGTAGTCGCGGAAGAGCAGCGCCAGCCGTCGAAGCCGCCGATCATCCTGGAATCGACGGGTGCGTATGAAGTGGGCGGCAAGGTCGTTGCCAAGCCCGGCGATCCCAGCCAGACGCTCTCCTGCGACCATGGTTACGTCGAATACTTCATCCCCGCGAAAAGGCGCAGCGTCGGCCTGATCATGTGGCACAGCTCCAGCACCAAGGTGTGGGAGAACCGCTGGGACGGCGGCGAAGGTTACAAGAGCATTTTCCTGCGCAAGGGCTATCCTGTTTACCTGTGGGACGGCCCGCGCGTCGGCCGCGCGAACTGGAGTTGCGAGCCGATCACCTATACGCCGGATTATTTCGATCAGCGCAATTTTGCCGCCTGGCGTTTCGGCCTGACCTATCTCAATTGGCATCCGGGCCTGCAGTTTCCGACGGCCGACAAGGAAGCCTGGAATCAGGCAACGCGCGCCCGTTACGACGAGTTCGATTCGCTCGAGAACGCACTGTTGCAGGCGGAGGCCGGCGGCCAGGCCATCGACAAGATCGGTCCCGTGATTGCCGTCACCAATTCCGCGGGCGGCTGGCGCGCGCTGTTGTCGGCACTCAAGGCAAAGAGCGACAACATGAAGGGCATCGTCGCCTACGAAACGCCCGGCTTCGTCTTCCCGGTGGGCGAGGGGCCCGAGCCGAAGCCGGATGCGCCGTACGGTCCCAATTCCGTGCCGCTCGTCGAGTTCAAGAAGCTGACCAAGTTTCCGATCCAGGTGGTATTCGGCGACTACACCGAGACGCGTCCGATCTGGGCCGCCTCGGTCAAGGTGGCACGGACCTTCTGCGATACCGTCAATCGTCACGGCGGAGATTGCGAGGTCCTGCTGCTTCCCGATGCGGGTCTGCGCGGCAACACGCACATTGCCTTTGCCGATCTCAACAATGAAGCCGTTGCGGACGAACTGTCCAAATGGCTGGGCCGCAAGGGCCTCGACAAGTTTGCCGAAGAATAAGCGCTGGTGCCCATGCAGGACCTGCGCACAGCTCGGGAGGAAACATGCGCCTGTTCTCTTTCGGCCTCATAGGCCTTGCACTTGCCATTGCGCCATGTCGGCCCGCTGCCGCGCAGGAGTGGCCGAGCCGGCCGGTCACCATGATCGTACCGTTCCCGGCTGGCGCCGCTGTTGACACGTTGGCGCGCGCCGTTGCCCATACGCTGAGCGAAGAGTTCGGCAAGCAGTTCATCGTCGAAAACCGTGCGGGAGCGGGCGGCAATCTCGGCGGGGCGGCTGTCGCCAAAGCGGCTGCAGATGGCTATACTTGGCTGTTCGGGACGCCAGCGCCGATCGCGCTCAACAAGTTCATGTACAAGGGCCTGGCTTACGACTCCGAGCGAGATTTCACGCCGGTTGTGCTCGTCGCCAAATCTCCAATGATCATCACGGCGACGCCAGACTTTCCTGCGAAGACGCTTCCCGACCTGATCGCCTATGCCAAACAGAATCCGGGCAAGGTCAATGTCGGCCATCCCGGCAACGGCACGCTCGGACACATTACCTCGGCGCTGATCCAGCAGTTTGCCGGCGTCGAGATGACACATGTACCTTATCGCGGCTCCGCGCCGCTGATCACGGACCTGCTGGGCGGACAAGTCAATGTCGCCATGGATTTCATGCCGACCTATCTGCCGCTGGTGGCCGAGCGCAAGATCCGCGCGCTTGCAGTGACGACGAGGCAGCGCGTGGCGCAACTGCCCGATGTCCCGACTGTGCAGGAAGCGGGATTCAAGGGATTTGAGGCGACCGCATGGTACGCGATCGTGGCTCCAACCGGTACACCGCCTGAGATCGTGATGAAGGTCAATACGGCAGTGAATGCCTTCCTGAAGAGCGACAAGGGCAAGACCATCCTCGAACAAAATTCGCTGCAGGGCGTCGGAGGCGCACCGCAAGACCTCAGGGCGTTTATCGATGCTGAACGCGACAAATGGCGGCCCGTGATCGAGGCGGCAAAGATCGCGATGCAGTAAAGCGAGATCGCCATAGATGACCGCTATTGAAATTCCCGCGCTGTCGATCCCGAACGTTGTCCTCGTCACCGGCGGCAACAGCGGTATCGGCAAGGCAACGGCGGCGCGCCTTGCCGCCATGGGTTCTACTGTCGTGCTCGGCTACAACAGCCGCCGTTCACTGGCCGACGAGGTGATCGATGGGCTGCAAGGCAGCCGGCACGCCGCCATGCGGATCGCGATCGACGATCCGACTTCCATCTCCGAGGCCGCGGCGGCCGTGGACAAGCAGTACGGGCGGCTCGATGCGCTGGTTAATTGTGGAGGCGCCACGACGCCCGTGCCCGCCGCCGATCTGGAAGCGTTGACGGACGATATCTTCGACCGGACCGTTACGCTCAATCTGCGGGGGCCATTCGCCATGGTTCGCGCCTTTCGTCCCTTGCTGGAGCGCGGCAGCGGGTCAGCGATCGTGAACATTTCGTCCATCGCGGCTCGCACGGGCCTGGGCAGCAGCCTGGCCTATCTGGCTGCAAAGGCGGGTGTCGACGCGCTGACGATCGCGCTCGCGAAAGTGCTTGCGCCGCGGATCCGCGTCTTCTCCGTCTCGCCAGCCGGCGTGGATACGGATTTTGTCGCCGGCCGGACCCGTGAACAGTTGCAGAAGTTCGCCGAGAAACTGCCGTTGGCTCACCTCACCACACCTGACGATGTCGCAAGGGCGGTAGTTGCCTGCATCGCCAACCTCACCAGTTCGACGGGAATTGTGGTGCCGGTGGATGAGGGCAGGCACCTCTGACGGAGCAACGCCGCCGCTGTGCGCACATCATAAAAAGAGAACAATGGAAAAACTGAAATTCTATATCGACGGCGCCTGGATAGATCCGACCGCGCCGTCAACGCTTGGAATCGTCAATCCTGCAACCGAGGAGATCTTCGCGCAGATCAGCCTGGGCTCCCCTCCGGATGTGGATCGGGCCGCCAAGGCAGCCCGTCGCGCTTTTTCCACCTATTCCGAAACCAGCGTCGAAGAGCGTCTGTCCTGGCTTCAGAAGATCATCGAGGGTTTTAGAGCGCGCCTGCCGGAACTGGCGCGGATGATGACCCTCGAAATGGGCGCGCCGATCACGTTTGCGACCGAGCGTCAGGCGACCGTCGCGCTGTTTCATTTCGAGGAAGCCGGGCGCGTGCTGGCGCAATACAAGTTCGAGGAGCGGATGGGGAACGGGATCATCCGCCGCGAACCAATTGGCGTCTGTGGACTGATCACGCCGTGGAATTGGCCGCTGAACCAGGTCGCGTCCAAAGTCGCACCCGCGCTCGCAACCGGCTGCACGGTTGTCCTGAAACCCAGCGAGATCGCGCCGCTCAGTGCGATGCTGTTCGCGGAGATCGTCGACGCCGCTGGCGTGCCGGCGGGCGTCTTCAATCTCGTCAACGGCGACGGTCCCACGGTGGGCGAGGCCATCGCCGCCCATCCCGAAGTCGACATGGTGTCGTTCACCGGATCGACGGCGGCTGGCGTAAGGGTGGCCAAGCTTGCGGCGGATACGGTCAAGCGCGTCGCGCAGGAGCTGGGCGGCAAGTCCGCCAACATCATCCTCGCCGATGCTGATCTGAAAGCGGCTGTGATCCAGGGCGTTCACGCCTGTTACACCAATGCCGGCCAGAACTGCCAGTCTCCCACGCGCATGCTGATTCCGCGTGCGCAGCGGGACGCGGCATTCGAGGCGGCGCGTGAGGCGGTCGACAGTATTCGCCTGGGAGACCCGCTCGATCCGGCATCGACGATGGGGCCACTGGTGAGCCAGGCGCAGTTTCAGAAAGTTCAGGATCTTATTCAGTCCGGCGTTGATGAGGGGGCGACGCTGGTGGCGGGCGGAACGGGTCGGCCTGCCGAAATCAACCGCGGATACTATGTTCGCCCGACCGTCTTCGGCGACGTGACGCCGCAGATGAAGATTGCACGCGAGGAGATCTTCGGCCCGGTGCTGTCGATCATGAGTTATGATAGCGAGGAGGAGGCGATCGAAACCGCCAATGATACGCCGTTCGGCTTGGCGGGCTTCGTGCAGTCCAGGAATGCCGATCGCGCTCGCACCGTCGCCAACCGCATCCGCGCGGGGCGCGTCTACCTCAACGGTGCTCCTTTCGACCGCAGCCTGCCGTTTGGCGGCTACAAGCAATCCGGCAATGGGCGTGAATTCGGAATCTTCGGATTTGAAGAATATCTCGAAGTGAAGGCGATACTGGGCTCCTGAGATCGGCGGGAGCGTCGTACAATGGTCGAGCAAGGGACATTGTCAGATCACTTGGCGGATCGCCGCGCGACATCCGCGTCAAGTGTGCTTGTCGAGGCGGCGCTTGAGCAGAGTCAGATGCTGCAGCAGGTCCGATTGCGCGACCGGCGACAACTCGCCGATCAGGGCGATCACCCATTCCTCGTGCCGGCGCGCCATCCGGCCGAATTCCTTAGCGCCTTCCTGTGACAGGCGCAGGCGGAAAGTGCGGCGGTCTTCGGAATCGACTTCTCGATGGATAAAGCCGTCGGCTTCCAGTTTCTGCACGAGCGCGGTGATGGCGCCGTTCGAGACCATCAAGAGCTCGGAGACTTCGGACATGGTCGCGCCTGCCGGCTTGCGCGCGAGCTGTGCCAAAAGATCGAAGCGGGCCAGCGTAGTGTTGAACTCCTTGCGCAGCCGTGCGTTCAGCGCCTTCTCGATCCTTGTGGAACAGGAAAGCAGCCGCAGCCAGATCCGCAATTCGAGATGCGCGCCGTCGGATTCGTGCGCCGGCTCGCCCGGGTGCAGCGGTTGCATGCGCGCGCCCTTGGCGGATCGAGCCTTTCGTTTGACCGTGGCGTCCATGGCTGGCGTCTCACCCCAAGCTAGATGGAAATCGACCCGATGCTGGCTCCGCCGCAGACGTAAAGTGTCTGCCCGGTGATGAAGTCGGCATCCGGTGAACTGAAGAAACTGACCGCGCGGGCGACGTCGGTGGATCTGCCGAGACGGCCGAGCGGAATCGATTGCGCGAGCTTTTTCGCGCGTTCGGATTCCGGTGACATCACGCTCTCGAACATCTCAGTATCGCCGATCGGGCCCGGCGCGACGACATTGACGGTGATCCCGAACGGGGCAAGCTCGAGTGCCCAGGTTCGTGCCATGCCGATGATGCCGGCCTTGGTGGCCGAATAGACCGTGCGTGTGGCGGCGCCGAGCGCGGCGCGGGAGGATAGCAGCACGATGCGGCCGAAGCGGGCTTTCTTCATGTTGGGCAACGCTGCTTGCGCCAGCGCAATCCCGGCGCCGAAATGGAGTTGTGCCAAGGCGCCGACGTCCGCGTCGTCAACCTCTTCCAGAGGCTTAGACCGAATAGCGCCGGCATTGTGCACGACATGGGTGATCGCAAAACTCGCGGCGATTTCGGCCGCCACCTGGCGCGTTGCCGTCGCATCGAGCAGGTCGACCTCGCGCGAGGAGAGTTTTGGATGGCTCCAGTCCGGCTTGCGCCGCGACAGCGAGATCACGTCATAGCCATCGGCGAGCAGGCCGCGCGCGATCGCAGCGCCAATGCCGGTATTGCCGCCGCTCACGATCGCCGTGTGGTGGACCACGTTCATCCTCCCTCACATGAAGAGCTGGATGTTGCCGAAGGCAGCATCGCAATTGATCAGGTCAACACGCTTGAGCTTGATCTTCAGCGTGCCGTTCTCGACGCTGAGATGATGTGTGGCCCAGGCCGCATAGAGTGTCTGCTCGTCCATGCGGGTCTCGATGTAATGCATCGGGGTCCAGGTGACATAGTTGTTGGCGGCAGGATCGCGCGAATCCACTTGCGGCGTCTGCAGCACATGATGGCAGCGGCTTTTCGGCTTTTGGCTGAATGTCCGCGCGCCCTTGAGCCGTTCGACCCGGATCGAGAGCAACAGCTTGTCCTCATACATCAGCGAGCATGTCAGCCGCGGATCGGTTTGATTCCATTCCAGCGGCATCCAGTAGAATGCGTCGTCGGCGTAGAGATCGAGCCATTCGTCGAAACGTTGCTGATCGATAAGCCGCGCCTCGCGAACCACGAAGTCGATTAGTTCCTGGTCGGTGGGAATCGCATTCTTCACTTGAGCCTCAGTGACCATGTCATGTTACATCCCCATCGTCATGAACTTGGTCCACGCCCGGAACTGGTGGCGCATCGGCCACTCGCTGGTGCCGTTGACCGCTACGTTGGTCTGCCCGGCTTCGTCGGGGCTGTAGAGGCGCTGGAGGTTCACCCACTCATTGCCGTTCGAGTGCAGGCCCTCCTGCGCGCGTTCATACATTTCGAGGTCGTCATGGCCGACGATCGAGGTCGGCGCATTGATCAGCCGGTTGTACATCAGCGTGCGCTCGAGCAGCATGTCGGGCGCATCGACGAGCTGGAACGTCCAGGATTCGACCAGCGTCTTGTTAGCCGCGATCGGCTTGAAGTGCCGCAATAGCTGGATCGGCCCCTTGATCATGATGTTGGGGAAATAGACCGTGTTGTGCCGGTTCTCGCCGAGGATCGCCTTGGCGCGTTCTTCGCCATAGGCCGCTTTCATCTTGTCGAAGTAGCCGGGCACCGCCGAATAGTCGGAATGGATCGAGTGGTGCACGCCGGTGTGGCCGTGGCCGTTGTCCCAGATTCGGATGCCCATATTCTCAAAGAACTCGTAGGGGCTCATGAAGGGAGCGATGATCTCGACCGCCATCGGCTTCTTGGTGCCGGGCGGCGCCTTCTTCCAGACTTCGACCACGGTCCCGGCGGAGGACTCATGCGCGACCATCGGATGGCAGGTGTCGGTCTGGTTTTCCACCAGCATCTTCCAATTGCAATTGTGCATGTACCGCAGCACGCCGCCAGCGACCTTGAGCTGGCCGACCGGCGAGCGGTCGATCATGTTGTCGAAGCTCGATAGGCTTTCACCGAAGAATTCCTCGAAGTCGAGCCCGCCGTCATTGATCTTGGCGAACACGAAGCCGCGGTAATTTCTGATATGGCGGACCGGCGCCATGCCGCTCGCCGCATGGCTCTGTTCGAAGCCGGTGTTCTCGTAGCCCTTCTTCAGGGGAATCGCGAGCAGCGAGCCGTCGGTCCTGAAGCTCCAGGCATGGTAGGGGCAGCGGAAGAACTTTCCGGCATTACCGCAGGTCTCGGACGTGATGCGCGTGCCCTTATGCGGGCAGCGGTTGTGCAGCACCTTTACCGTCCCGTCAGTGTGGCGGACCAGCAGGATCGGCTGCGTGCCGATCGTAGTGCCGAAATAATCGCCGGGATTGGGGACCTGGCTGTCATGGCCGACATACACCCAGCTATTCGGGAACATGTGCTCCATCTCAAGCTGGAAAACTTCCTCGCTGACATAGACATCGCGGTGAACCTCCTGTTCGCGGACCAGGGCGCGAATGGCCGCAGCGTTGCCGGCATATCGGGTCATGCGTTTCTCCATCACAGGTCGAGCACGAGTCGCGTGGTCTTCGCGCGGGAAATACAGATCTGCATCACCTTGTTCGAGGCCCTCTCGCTGTCGCTCAAGATGTAGTCGCGATGGTCGGGAATACCTGCGATCACCGTGGTCTGGCAGATGCCGCAATCGCCGCGCTTGCAGTCATGCATCGGGTCTTCGCCGGCCTCGAGCAGCACGTCGAGGATGGTCTTGCCGGCGGGAATCTCATAGACGCGCCCGTTGCTCTTGAGCTCGACCTCGAAAGCGGAGTCCCCGGACTTCTCTTCGGGCGCGGTGAAGATTTCGAAATGCAGCCGCCCTTGCGGCCAGTTCATCCGCTTGGCCAGCGCGATGGCTGCTTCGATCATCGGAAGCGGTCCGCATAGATAGAGCGGCACGTCCGGTGCGAGCCGGCTCATCAAGCCCTCAAGGTCGAAGAAGCGACCGGCTTCGTCGTCGGCGTGGATGGTCGCGCTGGCGCTAGCCAGCCGCTCGATGTCGCCGAGAAAGGCGAGTTCGCGGCGGCTGCGGCCGGCATAATAGAACGAGAACGGCCGCTTCGCCGCGTTCAATTCGCAGGCCATCGTGAGCAGCGGCGTCACGCCGATGCCGCCCGCGACAAGTGCGACTTCGCCCGCGCCAGATCGAAGCGGAAAATTGTTTGCCGGCGGCGAGATTGTCAGGCGATCGCCGGTCTTGAGGCCGTGCATAAAGCTGGAACCGCCGTGGCTCTTGCTTTCCTGCAGCACGGCGATGCGATAGGCGGTCGGATGTTCGGCCGCGCGCGGCGAAACCGTCTCGATCAGCGAATAGGAGCGACGGCCGACATCAGGCAGGTGGACGTCGATATGGGCGCCGGCGGACCAGCCTGGCATCGGCGCACCGTTGACGCGCGTCAGCACGAATTCGCGGATGCGCGACGTGAGTGCCTCGGCCTTCGACACCACGACTTCGAATTGATCCATCCTCAGGCGTCCTCGAACAGTGTCTCGACGGTGCGCAAGGCGCCGTCGAGCTCAGTGCCGTCGGCGTCCTTCAGTGCCACCTTGGTCAGCCGCTGTACCCATTCGGCGGCATCGGGCCGGCCGGCCAGGCGCTCGGACGCAAGCATGACCTTGTCGAACTTCGATTCACCGCGCGAATGCGTATCCGAATAGCCGCCGACGAGACGGCGAGCCTCACACACGGCGGTCGCAAGCGCCGGATCGGTCCCGGCGAACTTCCGGACGCGCTGCACCCACTCCTCGAGATGGCGCATCTCGCGCGCATGCCGCAGCGTGCGCCGTCGCAAGCGCCGCAGTCCGGCCACCCCGTACAGCAGCAGGAACGACGACGGCGCGGTGGTGCGCAGTTTACGTCCCCGATCGATCAGCCGAGCCAGCCGCTGGCTACGCTCGACTTTTTCGCCGAGAACTGGTGGCAGGAGTCCGGCCAGTTCCTCAACCCGTGGATGGAAGAACTCGGTGATCGCGACCACCTGGTCGTCGCCGGCGCGGACCTCGCGGCGGACCCGGTCGAATCGTCCCGCTCGCGTCTTCAGATCGGCCACGCGAATCACGTCGTCATAGGCCATTGCGACCGCGAGATACTTTGCAAAAGCCTGCAGCAGGCCGGTCGCCTCGCGCGGCATCGCTTCGAGCCGGTCGAGATATTCACTGCCGTATGCGACATCCTGATAATCTACCACGCGCTGCAAGCCGGCCGCGACGATGCCGTGCAGCGCTTCCGGCAACTGTCGCGCTCGCGCGATCAGCGCGTCATAGCCAGTGTGGCCGATCGGCTCGAGGCGCGGAAAATGCTTTGCGAGCGGCGGCTTCGCCGCAGGCTTGATCTTGGGATCCTGCTTGACCATGGCCACGGCCCGTTCGCGGCCGGTAGTGAAGGCGCGCAGGCTGGCATCGACACCGACCCCCGCTGCCCGGATCGTGGCTTCAAAATCCTCGGTGGCAAAGGGCAGAGCGCCGGAGCCCGCGAGCGCACCGAACAGCACCGAGGAAACCACGCTGCCGGCGGCATCGGCGATTTCAGCCATATCGAAGGCGATAAAGCGGTTGGCGGCGACGTTTGCCGCCTCATAGACCTGCGCCGCGTCGGCGGTACCGTCGCCGGGCGCGGTCTTCTCGATCACGGCCAATGAGCGGTGGGACGAACCTATCAACAGCGTGCGATCAGGCGAGACCAGCCCGCGCAGGATGGCGCGGCCAGCTTCCATCAATTCGGCGCCGATCACGATGTCGACCTTGCCCGGCGCTGGCATCAGCGACAGCACGGGGTGGCGGTCGGGCTTGCTCGTGTCGGGCGCGATCATCTCGATGTAATAGATCGTGGCGCCGGTGCGCTGGGCGACGCCGGGAACCGATGTCGATTGCGCGTACCAGCCGCGCCGCTCGGCCAGTGCCACGATCCAGTCCACCAGCACGCCGCCGCCCTGACCACCCATCGCCAGCACCGCAACGGTGATCGGGCGAGCCTGACTAAGCGCGATGGAGGAGGGCGCGACCGAGACGTTCATGCCGGCTCCTGCTCGAACGTGACGCGGCGTCCGGCGCGCCAGCGCTGCAAAGCGCCGATCATTCGTTGCCAGAGGCGATCGAGCCGCATTTCGAACGGGGTCGGATTGGAAACGATGTCGGCGCGATAGAATGAGGGACACAAGACAGCAGCGTCCGCGACCTCGCCGCAATGGCCGCAGCCGACGCAACTATCGTCGACAGCGGCGACTGGATTGTCCTTCAGGGGATCGCTGGTCGGCTTCACCGACAGCGAGGGGCAGCCGGACAGGCGGATGCACGCGTGGTCGCCGGAACATACATCCTCATCGACACCGAAGCGCTCGCGCACGATGCGCTCACCGCGCTTGGCGGCAGCGGCCACCAGCGGTTTCACGCGGCGCTGCTTGTTCAGCATGCACTCCGACGAAGCGACGATGATCTTTGGGCCCTTCTCCTCCGTCGTCAGCGCCTCGCGCAGCGTGTCGCGCATGCGCGTGACATCGTAAGTGCGGTCGATCTGGCGCACCCATTTGGCGCCGACGCCCTTCACCGCCTCGACGATCGGGTGCTTGGTCGAACGCGAACGGTTGTCGGCGCGCGAGGAGGGGATATCCTGGCCGCCGGTCGCGGCGGAATAGTAATTGTCGACCACGACGATCACGCCATCGTGCTGGTTGAAGACGGCATTGCCGACGCCGCTGGTCAACCCGTTGTGCCAGAAGCCGCCGTCGCCCATCATCGAGATCGGCCGCTTGCCCGCAGGCACATTGAAGGCGGAGGCGGAGGCCGGGCCTAGTCCGTATCCCATCGTGGTGGCGCCGATATTGAACGGCGGCAGGATCGAGAATAAGTGGCAGCCGATATCGGCGGCGATGTGATGAGGTCCGAGTTCCTTCTCAACCAGTTTCATTGCGGAAAAAATCGGCCGCTCGGGACAGCCGGTGCAGAAGCCGGGCGGGCGCGGCGGCACCACGTCGGCGAGCACGCGGATTTTCTCATCGACCTCAGTGCGGTCGATGTTCGGCGCGCGCGCGGCATCCGACAAGGCATCCGGGCGCCAGCGGCGGATGAAAGCGCCGATCGCTTCGCCCATGACTTGTGATGTATATTCGCCGGCCATCGGGAACAGGTCCTTGCCGTGCAGCTTGGCCGGGATGTCCGCGTTGCGCAGAATCTTGTGCAACGCCTGCTCGATGAACTCGGGCTGTCCTTCCTCGACCATCAGCACCGCTTTCTTGCCGTGGCAGAAGTCGATCACCTCGCGGTCGACGATCGGGTAGGTCACGTTCATCACGTAGAGCGGCACGCGCGTCTCGCCCCAGATATCGGCAAGCCCGGCCTCGCGCAGCGCGGTGATGACGCCGTTGTACATGCCGCCCTGCATGATGATGCCGATATCGTCGATGTCGCCGTCGAAGGTCTCGTTCATGCCGCGGGCGTGGATGAATTCGACCGCGGCGGGCCAGCGATGCTCGACCTTCTGCTTCTCGTGCAGGAACGAGGCCGGCGGCAGCACGATACGGTTGGTGTCGCGCGACGGCTGATCCAGCGCGCGGGACAGCGGAAAGGCGGGACGGACGTTGTCGCGGGTGGCGAAGCGGCCATGCACATGGCAAGCGCGTATCCGTACCTCCAGCATGACAGGCGTATTCGACGCCTCCGACAGCTCGAAGGAATCGTGCACGGCCTTGACGATGGAGGCCACGTTCGGTCGCGGATCGACCAGCCAGAGCTGCGACTTCATCGCGAACGCATGCGAACGCTCCTGCATGATGGAGGAGCCTTCGCCGTAATCCTCGCCGATGATGATCAGCGCGCCGCCGGTCACACCGCCCGAGGAGAGGTTGGCGAGCGCGTCAGACGCGACGTTGATGCCGACCGGCGCCTTGAAGGTGACCGCGCCACGCACCGGATACATCACGGAGGCAGCCAGCGTTGCCGCGGCGGTGGCCTCGCTGGCGCTGGATTCGAAATGCACACCGAGGTCGGAAAGAATGTCCTGCGCGTCCGACAGCACGTCCATCAGATGCGAGATCGGCGCGCCCTGGTAACCGGCGACATAGCTGACGCCGCATTCCAGCAGCGCCTTGGTAATGGCGAGGATGCCTTCGCCGCGAAATTCCTGGCCGCCGCCGAGCTTCAGGTCTTCCACCTCGCGCGCGAAAGAGCGTTCTGCCATGCTCGCCTCCTGAGGGCTCGCCCGGAACTCCGGATGACCTAATATAATTTTAGACATCAAACAAAAATGATGTCAATCGGACCCGCGAGTTCTGAGGCCGCAAAACGCTTCACGCGCATTTGAGCGCGTTTTCTAGCCTGTTTCATAGGCTTCGTGCACACGCGCCGGGCTTCCGATCGGCGGCCGGTTCGCTTGACAGGATATTTTAGCCATGAAACATTATTGAGGCGCGCGTTGCACTTGGCGGGCGCGCGCAAAACCGGCCTTTGCGGGAGACTGACATGACTCCGGTTTCGCCATTACGCGGGCCGTCGCGCGAACACCTCGCGTGGCCGTTCTTCGATTCCCGCCACAGCGAATACGCCGACGCGCTCGACGCATTTGCAGCCGACCTTGGCGACACGCATGGCCATGACGTCGACGAAACCTGCCGTTCGCTGGTACGCCAGCTTGGTGCGGCCGGATTGCTGGAAGCATCGGTCGCAGGCGATCAGTCCGATGCAGTGATCGACTCGCGGCTGATCTGTCTCGCCCGCGAAACGCTTGCCTGGCACAGCGGGCTCGCCGATTTCGCATTTGCGATGCAGGGACTAGGGACCGGTGCGGTGGCGATTGCCGGGTCGCCCGAATTGCGCGCGCTGGTGCTGCCGAAGGCGCGGCGTGGCGAATGGATTGCCGCCTTTGCCTTGTCGGAGAAGGAGGCCGGTTCCGACGTCGCAGCCATGAGCTGCAGCGCCCGCCGCGAAGGCGACCACTATATTCTGGATGGCGAGAAGACCTGGATCTCCAACGGCGGCATTGCCGACGTCTATACGCTGTTTGCGCGAACCGGCGAGGCGCCGGGCGCGCGTGGCATTTCGGCCTTCGTGGTGCTGCCGGACGATCCGGGTTTTTCGATTGCCGATCGCATCGATGTGATGGCGCCGCACCCGCTGGCGACGTTGCGTTTCGAGGGCTGCCGGATACCGGCGGTGCGGCTGTTGGGTTCGCCGGGCGAAGGTTTCAAGATTGCGATGCGCACTCTCGATATCTTCCGCGCATCGGTCGCGGCCGCCGCGCTGGGTTTTGCCCGCCGCGCGCTGGATGAGGCGGTGGCGCATGCACTGTCACGGAGGATGTTCGGTGGCGTGCTGGGCGACCAGCAGTTGACGCAGGCAGCCCTAGGCGACATGGCCGCAGGCGTCGATGCCAGCGCGCTTCTCACCTACCGCGCGGCATGGCGGCGCGACGTGCAGAAGGCTTCCACGACCCGTGAAGCGGCAATGGCCAAAATGGTCGCGACCGAAACCGCGCAAGCGGTGATCGACCGCGCCGTACAGATGTTCGGCGGCCGCGGCGTGCGCTCGGGCGAAGTTGTTGAGCAGCTCTATCGCGAGATACGTGCGTTGCGCATCTATGAAGGCGCGACCGAAGTCCAGAAACTCATCATCGGACGCGACGTCCTGAAGGCGGTCTAGCTGAACGGCCGTTCAGTCGCGTCCTGCGCTACGGGAGTATGAAATGTTCGAAGTCTTGCAACCACCCGGTTGGGCCAAGCCGAGGGGGTACGCGAACGGCATCGCCGCTCGCGGCAGGATGATCTTCGTCGCCGGCCAGATCGGCTGGAACGAGCACTGCAAGTTCGAGTCCGATGATCTGGTGGATCAGATCGGCCAGACCCTGAAGAACATCGATGCGGTCTTGCGCGCCGGTGGTGCTACGCCCGGGCACGTGGTGTCGATGACCTGGTTCCTGCTCGATCGCAAGGAGTATTCGGCGCGCCTGAAGGAAATCGGCGTAGCCTATCGCGGTGTCATGGGCCGGCACTTTCCGGCCATGACCGCGCTGCAGGTATCGGGGTTGGTCGAGGATCGTGCCAAGGTAGAAATCCAGGCGATTGCAATGACACCTGATTAGATGATTGACACCGCGACGCCGGAAGCGGCGCCAACTCACAGGAGGGCGACATGGCAACGAAAGCGCGTGAAAACCATCGGGAAGATGTGGCGGGGCGGGCCAATGTCGAAGACACCCCTGAATTGCTCGCCTATTATGACGAACTCGAACGCCTGGAGACGGGCGCACTCTGGACGGTCGCCAACAAGATCGAGCCGTGGCAGCCCAAATCGTCCTCCGTTCCGGTGCTGTGGCGCTATGAGGACCTCCGCGCGCACGTGCTGCGTTCCGTTGAGCTGGTGTCACCCGAAAAGGCCGGGCGCCGCGTCATCTATCTGAACAATCCCGGACGTCGCGAGCACGCCGCCGCGGTGGGCTGGCTCTATTCCGGCCTGCAGGTGATGCATCCGGGCGAGGTCGCATCCGCCCACGCCCACTCGGCCTCCGCGCTCCGCTTCATTATGGAAGGCGAGGGCGCCTATACCATCGTCGATGGTCACAAGATGACGCTCGGTACCAACGACTTTGTGCTGACGCCGAACGGCACCTGGCACGAGCATGGCGTCTCCAGCGACGGCACGCCATGCATCTGGCAGGACGGCCTCGACATTCCCCTCGTCAACACGCTCGAAGCCAACTTCTATGTGGTTCACCCCGACCTGCAACAGAGCGTCGGTTATCCCGTCGACGACATGACGCACACCTGGGGCAATCCCGGCCTGCGCCCGGCGGGCGCCGAATGGTCCAAGGGATATTCGCCGCTACTGAAATATGAGTGGGGTCCGACCTACGAGGCGCTGCAGCGTTACGCCAAAGCCACCGACGGCTCGCCATATGACGGCGTTCTCATGAACTACGTCAACCCGGTGACCGGCGGTCCGGTGATGCAGACCATCGGCGCGTCGATGCAGATGCTGCGGCCGGGCGAAAGCACGCGCGCGCATCGTCACACCGGCAGCTTCATCTATCAGGTCGCGAAGGGCCGCGGCCACTCGATCATCGACGGCAAGCGCTTCGACTGGAAGGAGCGGGACATCTTCTGCGTTCCGTCCTGGGCCTGGCATGAACATGTGAACGCCTCCACCAGTGAGGACGCCTGCCTCTTCACCTTCAACGACCTGCCGGTCATGCACGCGCTCGGGCTCTATCGCGAGGAAGCTTTTGGCGACAATGGCGGCCGCCAGCCGCTCGTATCCTAGAGCTTCGGTTCTGATCAGAACCGAAGCTCTAGACTTCTGTTTGACGCGTTTTCTTCACGCGAACCGGTATCCAGTTCGCTTGAAAACGCTATAGGAGAGCATCGTGCGTCTTGTTACCTATCGCGGCAATGTTGAGGCTGCCGCCCGTCTCGGCGCCGTCGTTGACGATCTCGTCCTGGATGTCGCCAAGGCTGGCCAGGATGCCGGCGTCTGCCTTCCGTCGTCGATGCTCGATTTCATCGATTTGGGGCCGCCCGCTTTGGCGGCGCTCAAGAACATACTGAACGAAGGCGGGGATAACTGGCCGGTCGGCGCTGCATTTCCGCTTGCAAATGTCCGGCTGCTGGCGCCGATACCGCGTCCCCGAAAAAACATTTTCGGCATCGGTCTCAATTACGTCGAGCACGTCGCGGAATCCTCGCGCGCCCTCGACACCGCCAAGGACCTGCCCAAGCAGCCGATCATCTTTTCGAAGCCGCCGACCAGCGTCATCGGGCCGGACGAAGCGATTCAGCACAACAAGGCGATCACGCAGCAACTCGACTGGGAAGTCGAGCTTGCGGTTGTGATGGGGCGAACCGCGCGGCGCGTGTCGGAAGCCGAAGCGCTCGGCTTCGTGTTCGGCTACAGCGTGATGATCGACGTCAGCGCCCGCGACAATCGCCGCGCCGACCAGTGGATCTACTCCAAGGGGCAGGACACCTATGCGCCGTTCGGGCCGTGCATCGTCACGGCGGACGAAATCACCGATCCGCATGCACTCGATCTCTGGCTGACGGTGAACGGCGTCGAGAAGCAGCGATCCAACACCCGCCACATGCTGTTCAAGGTGCCGCTCCTGATCGCCGACATTTCGGCCGCGATGACGTTGGAGCCGGGAGACATCATCGCGACGGGCACGCCCGAGGGCGTCGGCGCCGGCCGCTCTCCGCAGGAATGGCTGTGGCCTGGCGATGTGGTGGAAGCCGAAGTAACGGGCATCGGCCGGCTGCGTCATCCGGTGGTCGCGATCTGAGAGGCTGGCATGATCTTCGATATGGAGGCGCTGGAAGCGCAGAACCGTTACAAAATATTGACGGCCACGGTGACGCCGCGGCCGATCGCCTGGATCACCACGCTCTCCGCGAGCGGCGTGATCAATGCCGCGCCGTTCAGCTTCTTCAATGTGATGGGCCACGAGCCGCCGACCGTCGCGATCGGGTTGCTGGCAGGCTCGCAGCGATTCAAGGACACGGCGGCGAATATCCTCGATACCGGAGAATTCGTCGTCAATCTCGTCGCCGAGCGCAACGCCGAGGCCATGAACATTACCTGCATCGATGCGCCGCCCGAGATCGATGAACTGGCGCTGGCCGGACTGACCCCGGCGGCCTCGCAGGCGGTGCGCCCGCCGCGCATCGCGGAATCGCCGGTGTCATTCGAGTGCCGGGTACTCACGTCGCTGGTGACAGGGCCGCGACAAACGGCCGTGATCGGTCGTATCGTTCGCGCCCATATCGACGATGCGTTAATTCTGGATAAGGAGCGCTGCCACATCGACACGCAGGCGCTGCGACTGATCGCGCGCATGCACGGCAGCGGCTGGTATGCGCGCTCCACCGACTTGTTTCAGATCGATCGGCCGAGCTGGGCGACGTGGCAGGAAAAGAACGTCAAGGCAGAGCCTGCGTGACAGGATTGCCGATACGCGTGGCGACGAAGCGGAGGACATCTTGAAGATCGCAGTGTTGGGTGGAGGAAACGGTTCGTTCGCGGCTGCCGGCGACCTCGCGTTGGCCGGTCACGAAATCCGGCTGTGGCGACGGAATCCCGGAGATGTCGACGCACACCGTGCGCAGGGCGGTACGATCACGGTCATCGATCGATCGGGCCGCCGTGAAATCCGGCTGGCTGTGATTACGTCTTCGATCGCGGAAGCGATCGACGCTGCCGATCTCATCCTTTGTCCGGCACCGGCTTTTGCGCAACCGGCGATCGCGAATCTGGCCGCACCGCATTTGCGCGACGGCCAGGTCGTGTTCCTGCCGCCCGGCACATTTGGCTCCTACATCTTCGCCCGTGCCGCCCGCGATGCGGGCAACCGCGCGGAGATTGCAACGGCGGAGACCGGGACCTTGCCGTGGCTGGCGCGCAAGCACGGCCCTTATGCGGTCCGCATCTCGGGCAGGGGCGCTCGATTGCCAACCGGTGTGTTTCCGCAGCGCCTTGCCCCGCACGCGCTTGATGTGATCGAGCGCGCGTTTCCGAATGCCATCGAACCGTGCGGCGATGCGCTCTCGGCGGCGCTGATGAATGCCGGCCCGATCATTCATCCGCCGCTGATCACCATGAACGCCGGTCCGATCGAACATTTCGACAAATGGGATATTCACAAGGAAGGAACGCAGCCGGCCATACGCCGCGTCACGGACGCGCTCGATGCCGAGCGCATCGCCATTCGCGAGGCGCTTGGTTATGGAAAGCCGCATTTTCCCCTGGCCGATCACTATTCACGGCATGGTGAGCCCTGGATGTATGCGCGCGACGCGCACGAGCAGCTCACTGATTCCGGCGATTGGTCCGAACGACTCATTCTTGTCGAGCACCGCTACATGCTGGAGGATCTGCGTCTCGGCCTGTCGTTCCTCGCATCGGTCGCTGGTCTTGCAGGCGTGCACACGGCGCTGGTCAAAGGCGTTCCTCGCGATCGGTTCCGCCATTACCGGTGAGGATTTCGCGGTGACGGGCCGGAGCCTGTCCTCGCTCGGCCTCGGCGATCTCGACCGGGCCGCGTTGCAAGATCATCTCGCCGAGGGCTTCCGATGAAACCGGTTATCGGATGCCTCGGCGCTGGACGAATGGGCCGCGGCATCGCCGTCGTGTTCGCTTTCGCCGGTCATCAGGTTATCGTCATCGATTTCAAGGAACGGGAGGCGTCGGCCTTCGAGACGCTAGCGGCCGAAGCCAAGGCCGAAATCCGTTCGGCGCTTGAGATCCTCTCGCGCATTGATCTGCTCCCGCCTGAGCTTGTGCCAACGATTGCCGAACGGATCACAATCGTATCTCGGCAGGAGGCGGCTGCGACGTTGCCGCGCTGCGACGTCATTTTCGAGGGGATGCCGGAGATCCTTGAGTTGAAGCAGGCGGCGCTGGCGGAAGCCTCGCGGCTGGCGGGCGAGGGTCCGATCATCGCCTCGACCACCTCGACGATCCTGGTCGACGACCTCGCCGGATCGATCGAACATCCCGGCCGCTTCCTCAATGCGCACTGGCTCAATCCCGCCTACCTCGTGCCGCTGATCGAACTGTCTCCTGGACGGCTCACCGCGCCGGAGACGACAGCGCGGATGAAAGCGCTGCTCGAAGGCATCGGCAAGGTGCCGGTGGTCTGCGCGGCGCGGCCGGGCTTCATCGTTCCGCGAATCCAGGCGCTGGCAATGAATGAAGCTGCCCGGATGGTGGAGGAGGGCGTCGCCTCCGCGGAAGATATCGACAAGGCCGTAATCTACGGTTTTGGATTCCGCTTCGCGGTGCTGGGCCTGCTGGAGTTCATCGATTGGGGCGGCGGCGACATCCTGCATCATGCGAGCCGCTATCTGGTCGAGGCGCTCGGCGACAGCCGTTATGCGGCACCGGCGATTATCGAGACCAATATGCGCGAGGGCCGCATCGGCATGAAGACCGGGCAAGGATTCATGAACTACAAAGGCGTTGACCAAGCCGCCTATCGCGAGCAGCGGCTGGCGGCCTTTGCTTCGGCGCTGCGGGCCATGGGACTGGCGCGCGAACCCGTCGCCTGAAGCGAGCGCTACGCGCCATCGCTTCAGTGGCCGCCGAGATAGGCCGCGATCAGCTTCGGGTCGTGAATCAGAGTATCCGCCGGCCCGGATTGGATGATCTCGCCGGTTTCCAGCACATAGCCGTAATCCGCGGTCTCAAGCGCTGCGCGGGCGTTCTGCTCGACGAGCAGGACCGACACGCCGAGGCTCCGCAGCGAGGCGATGGTGCGGAAGATTTCCCGGACGATGAGCGGCGCAAGGCCGAGGCTGGGTTCGTCGAGCACCAGGAGCTTCGGCTTCGCCATCAGCGCACGGCCCAGCGCCAGCATTTGCCGCTCGCCGCCCGAGAGCGTGCCGGCGGCTTGCTTGCTGCGCTCCTTCAGCCGCGGAAAGCGGTCGAACACATCGTCGAGGCTTTTGCGCGTCGTCGAGCGATCGCGCAGGCTGTAGGTGCCGAGCAACAGATTGTCGGCGACCGACAGATCGGCGAACAGCTCGCGTTTCTCGGGAACTAGGCAGAGACCACGTTCGACACGTCCTTCGACATCGATCCGCGCAAGATCGTGGCCTTGAAAGACCATTCGTCCGGTGGACTTCAGCAGACCGATGGCGGCCATCAGCAGCGTCGTTTTGCCGGCGCCGTTCGGGCCGATCACGGTCACGATCTGCCCTTGCTCGACGGAAAGCGAGACGTTCCGCACCGCCTCCACTTTGCCGTAGGCGACCGACACATTCTCGATCGAGAACATCTGTGTCACGCGACACCTCCAAGATAGGCTTCCTGGACGCGGGCGTCACTGCGTATCGCCGCCGGTTCGCCTTCGCAGAGTTTGGAGCCGAAATCGAGCACGACGATGCGGTCGACCAGCGACATCACGAACTCCATGTCGTGCTCGACGAGGAGCATCGTCAGATGGTCGGCGCGAAGCGACCGCAGCAGTTCGGCCAATTTTAGCTTTTCCTGGCGGCGTAGGCCGGCCGCCGGCTCGTCGAGAACGAGCAGTGTCGGGTCGGCTGCGAGCGCGCGGGCGATCTCGAGCACGCGCTGATTTCCGAGCGGCAAGTTGCCGGCTAGCTCGAACGGCTTGTCGCCGAGCCCGACGCGTTCGAGCTGCTGCAACGCCTCGTAGCGTGCGCTGGCCTCTTCCGCCTGATTGAGGCGGAGCGCGCCAGCGAGCAGGCCGGTCCTGGTGCGCGCATAGGTGCCGAGCAGCACGTTGTCGAGCAGCGTCATGCGCGGACGCAGCTTGACGTGCTGGAAGGTGCGGGAGATGCCGGAGCGAGCGATGTGAAATTGCTGGTCGTGGGTGATGGAGCGTCCAGCAAACGCGATCTCGCCGCTATTCGCGCGCAGCGCCCCCGTGAGCAGGTTGAACATCGTGGTCTTGCCGGCGCCATTCGGCCCGATCAGCCCGAGGATCTCGCCGGACCTCACTTCGAAGCTGACATTGTTGACGGCGACGAGGCCGCCAAACCGCCGCTGCGCGCCGCTCACTTTAAGAAGAAGCGTGCCGGGCGCTGGCTGCTCGCGGCGCGGCAGTGGGCTAGCCGGTTGCGGACGGGACTGCTTTAGTTCCGGCAGAAAACCCGCGAGGAAAGGCACGATGCCTTGCCGGGCCCGCTGCAGGAACAGGATGAACAGCGCGGAGAACGCCACGATCTCGAGCTGGCCAGAGGCGCCCTTCGCAATCAGCGGCAGGTAGTCTTGCACGGCATTCTTCAGGAGCGTGACGATCGCAGCACCAACCACACCGCCAAGAATGCTGCCGGCGCCGCCGACCATCGCCATCATCAGATATTCAATGCCCATGATGGCTTCGAACGGTCCAGGACTGACGAAACGGCCGAGATGGGCATAAAGCCAGCCGGACAGCGCGCCGAGGAACGCGGCGATCACGAATGTCGCCAGCTTGATCTGGAAGGCGCTAATGCCGAGGCTTTCGACCAGCGTATTACCGCCGCGCAGCGCGCGCATCGCGCGGCCTATGCGGGAGTCGAGAAGGTTGTAGCAGAGGAGAAGGACTGCGACGACGATCGCCCAGATCAAGAAATAGATCTGCCGGCTCTCCACCAGCGCGAACGGGCCGATCGAGATCGGCGGAATGCCCGAGATGCCATTATGTTGGCCGAGCCCCTGGATGTTGCCGAACAGGAACGCGATCGCCAGCCCCCACGCGACAGTGCTGAGCGACAGGAAGTGGCCGCCCAGGCGCAGCGTCACGAAGCCCAGGATTGCCGCGATGCTGCAGGTCAGAATGACAGCCAGCACCAGTCCGAGCCAGGGCGAATAGCCGTTCAGCGCTGTGACCCATGCCGTCGCATAAGCAGCGACGCCGACGAAAGCGGCCTGCCCGAACGAGACGATGCCGCCGACGCCGGTCAATAGCGCCAAGCCGATGGCTGCAAGCGAGTAGATGCCGATATAGTTCAGCAAGGTGATGCTGAACGGATTGAGCACAAAGGGTGCCGCCACGAGGCAGGCGATCGCCGCGGCAATGATGAGACGAATCTGCTGCGGCGTCATTCCTCGACTTCCTCCTCGGAATGTTGCGAGGCGAGCGAGCGCCAGAGCAGAACTGGAATCAGTAACGAGAAGACGATGACGTCCTTCAGGGTGCTGCTCTGGAACGAGGCGAAGCTTTCGAGAAGGCCGACGCCGAACGCGCCGAGCGCAGCCCCCGGATAGCTCGTCATGCCGCCCACGATGGCGCCGACAAAGGCCTTCAGGCCGAGCAGGAATCCGGAGTCATAGAAGATCGTGTTGACCGGCGCGATGAGGATGCCGGAGACGCCCGCCATCAGTGATCCCAGCAGGTAAGCGATGGTCCCGGCACGCGCGGGTCTAATGCCCATCAGCCGGGCGCCGGTCCGGTTCAGGGCGGTCGCGCGCAGCGCCTTGCCGATCAGCGTGAAGTCGAAGAACAGAAACAGCAGGCCGCTGAACACCAGCGCGGCCGTGAGGATCAGCACTGTCTGTCCGGAGACGTGCACGCCAGCGATCTCCATCGCCATCGACGTCAGCGGCTCGGTCCGGACGCCTTCGGGGCCGAAGAACAGCAGGCCAAGTCCGACCAGCGCGAAGTGGAGCGCGACCGAGACGGTCAGCAAAAGGAGAACAGAGGCATCCGCGATCGGGCGAAACACGATCCGGTCCAAGAGCGGCGAGATCGGCAGGATCAAGAGCAGCGCCAGCACGATCCGGACCGGCATCGGCGGAGCAAAGCGCATTGTCAGCCAGACGGTCCCGACGACGATCAGGGGTAACACGAGATAGAAGAGGACGGCCTTTGGCACCGTGCGAAGCTCGCCGGCGCGCGCCAGCGAGACGACTTCCATCGCGCAGGCCATGCACGCCAACACGACAACCAATCCGACTGTTCCGGGAAGCTGCTTGGCATCCAATGCGGCCAGCGTCAGCGCCGTGAAAGCTGCGATGTCGCCGAACGGAATGAAGATCACCCGCGTCACGGTGAAGATCAGCACGGTTCCGATCGCCACCAGGGCGTAGACCGCCCCGGTGGCTATTCCGTCGATCGCAAGGATCGCTGCGATGTCTGCCGTCATGCCCTCAATCGTCCTTCCGTGTCACGCATCGGCATCGCTCAGGGCTGGTAGGTCCAGGCGCCGTTGACCAGGCGAACGATCACCAGCGCGCGCTCGTCCACGCCGTGATAGGCACCGGGCTTGAAGTTGTAGACCGCGTGCACGCCCGAGAGCTCCTTGGTGTTGAGGATCTCGTCGCGCAGGGCTTTGCGGAATTCGACGGTGCCGGGTTTAGCGGTCTTCAGCGCGCGCGCCGCGGCTGACGTGAAGATCATCCAGCCGTCGAACGAATAGGCCGAGAAGCCGTCCGTGCTCGGGAGATTGTTGGCCTTCTGGTAGGCGGCGCGGAATTCGAGCGCGAGCTTCTTGGCGAAATGGCTGTCCGGAAGCTGCTCGGCCACGATGACCGGACCGGCCGAGACCTGAATGCCTTCCGCAGCCTTGCCGCCGACGCGCACGAAATCGGGATTGACCAGCGCGACCGTGCCGTAGGTCTTGCCTTTGAAGCCACGTTCCCCGAGCGCGAGCAGCGGCAGCGCGCCCTGCGTGCCCGATCCGCCGATCAGCACGGCATCCGGACGCACGGCAAGAACTTTAAGGATCTGGCCGGTGACCGACGTATCGACGCGCGCATAGCGCTCGTTGGTCAGCACCTTGATGCCTTCGTCGGCTTCCACCGCCTTGGCGCCGTTGTAGACAAGATCGCCCCAGGCATCGGAAAAGCCGATATAGCCGATGTTCTTCATCGCGTCGCGCTTCATGCGATCGGCGACGACCTTGACCAGCAGCGAAGCGGGTTGCGGAACGGAAATACCCCATTGGTCTGCCGGATTCGGCTGTCCTATCACCGGAGAGACGGCGATCATCGGCACCTTCAGTTCGGTCGCAACTGCCATCATGGCGATGGTCGATGGAGCGGTTGCGGTGCCGATCAGGAGGTCGACCTTCTCTTCCTCGATCAGCTTGCGCGCGTTGCGGGTTGCAGCGGAAGGATCGGAGCCGTCGTCGAGCTGGATCAGCTTGATCTTCTCGCCGTTGACCTCGTTCTTGTACTCCATGGCAGCCTGGATGCCGCGCCCGTATGGGATGCCGATTGAGGAGCCGGGCCCGCTGAGCGACGTCACGAAGCCGATCGTCATGTCGGCCTGTGCGGTCGATGCCGCAACGAGGCCGCCGATGAGGGCAGTCAAACTCAACATCTTGCGCATTGCATTCCCCTTGGTTGAAAACAGCCGCGACCTGAGCGAGATGTCAGCATGGATCGGGTCGGACCAGCACGATCGATGCCGTGATTGCCGCCGAAACCCGGCGCGGGTCCGTTCCCCGCCTCCGGATGGGAGTTATGAAATGAGCGTCAGCAAAGTCGGTTCCAATCTCGAGCGCCGCTTCGTCACGACGCGTCTTGGCCGCATCCATGTCGCTATGGCCGGAACCGGGTTTCCCATTCTTCTGCTGCATCAGACGCCGCGCTCGTGGGACGAATACTGTGATGTGCTGCCGCTGCTCGGCCGCGATTTCCGCGCGATCGCAATGGATACGCTGGGCTTCGGAGATTCCGATCGGCCTGCCGCTGATCCTTCGATTGAACTGTGGGCCGAAGGGGCGTTCGCGCTGCTCGATGCGCTGGAAGAGCCGCGGGCCGCGATCGTCGGTCATCACACCGGCGCGGTGATCGCGGTCGAAATGGCCGCCTCGGCGCCTGCGCGGGTGAGCGCACTGGTGCTCTCGGCCTGTCCTTTCGTCGATGCGGCGCGCCGGGCCAGGCATGACGGCATGCGTGTGATCGACGAGGTCGAGGCGCGTCCCGACGGCTCCCATCTCACCGAGCTCTGGGCGCGTCGGCAGCCGTTCTATCCCGCTGATGATATCGATTTGCTGCAGAGCTTCATGATCGATGCGTTGCGGGCTGGCGAGATGGCGGCGGAAGGTCATCGGGTGGTGAATCGCTATCGGATGGAGGATCGTCTGGGAAGCATCCAGTGTCCCACGCTGGTTATTGCTCCGACAGCCGATCCTCACGTTCATCCCGTGGCTCCAAGAGTTGCTGGAGCTATCGAGGGTAGTACCTTGTGCGAGCTCTCAGGAGGCATGGTGCCGCTTCCCGATCAGATGCCGGAGGCCTTCGCCGGCCTGGTCCGCGACTTCGTCGCCGCCGAGATGGCCAAGGGCGGGAACGGCACCTGAAGCGCCGATTCCAACCGCGGCGGATGCGAACCCGTCTGCAATACCTGTTGTTCCGAGGTCGATAATCTCAGCCACGATTGATGACCTTTATCAACGCAACTACCAATGCGGCGCATGCCCGCACAGGCGTGGATGCCCGTAATTGTTTAAAGCCTAAAGTATTTATTCGCCGAACGTCAATACGCCAGCTTCGTGGCTTTGCGGAAAAGTTTGCGGCGGCGCGTGCAAGCGCGAAAGCTGAATTCACGCGTGCAAAAGCGTGAGGCGCTCTCTGCCTGTCCTTTCGGCAACTCGATCTCGTCGCGCGCAGATATCGTCGGAAAGCCGTTCAATTGACGCGAAAATTATTTTGTGGTTGAAATATTTCAGTCGATGGAATGGTGCTGAGCTATCGTGTGCCTTCACATCGATGGCTTGTGCAGATCGTCAGTCTCCTCAGATACGTGGTTTGAGGATCGATCGGCACGCGTCGCCTCTGAACGGGATATCCGCTGTGCGCATCTTCTGGCAGAGCTTCGTCGACCAGGCTACGAGCGCGCCCTACATGGCGCGGCTTGCGGCCTATCTGAATGAGATCGCGGCACCCGGCACCAGCGTCCACGTCGAGGGCATCACGCCCGCCGATCGCGACTTCGGCCGCCTCAGCGAATTCCGTTGCGCGATCCAGGCGGTCGACAACGGACTCGCAGCGCAGGAAAACAGCTTCGACGCCTATGTCATGGGCCACTTCCAGGATCCGGGATTGTACGAACTGCGTTCGGCGCTGACGATCCCGGTGGTCGGCGCCGGCGAGGCCACGCTGCTCGCGGCGTCGCAGCTTGGCCGTCGGCTCGGCCTTGTCACGCTCGATGCCGCCTTCGAGGTCTGGCATTACGAGCAGGCCGATCGTTACGGGCTTTCCGGCCGCGTGGTGCATGTTACCGGCATGGGCTGTCGTCCTGAAGATTTCAGCGCCGCGTTTGCGGGCGATGCGGCGGCGAAGGCACGCATGCTGAGCGACTTTGCAGCCTGCGCGCAGCCGCTGGTCGATCGCGGCGCCGACGTCATCATTCCGGCCGGCGTGTTGCCCGGTCTCCTGATTGCGAGCGAGCGTGGCTTCAAGATCGACCATGCGCCAGTGGTGAACTGTGCGGCGGTCGCGCTGAAGAGCGCCGAGATGTGGGTGCAGTTGCAGCGTCTCAACGGCACCGAGCCGAGCCGCGGGCCGAGTTTTGCGTTGGCCAATGACCGTGCCCGCCGGGATTTCCGCGCCACCGTGGCTCGCACGCCCCACAAACCGAACAGCGCTTGAGGACAAGACATGCTGCAGCCCGACAAGATCTTGTATGAAGCCGAGGTGACGGCGACCGGCGGGCGCGACGGCAAGGCGGCAAGCGACGACGTCAAATTGACCGTACTCTGAACGGCTCACAGGAATCCGGCGGTCCGATGCAGAGCTCCATCCGAACACCTTACAATCGGGTCGTGATGGCAGTTCCGGTGACGATCCCGTACGTGCGCTACTCGATCGAGAGCGCGCAGTGGTGGATCGGCCGCGCACTGAAGGCGCTGGTCGATGGCGCCGGAATCACGCCGCGCGACATCGACGGCTTCTGTGTTTCGAGTTTCACGGCGGGGCTCGACAGCGGGATCGGGCTTACCCAGCATTTCGGCCTCTGCGTGCGATGGATCGACACCATTCCGCTGGGCGGTGCGAGCGCCATCGCTGCGCTGCGCCGCGCGGCGCGAGCGGTGCAGGCGGGCGACGCGCGCATCGTGGCCTGCGTGGCTGGAGATACCAACCACGTCGATTCCTTCCGCTACACACTCGAAAACTTCTCGCGCTTCAACCAGGATGCCGTCTATCCCTATGGCGCCGGCGGCGCCAATGCGAGCTTTGCACTGATCGCGCGCAACTACATGCGAACGTTCGGCGCCAAGCGCGAGGATTTCGGCAAGATCGCCGTCGCCCAGCGCAGCAATGCGCTCCGCAATCCCAACGCGCTGATGAAGGCGCCGCTGACCATGGAGCAATACATGTCGGCGCGACCGATCGCCGATCCGATCCATCTGTTCGATTGCGTGATGCCCTGCGCGGGCGCCGAGGCTTTCCTGGTGATGGGCGAGGATGTCGCCGCATCGCTGAATTTGCCTGCGGCCAAAATTCTCGCCACGATCGAGCGCCACAATGCGTTCGGCGACGACCCCGTTCAGGTGCGGGGCGGATGGGCTGTTGATGTCGATGAGCTCTACGCGATGGCGGGCATCAAGCCGGATGATCTCGATTTCGTCGAGACCTACGACGATTATCCGGTGATCTCGATGATGCAGTTCGAGGACCTCGGCTTCTGCCGAAAGGGGGAGGGACCGGACTTCGTTCGGCAGCACGATCTCACGATCGACGGCAGCTTCCCGCACAACACCTCCGGCGGTCAGCTCTCGGTCGGGCAGGCCGGCGCGGGCGGCGCCTATCTCGGCGTGGTCGAGGCGCTGCGCCAGGTTCTCGGGCAGGCCGGTCCGACGCAGGTTAGGGATGCACGCGTCGGGTTGGCTTCGGGTTTTGGAATGATCAACTATGATCGCGGCCTTGCTTCGGGCGCGGCGATCCTCGCGGGGCCAGACGCATGATCGAACCGATCCAAAAGCCGCGCCGGAAGGATCCTTTACAGCGGACGCGGCTGCCGACGTCGCCGCCACGCGCACGCAGCCGTGCCTCGCACGGCTTTACGCGGGCCGCTGCCGAGGGGCACTTCATGCTGCAGCGCTGCGGAGCCTGCGGAACGTTCGGCTATCCGGCGCGTGATGCATGCCCTGCATGCCTTTCCCCCGATCTCGCCTTCACGGATGCGCCGCGGCGAGGGACGCTTTTGTCCGAAACGACGCTGCATGTCCCGGCGGACGTGCACTTCCGCGAGCGCGCGCCATGGCGCATCGGCCTGGTTGCGATGGAGTGCGGGCCAACCCTCGTGACGCACCTGCACGCCGATTGCGAAGAGGGCGGGCTGGTCGTGATGTCGTTCCAACTGGACAAGAGCGGACAGGCCGTGGCCTTCGCGCACCCCGAACGTGAGACTCCCAACATGACGGACGACAGGCAGTGGCGTGAGATGACCGCCGATCCAAAATTCCGGCGCGTTCTGGTGACCAACGGGCGCAGCATCGTCGGTCAGGAAGCGGTGGCTGCGTTGAAGACAGCCGGCGCGTCGATCGTGTTCGTCGGCGTCGCCGAGCCGTGGAAGCCGTTCCGCGGCGAGGATGCGTTGCGCGCCATGGCGGGCGTCGAGATCGTGCCGCTCGATATTGGCGACGAGAAGTCGGTCGCAGATCTGGCGGCCGATATTGGCGGCAAGATCGATATCCTCGTCAACACCACCGAACATGTTCGCGCCGGCGGGCTGCTCGATCGGCAAGGCACCAGCGTCGTGCGCGACGAGATCGACCAGAGCTATCTCGGCTTCGTGCATCTGGCGCAGGCGTTCGGACCGGCGATGCGGATGCGCGGCTCGGATGGCGTCAACAGCGCTGCCGCCTGGGTCAATATCCTGTCGGTCTATGCGCTGGCGAACTGGCCGGTGTTTGGCGCCTATTCGGCGTCGCAGGCCGCCTGTCTGTCGCTGTCGCACTGCCTGCGGGCGGAGCTTCGGCCCGGCGGCGTCAAGGTGGTGAACGTGTTCACGGGTCCGCTCGATATCGAATGGTTCCAGACGGTGCCGCCGCCGAAGGTGGCGCCACGCGCGGTGGCGGGTGCGATCGTGTCAGCGCTCAAGCGCGGGCTTGAAGAGGTGTTCGTGGGCGACGTCGCCGAAGACATTCGTCAGCGCCTGGCCGCCAACCCCAAGGCGGTCGAGCGAGAGCTGGGGGCATAGCCAGGCTTGTTGAGAACGGGAGAAGCGCAATGGACAGCAACAGTCTCATGCAATTTGCCGGCGCGGTTGCATCCGGCGAGGTGCGCGTCGTCGATCTGACGTTTACGCTCAGCCCGGACTTTCCCGTCATCGTGCTGCCGCCGGAATTTGGTCAGGCCGCGCCGGTCCGCATCCAGCAGATTTCGCGCTACGACGCGAACGGCCCTGCCTGGTACTGGAACAATCTCACCTTCGGCGAGCACACCGGCACCCATTTCGATGCGCCGATCCACTGGTTCACCGGCAAGGACCTGCCAAACAACGCGGTCGACACGCTGCCGGTGCGCGACATGATCGCGCCGGCCTGCGTGATCGATTGCTCGGCGCAGGCCGCAAAGGATGCGGATTTCCTTTTGACGATACCGTTCGTGGAAGCCTGGGAAAAAAGCCACGGGCGGATTCCGGAACGGCACTGGGTGCTGCTGCGCACCGACTGGTCGAAGAAAGGGTGGCGCGATTACGCCAATCTGAAGGACGACGGCGCCCACACGCCCGGACCGAACGCCGCCGTGATGCGCTGGCTCGTCGAGGAGCGCGGCGTCATCGGCTTTGGCACCGAGACGATCGGCACCGATGCCGGTCAGGCCGGGCATCTCGATCCTCCGTATCCGGCGCATCATTTCCTTCACGGCGGCGGACGCTACGGCCTGCAGTGCCTGTGCAATCTCGATCAGCTTCCGCCGACCGGCGCGGTGATCGTGGCCGCGCCGCTCAAAATCCAGAATGGCTCCGGCAGTCCGTTGCGCGTGCTTGCGTTGATACCTGGGCAGGGCTGAACCTTTTCATCGACATCGAGTGACATCATGAACAAGAAAAAGACTTTGTTGATCGGCGCTGCGCTCTTGCTCGCCGCCGTGGCGCCGGCGCATGCCGACATCCTCGTCGGTTTTGTTACCGGCCTGAGCGGACCGGTGTCCTCGATCGGCGTGCCGAACGCCAAAGGATTGGCCGCAGGCCAGGCCTATGTCGGCGAGATCGACGGTGAAAAAGTCCGCGTCATCCAGCTCGATGACGGCTCGGATCCGGCCGCCTCGACGCGCAACGCGCGTAAGCTGGTCGAGCAGGAGAAGGTTGATTTCCTGATCGGCACGTCAGGCGCGCCGCAGACGCTGGCGATGGCGACCGCCGCCGTCGAGATGAAAGTGCCGATGATAGCGGTCTCGCCGATCGCGCCAGTGTCGGCCGGGGAGGGCGGGCCGTGGGTGGTGCAAACCCCGCAGCCGACGCCGCTGCTCGTCCAAGGCATCGTCGATCACATGAAGAGCCGCAAGGTGAAGAGCGTGGCCTTCATCGGCTTCTCCGACGCCTTTGGCGACCTGATGTATAATTCGCTGCTGCAAAGCGCTGAGAAGGCCGACATCAAGGTGATCGCCAACGAACGCTATGCGCGCTCCGACAGCTCGGTCACTGCGCAGGTGCTGCGTGCAGTTTCCTTGCGGCCCGAGGCGATCATGCTGGGCGGCACTGGAACGCCCGGCGCGCTGCCCGTGATCGCGCTATCCGAGCGTGGTTACAAGGGGCCGCTCTACGGCAATCACGGCATGATCAGCGCGGATTTTCTGCGGCTTGCCGGCAAATCGGCCGAGGGCATCATCTGCCCGACCGGGCCGGTGACGGCGGGCGAACAGCTTCCCGAGAGCAATCCTATCCGCAAGGTCGCGCTCGCATTCCGCGCGGCCTATGAGAAAGCTAATGGCGAGGCGCCGGCCGATGCTTTTTCGCCCTATGCCTTCGATGGCTGGCTGGTGTTCATGGATGCCGCCAAACGTGCCAAGGCGACCGGCGCGACGCCCGGAACGCCGGCGTTCCGTAACGCGTTACGCGAAGCCTTGTTCGCGACCAAGGATGTCGTCGGTGCGCACGGCATCTACACCTATACGCCGGCCGACCGCCACGGCGTCGATAGCCGCGCCCGGATACTGGTCCAGATCGAAAACGGGAAATACAAGCTGCTGCCGTAGTAGCCGGATCGGCACCCGCGGCTCAGACGTGGCGTAGCTTCGCCTTCAGCGCGCGCATGTCGATCGCGCGATTGGCGCTGACGGCGGCAGCCGCCAACGTCTTGATCTCGCCCCGGGCGAGCTTGCGCGTTGACGACAGCGGCAGCTCGTCGAGGATGGCGACGTAGCCGGGCACCTTGTGATAGGCGAGGCGCTCGGCGCAGGTTTCGACGATCGAAGCCGCCAGTGCGGTAGCATCGTCGATCTCCACATTCGGCACAATGAAAGCAAAGACCTCTTCGCCGCGGATGTCGTCGGGAACGGGTGTCACCGCGCAGCCGCCGATGCGCGCATCCATGTAAAGCGCGCTTTCGACCTCGAGCACGCCGATGTTCTCACCGCTGCGCCGCACGATGGTCTTCTTGCGATCGAAGAAATACAGAAGTCCGTCCTCGTCGGCGAAAACCAGATCGCCCGTGTGGAACCAGCCGTCCTGCCACGCCGCTTCGGTGGCTTCCTCGTCTTTCAGGTATCCGCTGAAGAACCCAGCCCGGGCATTGTCGCCCTTTGCGCGGACCAGCAATTCGCCGGGCTTTCCAGGCGCGACATCGGAGCCCTGATCGTCAACGAGGCGATACTCCATATCTGATGATGGCCGGCCGACGCAGCGCGCGCCAAACCCCGCGGCCTCACGGGCGGTGGTCGTCGCCGCCGCACCCCCCGTCTCGGTCATGGCCCAGGCCTCGACGATCGGGATGTGGTAGCGCTCCTCGAAGGTGGCGCGGTGGCGGACATCGACGCCGGGCGCGAAGGCGAAGCGCACGCGATGCTGCCGTTCCACTTCAGTAACAGGCAGTTGCAGCAGAATGGCCGGGATGACGCCCAGACAATGCACCACGGTGGCGCCACTATCAGCCACGCACTGCCACCAGCGATTGGCGTGGAAGCGGTCGAGCGGTACCACTGCGCCGCCGAGCACCATCATGCCGACAGCGCTGCAGCCGAGCGCGTTCATGTGAAACATCGGCAGCGGCGTCAGGTTGATCTCGCGGTCTGGCTGTAGCTCTGCCACGCCGCCTTGCGCGAGGTACCAGTCGGCGACCTGCAAAAAATAGCGGTTCGAGAGCATACAGCCCTTTGGCTTGCCGGTGCTGCCTGAGGTGAACAGCAGTGCGCATTCATCATTGAACTCGGGGTTTTGGGCGCTGACGTTCGTCTGGCACGGCGGGATGCGGCTATCGGTGTCGATGAGGCGGGCGCGGCCAAGCGCCGCATCTTTCGTCACATGGATGCGATCGAGCGTTGCCACGAGCAGGTCGGCCTCGGACAGCTCAAGCTGGAAGGATAGTTCATCGGAGCGGACGTCGGGGTTGATCGGAACGATCGAAACCCCGAGCGCATTGAGCGCGAGCCAATGGAGAAAGAAGACCGGACGATTTTCGAGCAGCAAGGCGACCCGCGCACCGCGTCCGTAGCCGGCGGCCGCGTATTCAGCACGCAGGCGCTCGACCTCGGACCTAAAGACGCCGTATTCGATCTTGAAACCTTCCGGAGCGTAGGGCAGTTGCGCACTTGCGGGCGCCAGCAGGAATGGCGCGTCCGGCCGCCTTGCAGCCGTGGCGGCGAAAGCATCGGATGGCGATCGATACGGAATGTTGAGACTCATTGCGGGCGTCGCTCCCGTTCATTTCCTGCCGCCGGACGCAGAGTCCGCACGCAGCGCTTGCTGCAGCGGTCCTCGTCGAATACTTTAAGCCTAAACTATATTGCTGGCCAATAGCGATCTATCGCAGACCTGCCCGGCGAAACTTGGAAGTGGCCTTGGAGTTGGGCCTTGGAGGTGCGTATGCAGGCAGGTGATGGTGGCGCGGCCGGGCAGCGGCGGGGTGGGTCGATCTGGCCGCAGGCGGTTGAGCGTTTTACGCCGGCGGATCGAATTCTCTCGACCATTTTGACACGGCAAGCCGCGCGGTACCGTGACCGCACGCTGTTTGTCTTTGGCGAAACGCGATGGAGCTATGCTGAAACGGCTGCAATCGCCGCTGCGTCGGCCGCCCGCCTGATGCAGGCCGGAATTCGCGCCGGCGATCGCGTCGCGCTGATGTGCTCGAATCGACCGGAATTCCTGGAAATCTATCTCGGCTGCGCCTGGATGGGCGCCGTCACGGTGCCGATCAACACAGCACTGCGCGGCATCCAGCTCGGCCACATCCTGCGCAACGCCACGCCGAAGCTGCTGGTGATCGAGTCGTGCTTTGTGCCTGCCATCAACACGCTGGAAAGCGACGTCGCGCCGCCGGATACTGTCTGGACAATCGACGAAGGTGTCGCGTCTCAACTCGCGCCCGGATCGATCTCGCCGCTGGCGACGCTCGGCGACGGAACGCCGCCCGCGCCGGTACAGCCGGGCGACACGGTCGCGATCCTCTATACGTCGGGTACCACAGGTCCTTCCAAGGGAGTTTGCTGCCCGCAGGCGCAGATGTTCTGGTGGGGCGTCTATTCGGCGCGTGCGCTGGACATTCGCGAAGGCGACGTCCTGTTCACGACGCTGCCGCTGTTCCACACCAACGCACTGAACGCGTTCTATCAGGCGCTCCTCAACGGCTGCACCTACGTGCTCGAGCCGAAATTCTCCGCCTCCGGTTTTTGGGCCGCGGCGCGCCGACATCAGGCAACGGTCGGTTACCTCCTCGGCGCGATGGCCGTGATGTTGCTGGCACAGCCCTCGTCAGCGAACGACACCGCGCATTTCGTGCGTGTAGCGCTCGGTGGCGGCGTGCCCGGCCAATTTCACGGTCCGTTCCTCGAGCGTTTTGGCGTGCCGCTGCTCGACGGTTACGGGTCGACCGAGACGAATTTCGTGTTCGCGGGCACGATCCCGTCCGATCGCCCCGGCACCATGGGCTATCTCGTCGAAGGCGTGGAGGCTTGTATCGTCAACTCCGAGGACGAATCCCTGCCTGACGGCGAGGCCGGCGAGCTGTTGTTACGCGCGCGCGAACCGCTCGCGTTTGCGACGGGATATTTCGCAATGCCCGACAAGACGGCCGAAGCCTGGCGGAATGGGTGGTTTCGCACCGGTGACCGGGTCGTACGCGACGCGGACGGCCACTATCGCTTCGTCGACCGAATGAAAGATTCGATCCGCCGGCGCGGCGAGAATGTTTCGTCCTGGGAGGTGGAGCAGGTGCTGCTCAAGCATCAGGCGATCGCCGCCTGCGCGATCTATCCGCTGCCGTCCGAACTCGGCGAGGACGAGGTGGCGGCAGCCGTCCAGCTTGAACCTGGCCAGGCGCTTGATCCTGTCGAGATCATCAGCCATTGCGAAGGCAAGATGGCCTATTTCGCGATTCCGCGCTTTGTCCGGATCGTCACCGAGATGCCGTTGACCGAGAACGGCAAGATACGCAAGGTCGTGCTGCGCGAGGCTGGGATGACTCCGGACACCTGGGACCGCGATGCCGCCGGATACAAATTGCGTCGTTAAGATCAGGCGCGGCCTTGGTGCGTCGCTTGCTTCACGGCGTTCTTCAGATCGGTTGCCCCGAAGGAGCTCCCAATTCGCGTATTGGCTTGCACGATTCTGACGCTTGGAGCGGTCTTGGCGCCCGCGCTCGCATGCGCCCAGACCTATGATCCAAACTACCCGGTTTGCCTGCAAACCTACTCCATCGGTGGGGGCCATATCGACTGCAGCTTCGCATCGCTGGGGCAGTGTGCCGCGTCCGCTTCGGGCCGCGCGGCCCAATGTTTGAACAATCCGTACTTTGCGCAAGGCGTCAGGAAACCGCCCCGGCAGCGCGGCGTTTACCGAAGGTGGCATCGGCATGCGTCGCAGACGTGACGCCCGATTTTGCCCTAGCCAACGCTTGCACCTATAATCCGGCGAAACCACCATTCCGTGAGGTCATGTGACTGCCCCCAATCCCGCTGCCGGCAAACCGGTCGATTCCGCCTCCCTCGTCAACGTACCGCGGTTGATCACGGCCTATTTTGCGTCGAAGCCGGATCCGTCCGATCCCACCCAGCGCGTTGCGTTTGGCACCTCGGGCCATCGCGGGACGTCGTTGAAGAACTCGTTCAATGAAAATCACATCCTGGCAACGACGCAGGCGATCTGCGATCATCGCCGCGAGACGGGACTGACCGGTCCGCTGTTCATCGGCATCGATACCCATGCGCTGGCCGAGCCGGCGCTTGCGAGCGCGGTAGAGGTGTTTGCCGCCAACGGCGTCAACATCATGGTTGACGAGCGCGGCGGCTATACGCCGACGCCCGTCATCTCGCATGCAATCCTGAGCTACAACAAGGGACGAGCGAGTGGACTTGCCGATGGCGTTGTCATCACGCCGTCGCACAATCCGCCAGAGGATGGCGGGTACAAATATAACCCGCCGCATGGCGGCCCGGCCGATACCGACGTAACGGGCAAGGTTGAGAAGGCTGCCAATACCTACATCGAAGCCGACATGAAGGGCGTTGCGCGGATGCCGTATGAGCGTGCCCGCAAGGCGCCATCGACGCATCTGCACGACTACATCCGTCCCTATGTCACCGATCTCGGCAATGCCGTGGACATGGCGCTGATCAAATCATCCGGCGTTAGAATCGGGATCGATCCGCTGGGCGGCGCCGCCGTTCACTACTGGCAGCCGCTGATCGAGCATTACGGGATCAACGCAACTGTCGTGAACGACGCTGTCGACCCGACGTTTCGTTTCATGACGGCGGACTGGGATGGAAAGATCCGGATGGATTGTTCTTCTCCGTTCGCGATGGCAAGCCTGATCCAAATGCGCGATAGATTTGACGTCGCCTTCGCCAACGACACCGATGCCGATCGGCACGGCATCGTGACCCGCACCGGCGGGCTGATGAATCCGAACCATTTTCTCGCGGCAGCGATCGCGTACCTGTTCGCGCATCGGCCGCAATGGGGCAGCGAGGCCGCGATCGGCAAGACCATCGTCTCCAGTTCGATCATCGACCGCGTCGCGAAAAAGCTGAACCGCAAGCTGGTCGAAACCCCGGTCGGTTTCAAATGGTTTGTCGATGGCCTTGGCACCGGCGGCTTCGGATTCGCGGGCGAGGAAAGCGCCGGCGCATCGTTCCTCAAGCGCGATGGCTCGGTCTGGACGACCGACAAAGACGGCATGGTGATGGGGCTGCTCGCCGCCGAAATCATCGGCCGCACCGGCCGCGATCCGAGCCAGCAGTTTGCGGCCCTGACCGCCGAACTCGGCGTGTCCTTCTATGAGCGGATCGACGTGCCGGCGACGCCCAAACAGAAGAGCGCGCTAAAGGCGCTCGGGCCGGAGCAACTCAACATGCAACAGCTTGCCGGTGAACCGGTCAGCGCGATTCGGACCCGGGCGCCGGGTAACGATCAATCGTTCGGTGGTATCAAGGTGGAGTCCGAGGCAGGATGGTTCGCCGCGCGGCCATCGGGCACCGAAGACGTCTACAAGATCTATGCCGAGAGTTTTCGGGACCAGAATCACCTGAAGACGATTCAGCAGGATGCCCAGCAGGCCATCGCAAAGGCTTTCTGACTGCCCGCGCCGTGAGGCGGTGGGTACGGGTAAATGCCGGACTGCCGCCGAACGGCGGCAGAATGTTGGATATTGCGCCCGGCCGCCCAAGGCCGCACCAGTTCGGCACAGCCTGGAACCTGGCAACGGAATTTCAGGCACACCGTTGCGTTTGCGATCACGCTGAAATCACGAGAGCCCACGCAGTGTTACGGTCGGGAGTTAGCTGCCAGAAAGCCGTACCGAACGGGCGGCCTGTGAGCTATCGCGAGGTACCGGGGGATGAAATGAGTGCGGAATCGGTTGTCTACTATCTGAATCGCGTGCCGGAGAGCGATCCGAACGACCAAACCGAATGGCTTGTAACGGCGTTGGGGCAGTATACCGGCGCAGAATTGCGCGAACTGCTCTATGTCGCGGAAGAACCTGGCTTCTTTGAATTAATGCGCGGGCTGTTTGCGCTCTCGGATGAGAGCCGCGCCGTCCTGCAGCATTTCCTCGAAACCGGTCACCCGCTGGCCATGAAGGCGGCGATCGACCCGAAGGGCCGGTTGACTATTGAGCAAGTCACTGAGGAGAAGCGGATAAAATTGCTTCCCAGGATCGCGAATTAGCACCTGCGTCTCGCTGAGGTTGTGCTAGAATCTCCCAGCTTTAGCTGGGAAGCCTGCCGATGGCGACGAGGAAATCAGGCCCGCTCGATGCGATGGTGGGCGCCAGGATTCGCCTGTTTCGCGTCAACCGCGGCATCAGCCAAGCCATGCTTGCGGAACGCATCGATGTGACTTTTCAACAGGTGCAGAAATACGAGCGGGGCGCCACCCGGGTTCGTGCCAGCCGGTTGGCGCAAATCGCTTCGGTGCTCGGCGTTTCGGTCGGTGAGTTGTTCGAATCTTCCCGGCCCGGATCTCCCGGCTTGAATTCACCGGTTCATTTGCTCGCCGAGCCGGGCGCGCTCTGCGCGTTCTCAGGGCCTATGCGCGAATGACCACCCCGCTCGTGCGGCGTTGCGTCGCCAAAGCTGGTTGAAAGCGTCGGCGATCGAACGGCAGGGGCGAAGGCCACGGTTGCGCGGCCCCTCGTGCCGCCCTGTCTTTGCCGCTAGTTCGCTCGCGCTTCAACCCGTCGCGCGAATCGCAAACCGCTCCGGCGGCCTGCTGCCGGGAATGAACTCGCCGATCCAGTCACGGCGCGTTGCTTCGATATGCCAGGACATCGCCTCAGCCGAATAGGGTGCCGGATCGGGAATGTCCTTGCGGACCTCCTTGCCGTCGAGCCAGCCGCAGCTATGCGAATAGCGCGTCTTGCAGACGAGATGAACATCGCCGTGATCCTGCAGCAGCACGTATCCGTCGGCGGGAAAAAACGTGCCGGCAAGCTCGATCGCAGCAGGCAACTGGCGCACCAGCAGGAACGTGCTGGACGCTTGCGTTTCCGATTCGGAAACCAGCACGCCGACCAGGCTGTGGATTGGCGCGATCGCCTGCGGTGCAATCAATGCGAGAGGCTCCGTGATCGGTCCGGCTGTCGCAATCGAAAGATATTCACCCTCGGGTCCCCAACGGCAGGCGATCAGCCATTCACGGCTGCGGCTACGA
Source organism: Bradyrhizobium sp. sGM-13 (assembly GCF_018398875.1). Lineage (GTDB taxonomy): Bacteria > Pseudomonadota > Alphaproteobacteria > Rhizobiales > Xanthobacteraceae > Bradyrhizobium. The sequence goes on along the minus strand of NZ_JAGWDK010000018.1, from coordinate 79,692 downwards.
ATCAAGGTCGGCTTGGCGTAATCCGATCGAGCAATATCTGCTGCCATGGCTATGACGAAGGCTTTCGCGAGCATAAATTCCTCCAGGGCGAGGGCGGACTGACCTCTCATCTGGAGTCTGCACGTCAAGTCGTGAGGTCACCGTGAGCGGTACCGAAAAGTCGATGCAGGAATTGTTTGCGCGTGCTGCATCGTTGCTTCTTGGCAACGATGTGGATGCGGCCGGCGATCGCGATGCCAGACTCATCCTTCAGGCGCTGGAATATGCCGAAGAATCCAGCAACGGGATTGATTCGCAGCTCGCGAATCGCGCTCATTTGCTGATCGCTGCTTCCCGATTTGCGCGCGTGTTCGAACTGGCCTCGCCCGCTGCGCCCGGCCTGATCAGCTTTGGCGCGCAATTCGATCCAGCGCTTGCCGATCCCTTGCATGAGGCAAGCCCGATGGTCGGCGTTTCCGGCGTCGGTCTGACGTTGCGGGAAGCGTTTCAGGGCTGCATCGGCGAGGGTATCGAGTACCTCTCTCAATTGCAGACCGGAACCGACCTGTTGCTCAAACCCGGCGTCGACGATTGGGCCGGAAAGCTCGGGCCGAAGGCGCTGGAGTTGGTCGCTACCCTTTCGGAGCGCCGCATGCAACCGGAGCGAGCGCTTTCCTGGTGTCGCGCAACGCGACTGACCGACGGCGGCGAGGTGCTGCTTCCGGCGGACATCTGCCTGCGGCGGCCGCCAGCGCAACGCGAGTTTGCGCCGCCGTTCCCGCTGAGCATCGGATCAGCCGCCGGTCCGTCACGGGACGCCGCAGCGCTGCATGGCCTGTTGGAATTGATCGAGCGCGACGCAGCCAGCCTGTGGTGGCGAGGCGGTCAGTTGCCGCGATCGATTCCGCCGCAGCATGAAGCGGGCATCGCAGCGGACGGCTTGTTGCGGCAGCTTCGGGATGGCGCAGCGGTGCTGCGCCGGACATGGCTGCTCGACATTACGACGGATATCGGCGTGTCCTGCGTCGCGGCGGTTTCCTGCCGGGCGGACGGTTCCAGTTTCGCCTTCGGCCTCGCCGCGCGGCCGTCCCTCGAGGCCGCAGTCCGCTCGGCGATTCTGGAAATGTGCCAGATCGAACTGGCCGACAGCGTCGTCGCAACCAAACGCAGCGAACGCGGCGATGACGCGCTCAACGCACAGGATCGCATCCACCTGCAGCGCGCAGCGATCAACGCCGACGAGTGCAGATTGCTGCAGCCGGTCGCAGAGTGCGCGGCCCACCTGCCCCTTGCCGCAACTGAAGCGAGCGTCATATTTAGATTGATCGTACAGCGTTTGGAAAAGCTCGGAATCGAAACATTCTACCTCGAACTCACGCGCCAGCGTTTCGCCATTCCAGTGGTCCGCGTGATCGCCCCGGGCCTGCAACTCGAGCCATCCGAAATTGTCACGGCCAGGCTGCAGGATGCGATGGCGCGGAGTGGAGGCGGCGCAACCTATACCGGGGGCGTCCCTTTGATATAGAGTGGCGGGAATTAACCAACCGGTTCCGGAAACCGTTTCATGCCGGCCAGTGCCAACGCCATGACATCAGACAGTGCCGCGGCCGCGCCCGAAAGCGTTCCGCGTCTGTCGGTATCGCTGGTCGGGCGGCTCGGCGTGCGCTTCAACGGCCGGCCGATCGAACTGCGAACCCGCAAGGCCGGCGCCGTCCTGAGTTATCTCGCGCTGTCGGAGACCAAGCACGAGAGCCGCGAGCGGCTGGTCGGCCTGCTTTGGAGCCGTTCCGACGAGGAAAAGGCGCGTGCCTCGCTGCGGCAGGTCGTGCGCGAACTGCGGGCAATGTTCGAGGAGGCCGGCTATGACGGCTTTATCGCGGAGCGGCTGCTGATCGGCCTCGACGTCGGACGAATCGAAGTCGATATCGAAAGCGTGATTCAACTCGCCGAAGGCGGACGCGTTCACCCGCTGCTGCTCGATACCCCGCAGCTCGACGGGCGTTTGCTCGAAGGAATGGACGATCTCGACCCGTCGTTCCGGGTCTGGGTGCTGGCGAAGCGGCAGACGATCCATGAACGGCTGATGCGCAATCTCGACGAAGGATTGACCTCCGCAAGCGTGGCCGCCGAGTCCAAGAAACGGATTGCGGCCGCGATCGTCAATCTCGATCCGACCCATGAATACGCCTGCCGCTATCTGATGCGGGCGCATGCGGAAGAAGGCGATATTGCCGGCGCGCTGCGCATCTACAAGGCGCTGTGGGACCTGCTCGATCGCGACTACGCGATGGAGCCGTCGTCGGCCACCGAAGAACTCGTCGCGAACATCAAGCTCGGCATCCTGGAGCGCGCGCCGGCGGATCGCGCCGCGTCGGCAGCGAATGATGAATTCGCTGTCAGGATGGTCAGAGGGACCGCTCTGCAGCCGGTAGTCCCGATGGCGCCACCGGTCAATGCACCTGCCAAGACGCGGCTGGTGCTGCGGCCCTTTGCGATGCACGGTGTCGACGAGGACCACAGCCATCTGGTGCAGGGGTTCTCCCAGCATCTTGCGGCCTGTCTCGTGCGCTTCCGGGAATGGAGCGTCGTCGATCGACCTCCGGCGGCCCTCGTGCTTCCGGCGGGTACGTCTCCGCAATACTGTATCGAGACCACCGCCTATCAGGCGGGAGCCGAAATCAACATCGTGATGGTGCTTCGGGACGATACCACCGGGATTTACGTCTGGAGCGAAAGCTTCCGCCTCGGCCTCGGCAATTGGTTCGAAACACAGCAGCGCATCATCCGCCGGATCGCCACCTCGCTAAACGTGCAGCTCTCGACCGAGCGGTTGATGCGGTTGGCCGGCGAGCCTGACGTATCGCTCGACCTGCATGACCGCTGGCTGCGCGGCCAGAACCTCATGTCGAAGTTCGATCCCGAAAGCTGGCGGCGGGCTGTCGCCATCTTTCGCGATGCCATTCGCGACAATCCGGGCTTCTCGCCCTGCTACAGCAGCCTCGTGCAGATGAACAACATCGAGCATTTCGTTCATCCGGGTCTGTTCCGCGATCTCGACAAAGCGCGCGCCACGCTCGACCTGGCGAAGACCGCCGTCCAGCTCGATCCGGTGGATTCAAGAGCGCATCTGTGCTGCGGCTGGTCCTACATGATGGCGCTGCGGGAAGCCGAAGCGGCGCCGCATATGCAGCTTGCTTGCGAGCTCAACGACAACGATCCCTGGACCTTGCTGTCCAGCGCACACTACGACGCATTCTGCGGATCGATCGAGCAGGCCCGGCTGCGGGCCGAGCAGGCGATGACGGTGTCGCCGGCCCCATCATATCTTGAATGGAGCTATCACTGCATCATCCGCTTCCTGACCGGTGACTACAGGGGCGCACTCGAAGCCTATGATCGCGCCCACGGCGTGGTACCGATCCTGCCGGCATGGCGGGCGGCGACGCTATTCTATCTCGGGGAAAAGGAGATGGCGCGGGAGGAGGCGCAGCGCTTCGTGAACGGACTGCGCTCGTTCTGGGTCGGGCGATTGGCGCCAACCGACGAAGCCATCACGCGCTGGGTACTGCAGGCCCATCCGATCAGCGTGAGCGAGCGATGGGAGGCCCTCCGCCACGGCTTACGTGGCGCAGGGCTTCCGGTCGAAGGTATCGTCAAGCTATCGGTCTAGGCCTGTTGCCTCAGGCGCAAAGGCTCAAGGTGTAATCGCCGATGCGTTCGGCATGCACCTTGAATTTCTCTTCCTCCGGAATCACCGGATCGATGCCGTTGAACAACCGCTTGTAGAACGGCGGAAGCGGATAGGTCGAGCCGGGCTCGCTTAGCAACGCCTCGGAATCCTCGATCATCACCTTCGGCGGCAACTTGACCGTGATCGTGTCCTGCTCCTGGGATACGAACTTGATATGCTTGAAGCGATCCGGCACGGTGGCGAACACTTGCGCCTTGGCGAGTTGCTCCTTGAATTCGTCCACCGTCGCCGGTATCGGGTAGGTGTTATCGTCCTCAAGATAGTTAGTGCCAGTTGCCCAAGTCTTTACCAGTTTGCCCCAGCGCTCGTGGTTGGTAACTTGCAGCCTTTCAATACGCATGATCTTCTCCTCGGGTTGCGTGAGACGGAGCAATTTCCGCTCACAGAAATGCGGGTACGGCTTGCTGCAGTTCGGCAATTTCGGTAGTGAACTGCACCAACTGCGCCATGCTTGAGATGTCTGGAATTTCCTGAAGTACGTTTGCCGGATAAAATTCGCGGGAAATGCTTGCCAGTCGCTCGGCGAGCGATGCGCCGTCGGCCAATCGCGGGTCGCAGGCGAGTACGCCGAAAATCACTTCCGATACAATGATCGAACCGAGCGGGCCGAGGTGCAGTCCCTCTGAGTGCGGTTGCTGCATCGCTTCGAACAGGATGAAGAAGGGCAGCGGTGGATCGTTCGAAACAGTTTCGATGTCCGCTGCCGAGAGCGTGCCATAGGCCGGCGCGGCCCTCAGCCACTCACGGAGCATGCCAATCCGATAGGCGCGGTCGGCCAGCAGGCGCGACGTGGCAATGAGGTGCGGTTTGCGTTTGCCGATCTCGGCAATCAATGCGTCCACCGACCACATGCCGGCGAGCCCGGCGCCGAGCAGATCGCGATAGAGCAAGCCCACGCGCTCGGTGTCGTCGAACGCTGGAAAGATCTGGTCGTTACCCAGCCCATCGCTCAGATATGGTCCGATGCGGCGGCTGAAATTCGGCTTCGAGCCGGAGATCTCGAAGAAGCGCGACCACTGCACCATCCACGTCTCATCGAGCGGCATGTTGAGGGGGTCATTCGCGGAGGACTTCTCGAGCGTGTTGTTGAGGTCGTGGAGCGACAGGTCGTTGATGCGGTATTCGTGCCGCACCATCGCGTGACCGAAGCGAAACGCGCCGTGCGAAAATTCGAAGGGGATTTCCCAGTCTCCGATCGCAAGGCCTTCGGCCGGATCGGGGCGATCGATGAAGTCCGGCTTCGGGCAGCTATATGCCTGGTAGATCGCCGGATGGATTACGCGCCGCATCAGATCCTTGCGGATGATGTTGTGATAGATGGCAGTCAATGCCTCACGGGCGCACAGGAAACGCTTGTAGGCCGCGCCGAACCGGTCGTTCGGACCGGCGTTGTCTTCCTGGCGGCGAATAAGGTCGATCAGCCCATTGTGCAGCAGCGCGAAGAGCGCGGTGAGCTGCGACATGACGGCATGATCATCGTTGCGGGGATCAGCGACCAATGCCTCGGTGAGGGCAACGCGGACGCCCTTGATACTGCGATCAATGCCCGTCACGTTCTCGGCTGGGGTTCGCGCGATGTCGCGGAACGGGCAGCCGGTCGCGGGCTCGTTCTCCTTCCAGCGCATGCGGCCGAGCCGCAGCTTGGTGCGGCGGTCGTCATTCGGCGCGTCCAGCGCATAGATGTGCGGCGATCCGACCGGGCCGCTGCCATACAGCGTCTCCAGCCGAAGCGGCGTGCGGCGGGCGTTGGTGGTGCCTCGGCCAAGCCCGCCCGCCACCGAAAGCGGAATCGCCGAGTGAACCAGATCATGCGCAATGAACTGCAGCAGATAGGTATAGCCCGAGGGGATGGAGGGATTTTCCCAATGTTCCAGCGATCGAACTTGATGTGACGGCCATTTTATGGCGGCATCCATTCGCCGTGACAGGCGATGCATCAATCCGCGAAGCTTTGCATGGTGTGACGGCGATTCGAGCGGATCGATACCGAAGGCGCGGAAGCGCTGCGAAGGAGTCGGTGTGCCGAGGAAGTGGCGAAAGCCGGGAACTGCCGCCGGTGGAACAGAGCCGCGCGTATTGAGCTCGGAAGTTCGGAAAGAGGATACGTCAGCGACCTTCTGCACAGCCATCAAGACTATTCTCGCGATTGGTCAAGGCTGCGAGAGTGCGGAGAAAGTCGTGAAATTATCGTGAGTTAAATCGTTAGAACCTGTGAACATCTGTGGACATCTTTTGGCCATGTGGTGCAGCGCGCCTAGTGCGTGACGCGGCCTTTCGGGCCTGCTTTCCGGCAAGTGGTGCGACGGTATGATCCGGAACCTGAAGAGCTTATTGGCGCATGTGAAGCTCATCGAGACGGCATCCCTGGCGCGATATTTCGGCGCAATGCTCGCGATGATGATGTTGCTTTAGGCGCTGCGTAATCCGAGCCGGCCACCGACGACGGCCGATCCGATCAACTGTTCAATCGAGCTGAGGTGTCGATATCGGAGTTGCGGCCCACGCGCGCGGCTGCCGCTCAACGCAGCCAATATGACATTGCTTCGGCGTGCGGGATCAGGTCATCGCGTTTGCGAAATGTTGTCTTGCACCGGTATTCCGGATAGCCATGCGGACCGGACTCTCCTGCCAAAGGCATCTTCCTTCATGGCTGATTTTCACGGCGTCTTTCCCTACCTGGTCTCACCAGTCGATGGATCCGGTCAAATTCGCACGGAAGTGCTGAGCCGGCTCTGCGACGACCTCATCAAGGCAGGCGTGCATGGGCTGACGCCGCTGGGGTCGACCGGCGAGTTCGCCTATCTCAACCAGGCGCAGCGTGCCAGCGTCGTGCAGGCCACGATCGAAGCCGCTGATGGCCGCGTGCCGGTGATCGCCGGCGTCGCCTCGACGTCAACGGCGGATGCGGTGGCGCAGGCGAAGGCGTATCAGAAGCTCGGCGCCGACGGGATTCTCGCGATCATGGAGGCTTACTTCCCGCTCGACGACGCGCAGGTCGAATCCTATTTCCGCGCCATTGCTGACGCGGTCGACATTCCCGTCGTGATCTACACCAATCCGCAATTCCAGCGCTCCGATCTCACGCTTGACGTGATCGCGCGGCTCGCGACCCATCCGCGCATCGGCTACATCAAGGACGCCTCCACCAATACCGGCCGGCTGCTATCGATCATGAACCGCTGTGGGGAGGCGATCCGCGTGTTCTCCGCATCCGCCCACATCCCGGCGGCGGTGATGCTGATCGGTGGGGTGGGCTGGATGGCCGGTCCTGCCTGCATCATCCCGCGGCAGAGCGTCGAACTCTACAAGCTCTGCGAGGCGGCGCGCTGGGATGAGGCGATGGCATTGCAGCGCAAACTGTGGCGCATCAACGAGGCTTTTGCGCGGTTCAACCTCGCCGCCTGCATCAAGGCCGGGCTCGACATCCAGGGTTACGCGGTCGGCGATCCCATCCCGCCGCAAGTGGCGCTTACGGCCGAGCAGCGCCAGATGGTCGAGGCGGCGCTGCGCGACCTCGGATAACGCAGCCTGCGAGATTCCGTAGGATGGGCAAAGGCGCATTTTGCCGTGCCCACCATGCGTGCTCAAGCAAAGACGGTGGGCACGCTTCGCTTTGCCTACCCTACAATATCCGGCGTAGCTTAGATCGCCCGCAGCGCCTCCTTCGGCGTTTCGCGCATCAGCGCTTCGAGGTCGCTCTGCTCCAGGGTTTCCTTCTCCAGCAATTTTTTCGCTGCGCGATCCAGGATCGCACGGCGCGCCTTCAGGATGCCCTGCGCGCGGTCGAACACTCGGTCGACGATCGCGCGAACCTCCTCGTCGACTGCCGCAGCGGTTTCGTCGGCATAATCGCGATCGCGCGTGGGGAAGGGCCGATCGGCGCCGGCCAGGAAATTGCCGGGGTCGCGCTCGTAGGCCACGCCGCCGAGTTTCTCGGACATGCCGTAGCGAGTCACCATGCTGCGGGCGATGTCGGTGACGCGGCGAAGATCGTCGGCGGCGCCGGTGGAAAGGTGGTTGAACACGATCAACTCCGCCGCCCGGCCGCCGAGCAGCACCGCCATCTTGTTCTCCAGTTCCTCCTTGGTCATCAGGAAGCGATCTTCGATAGGGCGCTGGATGGTGTAGCCGAGCGCGCCGACGCCGCGCGGGATGATCGACACCTTGTGCACGGGATCGACGCCTGGCAGCGACAGCGCGATCAAGGCGTGACCCATCTCGTGATAGGCAACGATCTCGCGCTCCTTCGGATTGAGCAGCCGGTTTCGCTTCTCCAGCCCCGCGACCATGCGCTCGACCGCGTTGTTGAAATCAGTCATTGCGACGGCAGTGGCGCTGCGCCGTGTCGCCAGCAGAGCGGCTTCGTTGACCAGATTGGCAAGATCGGCGCCGGTGAAACCGGGCGTCAGTGCAGCGACCGCCTCGGCATCAACGCTGGAGTCGAGCTGCACCTTCTTCATATGAACTTTAAGAATTTCGGTGCGGCCCTTCTTGTCGGGGCGGTCGACCAGCACCTGGCGGTCGAAGCGACCGGCGCGCAGAAGCGCTGGATCGAGGATTTCCGGTCGGTTGGTGGCGGCGAGGATGACGAGGCCGGAGCGCGAGTCAAAGCCGTCGAGTTCGACCAGAAGCTGATTGAGCGTTTGCTCCTTCTCGTCGTGGCCGCCCGCAAACGGCCCGATGCCGCGGGCGCGGCCGAGCGCATCGAGTTCGTCGATGAAGATGATGGCAGGCGCTTTCTGATGTGCCTGCTGAAACAGGTCGCGCACCCGCGCCGCGCCGACGCCGACGAACATCTCGACGAATTCCGAACCTGAAATCGAGAAGAACGGCACCTTGGCCTCGCCGGCCACCGCCTTGGCCAGCAGCGTCTTGCCGGTGCCGGGCGGACCGACCAGCAGCACGCCCTTGGGCATGCGTCCCCCGAGTCGTCCGTAGTCGGTTGGATTTTTCAGGAAGTCGACCACCTCGCGCAGTTCGTCCTTGGCTTCGTCGACACCGGCGACATCGGAAAAATTCACGCCGGTATTGGACTCGACATAGATCTTGGCCTTGCTCTTGCCGATCGCCATCAGCCCGCCGCCAAGACCGCCGCCTTCTGCAGCGCGTCTGGCGATGTACCACCACAGGCCGAAGAACAGCAGCACCGGCATGACCCAAGACAGCAGGTCACGCAGGAACGTGCTCTCGATCTGGCCGGTGAATTTTACGTTGTATTTCTCGAGCTCCTGCGCGGTCTCCTGATCGACGCGCGTGGTGACGAACTGCTTTTGTCCGCCGGACAGCGGCTCCTTCAAGGTGCCCTGCACGGTGCGGTCGGAGATGCCGACGGTCGCGACCTTTCCCTGCTTCAGCAATTGCTGATATTCGCTGTAGGGAATGATGGCGATCTGGCTCGCCGTGGAAACGAAATATTGGATGATCAGGACAGCAAAGATTGCGGCGATCGCATATCCGATATTGAAGCGCGTCTTGTTGTTCATCTCGCAACTCCGGACGCCTTGTCGCAGGAAGCCGCATCGGGACCTTTGCCTGATGGCCATGCCAGGCGCCCGATCAGGACCGGTGGCGCAATGACGGACTGCGGCTTTAGAACAATTAGAATGGCAGGATTTGGTTTCAAGCGCATGCCGCTGCTTGCGCGACAAACCGTCATGCATAAATCAGCTCCGCCGGTCGATTTTGCCGCATGATTAAGTCTCTGAAAGTTCAGAAACTTTAGTCCGGCCAGGACGTTTGGTTGGTGATGATGCCCGGCTTGCTTACCTTCCGCATCGCGCTTTGCGCGATATCTAGTGAGTGATCGATGAATCGTCGTTTCGCGCTTTCATTAGCCGCTATCGCAGCCGTACTGGTGGCGTTAACCCTCTCCAATATCCGCTACAGCCCGTGGACCAATACAGTCGCCCGCAGCGTCGACCAGCGTGGGCCGCTGTCTGATGCCGAGCGCGCGAACATCGAGTTGTTCGAACGCGTCTCGCCATCCGTCGTGCAAGTCGCGGCGCGATCCGCCGTGGCCAATCCCTTCGAAGAAGAGGAAGGCCCGGCGGCCTCCGGGCGGGCGGCCTCCGGCACTGGCTTTATCTGGGACAGTAGCGGTCATGTGGTCACCAACAATCACGTCGTGCAAAATGGCCGCGAGGTGGCTGTTCGCTTCGCCTCAGGCGAGGTGGCCCAAGCTTCAATCGTCGGCGTTGCACCGAACTACGATCTGGCGGTGCTGCGGATCAGGAATCCGCGCCAACTACCGCCGCCGGTGGCGCTTGGCAGTTCTAACGACCTCAAGGTAGGCCAAATTGCATTTGCGATCGGCAACCCATTCGGACTAGATCAATCGCTGACGAGCGGAATCATCAGCGCGCTCAAGCGGCGGCTGCCGACCAGCAGCGGTCGCGAGATCGCCAATGTGATCCAGACCGATACCGCGATCAATCCTGGCAATTCCGGTGGCCCCCTTTTGGACTCGGCGGGACGGTTGATCGGCGTCAACACGGCCATCATCTCGCCCTCCGGCTCCAGCGCCGGCATCGGCTTCGCGATTCCAGCCGATATCGTCAATCGTATCGTGCCCGAGCTCATCAAGAATGGTCGGGTGCCGACCCCGGGGATCGGGATCGTCGCCGCCGGCGAAGCCGTTGCGACGCGCATGGGCGTCGAAGGGGTGATCGTCGTGCGCACCGCGCCCGGAAGTCCGGCCGAACGGGCTGGCATCCGTGGCGTTGATTTCAACTCGGGCGCGCTCGGCGACGTGATCGTTCAAGCCGATGGTAAGCCGGTTCACCGGCTCTCCGACCTGACCGACCAGATCGAGCAGGTCGGTGCAGGCAAAAGCGTCCGCATCACATTGAAACGCGGTTCGGAAACGCGCGATGTCAACGTCGATATCGTGGATATCAGCCGCGGCTAATAGTCCCCCTGAAGGGCAGAATCGTACCCCGCGCGGTGCTTGCGTCTTCAGCGCTGGCGCTTGTTGCAGCGGGCTGAATGAGTTGTCTCGCGGTGAAAAACCGCTAAAACCCCGCCCAATCCGAACAAGCTAAGGACAAACTGATGAACATTCTTCCCGGCAATATGCGTTTCGGTGCGGGCCAGCCGGTCAAGCGTTTGGAAGACCAGAGACTGCTCACCGGGAAGGGGCAGTTCATCGACGACAAGCCCGACGAGGGCGCGCTCTGGCTCTACGTGCTGCGCTCGCCCCATGCCCAAAGATCGTCTCGATCGATACGACTGATGCCGCCGGGATGCCGGGCGTCCACGCGATCTATACCGGCGCGGAGCTGATCAAGGACGATGTCGGCACCATCCCGACGCTCGCGATCTTCAAGCGGCCGGATGGATCGCCGATGACGGTGCCGCCGCGACGTCTGCTTGCGCATGAAATCGTGCGGTGTGCCGGCGAAGCTGTGGCCGCCGTGGTCGCAACATCGCGCGTGCTGGCGCAGACCGCGGCCGAAGCGATCGTGGTCGATTACGAGGTGCTACCCTCGGTGGTCGACCCTGTCGAGGCGGTGAAGCCCGGCGCACCGGTAGTATGGCCCGAGGCGCCCGACAACATCGTCGCTGCCATGAGCTACGGCGATGCCGCCAAGGTCGAGGAAGCCTTTGCCAAGGCTGCGCACACGGTCTCGCTCGACCTGGTCAGCCAGCGGCTGGTGCCCTCCGCGATGGAGCCTCGCTCGACGATTGCCGAGATCGAGAAGAAGACCGGTCGGTTGATCCTGCACGTGCAGTCGCAAACACCCGGCTCGACCCGGGACTTGCTCGCGGAATCGATTCTGAAGCGGCCGAAGGACAGCGTCCGCGTGCTGGTCGGCGACATCGGCGGCGGCTTCGGCCAGAAGACCAGCCTCTATCCCGAGGACGGCATCGTTGCTTACGCCGCGACCAAGCTGAACAAGAAGATCCGCTGGCGCGGCGACCGCACCGACGAGTTCGTCGGCGGCACCCATGGCCGAGATCTTACCTCGACCGGCGAATTCGCGCTCGACGCCAAGGGCCGCGTGCTCGCTTACCGCGTGCGTTCGATCGGAGGCACCGGCGCGTACTCGTCGGGGACCGCGAATATCATTCCGCTGGTGCTCGGGCCCTTCGTGCAGACCGGCGTCTACGATCTGCCGCTGGTGCATTTCGAGGTGAAATCGGTGATGACCCACACCGCACCGGTCGGCGCCTATCGCGGCGCCGGGCGGCCCGAAGCCGTGTTCATCGTCGAGCGGCTGATGGATGCTGCGGCACGGCAGATCGGCATGGACCCGCGCACCATTCGCAAGGTCAACTACATCAAGCCGGCGCAACTGCCCTACACCAACGCGGTCGGGCAGGTGTACGACTCCGGCGCCTTCGCGCACATGCTGTCGCGCGCCTCCGAGCTTTCGGACTGGGACGGTTTTAACGCGCGCAAGAAGGCGGCGAAGAAGAAGGGCCTGCTCTACGGCCGCGGCCTTACCAGCTATATCGAATGGACTGGTGGGCGCGCGCATACCGAAAAGGTCAGCCTGCACGCGACCGCGGAAGGCCGCATTATCCTGCATTCCGGCACCATGGCGATGGGGCAGGGCCTGCAGACCACTTACACGCAGATGGTATCCGATACGCTCGGCATTCCCATGGACAAGATCGACGTCGTGCAGGGCGATACCGATCTCGCCACCGGCTTCGGCAGCGTCGGTTCGCGCTCGCTGTTTGTCGGCGGCACGGCGGTTGCAGTTTCGACCAACGACATGATTCAGAAGGCGCGCGAGAAGGCCTCGAACGTGCTGGAAACGTCCATCGAGGATATCGAGTACCGCGACGGCTGGCTGACGGTGGTCGGCACCGACAAGCGCATCAGCCTGTTCGAGATCGCGAAGAACGAAGATGGCGCGCGGCTCTCCGTCGATTCCGAAGGCGAAGTCGACGGCCCGAGCTGGCCGAACGGCACTCACATTTGCGAGGTCGAAATCGATCCGGAAACCGGCGTCAGCAAGGTGGTGCGCTACACCACGGTCGATGACGTCGGCATTGCCGTCAACCCGATGCTGGTGACCGGCCAGGTGCACGGCGGCATCGCCCAAGGCATCGGGCAGGCGCTCTATGAGGGCGTCGCCTACAGCGAGGAAGGGCAGCTATTGACCGCGAGTTACCAGGACTACTGCGTGCCGCGCGCCGACGACATTCCGCCGATCGTGGTGACGCTGGACGATTCCGCGCCGTGCCGGACCAACCCGCTCGGCGCCAAGGGTTGCGGCGAATCCGGCGCCATCGGCGGCCCGCCCTGCGTCACCAACGGCGTGATGGATGCGTTGAGCGAGCTCGGCATCAAGCAGCTCAACGCGCCGCTGACGCCGGCGAAGGTCTGGCAGGCGATAAGGGATGCGAGGGCGGGCGGATTCTAGATGCCGTCGTTCCGGCGCGCGCGTCAGCGCGAACCCGGAATCTCGAGTTCCGGGTTCGATGCTTCGCATCGCCCCGGGACGACAGCCTCAAAGCCCCAACACCATCTTCGCGACGATATCGCGCTGGATCTCCGACGAGCCGCCAAAAATCGTATAGGCCCGGCCGTTGAGATATTCCGGCACGACGGGAAGCAACTCCTCGGGGATTCCCGGCGCCTCCTTGAGCCGGTAGAGCGGCCGCATTGGCTCGACATAGAGCCCGTCATTGCCGATCACGTCGACGCCGAGCCGCGTCACCGCCTGGCGGATTTCGCTGACGCGCAGTTTTAGGAGCGACGACACCGCGCCGGGATTTTGCCCGGTCTGCAGCGCCGACAGCACACGTAATTCCGTCATCTCGAGCGCGTCGATATCGACCTCGATCTCCGACATCCGCACCGCGATATCGGGATCGCCGATGGCGTGGCCGGTCGCGTCAGATTCGGCAAGCTCCGAAATCGTCTTCAGCGCGTCGCGCAGCTTGGCCGAGGCGATGCCGGAGCCGCGCTCGAACTCGAGCAGATATTTGCCGTAGGTCCATCCCTTGCCTTCCTCGCCGACGCGGTTGGCGACGGGCACCCGTACGTCGTCGAAAAACACCTGGTTGACCTCATGGTCGCCGCCGATGGTCAGGATCGGCCGCGTCGTAATGCCCGGGGTCTTCATGTCGATCAGGATGAAGGAGATTCCGTCCTGCTGCCGCTCGGTCTCGTTGGTGCGCACCAGCGCGAACATCCGGTTGGCGTGGTGGGCGTGCGTGGTCCAGATCTTGGTGCCGTTGATGACGTAGTCGTCGCCGTCGCGCGCGGCACGGGTTTTCAGCGAGGCGAGGTCGGAGCCCGAGCCCGGCTCGGAATAGCCCTGGCACCAGTAATCCTCGCCTGAGAGAATCCGCGGCAGATAAAAATTCTTCTGCTCGGGCGAGCCGAAGCCGATGATGACCGGGCCGACCATCTTGACGCCCATCACGTTCACATTGGGCACGCCGGCGCGGGCGCATTCGGCCTCAAAAATCCAGCGTTGCGCCGGCGTCCAGTCCGGCCCGCCATACTCCACCGGCCAGCCCGGGGCGCTCCAACCCTTCTTGTGCAGCGCGCGCTGCCAGGCCATGCCGATATCAGGATCCGAGAACACCGAAGGCGTCAGCGCGGTGGCGCGCTTCATCTCCGGCGTGAGGTTGGCCGCGATGAAGTCGCGCACTTCCTGTTCGAAGGCGCGCTCGTCGGCACTGAAGGTGAGATCCATGGGTATGTTCCTTTCAGGCCTCAACGGCTCGTCCGCCGAGGGCGGCGTGACGGCGGTAATGATGGGCGCTGCCGCCGAACAGCGTCTCGAAGGCGAGCAGCCGCTTGAAGTAGGAGCCGATGTCCAGCTCTTCGGTAACGCCCATCGCGCCGTGAAGCTGGACCGACTGTTCGGCGACAAAACGCGCGCATTTACCGATCTTAGCTTTGGCGCCCGAGGCGGCGCGGCTGCGCGTGACCGGTTCGGCATCGGCCATCAGCGCGGCGCGTAACGCCATCGAGCGCGCCTCGTCGCATTGCATCGCCATGTCGGCGAGGCGATGACGGATCACCTGGTTGGCAGAGAGCGGCCGGCCGAACTGCTTTCGTATCTTCGTGTATTCCAGCGTCTGGTCGAGCAGGGTCTGCATGATACCGACGGCTTCGGCACCGAGCGCGGCCATGGCGCGGTCGACCACGACTTCGATCGCCGGCAGCGCGTCGCTGCCGTCGCCGAGCAGGGCATCGGCGGGAAGCTCCACATCCCTGAGTTCGAGGTTGCAGGCCCGGCCGCCACCAAGCCGCGGGAAATCATGGGAGGTGAGGCCGGCCGCACCTTGCGGCACCATGAACAGACCGATCTTGCCGGCATCAATTCGCGCCGAGACGACGATCTGCGCGGCGGCTCCGCCATCGAGGACGGCTGTCTTCTGTCCGTCGATACGCCAACCGTCAGGTGTTCTCTTCGCTGTCGTAGCCACTTCGGCAAGGTCGTAGCGCGCTTGTCGTTCCGAATGCGCGAATGCCAGAATCAGTGAACCATCAGCAATTTTCGGCAATAGCGCCTGCTTCTGCGTTTCCGTGCCGCACTCCGAGATCAGCGAAGTGCCGATGACGGTGGAGAGATAAGGTTCGGAGACGAGGCCACGCCCGAACGCTTCCATCAGAATACCGATCTCGATCGCGCCGCCACCGAGGCCGCCATGGGCCTCCGGGATCGGCAGCGCCAGCCAGCCGAGATCGGCGAACTGCTTCCAGATATCCATGCTGAAGCCGAGCGGGTCGTTCGCGATCTTGCGGCGGTGATCGGCGGTGTAAGTCTCGTTGACGAAGCGGTCGGCACTTTCGCGCAGCAATCGCTGCTCGTCGCTCAGGTTGAGGTCCATCTGATTTGCTTTTGCCTTTTCTTAGCTGGCCTGCGCCGGCTTTCGGACGGACGGGTGAAGGCCCGCGGGATCCACGATCATTCCGAATTCCTGAAGATTGTGTGCGTGGCAGAGCTGATGCAGCGCGAATGCCTGCTCGATCGCCGCCGGCTGTCCCATCACATCGACCGAGCGATTGACCGCTTCCTTGGTCAGCTTCAGCGCGAAGGAAGGTTTTGCCGCGATCCTTTCAGCAAGCTTCATAACGAAGGGGGAAAGCTCATCCCGCGGCACCACGTGGTTGACCATGCCGAGCCGGTGGGCTTCCTGCGCACTCCAGACGTCGGCGGTGAACAGCAATTCCTTGGCCTTGCGCGGGCCCAGTTCCCAGGGATGCACGAACCATTCGACGCCGCAGACGCCCATGGTGACCACGGGATCGCAGAACTCGGCATCATCGCTTGCGACGATGAGGTCGCAGGCCCACGCCAGCATCAATCCGCCGGCGATGCATTTGCCATGCACTTCGGCAATCGTCGGCTTTGCGAGGTTGCGCCAGCGCCGCGTGATCTGCAGATAGATTTCCTGCTCGCGCGCAAAGCGGCCGTGGGCGTTGGGTTCGGCGAACCCACCCCAATTTCCGACCGGCGGAAAATCCGCGCCGGCAGTATTCTTGGCCCCGGGGCGCAGGTCATGCCCTGACGAAAAATGCGGGCCGTTGCCGGCGAGAATGATGACCTTGACCGCGTCGTCCTGCACAGCCTGATCGAAAGCGGTGTTGAGGTCGTAGGTCATCTGCAGGTTCTGCGCGTTGCGCGCCTCGGGCCGGTTCATCACGATCCGCGCGATGCGCGGCTCCGGCCGCTCCACGACGATGGTTTCGAAAGCGGTCAATCGGCCCTCCCTCAATTATTGTTATCGGGCCATGTTGTTATTTCGGCGAATGATAGGCAAGGGCCATCGGGCTGCAAAATGAACCTGAAGCAGGCTCGCGCCTTGCATGCCAGACGCAACCAATCAAACAGGTTGGCGTTGAACTTTCCTTTGGGAGAGTTCGATGCGCAGAATTTGGACTGTACTGGCGGCGCTGGCGACGCTGAGCCTGACCAATTGCGGCTACAACGCCATCCAGACCAATGACGAGCGGGTCAAGTCGGGGTGGTCAGAAGTGGTCAACCAGTACCAGCGCCGGGCCGATCTGGTGCCCAATCTCGTCAATTCCGTAAAAGGCTTTGCGCAGCAGGAGAAAGACGTGCTGCTCGGCGTCACCAATGCCCGCGCCAAGGTCGGCAGCGTCCAGGCCACTCCAGAGGTGCTGAACGATCCCGCTGCGTTCCAGAAATTCCAGTCCGCCCAAAGTGAACTCACCAGCGCGCTGTCGCGGCTGCTGGTCGTCACCGAAAATTATCCGCAGCTCAAATCGGATGCGCTGTTTCGCGACCTGATGGCGCAGCTCGAAGGTACCGAGAACCGTATCACGGTGGCACGCAACCGCTACATCAAGGCGGTACAGGACTACAACGTCGGCATCCGCACGTTCCCGAACAATCTGACGGCGATGGCGTTCGGCTACCAGGAAAAGCCGAATTTTGCGGTCGAGAACGAGAAGGCGATCTCGACGGCGCCGAAGGTGGACTTCAATCCGACGCCGGCGCCCGCCAAGTAGCGGCTGAAAAGGCCACTGCGATGAACGCTGCGAGAGCGTCCCTTCTTGCGCTACTGCTGTGCTGGGCCTCTTCCGCACTAGCACTCGTCGCGGTGCCACCGCTCTCCGGACGGGTGGTCGATCGGACCGGCACGCTCACCGCCGGCGACGTCGCCGCGCTGACGCAGCAGCTTAGGGATCTCGAGGCGCGAAAAGGCAGCCAGGTCGCCGTGCTGATTGTGCCGACGACGGACGGCGAGGCCATCGAGCAATTCGCGCTCCGCGTCGCGGAAGCCTGGAAGATCGGCCGCAAGAAGATCGATGACGGCGCGCTTCTCGTGATCGCCAAGAACGATCGCCGCTTGCGGATCGAGGTCGGTTACGGCCTCGAGGGCGCGCTGACGGATGCCACTACCAAGCGCATCATCGACGAGGACATCACGCCAAAATTCAAGAGCGGCGATTTCGCCGGTGGTGTTTCGGCGGGCGTCAACCGGATGATCGCGGTCGCCAATGGTGAGAAACTGCCGGAGCCGGAGCCGCCACACTGGCAAAGTCCCGGCTTGTCCGACTATGTCGACCCGTTCAATCCATTTATTCTCGTCTTCGTTTTCATTGTCGGCGGGGTGCTGAGGGCGGTGCTCGGCCGATTCATCGGCGCGGCGGCGACCGGCGGCATCGTGGGCGTCTTCGGCTGGTTCGTTGTAGGATCGCTCGCAGCGGCGATCCTCATCGGTTTTATCGTGTTCGTCGTAAGTTTCCTCGTCCAGAACATGGGCTCGATGGGCCCAAGCGTGGGACGCCGCGGCAGGGACAGTGGATGGGTCGGTGGCAGCGGCGGCTCCTGGTCCGGCGGCAGCAGCTCCAGCGACAGTGGGTTCCGCGGTGGCGGCGGCAGCTTTGGCGGCGGCGGTGCATCGGGGAGCTGGTAGACATGAGCATCGGACGTATCATCAGGCATCTTCTCCAGCATCACTGGCGCCGCCGTCGCGATTTCCCGCCAGCCGTCTTGGCGAGGATCGAACAGGCGATCAAAGCGGGCGAGGCAACTCATTCCGGGCAGGTCCGTTTCGTGGTCGAAGGCGCGCTCGACGGCGCGCCGCTGTTTCGCAACCAGCCCGCGCGTGAGCGGGCGCTGGACGTCTTCTCGCATTTGCGGATATGGGACACCGCCGACAATAACGGCGTGCTGATCTATCTCTTGCTCGCCGATCACGACGTCGAGATCGTCGCCGACCGCGGCATCAACGCTAAGGTCGGCGCGGCCGGCTGGGAGACGATCTGCAAGGAGATGGAAGCGGATTTCAGGGCAGGGGATTTCGAACGCGGCGTGACCAAGGGCGTCGCGGCGGTGTCGCGCGAATTGGCGACGCATTTTCCGAAGGCGGGCGGCGGGGCGAATGAACTCCCGGATGCGCCGGTGGTACTGTAGCTCGCTACCACTGCCCTAAACCTCTGGATAGTTGGCGCCATCCGTTTCCATAATGTGAGGCTACCTCTGGACGGCTTGGCCATACCTGCGTGCAATGGCATCAGCGGGCACTGGGTGGTACCGATCAAGGTAGATGCAGTAAGCGAAATGCAAAGCAACGGAACCGGACCCGCGAGCCGGCAGTTGCAAGACAAGGTCGGCGGCGTAACGCCCGCCGGCCTTTTTCTTGAGCGGTGAGCGAACTGCTCGACATCGTGCGATTCAAATGGGCGCGGCGGCCGGCTGCTTCAGCAATGGGCCTTCTCTCGCCGCTTCGCGCAATGGATTGCTTCCGCCTTCCCCCTTTGAGCTATGGCGGACAAGTCGCTGGCGCTCGCAATGACGAGTCAGTCGTCGAGCTTGTTGAGGTCGCGCACCGACTGCATGATCGGCTCGAAATTCGCTCGCGCATCCAGCGCGTCGAATAATTGCGCGGTGTCCGACAACAATCCATGCGAGCGCTGGATCCGATCCGCACATCCTCCTGCGGCGTATCGGACAGCCGCCCGTGGCCCGACAGCAGGATTTTCGAGTTCAGGCCCTTCAGCCGCTCCAGCGACTGGATGTAGTCGGCAATGCTGCCGGAGCCGAACACGCCGCCCATCACGCCGCCGGGCATCAGCGTATCGGAGGCGAACAGCAGTCCCTTGTCCTGGTCGAACAGCGTGATGCAGGCCGAGGTATGGCCGGGCGTGTGCATCACGTTGAGGCGGAAATTGCCGAGGTCGATCAAATTGCCTTCCTCAAGCCAGAGATCGATGTTGATCGGCACGTTCGGCTCGTTGAACATCTTGCGCAGCATCGAGAAGTCGTCGCGCAGCATGATCTTGTTGGCGGCGAGCCTGTGCGCGGCGATGAAGGCGTGGCCGTGGAAATGATAGGCCGCGCCGATGTGGTCGAGATGCTCGTGGCTCAGCACCACCATATCGATATCGTCGGGCTTCACTTCGATGTGATTGAGAGACGTCAACAGGTGCGGATAGTTCGAGGACAGCCCGACATCGATCAGGATGGTGCGCGAGCTCCCGCGCACCAGATAGGCGTTCGCCCCACGGTTCTTGAAGCGGACCTGATAGACGTCTTCGGCGGCCTGGATCAGCGTACAGACGTCGCTCTCTAGCAGCGTCTTGAACGGGCTTGGTCTGCGCTCGCTCATCAACCGCCCGCGGCCCCGAAGGCCACCGTGTTGGAGGCCCGCAAGCGCTTGCTGAGGGCATCCATGATCATCAGCGCAAAGGCCGGCTGCTGGCTCACCAGATAGACGAAGCGGGCGTGATTGATGCGCATCACGCGGGTGTGTGGGGTGGCCGCAATGGCCGTTGCCGAACGCGCCGAGCCGTCGATGACCGCCATCTCGCCGAAGAACTCGCCCTTGCCGAGCGTGACGATGACGGTCTTGCTGGCGCCGTTCATCTTGGCGATCTCGACTTGGCCGTCGAGCACGACGAACAGTTCCCGCCCGGCCGAGCCTTCCTCAAAAATGACGTCATCTACATCAAACTCGTTGATGCATTTCTCGATGGTCATGGTGGCCCCCTGCCTTTCTGGCTGGTCGGTTGCGTCCATGTTAGTCGGGAAAAGAGCCGGCGCAAACGGAACCACGGATGCCGCAGGGCGGCATGGGAGACTGGGATCGGGATGGCTGACGTGTATCAGGCCAAAACCGGACCGGATCAGTTCCTAAAATTTCGGTAAGGCCCGGGCCGGTAACGATTTGGCAAGCAATAAAAGTTACCAAATGGTCAATCAATTCTGGAGAATCCAACGTGAGCGATCAACAATCCCAGCCCACCAGCGGTGAGACCGGAACCCTTGGGGCCGGGCCAGCCGCACCGGACAAACCGGCGCCGAGCGCGCCGGTGGCCGCCGCGGCTGAGGTCGAGCCCGTTAGACTGGCGCCCGAGCAGGAAGAGACCGCCCCGAAGCCAGACGCGCCCAAGGTGGACGCCGTCAACATGGACGCGCCAAAGGTTGAGACGCCAAAAGTCGAGACATCAAAGGTCGAGCCTCCCAAGATCGACGCCGTAAAGCAGGAAGCGCCGCGCTTCCCCGGCAATGTGACAATCATGTCGCCTGGCGACCGCGTCGGCACTGAGGCGAAGGCCGCGCCGGCGGAGGCATCGTCCGGCAAGCGCAGGATCGGGGCCATGGCCGCCGTCGTGGCGCTGGCGACCGTGGCCGGTGCGCTCGGTGGCGCGTTGGCGACCACAGGCATTGGAAAGTTGATGGCCGGAGATTCGGCCGTGGCGTCGGCGAAGGACAGCGCGCTCGAAGCCTCGGTGGCGCGGCTCGATGCCGAGATCGGTGCACTGAAGGCGAGCCTGGAGCAGACGTCCAAGACGACGTCGGGCCAGCTCAACAAGGCCAGCGATCGCCTCGACAAGGTGGAAAAGGCCCAGGCTGAGCCCGCCGCTAAACTCGCCAAGCTCAGCGAGACCGTCGATAAGCTCCGCGCAGCCCAGGCCTCCGCAACGACCGCTGCGGCTGCGCCGGCCCCTGCGAAGGACGTGACCGGCTCGGTGCCGCAGCAGGTTGCCGCCGCAGCGCCCGCGGCTCCGCCCAAGCCTGAAGTCGCCCGGCTGCCGACCGTCGAAGGCTGGGTGTTGCGCGATATCGGCAATGGCAGCGCGCTGATCGAGAGCCGTCGCGGCATGTATGAGGTCTATGCCGGCGATCCCGTGCCCGGTCTCGGCCGGGTCGACGCCATTCGCAAGCAGGACGGCCGCTGGGTGGTCGTGACCAGCAAGGGCCTGATCGTCGCGCGATAGCGGCACGACAAACGAACAGCAAAGGCGCTTCACGGCGATGTGAAGCGCCTTTTTTCTTGAATAGACCTCTTTGCGCGGTGTTAGTTGCGACATGAGCCGCGCGCCACGATTTCTCGCCATTTTGCTTGCTCTGCTGTGTGGCGCTTTGTCGGCGCGCGCGGCACAAGATGCGGCGCTTGAGCGCGGCGCCGCCATCACCGATCCCGCGACGTTGCGAGAACTCGACGCCGGAAAATTTCGCCTCGATCGCATGCTGGTTTCGGAGCGGTCGGCGGACATCCCGCTCGCGAACAGCGAGTTGTTCGCCCTGCCATCGATGGCGGCGGTCCGGCAAGCGATCGACGGCGAGTTCAACCGCTATATCGCGCGGCATCACGCGAGCCTCTCAAAGGAAACAATCGGCGTCGGCGAGGGCTTTGATTTCCAATTGTTCGACCGCACGCTGCTCTATTCGGCAGAGACGCGGTTCGTGCTGGCCGGCATCGTCAATCGCATGGACCGCACTTTCACCGCGGAAGCAAGCTGTGGCGAGATACGCCTGATTTACCGCCTGACGCGGGTCAACAAGGCGGCGGGTGACGTTGCGGCGCCGCCGCGGCTGCCGATGACGCTGAACCTCGTGCTGAAGGCAAGAGGCGAGGGGGCGGCGATCGCATGCTCCGAAATTGCCAGGCGCTGGCTCGGCGGAGCGCCGTCGGCGAGCGACGGCCCGCTCGATCTGATCGACTATCAGAATATCGATCGCATCGAGACCAATCTTCAGATCGCGCACGCGCCGAAATCCTCGGTTCGCGACTTTCGTATCGACTATCTGTTGAAGGTGTTTCGCTACGACCGGCAAGCGCGCGCGTTCGTGGAATCGCCCATGGAGAACCAGATCGACCGTGCGCGCCTTCTGGCGGACGATGGCCTCAAGCGCGAGTTCAGGGCATGGCTGCTCGATCCCGTCAATCTCGTCGCGTTCGATCGTGGCACCGTGCTGATCCCGGAAAAATTCCTCGCGCATGGCGCGATTGCGCCAACGCCGGTCGGATTCGATCCGTCAGATCTGGAGCCGGAATTCGGGCTGGTGCACGGAGAGGGCGCCGTATTCAGCGAGGCTGACGTGGTGACGGCGTTAAGGAAGGCTACGGAAAGCGGCGCAAAGTTGCAGAATATCCGTTCGCTTGCCGGGTTCGAACGGCGCCTCAACGACGTGACCTGCTCCGGCTGCCATCAGACACGCGGCATCGGTGGCTTTCATTTCCCCGGCGTTGACTGGATGGCTGACAAGCCCTCGAATGCAACTGTCGTGCCGGCATCGCCGCATTTCTTCGGCGACCAGGTCCGCCGCCGCGCTATTCTCGCAAGCCTGCGCGACGGTAAGCCGCCGGATTATTCGCGC
This sequence comes from Bradyrhizobium sp. sGM-13, assembly GCF_018398875.1. Classification (GTDB taxonomy): domain Bacteria; phylum Pseudomonadota; class Alphaproteobacteria; order Rhizobiales; family Xanthobacteraceae; genus Bradyrhizobium. The sequence continues at coordinate 56,913 of NZ_JAGWDK010000018.1, read as the reverse complement.
GGCTTCGCGAGCCGTCCGCAGTTGCGCGGCAGCACCGAACTCGCCGGCAGCAACTATTACGACGGCTGGGGCGCGCATTGCTATGTTCGGGGCAAGCCAGCCGCCAACAATGACACGAGTTTCCGCGACTGGACCTGCGCTGAGGGCCTGACCTGTCAAGCCGCCGGCAAGACCTCGCGCATCGGCATGTGCTTCGTCAAAAGCCGGTAGCGATACGCAAGGTCACTTGACGCACTATTGTTTGGCGTAATGCGTCAAGCGCTTGCCGGGCAACAGATCATAGGCCGATTTCCAGCGGGGCAGCTGCGCCATCCGCCCGAGCCACGCGTTGATCGCGGGATGGCTCACAGCCCAATCATATCCGGTCTCGTCAGCGGGATAATGCAGATAGGCCATCATGGAAATGTCGGCCACCGTCGGCCGTTCGCCGATGGCGAATGCATTCTTTTGCATGTGCTGTTCGAGAATCGACAGGAAATCGTCGAGGCGCCTGCGGAAATGTTTCAGCACGTGCTCGTCCGGCGACGGCGTGAAGGTGCGGAAATAGCGGTACGTCGCCATGTAGCCGGTGAGCTTGTGGTTGTCCCAGAACAGCCAGCGTAGCAATTCGAACTGTTCCTGCTCGGTCTCGCCGTCGAACCGGCCGAATTGCTTTGCCAGCTTGAGCAGGATCGGCGCGGTTTGGGTAAGCCGTTCGCCGTCGACCTCGAGCACGGGAATTTCACCCATCGCGTTGACGTCGCGCCGCCATTCCGGCGTGCGCGTGACGCCACCGCCGAAATCGGTCCAGACCGGCTCGAATGTCTGCCCGCACAGAGTGAGCATCAGCGCGAGCTTGTAGCTGTTTCCCGACTCGGGGAAGTAATGCAGGCGGTAGCTGGGCATGGCTGGTTGCCTCACGCCACCGCGCCGGCGGCGCGCAGCTTGCCGATTGCCGCCTCGTCATAGCCGGCATCACGCAAAATTTCGTCGCTGTGCTCGCCGATGCCGGGCGGCTTGCGCGGCTGGACCTTGCGGCTGCCGTCGACCCAGATCGGACTATTGATCGTCAGCATGGTGTCGTTCTCGAACGGCACCAGCACCTCGTTTTCGATCATCTGCTTGTCATTCGGAATATCGTCGAGGATGCCGACCACCCCGAATACGAGACCATTGCCGTCGAGAATCTTGCGCCACTCCGCAAGGTCCTTGGTCGCAAAGGTCTCGTCGAAAATCTTGATCAATTCGACCGACCGCGCATGACGGTCCTTCTTGGTCTCGAAACGGGGATCGGTGACGAGATCGTCGCGGCCCAGGCAGCGCGCCAGCGTCGGCCATTGCCGGTCCTCGTTCAGCAGGGAGAGGATCAGCCAGCGTCCGTCCTTGCACTGGTAGTGGTTCGTCACCGCGTTCAACGCGCGCTCGCGCGGGCGGCGTTCGCCGAACTTCGCACCGACCAGTTTTGCTTGCGCCAGCACCGAAGCGGCCCAGACACCGTTGGCCATCAGATTGGAGCTGACATGCGATCCCTTCCCGGTGCGCTCGCGCTTGTAGAGTGCGGTGACGATCGCGCCGTAGAATGCCATCGCGCAGGGGTGATCGCCCATGCCGGCGATCGAGCGTGCCGGCGTCGTATGTTCGTCCGCCCGCACCAGGTCCATCAGGCCGGAGCGCGCCCAATAGGCGTTGGAGTCGAAGCCGGGCTTGTTGGCTTCCTCGCCCTTCTCGCCATAACCAGTGAACGAGGCGTAGATCAGGCGCTCGTTGTGGGGCGCCAGATGGTCATGGGTGATGCCGAGCCGCTGGCGCACCTGCGGCGGATAGTTGGTGATGAAGACGTCAGCCTGGGCGGCGAGGCGATGCAGCACCGCCTGTCCCTCGGGCTTGGAGAGATCGAGCGCAAGGCTCTTCTTGTTGCGGCCTTCCAGCATCCACGCGAAATTATGCTCGCTATGCGGGTAGCCCGGCAAATTCGGCAGATTGCGGTAGGGATCGCCGGAGCCGGGCGGCTCGATCTTGATCACGTCGGCGCCGAAATCCGACAGCACAGTGGCGGCCGCGGGCGCGGCGATGAAGCTCGCGCAATCCAGAACCTTGAGGCCGTCGAAGATACCCTTTTCCATAGTGCCGCCGCTCCGTGTGGCTTGTTGATTTTTTCGCAAGTCGGAATTACCGCCAGCGAAAGCTGGAATTCGGATGCCATTTGACCCATGTGGGGTAGGCGATGCAACTACTCGCCGCCAGACATCAGCGCTGCATTTCCGCCGGCAGCCGCCGTGTTGATGGTCACCGTCTGCTCGGTTGCAAAACGCGCCAGATAATGCGGCCCGCCGGCCTTGGGCCCGGTGCCGGATAGCCCGTGGCCGCCGAACGGCTGCACGCCGACGACGGCGCCGATCATGTTACGGTTGACATAGATGTTGCCGACCTGCAGGCGCTCGATCGTGTCTTCCACCGTATCGTCGATCCGGGAATGAATGCCGAGGGTGAGCCCGTAGCCGGAGCGCTCGACCGATTGCAGCACCTCGTTAAATCGGTCGGCGCGATAGCGCACCACGTGCAGCACCGGGCCGAACACTTCCTCCGTGAGCTGGCCAGCATCGGACAGTTCAAAAATATGCGGCGCGACGTAATTGCCTTGTGGTGCGTGACCCGCAAAGTGCACCCGGGCTTCTTTCTTCATCCGTTCGATATGCGCGTCCAGCCGCTGCTTGGCCTCGGCGTCGATCACCGGTCCGATATGCGTGGCTGGATCACTGGGGTTGCCGATGACGAGTTCGCGCGCCGCGCCCGCAATCATCTCAATCACGCGGTCGGCGACATCGTCCTGCAGGAACAACAGCCGCAGTGCCGAGCAGCGCTGGCCGGCGGAGCGGAAGGCCGAGGTCACGACGTCGTCGGCGACCTGTTCGGGCAGCGCGGTGGCATCGACGATCATCGCATTGATGCCGCCGGTCTCGGCGATCAGCGGCACGATCGGCCCATCTTTGGCAGCGAGCGCGCGGTTGATCGTGCGCGCCACTTCTGTCGAGCCGGTGAAGACGACGCCGGCGATATCGGGATGCGCGACCAGCGCGCCGCCGATCCGGCCGTTGCCGGCCACCAGATGCAGCGCTGACGCCGGCACGCCGGCTTCGTGCAACAGCCCGATGGCTTCGGCCGCAATCAGCGGCGTCTGCTCGGCCGGCTTCGCGACGACCGCGTTGCCTGCCATCAATGCCGCCGTGACCTGTCCGAGGAATATCGCCAGTGGAAAATTCCACGGCGAGATCGCGACGAAGATGCCGCGGCCGCGCAGACGGAGCATATTGCTCTCGCCGGTCGGTCCCGGCAGCGGCTTGCTATCGCCAAACAGCTCGCGTCCCTGCGCCGCATAGTAGCGGCAGAAGTCCACGGCTTCGCGAACTTCTGATACCGAATCGTCCAGCGTCTTGCGGCCCTCTCGTTGCAGCAGTGCGATGAAATGCGCCGCGCGGGCTTCCAGGAGATCCGCAGCTTTTTTCAGCACGGCTGCGCGTGTTTTGGCCGGCGTTCTACTCCAATTCGTGAAGCCGGCGCGTGCGGCCGATACCGCCGCATTCGCCTCCACCTCCGTCGCTTCCGCAATGCTTCCGGATGCGGGCAGTCGTTCCGCAGCGATGGCCGAGACGAGTTTGCTCAACGCCGCGCGTTCACCGAATTCGATTCCGCGGGAGTTTTTTCGTTGCGGCCCATAGAGGTCGCGCGGCTGCGGGATATTCGGATGTCTGGCATTGTCGGCGCTGCCGACGATGTCAGCGGGGCGCCGCAGCAATTGCGAGACCGGCACCGCCTCGTCGGCGGCGAGCGCGACAAAGGATGAGTTGGCGCCGTTCTCCAGCAATCGCCGCACCAGATAGGCCAGGAGGTCGCGGTGGCTGCCGACCGGCGCGTAGGTGCGATGAGCGATATCGGGACGGTCCTCGCCCAGCTTTGCGTAGAGGGCCTCGCCCATGCCGTGCAGGCGCTGGAATTCAAATCCGCTCTGCTCCGTTGCCAGTTCGAGGATGGTCGCGACCGTCAGCGCATTGTGAGTGGCGAACTGCGGAAATATCCGTGGTCGCAGCGCCAGCAATTGTTTTGCGCAGGCAACGTAGTTCAGGTCCGTCATCGCCTTGCGGGTGAATACGGGATAGCCGTCGAGCCCGCGTTCCTGCGCGCGCTTGATCTCGGTATCCCAATAGGCGCCCTTGACCAGCCGCACCATCATGTTGCGGTCCAGGCCGCGTGCGAGACGATTGACGTAATCGATCACGTCACTGGCCCGTTTCTGATAGGCCTGGACCGCGAGGCCAAATCCGTCCCAGCCCGCAAGCGAGGGATCAGCGAAGGCTGCCGCAATCACGTCGAGCGACAATTCCAGCCGGTCCGCTTCCTCGGCATCAACGGTGAAATTGAGATCATAGGCTTTGGCTTGCCTGGCGAGGTCGATCAGCCGCGGGACCAGTTCGTCCATCACTCGCGCTTGGCTCACCGCCTCGAAGCGGGGATGTAGTGCCGAGAGCTTGACCGAGATGCCGGGCCGGTCGGGCAGGGGACGGTCATCGGCCGTGCGGCCGATCGCCTCGATGGCACTGGCATAGGAAGTGAAGTAGCGCGCGGCGTCGTCGGCGGTGCGGGCGCCTTCGCCGAGCATGTCGAAGGAGTAGCGTTGCTGGCGCGCGGAATGCGGTTGCGCCCGCGACAGCGCCGCCTCGATGGTCTCGCCGAGCACGAAATGATTGCCCATCAGTCGCATCGCTTGCCGCGTTGCCGCCCGCACCGCGGGCGCGCCCAGCCGCTTGGTCAGCCGCCCGATGGTGCCCTGCGGGGTCTCGCCGGGCTGGATCACGCGGGCCGACATGCCGAGCGCCCACGCCGAGGCGTTGACCAGGAAGGCGCTTGACCTGGTTTCATGATGGATGAAGTCGCCCTGGCCGAGCTTGTCCTCGATGAACTGGTCGGCGGTGCGGGCGTCCGGGACCCGCAACAGCGCTTCCGCCAGCACCATCAGCGCAAGGCCCTCCTTGGTCGACAGCGCGAACTCGCGCAGCATGTCCTCGACCCCGCCGAGCGGATCGTCATTGGCCCTGATGGCCTTGATCAGCGCAGTCGCTGCGCGCTCGATGCGCCGCTCCTGCGCCGCGTCCAGCCGCGCGGCCTGGAGCAGGCTGGCGGCCATCGCGCGGTCATCGGGCGCGTAGGGCGCGCTGAAGGGCGGAAGCGGCGACGGAGGAATCAGCATGGGATTTCTAGCATGGGATTTCTCTTGGCTTCGCCCAGTCTAACGGGGCCGGGATGGGCGGAACAGGCCCGCAAGTCCCCTCAATTGCGCTGGGGATGCCGGCGCTGGCGGAACCGACTGGCGCATGGAAAACACAGCGGCCGGAATTTCCGCGGCCTGATCCACAGATCGCGGGCTTGCTGGTTGGCAGCGTGCAGGAGCCGCGCTAATCGTCAGGCACGCCGTCGCTTGGGAACAGCAGGAATCATGAGAGGCGCCGCTCCGCCGATACAGGGAAGCCGAACGCGGACCAGCTTCGCGGTCGCGTTTGGCGTGCTCCTGACCGCGCTGTTTGCAGCGCTGCCGGCGAGAGCGGTCGAGATGAGTGCGGAGATCGCCAACCTCTACAGCTCGGTTTCGATCTATCCGCCGTCAGCCAAATCCATGACCGTGTGCTACGGCTTCGTCTGCCGGCGCCGCGAGATCCTCGATTTCACGGCCGGCGACCGCAGTGCGTTGACGCAGATCATGCAAGCGGGCCGCGCCTCGGCTGCGGCCGAACGGGCGGCGGTGCAGAAGGCGGTGGTGTGGTTCGATCGCCGCATGGGGCCGATCATCGGCACCAACAAGCGCGTCGCGAAGGCTGACTTCCGCTACTTCGACGACAAGCACAATTACGATTGCTGGGACACCACGCGCAACACCACCAGCCTTTTGCTGGTGCTGCAGGAGTGGGGCCTGTTGAAGCATCACGCGATCGGCGATCCGCGCTATCGCGGCAATACGCTGGTATTGCAGACGCCGCACAACACCGCGGTGCTGGTCGATCGCGCCACCAAGGTCGAGTGGGTCGTCGATCTCTGGCCGCGCGGCTACCTGCAGCCACCCGACGTGATGACGGTTCAGAAGTGGGTCACGGAAGATTGAGCGGCCGGTTTTTCGCGCAACGATCTAGCCATCGTGCGTGCAGAAGCGGTGCCCGCTCCGCCGAACGCTCACAGTTTCGAGAAGTTTCTTAAGCCCTACTCCCGGATCTAACTCCGAGAGTGCGCCGTTGCCGATTATGTGGTCGCGCTAAACCTTGAGATTCTCGGCCGAAGTCTTGCCGCGGTTGGCGATCTCTTCGTACTCGACGGTCTGCCCTTCATTGAGTGTCGAAAGACCAGCTTTCTCAACTGCCGAAATATGAACGAACACGTCCTTGCCGCCGCTTGAGGGCTGGATGAACCCATAACCCTTCGTTGGATTGAACCACTTCACCGTACCTTTAGCCATTCACGTCGTCTCCGCGGAATCAACAAAATAAGCGAGCCGTCGGTCCCCGCACTAACCGGCATGCCCGCACCGCGAGGATACGCGGGTTGGGGCAGGCTGGGTAGCTTAAACGGACCGGCCGTTTCGGCGAAAATGCCCCCATTTCCAGCCGATTCCAGCCGTTTTGAGGGTTTCCGGCCCATTTGACGCGGCCGGGCGGCCGGCAATTCCAATTTTTGGCGAGTGGATCGATCCGCTGCGTTGACGCCATTCTTCCGCCTGGAGCGTGGCGGCGGCGAGCCTTCGGCATGGCGGCGCCGCGCTTGGGCATGGCCGCGCCGCGTTCGCCGACAATTTTCTGAACGATTATTCATGCGCCTCGAACCACCATTGCCGGCGTGATTTCACGCAGCGGCGCTTTGCTCTTCGTTAGCCAGCGCCGGCAGCATCCGCGCATCTGTCACGCTGCGTACGATCATCGGCTCGTTGCGTCCGCGGATCTCGACTTCATGCTGCGGCAATGCATCGGCGGCGAGGCCTGCGGTAGCGCGAACTTCGTCCGAGATGACGACTTCGCATGCAAGGCTCTTGGTCATGTCCTGCAAGCGCGCCGCGACATTGACGGCGTCGCCGAGCGCGGTGAACACCATGTGATCACGGTAGCCGATATCACCGACTATCACTTCGCCGCCGTTGATGCCGATGCCGAAGCGGATCGGTTCGCGCAAATCATGTTCGAGAAATTTATTCAATTCATCGATGTTGGCGGCGATCATCGCAGCCGCCAGCAATGCCTGGCGGCAGGCTTCCTGCCGGCTGGTCGAAAGCCCGAACAGCGCCAGCATGCCATCGCCGACGAACTGGTTCGGCATGCCGCCGCTCGCGAGCACCGCCTGCGATACCGCACCGAGGAATCGGTTGACGATGAAGACGGTGTCGAACGGCAGGCGCTTTTCCGCAAGCTTGGTCGAGCCGCGCATGTCCACGAATAGGCTGACGAGATAGCGCTCCTGACCAATCCGCGTCGGGTGCGACTCGTGACCGTCGGCGGAGGTGTGCGGCAGGAAGAGTTGAAAGAATGAGAGATCGGACGGCGGCCGTAACTGACAGGCGAGGCGGATGGATGGATCCGACGTGCCGACCCGGCTAAGCACGAACGCCTCGCGCTGCGAAGGCTCTGGCAGCGCAGAGCAGTCGCCGATGATGCGGATGCGGCAGGTCGAGCAGCGGGCGCGGCCGCCACAGACGCTGGCATGCGGCACGTTGTTGCGCAGGCTCGCCTCGAGCACGCTGAGGCCCTTCGGCACGCGCACCGTGCGGCCGTTGCCGTAGGACAGGCTGATCATGCCGCGGCGGCGCTCGTTGATGGCGCGAACGCCTCTCGCCACTAGCGCGATGCCGATCAGGCCGAAATAGCCGAACAGGAAATAGTCGGTAATGCGATCGAGCGCTTGCGCCTCGGCCTGCGTGCCGATCTGGCGCTGCGACTGGGTTTCCGCCCGCCATTCCGCGCTGTCATTGTCAATCACCATGCGCCCGCTCTGATAGAAGCCGAGCATGGAGAGCGTTGGAATAAGTACCGCCGCGGCAAGCAGGAACGGTGCGGCGCGCTTGTAGAACGCCCGCATCCGCAGCCACAGATACAGTCCGATGCAGCCATGGACCCAGGCGATGGTCATGACCGCGAGCATCATCCAGATCCGCCAGGGCGCCCAGATCCAATACAGGAACAGCACCTGCGGATAGAGTTTTTCATGGCCATAAAGCGTCTGGCCGAGCCGGACGCCGATGATGTGAGCGATGATCAGCATCGGCACGCTGAGGCCGAGCGCAAGCTGCAGCGGTTCGATCGCCTTCCAGCGGAATTGCCGGCGTTCGTACAGCGCCCAGATGCCGAGCGCGGTGTGCACCAGGCATGCCGCGTAGAACAGGATCGTGACCGGCAGGAACTGCCAGAACGACGTGTGGAGATAGACGCCGGTCGCCAGCGCCTCCAGCGAGATGTTGCCGAGCGCGTGGTTGAGGAAATGGCTGACCAGATAGGCGAACAGGATCACGCCGGTGATAAGGCGGATCTGCCGCAGGCTGATGCCTCGGACGAAGGTCGTGATCTGGTCTCGGGAGAGGGCGGCCATGCGATCCACAGGGTCGATATCGGGCAATGGTAGCGACTAATTCATACGGTGAATACCACCCGCCGTCGTCCCTGCGAACGCAGGGACCCATACTCCGCGGCCTGTCAGTGAGGCTGTGGCTCATGCCGTTTTCCTTACCGCGGTTGGTGGTTATGGGTCCCTGCGTTCGCAGGGACGACGACCAACTTTTTCCGTTGCGGCAGGTTGACACTCCAGGGGTGGTCGAAGAGAAAGCGCCGTGACCATAGCCCCGCCCAATAACAGCCAAGCCAAACCGGACCGTTCTGCCACGCCGCCCTGGCTTGCAGTGGCGTTGCTGATCGCCACGTTGACGGCGATGCGGCTGGTCTATGCCAGCGTGCTCGATCTGCGCACCGACGAGGCCTATTACTGGACCTGGTCGAAGGAGAGCGCGCTCGCTTTTCTGGATCATCCGCCCGGCATCGCCTGGCTGATCCGGTTCGGCACCGCGATCTTCGGCGACACCAATCTCGGTGTGCGGTTCGGTGGCATCGTCGCGATGCTGGTCACGCAGCTCCTGCTCGCCGACATCGTCCGGCGCGTGACGCATGATGTTCGGGCCGTGATCTTCGCCTTGCTGCTGCCGGAAGCAGCGCTGTATTACGGGCTGTTGATGGCGAAGGTCGCGCCCGACACCGCGATGATCCCGTTTGCGGTCGCGATGCTGTGGGCGCTGGTGCGGCTCAACGAGAGCGGCAACCCGCGCTGGTGGCTTGCCGCGGGGCTGTTCGCAGGGTTGGCGTTGCTGTCGAAATTCACCGCGATCATGCTGCTGCCGGCGGTTGTGGCGTTCGTGCTGGTGCCGGACTGGCGCCGCCGCTGGCTGCTCAGCCAGTATCCATGGCGGGCAGCGCTGATCGCGGCGATCGTATTCTCGCCGGTCTTGATCTGGAACGCGCAACATGACTGGGCCTCGTTTCGTTTCCAGTTCGTGCGCGCGGTCGCGACCCATCAATTGTCGCTCCGCACCGTCGGCGAATTCATCGGGCTGCAATTCGGTCTTGTCGGCTTCGTGCTGCTGCCGGTGGTGCTGTCCGGCGTCACGCTGACGGCCTGGCGCGGTTACCGCACGCGCGAGCCGGTCGCGATCCTGCTGTCGACCGCCGTGCTGGTGCCGTTCCTCTATTTCCTCTGGAAGTCGCTGACGCTCCGCGTCGGTGACACTTGGCCGATGTTCCTGTGGCCCGCCGGCTTTGCCGCGACCGCCATCAACCTCGTCATGCTGCCGCGCGAGGGCTTTTCGGAATGGATGGTCCAATCGACGTTCCGGTGGGCGAGGGTGGCGGTGATCTCCGGCATCGCCTTCGTGGTCGGCGTGTTCTTCTATTACGTTGCGGCGCCCTGGAATTTTATCGGCAGGACCGATCCCATCGGTGGCGAGGCCGGCTATGAGCAGGTCGCGACGCGCGCGCGGGATCAGTTGCAGAAGACCGGTGCGAGCTGGATCGCCACGTCGGATTATCGCACCTATGCAATGTTGCGCTGGTATTTCAAAGGGCAGGTGCCGGTCATCCAGATCAACGAGCGCGGACGGTTCCAAGGCTTTCGCGATCCCGGCATGAACCTGATCAAGGATCATCCCGGCCTCTACGTCGCCCGCGAGCCGGACCACCGCCTGCCGCTCTGGCATCTCACCACGGCGAAGCGGCAGCCCCTGGAGCGTGTCGAGCGCGTCTGGCGCGGGATGGTGATGGATACCTACGCGCTGGAAAAACTCACCGGCTGGACGCCCGAACTCTCGCCACCGCCGGATTCGCCGCTGTTCCGCTGGCGCGTGCTGGCGGGGGTTTTCGGGCGTGGTGCCGGCCTTGGGTAAGGTCGTCATCCCCCGCGCATGCGGGGGATCCAGTACGCCGCGGCTTATCGGCTCAATCATTGACGTCTCTGGAATACTGGATCACCCGCTTTCGCGGGTGATGACGAGTGAGTATGTATTTGCGATCTCGCGACGCATTGCGCCCGAGGTTTGCATCTTCATTTCCCGCTCTCTCATTCAGAGGGCGCAGGGAAGACCGGATGCTGGCTGCACCCGCGGTCTCGTGTGCAATTGCGCATAGCAAAAGCGCACACGAGCATACAGGTACAGCGGGAGCATCCCGGCCTTCCCTGCGCAATGGCTTTACGGCTTACTTCGTGCTCTCCCCGGAGAACGGCTCTTTTGCCTCCGTCGCTCCCAAGAAGCTTTCGCTTCTCAAAGAACTTAACGCCAGCACCGCGGCGCCCGAACCACACGACTTCGCCGTACGCTTCCTGCGCCTACGTCTTGCGCATTCCGCGTCCACCGCATCTCACCGCACGTTCGTGACGATCGCGAGCGCCCCTCAATGGGTGAGACGGGCGGAGTTATGCAGATGATTTGCCCATGTTGTTAAGCGGAATATTTTTGATTCCCGGGCTTGACACGATTTCTGAAAATCGGAAGTGATTTGCCCGTCGTGCCAATTGGTCGCAGCCGCGCATTGAAGTTTCGTTTGGGCGCACCGCAAATCAGCTCGCGGATCGTAGGGTGGCAAAACGCAAGCGTGCCCACCATCACGAAGCGCGCTCGATGACAGATGGTGGGCACGGCGCTGTCGCGCCTTTGCCCCTACGGACCACGCAACCCTGTGGCTAAGGGACCCTGCTTTCGCAGGGACGACGATGAAGGTGGGCCAACAGGCGACCTATCGGAAAGGAAACGTCTTGAGCGGATGTAAGCTAGTTCACATACCGCAAAGCGTCACTGCAGTATTCTTTGTTCCGATATCACGTCGGTTCCGCAGCCGCTTTGAAGCAGCGCGCTGTTCTCAACATAGTCGTTCGAGAACTCAGATTTGCAGTGAGACCCAAACGCTTCGCTTTTGCATAACAAGCTTGCCCCGCTGCGAACCACTTCGCGCGGACGATACTGAAGGAATTGTTAGATTGCATTGCCGCGCATAATAGCATGCGCAAGTAGGTCGCTATGGACCGAACTGCTGGCAAGGAAAGCGGTTACCACGCCACACAAAGTGGCGATATCCTCATTATTGCTATGCTTTGCGCCGCGTGCATCGTCCTCTTCGCGAGCAAAGCCAGTGCTCAATGTACGGCGCGAGACGTCCTGCAGAACCGCTTGACGCTCAAGGCAGCTAAAACTCCGCCCGTTCTAGTCAGATCCGCGTTCGCCGCTCCTGTGTGGAAAACGATCACAATAGGGACGTTTGCAAATTCGTTTGCCCTCCTTAACGCATTGGATGCAGCAGGCTGTGGCATCGGAGGCTTGGCTGGAGAAATTCTCGCTCGACCGGCCTTTACCGTCAGCACTACAAGAACAAACGTGGAGCTTTTTGCGGTGTCGGCGGCCGAACTCGGCTTTCAGACCGATACTGCACCGCTGGCAGACATTTATGCGCGCGCTCAGCAATTAGGTTTCGGACTTGCGGCGGCAGAGGTCGCTCCGCAACTAAGGCTCCAATATTTTGACCAGCCGATGGGGGAGTTTGTCATCGGAATGGAGCCGATCAAAACGTGGACGGGCGAACCTGTCATTCTAACCGTGGCTAATGGCGGAGCGGGATTAATCCTCATCGGCCGAGATGGTCGCGCCGACGCAGAAATACCTGTGGCGTCCCGCTTTTTGTTCGTCCGGTCCAATGAAGCTGCGTTGGCGAAGGCGGTCCATGGGAGTCAATGAGGCCGCAGCGCTCGCCACCACTCAGTTCCTGAAACCGAACGCGTCCGGGCGAATAGTTTTTAACTCGACGCGTCAAATACCAAAGTGTGCAAAGTCTCTGCCTGCAGTCAGGCCGCGAGACGCGAATCGTCGCGAAACCCCGGCGAGTATCTCTTGTACTGCACATCGGACGAGAAGCTTTGGACAAGCTGGCGCGTACAATTCGCGGCGCACGGTTCGAGGTTCGGGCAGGTTCTTCCCAGGTATCACGCTGCCGGACGGATACTAGGCCTAATCAGGCGGTCGCTGTGTCGAGCGCGGCTTGCACCTGCTCAGCATTGAGATTCGAAGTCCGCTCCGGGTCGTAAGCGGCGATGGAGGCGAGCGCGGACCGATATCCGGTTTAGCGCTGACAACCAACCTCACAACGGCTTAAGCGCTGTTCGGCTACGGGCCAACAGCAGACATCGCTGCATAGGGTTGTCACGTCCGAAAGTGCCAACTCCTGACAGCCGCTCTCGGTGTATAGAAGGTCACTACCCGACCCCGTTGCGGACAACAATGGGGCGTTCCATCGTAAACGGATGATATAAAGCGAGCTGAGTTCAACCACCGGCTGGCCAAAGGAGGAGTCCAACAATGAGCGACCTATTCGTAGAAGCATGGGGGTCGGGCGTGCCCGTGGTGTTAGTGCACGGCTCCCTGGCGACAGGATCCGACGAGTGGCAGGCTCAGCGACCGCTGGCCGACGGCGGCTTTTGTCTGTTGGTGTCAGACCGGCGTGGTTACGGGCGGAGTCCCGCGGCTCACGGCGAGGATTTCCTGGTCGATGCCGACGACATTGCCGATCTCATGGGCGATGGAGCCCACCTTGTGGGACATTCTTACGGTGGCCTCGCGGTTCTGTTCGCCGCTGCCCGCCGGCCCGATGCGACTCTATCTCTGACACTGTTGGAGCCAGCCGCATTCGCGCTGGGCCAGCACCATCAAGCTGCGAGGACACTCGTGGCAGAAGTTCGCTCTCTCTGGGATCAGAAGGTTCCGGACGAGGAGTGGGTCATTCGTTTCCTGCAAGCTGTGGGGAGTGATCCGGACGCTCTTTCCCCCGAACTGATCGCGGCTGCAGTGCCGCTCGTACCCGTGTTCCGCCGCGGACGGCCGATCTGGGAGGCTGAACTGCCGCTCGCCGCGCTGGCATCGGCCGCCTTCCCGAAACTCGTGGTATCCGGTGGGCACAGTGCCGGATTCGATGCTATATGCGACGAACTGGCGCAACGGATCGGCGCGTCTCGCATGGTGATCGAAGGTGCCGGCCACGAGATCCAGTTCACCGGAGAGCCGCTCAATGAAGCGCTACTGACGCTGTGGCGCAGCGTCTCGTAGTGCCCGCTGTTGCGAGTAACAAGTGTGGCAGTATTCCAAATGGAATCGCTGATTGGAGCCGTAGCGCGTGCGCTCGAAACGGGTGATCCCCTCGGCGCCTGGAACCCGCGTGGCGTTGCGCACGATGCTGCCGCGCCCGCAAGTGCGAGGTATCGCGATGGTCCAGTACGGCTTTCCGGAACGCGGCTCCGATGAGCGCGACTCCGGATTGGGTCATCAACTGACCTCCGGCGCCGGACGCGCTTGGTCCGCTCTACCATCAACTACGGACATCGGCGAAATGCGCGGGCGAGTCTGTTTCGTGCCAACTCCGGACCTTCAAAGCGTGCCGCCTTGCGTCTGCGCGGTCGGCGATGTTTACTTCCGCTGCAGCGGCAGGGCAATTTCGGACATGTACGGGAGGCTGTCATGTTGCGCACCCCGCTCTCTGATCTGTTGGCCATTGATGTGCCCGTCCTTGCCGCCCCGATGGGGTTTATCACCGGGCCCGAGCTTGCGGCAGCGGTGAGCAATGCTGGCGGACTCGGCATCATGTCATTTAGCGGCAACCCGCCGCCGGTGCTGCGCGAGGAGATTGGCCGCCTGCGGTCGCTAACGGAGAAGCCGTTCGGGGTCGGTGTATTGCTGGGTGGGCCGCATTTGCCCTTTCCAATCGAGGCAGTCGTCGACGTGTGCCTCGACGAGCGGGTTTCAGTGCTTGTGACATTTTGGGGCGATCCGACACCCTTTGTAGCTCCGGCCCATGCGGCAGGGGTGAAGGTGATCGACCAAGTCGGGTCTGTTGCTGACGCGCAAAGAGCCGCTCGTGCCGGCGTCGATGCCATCGTTGCTCAAGGTGTGGAAGCCGGCGGCCACCTCGCTGGCGAGATCACAACAATGGCGCTGGTACCTCGGGTTGTGGACGCAGTAGCTCCAGTTCCCGTGATCGCAGCCGGAGGCATTGCCGATGCGCGCGGCTTCGCCGCCGCTCTCGCTCTCGGAGCGCAGGGGATAATGATCGGAACGAGGCTGATTGCCACGACAGAAGCCTACGCGCATCCGGTCTATAAGCAGAAGGTTATAGACGCGGCTGAAGATCACACGGTGCGGACGACACTTTTCGGTCACGGTTGGCCCAATGCGCCACATCGCACCCTGCGCACGCCCTTTGTCGCGCGCTGGCTACCAGATGAGGCGCGTGGCAGTGAACAGCGAGACGATGAGCCGCAGATTGGCGAAACCAAGATCGGCGGCCGGGCAATGCCGCTCTTGCGCTTCATGGGCTTTCCACCGACGCCAGATGCCTTCGGCGACCTTGACTCAATGGATTTTCTTGCGGGACAGGGCGTCGGTTTAGTCAATGCGATTAAGCCCGCAGCGGATGTCGTCCACGAATTGGTCAATGGTGCCCGGCAGCTGATTTCGCAGCTCGCTCTGTCAACTCAAGTACCACACGAATGACGGCTCAGGGCCAATAGCAGATGTCACGCGGGGCCTAAACCGACGTCTACTGTCTCGCCGGAAGCGGACATGCCACTCAAAAATGCTTCTCCAAGTGATCAACGCAGGCCCTGGGACGAAACTAGCGCGAACTTACTCTTCCCGTTCCCGCTTGCTCAGCAAATCCTTGGCGAGATCGGAGAGCGCGGGCCGTGGCAGCGCCGTGAACGGCAAGGGGCGCGTCACGTCGATGGCGGCAAGGCCGAGCCTTGCCGTGAGCAGCCCGTTGAGCACGCCCTCGCCGAGCCGTTGCGAGAGCTTTGCCGCGATGCCGTGGCCGAGCATCTGCTGCACCAGGCTATCGCCCACCGCCATGCCGCCGGTGATGGCGAGATGGCCGATGATTTGGCGCAACAGGCTGAGCATGCCGAGCGTGCCGGGGCGGCCGCCATAGAGCCGCGCCAGTTGACGGATCAAGCGCATCGCGGCGACGAACACGAACAGCACGTCGATCAGCGCGCGCGGGCTCACCGCGGTCACGACCGAGACGCGCTGCGCGGCCGTCGAGACCAGCCGGCGTGCCTCCTCATCGAGCGGCGCCATCAGTTCGCGCTCGGCCAGCTTGATCATGTCGGCGCCATCGATGATGTCGTCAGCGTGGCCTGCCAGCGTGGCGCGGGCGCGTGCGAGTTGCGGGTTTTGATGCGCGAGCTTGAGCAGTTCGTTGACGACGGCACGGCTCTCGGCGCGGTCGTCGCTGCGCAGCACTTCAGTGGCGCGCTGATGCAGCTTTTCGATCGCCGCCAGCCGCGCCAGGCCGAACGCTTCGCGCGCGATGACGACGGTCAGCGCCAGTCCGGCCGCCACCGCAAAGACAAGCGCGACGTAGCCCAATGTCTGGCTGCGAGCGAACAGGTCCTCGACCAGGTTGACGACGCCGAGCCCTGTGCCGAGCAGCACCAGCCCGCCGATAGCCGACCAGAACAGCGCGCCCCAGCGAAAGCCGCGGCGTATCGGGACCCTCGGTGCATCGAGCGGAACGGGCAACAGCGCCGGATCGGCCTCCGGTGTGATCTGCACCGTGCCGCGGGCAGGGCGGCCGGTCTCGTCCGGGTCTATCACGATCACGCCGGGATCGCCGAGCTTGAACGTCGCCGGCCGCCGATGCGGCGTTTTCT
Organism: Bradyrhizobium sp. sGM-13; assembly: GCF_018398875.1. Taxonomy (GTDB): domain Bacteria; phylum Pseudomonadota; class Alphaproteobacteria; order Rhizobiales; family Xanthobacteraceae; genus Bradyrhizobium. The sequence goes on along the minus strand of NZ_JAGWDK010000018.1, from coordinate 40,689 downwards.
CGCTCATTGCAGTCGGTCTCCGATCAGGAACTGAAGGGCGCGGTCGAGGCGGATGTGAGGCAGCGCGGGCTCGTCCTTGCCGGTGCGCTCCACGAGCGGCGGCCGGAAGCGCAGGAAGCGGAAATCGGCGCTGTCGGATGGCATGCTGGAAAGGCCGCGAAAGCCGCCCTTGAACAGTTCTTCGGGATCGGCGGGCAGGTCACCCGGAAAGGTCGCCACTTCGGTCTCGCCGTCGAAGGCCTCGCCATTGGCGGTCTCGCCGGGCGCGGGCGTGCCGAGGATCGACGGCAGCTTCTCCCGGCCGCGCGTAACCATTGCCTCGCGTGTGGCGCGTACCGCTGATAGCGCGACCACGTCGATGGCGGCGCCGGCATATTCGGCGCGGTCGGCTGCCTTGGCGGCGGCCCGCCGCAGCACTGCCTCCAGCCGGTCGTGGCTGGAATGGTGCAGGTGATCGGCCTTGGTGGCGGCAAACAGAATCCGGTCGATCCGCGGACGAAACAGGCTGCTCAGGATGGTGCTGCGGCCGATCCGGAAGCAATCGAGAATACCGGCAAGCGCAGCTTCGAGATCGTGCAGCGCCTCGGGCCCGGCATTGAAGGCCGCGAGCGCATCGACCAGCACGATCTGGCGGTCGAGCCGTGCAAAATGATCGCGGAAAAACGGGCGCACCACGACGTCCTTGTAGGCTTCATAGCGCCGCCGCATCATCGCCCACAGCGAACCATCGGGCGCGGCGCCATCGATGGGCACATCGAGCGGAGCGAAGGTCAGCGCCGGCGATCCTGCGAGATTGCCCGGCATCAGGAAACGTCCGGGCGGCAGCAGGCTCATGGCAAAACGTTCGTCGCGGCAGGCGCGCAGATAATCGGTGAACAGTCTTGCGGCGGCGAGCGTCGCCTGCTCGTTCTCGCGGCTCTGGGGATGAAGCGTCTTCAGGTGTTCGTGCCAGGGCGCGGCGAGTGTTGCCCGCGGGCCTTCGCGCGACAGCGCAAGACTCTCGGCCGACCATTGCTCGAAACTCCTGTTGAGCAGCGGCAGGTCGAGCAGCCATTCGCCGGGGTAATCGACGATGTCGATGGTGAGCGTGCGGTCCGCGCCATTCTGCCGCTGGTAATCGATGACGAGGCGCAATTCAGAGATGTCAGTGGTCGAGTTCGGCCAGCTCCGTTGCTCGATCAGGGTGCGGACATGGTTTTCATAATCGAAACGCGGCACCGCGTCGTCCGGCTGCGGCGCGAGCCGGGCGCCCGCGATCCGCCCAGAAGCGTAGGGTTCGAACACCGGAAACCGGCCGCCGCGGGTCAGGCCGTGGATCAGCGCCGTGATGAACACGGTCTTGCCGGCGCGCGACAGGCCGGTGACGCCGAGCCGCACGGTGGGATTGAAAAAGCTGTCGCCGTAGTCCAGCAGCGCCCGCGCCGACAGGCGCGCTTCCTCGACGATATCTGAAAAACTGGGAGCCATGCGGGGCGGAAAGCTCGAGAGAGGCGTTGGTGTGCAATTACCGGAGAAGTGGCGATTGGCGGGCCGAAATCAAGCGCTTGTGATCGTCTGATGAGCGAATCCCCTCGGGATATCCGGCGGTTACCGGTTGCACGAAAATGCCACGGCGACGGGATACTGGCATCATTCGCGAAAGCGCATGGCGACGGGCTTGGAGCCGGCGGCGTGAACGGTTCGTTGACCTTGGAAGACCCATATCCCTAATCGCTCCCTCGCTACTTACTACGGACCTGCATGACCATCTTCAGACTGAAACAATTCGCCTCGACATCCATCCATGCAGCGGCTGGCGCCATGCACTGGAATTACGACCGCGCCGAGCTGATCGCCGATGGCGTCGTGCATATTGTCGGCGTCTGTTTCGGGCTCATCGCCGCCACCGCCCTGATCGTGCTGACGGCGGTCTATGCCGGTGCGTTCGAGATTACCGTGGTGTCGGTCTACGTAACAGGCCTGCTCGCGATGCTGACGTTGTCGGCAGTCTATAATCTCTGGCCGGTGTCGCGCGCCAAATGGGTGCTGCGCCGCTTCGATCATTCGGCGATCTATCTCTTGATCGCCGCGACCTATACCCCGTTCATCGTGGAGCTCCGGGACAGCTATCTCGCGATCGCGCTGCTGACCGGGGTGTGGTGCATCGCGATCGCCGGTGTCGTGCTGAAGCTGGCGCTGCCGGGGCGATACGATCGTTTGGCCGTTGGCCTTTATCTCGCTTTGGGCTGGAGCGGCGTCACGCTTTACGACGCCGTGGTGAAGGCGGTGCCGCCGCTGGCGCTGGGCTTTTTGGTGGCGGGCGGCGTGCTCTATAGTCTTGGGGTGATCTTCCATGCCTGGCAGCGGTTGCGCTTCCAGAACGCGATCTGGCACGGCTTCGTGTTGCTCGGCGCCGCCTGCCATTATACGGCTATTCTCGATATGGTGGTCCTGACGTAGGATCATAACAAACGGGAGAGAGCGACCATGCGGGTGACGGGCAAAGTCGTGGTTGTCACCGGTGGCGCCAATGGCATCGGCAAGGCGATGTGCGAGGCCTTTCATCGCGAAGGCGCCGCCAAGGTCGTTGTTGCCGATATCGATCCCGATGGCGCGCGAGCCGTCGCCACTCCGATCAGTGGGGCGGCCTTCAAATGCGATGTCGGAAAAGAGAAGGACGTCCTTCACGTCATCGAGGAGACCGAGCATCAATTCGGCCCGATTGCGCTGTTCTGCTCCAATGCCGGCATCGGCGGCGGCTTCGATCCACTATCGGTCAATGCCGGCGGAAACTCCGACGAACCGTGGCAGCGAAGCTGGGCCGTTCATGTGATGGCCCATGTCTATGCGGCGCGGCATTTGATCCCGCGCATGAAGGCGCGCGGTGGCGGCTATTTCCTCAACACGATCTCGGCGGCCGGACTGCTGTCGCAGGTCGGCAGCCCGGCCTATTCGACTACCAAGCATGCCGCCGTCGGCTTTGCCGAGAATCTCGCGATCTCGCACAAGGCCGACAACATCAAGGTTTCGATCCTGTGCCCGCAGGGCGTCGACACCAACATGCTGCGCTCGATCCCGAAGGGCCCGCAATCCGGCGACGGCGATCTCTCGCCTGAGCAGGTGGCGCAGGACGTGCTGAAGGGGCTGGAAGAGGAAACCTTTGTGATCCTGCCGCACCCGCAGGTGCTCGGCTACATGCGCAAGAAGACCGAGAATTACGACCGCTGGATTGCAGGCATGGCCAAGATCCAGGCGAAGATGCGGGAAGCTTACGGGAAGTAGTGAAGCGAGAAGGGCGGCCCTTGGGCCGCCCTTTCCCGATTACCTCGCTTACTGACACCTGTGCATCAAGCCGTCGTCCAGGCGGACCATTGTTCCGGGCTGGCAGATTATGCCGTTGCGCGCTGCATAGTCCTGGCTCCATACGCCCGGACCGCCGTAATAGATGTTGGGACTGTTGCCGCCGCGGTAGGCGTAGGGACCGTTGCCGCCGTAGTAGGCGTAGGGACCGCTGCCGTAGTAGGCGGCAGTCGCTCCGGCTGCGACAGCACCGGCGCCCACCGCGGCGGCACCCGCCGCGGCCCGCCGCGCCTGCCGCCGGGGAACGCTTGGGGTCAACGGATCGACCGTCTGTGCTTGCGCGCGCTCGATAGATAGCGAAGCGCCCCTTTGTTCGCTCCAATCAAACGAGAGCATGGTCGCGCATGTGAAGACGGAGACCGCGAGGGCAGCTTTTCTGAGGCTTGGCTGTTTCATGGCGTTCACTCCATGGTTGCCCCATACCAAATTCTCGTGCGAACGTAGAACAACGTCAAGTAGATATAGCGCATGGAACTCGCGGCCGAATAGACGAGCCTTTGAAGCAAATGAGGGGGCGAGCTGGTATGCCAGGAGTAGCGGCCCTCTCCCCGTCATTGCGAGCTACCCGGTCGGCGCAAAGCGCCGCCGGATGACAGGCTCCGCGAAGCAATCCATCTCACCGCGTGAAGAAAGAGTGGATTGCTTCGTCGCTTCGCTCCTCGCAATGACGGGGAGAGAGCTTCGCTCACCCCTTCTGCGCGTAGAGCAGGGGAACGGCGGAATCGACCATCACTTCGATCAGGCTGACGCCGTCACAAGAGAGCCCGTAGCTGAGCGCGCCCGCGAGTTCGGATGATTTCGTCACGCGCACGGCGTGGCAGCCCATGCCTTCCGCGAGTTTCACGAAATCGATGCCGGGCAGCTCAAGCCCCGGCACATTGCGCACCTGCATGACCTGGCTGAACGAGCGCATCGCGCCGTAGCCGGCGTTGTTGATGACCACGACCGTGAGCGGCAGCCTGCGCTGCGCCGCGGTCCACAGCGCCTGGATCGAATACATCGCGGAGCCATCGCCGATCAGGCAAACGGTGCGGACGCCGGGGCGTCCGAGCGCGATGCCGACCGCGGCAGGCAGGCTGTAGCCGAGGCCACCGCTCGCCATGGTGTAAAAACTGTCCTGGCCGCGCATCGGCATGAACTTTTGCATCGCCGGGCGGTGCGAGGGCGCTTCCTCCACCAGTGCTGCATTGTCGGGCATGGCTTGCGAGAGCTGATACAGCAGGAATTCGACCGGGAGCGGATCGGCCTCCGCTGGCGCCGGCGGCAGCACGCGGCCCGCCGGCATTGCGCGCGTTGTTTCCGGCAGCAACTCGAGCAACATCGAAAGCGCCGGCTTCATGGTCGCGATGATGCTGGCGCCCGACGGCGTGACCGCGGCGGCATCCGGATCGTCGGTGATCTGGAAGATCGTGGTGGCGCCGTCGAAGATCGGGGCATGGCCCTCGACATGGAAGGTGAACACCGGCGCGCCGATCACGACCACGAGGTCATGCTCGCGCAGCGCGTCCGATAGCTGTCCCGGCGAGGCGTGCAGGAAGCCCGCAAATTGCGGATGACGTTCCGGAAAGGAGCAGCGCGCCGAGAACGGGCTGATCCAGACCGCGGCCTTCGTCTTCTCCGCGACCCTTACCATGAGATCGACGGCCTCGGCGCGGTCGACGGCGGGGCCGACGACGAGGGCGGGGCGCTTGCTGGCCGCGAGTGCTGCGACCAGCGCTCTCATCGCTTGCGGATCGGGGCCGAGTTCGCGGCTGACGTGGCGGGCCTCGACCGGTTTGGTCGGGCGTGTCCAGTCGTCGATCGGGATCGAAACGAAGGTCGGTCCGCAGGGCGGCTGCATCGCGACGTAATAGGCGCGCGCGATCGCGGCCGGCACATCTTCGGCACGCGCCGGCTCGACACTGTATTTGACATACGGGCGCGGGAATTCGGAGGCGCGCTCGGCATAGAGGAAAGCCTGCAGCGGCAGGATCGAGCGCGCCTGCTGGCCGGCGGTGATGACCAGCGGCGTCTGGTTGCGGTGCGCGGTGTAGATATTGCCGAGCGCATTGCCGACGCCGGCGCCGGAATGCAGATTGACGAAGCCGGCATTGCGGGTCGCCTGCGCATAACCATCGGCCATGCCGACGACGGAAGCCTCCTGCAGGCCGAGCACGTAATCGATGTCGTCGGGCCAGTCGCTGAGGAAGGGCAATTCGGTGGAGCCGGGATTGCCGAACACGCGCTTGATGCCGAACGCGCGCAGCAGGCCGAACGTGGCATCCTTGACGGTGAGGGCGGCGGTGGCGGGTTTGGCTGGTTTGCGGGACGACATCTTTGATTCCCTGAGGTGATCCCGTCATTCCGGGATGGTGCTCTAGCACCAGATCCGGAATCTCGAGATTCCGGGTTCGATGCTTTCGCATCGCCCCGGAATGACGTTCAAGCTACTACCACACAGCCGTGCCCTTCATCGTCGGCTGTCCCTCCGCATTCGCGATCCACAGCTCCATGCCGGCGTGGGTTTCATTGGCGTTGATCGAGAACTCGCCGCCTTCGAACAGCGGCTGCACGCCGCGATAGCTGAACTTCTTCGGGGCGCTGTCGCCGTGCAGCTTTGCCGCGAACTCGACGAGCAGCGCCGCCTGCAACGGGCCGTGGAAGATCAGACCCGGATAGCCCTCGACCTTGGTGACGTAGTCGCGGTCGTAATGGATGCGGTGGCCGTTGAAGGTCAGCGCCGAATAGCGAAACAGCAGCACGGGATCGCTGACATGGGTTTCGCGATGCCGTGCGACCGGCGGCGGAGCGGCTTTCGGCGGCGAAGCGGGGGCAGCGCTTCCCATGTCGCGATAGACGATGTCCTGCCGTTCGCGGATCGCAACCCCGCGCGGGGTCGTGATGATGTGTTCGACGGAAACGAAGCACAGCACACCCGTCGAGCCCGTCTTCATCGTCACGTCGGAAATGCGCGATGTGCGCGTCGATTCATCGTCGACGCGCAACGGCTGGAGGAATTCGATTTCGCCGCCGGCCCACATCCGGCGCGGCAGCGGCACCGGCGGCAGGAAGCCGCCGCGGGTCGGGTGGCCGTCGGGACCGAGCTGCGACATCGGAAACACCGGCTGCGCCAGGCACCAATGCGTGGTCCATGGCGCGGCGTCGCCGGGCTTCGGGTCGCCGATGTCCTGAAATAGCGTCGCGCGCAGGCCCTTCACGAGTTGCGCGGTGACGATGTCTGACGCTTCCGTGCTGCGGCCGATCCATTGGCGCAAATGATCGAGGTTGATAGCGTCCGTCATGACTGGCGGCTCCTGATACGGGGAGCTTTGGGGAGTTCGACGTGGTCGCCGATGGCCGGCACCGCGCCATAGTGCCGTTCCTCGCCGACGAAGATCGCGGCGGGGGCGGCGTAGCTCACCTTGCCGTTCGGCGTGTCGACCTCGATGCGGCGTAGATGCGGATGCACCGAGAGGTCGGCCATGGTGTTGACCTCGGCGAAGGCGATGTCGGCTTGGTCAAGGCGCTTCAAGAGTTCGACGCGCGTCATCGAAGCAAAGCTGTCGGCGACCACCTTGTCGGTGAGCTGGCGGTTGCGCACGCGCTCGACCATGTTGGCAAAACGAGGATCATTGGGCAGGTCGGGCCGATCCAGGACTTCCGCGCAGAGCTTCTTCCACTCGCGCTCGCTCTGGATCGAAATCAGAATGCCCTTGCCGTCCCTGGAATTGAACACGCCATAGGGCGCGATCGAGGGATGGGCCAGCGCCATCCGCTTCGGCGGATTGCCGGCTTCCGAATTGATCAGCGGCACCGCCATCCAGTCCGCCATCACGTCGAACATCGAGATCCGGATATCGGCGCCCCGGCCCGTGCGTCCCCGCGCGATCAGCGCCTCGAGGATCGCCGCATGCGCGGTGGCGCCGGTCGCGATATCGACGACGGAGATGCCGACGCGCGACGGGCCCTCGGGGCCGCCGGTGATCGAGGCAAGTCCGCTCTCGGCCTGGATCAGCAGATCATAGGCCTTGCGGTCCGCGTAGGGGCCTTCGTCGCCATAGCCGGAGATGGTGCAGCAGATCAGCGCGGGATAATCCTTCTTCAGGCGATCCAGCGAGAAGCCGAGCTTGTCCATCGATCCGGGCTTGAGGTTCTGCAGCAGCACGTCGGCGCTTGCGATCAGGTCTTCGAGTTCAGCGCGGCCCTCTTTGGTGGCGAGGTCGATCACTTGCGAATTCTTGCCGCGGTTGAGCCAGACGAAATAGCTGCTCTGGCCCTTGGCGGCGGCGTCATAACCGCGGGCGAAATCGCCCTCGGGTCGTTCGACCTTGACGACATGCGCGCCGGCATCCGCGAGCCTGGAGCTGCAGAACGGAGCTGCAACCGCCTGTTCGACGGAAACGACGATGAATCCTTCCAATGGCAGCATCTGACGTTCTCAGTAGGAGCGGGGCATGCCGAGCACGTGCTCGGCGACGTAGGACAGGATCAGGTTGGTCGAGATCGGCGCGACTTGATAGAGCCGCGTTTCGCGGAACTTGCGCTCGACGTCGTATTCTTCCGCAAAGCCGAACCCGCCATGGGTCTGCACGCAGGCGTTCGCCGCCTCCCACGACGCATCCGCCGCCAGCATCTTGGCCATGTTGGCTTCCGCGCCGCAATCGAGCCCGGCCTCGTATTTGCGGGTGGCTTCCTTCACCATCAGCTCCGCCGCACGCATCGCGGCGTAGGCTTTTGCGATCGGAAACTGGATGCCTTGGTTCTGGCCGATCGGGCGGCCGAACACGGCGCGCTCCTTGGCATAGGCGGTGGCTTTTGCAATGAACCATTTGGCGTCGCCGATGCATTCGGCCGCGATCAAAATGCGCTCGGCGTTCATGCCGGAGAGGATGTAGCGAAAGCCCTTGCCCTCGTCGCCGATCAGGTTTTCCGCCGGCACCCGCATATCCGTGAAGAAGACTTCGGTCGTGGCGTGGTTCATCATGGTGCGGATCGGGCGGATCTCCAGCCCCTTGCCCTTCACCTCGCGCATGTCGACGATGAATACCGAAAGCCCGTCGGTGCGCTTCTTCGCCTGCTCCTTCGGCGTGGTGCGCGCAAGCAGGATCATCAGGTCGGAATGTTCGGCGCGGCTGGTCCAGATCTTCTGGCCGTTGACGACGTAGTGGTCGCCGTCGCGCTTAGCGACGGTCTTCAGCGAAGAGGTGTCGGTGCCGCTGGTCGGCTCGGTGACGCCGAACGCCTGCAGCCGCAGTTTGCCGCTGGCGATCCCGGGCAGGTATTTCGCCTTTTGCGCGTCGTTGCCGTGCCGCAGCACGGTGCCCATCGTGTACATCTGGGCGTGGCAGCCGCCGCCGTTGCAGCCGGCGCGCTGGATTTCTTCCAGGATCGCGGCCGCGGCCGACAGCTTCAGCCCGGAGCCGCCATACTCCTCGGGGATCAGCACCGAGAGATAGCCGGCCTCGGTCAGCGCATCGACGAACTCCTTCGGGTACGCCATCTGGCGATCCAGCTTGCGCCAATATTCGCCGGGGAACTGGGCGCAGAGTTTTGCGACGGCGTCGCGGATGTCGTGGAATTCGTCTTGTTGTTCTTGTGCGGTCATTGGGTTTTCTGGCGATGGATGCGGGTTGATGTCAATTGCTTAAGGATGCGGAACGTTGTGAAACTGCGGCTGGGCACCTATGCTGAATTGTTATAGCGTATGGCCTGCCTTCGAAGATTGGCAAGTAATGGATATCAGGCAGCTCAGGACCTTTTGCGTGGCGGAGCTCGGCAGCCTCAGCAAGGCCTCCGATACGCTGCGGGTGGCGCAGCCGGCGCTGAGCCGCCAGATCAAGCTGCTCGAACATGAATTGCGGGCCGAGCTGTTCACGCGGAACGGCCGCGGCATGGTGCTGACCGACGCCGGCCGCCTCCTGCTCGCGCGCACCGCGGGGATCGTCCGGCAGATCGACCAGGTGCGCGATGAGATCCAGTCCGCCGGCGGCCCGCCCTCGGGCCGGGTGGTGCTTGGGCTGGTGCCGACTGTGAGCTACGTGATTTCGGCGCGGCTCGCCCGGCGCACCGTCGACAAATATCCGGGCATCTCGCTCTGCATCGTTGAGAGTTACAGCGGCCATTTGACGGAATGGCTGCACCGCGGCGAGATGGACCTGGCGCTGATCTACGGGCCGTCGAGCGACCTGCATCTTGCCGTGCAAAGCCTCGGCCGCGACCCCATCGTCGCCGTCGGGCCGCGCGGCAGCGGGCTGTCCGAGAGGAAGCAGGTCGATATCGGCTGGCTGCTGAAACAGCGCCTCGTGCTGCCCAGTCATTCGCATGGGCTCCGTGCGCTGATCGAGCAGGCGGCCGCGAAGAAGAAAATCAAACTCGACGTCAAGCTGGAAGCCGATTCCTTCCGCGTGCTGACCAGCCTTGTCGAGGAAGGGCTAGGGTACACGCTGCTGCCGCCGTCCTCGGTGCGCCAGGAAGTAGCCAGCGGCCGGCTGGAAACCGCGGCGATAGCAAGACCGTCGCCGATGCGCGAACTGACCCTTGCGTCTCCCATCGATCATCCCGGCTCGACTGCGATTGCGCTCGTGAGCGAGCTGCTTCGCAGCGAACTTTCCGCCTGCCGCGAAGAGGGCCTCTGGGACATCAAGCTCGCTTGAGCAGATGCGAGGGCCTTGTGGCTTGGCTTAGAGCAAAACGGCCGGGTGCGGCATTCTCATCTGGCTACTTCTGTCATGCCGCAATTGTATAGGGCGGGGCAGCCTGCTGGCACTAACCGTCGCAAAGGGCTTTTTCACCGCTTTGTTCGCAGGCAATTGATCGAAATAACCGCTTCTGGCAATTGCGACCCTCGCGGAGCCTCATAAGATGTCCGAGCAGCCGGTCCCCACCGGGAATTGGCTGGTCATTGATTTAGATCAAGCGATTAATTCAGCAGACTTTAAAATCTGACGCCCTGTCTCAGGTGGAGTTCCTGCCATGAACACGCTCCTGCGGACCCTGCTGGCGATCGTTGTAGCCGTTGCCTCGCTGGGCGCAATTTCCGAGCGGCTGCGGCAGGAGGGGGTGACCGATGACGAAATCCGCATCGGCAATCTCATGCCCTATAGCGGGAGCCTCGAGATCTTCGGGGCGATCGGCAAGGCCGAAGCAGCTTATTTCGAGATGCTCAACGCGCGCGGTGGCATCAACGGCCGCAAGGTGCGGTTCATCTCCTACGACGACAAATCCGATCCTGCTTCCGCCCTCAGCCTGACGCGCAAGCTCGTCGAGGAAGACAACGTGCTTCTGATGTTCGGCTCGTTCGGAACGCCGGGCAATTTTGCGGTCCGCAAATATCTCAACGAACGCCAGCTTCCCCAACTGTTCGTTGCTTCCGGAGACGATCATCTCAGCGATCCCTCGCTGTTTCCATGGACCATGGGCTGGCAACCCTCGTTCCGGGAGGAGGGACGCATCTACGCCAACTACATTCAGGCGTTCTATCCGGGCAAGCGGATCGTCGTTCTCTGGCAGAACGATCATTTCGGCCGGGAGGTCATCAAGGGGGTGGAGGACGGCCTCGGTCCCGTCGCGCGGATGATCAGGGTCGGTATCGCCTATGATCTCAGGGATGAACATCTGGATACGCATGTATCGATCCTGAAGCGATCGGGCGCCGAAATTCTCGTGTTCGCGGGCGTACCCGAAAACGCCGCAAAAGTTATCCGCCTGGCGGCGAGCCTCGACTGGCGTCCCGTGTTCATCATGAATCAGATGGCCTCCTCAATCGGGACAGGGCTGAAGCCCGCAGGTCTCGAGAACGCAGTGGGCGTGACTACCGCTGCCTATCTGAAGGACGCCAACGATCCGGCCTGGAAGGACGAACAGTCTGGCGCCGACTGGCAGTCGTTCCTGGAAAACTATCGTCGCGCCGGCGGCCATGACGAAAGCGCCGCCATGTTCGGCTACGCAGCCGCCGAGACTCTGGCGCAGGTACTCAGGCAGTGCGGCGATGATCTATCGCGCGAGAACGTCATGAAACAGGCCGCGGCGCTGAAGGATTATCAGAGCTCCGTTCTGCTGCCCGGCATCAAGATCAGCACCGGTCCTTGGAATTTCCGGCCGATCAAGCATATGCGGCTCGTTCAGTTCGACGGCCGCACCTGGCAGCCGATCGGCGACGTTCTCGAAACCGCGTTTGCCAGCACGGACAATTAGCAAGCGCCCAAGATTCTCGCCGGCTCCTTCGAGTCGGAAATGGTTCGGCCGGGTGCGCGCTCAGTCCCGGCACGCTTCACCCGCTACTCAACGGGCGAGTTCATCGATGATCCATTGACCGTAGATCTCATGTTCCGCTGCATGATGCAGAATGTGCAGTCTGATGAACCCGGTAAGCAGATCTTTGAACTTGTCTGGTTTGTTGAGTTTCGTAATTGGAACGCGACATGCCGCCGGTCGTTAACGCGCAAGCTCCCGGACGGTCCCTCGATGTTCGCGAACTCCGCCGGAGTCGTCGGCGCTCTGGAAAGGGCATTCAAGGACTACGAACGAATGCGCTTGGCGCTGACCAGTATCCGCGGCTGTGGCACCAGCGGCTGTCGCCAAGGAGGCCGTGATGAAAACCATCATGCCAAGGAAGCGCGATTTGCTTCTGTATGGAAGCGCCGTGGCCGCGGCACTGGCGGCCCCTGCCGTGTTCACGAGACGTGCATTGGCGGAAGAGAAGGGCGTCGGCGAGAAGCTGAAGAAGATCGTAACGGGCAAGAAAGAGGAGGTCACGCCTCCCGAGGATTTGATGCGGGAGCATGGGGTGCTGGATCGGGTGCTTCTGCTGTACGAAGCGGGGATCCGGAAGTTCTCTTCAAACGAAGATTTCGATCCGGCCCTGATCACGCAATCGGCCGAGATCATCCGGGACTTCATCAATAACTATCATGAGAAGTCCGAAGAGGAGTATGTTTTCCCGCGCTTCAGGGAAGCCGGGAAGCTGGTCACCCTGGTCGATTCCCTACTGCGCCAACATGAGGCGGGCCGGAGGGTCACCCAGACGATCATCAGGCTGGCGCCGTCCAGCCGCGCCAATGCTGACGACCGCAAACAGCTCATTGCATCGATACAGTCCTTCATCACGATGTATCGCCCGCACGCCGCACGCGAGGACACGGATCTCTTCCCGAAGCTGAAAGACGTGGTCTCGTCGGACGCGTACGACGCGATGGCCGAGGCGTTCGAGAAGAAGGAGCACGAACTGTTCGGAGCGGACGGTTTCGAGAAGATGGCGGCCCGGGTTGCTCAACTGGAACAACAGGTGGGCATCCACGATCTCAATCAGTTCACGCTGCGATGAGTTGGAAGGAAGCACGCGCTGATCTCACGATGCCGCTGGGCTCGACCTACCTCCTCAATGTGGGTGCAGGGCGATGGTCCGTTGACTCGCTCATCCGAAGGTGAACGCCGTGTCCGGATCTCGCCTGCTTGGCTCGCTGTCGCCCGCCTTTGCCTTCGTGCTCTTGATGGGGGTCGTCGATTTCTTTGGCGACACGACCTACTCCGGCGGGGCGAGCATGAACGGTCCGTTCCTCGGCTCGCTCGAGGCGGAGGCCGTCATCGTCAGTATTGCCGGAGGCGCCAGCGAGGCCGTGCAGTACTCGATACGCGGTATATCCGGCTATCTGGCCGACAAGACCGGGAAATACTGGCTCATTGTTACCATCGGTTACGCTCTCAACCTCCTTGCGGTACCCGCAGTGGCGCTGGCCGGATATTGGCCGCTGGCCTTCGGACTCATTCTTCTGCAGGGCATCGGGCGAGGCATCCGGAAGCCAATCATCGAGGCGATGCTGTCTTACGCGACGAAGCAACACGGCCGCGGGTGGGTCTACGCAGTGCATGGCGCGCTGGATAGCGCAGGACGGACGCTCGGTCCTGTCGTGGTCGCCATGGTGTTTTTCCTGGAAGGAGATGATCGAACAGGATATGCATTGCTCCTGATCCCGGCGCTGTTGGCGCTGGCTGCGCTGGCGTTTGCGCGGATCCAATTTCCTGCCCCATCGGACCTCGAGCAGCAGCGGGAAGCGCAGGCAATAGGCTTCACTTCGGCCTATTGGCTGTACATGTCGGCCAGCGCTTGTTTCGCCGCTGGTCTCATGAGTTTTGAGCTGATCGCGTATCACCTCTCCACCAGCGGCCTGGTCAGCAAGACCGGAGTGCCACTGTTCCTGGCATTCGGGACCGGCATAGCAGTCGTGGTCACCCTGGCATTGGGCAAACTCTACGACCGCTTCGGCCTGCCAGTGCTGTTGGCCGCGACCTTCGTGACCTCACTGTTTTCGCCATTCGTCTTCCTCGGCGGATTTTATTTCGTGCTGTTCGGGATGGCGCTATGGGGCGTCGGTCAGGTCATTCAGGACATGCTGCTGAAAGCGGTTGTCGCCGGCATCTTGCCCGAGGGGCAACGAAATCTTGCGTTTGGGCTATTTTACATGGGATATGGGGGCGGCTGGCTCATCGGCAGCATTGTGGCCGGTATCCTTTACCAGCAATCGCGCATCGGCTTGGTCGTGTTTGCAGTCATCGCCCAGATGGTCTCACTTCCGCTGTTCTTGATTGCACAACGACGGCAACGAGCCGAGCAATAGACATTCGTTGGCGAGCGTCGCAGTTCACCGATGAGCTGCCCAACAGCCCACGACATCAGTTGCGTCGCGTGCCGGAATGACCGTCACCGTCAGCCGCTACGTCTGTGGTGGAAACTGTTGGTCGAGCCAGCGCCGCCAATCGGCCTCGACGTGATTGGCCACGGCGCGCCCGGCGTCTCCGTAGAGGTAGAGGCGGACCGTCAGCAGAATCGGCCCTCCGATCGGCATGGCAAAGAGATGTGCGATGCCGGGTGCGGGGTGTTCGAGCCGCAATTGCAGCCCTGGCCACTGTGGAGGACTGACGTTTTCCACGATGCCGCGTAGCTCGGGCACTCCAGCCGGTGTCGCAAAGCGTGTGCCGGCGCTTGCGTCAGCTAATCCGAGCGGACCGACCAGGCGACTCCAGGCATCGCTGTCGTTCGACATCGCGGACAGCGCCACTGTCGTCGAGTGTTGCCCACGGAATTGCTCCAGATAGAGCCGCAGGTTCTGGAAGAATGCGATCCAGCCGTAGGTGTGCCCCTCGAACTGGTCATCCCAATCGTCCGTATTGGCGAACCAGCTATGAACGACCCGGACCACACAGGTGCCGCCGTCCTTGGCTTCGACGGTCCACTCGGTGGCTACTGTGCCAGGTCCTTCCTCTGTTTCGGCGACGAAACGCTTGGCCGGCTCCCAAGCGGTGATCTTGGCCTCGGAATCCATTCCCGGACCAAAGCTCGATTTGGTTTCGCCGCCGACTTTCTCGTCCAACGTCGTCGGCACAAACCACGACGAAATGCCGGGACCCGTCGCGATCGCCTGCCATACCTCTTCGGGTGTGCCGGGGACCTCAACCTTGGCTTCGACGCTGCGACGGCCAGACGGTTCCTTCTTCACGGGCATGGTCTGTCCTTTCAGTGAGACGTTTGAGGCAAGGGATGAGACACGATCACCAATCGATGGTCGCGGCCGCCCGAAGCGCTCGCATCGTGGTAGCGGCTGACCAGTTCGGTGATGGCTTGTGTCAGCTCGCGCGTGAACGCGGCGCGGGCAGCGGGGGAAGCGAAGCGAATCTCTGTATCGATCGACAAGGTCGCAAGCTGCTTGTCGGCTTTCCGCGCACGTTTCCAGAGATCGCCGACTTCGCGAACGATCCGGGCGCCGAGTGCGATCAGATAGCTGGCCGCGAGCTGATCCTTGCTGCGCTTCGGATCGGCTGCGACCGCGCCTAACGCCTCTGGCGAAACAACGAACGACTTGGCCGACAACACCAATAGCCGCTCGGTCAATCCACCCCACTGCCGTTCGTCCGCGACCTCGACCAACCTGCAGACTTCGAGCGCGCGCAAATGATAGTTCACCTTCTGACGAGGCAGTCCCAGGCGCGTCGCCAGGATCGCCGCCGACGCGGGCTCTGCGAGTTCGGCCAGCAACTCGCTTCGGATAGGGTCAAGGGCCGCAACTGCAACCACCGGATCGCTGATCACCTCGATATCGATCATGGCGGTAACGTACATTGACAAATTTTTTTGTCAAGGCCCGCGGCAGTTGCGTTCGGTCGCAGTTCCTACCCGACGCCGCGAGATGGAAAGGAGACCTCGGCTTTGATGACGCAGAGGTCTGAAAATGACCCCGGACCGGACCTTTTTGTATTGGCCTTGTGGCTGGCCTGTTTCGACCTCATTTTGGTCGACTTCTCTCCCGTAGCAGCGCGCCGTTCCTGTGACGCTTGAACTGAAGCATCCGAACGTTTGCGTAAACCTTGATCGCTGCGTGGAATTGCCGATCCCTTCGTATGACCGATCGCGCCTGCCGCATTCTGCGGAACAAATCAACGTGCTCGTGCGTCGCGATGGTGACATAACGCCGTTGTTTATCGTGCCTGCCCTTTAGGAGCGAGGAGGAGCCGATCGATGAAAGCCGAAGACGCCGCCGACATGATGGATCAGGAGAAGGAGAACGACCGCTTCAAGCAGCGCGCGGCGGTCGGCATCGCCATTCTGGCGATGCTGCTGGCCATCACCGGGCTTGGCGGCGCCAACGCCGGCAAGGAGGCGACCAACAACAACATCTATGCCGCGAACCACTATGCCTTCTACCAGGCCAAGAACATCCGCCAGACCGACTACAACCTCGCGGCCGACGCGATCGAACTGGCGTTCCTGCAGGACGGAAGCCTCAACGCCGAGGCTAGGACGGCCCTGAAGGCAAAAGCGGAAGCCTATCGCAAGACGGCGGCACGCTACGAGTCCGAGCCCGAGACGCAGGAGGGCAAGAAGGAATTGGTGGCGCGGGCCAAGGACTACGAGAGCAGGCGCGACCATGCGCTGAAGCAAGATCCCTACTTCGACTATGCCGAAGCTCTTCTGCAAATCGCCATCGTGCTGATCTCGGTCTCGATCGTCGCGACGCTGCCCTGGCTTGCGATCGTCGGCGGCATCGTCGGTGCCGCGGGTGGCCTGCTGATGGTCAACGGCTACACACTGGCGGTCGAGATACCGTTTCTGGCAGCATAGAGGTCCGCACGCGGATAGCGGCGCAAGGGCCGACTTCGTGTAGCGTGCAGAATCAAATGCCATCGCGCGAGAGGCTGCGGCAAGACCTATGCAGCTCACGCGGCGGCAGGCGGTCCGAACCATGTCGTTAGCGCGTCAGCGAGCCCGAACTCAGTTTGGTCCCCCACCCAGGCGACATATCCATCGGGCCTTATCAACACGGCGGTGGGAGCAGCAACTACGCCGATTGCCGGCAGCTCCCACGCACCTGCATATTCAGCGCTGATGAGCTGGACCCGATCCGCCCACGGCGTGATGTCGAGGCGGCCGGGATGACCGAAGTCGAGCAGCACGGGGCGGGCGCCGTGCAGCAGAGTAAATACCCGCAGCGGACCGTCGGCGGTGACCAGGTCGAGATCGGGCATGCGGCGTCCGAGCAGCGGATGTCCCTCGCCGAGGTCGTAACGGACGTCCAGACCGGACATCATGGCGGCGAAGAACCGCTTGCGCGGCTCGTCCATATCGAGCAGTTCGGACATGGTGTCCTGCAGGGCCTTGACGCGGTCGTCCGGGCGACGCATCAGCGCGACTTGCGCCATCGTGTTGCGCAGCACGCGGGCACCAACCGGGTGGCGCTCGGCGTGATAAGTATCCAGCAGGCTTTCCGGTGATGTCTGCTTGACCACCTGCGCCAGCTTCCATCCCAAATTCACGGCATCCTGCACGCCGATATTGAGGCCCTGTCCGCCCACGGGGTAATGCACGTGCGCGGCGTCGCCAGCCAGCAATACGCGCCCCTTGCGGTAGGACGCCGCTTGCCGGGTCATATCGGTGAATCGGGAGATCGAGGTCGGACTGTGGATCCCATAGTCGGTCCCGAAGACGGCGATGAGCGCTTCGCGGAGATCGCGCAAGGTGGGTTCGCTGGTGGATCCCACGTGCTGCTCGGTCACCATGACCCGCACCGGCCCGCCATCCTCCAGCCTGCTCAGGCCATGGATGCCGATGGCGTCGTGGCGGATGCCCCATTCCGGCTCCTTGGCAATCTCGACCTCGGCGATCAGGTGGCTCGTTGTCGGATCCCAGCCGGGGAAGTCGATGCCGGCTGCTTTGCGGATCAGGCTGCGTCCGCCGTCGCAGCCGACGAGATACTTCGTCCGCAATGATTGGCGCCATCGGACAGCACGACGTCGACGCCGCTGTCGTCTTGCGCGAAATCCGTCACCTCACGTCCGCGATAGATCGGCACCGCCAGCTCCTCGACCCAGCCGGCGAGGAGGCGCTCGATATGGTTCTGCCACAGCGCGAGCCCGTAATTGTGCCGGGTGGGAAAGTCGCTGATGTCCAAACGGATCAAGGCGAAGCCTGCGACCTGGGCCACCTGTCCCTGCGACAAGAACCGGTCAGCGATGCCGCGCTGATCGAGAACCTCGATGGTGCGTGCGTGCAGACCGCCCGCGCGCGAGCCGGCGAGCTCCTGGTTAGGACGCCGCTCGACGATGGCGACGTCGATATCAGCCAACGCCAACTCGCCGGCCAACATCAGCCCTGTCGGACCTCCGCCAACGATGACCACCGCATGCTCGGTCATCGCGACGCTCCGGTCGTTTCCGCGGCTGCGATCAACCCGGCCCTGCGCGATCGGCACGTCGACAGCAAATGCACTCATTTCGTGACCCCCGTAGGTTGTGGCTTTGGCCGGCGGTTCTACGGGATGACCGGGGTCTTGAAGCAAGCCCCTTGCGCGCTACATCGAAGTGGGGAAGATTGGTGTTTCTGCTTTTCGGTTATTTCTGGAAGATACAGCCAGCAGTGATCTCTGCCTGATCCACGATCATCAGGTTCGAATGTGGAAGCCGCCTTTGGGCGGCTTTTTTCTTTTGCGCCCTGTCGGGATCAGGCGGAGTGGAGCTCGCTGCTCACCCGGGAATGCGTACCGGGAGCTGCTCGATGCCGCGCACAAAGCTTGAATAGACCCGCTTCGGCTCGCCGACCACCTCGATGCGGTCGAAACGCCTCAGCATTTCTTCCCACACGATCTTGAGCTGCAGCTCGGCCAGCCGCATGCCGACGCAGCGGTGGATGCCGAAGCCGAACGACAGATGGGTGCGGGGCCGGGCGCGGTCGATGATGAATTCGTCGGGCCGCTCGATGCCTTCCTCGTCGCGGTTGCCGGAGACGTACCACATCACGACGCGATCGCCCTTCTTGACCTTCTTGCCGCCGATCTCGGTATCGACCAACGCGGTGCGGCGCATATGGGCGAGCGGGGTCTGCCAGCGGATCACTTCCGGCACCATGGAATCGATCAGCGCGGGGTTCTCGCGCAGCTTCTGATACTGGTCGGGGTGCTCGTTCAGCGCCAGCACCGAGCCGCTCATGGTATTGCGGGTGGTGTCGTTGCCGCCGACGATCAAGAGGATGATGTTGCCCATCAGATTGTCGGGGTCCATGTGCCGCGTCGCATCGCTGTGCGCCATCATCGACAGCAAATCGTTCTTCGGCGGCGCGTTGACGCGCTCGTTCCAGAGTTTTGAGAAATAGGCGTAGCATTCGTCCATCTCGCGGCGTCGCTGCTCGGGCGATTCCACCACGCCGCTCTTGGGCAGCGCGGTCGAGACGTCGGACCAGCGCGTCAACTTGCGCCGCTCCTCCCAGGGGAAATCGAACAGCGTCGCCAGCATCTGCGTGGTCAGTTCGATCGAGACGCGCTCGACGAAGTTGAAGGTCTCGTTGCGCGGCAAATTGTCCAGCACCTTTTGCGAGCGCTCGCGGATCAGTTTTGCCAGCTCGTCCAGATGCGTCGGCGTGAACATCGGTGACACCGTCTTGCGCTGCGCCGAGTGCCGCGGCTGGTCCATCGCGATGAAGCTCGGATAGTCGTAGCCGGGCGGCACGTCGCGGATCGAGATGCCGCCGAGCGTGGAGTCGGAGGAGAAGATGCCGTGATTGGTGTCGACATGCATTATGTCGTTGTACTTGGTCACCGACCAATAGGGCTCGATCGGCGAGTTCTCGCAATAGTGCACCGGCTCTTCCTTGCGCAGCCGCTCGAACCATGGCCACAGCGTGTCGTTCTGGAAAAGTTTTGGCGCACCGGGATGAAAATCCTTCAGCGGCGTCGAATAGGCCTCCTCGCGCGCCGCGCGCAGCAGCTCTTTTTTGTCGGCTCTGATGGCAGTTTGAACGTTCATGGTTCGATCATCCCGGATGAGCGTGAGCGCGGCTAGGCAGCGATGCGGACCGGCAGGGTCTCGTAGCCCTTGACGAAACTCGAATATACCCGCTTCGGTTCGCCGATCACTTCAATATTATCGTACCGCTTGAGGATTTCTTCCCAGATAATCTTCAGTTGCAATTCCGCCAGCCTGATCCCGACGCAACGGTGGATGCCGAAACCAAAGGAAAGGTGGGTGCGGGGACGGGCGCGGTCGATGATGAACTCGTACGGACGCTCGATCACGTCCTCGTCGCGGTTGCCCGAGACGTACCACATCACGAGCTTGTCGCCCTTCTTGATCTGACGCCCTCGGAATTCGATGTCTTCGAGCGCGGTGCGGCGCATATGCGCCAGCGGCGTCTGCCAGCGGATCACTTCGGGGACGAAGCTGTCGATCAGCTCGGGGTTGTTGCGCAGCTTGCGGTACTGATCCGGATTCTTGTTCAGCGCATAGACGCTCCCCGAGAGCGTGTTGCGGGTGGTGTCGTTGCCGCCGACGATCAGCAGGATCAGATTGCCGAGGAAGTTCTTCGGGTCCATGTCGCGCGTAGCATCGCTATGTGCCATCATCGACAACAAATCGCTCTTCGGCGGCTGGTTGATGCGCTCCTTCCAGAGTCTTGCGAAATAGGTCGCGCATTCCAGCAGCTCGGCCTGCCGCTGGTCCTCGGTCTCCACTAGGCCGCCATGATGCGGAATCGTGGTTGCGATATCGGACCAGCGCGTCAGCTTGCGGCGATCTTCCCAGGGGAAGTCGAACAGTACGGCGAGCATCTGCGTGGTGAGTTCGATCGAGACCTGATCGACCCAGTCGAAGGTTTCGTTCTTCGGAAGGTTGTCGAGGCATTCGGCGGAACGCTTGCGGATGTTGATCGCTAGCTGGTCCAGGTGCGTCGGCGTGAACATCGGCGCCACCGTCTTGCGCTGTGCGGAGTGGCGCGGCTGGTCCATCGCGATGAAACTTTCGCGGCGCAGGTCCGGCGCGACGTCGCGAATGGTGATGCCGCCCAGCGACGCTGCCGAGGAGAACACCGCGTGGTTGGTCTCGATGTCCATGATGTCGTTGTACTTGGTTATCGACCAGTACGGCCCGAACATGCTGTCCTTGCAGTAATGCACCGGCTCTTCCCGGCGCAGCCGGTCGAAATACGGCCAGAACGAGTCGTTCTGGAACAGTTCGGGATTGCCGACATCGAAATCCGCCAGCGGCATGGATTGAGCCGCATCGCGCGCGGCGCGCAGATGAGAATCTCCGGCGAGATCGATGGTTCCGTGCATGAGCCGCTCTCCCTGATTCCCCGCGCGAAGCATGCCGGACGGGTCATGTTTTACCCTATTACATCCCGAGCCGTGCCCCGGCGCAAGGGCGAGTTGGGCGCATTTGGCCGCAGCGCAGTGCCTGTTCGATCTTGGGCGGCGCGCGTATTTCGCCGCGTGACAAGTGTAGGCCCGGGTACTAAGTCTGTTTGAAACAACGCTTAATTCGCCGGGAGGCGGCCATGATTCCCAACGCCCATCGGATGTTCAACTTCGATCTTGGCGAGACTGCGGACGCCATTCGCGAGACCGTGCATTCATTTTCGCAGAACGAGATCGCCCCGCGCGCCGCCGAGATCGACCGCAGCAATCAGTTCCCGCGCGACCTCTGGCCCAGGATCGGCGCGCTCGGCCTGCACGGTATCACGGTGGAAGAGGAATATGGCGGCGCCGGCCTCGGCTATCTCGAACACTGCATCGCGCTGGAAGAAATGTCGCGCGCGTCCGCCTCCGTCGGCCTGTCCTATGGCGCGCATTCCAACCTCTGCGTCAACCAGATCCGCCGCAACGGCAGTGATGCACAGAAGCGCAAATATCTGCCGAAGCTGATTTCCGGCGAACATGTCGGCTCGCTCGCGATGTCGGAGCCGGGCGCGGGCAGCGACGTGGTCTCGATGAAGACGCGGGCTGAAAAGAAGGGCGACCGCTTCGTGCTGAACGGCAACAAGATGTGGATCACCAACGGCCCCGAGGCGGACACGCTGGTGGTCTACGCCAAGACCGATGCCAATGCCGGCCCGCGCGGCATCACCGCCTTCCTCATCGAAAAGGGCATGAAGGGATTTTCCACCGCGCAGAAACTCGACAAGCTCGGTATGCGCGGCTCCGACACCTGCGAACTCTTGTTCGAGGATTGCGAGGTGCCGGAAGAGAACGTGCTGAGCGAGGTCGGCCGTGGCGTCAACGTGCTGATGAGCGGCCTCGACTACGAGCGCGCAGTGCTGGCGGCGGGGCCGATCGGCATCATGCAGGCCTGCATGGATGTGGTGCTGCCTTACGTGCACGAGCGCAAGCAGTTCGGCGAGCCGATCGGCAGCTTTCAACTAGTGCAGGGCAAGATCGCCGACATGTACACTACGATGAACGCCTCGCGCGCCTATGTGTATGCGGTGGCCAAGGCCTGCGACCGCGGCGAGACCACGCGCGAGGATGCGGCTGGCGCGATCCTCTACGCCGCCGAGAAGGCGACGCAATGCGCGCTGGATGCCATCCAGCTCCTCGGCGGCAACGGCTACATCAACGACTACCCGACCGGGCGGCTGTTGCGCGACGCCAAACTCTATGAGATCGGCGCCGGCACCAGCGAAATCCGCCGCATGCTGATCGGGCGGGAGCTGTTCGAAAAGACGGCGTAGCTCTTGCTCCTTCTCGCCGCTCTTACGGGGAGAAGGTCGGGATGGGCTCTCTCAGCGCAGGTGATCCCAATGTGGCGCGACGGCTCGGCCCAGCGTCAAACCCGCAAGCTTCAATGCATGTGTGGGACCTGGGTCACACAACGGCTGGCAAATCTGTGGTTTGATCCCCATCGTTCGCGCTGGAGTTGAACCATGAATCAGATGAGCTGGCCGCCGCAGTTGCCGCCTCCGCAGCCTTTGCCCGTGCCGCCGCCGATGCCGGTGGCGTTTTCGGGCAGCCGCGGCGAATTCTTTGATCTGGTCAAGCGCGGCGCGGGGCTGGAATTCGTCACCCTCGGCTTCTACCGGTTTTGGCTGCTCACCGATATCCGCCGCCATCTCTGGGCCAACACCCATGTCGATGGCGACGCCGCAGAATATACCGGCCGCGGCAAGGAATTGCTGATCGGATTTTTGGTCGCGCTAGCGATCCTGGTGCCGGTCTATCTCGGCTACTTTCTGGTTGGCCTCGAGGCCGAGCATATCCAGGCGTTTGCCAGTATTCCGCTGGTCGCGTTCTTCTACGTGTTCGGGCAGTTCGCGATCTATCGCGCGCGCCGTTACCGGCTGACGCGCACGGTGTGGCGCGGCCTGCGGTTCTGGATGACCGGCTCGGGCTGGATCTATGCCTTGCAGGCATCGCTGTGGGGCCTGTTGTCGGCGGTGACCCTCGGGCTGGCGCTGCCGTGGCGCTCGGCCGCGCTCGAACGCTACAAGATGCGCCACACCTTCTACGGCGACCTGCAGGGCAGTTTTG
This sequence comes from Bradyrhizobium sp. sGM-13, assembly GCF_018398875.1. Taxonomy (GTDB): domain Bacteria; phylum Pseudomonadota; class Alphaproteobacteria; order Rhizobiales; family Xanthobacteraceae; genus Bradyrhizobium. The sequence continues at coordinate 17,593 of NZ_JAGWDK010000018.1, read as the reverse complement.
AGGGGCGCGGCTGGGAGTTTTTCAAGCGCGGCTGGTGGCTGTGGCTGCTCACGCCGATTGCGCTTTACGTCTTCCCGCTCGCCCCGTTCATTTACGGGGCCTTCAAGGCGATCGAATGGCGCTGGTGGCTCTCGGGCATTCGGTTCGGCGGAGTGCGTGTGGAATCGTCCTTGCCCAAGAGCGCTCTGATCGGCCTGTACTGGAAAGTCATCGGCTGGATCGTGGTGCTCGGATTGGTGTTCTCGGCCTACCTTGCGCTGGCGGCGGTGTTGGTCGCCAGCATGAGCGGCGATGCATTCAGCGAGTTCTTCAAGTCGCAGGAATTCATGAAGAGCATTCCGCTTCTGGTGCTCGCGGGCATCGGCTACCTGGTGTTTGCGCTAGCGATGAATATCGTGATCCGGGTCTATCTGTTGCGTGATCTCTGGGTCAGGGTGCTCGGATCGATCAATGTTAGCGGTATCGAGACAGCCGCCAACGTTTCGGCGCGCGGCGGAATGGCGAGCGCGCTGGGCGAAGGATTTGCCGACGGCCTCGATGTTGGCGGCTTCTAGGCTTAAGAGCTCTTATGGCCATGGATAGCGATACACCAACGCCTGCAAAATCGACCACGCTCGGTTCGGTGGCCTATTTCGACGGAACGTCGAGCCGGCGACGCATGGTGACGCTCCGCCTTGCCGACCGGCTCGAAATCGACGAGGACGAGCAAACGCTGGCGGCGTGGGCCTACGCCGACATCCGCCGCGCCGACAGCCCGGCCGGTATGCTGCGCCTGAGCTGCCTGACCGCCCCTGCACTGGCGCGTCTTGAACTTCGCGACAAGGAGCTTGCCAACGAGCTGGTGTCGCGTTGCACCAACATCGATGACCACATGATCGGCCGCCGTGGCGTTGCCGCTATCGTCGGCTGGTCGCTCGCGGCCGCGGTGTCGATCGTTGCCGTGGTGCTGTTCGGACTTCCGCTCGCGGCCGATCGCCTCACGCCGCTGGTGCCCGAAGCGTTCGAACGGCGGCTCGGCGATGTCGCAGACAGCCAGGTCAAGACGATGTTCGATGCCAAGGTGTGCGACAATGCCGCCGGGCAAAAGGCCTTCACCAAACTCATGACTGCGCTTCGGGAATCCGCGGGCCTCGACACGTCGGTGCAGTCGGGTGTGTTGTCGAGCTCGGTGCCGAATGCCTTCGCGCTGCCGGGCGGCAAGGTCTATCTGTTCAACGGATTATTGACGAAGGCAGAGAACGCCGACGAGATTGCGGGCGTGCTGGCTCATGAGCTCGGCCATCTGAAGCATCGCGACAGCATGCGCGCAATGATTCACAACGGCGGCACCTCGTTCCTGATCGGATTGTTGTTCGGCGATATCACGGGCTCGAGCGCGCTGATCTTCGGCTCGCGCACGCTGGTGACGTCGTCGCATTCACGCGAAGCCGAGAACGACGCTGACAGTTTTGCGATCGACGTCATGCACCGGCTCGGCCGGCCGGCGAAGCCGACCGGGGAATTGCTGCTTCGGGTCACTGGAAAAGAGGGCAAGGGCCTCTCCATCATCTCCACTCACCCCTTGAGCGAGGACCGGCTGGCACGGATGAGCCGGCAAGACCCACCGGCCAGCGGGCCGCCGCTGTTGACATCAGAGGAATGGCGATCGCTGAAATCGATCTGCGACGGCAAATCCTGACCCGCTCTGGCTTACCTGCGTGCGCTCTTCCGTGATCTCGCCGCTTCGATCGGTGCGGGTGCTACACCGGCCGGCTTCAGATCCCACACCGCCTGCATGGCCGAGAAGGCTTGTGCAATCATCGGCTCGTGGCGCCGCGACGTTAGGCAGGCGAAACCGAGATCGCAGGTCAGCGCCACCTTGTCGGCAATCACGACATTCCGTTTGCTCGTGACGCGGTCGAGCACGCTGTCGCGAGCGAGGCCGAGGCCATTGCCGCCTTCGACAAGGTCAATCATGGTTTCTTCCTGATCGGCGAAGGCGACGCGCTTCGGCGAAGAGCCCATCGGCCGAAACACGTCGTCGAGTAGCCTCCGCTGCGCCGAGTCATGCGGCGTTCCGATCCAGGGTAGGTCTGCGAGATCGGCCCAGCCCTTGCCGAGTACCTTACCGCTCCATTCGCGCGGAGCGATCACGCGGTAGTCGAAGCGCGCCAGCGCCATGAGCTGGAACTTGCCATCGTCGATGGTGCGTTCGGACAGCATCCCTGACGTAAGGAATTCGGCGGGCGTGGCATCGATATAGTATCCCACGTCGAGTTCGCCTCTGCCGATCTGCGCCAGTATGTTCTCGGTCATGCCGTAGCGAAGGAAGACTTCGGTCTTTTTCGAGGAGGTGGCGAGGGTTCGCACGAACGGACCGAGCCGGATCGACTCGGGATCAAGGATCGTGCCGACGCGCAGGGTGCCCCGCAGCGATTCGCGCAAGGAATCCGCCGCTGTCCTGAAATCTGCGGACGCCGAGACCGTCCGATGCGCCAGCGGCAGCAGGGCGGCGCCTGCCTCTGTCAGGGTAAAGCCGCCCGGCGTGCGGTTGAAAAGCTGCAAGCCCGTGCTCTCCTCCAGACCCTTCAGTTGCAGGCTGACGGCAGGCTGGGTGAGGTGCAGCAGGGTGGCCGCGCGCGAAACCGTGCCTTCGCGGGCCACGGTGATGAAACAGCGCAAAGCCTGGATCCGCGGCAGGTCGTTCATTTGAAGGACTTATAGCAAGCACCCATGACCCCCATTAGACAGGATTTGCTCTTGCAAGTCACAACCTTTCATCGATAAAACTTGGCGTTGTCATTGAAAAAAGGTGGATGGCCCCGATCTGGGGGGCCGCGATGGGATCGGCCCGCGGCCGGTCACTGCGGCAGGTTATTGACCTTTCGCACCCAGGTGCGCACGTCGGCCAGCACGTCCGGCAGCAGCGCCTTGACCTCCTGAACGGTCATGCCGGGCTTGATCCGGGGATCGTAGAGAAGGTTGAGGAGGTATTGATCGTAGATATCGAAATAGCCCCTCGACACATTGTCGTTGAACATGGTCCAGGGCACGGTCGAGGTATCGTTGATCGGCCCGAGCGACTGCAGCAATTCCTCATAGGCACAGTCGAAGAAGACGAAGTCGCCATTGTCGACGGTGAGGATCACGTCGGAATGCTCGATTTCGAATTTCTCGTTCTTGCGAAAGCCGGACAGGCATTGCGGGTCGAGCGAAGAGCGAATCTGGCGCGCCCGCTCGCTGCCGTAGAAGGTCGCAATCGTGCGCTGGAGATCGCGGTCGCGCACCAGCTTGACCTGCACATTGGCGTCTTCGCTGGTTTCGACCATGGCGATGTCGAGGTGCTGAACATGCGCGGCGATGTCGGCCACGATCTTCGCAAGCTGCGCCTTGCGGTCGGCGCGCGTGCCGTCGGCGAACACCCGCACCGGCCTGTCATATTTGCGGATGCGGTCGACGCGGCCGGCGAGATGATATTCGGCGCCGAAGGCGATTTTCAGAAAGCCTTCGACGATCTCGCTGTCGGTGAAGATCTTTTTCTCGGTGCGCTGACGCTGCGCGATGGCGGGAATATCGGCGAAGGCGGTGTACGGCGTGAAGGCTTCGCCAAGTGCCGCGGCGCACAGAGCAGCCGCTAGCGTCCGTACATACAGGAGTAGGCGGGGTGTGCGCATTCAAACAACGCTGCAGCAATTGGCGCGTGCGTGCAAGGCTTGAAAGGCTCGATCACGCGCTTGCGCGCATGACGCCCAACTCCGGGATGGCTATGGCCTAGTTCCTCACGATGACCGGCGTGCCGATGCGGACGCGGCTATAGAGATCGGTCACGTCCTCATTGGTCATGCGGAAGCAGCCGGATGAGACCGCCTGTCCGATCGTCTCGGGCTCGTTGGAGCCGTGGATGCGGTACAGCGTCGATCCCAGATACATCGCCCGCGCGCCGAGCGGGTTGTCGATGCCGCCGGCCATGTGGCGCGGCAAGTCGGGCCGGCGCCTGAGCATTTGGGCCGGCGGTGTCCAACTCGGCCATTCCTTCTTTGCGGTGATGCGGTGGGTTCCGCTCCAGCGGAAGCCGTCCCGGCCTACGCCAATGCCGTAGCGGATCGCCTGGCCGTTGCCGAGCACGAGATAGAGCCGGCGCTCGGCGGTGCTGATGAGAATCGTGCCGGGGGCGTAATTGCCGGGAAAGTAAACGGTCGTGCGTGGGATCGGACTCGATCCGCTGGGCATGCCGGGTCGGAAGAAACCGGGGCCGCCGCCCATGATGTCGCGCGAGTCTTCAAAGAAAAAGAGATTTTGGGCCTGCGCTAGGCCGGTCCCCACCAGCATCGTGATTGCTGCAAACAGCAAAGCAAAAGCCCGGATCATTTTTCTCCCTCGCGAAAAAATCTGAATATGCAGGTCGAGACAGGCCATAATTGCGGCGATCGTGCAAGCAACGAGCCTGTGACCACAGCCATTTTCAAACACCGCGGTTAAAAAAGGCAACATGCCCTGAGCGATGGCTGCATTGTGCGGCTAAACCTTTGACGAAACGCGCGAACAATGTTTGATCGTCGGCGGCTCTAAAAACGAAGCGCAAAGGGGAACGAAGCCATGAACGGTGCGGAAAGTCTGGTGCGGACATTGGTCGCGGGCGGGGTAGACGTCTGCTTCACCAATCCCGGCACCTCGGAGATGCATTTCGTCGCCGCACTGGACCGGGTCGAGGGGATGCGCTGCGTGCTCGGCCTGTTCGAGGGTGTGGTGACGGGGGCCGCCGACGGCTACTACCGCATGAAGGGCACGCCGGCCTCGACGCTGTTGCATCTCGGGCCCGGCCTCGCCAACGGTCTTGCCAACCTGCATAACGCCAAGAAGGCCAATTCCGGCATCGTCAACATCGTCGGCCAGCACGCGACCTACCATATCGGTTACAACGCCCCGCTGACGTCAGACATCGAAGGGCTGGCGCGGCCGATGTCGTCTTGGGTACGGACCTCGCCGGATGCCAAATCCGTGGCCGCCGATGGCGCGGCCGCGATCGCCGCCGCCAAGAGTTCGCCGCCGCAGATTGCCACGCTGATCCTGCCCGCCGACACTGCCTGGAACGAGGCCGACGGCATCGCGCTAGCGCCGGTGGAAAGCCAGCGCGCCAATTATTCCGCGCAGGCCGTCGACAATGCCGCCAAGGTTTTGCGCAACGGCGGCGCGTCGACGCTGCTGCTGATGACCGGTAGCGCGCTGACCGAGCACGGGCTGGCGCTGGCTGCCCAGATCGCGGGCAAGACCGGCTGCAAGGTGATGGGCCAGACCTACAATCCACGCATGGCGCGCGGCAGGGGCCGGTTCGCGATCGACCGCATCCCTTACGTGATCGAGCAAGCGCTGCCGATCCTGAAGGATTTTAAGAATATCGTATTGGTCGAGGCCAACGACCCCGTGGCGTTCTTCGCCTATCCGAACAAGCCGAGCATGCTGAAGCCGCAAGGGTGCGAAGTGCACCGCATGACCACGGGCGCCGAAAATTCCGTTGCCGCGCTGGAAGCGCTGGCTGGCGCACTGCACGCGCAGCCGCAGGACCGGCAGCCGCAAAAGATGGTCGAAATCGCCAAACCGACCGGTGCGCTGACGCACGCCTCGATTGCGCAGGCGATTGCGATGGCGATCCCGGAAAACGCCATCGTGGTCGATGAATCCATCACCACCGGCCGCGGCTTCTTTCCGCCGACGGCCGCCGCCGCCCCGCACGACTGGCTGCAGAACATGGGTGGCTCGATCGGCTTCTCGACCCCGGTCGCGACCGGGGCCGCGGTGGCATGCCCGGACCGCAAGGTGATCTGCATGGTCGGCGACGGCAGCGCGATGTACACGCTGCAATCGCTGTGGACGCAGGCGCGCGAAGGCCTCAACGTCGTCACGATGGTATTCGCCAATAAGATCTACCAGATCCTGCGCGGCGAATTCGACGGCGTCGGCGCCGGCGAGCCGGGGCAGCGCGCGCAGGATATGCTCAAGATCGATCGTCCCGACCTCGACTTTGTGGCGCTTGCCAAGGGCATGGGCGTGCCAGGCCGCGCGGTCGCCAATGCCGACGACTTCAACAAGGCCTTAGCGGAAGCCATCGCCGAACCGGGGCCGCGGTTGATCGAAGTGCAGATGTAGGGCGACTGTCACCGCTCGCCTTCCTGGGAGGCGTTATGCAGACCGAGCTGAACAAGGTCGTGGCCGCACTGCACGAGTTCTATGCACGCGAAACTTTCCTGCTCGAGCGGGATGTCGGCGAGCGCGCGCTGACGCACCGGCTGGCGGTGCAGTTCGAAAAGCACTTCCCGGGCTGGGAGATCGACTGCGAATACGATCGACTCGGCGACCGTACGCTGCGGCTGCCGCACGGATCCACCGTCTCGACCGACGATCACCTCGCCAAATCCATCTATCCCGACATCGTGGTGCACCAGCGCGCCATTCCCAACAACCTGCTCGCGGTCGAGGTGCGCAAATCGGCCAATCACCAACCGCTCGAACATGATCAGCACAAGCTGCGCGCGCTGACCGATCCGCATTTGTGGTTCGCCTACTGGGTCGGCGTGCTGCTGACGCTGGGCAAGACCCACGTCGCGATGTCGGAGGTCTATACCAGCGGCGTTCTCGATCGGGCCCTGTCCGGCTGGTTCGCGCAGCAACTGAAGGATGCAGGTCTAAGCGCAGGCTGAAGCCCACGAAGGGAGATTTTTGATGACGCTCAGTCGATCGATCCTGGCCATCGCATTTGTCGCCGTCGCACAGCACGCTCTGGTGCAGCAGGCCGCCGCGCAAGCTTCCGCGCCCGATCTGGAAGCCATTCTGGCCGACCCGAAAATCACCAAGACGCTCGACGACATCAAGGCTGACAACGAGCGGACCTTTGCCGAGCAGAAGCGCATCACCGAAATCCCGGCGCCGCCGTTCAAGGAAAAAGTCCGTGCCGAATATTTTCAGAAGCGGATGCAGGAGCTCGGCTTCAAGAATGCGTCGATCGACGCCGAAGGCAATGTGATCGCGCTACGCAAGGGCAGTGGCGGCGGCCGGCCCAAGCTCGTGGTTTCCGCGCATCTCGACACGGTGTTCCCCGAAGGCACCGACGTCACGGTGAAGGAAAAGGACGGCGCGATCGTAGCGCCGGGTATCGGCGACGATTCACGAGGCCTTGCGACATTGCTGTCGTTGATCAAGGTGATGAACGAAAACGGAATCGCGACCGTCGGCGACATCCTGTTCGTCGGCACTGTCGGCGAGGAAGAGCTCGGCAATCTGCGCGGCGTGAAGGCGCTGTTCCGCGATCACACCGATATCGACGGCTTCATCTCGATCGACGGGCTCGGCATCACGCGCGTCGTCAACCAGGCGACCGGCAGCCATCGCTACGAGTTCACCTTCAAGGGCCCCGGCGGGCACTCGTTCCAGGAATTCGGACTGCCGAGCGCGACGCATGCGATGGGCCGGGCGATCGCGAAAATTTCCGAGCTGCAGACCCCAATCGATCCCAAGACCACGTTTACCGTCGGCACCGTCACCGGCGGCACCTCGGTCAACGCTATCGCCGCGGAAGCGAAGATGGCGGTCGACATGCGCTCGAACTCGACCGAAGAGCTCTTGAAGCTCGAGGCGCGGCTGCTCGAACTCGTGAAGGAAGCGGTGGCGGATGAGAACGCGCGCTGGAAATCCGACAAGATGACGGTCGAGGCAAAACTGATCGGCGACCGGCCGGCGGGCATTGTCGCGATGGATTCGCCGATCGTGCAGGCAACCCAGCGCGCGGTCTCTGCCGTCACCAAGGGGCCGCGGCCGATCTTTGCGGGTTCCTCCACCGATTCCAACATCGCGATGTCGCTCGGCATCCCGGCCGTCACCATTGGCGGCGGCGGCGAGGGCGGCAACTGGCACTCGCGCAACGAATGGTACAAGCCAACCAACGCCTGGTACGGCCCGCAGAACGCGCTGTTAACCGTCCTGATCCTGACCGGGCTGGATGGCGTGACCAAACCGGCGCTTGCGGTGCGAAACGCCGCGAAATAGAGGGCGAGATTGTCCCCAAGGCCTTTAACCATGCCCCCGATTGGACAAATTGTCGGCCAATTGCGGCCAAAGCGGTAACGGAACATCGTTCCCCAGTAGTTCTACGTGCGTAGGGGATGTGGCATGGCGTACAGGATCGTGGCGGAACGCAAGGACGAGACCGTCAGGATGGACCGGAGCAGCATGCTGGTGGCGGTCGCCAAAGCGCGCGTCTGGGCCAGCGAGGGATGGAAGGTCACCATCATCGTCGGCGACGAAAATGAGGTCGCACCGGCCGACGCGCGCCGGCTTTCCTTCGTCTGATCGAAGATTCGTGCGCCGTCTCTCCGACGGCCTCCAAATAGAGTGGAACCGGGAACCCGGGCCCACGTTACACCTGCGGGCAGGCTTTTTGGAGCAATGCCATGCGGTGGCGGTCTGCAACCACAGGCGCCGACGAAATGCGCGGCACCAGCGACGACGACATCTCCTATGCAACCGGATGGACCATCAGCGGGCTAGCGACGCTAGGCACCATCGTGGCGATCTGGGTGCTCGGGATCTGATTTAGGCTATCTCTGCGCGAGCCACTCGCTGCCGGCCACGAGTAAGCCTTCCTTGTCTGGACGCACCATCGTCGGCGCGGCGGCCTGTAGCACCACGTAGTTTGATTTCCTGAACCCAGAACGAAAAAGGTCGCCCCTTGGGCGGCCCTCACATCAATGGCCGATCGTTCGTCGCCACGCGGTGGATTTCACGGGTTCGCACGCCGTGAGCCGGATTTTGCCGGATCGCGTGAAGCGGAAATGCGTTCTCATGATCCTTCCGTCGTAACCGCGATAATCCAGCGAAATGCCGTCCTCCTCCGGCGTCAATGCGTCGATGGCGAACGCGTCGTTTCCCGCCCTGGCGAGCCGCGGCCGCCAATATCGTTCCATCTCTGATCGACCGTTGAAGCTGCCGCTCTCGCAGCATTCCACAATGGCCGCATCGTCATACAGGTCCAATAGTGCATCGAGGCGCCGCTGCTTACAGGCATCGATCCAATCGACGACAACACCTACAGCATCGAAACGGTTGTTCGTGTTTGCCATGTCCGGTCCTCCCGCCGATTACTAACGGCAAAGCGAATGAACACGTTGTGAACCAAGCGTTCAGGCGCGGTTAGGTGGGGTTCAGCATATGGAACTGTCGGCTGCTCGAAACGCATTTTCGCCAAACTGTTATTGGCTTCTGATTGCGGGGCAGGACCGCTTAAATCGGAGTCCTGCATGCTCAAACAAATCCTTGTTGCGTCTATCCTTGTTGTAACCGGGTCTATCGCTTCGGAAGCCCGTCCTTCTCGCACCGCTCAGATACCCGAATGCAATGTGACCATGCCCTGCGACTTCTCGTTTTCGCAGCCCCGTCGTGAGCGGATTAGTTCTTATACACATCAAGCGACCGCACAGAGTTATCGTCGCGAATTGGCGGACGTGAGTGTCGATCGCGGCCAAACGGTCGGCGGTCGTCCGGCCGGTTGTCCCCGCTCGTTCTGCGGCTGCGGCGCGTCTGTACGTGTTTTCGGCCGGATCGTGCCTGGTCTAAATCTCGCATCCAACTGGCTGCGCTTTCCACGGACAGCGCCTGCACCTGGAATGGTCGCTGCGCGGCGTGGGCACGTTTTCGTTCTAGAGCGACATGTCGAAGGCGATACGTGGATGGCATACGATGCGAACTCGGGCGGCCGCGCAACCAGAATTCATGCACGCTCGTTACGGGGGTACACGGTTGTTAACCCGCATGCTGCTTGAATGGTGGTTTAATCCCCTGTGAAATCCGATAGCGCGGTTGTGCCAGAATTGACGCAGCCGCGCTGGCTAAAACGAAAAGGTCGCCGTTGAGCGACCTCTTTCCTGAAATGGGTATAAGTTGAATTCGATTCATATGATGATCCCGATCGGTGCCACTTGAATTCATTGGGATTGGCATTTGGCCGGATTTGCTATCGACGCGATCGTCACCGCGCTAAATGCGGCTGCACTGGATCCCGGGCGCCATCGCGCGATAGGAACGAAAATCTGCGACCCGCATTGGACCGTGTGTCGCATATCCCCGATGCGACATTGACTGAAAGGACCTCAGCGCCGCCGCTGGGGCCCTTTCTGCTGATGGCCTGCAGCAAAGGCTCCGCTCGCGGAGAGCGCCTTCAAAACGCCCGGCGCCGCGGCGGCGGATCGGCTTGCGGGTGGCGTGCACGGGTGAGTTCGGAAATAGCGATCAGCGCGGCGCCCGCGATGATGGTAATGGCCGCCATCACAAGAAGGGTTGTAAGCATGGGTCGCTCCCGGAAAGTGCCGCTACTACGACGCCCCGAGAATCGTGTTCCGGCAAGACGGGCAAACTACGGGCCGCGACTTATTGGCGAAAAGAAGCAGCCTGCCCGATGAGTCTGGTGCCGGACAGACAGCGATCCGGCACGGGATTTCAATGGCCTCGTGAACGAGGATCACGGGCATGCCAACACGACGGCGCATCAAGCATGAGAAGACCTTCGAAGAGCGGCTGGCGGAAGAGGCCAAGCGCTTCAGAGAGGCGGCAAGGGAGGCACAGCCCGGCATGGCCCGGGAACTGCTCTTGCGGCGGGCGCGACAGATGGAAGCCGCATCTCGGCTAAACGAATGGCTCCGCTCGCCCGGCATGAGGGCGCCGGAGTAAGGCCGTCTCGGTTTGGCCTCTCTCATCCTGGTGGCGGCCGCAACGGACTTCTCGAGGGGAACAGGACGTTCCTGACACGGTTGCCCCGTCAGAGGAGGTGCCCATGACCGAAAAGCCCACGCATGAACAGCTTGAGGAATTGAAGAGGCTCAGCCGCGAGGCCCGCGTCCCCGATCAGTCCGAAATCGTGACCTCGAAGGAAGAGGCCGAAATTCGCATCCGCGACCTGAAAGAAAAAGCCCGCATCGAGTAGGTAGTCGATTTCGATGCGCCTACACGCGTCACGCTGGTGACGCGGCTATCTGCCGAATAGGCGGGTACCAAAAGCAAAAGCCCCGATTTACGGGGCTTTGGAATGGTGGACGCACAAGGGATCGAACCTTGGACCTCTCCCGTGTGAAGGGAACGCTCTCCCGCTGAGCTATGCGTCCGGGAAGTGTGGGCGAACAATGAGCCCCATCAGAGCCCGCGATTTACGAAGGACGAGCCCATAGTGTCAAGCGATCAGTCGGGCCGTGACCTCGCGTTTTCGCGTAGAGGCGGGAAGTTACGCCCCCTGCTGGCGGGCCCGCGAAGCGTGCGACTGTAGCGCGCGGATGCGTTCGGCCAGCGTCCCGCCGCCTTCCGCCATGGCGGGGGCGGCACCGGCGACGTCGTTGGCGGGTTTGGCCGGCACGGCCGGTTCCGCGGCCAGCATGGCCTCGATCGCCGAATTCGGTCCCTCGAGCTGCATCGCGAGTTTTGCAACTTCGGCCGCGATGTCGTTGATGCGCTCGCGGAGCAGTGCGTTTTCCATCCGCTCGGTCGCCCAGGAGCTTTCGGCCTGCTGCTGCATCGCGTTGAGGTCGCGCTGTAGTTTGGCGCGCTCGTCGCGGGCGATGCGGAGCTGTTCTTCCACCGCGGCCTTTTCAGCTCGCAATTTTTCCACGGTCGGCGACTTGCCGCCGCTCATGCCTGCGATCTCCTCGCGCAGTTCGCGCGCCGCGCGTTCGGCGTTTTCGTTCGCCTGCCGGAGCTGATTGTTCTCGTATTCGCGCTCAGCCAGGATTTTGCCTTGCGTCGCCAACCGCGCTTCGAGGTCGTTGACGCGGTTGCCGAGCATCTCGGCTTCCTTGACCTGCACGATCAATTGCCGGTCGAGATCGGTGACGCGCTGGCTCAAATTTTCGACGCGGCTGCGCGCTTCCACCAATTCGCGCGTCGCGTGCTCGGACTCGGCGCGCTCCTGCGCGAGGCGGGCCTGGGTTGCCGAAAATTCCTTCTCGGCGTCGCCGACGCGGCCCTTCAGTTCCTCGATCTGCGTGCGCACCGTGACCAACTCGACCTGGCGGCTATCCGCCATCATCGAGCGGTTGTTCAATTCATGATTGATCCTGGCGAGTTCGGCCTGCTTGTCGGTCAGCGCCTGCTCGGCATTGCGCAACAGTTCAGTCTTGGCCGCGAATTCCTCTTCGGTGGCGCGTAGCTGCTCTTTCATCGCCTTCTCGCGCGCTTCGAGCGCAAAGATCGTGGCGTTCTTTTCGCCGAGCTCGATCTTCATGCGATTGATTGCATCGCTCTTCTTGCCGAGTTCGGCGAGTTGACTGGTGGTCTTGTTCTTGAGCTGCTCGACGCTCATTTCGAGCCGCCGCGCCGACATGGCGAATTCCGCGCGCAACTGATCCTTGTCGGCCTGGATTTCGGCCATCGACAGCGGCGTCGCCGCCTCCAGCCGCCGGGTCGTCAGCCGCACCGCGCGGTTATGCACCAGCGGCACGATCATCAGGCCGAACAACATCGAGACCAAAAAACCGATCGCCAGATACATGATCGGCTCGATCATGGATGGTTACTCCACACAGACAAGGAATCGTTAATCACATTGCCACGCCAGCCCGACCCTGCGCCAGCCCGATGCCGCGTTAACCTGAATCCATCCAGGGAGATTTGGAGTCTATGCTTGAAGCTGGGCTTAGAATGGGTTCCAGGTCGCCCGCGGGGTATATTTGAGATAGCCGACATTGGCGCCGAGCCTTAAGCCGATGCCGGAACGGATCGGCACCAGCACGATGTTGTTGGCGGTCAGCGCGGTCATGCCGAAGCCACCGACGATATAGGCGGAGCCGTCGATGCCGACGAAGCGCTGATAGATCGCGTTGGTGGCGGGCAGATTGTAGACCAGCGTCATGGTGCGCGCGCCGTCGCCGCCCCAGTCGAAGCCGACCGACGGCCCCTGCCAGTAGACACGCAAGTCGCCGGCATTCTTGGTGTAGAGCGTGCCTTCGCCGTACCGCAGGCCCGCCACAAAAGCGCCGGAGCCTTCCTCACCGAGCACATAGCCATTGGGCAAGCCCCATTGGCTCACCGCCCGTTCGATGACCGAAGCGAGGCCGCGCGAGACGTTGCCGAAGAACTTGTGCCCGGCCGACACCAACTCCTCGGGCCCGAAAGTCTCGGGACCCGGCTGCCGCTGTGGTGGCGGGTAAGGCCCGCCCGGTGGGGGCGGATAAGGCCCTCCCGGCTGCGGCTGCTGCGCAGAAGCTGGCACGGTCCAGCATATCAGCGCGGCGAACGTCACCGCGGCAAGGCGTGAAGCAAACGTCATGAAAGAACCCCTGGCATCGAATTCTGGCCGCCGCCTTAACCTGACGCCAACAAGCATGGCTCTAGGTTGCGCCCAGTGTCCCCTCGACTCGCATGTTATCGGCACCAACTATGACGGCACAACGGCAGGAAAGATACGGTTCGCGCCTCCAAAGGGCCCTTTTTGCCTTATTGGCAGGGTTTTTTTGCGTAGCTAGCCTTGATTTCGCCGCGCGCGCCGCGACCACCGAGCGGGTGGTGGTGAACCGCTATTCCGGACTCGCCATCGGAGGCTTCGATCCCGTTGCCTATTTTACGGAATCCATGGCCGTCGAGGGCTTACCCGATTTCGAGGCTCGCGAAGCCGGCGCCGTCTGGCGTTTTCGCAACGAGGGCAATCGCGCCTCTTTCGTCGCGCATCCGGAAATTTACGGGCCTCAGTTCGGCGGCTATGACCCGGTCGATCTGGGGCGAGGGGTAACCTATCCAGGCAACCCGCGCTTTTGGGTGGTTGCGGGCCAGCGGCTCTATTTGTTCGGCCGCGAGGACAACCGCGATGCGTTCGCCGCCGAGCCGGCACGTTTCCTCGAGGAAGCCACCGCACGATGGCCGGCGCTCGAGCGAGGGCTGGCGCAGTAGCTTGCGCCGAAGCCCGGGCTATATGCTCCGTCTTCAGGGCGCCGCCTTCGGATCGCCCCAGGCGATGAATTCCGGAACGATGAAGCCCGTCCGTCCCGTGCCAAATTGCAGGGCGGCGCCGCTTGAATCCGTGATCTTGCCGCCGGCGGCCGCGACGACGGCATGGCCCGCGGCCACGTCCCATTCCGAGACCGGCGACAGCCGGGGATAGATGTCGACGGAGCCTTCGGCCACCCGGCCCAATTTGACCGCCGAGCCAAGCTCGCACCGTACGGCCTCCGGTCTTGCGGCAATAAACGCTTCGGTCCTGGCGTCGCCATGCGAGCGGCTGACCGCCACGGTCCATGGCTGGCCCTGCGGCGGGCAAGCGCGGGTACGTATAGGCTCGACGAGCGGCCTGCCCTTGCCGAGCGTCAGCCGCTCCGCGCCACCTCCGACAATGCCGCGCCAGATCAGCCCGAGCGCAGGTGCGCTGATAATGCCAAGCAGCGGAATCCCCTGAGTCACCAGCGCCAGGTTGACGGTGAATTCGTTGCGGCCGGCGACGAATTCCTTGGTGCCGTCGAGCGGGTCAATCAGGAAGAAGCTTTCCATATAGGGCAGTGCGGACGTTTGGACGCGCTCCTCCGAGAGTGCGGGTATTTCGGGCACTACCCGGGCAAGGCCCTCGGCGATTATTCGGTCGGCCGCCAGATCTGCCTCCGTTACCGGCGAGCCATCGGTCTTGCCGTCGACCTTCATGGCGGAACGGTCGACGGCAAGGATGGCGGCGCCGGCCCGGATCACGATCTCGGTCAGTGGTTCGATCAGCACCGCTGCGGCCTCGCGATCGAGCGCGGGCGGACGTGCCTCATTCATGAGCTCGGCCCATTTGCTGTTCGTCCTGCCTTACCATTGCCGCCCCCTGCTGGCAGCACGGGGCTGCGCAGTGTATCAAACCGATAAGCACGCGTGATTCGTAACGGTCCGCCAGCAATTTGCGACCCGGCGGCTTTCCAGGAACCCATGATGTCTGGCACTTCATCTCCCGGTCCGGCTCCCGATAACCTCGAACTTGCGGCGCTGTTGTGTTCGCGAGTCTGTCACGATCTCATCAGCCCGGTTGGCGCGATCGTCAATGGGCTTGAGGTGCTTGACGACAACCCGAAGCCCGAAGACCGCGATTTCGCGCTCGATCTGATCCGCAAGAGCGCCAAGACCGCCTCCGCACGGTTGCAGTTCTGCCGCCTGGCGTTTGGCGCTGCAGGATCGGCGGGCGCGCAGATCGATCTCGGCGACGCCCAGACCATGGCACGCGGCCACATCGAGGACGGCAAGATCACCATCACCTGGAATCTGCCGCGGCTGTTGCTGCCGAAGAACCGCGTCAAGCTGCTGTTGAACATGCTGATCATCGCGCAGCAAACGATCCCGCGCGGCGGCACGCTGACGATCGATCCGATCGGCGACAGCGAGACGATGGGTTTTCGCGTCACGTCTTCGGGCCTCAACGCGCGCGTGCCGCAGAACATCGCCAATCTCGTGAGCGCGAGTTCGACGGCGACCGTCGACGCGCATGCAGTGCAGCCTTACTATACGCGACTGTTGGCGCAGGCCTGCGGGCTGAGCGTGACGCTTGAGCCCGACGGGGACAAGGTACTCGTTACTGCTTCCTGAGCGCGCCACCGCGCCGACATGGTTAACCAACGGTTGAAAACAGGCGGCAGAATTCATTTCTGCCGTCTTATCTCTTTGTTGATCCCGTTCTTTTCCATTTGCTCAACCAATATTAAACGCTTTGCATAGAAGCTGGCCGTGTTCCGTAAGGCGCGTCGATGTCGCGTGCCGGTGCGTACGAAGGCCAGTTTCATGGATGATTTGTTGCGGGAGTTCCTGACCGAAACCAGCGAGAGCCTGGATACGGTCGACAATCAGTTGGTGCGGTTCGAGCAGGATCCGAGCGACGCGAAGATCCTGGATAACATCTTCCGCCTGGTCCACACCATCAAGGGAACCTGCGGCTTTCTAGGCCTGCCGCGACTGGAAGCACTCGCCCATGCCGGCGAGACCTTGATGGGCAAATTCCGCGACGGCATGCCGGTCAAGGCCGAAGCCGTGACGCTGATCCTGTCGAGCATCGACCGCATCAAGGAGATCCTCGCAGGTCTGGAAGCCACCGAGACCGAGCCCGAGGGCACCGACGAAGACCTGATCGAGAAGCTGCATGCGATGGCCGAAGGTGGTCACCATGCGGAAGCCGCGGCTGAACCCGCGCCCGCGCCGATCCCCGTGGTGGCCGCGCCGCCGGTAGCGCCCGCGAAGACCAAGGGCACGCTGGTCGAACAGGTGCTGGAACGCCCGTTGCGTCCGGGCGAAGTCTCGCTCGACGACCTCGAGCGCGCCTTCCGCGAGACCGAGACCGAAGCTGCGCCGGCACCTGTTGCCGTTGCCAAGGCTGCGCCGGCGCCGGAAGCCAAGGAAACTGCGAAGGAAACGAAGGCAAAACCGGCCAAGCGCGCCGCCGCCATGGATGCCGACGGCGAGGTCGCCGACAAGATCGCCAACCAGTCGATCCGCGTCAACGTCGATACCCTCGAACATCTGATGACCATGGTCTCCGAGCTGGTGTTGACCCGCAACCAGCTTCTGGAAATCTCCCGCCGCAACGAGGACACCGAGTTCAAGGTGCCGCTGCAGCGGCTCTCCAACGTCACCGCCGAGCTGCAGGAAGGCGTCATGAAGACGCGGATGCAGCCGATCGGCAATGCCTGGCAGAAGCTGCCGCGCATCGTGCGCGACCTCTCGGGCGAACTCGGCAAGCAGATCGAACTCGAGATGCACGGCGCCGACACCGAGCTCGACCGCCAGGTGCTCGATTTGATCAAGGATCCGTTGACGCACATGGTGCGCAACTCCGCCGACCACGGCCTGGAGACGCCGGCCGAGCGGCTCGCGGCCGGCAAGGGCGAGCAGGGCACGATCCGGCTCTCCGCCTATCACGAGGGCGGCCACATCATCATCTGCATCGCCGATAATGGCCGCGGGCTGAACACCGAGCGGATCAAGGCCAAAGCGCTGCAGAACGGCCTCGTCACCGAGGCCGAACTGGAGAAGATGACCGAAGCCCAGATCCACAAGTTCATCTTCGCGCCGGGCTTCTCCACCGCCGCGCAGGTCACCTCGGTCTCCGGCCGCGGGGTGGGCATGGACGTGGTGCGCACCAATATCGACCAGATCGGCGGCACCATCGACATCAAGAGCGTGGCCGGCGAAGGTTCTTCCGTCACCATCAAGATCCCGCTGACCCTGGCGATCGTCTCGGCGCTGATCGTGGAAGCCGCCGGCGACCGCTTTGCGATCCCGCAATTGTCTGTGGTCGAGCTGGTGCGCGCCCGCGCCAACTCCGAACACCGCATCGAGCGCATCAAGGACACCGCGGTCTTGCGGTTGCGCAACAAGCTGTTGCCGCTGATGCACCTGAAGAAGCTGCTCAAGATCGACGACGGCTCGTCCAGCGACCCGGAGAACGGCTTCATCGTGGTCACCCAGGTCGGCAGCCAGACCTTTGGCATCGTGGTCGACGGCGTGTTCCACACCGAAGAAATCGTGGTCAAGCCGATGTCGACCAAGCTGCGGCACATCGACATGTTCTCCGGCAACACCATTTTGGGCGATGGCGCCGTGATCATGATCATCGACCCCAACGGCATTGCCAAAGCGC
>NZ_JAGWDK010000017.1 GCF_018398875.1 Bradyrhizobium sp. sGM-13 | reverse complement strand
AGGTTGTCACCCATGTCTTAGGTACAGTTTGTTACCTATGTGTCCGGGCCGGACAGAGCGAAGGCTGGTGGGCCCGGCAGGACTCGAACCTGCAACCAGACCGTTATGAGCGGCGGAAACTCGCACTATTCCCACTAGAAGTGCCCATTTTCATTGAATTTTGACTACGTTCGTTTTCTTCCTTTCGACTGGTTTCTGAGGCGAAGCTGAGGCGGTAGGTTTGGCCGTCATCTTGGCGACGGCGTCCTTTAGGTGGTCCGGGTGGTGGTGCCCGTACACGCGCAACAACGTTTCGACGCTCATGCCGAGATACCCGGCGGCTTGCCATGGGTCGGTACCGTTCTGCATCAACCACGTTGCCGCGGTGTGCCGTAACGTATGCGGCGAAACGCCGGGCCCGAGCTTGGCCAGCGTCACCGCATGCTTGAACGCGGTCTTCACGGAAGATACACCTTCGCCGTTGAACTCGACAAAGTGCCGCGCAATAATCTTGCGCTCCTTCCAGCGTCGCAGGTGTGCCAGCAGGCGCGGTGGGATCGGCATCGGCGGCTGCCGTTTGTTAGTCTCCTGCTTCCCCTGGGCGCGTCGGTAGTAGACGCCACGTTCAAGGTCGACAAAGGACCGCCCGATAGCCGCGGTCGGCGAAGCTGACGCAATGGCGCCCGCGCGCGTCCCGCTATAGACCCCGATAAGGATGAACCGGGCGAGATGGCGAAGGGGCCGCTTATTCGTTTCAACCTGCTGTCCTTTATTGGGTCCGCGGTGCATGGTCTGTATCTCGCGGGCGCGCCAACACGTCCAGATTAGGTGGGCGGCTTCATCGCGAGTCAGCCATCGATCGCGGGCAGGGCCCTTCTTGGGAAGCGTGACCTTCACAATGCCACGGTGCAGCCCTTCCGCCGCATGGTTGGCGATGGCTGCCCTGAGATCCTCCAGATCTCGGCGGGCACCGCCTTTATTGCCACGGTGTTGTTGGTACTCACGGCACTTGGTCCGGGTTACCTCCGACAACATGAGCTTTCCCCAAAACTCTTTGAGGCGCCCGATGCGATTGAGATACTTCTGAGCGTCGGAGTTCTCGACGTAAAGGTCGGGGCGGTCGTCAATGAAAATCGAAAGCACGTCGGCGACGGGAATTTTCTCTAAGTCTTGTTCCTTGCGCGTCGGCGCGTATTTTTTTGCAATATAGTCCTTGAGGACTTGCTCAGCCGCTGCAACTTCGCGTTCAGCGCATCCAGTGGCGTAATATCCCGTGCCGTCCCGGATGACCCAAGTGGCTTGATGGGTGAGCTTTCCGGCCCTGTAGCGGGCTGGTCTGAGGTGGAGACGGGCACCCTTACTTCTACGCGGCATCGGCCACGCATCCTTTCAATTTCATTGAGAGTCGTAAACACCTTGCCTGCAATAATCTCGACCGTAAGTCGCCCGCGCTTGGCTTCTCGTCTCAAGCTGTTCTCGGAAATGGTCTGATCCGGAAACGCGATTGCGGCTGCTACGGACAGCCTGAGCGGTGTATCAGGTCCTATATTCTCCAACGATGTTAGCGCCGGTTTGCGCACGGGTCATCTCACAAATGATTCAACCGAGCAACAAAAACCTTCGACACACTTCGATGGCTTTGTGACCGCACATCAAGGAGCCCCGCGCTGATCTAAAGGAAGCGCCGACGCCGGCGAGCTGCTTGCATGCAAAGTTCCGCGAGAGCCGTGGAATTACTCCGCTACGAGGTTTCCAAGTGAAAACGTTCAGGCGAAGAAGCGCGGCATGTGCTCGGAACACCCTCTGTCGCATTGCCAGGCGATCCTGGAGCTGGAAGCCGGAGTGGCTTTCGATCGTTGATTTACATGAATCAACACAAGCGCACTTTTGTTCGTCGCTCAACTGCAAGCAAAGGAAGCTCGCCACATCAAAACGCTAGGTCACGAAAGCCCGTCTCACTTCATATGGTTTGGTCGCAGGTTGAGCAATGCGATCATATTTTTGTAATCAATCTCATTCCAATGCTGCGGAATTGGTGTGGTATGTGCGCATTGACACATTCAACCCTCAGCTATCTCGGTCCAATAGCACCAAAGACATTCTGGCTTTCATCACGCTCGATATTCACTCCTGCCGTGTCACACTCGCGACACTTGCCGACTCTTAGTCTGTCGGTCCAGTGATGGATTGGATCGAGAGTTTAATTCTTTCAATTGGTTAGAACGCGGCGTGTGTACGATGTGTGCACCGCGAGATCAAAGAAAATCTCACGAGCCAACAGAAGCAACCTCGTAAAGCAACCTCATTGGCGTTCGATGCCGGCTTCCTTCGTAAGCGCTGACAAAAGCTCGATGTCGGCCGTAACGCGTTCGGAGATTTTCTTGGGGGCGACCCATTGCGCCTCGAAGCTGATCTCGACGTGACACTCGCCGAGAGCTTGTAATGACCTCCGGTGGCGTGCCGTTGGACGCGAACAGCCCTATCCATTTCAAGAGGTTCCGAAAGTCCGGGCCCCTGTTCTTGTGCCGAAGGAGGTTAGGAAAATAGCGCGCTACGGTTCTGTGTGGTCGTCCCGGGTCCAAAAAAGCTGTTGCGATAACCTAGAGTTGTAGTCAGAATTGTAGCTCCCATTAAGGGGCTGCGTGACACTTAAGCCAGGTACGAAACGGCGCAGAGGTCGAAACGGATCGATTCGGATCAAGGTTCTTCCGAAGGACCCGCTCCTCGCACGCACCCGAAATTTGTGGCCGGTTGAAGCGACGATCGAGTGTGCTACCGTCGGCGACGGCCCGACCAGCGCGCGCGTCGCGATCGTGGACTATAACGCTGACCTCGATACACGGTTTACGCCGGCCAGACTCTTGGCGGACCGCTCAGGATTCGTCGGCATTGCAGGCTTGAAGAACGAGCGGATTCTCGACAACTTCAACTTTCACCAAGTGAACGTCTGGGCGATAATCGAACAGGTCCTGACGGTGTTAGAGGACGATACAGCCTTGGGCCGACCGGTGCCTTGGCGTCGGGCCTCGGACGCCTGTTGGTGTTGCCGCATGCTGGCTACGATGACAACGCGTTTTACGATCGCGATACCGGCGCGCTGCACTTTTGCTATTTCGAAGGCCCCGACGGCAAGCCGGTCCATACCTGCCTGTCGCATGACATCGTCGCGCATGAACTCGGCCACACAGTACTCGATGGGCTGAAGCCTGGGTACAACGAGGTTTCTTCCCCGGAGACGGCAGGGTTTCACGAGTATTTTGGCGATGCGATAGCTATGCTGGCAAGTCTGAAAAATCGCGAAATTGCCAAGCTAGTAACGACAGGAGCGCCGGCGCTCCTGTCGGCCAAAAAATGTCGTCTCGGCTATCGCCAGCGAATTCGGTGCGGCGATCCATGGCCTAGCCAAGCAGGACTATCTGCGAGGCGCCTGGAACAAACGCAAAATGAGCGATTTACGCGGCACTTACGAGGAGCACGGCTGGTCCGAGATCCTGACCGGGGTCTATTACGATCTGTTGCAGTATCTCTACATCCGCAATCTCAAGGAGGTTTCCCGTGAGGCGGGCGGGAAGAAGCGCGACCAACAGCAGGCGATCCAGGCGCTGTTTCGCGCCGCCGACCAAACCGCCAACGTGATGCTCCGGGCCATCGACTACTGCCCGCCGGTGGATTTACGCTACGATGAATATGCGCGCGCCCTGCTGCGCGCCGACGAAGTCGCTTATCCCGATGATTCCTACGGAATCAGATCAGAACTCAAACGCATTTTCCGCCGGCGCGGACTCAAGCCGATGCAAGAGGATCGGCGTGTCAGGAGAGATATCGTTCACGCTTTGCGCGAGGCCAAGACATCGAAGCGATCACCGCCACGCCGGCCGACGCCTATCGGTTCCTCGACGAATTCCGCGAGCTCTTCCAGATTCCCTTCGACGCCAACCTCACCATTGTTTCCGTCTATCACACCAAGAAGCGCGCGCGAAGCGGCTACTGGCCGCCCAAAGAGAGGGTGATCGAATTCGCGTGGAGTGAAGACGTCGAGCTCAAAGGCCGCGCGCTCGGCAAGCTCACCAACACATTGCTGCCGCTCTATTGCGGTGGAACGTTGGTTTTTGACGGCAACGGTAACTTCCTGCATCTGGCGATGGTTCTGCCTACGAAAGATCGGCGGAAGACGCTAGTGCAATATGCCCGTTACCTCATTCGCTCCGGTAGCATGGGAGTGAGCGACGGGATCCGCGGATTGGGCGCGCCCGATGGTGGAAATTTTCGTATCCGCGCCACGATCGAGGGAAGACGACTCCGGCTTCAGCGCAATGCCGCGATGCGGCACGCCCGGCCCAATAACGACCACTATGCTGGAGGGCACTGATGACAGGTACGATTCAGATCCGTGGTTACGTCGTAGGGTTCGGCGACTGCATCCTGCTCAGCCTGCCTGATGGCGCCGAAACCCGCCATATCTTAATCGATTTCGGCCGCGCTCCCAACGATCTGTCTAGCCTGGTGCGCTTCCCGGACATCGCGCCGACATCGAGAAGCAGTGCAATGGAAAGATTGATCTTCTGATTGTCACCCACGAGCATCTCGACCACCTGGAAGGCTTCTATCGCGAGCGAGAGATCTTCAACCGCATGGAAATCGAGCGGGTCTGGATGGGCCTGCCGAGCCATCCGGACTACTACCGGGACTTTCCCAAGGCGAAGATGCAGAAGAGACTCCGCGACGGTCTGGCTGGATTCGCGCGCGACGTCCGCCGCAACGGGATGGTGCTGCACCCCGCCTTCCGTTCGCTCCTCGAAAACAACTTGGCCAACAAGGACCGGATCGACTACCTGCGCAAGCTCGGCAAGCAACCGATTGCCTACCTGGCGCGCGGCAAGGCGAAAGAATCTTCGACGTTCAAGAACATCAAGATCCGGGTGCTCGCGCCCGAACCGGACGTTAGCGTGTACTACACGACGAGTGCCCGAGAGCGGGCCTTGACAACAGCGCTTGCGGCGGTCGGCACCGGCCACGAGAAGCAGGTGCGTGGCGGCGATGAAGGCTTCGATTGGGACTTTCCCGCGGTGGCGCGCGCCGGTGCTGCGGAGCGCGGCGGCATATCGGCCAGCGATTTCGAGCGGCTTCGGCGCGCCATTCGCGAACACCGAGTGACGGCCGCACGGTTCATCGACAAGGCGCAGAACAATACGTCACTGTGCCTGCTCATCGAAGCCGCCGGCAAGCGACTCCTGCTGCCCGGTGATGCCGAACTCGAAAGCTGGGAAATGATCGAAAAGAAATGCGCCTCCGAACTCGAGCCGGTGGATTTCCTCAAAGTGGCGCATCACGGCAGCCACAACGGTACGCCGCTGCAATTGCTCGACCGCCTGCTACCGTCAAGCGCAAGGCACATGCTCAGGTACTTGTCTCAACCAAGCAGCAAGTCTACGGGACCAAGAACCCAGTCCCCGATGGGTCGCTCTTGAAGGAGCTGAGATCGCGCTGCCACAAGCTGGTGACCACCGACGGCGCGGCTGGCACCGCGGTCGCGCTGTCGTTGTAATACATGCTGGATTCGAAAATTCCCGAATGTTTGCGGGGTCTAAAACAGCTTTGCGCACAACTTTCCGTAGCAAATTGAAGTTGTTCAGTTAATTCCGTTTGATAAACCGATGATTGGCGGGATCTATTCCAGTCCGGCCCGCGATGACTGGGCTTGGTGTTGGTGTGGAGACGGCGCCGAAAAAGCGATAGCGGTCACGGCTGCCCCGTGGCACCTAGTCCCGGCCTTCGAGCCTCGCAGGGAATATTTTATTCTCCGAGTTGCAGGGCCATTGACATACACCCATTTTGAAACGAAAGTTGGATCTTTAGTGATATTCAACCAAAGCGTTGGCTGGGGGTTATATCAATGGCTGCTGATACCGCACATTCAACAAATCCGCTCAACTCCAAATATCCGGAAATCATCACCGAGACGGAATCGGAGAAGCGCGCGGAATCCACGGAAGAGCAGAAGCTGACCTACGAGTCAGGAGCGCCGCGCGGCACGTCGATTATCAAGAAGGTCACCACGACCAAAACCAAAATCCGCACTACCACTCCTTACACTGGCACCGTCTAGCTCGTTAAACGAGACAAGTGAGTGCAACGTCAAAAGGAACATGGATTAGCGAGGCGAGGGTGCCGTTCGTCGCGCTAATCCGCACGGCGTTGCGGGATGCAGGTATTGTCGTGCTGGTCGACACAAGTGGGGCAGGTACGCGCTCCACTGCGCTGGCAGCGGCCCACGGCATTGCCAACCATGAAGTTGTCACATCAAATGGCTCATGGCTGCACGGCGGTTATCTCGCCGGATTTGAAGAGCTGTGTCTTGACCTGATAAAGCAATGCGAGGCCGCCACGCCGCGGCTTCTAGCCAAATACGAGCAAACCTTAAAGAGGCTATGGCCTTTTCGTAGTTCCGCAGCCTTCTTAGTGCCGCGCGATTTGACGAATACGGCAAACCGGGAAGAGCGTACCCGATTTTACCATCACGAGTATCAAAACAAACTTCTGGTGGGCCTTGGTGAATTCATATTGCAAGCGCTCAAAACATCTAACCGCGAAGTCGTTCTCATTATCGACAACTGCCAAGCTCTTTGCGCTACTTCGCGGAGCCTGTTGGAAATTCTCCTAAGACTTCAGGAGAAGTGCAAACGAATTCGATTCGTGATTCTGGACCGCGAGGGCGCATTGCTGATTGCAAATGCGCCGCGATTCGTTCTCCCACCTCTCACCCAACTGGACTTTGAAAGTCAACTTGATGTTGAGAGTCTTGCTTCGGCGCAAAAGGACCTCCTATTCACGCGATCAAATGGCAATCTCGACGTGGGTGCCGCGTTGCTCAAATGCATGGGAAGAGGCCTGGATGCTACTAACCGGTTGAGCGCTCTTGCCATCGTCGATCTGTTTTTAGCCTCTATCCCGCAAGAGCGGCGGGTCGAAATGGCCACTGCATTTGTCGAGGACGGACTTGTTGGCGATTTGATCAATCGCCGAAATGCCGAAACATTGCCTTGTAGTGTGCTAGATCGGCTCAATAGCGAAGCGCACATTCGACGATTGACACAATATAGATCAGGATCAGCTCCGCTGATCCTTGCCCACGCCGTCGCGCTCAGCAACAAGTTCGAGAGGGTCGAAGCGCTGGTCCAGCCCTGTGAAATCCTCATGGGGATCGGGCTTTATGATACCTGGTTCGAATTCTTCGCTGCAAATTATTCAGATCCTGAGTTGCAGAAGCACGGGTCGGGTGATGACCCGATAAACGGGCTCTTTATCAATGCTGCATTCGTTTTGTATGCAATGGGGTATTCCTCTTCCTCACTACCGTTTCTGGAAGCATTCTTGCGGCAGTTTCCACTAAGCCGCTTTGTTCCTACCGCCCTGTACGCACAGTCGATGACCTATGGTCGATACCAGGTGCCCGTAGATATTCCTCGTGCCGAGGCCTGTGCGGTTGCCAACCTGCGGTTAATCGAGGAGAAGTTCGCAAATCATCCACGCTATCAATACATCAAAGTATTTGCGGAGAATGCGTACGCCTACATTAAGGCGCGACAAGGCGACTTGAATAGTGCATTAGCACTTTGCGAGCACGGACTCTCAGAGATTGTCGAAGCATACGGCGAAGGCGCCTTTCTGCTTCATCGATCCATCCTTGTTTACAATACAAGCCAAGTTTATGAGCTGGCCGGAGATGTTGTTCGAGCTGAGGCGCGTCTGCGGGATGCTATTGAGCTCGATCCCTACTATGCCGAGTATTACAATGACCTCGGTAACCTATTGGCCCGCATAGCGGGTCGCGAACGCGAGGCGCTCGATGCCTATGCGCGAGCGATAGAACTTTCACCACCATACTATGAAGCATATTTGAACCGTGGCATTTTGCGCGCTCAAGGTGTCGATGTGACAGGCGCGGAAGCGGATTTTCAGCGTGCATTGGAGATCAAGCCGTCAGAATGGCGAGCGATGCGCGAGCTCGGAAATCTCAATCTGGGACGAGGAGATGCTGCTCTGGCGCTGGCCGCATACGATCGGGCTCTAAGACATGAAGCTCACGACCCGGATTTGAACGCCAACGCTGGCGTTGCTGCGTCCGAGCTCGGATTTACGGAACGCGCAATCGCGCTGGCTCAGGTTGCCATTAGTTCGAATCCGCACCACGCGGCAGCACATAACAATTTGGCGGCCGAATTCTTAAAGCTTGGTCGCTTCGAGCAAGCTCTGGAGCACGCTCATCTGGCCGTTGAACACGGGAATGATCCCGATTTCGAGGCCAATTTGGGCGTCGTTGAACGCCTGGGCTCGAACGCGAAACCCAGCGCTCTTTCAGCAGAAACGTAAGCACGCAGTGCCTCACAAAAAGAACGAATTAACGTCGATGACAAAAAAATTCCCGAGCCAAGCCTTCGAGCAAGCTGGAGTGGACTCGTCGCGTCAGCAGCGTTGTTTTTGCGTACTACCACATTCCTCTTTAGCCGCGGTCGAAACGCCAAGCAAAAGAGCGGCAACGATTAACCCGAGGTCCGAATGAGACCTGAAGTTGCACCATTCGCTGCCGAGTCCGACTTACGCAAGGCGAAGATCACCGGAGGGAAAGTCTTCGCTAGCGATTTTCGGGTGAAGGATATCGCTCAGCAGCTTGGTTGGCCTGATGAATGTGCCCATGCACTGATTATCCGTACAGCCTTCATTGACCGTCCCTTCGTCCGCCTGAACGTTGAACGCCTTGGCCCACAGAATCAGCCTTTTCGCACGATCACAGCTGATACCCTGGCGGAGCACGGTTTGGACAACACAGCCGGCACGGCAACGGGCGCAGGAATGTTGCAGCTATGCCCGCCGAACCGAGTACCGCAGTACCTAAGCCAGCCTCTGGCGATTCTTCTGTTTCAAGATTTCCTGACCTTCCGTAGAGCAGCACAGGAATTGCGGGAGGACCGCGGCATCGTAAGCTACGGTACCCCAACTCCAATTGCCGATGAACGGTCGACTGCGGAGCTGTTAACAGACTGGCGATTGTTGATTGCCCCCGCAATACTATCGACGCAGCACTACCTGCTGTCTCTCTCACAACATCAACTATCAAGTCAGTTCGACCACGGGCACCTTCGGCTCGAGAAAGACCAGTTTACTCGGGCGGACGTGCATGATCCGGTCGCCAATGCGATATACGAAGAACTGTTGAAAATGGCGCCCGGAGAATTCTGCATTGAGACGACGACCTTCACGCAGCAAGTTGATCCTGCTTTCCTCGAACCGGAGACTGGCCTAGCGGGGGTCCAAAACGGCACACTTACAATGCTGGTTGGGACCCAAGCGCCTTATGCTGATTTAAAAGACATTCGCAAGGCTGTTGCTGCCGGCCTAGACAATCCTGCTATACGCGATGTCAAAATCCTCAGTGTCGACCTCGGGGGCGGCTTCGGCGGCCGTGATAAGTCGCCGTTCGTTGTCCAATTGGCCTTTGCTGCAGCTTTATCAGATCGCCCCGTCAGGCTGGCATATGACAGGTTCGAGCAATTTCAGGCCGGGTTAAAACGGCATGGCTCCGGCGTTCACACGTTGATATCAGCCAAGCCAGATGGCTCGCTTGATCGAGCGCTTGTTCACTTTGTATTCGAAGGTGGTGCTGAGCTTAATCTCAGCACGCCTGTGATGCAGTTAGGGGCCCTTCACGCGACGGGATTCTACAGATTCAACAAAGTCAGTGCGAATGGTGTAGTTACACGACGCCCCGTTCCTATCGTAGGCTCGATGCGAGGCTTCGGAATTCCACAGGTCGTTTTCAACATTGAAACGGCCATCGACAAGCTTGCTACTCTAAAGCTCAATCGCGATCCTATCGGCGTTCGCCGTCAGAATGTTCTGCAATACGATTCGGATCCGCAAAAAGCAGATCGCGACATAGCAGGTACCCCGCTCTGCTTCCATGTCGCCAATGCGGAAGTCTGTGACAGAGCTGCCGAACACCACCTGTGGAAGAATCGTGACGAAATCCGAAGAGAAGGAGCGGCAAGAGGCCTCTATTGTGGCGTCGGCTTTGCCGGTTGCATGGAAGCCTACGGAACAAGCGGAGATAGCCAATATGCTGCAGTGCAGCTCGAACTCGACGGGCAGATAACGGTCTGGAGCCAATCTGTAGACCTAGGTCAAGGAGCACGCCGGTCTCTAGGAAAAGTCGCCGCTGACACATTCCGGGCTCCCGCCGATGTGTCGCTGGGCAACGCAGAGCCTTTCGTTTCCTTCGCAGAACAGCTGATCGCGAAGGGGACGACTTATGGCCATCAGGCTACGGCTGCATCGAAGACCGCATTTTTCCATGTTCACGTCTTGCGCCAAGCCTGCGACGCATTGATCAGGCTCAAGATCTTTCCCGGGATACGCGAACTGGTTAACTTCGATACTTCGGACGAAGACCTCTTCGATGCTTGGCGTTCGGATGGCTTCCACGTCGGCGAAGGCAAGCCCGTGTCGCTCAGTACGATCGCCGCACACCTTGATAGGACTAGCGCTCCGCGTTTCGCAATTGCGCATGGTTACTTCTCGAACGGCTGGTCTCGGGCCACTTTCATGGACGGGGAGCGGTCTTTCACATCTTTTATTGATGCCCTTGGCTTTGCTAAGGAAGCGACCTGCCAAGCCACCCTGGTGCCAACTCAAGGCGATCCAATTTTCCCGCCAGCGCACTCGGCTGTTGGAAAGACACGAGTCCCCCGTTCGGCGTACGCAGCCGGCGGCCACCTAGTGGTCGTGGAAATTGACCCAAAGTCGGAAAGTTTGCGGGTTACGGCTGCGGTCTCATTCCTGGATGCTGGCGATGCAATCACGGCGACGATCCTCCACGGCCAGGTTGAAGGTGGATTCCAAATGGGACTGGCTCATGCACTCTTTGAGCAGTTGCCGCCAGCAAGCGGTCAGGACCGGTTTGTAAACTTTGATCGATACATCGTTCCTCGAGCATCGGATGTTATTGCGATAGATCTAGAAACGGTTCTGTTACCTCTTCCTGAAGGCGGTGCGCTGAACGAGCTGCAGGCTAACATTCGCCATAAGGGGGCCGGTGAAATTACGATGACGACGGTCGCTCCGGCGATCGCAAACGCAATAGCGCACGCTCTGGGACATCACGATGAAGACGCTTGGCCTTCTGCGCTACCGATCAGATACAAAGACCTGAAAATCCGGAGCCGTCCAGGTGCTTAGAAAAACCACCGATGTCAGCCTCGTTATCAATGGTCAGCTTCATGACCTTGGAGATGCACCTGCCGACATGCATCTCGCGCACTACCTTCGCGAAGTCGTCGGTCTTACCGGAACCCGCATCGGCTGTAGCATCGGGGAATGTCGAGCATGCACGGTATTGGTTCGGCATTCGCCGACAGAACCACCCACAACGAAGCAATCGTGCATGATTAGCCTGCGTCATGTGAACGGGTGGGAGGTAACTACTATCGAGGGTGTCGCAGTGGGCGAACAACTTCATCCAATCCAGGACGCAATTCTTCACCACGATGCCATGCAATGCGGGTTCTGCAGCGCCGGATTTGTGTTGGCTGGTGTGGTTGCTTGCGAGCAAATGGCGAGTCTTGAGGGGCAGGATCTCGACACAGTCGTCGAAGCGGTAACGGGCCATAACTTGTGTCGATGCACGGGCTACGCTCGGTACCGCAGTGCAATCACGCAGGTCGTCGCGTCTTATGCCAAAAAGAAGTCCTCGGACACGCCGTCGTCGATCTCTGCGCATTTCGGAGCGGCTGTTTCAAGGGATCGCTTTCTGTCGACAGAAATGCCGCTCCGCGAAACGTTGTCTTCCGATATTCAAGACGCACTTCGGTACGTCCCGCTCTTTGACAACCCATTGCTCGAACTTATCAGATTGTTGCGCGATGCGGCCGAAATCGAACACTCCCTACTTGTCCAATACTTGTTCGCTGCGTTCTCGATCAAAACGCCTCAATATGCGGCCCTGGCAGGTTGGCCAAGCCACAGATACGGAGGCCGTCCCCTTCATGTGCTCGGCGTAGCGATTGAAGAGATGGTCCATTTGGATGTTGTGAATAATCTACTTTTCGCACTTGGCGTCGCGCCACATCTTGGCCGACAACAGTTCCCCTATGAACAAGAGATTTATCCGTTCGATTTCAAGCTTGAGGCATTGAGTTTGGAAACCATTGCGAAATACGTTTATGTTGAAGCATCCGCTCGAGCAGTTGACCCGGATGCGCAGACGAATGAGGAAGATAAGCTCTTCGTGGAGCGCCTGTACAAGGTGCTGGGTACCACTCGCCCAAACCGGATTGGCTCGCTCTATCACAAAATCGAAGCGGTTCTCGATCAATTGCGGATGCGTCATCCGCGTCTCATTGACTTTGGGCTTTGGCAACGCCGGCTCGAAGAGGTGCGAGAAGAAGGAGAAAGCGAACACTTCGAATTCTTTCGCTCGTTGTTTGATGGCACGCATCCCGCGCTGCCGGGTCTTGAGGTCTGGGATCCGGCAAATCGCGACTACCCGGCATTCAAGCTGTCCGTGACGAGCGGTTTGCCGTTAACGGGCGAACCGATCCCGCACCACAAACACCCCGCGCTGAGGCATCTTGGTAATTTGCACTACTGGATTGTGTGTATGTTGCTTGATCAGTCGTACAGGCGTGGCGGGCGGTTTCATAATGCGGCGCGTAGGCACATGACCGGTCCGCTCCGCAGTCTGGCGACCGAGCTGGCGCGTGACGGAGAGGGGATGCCATTCGACGTCCTACCTTCAGGGTACGCGCCGGGGGCGGATACTTTGGTCAATTTACAACTGACCATGTCGATGCTTGGTGAAATTGCGTTTGCGGAGAAGCGCTTCGCGGCATTCCTGCCCTTTGATTACTCCAGTCGGTGCGCTCTTGAGACGACGCAGGAGTTGCGTATGACGTCCTGATGGCCGCAAACACTACCGAAATGACGGAAGTGCGCGCGATTGTTGTTTCAATTGTTACAGGCTATCGGTGGGGTGTTCCTCGATCTCCGAGAATTGTTGCATGGCGGAGGAACTTGGTCGCATGGAGGTGGGCTTCTAAATTGGTGAATAAGCGATCTCGACATCGCGTTCATTCTGCCAAACGCTGAATATCACAAGTACAAAGCATATCAGACGAACGGTCAGTCGGCACCGCTCCAAGCGGTCAAGAAATCAATTCAGAAGACCTACAGCACCTCCGAAAGTTTCGGCGATGGCCAAGTCGTCGTCATCACATTCACAGACGGTTTGACCTTTGGGGTGTTGCCGGTTTTCGAGAACAAAGACAGCGATAGCTTCACCTATCCGAACGAAAACGACGGGGGTAGTTGGAAGGTTTGCAATCCGCGAGCAGAAATTGCGGCGATCTCCAAGAGAAGCGAAGCGACCAACAAGAATATGAAATATCTGGCTCGCATGAGCCGCGTCTGGCGCAAACACTGCGACGTGCCAATGAGCGGGATGTTGGTCGACACTCCCGGCTATCAGTTCATTGAGAATTACCAGTACCGCGACAAGTCATTCGTGTACCACGATTGGATCATGCGCGATTTCTTCGATTTCCTTTCAAAGCAAGACCAGAAGCAAACGTACTGGCGTGCACCGGGTAGCGGCTCCTCAGTGACTAGAAAAGGTGTCTTCGAGTTCAAGGCCCGGAGCGCCTATCTTCGCGCGTGCGAGGCCAGTCGTATATATTTGAAGGGGTTCTCCCTGATCGGAAGGCCCCACTCGCGTCTCGCAACCTCGAATGCATGACGAAGGATGACCAGCTCGCGGCGCACTGACGGCGCATTGACCAGCTTGAGCCGGTCGTCGCGATACTGGCTGACCGTTGCGCCCTACAGATTGCTCAGGCTTGTTTGGGACATCCCGTGGGCCAATAGCTGGCGAATGCGCGACCGCTCAAAGACGGCCCCTCGCTTCCTTGGCGTGATCTACTGCTCGTACCGCTTCAGCAGATCAGCGATCGTTAGCTTTCTCATCTCCTTGATGTCGGTGGGCAGTTCCGCCCGATCAATTGATCGCTCCTTCTCACGTGCCCAAGCAATGGCGTCGGCGCGGGTCGCGAAGGATTTTGACAAGGCGGGATAGCCAGCGCGGCGCACCTGCGCTTGCCACGTCTGGCCTCTTTTTCGGATCGTTGGCATGTTTTTCCGTCCAGCTGTGACAGGGCTGTGACGGACTGGGTTTTCAGAGAGATCAGGAAGCGCGAGGGCCAAGCAAAAACTTGAGTGAAATAAACACTCTAGTATTGTCGCGCCGCACCGGGCGATGATGATAACTACGTTTACGCTATAGCCCTCCAAAATGACGCCTGAAAATCAGCCTTAACCGACTGAAATGACAATATTATCCAGACAGTTGATTGCAAACCTCCCAGGGATTGGTTTTGGGGATCAGGTTCTGTAGGTCGTAATCCAGCAGGTTTTGCCGCGCCTCCATCGCGCTAGGTGCGGCTATTCGAGTCTCTCGACCGAATGGCTACTTTGTGACTGCGACCTCAATCAGCTTCGGCTTTTTACGAAGCGGCGTGTGGCGTCCGTCTTCACGATACGGATCGAGTTGTACTGACTGGCAAGCACCTGATAGTCGACGATCAGCTTTCTCGCCAAAAGGTAGGCCAGTGCCGGGTTCATCCGCCTCGGTTCCCACCCATAGCGCTGAGCGACCTGTCCGGTATCAATCGGCATCGACGGATCATTGACGAGGTCAGCCGCAATCCGCAGTGCGTCCTCCTGGGGCGACCATTCCATGAAGTGTTTGTCGAACGTGGCGAAGAGATCCGCCTTTGGGAGAACACGGTCGAAACTGACCGTCACCAGGTCGCGCAGCTCATGCAATGCGTCTTCGATGTCGTCTTCCGACACATCGACCGCCGTTGCCAACTCGCCTGTGCTTTTCTGAGGATCACCAAACATTGCATCCTTAGTTTCCTCGACGAAGACCTTGGCGATCGCCGTTGCGATTTTCGAATACCCGATGGCCGGCAGGTCGATGCTGCTGGGTATCGGGCCAAGCGGGGGCTTACGGGAGACACCATGAATGTCATTCACAAGGTCGCGCACCCCTTGATCGAAGTGCGAGACGTATAGCTCCGGCGAAAGCATGCCCGACAAGAGTGGCGGGAGCTCGCTCGCCGCGAGACCATGGCGGAGCGCGATGAAGCGTGCCTGTCCGGAAATGCGTCGGACCAAGCCTGCATCCATTTCCTGCTGAACCCAGGGCTTTTTCATCGCGCTGGGCGTCAGCAGCACGAGGAAATGGGTGCAGTTTCCCAACCCTTCGTCGATCTTCCGGCGCAGGCTGTCGCCGGAGCGGATCTCCCATTCGGCCCACCAAGTGTCGATGCCGCTCGCCATTAATCCTCGGGCCACTTTCTCGGCCATATCACGGTCTTCAAACGAATAGCTAAGGAAGGCTTTGGGCGAGCCACTCTGCACCGGCAAAAAGGCGGTGGCTTCCAGTTCTTCAGCGCTCATGCGTTCCTTGACGATCGCGAGGAGCTGCGGCGAGCCCTCGATGCTCAAACGCAAATCGTCGAGCGCTTCTCCATGGACGAGCACGGCCGGGAATTCACCGGTGTTGGGATGGCGAATCGTACTGAAGCGCTCCCTCAGCTCTTCCTTGATAGCCTCGATCGCGGCCGACTCGATGTCCTTCGCGAAGTCCCCTGCGTTGAATGCCCGCCCCTTGTATCGCAACCCCATAGATCATCCCCACCGCGTGTTCGCATGTTACCTATTATGAACATATGAGGAACAAAATTCAACGGTGCTGCAGCCTTGAGCTCGGGCGCGGGAGCGCTTCCATGCCCTTATTCCACAGATGACAAACGCCCGCGTGAATTGTCCAATAAGACTCAACTTTGGATGAACGGCTCGTGGGTGCGAATCAGCATGAATTTCCAGTACGGCATTGACGATTGCGATGTGGCTGACAAGAGTCGACTCAGGCAGTATCGAGAGAAGCGCACCGGATGGCTCTACATGCTTGCAGGCGACCCGGACCACGCCGTCTCGAAACAGATCACAGCGATGCTTTGGAACGACGCAGTCTTTCGGGTGACAAATGAATCCCGGCGACTGTCACGGTTGGGCGGCTACAAGTCGTCGGCGCGAAACTGGTCCATCGCCCAGTTCATGGATCAAGGCTTCGTCGCCGTGCAGACTCTGTCGATCCGCAGGCTGATGGACAAGGCGGCGTCGAAGCCTGCACGGCAGGTCATCTCATTGCGCCGAGTGCTCGATGACATCAAGGCACACCGCGAACTCATCACGCGAGAGAATTATGTCGCCTACGATGGCCTGCCATATAATCCAGAACCCGGCGAACGCGCCTATATGGAGAGCCTCGTCAAACGGGGCGGTGGCGTCCATACACAGTGGTTGCCGACAACAGGACCACAGGCGTGGTCAGTTTCGCAAATGGTCCACGAACGGTTCGACAAGTTGTCCGGCGTTGCGCACGATCAGCGGTCGCCGAGTGATGTCATCGCTGATGACGTCTTCGACAAAATAGAGGCCATGCTGACTAAAAGCGGGTGGCAAGACATTGCCGAGTTCGGCAACAAGTTCATTGCTCACGCCGCCGACGAGCATTCGCGCAGTACTTTGTTGGACGGTCAGAACGGCTTTTCTCTCGACAAGCTTGCGCGCTGCCATGAGGGCATTTGCCGCGCTGCGGCTGCGATATACGGCCCCATCCTGTGGGAGGGATCGAGCGGGTTGCTACCCATCCCCCAGTTCAATCACTTCGACAATCTCGAGGCCGCATGGCTGCTGCCTCAGGATATCGAAACGCTTTCCGCATTTTGGGATGCGCATGTCGAAAATGTCGAGTCCTGGACTGAGGGGGATCCGTTCGAAGAAAAGCCAGACTGACAGCCGTCGGTCCTTCCCTTTGCCCTTCTCAGGAGGAAGCCATAAAGCACGCTGGTTATGGATCGCGTCGCCCGGAGACGATCGCAATAATGTTCACGACGGAGGCCGTCGCTTCCAGGCTTATCGCCGCATCTCGGAAACCAGCGGTTCGCGTGTGCGTGGTGTGATTGGCAAGATCGAGGGCCGAGCGCGCGTGCTTTCTGAGTTCCTCGACCGCACCGCCTGCAAGCTCGACAGCGATATACGCCTCTATCATCCTCTTGAAGTCTGAAGGACCAACGGCCTTGCCGTCGAGGATCGGGTGTCGCGCGGCCACGAAGACTTCCTTGGCTAGTGAAAGAAGGGCCTCACGGCAGACGAGTCCCACGCTCTGATATTCAACCTCAGTCTGCGCGGCTTCCAGCTTCTTGCGAGCAATGCCGATCTGCTGGTCGACAAGACTCCAGCCCGTAGGAGAAATGACAGCGGGCGCGCGTCCAGAGCGAAGCCGAGCAGCAAGGGGATCGATCAACTCGGCGATGAATTGGCGGCGTGACTGATAGCTTGGAAGGTCGCCACTGCTCCAGCGGCCATACCACTGCCAAAGATCGGAAAACGGAACTGGGTTCTCTATGCCCTGAGCGGTGAGTTGATCGCTGAGCTCCCCGAAGAGCGTGCGGTACTCCGCGTCGACCTGCTGAATTCTTGGCCCGCCGGTCGCGACGCCGATCAAAATGTCGCGGATCCGATCCAGCGCGGCAAGAATGGGCGCATTGCGTGGTGCGGCCGAGAGATGGGTTTTCTCGTAGTGCTTGATTCCCGTGGCCGTCAATTTCGCGTCGAAGACCATTCCTTCCGGCGCGCGTTGCGTGCTGTGCGTGATCAAGCCATCGCGTCGTAGGTCATCCATGATGGCATCGAACAGTTCGTTCTCGTCTGGAACGGTCGCTTTTGCGGCGGCATTCGCGTCATCGACCGCGACGTCAACAGGGCGTGGCTGCCGCTCATAGAGCTTTGCCAGAATGGCTTGCTTCCAGAGTTCAGATACCTCGCGCTCATTCATGGACGTTCGCCGATCATCTCTCAGGCCGATGGGGATCTCTTATCAGATGATTTCGGGCTTGAGGCGTCCGCTGACGGGCATGAGAATACCCCACGGGTAAGGCGGGTTCGCTTCCCTTTGGTACTGATACACGATCAATTCGGGGAGGTTGCGCTTGTCGTACAGGCATCCGAAACGGAAAACGACGCTGTTCTGGGCTGCCAGAAAACGATGGATGCGACGGATGCCCAGGTTACCTAAGCGGATCGCTGTTTCAAGAAACTGCTGACCCAGTGCTCGCTGCTTGTCTTCTGACCAATGGCTGTCCGGAAGACCACCGTCCAAGGACAAGGATATCTGCGCAATGCCGGCGAGCTTCTTGGCGACGCCGACCGCATGAACCTGATACGACACGGAAACAAGCAGAGCGACTTCTTCAGCGCCAGCCGCGCCCTCATCGATTCCATCAATGGCAAAACGCTTTTGGTCGTCGGCCGCATCCAGAGGACGCCATTTTTGCTGATGGCGGTTCCAATCGAAGATAAGTGTCGACGTCTCGTCGTCGATCAGCACGCCCGTCAGGAACGTCAATGGCACCGGCGCCAACCCAGGAGGACGCAACCGATACGGCGTTCTTTCGGAAGTATCAGCGCATGAATCCACGAAGCAAGGAGCGCCTGCGCGAGATGTTGAAGATCCTCCACGATGAGGACGATTGATGCATTTATCGAAGCGGCCCAAAAAGGCAGCGAACGACTTTTCCGTCCTGCTGCGAACGGTTCTTGGTGAAGACCGCTTCCCCGTGGACGTCAAAGCCCTTGCCATGGAGGTTTCGAAGAACTTCGAAGATCCCATCAGCCGAATCGAGGGGATCGAAATCAACGGGTTCGAGGGCATGCTGCGCGCCAGCCGGAAGAAGCCGGCGTGGCGAATCCTCTTCAATACGACGACGCGATATCCAGGCCGGGAACGCTTCACGTTGGCGCACGAGTTCGGGCACTACGTCATGCACCGCCGGCCATTGACGGCGGCCGACTACGCGAACGGCGCGAGCCCGATAGGCCTGGACTTCGAATGCTCGCCTTTGCAGAGCAACAAATGGAAGGAGTCAGACAGAGAGCGCGAGAAGCAGACACCTTTGCGTCGTTTCTGCTGATGCCGATCGACGATTACCGCCAGCAAGTGAGCGGCAGGCAGATCACGTGGTCGCTTTTGAATCATGTCACCAATCGCTACGGTGTTTATCTATTGGCCGCGGTCCGCAAATGGATCGACTTCACAGACCTGCGAGCGGCGATCCCCCTCCGCCCGGCCGCTCTTGCCCTCTGCTACCCGGTCTCGCCGACGGGCAGGGTTGCAGCGCAGCGCTGCGCTCCAACCCAAGCCCATAGGAGAAAGACCATGACCACGAATGCGAACAACACCCGACCGTTGAAAATGGCACGACGGTTTTCATCCCCCTCAACAAGCTCAAGAAGCACCCGAAGAACGCCCGGAAGACCCCGCACAGCGATGCGTCCATCGAGGCGAAGGCCGCGAGCATCGCCGCCAAAGGGATGCTGCAAAACCTTGTGGTGGAGCCGGAGCGTGACGGCGAAGGCGAGCGGACCGGCTTCTTTCTTGTGAGTGTCGGTGAAGGCCGTCGGCTGGCGGAGCTTCTGCGCGTAAAGCGCAAGGAGATCAAGAAGACGGAGCCGATCCGCTGCGTCATCGACACGGCCAACGACCCCGCCGAGATCAGCCTTGACGAGAACGTCACGCGCGAGAACCTTCACCCTGCCGACGAGTTCGAGCGTTTCCGCGAGCTTGCGGACAATCACGGATGGGGAGCCGAGGAATCGCGGCCCGGTTCGGCGTCACCCCGCATGTGGTGAAGCAGAGGCTACGCCTTGGCGCTGTCAGCCCCAATCAGATGCAGGTTTACCGCGACGGCGACCTGACCTTGGACCAATTGATGGCCTTCGCCATCACCCAGGATCATGCACGGCAGGAGCAGGTTTATGAAAACCTGTCCTACAACCGCGAGCCGTGGATCATCCGCCGCGACCTGACCAAGACCAATGTGGCGGCAACGGACCGGCCCGCGGTCTTTATCGGCGCGGAAGCCTACACGGAAGCGGGCGGCAACATTCCCGCTGCGCTGATTACCGGCATCCGTTCCGACCTTCCCGGCCAGATAAGAGAATAACGTGACTGAAAATGGATGAAATCAATGTGGTGGCTATACAAAATTGGTGATCATGTTGGTGTGGGGATGTCCCGGGTTCTGTTGAATTTCTGAAGAGGTCGGCGTTGCCCCCCTTGAGCCGATAGGCTCGGGGTGCTGATTCCACAAAGGAGAGCAACGCCATAACGAGAGATATCACACCGGCTGGTTGGCCGGCGACCGGGGCTGTGGACGAAACGTTTGCGGAAGTACGGGCGAGCTTCGATCGGTTCTGCCTTGCGGCGGGGATCGAGGCGCTCGGCACGATGATGGAGGCGGATGTGACGGCGGCCTGCGGGCCGCGCCACGGTCGCGATACGGCGCGGCGGGCGCATCGTTGGGGCCGAACGCGGGGACGGATCGGCTTCCACGGCGGCAAGATCGTGGTCGAGCGCCCGCGGGTCCGGGACGTGGACGGCCGCGAGGTCACGATCCCGAGCTGGGAAACGGCGGCGGAGGAAGACTGGCTCGGTCGCTGGGCGATGAACCTGATGCTGATCAATGTATCGACGCGCCGGTTCGGCCGCGCTGTCCGGCTGCCCGAGGGTGACGTGCCGGCACCGCCCGGATCGGGGATTTCGAAGTCGGCGGCCTCGCGGAGGTTCGTAGCGCTGTCGGCGGCGCGGCTGGCCGACTTCATGGCTGCCGATCTGTCCGCACTCGACCTTCTGGTGATCCAAATCGACGGGCTGCATCTCGGCGACGATCTCGTGCTGGTCGCCGCGATCGGGGTTGACGGCGAAGGCAACAAGCATCCGCTGGCGCTGGTGGAAGGGGCGACCGAGAATGCCGCAACGGTTCAGGTCCCTGCTGGACAACCTGGTCTCGCGCGGGCTCGACCCGACGGTGCCAAGACTGTTCATCGCCGACGGCGCGAAGGCGTTGTCGAAGGCGATCCGCCTCACCTTCGGTTCGGCCGCTGCGATCCAGCGCTGCCAGATCCACAAGGCGCGCAACATCATGGAACGCCTGCCGAAAGAGCATCATGCGGCCACCCGTCGGGTGCTGCGCCAGGCCTGGGAGCTCGATGACGCCGACAAGGCTGAAAAATTGATCCGCAATCTCGCGCGTCGCCTGGACCAGCAATGGCCCGGCGTAGCGGCGAGCATCCTCGAAGGCCTCGACGAAATCCTGACTGGTCCGGTTGAAGCTGCCGAAGGAGCTTCGTCGATCGCTCGCTTGTACCAACATCGCCGAGAACATGATGGACACCATTCGCCGCGTCACGCGCAACGTCAAACGCTGGCGAGATGCCGGTATGGCCTTGCGATGGGTCGCGGCCGGCATGATCGAGGCCAACAAGGGCTTCAGACGATTGAAGGCGCATAAGCAATTGTCGGTTCTGCGTGCGGCCCTTCAAGCTCGCCACAATCGCATGACGATCAACCCCGTTGCCCACGTCACGAGGGCCGCGTAACATTCATTCCGGCAACGTCAGCCCGA
Organism: Bradyrhizobium sp. sGM-13; assembly: GCF_018398875.1. GTDB lineage: Bacteria > Pseudomonadota > Alphaproteobacteria > Rhizobiales > Xanthobacteraceae > Bradyrhizobium. The sequence goes on along the minus strand of NZ_JAGWDK010000017.1, from coordinate 127,846 downwards.
CGTAGTTCAACAGCGATCGGGACATCCCCCATTTGTGATCCTGTCGGGGGTTACGATTTCACGAGCACCTGGCTCGATGCTTTGAGATTTGCAATTGTCATGCCGGCGAACCTCAGCTGCGATTGAAGACAAGCCATGTTCAGAGCTGGATGCTCGTATGTTACGAAGGCTGATCGAGCGGAATTGGGGCGGCGAGCGGCCGCGCCAGGGCGGTCTGGATGTGAGGTAGAAGAAGCTTCAGTCGGCAGGGCGAGGCGAAATCGTGACCGATGCGCACCGCAGCGGGCCTGGGCTCAGAGTCTCGCCATGCTCATAGCCGCCCGCCCAGCATAGATCTTATTGCCGCCGTTCCCGCTCGCGCGGCAGGCTGGCTATTAGATCCCATCACAAAAGTTTCTATGTCTCGCACGTGTTACCGTGCGCCAGGCAATCGTCCGCGCGGAGCGACTGACCACCGAACTGATCAGAACCGTCGACAGGCTGTTCGCGCCTTTCCCGCTCGATGAAGAGAACAAGGCGCAGCGCGCCCGCGCGGTCGATCAGCGCAAGCGTGTGTTGACGGAATGGCTGAATGCGCAGGCGGCGCGCGACAGCACGCGATGAGGCAGCATGGCGTCTGAAGCCGTGCCCTGCGCTGATGTTCGTCAACGGCGCCGGCGAACTTGACCAAAAACACGACCAGGACCTGCGCGATACCTGCGTCATGCTGCTCGATCGCGCCGGCTGCGACTTGCTGACGATCTGCGACATCACCGGGCACTCGTACCGAAGCGCGCAGACTATCGTGAAGCATTACCGCGCCCGCAATGCGGATCGCGCAGATTCCGGCATCGATCGGCTTGAATTGCAGGTTCGCAAGGAAGGGATGAAGGGCTGATCGCCGACCGGCCCAATCTCATTTCGGCGGCCTTGTAGCCCTGCACGATGCTGTGGTGCTCGGCGCGTTAATATTCGGGAGCGGCCAACGCGGCCCTATCCCGAGTTGGGCGCTGTGATTGTAATTCCCACAGCCGGCCATCGGCTCCAGCAGCTGGTCAAGCACACTCGACTGCGCGCGGCGCTCCGCATCCTTTCGGATGGTGACATTCCCTACGATCCGCATCGACGGTCCCCTGCGTACCGGATTCCATCCGGAACACTCCGAGAACATCACCACTCGTCGCACGGCGTGCGACGTACGACTACAAAAAACGTCGCACGAGACCCGGTTTGTTCTGTGGAGGAATTAAAAAGCCCTTGCGGGCCAGCCTCTCGAGGGCGGTGGGCGCACCAGGGCTCGAACCTGGGACCCGCTGATTAAGAGCACGCTTCCATCATCGATTTTTCGCGAGAATTTTTCCAACTGAGTCGAAACCCGATCATTATAGATCAATGGCTTACAGCCAGAAATCCAACTGCCCGGGCGCGCTTGGCGCGGCGGATCGACGGATCTGAGACTCCGGGCTGGATGTTTAATAATTGTCATGTCGCGTCCATTAACCGATTGAGCCGGGCAAGAATTCGCCCCCGATCCATATGTGAACAAGCCCGGTGTGGCGTTCGGATTTTAGCGCGCTTCCTATTTCCTGCATGTATGTTGCGGCTCCCCAAGGTGATTGCGGGTGCTTGGATACCCGTTGGACGGGAGAACGTCTTTTCGATACCTGCCGTATTCAGCCTGCTAGGAACGAAACGAAAGATGGCTGGAAGGTACGGTAGGCTGGAAACTCGATACCAAGGTCGGCCCGTCCGTGATCCTGGTTCTGGCGGGAATTCTTCCGCAGGTTACCGGAAGAAAAAGGACGACCGGACCGCCCTCTTGAAGGCCATCGATCTCAGCCAGGTGATGAGAAAGCCCTCGGATCCGATGTGCACGCTTGCTCGCAAGTTCACGATGATTTCTAAGACTACCACTTTACGCAAGCATCTCTTTCGAAGCGAAGGTTGCGCTTCAGTTACAGCAATTCGCGTCGGCACCGCCTTGCGGCCGAAGCCATCATCGACGCCACCGTACGGCTCGTGAAGCGCGCGAGCCTCGAAAAGGCGGCCGGCACTGACGTACTGGTCGCACGCAAGCTGTGGGGCATCACGGCCGGCGAGCTGCGCCATGCCGAGGATCACATGCTCTTGCTGGGACGCAAGACCGCGATGGAGCGCGTTGCAACTTCCTGCTCGAAATGGACCGCCGCCTGGCCGTCGCCGGCATGATGGCGCTGCCGATGTGCCGGCGCGACATCGGCGATTATCTCGGCCTCACGCTGGAGACCGTGTCGCGCGCGCTGTCACAGCTTCACGCGCAGGGCATTTTGGGCTTCTCCGGCGCCCGCCAGATCGTGCTCCGCAACCGGCAAGCCTGCACAATCTCGACGCCTGGCCTTTCTCCCTACTAACGTTGTCCCCAGCGACGTGACCGACCGAACCGGCTTCGGCGGCGGCCACTTCTTTGCCGCGATCAAGCCGCACGCCGCGTCTCCGGCATCACCAGAAGAAGGCTCGTTGCCGCACGCCGGACAGTTCGAAGAAGGCGGCATTGCCGAACCGCCGCTTACGTAACCGCCAGGGGCGGTGCTCAGCGAGCCCCCTATGCCGCACGGTGCCGACAATGCCCTCCACATCGCCGCCGTATCGCTCGGAGGGCGGCGCGGCGGGGTCCGCTGAGACGCCGACGGTCGAGCCTCATAGGCGCGGTCGCCTTCTCGCGGACTGGAGATCCGTCGAGCGGTGACTTCGGATCGCGGCCGGGGATCGACAGGTCGCGCGGAGCTTCCGCGCCGCCGGTCAGCGCAACGGCGTCGTATTCATTGAGCATCTCGCGCGGATCCTTTTCGCTCAAGGGAACGACGAATTCGTGAAAATGCTTCACCCGCTCGGCGACCGGGGCGTACTTGCGGTCGTGCCGTTCGATTTCGAGAAAACCCGTGATCTTGCCCATTAAACCCGAAGTACCTGCCGCTTAAGTTCGTTCTGTTTGTTCCTCATCGTCATTGCGAGGGAACGGACGAAGTAATCCCGTGTATCCGATGAGAAAGTATGGATTGCTCACATGGGGAAGTGGTGCGTCAATACGGTTTGTCAGCTCTTTGTTCGATTGCAGGCCAGCTCTTCGTCCCAACCCGTTGGCTATGGAGATCGCGCGCGGAGATCAGGTCAAGGTTGGCCCGTACGGCCGCCGCGAAGCGGCTTGACCTTGACGTGATCGAGAGCGCCATCAGGCTTTCGTGGTCGGGCGTAACTGGGCCGGAGAACTCCTTATCGTCAGCGATCCAAAATTCGAGCCGGTTTGGCGATGTGGTTTACGTGCCAGATCAAACTCACATTCGGTCAGGGGGGCGACTGCACCATAATTCCGCTTGCGGCGGGCAAGCTCGAGAGGACGAGGCCATTCTTCATTGCGGCGTTTGAAGCCATGCAATCCATCGGTTCGTCCACCCGGATCGGCCGAGCCTGATCGGGCCGCGGCGGATTTGTTTCCTTACGAGAGAAGCTTTGATCTCAGACGCTCTTCATCACGGCTGCCTCGATCACAACACCAGCCGTCACGTACTTGCGCGCCAGCGCAACGATTGCGGTCTTGCGACCGCCTTGGCTGTGCGTCTTGAACCAGCGAGCCAGCGCCGATTGCGGCTGGTGCCGCAGCCACAACCAAGCGAGCTGGATCATCGTGGTTGGCAGCCGTGGACTGCCGGCTTTGGACACGCCCTGCTCCCGCTCGATGCCGCCGCTGCGCCAGGGCGTCGGCGCGGGTCCCGCATAAGCAGCAAGCTGGCGGCGGTTGAAGCACTGCCAGTAGAAGGCCTCCGACCAGAGAGCGGCTGCAAAGTTGGGACCCATCGCCTTCAATGCCAACAGCATGGTCATCGGGGCCGGCCCCGTCGTCTCAGTCCCAGGCTTTTCGGCAGCAGCCAACAACGCATCCTGCTCGACTTCCACGGTCTTGATCTGTTCGAGCAGAAGTTCGAGACGATGCAGCTTACGGCTGATTTGCATCTTCCAAATGCGACGGCAACGCCCGAGCGTCTCCAGTGCGCAATGCTTCAAGCCGCGCCCGCCGGTCCTGCCGCAGCGGCGCGCAATCGGATATGCCCTGGGCGAACAGAAGGCCCTTGATCCGGTTCGATGCGCGATCCGTTCAGCAATCAATGTCTGCCATTCGCGGCAAACCCTGCGGCGATCTTCCTCTTCAGGTGAAGATGCCGCCACCATCGCACAGACCCGTGGCTCGCGCGCTTGTAGACCAGAAGCGCCCGCAACAGCGCCTCGCCATCCAGCCTGTCCGCCTTGGCCGGCCTCCGGCGCCGGGAGGTCGCAATCGATTCGTGATCGACCACGTGGCTCTCAATGCCTTCCTGTTGCAGAACCCGGTGCAGCCAGAACCCGTCAAGCCCCGCCTCCTGAATCCTGACGATCGGATTGGTCTGACCGGTTCGGGCCGCCGCCTTGCGCTTGAGTTCCGCAAACAGTTTCATCAGCTCAGCCGGCTCGCCCCTGTGACGCTAAGCCTGGACATCTTCTCGCCCTTCCCGGGCGAAGGCGACGTGACCAGCCACGTCGAACGGCTCAGTTCCAAAACACAAAAATTGCGCCAAACTGCGTCCTGATAGCGGTCGGTCCGTCGGGAGGATGATCGAGCAACATCGTCGTCTCGATGTTGGGTGGTTTCTCGCAACTTCAGTATGGCCAGATCTGGTCGCTATCCACTCTCTTCGCTGCGCTTGCAATGATGGGGTGTGATTGCCTACGCCCTGATCGCGATTTTCGGCTCGGCGTCCGCGTTGGCGGCCATTTCGCGCAGCGCACGCCGGTACTCGTCCGGCATCAGCTTGCGGAATTTGGGCAGCCAGCCCTTCCAATTGGCAAGGATGTCGGCAGCGCGCCTGGAGCCGGTCGCCTTGGCGTGGCGCGAGATCAGGACGTGCAGCCGCTCGACGTCGGAGTCGAGCAGGTTCTTGAACACGTCGACCCGGCCATGCGCCTCGAGGTCACCGGAGTGATGATAGGTGCCGGCGTTGATCAGCTCTTCCGACAGCACCGGCTCGAGCTCGGCCATCGGGAGGTTGCACAATCTGTCGAAATTGCCGCTCTCGTCGAGCACATAGGCGATGCCGCCGGACATGCCGGCCGCGAAGTTGCGTCCGGTCTTGCCGAGCACGACCACGATGCCGCCGGTCATGTATTCGCAGCAATGATCGCCCGCGCCTTCAACCACGGCGACCGCGCCCGAGTTGCGCACGGCAAATCGTTCGCCAGCGACGCCGCGGAAGTAGCACTCGCCTTGAATGGCGCCGTACATCACGGTGTTGCCGACGATGATGCTTTCTTCCGGCACGATGCTGCTGTTCTTCGGCGGCTTGACGATGATCTTGCCGCCGGAGAGGCCCTTGCCGACATAGTCGTTGGCTTCGCCTTCGAGCTCGAAAGTGACGCCTTGCGCCAGCCAGGCGCCGAAGGCCTGGCCCGCGGTGCCCTTGAGGCTGACATGGATCGTGTTATGCGGCAGCCCGGCATGGCCGTAGATCTTGGCGACCGCGCCCGACAGCATCGCGCCGGCGGAACGGTTGGTGCTGTTGATCCCTGCCTCGATCTTGACCGGCGCGCCGCGATCGAGCGCGGGCGTGGCCTTCTCGATCAGCGCGCGATCCAGCACCGCTTCCAGATGATGGTTCTGGCGCTCGGAATGGTAGATCTTCTGGCCCTTCTCTTCCTTCTGCCGCACGAACAGCTTCGAGAAGTCGAGGCCCTTGGCCTTCCAGTGCGCGACCAGCTTGGTCTGGTCGAGCAGCTGGGTCTGGCCGATCATCTCGTTGAAGGTGCGGAAGCCGAGCGACGCCATTATCTCGCGGACTTCCTCGGCGACGAAGAAGAAGTAGTTGATGACGTGCTCGGGCTGGCCGGCGAAGCGCTTGCGCAGGACCGGGTCCTGGGTCGCGACGCCGACCGGGCAGGTGTTGAGATGGCACTTGCGCATCATGATGCAGCCGGCCGCGATCAGCGGCGCGGTGGCGAAGCCGAACTCGTCGGCGCCAAGCAGCGCGCCGATCACGACGTCACGCCCGGTGCGGAAGCCGCCGTCGACCTGGACCACGATGCGGCTGCGCAGCCGCTCGCGCACCAGCGTCTGGTGGGTTTCGGCGAGACCAATTTCCCAGGGGCTGCCGGCGTGCTTGATCGAGGTCAGCGGCGAAGCGCCGGTGCCGCCCTCGAAGCCGGCGATGGTGACATGGTCGGCGCGTGCCTTGGCGACGCCTGCGGCGACCGTGCCGACGCCGATCTCGGAGACGAGCTTGACCGAGACGTCGCCCGTCGGGTTGACGTTCTTGAGGTCGTAGATGAGCTGCGCCAAATCCTCGATCGAGTAGATGTCGTGGTGCGGCGGCGGCGAGATCAGGCCGACTCCGGGCGTCGAATGCCGGACCTTTGCGATGGTCGCGTCGACCTTGTGGCCGGGCAGCTGGCCGCCTTCGCCGGGCTTGGCGCCCTGCGCCATCTTGATCTGCATCATGTCGGAGTTGACGAGATACTCCGTGGTCACGCCGAAGCGGCCCGAGGCGACCTGCTTGATCGCCGAGCGCATGGAATCTCCGTTCGGCATCGGCTTGAAGCGATCGGCCTCTTCGCCGCCTTCGCCGGTATTGGACTTGCCGCCGATTCGGTTCATGGCGATCGCGAGCGTGGTGTGCGCCTCGCGCGAGATCGAGCCGAAGCTCATCGCGCCCGTGGCGAAACGCCTGACGATGTCCTTGGCCGGCTCGACCTGGTCGAGCGGCACCGGCTTGCGCTTCTCTTCCTCCGCGCTCTTGACCCGGAACAGGCCGCGCAGCGTCAGCAGCCGCTCGGACTGCTCGTTCAGGATCTTGGCGAAGGCGCGATAGCACTCCAGCGAATTGCCGCGCGCGGCATGCTGGAGCAGGCCCACCGATTCCGCGGTCCAGGCATGGTCCTCGCCGCGGCTGCGATAGGCATATTCGCCGCCGACGTCGAGCGCGGTCTTGTAGACCAGCGCCTCGCCGAACGCGTCGGCATGGCGGCGCACGGCCTCTTCGGCGATCTCAGCGAGACCCACGCCCTCGACGCGGGTATGGGTGCCGGCGAAGAATTTCGCGACGAAGTCGGCCTTGAGGCCGACGGCATCGAAGATCTGGGCGCCGCAATAGGACTGGTAGGTCGAGATGCCCATCTTGGACATCACCTTGAGCAGGCCCTTGCCGATCGATTTGATGTAGCGCTTGACGATCTCGTAGTCGTCGAGCGAGCCGGGCAGGCGGTCCTTCATCGCGATGATGGTCTCGAACGCGAGGTATGGGTTGATCGCCTCTGCGCCGTAGCCGGCAAGGCAGGCGAAGTGATGCACTTCGCGCGGCTCGCCGGATTCGACGACGAGGCCGACCGAGGTGCGCAGGCCGGTGCGGATCAAATGATGATGCACGGCGGCGCAGGCGAGCAGCGACGGAATCGGCACGCGGTCGGAGCCGACCATGCGGTCGGACAGGATGATGATTTTGACGCCCTCGCGCACCGCGCTTTCGGCGCGTGCGCAGAGCTCGTCGAGCACCTGGTCCATGCCGGCCGCACCGAGACCGGCGTGGAAGGTGGTGTCGAGCGTGCGCGACTTGAAGTGGGATTCGGCCACGTCCGAGATCGAGCGGATCTTTTCCAGATCCGCGTCGGTCAGGATCGGCTGCCGCGCTTCAAGACGCTTGGTGGTGGCAAGGCCCTGGAGGTCGAACAGGTTCGGCCGCGGTCCAATGATCGAGACCAGGCTCATCACCAGCTCCTCGCGGATCGGGTCGATCGGCGGGTTGGTGACCTGCGCAAAGTTCTGCTTGAAGTAGGTGAACAGCGGCTTGGCCTTGTCCGACAGCGCCGAGATCGGCGTGTCGTTGCCCATCGAGCCCGCGGCTTCCTCGCCAATGGAGGCCATCGGCGTCATCAGGATGGTGATGTCTTCCTGGCTGTAGCCGAACGCCTGTTGGCGATCGAGCAGCGACAGGTTGGAGCGCACGCCGGTGGTCGGCACCTTCGGCAGTTCCTCCAGCACGATCTGGGTCCGCTCGAGCCATTCCTTGTAGGGATGGCTCTTGGCGAGTTCGGCCTTGATCTCGTCGTCGGGAATCAGGCGGCCCTGTTCGAGGTCGACCAGCAGCATCTTGCCGGGCTGCAGCCGCCACTTGGTGATGATCTGGTCCTCGAGGATCGTCAGCACGCCCATCTCGGACGCCATCACGATGCGGTCGTCCTTGGTCACGAGATAGCGCGCCGGCCGCAGGCCGTTGCGGTCGAGCGTGGCGCCGATCTGGCGGCCGTCCGTGAAGGCGATCGCTGCGGGGCCGTCCCACGGCTCCATCAGGGCTGCGTGATATTCGTAGAAGGCGCGGCGCTTCTCATCCATCAAGGGATTGCCGGCCCACGCCTCCGGAATCATCATCATGACGGCGTGCGGCAGCGAGTAGCCGCCCTGCACCAGGAATTCGAGGGCGTTGTCGAAGCAGGCGGTGTCCGACTGGCCTTCATAAGAGATGGGCCAGAGCCGGTTGATGTCCTTGCCGTAGAGCTCCGAGCTCACGGACGCCTGACGCGCCGCCATCCAGTTGGTGTTGCCGCGCAGCGTGTTGATCTCGCCGTTATGCGCGATCATCCGATAGGGATGCGCCAGCGACCATGCCGGCAAGGTGTTGGTCGAGAAGCGCTGATGCACCAGCGCCAGGGCGCTCTCGAAGTCCGCCTCATGCAGGTCGGGATAGTACTTGCCGAGCTGGTCGGCGAGGAACATGCCCTTGTAGATCACGGTACGGCAGGACATCGAGCATGGGTAATAGCCCGCGAGGCCGCGGTCACGGCGCTGGTAGATCGCCTGCGAGATCGACTTGCGCAGGATGTAGAGATGGCGCTCGAAATCGTCCTCGGTCTTGGCGGTGCCATTGCGGCCGATGAACACCTGCATGCAGGCGGGCTCGGTCGGCTTCACGGTGACGCCGAGCGAGGAGTTGTCGGTCGGCACGTCGCGCCAGCCGAGCAGGGTCAGGCCTTCCGCCTTGATCTGGTCGGCGATGATGCTCTTGATGACGTTGCGCCAGGCGGTGTCGCGCGGCATGAACAGCGCGCCGATGGCGTATTCGCCCGGAGCCGGCAGCGTAAAGCCGAGCTCCCCGGCCTTGCGGCTGAAGAAGGCGTGCGGGATCTGCACCAAAATGCCGACGCCGTCGCCGGCGCGCGGGTCGGCGCCGACCGCGCCGCGGTGCTCGAGATTGCAAAGGATGTTGAGCGCGTCCGAGACGATCTCGTGCGACTTCTTGCCCTTGATGTTGGCGATGAAGCCGACGCCGCAGGAATCCTTCTCCAGGCTCGGATCGTAGAGGCCTTCGGCCGGCGGACGCGAATTGTGTTCCTGAATCGGATCAGTCGTTTTCGAGGCGACGGTCGCCGACAGCTCTTCTGCCATGATGTTTGCGCGCTCGAATTGCGACCCGTTCATGTCCTCGTCCTCTCCATGCGGCAAGCTGCCTCACCGCCATCTTCGGCGCACCTTGGGCGTTCCGCGGCACCCGCTCTTGGGCCACCGCTCGTCCTTGCGAGCCGCATTTTCTTAAATTCAGGCCAAGGCGTTCTTCGTCCCCCAGAACGGCTTTGCCTCCTCATCCTTGTACTTGGCCAAGGCCTTAAGCAACAGCCGCAGGTAGTGCGCCTTCTCTTCAGCCCCCATTGGCCGCCCCGGGCTATCCAGCGACTTCACCGCCGACTCGACTAACTCGACCGCACGATCCTTGTTGCCGCTTTCGTAATAATACTGAGCGACCGCCCCATAGGACAGAAACTTGGGGAGGGCGCTGCCTTCTGGAGAATTCAGCGCGAGGATGTGTTCGGCCAACTCCTTGCCCATCGCAAAGCGATCAGAATGCGGGAAATCAGAGTTGTCCTCCGCTGGATCGAAGAGTTGGCGGATCGCCCCGACCATCCAGTCCTCAGATTTTTTGTCGATCGCATCGCGAGCCAATTGACGCATAACGGTTAACCCCGTCTGCATGTCATGGATTTTGTGCAGGAGCAGATCCGCATGAACTACGCGAACGCTGATGTCGTCCGGCGTCACTGTAACGCCCTCTTTAGCGGCCGAAAGCGCCGTCGACCAATCCTGCGCCTTCAGCGCCGGCCCAAGTTTGGCCCAGAACGCTTGCATCCGGGCTTTCTCGCGCATTCTAGATTCTGCTTCAGCGATTCGCTCCGCATCCGCTGCTTTGGCTTCATCGCTGGTGCGCCAGGTGCCGTTTAACATTTTTGTAAACACGTCATACAGTTGCATCGGGTGACCGATAAAGGCGACGTGACCGTCACGGTCGATGACGAATGACGTAGGGATAGTGGCAGAAAAACTGGGCGCCATCCAAAGCTTCTTCATTTTTCCCGCGTAATCGAACGCGATCCGAAAATTCAGCTTGGAGCCTTTTTCGGTCAACCACGCGTCCAAGTTCGTTCGCGCCTCCTCGGCCGTTGAGCCTCGCTCGGAAGCTGCAACTGCGATGACCTCAACTGCGCTATTTTTGTATTTTTCTTGCAGTTCCGCGAGATGGGGCATCACCGCCACACATCCGCGGCACCAAGTCGCCCAAAACTCGACAATATACAGCGTTCCCAGCTTAAAGTTGGTGAGGGGCTCGCCACGCACCCAGCTTTCCACCCTCATCGGAGGAGCTGGCGAGTCGATACGAAGGATCACGTTGTTCTCCAAAGCTATTCCCAAACCTTCGCGCGACCGTGCGCGAGATCGTTTGTCTCTAAGAAACGGGGCACGAGTTCAATGAACGAGAGCGCGTCTGCATGCACTCCGCCTGACACCGTGTTGCTCCCGTAGCAACGACCGTGCCAGCACTACCAACGCACATACGCACCTGATTCGGCCTAAGATTGCCTCGGCGGCCCAACACGGCGGTGCGTTTGTAGCTGGCGGCCTTGTTCGATGTCAGACATCGGACGCGGGTCGTGCGCTTCGGGCCGTGGGGTTTTGTGCCCCGCCCATCATGACGATCGCGCACCTGATGTTTTGATGATTGCTGCCGTAACCGCCGTCGCGCAGAACCGGCAAATAGCTGTTAATACGAGCCTCGCTCGCTCTGCCCGTCCAATTGCGCTCCTCCTACTCGGTGTTCCTGCTTCATAAAGAAAGCGCGGCGATCCGACGGTTACGCTTTTCTTGAACGTTAGCCGATGAGGTTGCAAATCGCGACAACGTCGTTGCATCGGAGCCGCTCGTACCGCCCTGTTTATGTCGTCACCGGTGCCTTCCATCGCATAAAGCGCCGCTCCAGCGCCTTGAGAACGGCATTGAAGGCAAGCCCGATCACAGTGATGCCAATGATGCCGAAATACATTTGCGGGGTCAGGAAGCTGTACTGGCTGTTGATGATGAGATAGCCGAGACCAGCCGTCACGCCGACCATCTCGGACGCAACCCACCAGCATTGCGGACGCGCTGGCGAGTCGAATGCCGACAAAGATGCTCGGAAGCGCGGCAGGAACGATGACCTTGCGGAAGAATTGCTACGGCGTTGCTCCCATTGTCCGCGCCGACTTGATCAAAAGCGGATCGACCTGCTTCACTGAAGCGATGGTGCTATAGATCACCATCGCGATCGACGTCTGATCCCGCGGCGAGCTTTGTGGGAGCTGATCGATCCTCAGACCGATACCTTCGCAAGTCCGTCGTCCCTTCGTCCTTCGGGATAACGGGTTTGCGTTCTACAATTGGCCGCATCGTTTCATTCCTTGCAGCAGCTCGCTTCAGCATCTCGGTTAGAAAACACGCCACGACGAAATTCCGCGCTGCGATCGGGCGGCGTCTCCTTTTTCGGCCGGCCGCTGACCACGGTACCACGATATTGGTGCCCGACACGGAGTCCGTTGCGGCGCAAGGACGCGAGATGGCGCCTTTCTCGATGCTCGGCTTTCATCGAAATGGCCATTGTCGTTGCAGGTCACTGACGATCTGGTCCGTGATCTTCTGATGGACAGTGGCTTTCATGGTTCCCGCGTCTATCGGTTGCGAATGCAACCAAAATGACGCGCCTTGTTGCGGGGTTGAGCCATCACGCCGGAAAACGACGGATGGCGGGCCGTAGCCCCCGCGGCGAGTACGCCGCCGCCGGCGGGCCGTCGGCAAGTAGGCTTCATGCAGCACAGTGTTTGATGGTCTGCGCATGTCGGAAGTCCGAATCTTGCGATGACCTCCGGCCGAATTGCGGCGGAAGCGATCTTCCAGGTGAAGTCGCGCCGCGATCCCACAACGGCAAACGATCTGACGCTCTGCAAAGAACACGCTGAACGACTCCTTCGTCATGAAGAAAATGCGCTCTCGGCGGACAGCCATGGTGGCGGCCGGACCTGGGCGACCATCGCCACGGTTCTGCAGACGCGCGAAGATGAATGACGTCGATCCGCATGCCTGGTTCACACAAACTTTCGAACCGGACGCGCGGGGCTGGCCGATGTCTCAGATCGATGCTCTCATACCGTGAAACCTCAAAGCCTGAATGGCTTCAGCTAAACACTTTCGCGAAGAAGGTGAAATGGGTAGAAGGCTTCGATCGCATACCCAGGCTCCGAGCACTATTGCGTCGCTTCGGACGGCAGCGCCGAGCATCGGCCGTCATCGCGTCCCTGATCGATACGGCCTTACGCCACGTGCGGCATAAACCGCTAAGCATGATTGGCCGCATCCCCGCGGGCTTAGTGTTGCTTATCCAAGTGAGGGGCTTTAGCATTGAGCCCCGCCTTGCGCTGTCGGCTTCCCCGAACCGCCCTTCGGCTTGATGCTCTTCACGGAGGCCGAGACCTCGATCAGCGTGCCATCGACCGAGAAGTGTTCGCTGGACAAGAGCCACACGCACGTGCGGCAGGTTCAGCACAGTGACAAGAACTTGGCCGCGATATCGCCGTCCAGCAGCCGATCCCGGATCTTGCAGAACACGGTCGCATCCCACAGCAGCCGCCTCAGCCACGTGTTTTCGTCCTCCAACCTCTTCAGGCGTTTGGCCTCCGAGACCTCCATCCTGCCGAGCTTGGCTTTCCATTTGTAGATATTGGCGTCACTGACGCCGTGCTTCCAACACAGATCCGCGGCCGAAACGCCAGCCTCGTGCTCCTTTTAAATCCCGATGATCTGCTCTTCCGAAAGCGGCTACGCTTCATGGTCCTTGTTTTGGGCCAGAGCGAACTTCACCTGGATTAAGGCCGTGGGCAAGGTACAGCTGCGCCAGCCTCTCGATCCTTGTCCGGTTTCTGACAGGGGCACACAAAACCTGTGAGCTTCACAACACCGCGCGCCATTTGCGCATCGCGAACTGTTTCAACGCGCAATCAGGCGCTTAATGCGCGCGAGACGTGCTGGCACCGCCCTTGCTCTTTCCCGCCATAGGGCAATAGGGGGCCAATTTGAAGGAGCTGAACATGAGCCGCACGACAGGATCTTGGGCTTACGGATAAAAAGCGCCGATGCCAAGGGGAGAGACTAAGGCCAAAGAAATTCGCGACTCTTCGATGCGGTTTGGGAGCATACCGCAGCATGCGATAGTTGCGGCTAGAACGGCCGAGGGTCCTTGAAGAATCGCACGGCACTACCGGCTACTGAGTAGGAGCGAAAGTTCAGTACCGCTTACCTCGCCTTGCCGTCTGAGGGCAGGGCGAGGAGCGCCTGATCGTTGGATCGCTCGGGGGGCAGCTTGCAAACGTGTGCGGTTGCTCATGGGCCTTGCTTAAGAGTGAATGCGCGGGTGGGAAATTGACCGTCTCATATCATAAATTAGAGCTCCCCAGAATACGGGACCGAGTGGACTTTGCTGCCTTTATGTTGGGAGTAAGCCACATCGACGCACAGGTACGGAGCTGGCGGTCGCCAAGTTTTCGTTTTCAATTCTCCCGATTTGGTCCAGCGTCTATTTGAAGACACTGATTGTTACGGCGCGACTGAGTACCATTACAGAAGCCTTGTCGATGCATAGACGTCGGTCAAGCCCAAACTCTGCGAGAACTCCGAGGTCATCAACCAAGCAACCCTTGATTGATTCCGAGCACAGCGCTGGAAGCGATCACTGCGGCCCTATTCGGGTTCGATGGACGCGACCACGAGGCAGTCTGGCAGCGGCGCGTGTGGTGGCCGTGCAGACGTTCGGAGAAGCAATTTCGAGGACGGCGAGGTAGCGGTCGGCCGCCTGATGCTTATTGTCGCATGGTGTGAACGCCGCGAGCGGATTCTTTCACCAGCCGACCCGGCGGTCGATCGGTCGAAAAATGCGATAGCTTTCTTGCGATGGAGGACGACATGCAGGAAGAGGCGCCGTCGCCGCCCAGGTCCCTTGTTTTCGAAGCGCCGCTGGTCCGGCTGCTCGCGATCAACTTTGCCGCGGGCGTGTCGCTGGCGGTGCTCCTGGTCGGTGGCCTCATGCTGCTCAATCCCGGCAACATACGAGACCTCATCCTGGCCGATAACACCCCCGGCATCGCGCTCGGGCTGCTCCTGTTCGGCTTCATCATCACCCTCAGCTCCAGCGCGATGGGCACCGCCATCATGGCGATGGGGCGACGGCAGCCCGAGGGCCCCCCGCGAGGACCGGGACAGTTCGTGGCTGAGACGGTCGGCGACAAGACGCGCAGCCGGCAGCTGCATGATCGCTTCTGATTGAATAAGAGCCTATGCTCCGGGCAGCCGGTCTCAAGGACGAAAGCGGCACCTACGCTCAGCTCTGCTTTCGAGGGCGAAGCGGAATTGTTGTCCTTGATCTGAGACTAATTCATTCGGCGTGCGTTGCGCGGTGCGTGTCCCCCGAACATCGATTTTGAGGCTGACCTTCGCCTGACCCAGAAGTGCCGACAGGAACATCCCGATCAGAGGAAACTTCGGAATCTGGCGAGCTCCGTGATGTGATCGGCTGACAAGACTTCCGTTACGAGCGGAGGCTGTGGCGCTGTGTGGATTTCGTAAAGATGACGTGTGGCCTCAGGCTTGGTCATAAACTTTCGTATGCAGTCGTCCAGCGTGCCTTCCGCCAGCAGATAGGTGCTTCTGTCTGCACGGCGCTCATTGTTTATGGAGGGCCATTTGCGAAGCATGGCGGGCGCATCGAATCGAATGTGAATGTCGTTCGCGTCCATCATCTCTGTACTCGATCGTTCAACGTGGCTGCTCTGCCTCTGAACAGTCGTGAACTGCCTGATTGCCTCATGCTGCGCCATAAGACACCGCCAGCCTTTGCCGAAGCCGCGTCGACTTCTTTACAAATGGCGCAAAGCGGACGCCCTCAATGATCAGCATTCGCTCGCAGGCAGCAACCCCGCTAAGGCTTTGGCTTCCGATTTGAGAGCATCGATTGCCGACTTGCGGGCGTCGGCATCGAAGCGCGTCCTGATCGCTGATAGCGAAAGGGCGCCCCTCAGTTTGCCGTGTACGTCCATCAACGGCACGGCCGCCGCGGCGACCTCCGGATCCCGCTCTCCGATCGAAACATAAAAGCCTTTATCGCGGATCTTCTTCCCTTCTACGTTCGTTGGCTCGCGGTATGCAGTAAGAATTCGCCCGGCGGCGCCGCGATCAATCGGCAATCGCTGGCCTTCTTCGAGATGATGTCGAACTGAACGTGGAGAATTGACGCGGTAAAGACAGATGCGTTCGTCGCCATCTGCAACATAAAAGGATGCAGTTTCCCCCGTTGCCTCAACCAGGCGACGAAGCGATGGCCGGATGACTTCGCCAAGATCCAGACCGCGCTGATAGAGCGCCCCGAGACGCCACAACTCCGGTCCCGGTCGAAACAACCGGTCCGCGCCGCGGACGAGAAAGCCGTCAGCCTCCAACGAAGAGGCCAATCGGAGTACTGTGCTCTTGTAGAGGTCCGTCATCTCCGCAATCTGCGTCAGCGTGATCGCAGACCGCTCCGCGTTGAGACTTTTCAGGATCGCGAGCGCTCTCCTGACCGCGTCAACTCCTGTCTTGCTCATCTCTGCTCCAGTTCTGTAGAATAGAACCACTGCCATATTAAGGCGCCAGAATCCATTACAGAAGGAGGTAAACGGTTCTGTACGGCAGAATAGATTGACTCTTCTCACACACATGACTATGGATTGCATATAACAGAACGAGTTCTGAAGCGCGAAGGGCAGCCAACGCTGGCCGTTGACTTGCGCGAGGTAATGATCCCCTTCGGCGCATTCATCGCAGTCAAAAGCGTGAACCTCCAAGTAGGCGACGCGGAGTTCGTTGCGGTCATGGGACCAACCGGTTGCGGCAAGTCCACCATCCTGAGCACTGCCACAGGTCTCTCAAAACCCGCCTCGGGAGACGTTCAGATTTTCGGCAAGCCGCTCACGGGACTGAATGATCAGTCCGGCTACATGCTCCAACAGGGGGTCCTACTGCCGTGGAAGACCGCGCAGGACAACGTTGGGCTCGGGCTCGCCTTTCTGGGCAAGTCACTCGAGGAGACGCGCGCCGAGGTTCGGCAGTGGCCCGCCAAAGTCGGCCTGACGGGATTTGAGCAGCGTTATCCGCATCAGCTATCAGGCGGGCAACGCAAGCGCGCGGCGATGGCGCAGACGCTCATCATGGAGCCGAGAATCGTTCTGATGGACGAGCCCTTCTCGACGCTCGACGTTCACACGCGCCGGCTGACGCACCGCATCCTGCCCGATCTCTGGCAGGCCGAGCGCCGCTCCTTGATCTTCATCACCCATCATTTCGACGAGGCGATTACGCTGGCCGACCCGCGTCGCCGTGATGTCCGCAGGCCCTGCCAGCCGGATGGTCGGCGAGGTCAGGATCACGCTGCCTCGTCCCCGGGACGTCTCCGCGCTGCAGACCAGGACGAGTTCGTCGCGCTCTATCGCGAAATCTGGTCGCTGCTTGGGCGCTGAAGTGGAGAGGAGCTATGCCGCGCAGAAATAAGGTCGTTGTCACGCAAGTCGCGATCGTTCTCGCTCTTGTCCTGATCTGGGAGCTGGGGGTGCGATTAGGCCTCATCGACGCCTTCTTCTTTCCGGCGCCGTCGACCCCGGTCGGCAGGATAAGGAACGGGACGTCGACCGCGGATTTCTGGGGCGATGTTGGCATAACGCTGGTCGAGACGATCCTATCATTCGTAGTCGGGATTGCGATCGGCACTGCGCTTGGGATCTGGCTGGGATTAAGCCCGTTTGCCGCTGATGTCGTTCAGCGCTTCATCATGTTCAACGCGATCCCGCGTATCCTGCTGGGGCCGATCTTCGTCATCTGGTTCGGTCTGCGGCTGACCTCGAACGTTGCGCTCGGCGTGACCCTCGTGCTGTTCGTTGCGTTCTTCAACACTTTCCAAGGCGTGCGCGAGGTCAATCCGGTCGTCCTGGCGAGCGCGCGACTGCTGCGCGATTCGAAATCCTCGCTGTTGCGCCACGTCTATCTACCCTCTGCCACCACCTGGACCCTGTCGAGCCTGCGGGTGTCCGTCGGCATGGCGGTCGTGGGCGCCGTGGTTACGGAGTATCTCGGCTCATCCGCCGGGTTGGGGCACCTGATCGCGCAGGAAGGGGTGCTCGATGCGATGGGCGTGTTCGCCGGAATCATCGTGCTGTCCGCATTCGTGGTTGCGCTCGACGCGCTCGTCGATCGTGCCGAAAAGAGGTTGTTGGTTTGTCGGCCAGCGCCGGCTCATGCAGCTTGAACATGTACTTGGCTAATGATGGAGGTGTATATGCGCGTTTTAATCCGACTGATCTTTGGTGTTGCGGCCGCTGGCCTCTGCCTCTTATCGGCTGACGCCGGCGAACCTGAAAAGGCGAAACTGAAGATCATCGTCGGCTCCCACATTCTCAATTACATGCCTGCTGAATTGGGCGTAAAGCTCGGTACCTTCAAAGAAGAAGGGCTCGACGTCACTGTTCGAGAGTTTCCAGGCCGACGGCTCCAAGGCGCTGCAGGCGCTGATTGGTGGCTCGGTGGACGGCGTCGTGCGGTTCTGTGATCACACGATCCAGATGCAGGCGCAGCGCGAGGAGAATCCTGCGTCTTCGTGCTCAACGACATACCCGGCATTCTTCTCGGGGTGCGCAGCGATCGCCGACAAGGTGAAGAGCGGCGCCAACCTCAAGGGCCTGAGGCTCGGCATCACGGCTCCTGGATCAACTCGGTATCAACGGAGCAGCTCGTTGTCCCGACCCGATACAAGACCGATAATCGCGAGGTGAACGTCGATGTCCTGAAAGCGTCGAAAGCGCTGTTTTCCCAGAGCGGCCTGATGGACGCCGAGGCGGCCAAGGTACCGCTGGCTGTGTTGAGCGATTTCGACTCCAGGATCGCCACCGCCAACATCGACCTCAGCAAAAACTTCAACCGCAGCGGCCGAAGATACCGCAAAGAAGGCTTCGTCAGATGTCCCTGCCGCTCACCGGTATCCGTGTCCTCGACCTGTCGAACGTGTTGGCAGGCCCGTTCTGCGGCTACCATCTCGCGCGCTTGGGCGCGGAGGTTATCAAGATCGAAAACCCCAATGGAGGCGATCTCGCGCGGCGCCTTGGCGCCGATCCGCAAAGGGCAGAGCGCCTTCAGGGCCTCTCCTTCGTCGCCGTGAACGCCGGTAAGCAGTCGGTGGCGCTCGATCTGAAGTCTGAAGCGGGAAGGGAAGTGTTTTTCAGGCTGGTGTCCGAGGCCGACGTCCTTCTCGAAAACTTCCGGCCCAAGGTCATGGAGCGGCTTGGTCTCGGTTTTGACGCGTTGTGCAAGCGCAACCCGCGCCTCATCTATTGCGCGATCTCAGGCTTTGGGCAAAACGGTCCTTGGTCCGCCCGCCCGGCCTACGACCAGATCGTCCAGGGCCTTTCCGGCGCGATGAGTGTTACCGGTGATGCAGCCACGGCTCCGCTGCGGACCGGCTTCCCGATCTCCGACACCATTGCCGGGCTAACAGCCGCCTTTGCCATCTCCGCGGCGCTCGTCGAGCAGCAGCAAATTGGCAGGGGTCGGTTCATCGACGTGTCGCTGCTCGAGGCGACAATCGCGGCCATGGGATGGGTGGTTTCCAATCATCTGAACGGCGGAGTCGAGCCGCAGCCGATGGGGAACGAGAATTTCACGGCTGCACCCTCCGGCACGTTCCGCACCGCGACCGGCCCGCTGAATATAGCCGCCAACGAGCAGAAGCAGTACCGGACCCTTTGCGATCTGGTCGGCCGGCCGGATCTGAAGACAGATCCGCGCTTCGCAAAGCGCGAAGCGCGTAAAATGAACCGCTGGGCGCTTAGCGATGAGTTGAATGCGGCGTTGAGCTGCAGGCCTGCGGACGAGTGGGAGGCGCTGTTGAATGCCGCCGGCGTCCCTGCCGGCTGTGTGCTGACCGTTCCGCAAGTTTTGCGCGAGCCGCAGTTGCTGGAGCGCGGCTTTGTCGAGACGCTGCCGCTCGACAGGGCTGGCGAACCACCATTACGCATTACGCGCCCCGGCTTTCGGCTGGATGAGGCGTTTCCTGTCCCCGCGCTCCCCCCCTTGCTCGGTGCGGACACAGAGCGATGGCTGGCTCGGCTCGGTCATACCTATCCGGAAATTGAGCACCTTATCGCAAGCGGTGCCGCCGGAGCGCCACGTCAAGGAGGAGCACATTTTTCGCGGGTCCGCCCGGCGACGGATGGAGCAGCGTAACGGGCAGGAGTTGCACGCAAGCAAGCTTCGGCAGGACATAGGCTGACGAGATTGGAAAACAGAATGAGCGAAACGGAGCTGCGAGAGCAGGCCGCCCATTGGTGGCGGACCTCCATCTGCGACATTGCGCCCGGGCGGATCGCCTACCGCGGATACACGATCGAGGAATTAATTGGTCATATTTCCTTCACCGCGATAATCTGGCTGATGCTGCGCGGCGAGCTACCCACACCGGCGCAGGAGCGGCTGTTGCAGGCTGCGCTGGTTGCATCAGTAGATCATGGCCCGCATGCACCTTCCATCGCCATCGCGCAGATGGCTGTCAGTTGTGGGGTGCCGCTCAACGGCGCGATGGCTTCCGCGATCAACACGCTCGACGACCTGCATGGCGGAGCGGGGGAGCAGGCGATTGAGCTCTATGACGAGGTCCTGCGCCGCAGCGAGACCAAGGATATCGATGAGGCTGCCGCTGAGGCGATCGACCATTTCACCGCCACGCGCAGCAAATATCTGCCCGGCTTCGGTCACCGGTTTCATCCCGTCGACCCGCGCGTTGACCCGCTGCTCGCACTAGTCGATGCAGCGGTCAGTGGCGATGTCGTCAGCGGTTGCTATGCCAGCGCTGCGCGCGCGATCGAGCGCGTCATGCGCGAGCGCAAAGGCAAGCTCATCCCGATGAACATCGATGGAGCCACTGCAGTCGTCTACGGGGAGCTGGGCTTTGCTGCACCCCTAGCTCGCGGCATCTTCTGCTTGTCACGCGCGGTAGGCATCCTGGCCCATGCATGGGAGCAGACCGGACGCAAGGACCGCAATAAAGGGCCGATGCCCAAGCAGTTCGCCTACAAATATCAGGGGCAGCCAAAGCGCAGCCTGAAGGAAGCGCCATGATGTACCTTGAGGGACCACCGCAGCTCACCGAACGCGCGTCTTTTCGGCCATGCCCGCCAAATTGCGTCGGCCCGGAGTCCGCTCGGATTGGGCGGACGTCAACCGTGGAGGCAAGCCGGCTGACTGCTTCATCGAGGGCCGTCGTTCGACGCGTAGGGAAATCTCTATCTGATCGACATTTCCTTGGCCGCATCTTCAGGCTTGCACCCGGTGGCTCCTGGTCCTTGATCGTCAATAACGGTTGGCGGAATGGCCTGGCAGCATTCTCGCGTCGTCTGGGGTGTGCCGTAAGATCAGCAGGTTTAGCTCATTCTTCGGGACGAGCGGTCCGGACGTGCTGGCAATGGACGCCAGACGCTGTTCGTAGCTCATGCATAGCTGGGCCACGTCTTCGTCCTAGCATCGGATGGCGAGTGCATCGCTCCGCATCAGTCCTGCGCTGGCTCGACGTGTACGAGCGTTGCCTTGGGTCAAGATGGCGCTTTGTTTATCACAGAATTAGCAACCGGTTCGGTACGTTCAGTATTGATCGCAGAGTTGGTGCCTTGTAAAGCCACGCTCAAAAAAGCGGCAGCTTCGGCAAGCTGCATCTTATCGTCATTTCGATCAGTTGTTTTTATCGAAGGAGAGCACGGGGCGACGCGTGATCAACCGCTGTATCGACCCGCCGATGCCGGGCTTTTTGCCGGACTCCCCGGCGCTCGGTTATCGGCAACACAGATACAGGGCGCGAGATGATGCTGATACGCGTTGGCAGACCGCCATCGCCGCGCAACTGGCTACTGGTCACCAATATCCGTAACACCTCGTGGTCGCACTGACGCATCTGGCTCAAGCCGGAGAGCCGCTGCTTGCTGCCCGCCAAAGGTTCAGTGGGTGATCGCGGCACAGACGTCGCGTTGATGTAACTTGCTGCCATTTCGGCCAAGGTCGTGTGGACACTTATTGCATCCATAGCATGATGGCTGCGAGAGTTGCGAAGGCGCAATAGCTTCGGGCATTTTTTTCGAAGTGGGTTGCTACGCGTCGGAACTGCTTGAGCTTGCAAGCAGCATTCCACAAGATGTTCCTCGGCATTGGATGCTTCGAGCGGATATTTGAGCGCCGGTGACGGGTTGTTGGGAATGACGGCCCACACACCGAGACTGTCTCCCGAAAAACCGGCCTTGGATCTGATTTGCCGCCTCAAGGGAATCCTCAAGAGTCCGCAGCACATGGGGGCGCCGGAGGATATTGCGGGAGAGCACCTTCGGCGGCCCATTCGCGAGATCGCACGCGAGAGGTGGGAAATATTCAGCCAGCAGCACGGTCGGTAGGTACGCATCCGAGGGCGGCCGCCTTGCAGAGGTTGGCTATTGCATGATTACAGGCAGTATGGACACCATACCCACTGCCAATAATGCGAAAGTTATGGAGGTTGTCGACACAGGACGGCGGCGGTTCAGTATTGAAGCGAAGCAGCGGATTGTGGAGGAGAGTTATTGCTGTGGCGATCCTGTTACTCGCCGCCACGGACTTTTTCCTGGCCAACTGTTCGGATGGCGACGCCTGGCGCGACAGGGCGCTCTTGGAGCGCTTAACCCAAAGATGGCGAACACGGGTTTATTGCGGCTCTGATTGAGCCGGATCCAACGAGAAGCGATGGGAGCCGTGACGCCGCTCGCTGCGAGCAGGTTGTTGGACGGATGGAGATCGTGCTCGGCAGCGGTGTTCGTCTGATCGTCGGAGTGGATGTCGACATCGCCGCTCTATCGCGGGTCTTAAGAGTGCTGGAGGGACGATGATCCCAATTCCGACGGGCGTTCGTGTGTGGCTTGCGACCGGCTACACCGACATGCGGTGCGGCTTTCCGAGTTTGGCTCTCCGCGTGCAGGAAGTGCTCAAGCAAGATCCTCTTGGCGGAAATCTTTTTTGCTTCAGGGGAAAACGCGGCGATCTTTTGAAGGTATTTGGCATGATGGCCAGGGGGCATGCCTGTTTACAAAAAGACTTGAGAGATGAAGGTTCATCTCGCCTTCGGTTGCAGGGGAAGCAGTGACGATCTCTCCGGCGCAATTGAGCTATCTCTTTGAGGGCTCTTGTTGATGCCCCTACTTTTCATGGTGATCCTCCCTCAGATCAATCTTCGCGATATGATGATTTCTCAAGCTGCGAATCGCCTGCAACGCGTTTGTGTTGTCAGGAAAGAGGAAGCGGCCCGAAGCCTCTCGGGTGGTCAGGATGCTCTCTCGCTTGAGCTGAACATAAATCCATTTGACGGGTATCCTGAGGCGTTGTGCTAGTTGGGTTACTGTCAAATGGTCGGCAACCGCCGGCCACCGTGTTCGATGCCGCACCTTGAGGCGGTGTTTGAGACGAATGCGCCGGACCGTGATCGGCAGAACTTTGTCAGCCTCCCATGGCGAGTGATGTCCTTCCTGCGTCAGAATGCGCGCGATCTCATCGTCGTAGGCGCCATCCCGCGCCAATGCGCATATGCGTTCTACCATCTCCTTGTGACGCGGCAGCGCAGCCACAGCATTCACAGGTAGGGTGACTACAAGCTCAGTGGTCGCGCCGCCGCGCCACACAATGCGCACCTCAGCCTTGTCCCGGGCACAGCGGCGCATCACCACCTTTTCGATCAGACAGCGCAAGAGCGCCTTGCGGTGGTCCCTGCGGGTCGCGGGGTTGTCCCATAGCGCCGGAAGACGATTTCCAAGGGCGATCACCTTGGCACGCAGATCGTGAGGAACGCCCAAGGGTTCATTGGACTTGTGCATCGTGCGCTGGGCTAATGCCTCCTCGGCTCGGCGCAGCTCCGATAGAGCGGCTTCCCACCGTCGTTCCAGTTCGCCTGTCACGAGCCGGTTATCGGGATCGGTGCGATTGAACTGGCGCTCGGCGAGGGCTGCCTGATAGCGAAGCCTCTCAACCTGCTGCTCCTCAGCGTGCCGCAGGGCTCTTTCGGACTGCAGATGGGTCTTGCGCGCTTTGGACAACGCATCGATTTCCGCCGGTGCCACAGCTTCCAAGAATGCCGCCGCAACCTGTGCGTCGATCGGTGCGGCGCGCAGGTTCTGACATTCTGGTGCGCCACGCTGGATTTTGAGATGATTGCAGACATATTGACTACCGCCCTTGTAACGCACGGCCATCTTGTGTCCGCATTCGCCGCAATAGGTGATGCCGTGGAGCAGGGCCGCTCCATCACGCGGGATGCCACGGCTTTTGATGTGCTGGTACTCCGCACGATTGTCGCGCAGCATCGCCTGGATCTTCTCGAAGGTTTCCCAGTCGATATAGGCCGGGTACTTTTCCCTCACCACGATCCTCCAGTCCGTTCCACGACGCGGAGACTTTTGTGGACGCTCTCCCGGTATTTCGGACGGCTTCTGCCAAGTCCTTCCATAGACAAAGGCGCCTGCATAGGCCGGATTCTTCAGGATCGCCGTCACGGCCGACACCGTCGCAGGCTGCCAGCGCAGATCGCCATGGCGGTCGAGGCGAGGCAGTGCCAAGCCGCGGCCAACAAAGGCCCGCATCGCTTGCGCGGCCGTCCGGTACTTTCAGGAAGGTCTCGAAGAGCAGCGACAAGCGCCCCTGCACCTCGAGATTGGGATCCTTGGTGACCACCCCTGAAGGGTCGCGGACAAGGCCCGCCGGCAACTGCACGACCAAGTCACCGCGTTCGGCTTTTGCCATACGCCCAGTGGTCATCCGGCTTCTGATCGTGTGCAATTCCAGCTCTGAGATCGTACCTTTCAGGCCGAGCAGCAGGCGGCCATTGGGTGTCCCAGGATCATAGACGCCATCCCGGTCGGCGATCAAACAACGACGGTGCCCGCAGACATCAAGCAGCGGGTACCAATCCGAACAATTCCGCGCCAGGCGCGTCACGTCCATCGATAGGATAAGGCCAACCTCACCAAGAGTGACGCGGGCGACCAAGTCCTTGAAGCCTTTCCGGTGCGCTGCGCCAGCGCCGCTCTGCCCAAGATCGCTGTCAATCACATCGATGTCCGCCTCGCGCCATCCGAGCTCGCGAGCACGCTGCGAGAGGGCGTACTGAAGCCTTAGGCTTTCTTGATTGGTGATCACTTGGTGTGGCGTCGACTGCCGCACACATACACCACTGCTTTGCGGTCCAGGTGATCCGGCTTGACGAGTTCCGAGCCCATCGCTCATCTCCCGCAGGACTTGGCCGAGATCCTCTGCGATCGCCTGCCGGAGCGCTTCCGGCAGACTGCGCCAGACCTCTCGAGGTTCGATGGGCATGTGCCCCCGCTCTCTTCGGCCAACGCGATTAAGTCCTGCAGCGCGTCGAGGCTCAGCTTGGTTGGCGCGGCGCGCAGCAAGCCGTTCCGCTCAAGATTCGTCACCCCGAGCGGCAGAAGAAGCGTGAGACCGAATCGGTAACGTACACGCGCAAAGAGCTCCTTGCACGCTCCGCGTGTTGTCGTCTCCTTGCCGATCGAGATTAAGCGATAGCGCCGACCGTAAAGCGGATGACGCGGATCAACGACTTCCACCTCTTCGGAGGTCGCCACGTCATCGTTACTCTTATGGGTATCTCCCGACGCTCCTCAAGGAACGTGGCGTCCAACGCGAGTTGGATAAACATTTTGTGATTGAACTTGCCAGCCAATCTGATTTCACTCGCTTCATGAATTTGAAGTCGGATGATCTTCCTTCGGACCTCGCGAGAGCCCAGGCGGCGCTGCTGGTCGAGCGTGAAGCGCGGCAAAGGGTCGAGGCTGAGCGTGATGCGGCCGTGGCTGAAGCCGCCAGCGCGAAGGCAAAGCTGTCCGACACCGAAGCGCTGATCGCTCATCTGCAGCTCAGGATCGAAAAGCTGAAACGCGAGTTGCATGGGTCGCGCTCCGAACCCACGGCGCGGCTGATCGAGCAGTTGAAAGATCTGGTAATGTCGGCGACCGAGGATGAGCTTGCAGCTCGGGCCGCGGCGGCGAAAACCCAGACCGTGCGCGCGTTCACGCGCAAGCGGCCGGTACGCAAGGCCTGGCCGGATGACATCGAACGCGAGCGCGTCGTCATCGATCCCCCCGTGCCGCGCGGCAAACAGTGTGGAAGTGCGTCAATCGGGTTGTCGCGCTCTTCGCACCCAGATTGCCGCTCTATACCCCCCACCACCTGCGCCTGCTGTGGCGGGGCGCGGTTGTCGAAGCTGGGCGAGGATGTAACCAGGACATTGGAGGCGATCCCGCGCCGCTTCTGACTGGGCTGGGATGGGCGGCAGCTTCGGCAAGATTGTGCTTTGGAAAAGAGCTGCGCAACATCGGAATTCGGACGTGGGGCAAGAAAATGTTGTTTTGACCGACGTTCTGCGTCTGGTCAGGATTGGTGCATCACCGCTGGATCAGTAAGCTCTTCGGACTCGCATCTCCTTCCCGGAGAACAGGACGTGCGGCAGCCGAAGGTCTGCCAATCGATATTCGCCGGGTATTTTTGCCTCACCACAATCCACCAGTCCGTTTCAGGACGCGAGCATTCTCGTGGCGGCGCTCCGGTATTTCGGGATGGTCTTTGCCAAGTCCCTATAGACAAAGCAGCCGGCATAGGGCGGAGTCTCAAGGATCGCCGTCACGGCCGATTCTGTCGCAGCCTGACAGCGCGGTTCCTTATGGCGGTCACGGCGACGCGGTCATCCCCGTTGCCTCCAGTAGCACGCCAGACCCCATGGAATTGCAACCGACGGTACCTGGGTTTTCTTGTGCATCCGGAAAAACGCCCTTCGTCAGCTACTCGTCAGCCAGCCTGTCTATCCAGACAGGCTGCGCATTCTCGCCCATATCGGAGATGGAATATGACGGGCATTGACCGACCTGGCAAATCGCACGTTGGGGCTGCAGGAGCCGACAGCACGTGGGGATCGAGCAGTTTGAGCCCGGAGCCCGGTCCCGCCCCCGGGCAAGGCAGGCAATCATTCGACTCCGTCGTGGAGCGGATGCGCTCCGGGCCTCAAGATAGAACGGCGCCGCTCGTGAGCCAGCCACCAACTTCGGGTGTGGCAGCCCCAAGAGGCGACGAGAACAAGGCAGCAAAGCGAAAAATGCGCAGCCTGCTTGAGGACCTTGATGCTTGTCGTAATGTGGCCACGCAAGCCCGGAACCCGTCGGAGGCGCAAGAGCTGATCGATCAAGTCGTCAAGGCAGGCTCAGCAGTTCTGGACTACTACGCGGGCCTGCCCCGAGATATGGCGCGTAGCATTCTGTCCGACAAGCAGGCTCGCCGACTCCGCGACGAGACGCTCGATGCGGCGGACGAATGCAACGCCGTGGCCACGTGGACTATCCACGACTTGGAGGCGAGCAGGAAGAAAGCAGCAGCCGTGCTCGACCAGATGCGCCAATCCAACGCGCCGCCCGGCCAGCTGAGCCGAGCGGTTTCCAGCGTGGCGAAGCACTACCTGGCCTGCATGGAGTGGTGGGGAAAGAAGGCATTGCGCTCGGAACGGATGCAGTCCGTCTGCGCGGCCACTGCCAACTTGCCAAGCACTACGCCCGAGATGCGGAAGGCCGAAGAGGCCGCACTACGGCTGCATACCGGCTGGGCACTTAATACGAAGTGCATGTATCTGCAATCGCGGATCGCTCTCGCGCAGCTCATGATTGTGCCGCAGGCGAGCACGTTCGGACCAGCCGTGAGGGAAATCCTCATGGGTGAGAACGGGCGAGTGCGTCTGCTCGGGACCTTCATCGAGGATGTTTTTCCGGCATTCCTCTCGACGGCCGACGCGGTTTTAAACAGCAACGGAGCGGCACTCGACGCAGAGCACTGCACCGTTCTGGAAGGAGTCATGGAGCGGCTTTCGGAATTTGCGTCAGGGGTGAACGGCATCGTTGCCAGGCTAAGGGATGCCGGAACGGATGCCGACCTTCCATTGGAACTGTTGAACCAGATCGTGGAAGGTGCATGGGTCACCGCGCACGAAGTCACGCGACTTTTGGCAGTGCAGCCAAAGAGGCCAGTCCTGATTGAACCGCCTGCCCAGGCTGCGATACCGGAAAATACCGTCTTATTGGCTGAGGGCCACGCGGCGCGCAGGAAGGGGAAAGGCAAGCGCGCACCGGCCGCAGGCGAGAGGAGTTCAACTGCCGGGCTGCGCGAGCCGCAGCTCGCCAGGCCCGACGCTGCCACGGCCCCGACAGCCAAGGTTATCGTACTCTCGGATCTGGGTACGAAGAAACTCGCGAGTGCAGAGGAGGCACGCGCGAGGGCGTCATCATCGGCGACCGGGCACCTGGAGATGTGGCAGGCTCCGCCCTCCAGGAACGCACTGACGGGATTACTCAAGCGATTGGACGAGCTGCTGCAGTTCGATCTGCCGGCTCAGCAAAGCGCCGTCTCGCAAGCGCGCCAGATGAAGCCCGAGGACGCCAACCACGTCGTGGATCTCGTCGTTAAGCGCCTGCAGACGCAGGCCGCCGAGATTGAGGCCTGTGTAGCCGCGCTGGAGGAGCCTCGCCGACGTGGCCTACTCACGCCTGCGCAAGTGCCGGAAGTGCACGAAAAAATAGTCCGGCTTAAGGCGATGTTGTCCGAGGTTCAGGGACAGACAAACTCATTGAACGCGCGAAAGGCGGCGATCACGATCGATTGCATGAAGACCTACGCGTTTCCGTCGCAGAAGTACCTTGAACAGTTGCGGGCGGCCGAGGAACTGGCGTCTGTGGATCCACCGCGCGCCTTGAAGGGCGAGCCAGGGACGCTGTTCGAGATCAAGCTGCAGCCCAAGGCGCTGCGTAGTGGTGCGATGCCAAGCCCGATGTGGGTGCACATCCATACGAAGCGGCCGGTACATGCGTGGCAGTTGGCGTCGCTGGGTGACGCCGACTTCGCCGCTTGCCACGTGAAGTCCAATGAACAGCGTGGCTACAATCGGCATTGGCAGAGCGCCCAAGCTGCGACGGGGCACGAGAACGTTGTGATTCACCGTGGCAAGCTCACGCCTGCGTTCTGTAAGTCGTTGTTGAGCATTGCCCCGTGGTACCCCCTTCCCGAGGCGGAGCACGCGTCGATGCAGTTCGCGCGCCTCGGGATGTAGTTACCTGAGTGTCTCGCGCCAGAGCGTCGCTGTGGTGACGCCATCAAGCAGACCGTTATCACCGAGAGGAAATCCTCGATGAGCTCGAAGCCGGCGCGGGCTCCCTCGAACAGATCGACAACGGGGGCCGACTGAAATTCGATCGGGAGCGTCGTGACCCCGACTTCCTTCTGCTTGGCAGCTGAACCGTCAAATGCCGGCGATCGGCGGCACACCGCTCGAGGATTGGGACGCCCGGAGGTAATTTAGCGCGGTAAGGACTCTCCTCCTGTCGTAGCTGTCGCCTATGAACTGCCGGACATCATCGTTGAGCGAAGCGTCATTGAGTCGACCGGCGATGGCCTGCTTGTTGTTATCAAAGAGCCAGCGGCCCAAGCCGAGAAGATAATCTACATGGCCCTTGGCGGTGCGCTCAGTGGCCGTCTTCTTGAGTGCGTTCTCAAGCCCCAAATGAGGGGCGCATCCTCGGCATAAAGAGGCTGCCTTCTGCGACGGACGAAATCCCCACTTGATTGGAGCGGCTGCGGCACCGAAATGCCCGGCATCGCCTTACCGCCGCTACCTTGCGACTACTCGGGAGTAGTCCTCCCAGCGCGGTTGCGTCATGGACATAGGTTCCGGTGGTGGCGCGCCGACTGGATCAGTGGGGGCTGCCTGCGAGGGTCTGAATTGGCAAATTCGCCCAGCTGGCGCCTAAAGGCCGCCGCATCTGCGGACGAGAACTCCGGTGTCCTCTCCTGCGGGTCCGCGTTGCCCGATTGTTGATGTAGTCGGTTAGTTAAAGGAGATCCATCCGTTCTCACTTTCGAAAATTTAGGCCGATCCGAAGCTAGGCTCGGATCTGATGTGGAATTTCAGACGGCAGACCGAGAACGATCAAGGCTTCAACTGCGAATCTGCTTCTGGACGTCGGACCTCAACAACAAACCAGCGTACGTTCCCAAGGGGCCGCTTCCAAGCAGCTGAGCATCGGGCACTCCAATGTTCTTCCGGTGTCATCAGCCGTCTTTCGGGCGTCCGGAGACCACACTTTGCTATGTGGAGCTGTCGAGAACCTGACGACCCAGCGCTCTTCAGCCGTCCGGCGTCAGGGCAGCATCATGCGCGCGCCTACGATCAAGCGGAGACCTTAGCGTGCCGCATTGACTACAACCGAGCGCGCAGTTGTAAGTCCGCAAAACACCTTAAAGGATCATGGTGCAACTTTCTCGCGAGGAGCGTCACAAAACCGCTCGCCCGATCGATGGCCTTGCGGTCTCATTTGTTGATTCCGGGGGAGCGCACGGGATGATGCCTTTAGCTCGGCCGCTAACCGGACGCGGCGAGGGGCTCTCTAGGATTAGGTGCTGTGGACTTTTGGGGATTCCCTTGAGGCGGCAATCAGATTCAAGGCTGCTTTTTGGGGGACAGTCTTGGGTGTGATGGACGGCTTGGTCTTGAGCGACGCGGCGTGGGATCGGATAGGGCCACTGATCATCGGCCGGCCCGATCAAAGGGGATCGACGGGACGCGACCACCGGATGTCGTGGAGGGCGTCCTTTGGATTGTGCGCACGGGTGCTCCCTGGCGTGATCTTCCAGAGCTGTTTGGCGATTGGAACAGCGTTTTCCGGCCCTTCAGTCGCTGAACACCCAGGTTGTTTGGTGGCGAATCTTCGAGGCGATGTCCGCTAATCCGGACTTCGAATACCTGATCGTTGATTCCACCATCGTCCGAGCCCATCAGCACGCTGCCGGGGCTAAAAAAAGGGCCTGAAGATCGAGCCATCGGCCGTTCTCGCGATGGCCTGAGCACCAAGATCCACATGGTCGTCCGAGGCTTGGGATGCCCGTGCGGCTCATACTAACTGCGGGTCAGAACGGTGATACACCGCAAGCCGCAGCCTTGATAGAGGGATTATCCGCCGAAGTCGTCATGGCTGACACGGCCTATGACGCGGACCACTTACGCCTAGCCAACGCCCGCCAAGAGCGGACTGTCATTCCCAACAACCGGTCACGGGGGCTCAAATATCCGCTCGACAAGCATCTCTACGCCCAGAAACATCGTGTGGAATGCGGCTTCAGCAAGCTCAAGCAGTTCCGACGCGTAGCAACCCGCCTCGAAAAACCGCCCGAAGCGATTGCGCCGTCGTCACTCTCCAGCCATCATGCTCTGGATGTGAAATAAGTGTCCACACGACCCATCTGCTTAGTACCTATCAAACCCGCAGAAGCTGACGAATTCGCTTCCGTGCGTCCAGCTGGCAATTGTGCGACACGCTCTCCGATATCCTTACGATCTACGAGTCTCTGCGAGTCGCAAGAAGTTCATCAGTAGCAGCTGCCCTTGTTGAGTGAGTATCGATTCCGGGTGGAACTGCACGCCATAGGTCGGGTGAGAGCGATGTGCGAGGGCCATGATCTCGCCTTCGTCCGAACGCGCTGTCACTGCGAGTTGCGGTGCGCATGACCCGTCGAGCTCAACAACAAGCGAATGGTAGCGTCCAACGCAGAGTGGGGACGAAAGGTCCTTGAACAGTCCGCGGCCGTCATGGGCTACGTATGAGGACCGGCCGTGCATGGGACGACGTGCACGCGCCACGCGTCCGCCGAACGCGCTCCCAATGCACTGGTGTCCGAGGCAGATGCCCAGAATTGGGACGCGACCTGACAGTTCGCGGATGACGGCGGTCGAGATTCCGGCCTGAAGTGGTGTGCAGGGACCAGGGGAGAGGACCACGGCGCGCGGCTTGAGGCCGGTAAGGTCGCTGACGCTGACGGCGTCGTTCCGTATCACTGCCGTTGCTGCACCTAGCTTGCGGAAATAGCGGGCAATGTTGAAGACAAAGGAGTCGTAGTTGTCGATGATGACAATCAAAATGCACCACAGCTCCCAGCACGAAATGCGTCAAAGATTCGCTGCGCCTTGGCGAGCGTCTCCTCGTATTCGGCCTCTGGATCCGACATCGCCGTGATCCCGCTCCCTGCATAAAACACAGCCAAGTCATCGTCGAATGTGACCGTGCGGATCGCAATGTTCGTATCCATGTGCCCGTTGAAGCCGATAAAGCCGATCGCCCCGCAATAGACCTCTCGCGCCACCCGCTCGATCTCCGCAATAATTTCCATCGATCGCACCTTGGGCGCCCCGGTGATGGAGCCGCCGGGAAAGCACGCTCGCAGTAAGGTGACGGCGTCTTCATCTCCGGCAAGTTCACCCGTCACGGTCGACACGAGGTGGTGCACTGAGGCATAGGATTCCAGGGCACACAGCGCTGGAACCTCGACCGACTGCGGCGTGCAAACACGTGACAGATCGTTGCGCAGGAGGTCGACGATCATCGTGTTCTCGGCACGGTCCTTTTCGGACGCGAGGAGGAGTTCAGCGCGGCGCCGGTCGTCCTTGGAATCAGCGGAGCGCGCGATCGTGCCCTTGATCGGGCGCGTTTCGACCTGCCGTCCATTAAGTTTGAGGAATCGTTCTGGCGAGCTCGAGGCAATGGTCAGCCTGCCATAGCGCAGGAGGGCCGCAAAGGGGGCCGGGTTCAACGACCGCAGCCGACAATAGAAAGCCAGCGGATCAAATGAGCTCGACAGGCGGGCGCTGAAGCGCTGCGCAATGTTCGCTTGGAAGATGTCGCCAGCCAGAATCAAGTCGATGACGCGCTGCACCGCCGCAATGTAGCCCTCACGGCTGAAGTTCGAATGCCATGCGCCCGCTGTGGCGGGGAGGTCATTCCGCGGCGCCCTTGGGCCGGCGAGCCGCGCTGCAAACTCATCGGCCCGACGGCGCGCACGCTCGCGCCGTCGTGCGAGATCCTGCTCCGGCCATCCGGTCGAGACGAGCCAGCATTTTTCGTCACGGTGGTCGAAGCTGATGACCACATCATAGAAATGCAGGATGGATTGCGGCAACCTCTGACCGGAAATTGCCGGCGCGGGCAGTCGCTCCAGTGTCCTGTTCAGATCATAAGCAAAGAAGCCGGCCGCACCACCCTGGAACGGCGGCAGATCGGGACGATGCTCTTCGCGGTACCTGGCGAGCAGGGTGCGAAGAGCTCGCCACGGATTGCCCGCAAGAGTCTCTCCGTTGCAACTCGCCTGTCCGTCCGCGACCATATAGGTGCTGAAGGGGTCGCAGGCCATATAGGAGTAGCGCCCGAGCAGCTGCGGTGCAGCGCTATCGAGGAACGTCAGGTGCGGGCGATGCGCGAGACAGCGCATCGCGGTGACAGGCTCAATCCACTGCAGTTCGCGGACGTGCATCGCCTTGTCACTCACCGACGATTGGCGTGCTGGTGAGACGCGCTCCGATTACGAATCCCCACCCCGACGAGAGCGACGCTCGTCTGGCTCCGCAAGGTCTTGAGATCGATTGCCAGGTTAACCCCCGCCGGTGGACCCGAAGCGCCCACTACCTTGGCTTACCGCTGCCGTCGAGGCGAACCGCGCATCTGTGGCTACATTATAGTCGGCCGCGAACCGCAGCTCCCGGAGGGATCGTACCCGCCTGATCGATTCCTGGTAGAGATCGTGCGCTTTGTATGCTGCGAGCTCCGTCTCGTTGTCGAACTCACCATAAACCACCACGTCGATCTCGTTGCCAAGCTGGTCGGTCTTGCGGTTGCGCGCAACCTCGAGCCGGCGTGCATGCGGGATTGTGGTGAGAAGCGAAAGGCCCTCGATGATTTGGTCGATATGGGCCCGATCTTTGGCGCTGAACAAGACGATGTGACGAATCATGGATGGCCTTAAGGAGTGATGTCGCAAGGAGGTCGCATAACTAGCTTAGGAACGAGCCCGCTGCAACGGCGGGCGGCCGCAAGCCGCCTCGCGCGGCAAAACGGTCGAAGGTTTGACGCTCTTGCGCTTCGCCCGCGGTCGGCAACGCAACTCGCCAGATCTCATTCCTGGTCAGGACGCGGGAAGGGCGAGGCGCTCAATCGTTTGAATGTGGCGCGCGAGCAGACTACAGGCCTGGTCGGTGTTGCGCGCTCGCAGGGCTTGCAGAATCAGGCGGTGATCCTGATTGGACCGCGGTCGCCAGCCGCTACTGCGCGCCACCGCGAACACGACTCGTGAATTTGCAAGCTGTAGTCCGTCGAGGCTCGCGAGCAGGCGCGGCATCGCGCAGGGCGCCACCAGCGCGTGGTGAAAGGCGCGGTTGGCCATTTCAAAGTCCTGAATCGTTTGGGCATTGTCTCCTTCAATCAGGGCAAGCTCGATCCGTGCCAAATGTCTAGAGGTGAGCTTTGGCGCCGCATTGCGCAACGCGACCACTTCGAGCGCGGCACGCATCTCGGCGATCTCCTTCACCGAATTGGTATCGAGCGGAGCAACCCGCATACCGCGACGGGGCACGCCGACGACAAGCTGTTGGGCCTGAAGTTGCCGAAACGCCTCGCGCACCGGGACGTGGCTGGAGTTGAATTCTCGCGCGACATGATCCTGCCGGAGTGGGGCGTCTGGTTGCAGCGCGCCGCTGACAATGCGCGCAGCGATTGCCGCTGCAATGCGACCCGCCATCGTCGTGTTCTCGTCGTCCGTCATAGATTATCTATCAAATTATGCGCCGGCCGTGCGCGACGACTCGGCCGTAGCAATCGAGAATGGCCTCTTTTTGCAGATTTTCTGCAATCCGGGCAGATTTCCGGGGCCTTTGAGCGTTGACACATCTTTATGTTCGTCTTGGAGAACGCATAGAAGGGTCCAACGGACGGGCACACATAATAAATAATCGACGTCCTTATCTATTAAAAATTGGGAAGGCAAGTTGTATGGTTGCTGTCGTGGGAGTAGAAGGGAATGACAGGGGCAACGGCGTGCCGGTCCGAAGTGACTGGGGGCGAGCCGAGGCCGGCGCGCTTTATGGCCTGCCGTTTGCCGACCTGATGTTTCAGGCGCAGAGCATTCATCGCGATAACTTCGATCCAAACCGCGTCGAAACAGCAAGCCTGCTCAGCATCAAGACCGGCGGTTGTCCGGAAGACTGCGGCTACTGCGCGCAGAGCGCGCACTACGACACCAGCCTGAAAGCCACCCGCCTGATGGATCGCGCCGATGTGGTCGTCACTGCGCAGCGCGCCAAGGATGCCGGCGCGACTCGCTTCTGCATGGCCGCCGCCTGGCGCGGTCCAAAAGATCGCGATCTCGATCAGATCTGCGACATGGTCACCGCGGTTAAAGGGCTTGGCATGGAAACCTGCGTCACGCTCGGCATGCTGACGCCTAAGCAGGCCGCACGGCTCTCTGAGGCCGGTCTCGACTTCTACAATCACAACGTTGACACCTCGCCGGAGTTCTACGACAAAATCATCACCACCCGCACCCTGCAGGACCGCGTCGACACACTTGCGCACGTCCGCGATGCCGGCATCAAGGTGTGCAGTGGCGGCATTATCGGCATGGGCGAGCGCCTCGAGGACCGGCTCGGCATGCTCGTCCTGCTCGCCAATCTGCCGAGCCATCCGCAAAGCGTGCCAATCAATCTATGGAACGAGGTCACGGGCGTACCGGTCTATGACACCGCGGAGCGCCCCAATCCGATCGCGCTGGTGCGCCTGATAGCGACGGCCCGAATCATGATGCCGAAGAGCGTGGTGCGGTTATCCGCCGGACGGCAGTACATGACCGACGAATTGCAGGCGCTGTGCTTTTTGGCCGGCGCAAATTCGATCTTTATCGGCGATGTACTGTTGACCACCAAGAACCCGCAGCGCGACCGCGACGCGAGTTTGTTGCACCGGCTCGGCATCACGTCCGGGCTTGCCTGATTGAAAACAGCTAAACGGGCGCTATGCGCAAACTCCGGCTTAGGTGAGAAATGCAGATTACGTTGATGAAAGGCAAAATCCATCGCGCCTCGGTAACCGAAGCCGATCTGTACCTTGAAGGTTCGATTTCGATTGATCGGGCGCTGCTGGACGCGGCGGGATTCCTGATCAACGAGCGCGTCGAAATCTACAACATCGAAACCGGAGCGAGTTTCGCCACCGAGGTGATGGAAGCGCCCCGCGGGTCTGGCGCCATAGATTTGAACGGTGCGGCTGCGCGGCTCGCGATGCCCGGAGACAAAATTATTATCGTTGCATATGCCTCCTTTGATGAGGCGGAAGCAAAAATCTTCAGGCCGCGTGTTGTGCTGGTCGACGGAGAAAATCGCATCTTGTCACGTTGAAAGCTAAGGTCGCTGCTGAAGCAGTTGTTCTTAGCGGCCAATGGAATTCTTGCGCGATGGATCGTGATCCTGGAGTGAAGAATGAACGCAAACCACGCGGCCAAAGTTGCCGATTATGTCGCGGCCTTGCATGCCCTGAAACACGACAATCGCCTGCGGAGTCTCAGGCCGCGCGCGGGAATTGATTTCGCATCGAACGATTATCTGGCGCTCGCGAGCGCGCCGCGTATGAAAAAGGCTCTCATGGCCGCTCTCCAGGCCGGCACACCAATCGGCGCTGGCGGGTCGCGGCTTCTCCGCGGCAATTGCGAGGAGCACGAAGTTCTCGAAGCAGCCGCTGCCAGGTTCTTTGGGGCAGAGACGGCGCTTTTCTTTAGCGGCGGTTATGTCGCAAACTTTGCTATCCTAACAACGCTGCCGCAGCGGGGCGATTTGCTTGTCCTCGATTCGCTCGTGCACGCGAGTATTCATGAAGGAGCGCGAGCTGGCCGGGCCGACTTTCGGATAAGCGCCCATAATGACCTCCAGTCGATCGAAAACACAATTCTTGACTGGCGGGCCAAAGGCGGAGTGGGCCGCGTCTGGATCGTGGTCGAAAGTCTCTACAGCATGGATGGCGATTTCGCGCCGCTCGAAGAGCTGGTCGCGATTGCGGACCGGCACGATGCATTCCTGATGGTGGATGAGGCTCATGCCACAGGCGTTTACGGCGAGCAGGGACGAGGACTCACCGCGCCCCATGAAAGGCGCGAAAATCTCTTGGTCGTTCATACCTGCGGCAAGGCGCTGGGTACGGCCGGCGCGCTTGTCACTGCCTCCGGCGTGCTGCGCGACTTTATGATCAATCGCTGCCGTCCGTTTATCTACGCCACGGCGCCATCACCCTTGACGGCTGTCGCCGTGCGCGAGGCAATCTTGATCCTGCAGCAGGAACCCGAGCGTCAGCAACGTTTGGCCAACCTGGTCGCATTCACGCATCGGGAGATCGGCGTGCGCGGTTTGCGAAATACTTCGGACTCGCAGATCGTGCCCTATATTGTTGGCGACAACTCGCGTGCGATGCGGCTTGCATCGAGGCTGCAGGCTCGCGGCTTCGATATCCGCGGAATCCGGCCGCCAACTGTGCCGGCGGGCACAGCCCGTTTGCGAATTTCACTGACACTCAACGTTGTGGAGGACGACGTGCGCGCGATGCTCGATGCTCTCATGGAGGAGACGAGAGGTGAATCTCGATGAGTCAGCGGATCGTGGTAACAGGCACAGATACCGGGATCGGAAAAACGGTTTTTTCTGCGGGACTCGCCGATCTCCTCGGCGCGAACTATTGGAAACCGATTCAGGCCGGCCTCGAAGGGGAGACCGATACGGAGCTCGTCGCACGGCTGGGCAGCCTTTCAGCCGATCGCATCGTGCCGGAGCTTTACCGCCTTCGAACGCCCGCTTCGCCCTATCATTCCGCCGAAATTGATGGAGTTCGCATTGACGCGGATTCGCTGGATGTGCCGGATACCGGGGAACGACCGCTAGTGATCGAGGGTGCCGGCGGGCTGATGGTGCCGCTGAGTCTCGGCGCAGTTTATGCTGACGTCTTTGAGCGATGGCGGCTTCCAGTCGTGCTTTGCGCAAGAACAGCGCTGGGCACCATTAATCACTCGCTGCTGTCGATAGAGGCTCTGCGAAAGCGCCAGATCGAGCTTCTTGGGATTGCGTTCATTGGCGAGAGAAATTCTGAGACTGAGAGCGCAATTTGCGAGATCGGGCGGGTGCGTTGGTTAGGGCGATTGCCCTGGCTTTCTCCTCTCACGGCAGACACGCTGCAGGCCGCGTTCAAAGCCTCATTCCGCGGTGATGATTTCAAGCCATGATGCCAAAGACGAAGTCGCCGATCTGGCATCCGTTCACGCAACACGCGCTTCAAAACGAGATGACAAAGGTTGTGCGTGGTGAAGGGGCCTATCTCCACACCGCCGATGGTCGCCGCATCATCGATGCAATCTCATCCTGGTGGGTCGTGACGCATGGTCATTGCCATCCACATATCGTGAGCGCCATCCGGGAACAGGCAGGCAAGCTCAACCAGATCATCTTCGCCGGCTATACCCACGATCCGGCCGAGGAGGTTGCGGCGCTACTCTTGAAACTGGCACCCCGCGGCCTCGACCATGTCTTCTTCTCCGACAGTGGCTCAGCCAGTGTGGAAGTGGCCTTAAAAATGGCACTCGGCTACTGGCATAATATCGGCAAACAGCGAATACGCATCATCGTGATGCAAGATTCCTACCACGGCGATACGGTTGGGGCGATGTCGGTCGGTGCCCGAGGCGTGTTCAACGCTGCGTATGGGCCGCTGCTGTTCGACGTCACCTCAATCCCATTCCCCGCGGGAGGTCGTGAGCAGGCGACGCTCGACGCGCTCGAGTCCGCATGTCGAAACGAAATGCCGGCCGCCTTTATTGTGGAGCCTCTGATATTGGGGGCAGGCGGGATGCTGATGTACCCAGCCTGGGTGCTAAGAGAGATGAAGCGGATCTGCGAGGCCTCGGATGTCCTGTTCATTGCCGACGAGGTCATGACGGGCTGGGGCCGCACCGGAACGTTATTTGCCTGTGAGCAGGCCAATGTCACGCCCGATATTGCCTGCTATTCGAAGGGACTTACGGGAGGGGCGCTTCCGCTCGCCGTGACACTCTGCCGCGCAGATATTTTCGACGCACACTATTCGAAAGATCGTACGCGTACGTTCTTTCATTCGAGTTCATATACCGCGAATCCTGTAGCCTGCGCCGCCGCAAAGGCCAACCTGGATCTCTGGCAAGATCAGGAAACTCGCCAACGTGTTGCATCGGTCGCCACGATGCAAGAGCAGGCAATTGAGCCATTCCGCGCCGACCCTCGCTTTGCAAACATCCGTCAAACTGGTACCATTACAGCACTCGATCTGAAAACGAATGATGCGGGCTATCTCGCGGGCATCGGTCCGAAGCTTCAGGCTTTCTTTAAAGCCCGCAATCTGCTGCTGCGGCCGCTCGGCAACACGATCTATGTGATGCCGCCTTATTGCGTCACGGCGATAGATCTTGACCAAATCTATGCCGCCATCAGGGATTCTGCCGATGCGCAGGCTTGAGGACGCGCTTGGTGCGTGTAGCCACCATTAAACGTCTCCGCACGTTCTCTAAGGAGCGCGAACACCTCGGATTCGCCTAGGCAGCGGCAAAATCGGCATCTCACCCAGCCCACAGTGACCATGCATTTCGAGCAGCTGGAGATAAAAATCGGATTGCCGCCTTTGACACCGCAAAGCACGAGGTGGCAGCGACGAGATCGGGGCGAGTGCTAGCACACGCACCCCATCAGCAAGGCCTGTTGAAATCGGTCGAAGAAACGCGTGCGAGCGCAGGATTTAACCGTCAACGCTCCGCTCATTGCATCAATCAAGACGAAAATATTCGTTACAGATTGGAAATCTCAGCGAAGGACGCCGATTGAGCCGTCGCTTCACCAGGGAGGCGCACATCAGGGTCAAACTCTTGCCCCCAGCGCCCGTACCTACCGCGAGACTTGGCATCGCCGACGCGGCATTTCACGTGCGGGCGTGGTGCTGAGGCGAAGAAAGTGCAGGGGCTATCCACCTAACGCCGATAGGAGGCGAAAATGCGCAACAGCTCCCATATTCCCTACTACGGTCCAGTGAGGTGCTGTGCGATATGCGGCGGAAAGTTCGGGCTGATCCGCTACTACTGCTGGCGAACGGCCCTTTGTTCGAACAAATGCGTCGACCACTTCAAGGCGCGGCGGGAGGCCGACCACAAATGGCTTCGCTGGTTGCGAGCGGCTTAAATGTGGCACCGAGTCGCGGGAGACAGGCGCGCGGCAGAAGCGCATTAGCGGAGTTGACAAACTTCTCATTAGAATTCGGTGTGACGCTAGAGTAGCATGGAAGCATCAAGTGACAGACACGTCGGCAACAATCATCGACTTCACTGCTTACAGGATGAACAAGCGTGCTGCGGCTGAGCTTTCGCGCGACGAAGTTTACTCGACCGCGCCCTATCGAGCGGTCGCATCCTTCTATTTCTTCTGGCCTTTTCTGGCCTGGATCCCGTTTGGTTTGCTGGATCTGCCCGCGTCGGACCAGGAGCCTTCGTGAGCAATCCCCGGACGCTGCGATGGGAATTAGCGACAGAGATGGTTGCGCGACGACTAACGTTTGTGCGTAGTTCTCCAATTTTGGAGAGGCAAGATCCTTCCTTCCCTCTACCATTGACGGTTTTCTCTCGAATTCCCTAGGAATCATTGGCTGCAGGGATACGGGGCGAGCGATCGACCGGGATCTAAAATGAGCCACAGTTCGGAGCAGCCTCTTGAACGTGTCGCCATCCAATGCTGCAGCGGTGGACAGTGGAGGGACGTCGTGTCGCCGGGGCACAGCGTACGAGGCTATTACGACACGCATCGTCGACGTCATCCTGGCCGGAGATAGCGTTGGCAACGTCTGCCTCGGATTCGGCAAACACAGTGCCGGTCAGTGGCCATGGGA
The DNA here is from genome assembly GCF_018398875.1 of Bradyrhizobium sp. sGM-13. Taxonomy (GTDB): domain Bacteria; phylum Pseudomonadota; class Alphaproteobacteria; order Rhizobiales; family Xanthobacteraceae; genus Bradyrhizobium. Next base: position 87,589 of record NZ_JAGWDK010000017.1, on the reverse strand, counting down.
ATTATTACTTAGATGCGGTTGCGCGCACACAGGCCAGACCCATGCCTTGCTTCTGGCGGAACGCCGGAGGCTTCCTTCAGCGTGGCAGGGACGCCGTGAAGCCCAAGGGTGGTGCCAAGCGTGTCGAAATGGCGCGTGCCTTGGTCGATTCCGAAATCCTATGACGAACCGTCTCGGCCTCACCCCTCAGAGCGTTAATGTCATGGGTGGATCCAAGGTGCAGGGAAGGAAAGCCGATGAGAACCAAACGACTGAGTGCTAAGAAAAAACGGAAACTTGCACTGGATAGGTGTTTTCGTGGATGAGCAGTTTTTAAACGACCGGGCCCAGATCATTCGCGATCTAGCGGACAAGGCAGACCCTTTCACCAGAAAAAGGCTGCTGGACCTAGCGGAACGGTATGACAGACGGATGAGACCGACGGTCTCAGATGACAAAGCACGGCGCAACTAATTGGTCGTCTGGAAGTATTCCGACGGATCTGGCGGCTCACGGTTGATTCGATGTGGCCGATTTCGTGAACTCGATATACATGAGCGACGCTCTGGAGTCCGCTTGAAGATACCCGACCGCAACCTTTCTTGCAGAGCCGCTCGCCCGAAGACGCGAAGGCAGCTTATTACAATTACGAAGACGTCAATCGCCGGCCTTGCGGAGGCGTCCTATTCGCGAAATCAAATCGAAAATTGGATGGGTGACCGTACGCCGGCATTTACGAACGACTCTTCGCCAAGGGGCTAATGACCCTGTATCTGCGCGAGAACCTACTCGCACCATGCGTTTTTGCGTTCAAAGCCCATTGAATCCTGCAAGTCAATCTCTTGCTGGAGGCAGAAAAAAGGCCGCGCGAATGTTACGCGCGGCCAAGTCAGGGAGGAAACGCCCCAAGGGGCCGCTGAAGGAGCATCGAGATGAGTAGATCGATCACTCACCGAGAACTCCAAGCTTGTGAGAACATCAGTGTTACGAGATGCCCTTTTAGTCGTCTCTAGTCGCGCGAACAAATGATCGAATACTCGAGTTCTTGCGCCGTTTGGCGGTGATTTTTGCGCATGTGTCGCATCTTTTGTGCAAAGATGATCAACTGGACGCAGCGTGCAGCTCAACGCATCGGTCGGTCTACCGCGATAAGCCCGGATGCCTAGGGAGGTCACCGTTTCCCTTCGTTGTTCAGGCGGGATGGTCATCTCGGCGACACTCGTCACGGGTTTCGGTGATCTATTATAGTCTGTATGTAACGTACACTGCGAATTCAGAATCTTGAGCAGCTACAGGCCGATAGGAATGTCAATGTAGCGCATCGATGGGTCGTCGGCGTCCACCGGACCGAGCTCGTCCCAGGCCGACAGCCAAGCCGCAAGCACTGCCGATGTCTGCTCCAAGGCCTGCACCTGGCGAAGCGTCACGCGGAATATGGCGCAGGCAAAATGGTCCTTTCGGAGTGCGACGGTGGATGGTTCAAGTCCGCAGACGACGGAATGGATGACATGCCGCTCGAAGGCCACGAGATCGGGGTTGCCCGTAACTTTCAAGCAAGGGCCTGAAAGGTGATGCGGCAGTCATGCCTGAACGGGCGTTTTTGGCCAAGGTGGTCGCGGAGCGGATGCAGGGGATAGAGATGCGCGCAGGTGGGCAACCCTCGGGCAATGGCTACGTCACTGCATGGGTACGGCGATGCGACAGTACTTTCGGCAAAGATATGGGTGTGCCTCGCGATACAGCACATAAGCGCGTGCAGAGTTGGAGGCGGGCGCCTACCGATTTTCCCGGCGCGCTCAACACCGCGGAAATGTTCCTGCCTTTGCCGAGCGGATGCCGGGCGTGCCGCTGCTCGCCAACATGACCGCCTTCGGCAAGACGCCGTTGCTTTGCGGTGGCAGAATTCGAGGTAACTATTCAATGGTGATCTGGCCGGTGTCTGCGCTGCGGGTGGCTAACAAGGCGCAGGAAGATCTGTAAGCTGCGATCGCGCGACCACGGCACCCACAAGATTGTCGATCGAATCCAGACGCGCGCCGAACTCTATGCGACGATCGGGCCGCACGACGACGAGGCGCTAGATGCCTCCGTTGTCCAGACGATCGCTCCCGAGAACCGAACGGAACGGCCCTCTTGCAGGTAATCGGAGATGTCGAGGCTCTCCGGATTGATCCGGAGCTAAGAGGGAAGCCGGTGCGATGCCGGCGCTGCCCCCGCAACTGTAAGCGGCGAGCCGCTGTCCAATAGAAGTCACTGAAGCCACGCGGCTTCGGGAAGGCCGGATAGCAGCGACGACCCGCGAGCCGGGAGACCTGGCCCGACAACATATTCGTCCACGGGCGGGGTGTCCCGGTGGTGCGCCAAGCAGTTGCCGCTTCGGCGGCTTTTTCTGCACGCGTCCGCCATGGCCTTTGCTCCCAACATAGGGTTGAAGCTATGTCTCTTCTCTCGATTCCTGTCGCTACCCTCGGCACGCCGCGCATCGGTCCGCGCCGCGAACTCAAACTCGCGCTCGAGAGCTATTGGGCCGGAAAGTCTGACGAGACGCAGCTTCTTGAGGCTGCGGCTGCGCTTCGCGCCGCCAACTGGGCGCGGCAGAAATCGCTCGGCGTAACCGTTATTCCTTCAAACGACTTCTCGCTTTATGACCATGTGCTCGATACCAGCGTGATGGTCGGTGCCATTCCGGAAATTTACGGTTGGAGCGCAGGCCCTGTTTCGCTCAAGACCTACTTTGCGATGGCACGGGGGCGCACAGCGCGATGACCATGATGCGAATTGCGGTCACGCCGAGCACGGCGCCGCAGCGCAGGAGATGACCAAATGGTTCGACACCAATTATCACTACATAGTGCCGGAATTTCACAAGGACCAGACTTTCACGCTTTCCTCTCGCAAGCCGATCGAGGAGTATGAAGAGGCGAAAAGCCTGGGTTGTCGTCAGACGCGCCCGGTGCTGGTTGGTCCGGTCACCTTTCTGAAGCTCGGCAAGAGCGCAGATCCTGCATTCGATCCGCTGTTGCTCCTCGATAGGCTGCTGCCGGTCTATGTAGATGTTCTCCGCGAACTCACCCTAAGGGGCGCCGAGTGGGTGTAGCTGGACGAGCCATGTCTGGTCCTGGACCTCGACGACGCTACACGCGACGCGCTGCGCCGGACCTACGCCCACCTGGCCAAGAAGGTTCCCGACCTCAAGATCATGCTCGCTACCTATTTTGGAACGATCGGCGACAACCTGGAAACCGCTTTGACGTTGCCGGTTGCGGGCCTTCACATCGACCTGGTCCGCGCCCCAGAGCAGTTGAGCCCGATTGTTGCCGACGCTCGAAGGGATATTGTCCTCTCTCTCGGCGTCGTCGATGGCCGCAATGTCTGGCGTTCGAACCTTCCAGCGGTGCTCGACCGGCTCGAACCTGCCGTCGCAAAGCTTGGCGAGGACCGCGTGCAGATTGCACCCTCATGCTCGCTGCTTCATGTCCGATCGACCTCGATCTCGAGACCGATCTCGATCCCGATGTGAAAAGCTGGCTTGCTTTCTCCGTCCAGAAGATCGGAGAACTCGCAACGTTGGGACGCGTGCTGGCTAAAGGCTGGGAGGAAGCGGCGGATGTACTTGCGGCCTCAGAAGGCGCGGCCGTCACGCGCGAAACGTCGCCCAACGTTCACAATGAGAACGTCGCCAAGCGAATGGCTGCAATCGATGACGGCATGCGGCGTCGTCGCAGTTCTTTCGCCCGGCGCGCCGAGGTTCAGCGCGCGCGGTTCGGATTGCCGACATTTCCCACGACGACGATCGGATCGTTCCCGCAGACGGCGGAAGTTCGCAAAGCCCGCGCGGCCCATGCGCGGGGAACGATGAGCGACGCACAACACGAGCAGTTTCTCAAAGAGCAGACGGCACGCGCGGTGCGCAGGCAGGAAGACATCGGTCTCGACGTTCTCGTGCATGGCGAGTTCGAGCGCAATGACATGGTGCAGTATTTCGGCGAGCAGCTGTCCGGCTTCGCATTCACCAAGCATGGTTGGGTTCAGTCCTACGGCTCGCGTTGTGTCCGGCTGCCCATCCTTTTTGGTGATGTCTCCCGGCCGAAGCCGATGGCGGTGGAGTGGTGGCGCTACGCGCAATCGCTGACCAAGAAGCCACTGAAGGCGATGGTGACAGGACCGGTGACGATCCTGAACTGGTCGTTCGTCCGTGATGATATTCCACGGAGCGAAGCATGCCGTCAGATCGCGCTAGCGATCCGTGACGAGGTGATCGACCTCGAGAGGTCCGGCGCGATGATGATCCAGATTGACGAGGCTGCGCTCCGAGAAGGATTGCCGCTGCGCAAGTCACAATGCAAGACCTACCTCGGCTGGGCCGTAGACAGCTTCCGCATTTGCTCGTCGGGCGTGGCCGACGAGACCCAGATCCACACCCATATGTGTTATTCCGAGTTCAACGACATCATCGATGCGATCGCGGCAATGGATGTCGACGTCATCTCGATCGAGACGTCGCGGTCAAAGATGCAACTGCTTGACGCCTTCAAGAGCTACAAATATCCGAACGAGATCGGACCCGGCGTTTACGACATCCATTCGCCGCGCGTGCCGGACGCGGCCGAGATGAAGAACCTCATTGCGCTGGCGCGGCAGCGGCTTTCCGATGCGCAGCTCTCGATCAATCCAGATTGCGGCCTTAAAACGCGCCGATGGGATGAGGTGCGTCCCGCGCTCATCAATATGGTCGCCGCTGCCCGTGAATTGCGGGCGGCGTCCTGATCCCGAGGCAATCGCCGATGTCCGGCGTCTTTTTTCACAGGGAGCGCCGATGCGTTTCTGGATCAAATGCACCCGCTTTGGAAAGGAGGAGCCCTGTTGCGTGAATTTCTCGCTTGTCGAGGAGATGGGCGTGATGGCGAGAAAACGATCCTGGAGTTTGTCGGAAGCAACGCCCAAACGATCGAGGTGAACGAGGCGCCGGACGAAATCTCTCGATCCATCTCGGTGGGGTTTGTTGAGTCGAGTGTTGCAGACTTTGGGAACCGGAACCGGCGAAGTGTCGGTCGATTTGCGAACGGGCGATGCGCATCCGGACTGGCATGCTCTTGCCTGGTCGCGTGAGATCAGGCCGGAGAACGCTTTTGCTCCTCGTCTCGCGAGCGAACCGTCGTCGTTCGCCTGAGACAGGGCGATCTGTTCGCGCTGGAAGATCGCTGCGCCTATCCGGCGGGTGCCATTGTCGAAAGGCGTCTCAGAAACTGTCGGCTGCATTGCTGCTACCACGGCTCAACGCGGCGGAGTTGACGCACTAAAGCTAATCCTAATTCCGCAAATCACTTGAGGCGAGCAGGTCTGTCGAGTTTAATGATCTGATACGCCGTTAATTTATGTGATTCGGAGAGAAGAACATGCCCAAAGGCAAGGTGAAGCTGTTTAAGGACGATAAGGGGTTCGGCTTTATAGCGCCTGATACTGGCGGTGAAGACCTATTCTTCCACGTGAGCAGCTTGTTGCCCGGTGTAACGCCCAAGCAAGGAGACCGCGTCAGCTATGAAATCGGTGTAGACCGCAGGACCGGACGTAGTCGAGCCGAAAAGGTCGTGATCGGTTGATCATAGAGACTTGGGCAGAGTCATTCCCGGCCACCATACGAAGGCTTTCTTATCACCGGCGTTCCAAAGCGCCTCTAGCTTCTCCCACTCCATGAACCCGCAATCCCAGTCGCCCCGCAATCACGCCTTTTCATTAGGACCGAGCAAGTCCTTATATTTTCGGACAGGCATTAGCGGTTACCTCGCAAGGTAAGTGGCCAGGTCTCGGCAGGCGGTGCAACATCAAGCCCCTGCTCGCGGACCAAGCGGGCGGACGCGAGGCGGCGATCGCGTTCAATTGCGATCTCCCGTCGGCTGCGCTCCCGTTACCTCGACCCGGTCGGATGCAACGTCCAATCGGGAACGCCATGCATCTCGCGAAACTTTCGTTTGGAGACATCTATAGCCTGCGCATTGTTTTGGCCTCACGCCCGGCATCACTGGATCTTTGTCAACACGCCGGAACGCTTCAGGTTGGAGCGACTGCTTATTCACATCGGCCAACCTGAATTCGCTCGACTTGGCTTCGCCATATGAGGCCGATCAGATATCCATGTTGCGCAGGCGCTGGTGGTTGCGCAGCACGATCTGGCGGGCACCGGAAAAGCCCAGCACGCCTTCGTCGTTCAATTGCGACAGGGCACGTGACACCGTTTCCAGCGTAAGCCCGAGATAATCGCCGATGTCGCGGCGGCACATCGGGAGCGCCATCGTGCCGGCCACCGTAAGGCGGCGATCCATCTCCAGGAGGAAGTTGGCGACTCGTTCCATCGCGCTTTTGCGACCAAGCAGCAGGATGTGCTCCTCGGCGCGCTTGAGGTCATCAGCCGTTATGGTCCAGAGCTTGTGGGCGACCCGGACGTCGGTGCCGGCCGCATGTTCGAGGCTGCGGCGCTTCACCAGGCGCACGGTGCTGTCGATGATGGCTTCGGCGGCCAGGCGGTGCTTGGTGCCAGACTCTAGCCCGAACACGTCGCCAGGCAAATGGAACGCGCCGATTTGACGACGTCCGTCGGACAGCAGCTTGTAGGTGCGCATCGCGCCGCGAACGACCTGGTAAACATACTCCGCCGGCTCGTCCTCACCGTAGATTTCCTCGTCCTTGCGGTAGGTGAACTCCGTGGCGATCAGGCCAGCATGGCCTGTGAGGCCAAAAAACGGTTCGACAGGCCCAAACGCGCCGGGAGCGGCTCGGTTGACGTTGAGGGACGGGGCGATCGATCGTGTGAGCATGAGCCATCTCCTGTGCAGCGGATGGCGAATTGGTAAGTGGAACAAAACGGCTGGGAAATTTCGCTTCATGCCTTAGGGGCAATGCCTTAAGTAGAATCCCGGAGCTGTGTGCCGGTTTTCAGGACGCCGAGGGCCGCTCCGTGTTGATCGCGTCCCAGATATGGGAGGAAAGGCTGTCCTCGACATGCGGCTTGACCAGCACATGGCGAATACCGGCGCCTGCTGCTTTGGCCGGAATGGACGAGTCGGGGTGACCGGTGATCAGGATGATCGGCGTATCGATATCGCGCCGGCGCAAGAGACTGGCAAGGTCGATGCCGCTCATGCCCGGCATCTTGTAGTCGATCACGAAGCAATCGGCGCCGCCCATAGTCATGGCGTTCAGGAGCGCCTCGCCGCTGCGGAAAGTGCGGACACAAAAACCGTCGGTTTCCAGGAGAAAGCGCAGCGATCCGAGCACATCGGTGTCATCATCGACGACGTAGACAAGGGGCGTTCTGTTAGGTGAGGGCATCACAGGCTTTATGCGGCTTTCTGATCAGCCATGCGGTCGATCAGAGCATCCATAAGGCCTTCCAGCGGGCCCGACTTGATTCAGCTCAATCTTTAAGCGCCCCGGCTCGCATGGCGAGGCGGACGAGTTCCGAAAGACTCGAAGCCTGCATCTTGGTCATCACGTTGGCTCGGTAGACCTCGATGGTGCGCGGGCTGATATTGTAGTCGCCTGCGATCATCTTATTGGATAGGCCAGCCACCAATCCCTCCATCACCTGCCGCTCGCGCGGGCTCAGCGAGGCGACCCGCGCGGCGATGTCCTGCGTCATTGCCTCGTCGCGGGCGCCGGCTTCAGCCTGCCGGAGCGCGGCGTCGATCATCGCGACCAGGCGGTCATCCTCGAACGGCTTCTCCAGGAAATCGACCGCACCGAGTTTCATCGCCTCGACGGCGAGGGGGACGTCGCCATGGCCGGTCACGATGATGACGGCCAAGGAGGCGCGGCTCACCTTGAGGCGCTTTAGCAACTCGACGCCATCGATGCCGGGCATGCGGACGTCCGAGACTACACAGCCGAATTCGATGGTGGAAAGGTGATCGAGGAATTTCTGCGCCGTCTCGAACAGACTGACCTCAAAATCCGCGGAATCGAGCAAGAAGTGCAGCGAGTCACGCATCGCCTCATCATCGTCGATGACGTAGACATTTCCTCTAGTTGCCATCTGTCAAACTCTCGTTGGGTGCCGCCGGCAGGGTGAAGCGAAACGTCGTGCCGCCTGCGTGATCGGATTCGGCCCACATCCTGCCGCCATGGGCCTCGATGATGGAGCGGCTGATCGACAGCCCGACCCCCATGCCGGTTTCTTTGGTCGTAAAGAAGGTCTGGAACAGGTGCCTCTCCACATCTTCGGGGAATCCGTGACCGGTGTCGAACACCGAGACTTCGGTCATGTCCCCGTCGATCGGCCGGTTAGAGACGATGAGCTCGCGCCGTGCGGACTGGGCCATGGCTTCCAGCGCGTTGCGGAACAGATTGACCAGCACCTGCTGGATCTGGACGCGGTCGACCAGGACATGGTCATGCTGCGGGTCCAGGCTGAAGCGGATCCGCACGTCCTGTTCGCGCGCACCGGCTAGGCCAAGCGCGCCGGCTTCTTCGATCATCTTCGAAAGGCTCTCGACGCGCTTTTCGGATTCGCCGCGGGCGACGAAATCGCGCAGCCGCCGGATGATCTGCCCGGCGCGGATCGCCTGTTCCGCGGCGCGATCCATCGCGTTCTCGATTCTAGCGCGATTCGGATCGGGGCTCGCGGCAAGCAGCCGGCGCGAGCCCTTCACGTAGTTGCTGATGGCAGCAAGCGGCTGGTTAAGCTCATGTGCCAATGCAGAACCCATCTCTCCCATCGCGCTCAGCCGTGACATGTGGACGAGCTCGGACTGCAATTCCTGCAGCCGCGCCTGGGTCTGCTGATGCTCGGTGAGGTCGCGGACGAAGCCGGTAAAATAGGGCATGCCGCCGGATTGCATCTCGCCGATCGACAGGTGCATCGGGAAGGTGGTGCCGTCCTTGCGCTGACCGGTGACGATGCGGCCGATGCCGATGATGTGCCGTTCGCCGGTGGCGACGTATCGCGCCATATAGCCGTCATGGCGTGAACGGTCGGGCTCGGGCATCAGGATGCTGACATTCTGCCCGATTGCCTCGCTCTGGACGTAGCCGAACTGGCGTTCCGCCGCGCTCGAGAAGAACTGCATGATGCCGCGGCTGTCGATGACGATCATCGCGTCCGGGATGGTCTCCAGTATCAACTGCAGGTGCCGTTCGCGCGTGCGCAGGTCCTCCTCGAGCCGCTTCTCCTCCTCGAGGTCGAGCACGACGCCGGAAAGGTGGGACGGAATGCCATCCTTGTTCCTGATGACGCTGCCGCGGGCGCGGACCCAATGGCTGCCGCCGTCCTCGCGTCTTAGCCGGTAGGAGAGGTCAAACGAGGCGCCGGTCTCGCGTGAACGGGAGATCGCCTGCTCGGTTCGCTCGCGGTCCTCAGGCTCGAGCAGCGAAAGGAACAGGTCGTAGCTGACCGCAGCGGCATTGGAAACGCCGAACAGTTTTCGCGCGATATTCGACCAGAACAACTCCCTGGTGGACAGATCGATATCCCAGCCGCCGACGCCAGCGCCCTCGGCACCCAGCCGAAAGCGCTGATCGTGGCTGCCGTCGTCACACGGGAAGGGGGCTATGCCGCTCAATTGTCCTTTTCCAATTCCGGAGCGCGGATTCGGTTGAGATTTTCCCGATTATGGGCCGAATGCCCGGCCGCACTCAAGGGCGAGAAAATATGTACGATCGCGCTGATTTCATCCGTTTGACCTCGCTCAATATGCGCGGCCGCTCCGCGTGCTTGAAGTGGCGCCGTCGACAGCGAGGATTTCGCCTTGTACAAGTTTCTCGAGCAGACGGTTGCCGATTACATGACGCGCGAGCCTAGGACGGTTGCGCGCGATATGACGATGTGCGAACTCGGCGATCTCTTCGAGAAGCAAGATTTCAATGCCTATCCGGTCATGGACGGATCGCAGGTGGTCGGCGTCATCTCCAAGTTTGACTACCTGTCCTGCTTCGTTTTCACGCCGGCGCGCATCATCCCGCGCTACCGCGACCTGATGCAGCGGACTGCCGTTGATCTAATGACAGCGGAATTCATTTATGTCGCTCCCGAAACCAGGCTGACCCGCGTGCTGGAGCTGATGGTCAACCACCGACTCCGCAGCATGCCAGTGCTCGACAGCGAGCAGCGGCTTGCCGGCATTATTTCGCGGAAGGACGTGATGCGGGCGCTGCAGGATTGCGCCACGGCGGACGCTGACCGAGTCTGATCGCAGCAGTGCCGCGTATGACCAGCAGTCGCTTGAGGGTCAATGAGTTGAGCGGCTCGTTCGGATCGGGCGCGCCATCCTCCGAAGTAACCCGGCGGCGAATGTGGGCCATCTGGATTGTCGTGTTGAACTGCGATGTCTGGTAGAGCATTGGTTCGTGTGGGTTCTATAGCGGCCTTCCCTCTCCGGGGGCCAGAGTTCAGTCGATTTCGAGCAACGCAGCCAAACGTTCGCAGCACTTCGATGAGCGCGAATCGGGTGCTCGCCAGGCATGTCTTGATCGGTCGTTTCTCCCAAGAGGTGCTGCGCGGTCGATCAGCCAGTACAACGCCAGGGTGACTGGGCACCATCGGCAGCATGGCCTCGAAAGGATAGTCGCACACGCGGCTGGTGACTCCAACACGAAATCCGAGATTGGATTGATCCGGACAGTCCAAACCAACACAATATTCCACAATTCGGATTGGTGAGGTGGAACGGCACTGCCGCCTTCCGCTCCCTCGCGGACCCCGCAGGGCGGTGACCCGATCAGACCGCCGATCGAGACATATTCGCCGGGAGCGAACGCTCGTCCTTGCAATGAATCGGACTTCGTGGGCCAGGCGGAGTGAGGAATCATAGTGTAACACCCAGCCACCTCCTTGACGGCGAACGAGTTGGCCGAGGGCGTTTTCCTCATAGGACCGCATTTTGCGAAGCGGCACGCTTCGCGGCGGGCCCGCCAGAATTGGCGTCGATCCTGAAGTCATCGTCCAGCGGCGCAACGATCACATGGCCGGTGCCCGCGCCGCCTTCGGGGCGACCTGGCTGTTGCGCAGGCTCCAGCCGGATCTTGCGATAACTGCGATGGGAGGGAGGGAGGGTTTAAGAATCGGCTTCAGGGAGGGTTTCTTCGTGGCGATCTTGCTCTGTTCAACAGGCAGCTTAAGTGGGAGCTGGCTAGCTGCGGGCTTGGTCAGGCCTTGATAATGATGCTGACCACCGGTACGAGCAGGCTGACTGTCCGTTCAGGGGATGGTGCAGCAGGCCCGAGACCAGCGATAGCTGGGCGCCTCGATCTGGAGCGCGTCAAGCGAGGTGCCGTGGATCTCAGTGGCAAGCTCGAGCTCGCGCCCTTAACGACCTACGCGGGGCGCGGAACGACGCAGCTTCAGGGCGTCTCCGGCGATTGATCTGCATCAACAACACCTCATCCCTACGGACGCTACACTGCATCGACCGGCAGGGAAACGCGCCCATGAGGCGCCTGCAGGCGGCAATCGGAGGGACGTGTGAAGATTTCGGTTTTGGGGGAAGGAACGCGTTGTCGATTGTGTCACGATTGCACGGCGAGGGGCTTTGCCATCTGCGCAGCGCTCGACAAGACCGAATTGCGCGAATTGGCGCAGCTGTCGCGGCATGTTCGTTTTGAATCAGGCGCCACCGTGTTCGCACAGGCAAACATAGCAACGTCGTTCTTCAGCGTGCATGCGGGTACCCTGCGCCTCTACAAGCTGTTGCCGGACAGCCGGCGGCAGATCGTCGGTTTTGCATTGCCAGGCGATTTCCTCGGGCTCCCCGGCTTGCCGCGCCACGAATTCTCCGCTGACGCGATCGGCCGTGTCACGCTGTGTCAGTTCTCCAAGGAGTCGTTCGCGACATTCGCCGAGAACCGGCCGCAGTTGCTGCGCCGCATGATTGAATTGGCGGGCCGCGAGCTGGCCCGGGCACAGGAACATATGGTCTTGCTCGGACGGCGCTCCGCCGAAGAGAAGATAGCGAGCTTCCTGATCGGCTGGCGCGACCGACTGAGTGGAATTGGACGTGGTGGAGAAATTATGCCGCTGCCGATGAAAAGGCTGGACATCGCGGATCATCTGGGGCTCACCATCGAGACGGTGAGCCGTACCTTCTCGAAGCTCGAACGTGATGGTGTGATCCAAACCTTTGCGAGTGGCGTCGTCCTGTTGGATACCCCGCGCGCCGAAGCCTTGTCTGCGGGCATAAGTTGAAGCGCGTCGCGTTGGGTTCTTTTGTCCTAGTTTGATCAAGATCAAAGACGCCTCTGTTGAAACGGCGATATATTCGCATCAGCTTCAATGGAGGTCGTCATGCCCGCCGATGCGCTCTTGGTTTCCGCAGCCGTCATCTCGGTCTTCATGATTTTCGCCGCTGCTCTTGCTTGGGCCAGTGTCCAATCACCAAGGTCGCATCAGGCAACACCGGGAGCGCGCAAGCGTCGTCCATTCTGATTCCTTCAGGCAGCCGCTGGAGCGGGTGCAAAATGCCCGCCGGTCGTGGGGGTAGCTGATCGGGTTGATCTCAATCAAGGACAACACAGCGAGACCCGGGCTGACGGGGCAGGCGCCCATGCAAAGAGAATCACACATGCAGCAAACTCAATCCACGAAATGGATGACCCACGGCGAAGCCGGGCTGATGCTATTCTTCGCGATGGCAGCCTTCGTCTGCGCGTTCGCAGCCGCCAAGGCGCTGGACGCGCCGTTCGCGTTTCATGCTTCGCTCGCTGCAGTGGCGAGCGGCGTCGCCTCCTTCGCCATCATGAATCGGTATCTCGACCGCCCCGCGTCGCTGCCGCCGGAGGAGATCAGCGGGAAGCCGAACTATAATCTCGGTCCGATCAAATTTGCCTCCTTCATGGCGATGTTCTGGGGCATCGCCGGCTTCGCCGTCGGGCTCTTGATCGCATCCCAGCTCGCATGGCCCTTGCTCAATCTCGATCTGCCTTGGACCAGTTTTGGCCGGCTCCGGCCGCTGCACACCTCGGCGGTGATCTTCGCCTTCGGCGGCAACGTGCTGATCGCGACCTCGTTCTATGTGGTGCAGCGGACCTGCCGGACGCGGCTCGTGGGCGATCTCGCGCCTTGGTTCGTCGTGCTCGGCTACAACTTCTTCATTGTGATCGCAGGCACCGGCTATCTACTTGGCGTGACGCAATCCAAGGAATATGCCGAGCCCGAATGGTACGCCGATCTGTGGCTGACGATCGTCTGGGTCGTCTATCTCGTCGTGTTCGTGATGACGCTGGTGAAGCGCAAGGAGCCGCACATCTTCGTCGCCAACTGGTTCTATCTCGCCTTCATCGTCACCATCGCCGTGCTGCATCTCGGCAACAACCTGGCGCTGCCGGTGTCACTGCTCGGCTCGAAATCCTACATCGCCTGGGCCGGCGTGCAGGATGCGATGTTCCAGTGGTGGTACGGCCACAACGCGGTCGGCTTCTTCCTGACCGCCGGCTTCCTCGCCATCATGTACTACTTCATCCCGAAGCGCGCGGAGCGCCCGGTCTATTCCTATCGGCTCTCGATCATCCACTTTTGGTCGCTGATTTTCCTCTACATCTGGGCCGGCCCGCACCATCTGCACTACACGGCGCTGCCGGACTGGACGCAGACGCTCGGCATGACTTTTTCTGTGATGCTCTGGATGCCATCCTGGGGCGGCATGATCAACGGCCTGATGACGCTGTCGGGCGCCTGGGACAAGCTGCGCACCGATCCGGTGCTGCGCATGCTGGTGGTTTCCGTGGCCTTCTACGGCATGTCCACCTTTGAAGGTCCTCTGATGTCGATCAAGGTGGTGAACTCGCTGAGTCACTATACGGACTGGACCATCGGCCACGTTCACTCCGGTGCGTTGGGGTGGGTCGGCTTCGTCTCCTTTGGTGCGCTGTATTGCCTGGTGCCCTGGCTGTGGGGCCGCAAGGAACTGTACAGCCTGAAGCTCGTCAACTGGCACTTCTGGATCTCGACCATCGGCATCGTGCTCTACATCTCGGCGATGTGGGTCTCCGGAATCCTGCAGGGCCTGATGTGGCGCGCCTACACCTCGCTCGGCTTCCTCGAATATTCCTTCATCGAGACGGTGGAAGCGATGCACCCGTTCTACGTCATCCGTGCCGCCGGCGGCGCGCTGTTCCTGATCGGCGCGCTGATCATGGCCTACAATCTCTGGATGACGGTGCGGGCAAGCGAGGCGGACGTCGGCACAGAGCTCGCGTTGCAGGCGGCGGAATAAGGAGCGATCGGATGTCCTTTTGGACCCGCCATCAAATCTTCGAGAAGAATTCCATCATCCTGATCGCGGGCATTCTGGTTGTGATTGCGATCGGCGGCCTGGTCGAGATCACGCCGCTGTTCTACCTGAAAAGCACGATCGAGGTGGTCGATGGCGTCAGGCCCTACACACCGCTCGAACTGGCAGGCCGCAATATCTATGTCCGCGAGGGCTGCTATCTCTGCCACTCGCAGATGGTCCGGCCGCTCCGCGATGAGATTGAGCGCTATGGCCACTTCTCGCTCGCTGCCGAGAGCATGTACGACCATCCATTCCAGTGGGGCTCGAAGCGCACTGGGCCGGATCTCGCGCGGGTCGGCGCAAAGTATTCAGATGAGTGGCACGTCACTCACCTGACCAATCCGCGCGCGATTGTGCCGCAGTCGGTGATGCCGGGCTATCCGTTCCTCGCCCAGACCGAGGTCGACACCGCTGTTGTCGCCGACAACCTGAAGGCCAGCCGCATCGTTGGGGTGCCCTATTCGGACGAGCAAATCAAGAACGCGGTCGCCGACCTGAAGGCGCAGGCCGATCCGGATAGTGTCGGCACCGACGCGTTCGGGAAACGGTATCCAAAAGCTGTGATCCGCAATTTCGACAGCAAGGCCGGTGCGCCGACCGAGATGGATGCGCTGGTCGCGTATTTGCAGATGCTCGGCACGCTGGTCGACTTCAAGCTCTACAACGAAAAAGCCAATCTTCGCTGAGAGGCAGGACGATGAAAGCAATCTTGATCGTTCACAACATCGCGTCGGACCTCGTCACCAGTGTGTGGACGCCGATCTTCGTCGGCCTGTTCATTGCGATCGTGATCTACGCGCTTTGGCCGCGGAACCAGGCGGTTTTCGACCAGGCATCTCGGATGCCGTTGCGGGAGGACTGAGAGGTCATGGCGGAAAGCGAACTTGACGAGGTTTCCGGCAAGACCACCACCGGTCACCAGTGGGACGGCATCAAGGAACTCAATACACCGCTGCCGCGCTGGTGGCTGATCACCTTCTACGCCTCCATCCTGTGGGCGATCGGTTATTGGGTGGTGTACCCGGCCTGGCCGCTTCTGTGGAGCTACACCAGGGGCGCGCTCAACTATTCGACGCGCGCCGCGGTCGGCGTCGAGCTTGCAATTCTGGAAAAGATCCGCGGCGACAAGATGATTGCGCTGGGTGCTGCTTCGCTCGCCGATATCGAAAAGGATCCGGCGCTGCTGACGCTGGCGCGCGCCCGCGGCAAGGCCGCGTTCGGCGACAACTGCGCGCCGTGCCACGGCTCGGGCGGCGCCGGCGCAAAAGGCTATCCCAACCTGAACGACGACGACTGGTTGTGGGGCGGCTCGCTCGACCAGATCGTGCAGACCATCCAATTCGGCGCGCGCTCGGGTCACACCAAGACCCATGAGGGCGCGATGCTCGCCTTCGGCAAGGATGGCATCTTGAAGCGGGACGAGATTGGCACGGTCGCCAACTATGTGCGCTCGCTCTCGGGCTTGCCGACGCGCCAGGGTTACGATGTCGCCGCCGGCGCAAAAATTTTCGCCGAGAATTGCACGAGCTGCCATGGTGAGGCGGGCAAGGGCAACCAGGAGCTCGGCGCGCCCAATCTCACTGACAAGATCTGGCTCTACGGATCGGACGAGGCGACCCTGAGTGAGACCATCACGAATGGTCGGGCCGGCGTGATGCCGGCGTGGGTGGGCCGGCTTGATCCGTCCACCATCAAGGCGCTGGCGGTCTACGTCCACACGCTCGGCGGCGGCAAGTAGCGGAGCAAAGGGAAGCGGCGTTGGGTTTGCGCTGGATCAACCCGGCAGAGAGGGAGGAGACTAAGAGAGCACGGGCCCATGAACAAAATCATCCAAACAGACCCCGACCAAGTCGAAGATGTTGGGCCGCTTTACGCGGCCCGCAAGAACGTCTACCCGCAGAGTGTTTTTGGCACCTTCCGTCGGATCAAATGGGGCCTGATGGCGTTCTGCCTGGGCGTCTACTACTTGCTGCCCTTCGTGCGCTGGAATCGCGGCCTTGGCGCCCCAGATCAGGCGGTGCTGATCGATCTGCCGAACAGTCGCTTCTATTTCTTTTTCATCGAGCTGTGGCCGCAGGAGGTCTATTACTTCACCGGCCTCCTGATCATCGCCGCGCTCACACTATTCCTGATGAATTCGGTCGGCGGCCGCATCTGGTGCGGCTATCTGTGCCCGCAAACGGTCTGGACCGACCTGTTCTATGCGGTCGAGCGCCTGATCGAGGGCGACCGGCGCGAGCGCATGAGGAAGGCGGCTTCCGCCGATCCCCTAAAACTCGGGCGCGTCTCCGAAATCGTGCTCAAGCATTCGATCTGGCTCTTGATCGCCTGGTGGACGGGCGGCGCATGGGTGCTCTATTTCACCGACGCGCCGACGCTGGTGAAGGAGCTCGTCACCTTCCAGGCGCCGGCGATCGCCTATATCTGGATCGCGATCCTCACCGCCACGACCTATCTGCTCGCCGGCTTCATGCGCGAGCAGGTCTGCGTCTACATGTGCCCCTGGCCGCGTATCCAGGCGGCGCTGACCGACGAATGGGCGCTGAACGTCACCTATCGCTACGACCGCGGCGAAAAGCGCATGTCGGTAAAGAAGGCGAACGAGCTGCGGGCGCTCGGCCTGCCTGCCGGCGACTGCGTCGATTGCTATCAATGCGTGGCGGCCTGCCCGACCGGCATCGATATCCGCAATGGCCCGCAGATCGATTGCATCCAGTGCGGCCTGTGCATCGATGCATGCGACAACGTGATGAAGAAGATCGGCGGGCCGACTCGGCTGATCGGCTACGACAATGACATTAACATCCAGCGCCGGATGGCCGGCGAGCCGCCGATCTACCGCATCGTGCGGCCACGCACGATCATCTACACCGCGCTGATCGCACTCGTCGGTGGGATCATGCTGTATGCGTTGCTCACCCGTTCGCTGCTCGACATCAACGTGCTGCACGATCGCAACCCTGTCGCGGTGAAGCTTAGCGACGGCTCGATCCGCAACGCCTACACGGTCCGTTTGCTCAACAAGCGCGGTTTTGACCGCGTGGTGACGATCGACGTCGATGGTCCGCAGGATGCCGTTCTCCACGTAGTGGGCGACGATTCGATCACGCCCGACCGGCCAATGGTCGTGCTCGGGCGCGACGGCACCACAGAATTGCGTGTGCTGGTGACTGCTCCGTCGGAGAAGAATACCGAAAAATCGATCCCGACTAAATTCCGGATCACCGATATCGGTCTCGGCGAGGTCGCTTCCGCGATCGACAATTTCGTCTCGCCATGAGAACAAGTGGAGCTGTCGTGAACAGAGCCAGTGCATCGCCAAAGCCGCTCACCGGCCGCAAGGTGCTTTTTATGCTGCTTGCGTTCTTTGGCGTCGTCATCGGCGTCAACCTCACCATGATAAGGCTTGCTTCCATGACGCTGCCCGGCACCGAGGTCGACAGCGCCTATGCGGCGAGCCTTGCCTATGAGAAGGAGATCGCCGCCGCACGCGAGCAGGATGCACGCAGCTGGAAGGTGGACGCGCATCTTGCGCGCAGTGCGGACGGGGACACGGCGCTGGAAGTCAAGGCACGCGACGGGAGCGGAAAGGCGCTGACCGGACTGAAATTCACCGGTCGCCTGGAGCGGCCGACCGACCGGCGGGCGGACCGGGTGATCGCGCTGTTGGAGGTGACAGGCGGCATTTATCGGGGCAGCGGCGGCGCCGTCGGACCGGGGCAATGGAATCTGGTGCTGGAAAGCGAAGCCGACGGCCGGCGTCTGTTCATGTCTAGGAACCGCGTGGTACTGAACTAGGGGAACGCGTCATGCAGGCGACACGGGACTTTTCGCATTATGTTAAGCATCTCGGCTCCGGAGTGGCGCATATTGACCTCGCTGTCGAAGGCATCAGCTGCGCCGGCTGCGTCTCGAAGATCGAGCGTGGCCTTTCAGCCATCCCGGACGTGACGCTGGCGCGCGTCAACCTGACCGACCGCCGTGTCGCGCTGGAGTGGAAGGAGGGCGCGCTCGATCCGGCGCGCTTCATCGATTGCCTGGTCGAGCTCGGCTACAAGGCCTATCCGTTCGAGGCTGTCACCGCTGAAGCGGCAGAGGCCGAGAACTCCCGCTTCCTGCTGCGCTGCCTGGGCGTTGCGGCGTTCGCGACCATGAACGTCATGATGCTGTCGATCCCGGTGTGGTCCGGTAATGTCAGCGACATGCTACCAGAGCAGCGCGATTTCTTCCATTGGATATCGGCGCTGATCGCGCTGCCGGCCGCGGCCTATGCCGGTCAGCCCTTCTTCCGCTCCGCCTTCAACGCGCTGCGCAGCGGCAACGTCAACATGGATGTGCCGATCAGCATCGGCGTCATCCTGGCGCTCGCGACCTCGATCGTCGAGACCATCGGCCATGCCGAGCACGCCTATTTCGACGCGGCGATCATGCTGCTCACCTTCCTCCTGATCGGGCGCTATCTCGAACAGAACATGCAGCGGCGAACCCGCGCGGTGGCCGGCAATCTCGCCGCTCTGAAGGCCGAGACGGCGACCAAGTTCGTCGGTCCAGACGAGATCTCCGTGGTGCCGGCCGCAGCGGTCAAGGCCGGCGACATCGTTCTGCTGCGGCCCGGCGAGCGTTCGGCGATCGATGGCACGGTCATCGACGGCAGGTCGGAGATCGACCAGAGCCTGATCACGGGGGAGACGTCGCATGCGGCGGTCAAGCCGGGCAGTGCGGTCTACGCCGGCTCGCTCAACATCTCCGGCTCCTTGCGCATGCGCGTTTCCGCCGCCTCCGAGGGCACGCTGCTTGCGGACATCCAGCGGCTGCTTGATCACGCCGTGCAGGTGCGCTCGCGCTATGTGCAACTTGCCGACCGTGCCTCGCGCCTCTACGCACCGGTGGTGCACGCGACGGCCTTCCTGACCATGATCGGCTGGTTGATCGCCGGCGCCAGCGTCCATGACGCCATTATCACCGCGATCGCCGTTCTGATCATCACCTGTCCCTGTGCGCTGGGGCTTGCGATCCCGACGGTGCAGACAGTGGCGTCGGGCGCGATGTTCCGCGCTGGCGTGCTGCTCAATTCGGGTGATGCCATCGAGCGCGTCGCCGAGATCGACCGTATCATCTTCGACAAGACGGGAACGCTGACGTTACCTGAGCTCGATGTGGTGAACTCGGCGGCCGTGCCCGCCGATGTGTTCGAGCTCGCGGGCCGGCTTGCGCTGGCGAGCCATCACCCCGTCGCCTCGGCGCTGGCGCGCGCGGCCGGCGCGAAATCGCCGCTGCCCGGGATCACGGAACAGCCGGGGCAGGGCGTTCGCGGCGTTCTTAAAGGTGAAGAGGTGAGGCTTGGAAGTCCAACTTTCTGCAAGGCCGATGATCTCGCGAACGAACTCCTGAGCCGCGATCCCGAGGTTTCCGTCGTTGCCTTCGCGCGTGGTGAAAAACGTTATGTGTTCGCGGTCTGCCAGAGCCTGCGGCCGGACGCGCGCGCGGTCATCGCGGCGCTGCAGAAGCGTGGCGTGGCGGTAGAAATTGTTTCCGGTGACCGCGAGCCGGCGGTGCGCGCCGCGGCTGAGATGCTTCAAATCCCCGAATGGCGCGCCGGCGTCACGCCCGCCGACAAGATCGCCCGGATCGGGGAACTGAAGCGGCAGGGTTTTAAAGTCATGATGGTCGGCGATGGGCTCAACGATGCGCCGTCGCTGGCGGCGGCGCATGTCTCGATGTCGCCGATCTCGGCGGCGCATTTGAGCCAGGCGACGGCCGATCTCGTCTTCCTCGGCAACCGCCTCGCGCCGGTGATTGCCGCGGTAGACCATTCGCGGAAAGCGTTGCGCCTGATGCGGCAGAACCTCTATCTCGCGGTCGGCTACAATTGCCTCGCCGTGCCGATCGCCATTCTGGGCTTCGTGACGCCTCTGATCGCGGCCGCCGCGATGTCGGGCTCCTCGATCCTGGTGATGCTGAATGCGCTGCGTGCGCGACCTCTCCCGCAGGAGAATCTGTGATGGAGGTGATCGTGTTCCTGGTGCCGCTGGCGCTCTTGCTCGGCCTGTTCGGGCTGCTCGGATTTCTGTGGTCCCTCAAGAACGGCCAATATGACGATCTCGAGGGAGCCGCCTGGCGCGCGATTTCTGACGACGACGAAACGCAGGCTCCACGCCGCGTCGAGCTGAGGTCGGAATCGCGACCGTAATGCCTCGTCGTTGCGCGTCCCGGGATGCTTCCAATTTTGATCTGACGCAATACGGTCGGCTATTCGCCCCGCATACTTGACGTGCTCAAACCGTACCGGGAGGGTACTGTGGCATCGGCTATAAGAAAGGAATCGATCGGAGGTAGGCTCATGGGCAGGTTTTCGGAGTGGCTCGGCCGGCTCCGTGATACCGCCGACCTCCGCGCCCTTGGAGCCGCCGAGCTCGATTGCATCGCGCGCGACCTTCGCGTCTCACCGACCGAGCTCGAAACCCTCACTTACCGTGGGCGGCGCGGCGCTGATGAGCTGTCGGGACTACTCAAGGCGCTCGGCATCGACGAGACGGCCATTGCGCGCAAGGAGCCGGGCGTGCTGCGCGACATGACGCTGGTGTGTGCACTGTGCGCCGAAAAGACCCGATGCAACCGCGAGATAGAGGCGGAAACAACGGCGCAGCATCTTCATGAATACTGCGCCAACAGCTACACGATCGATGCGCTGCGGACGAAGCCAAAGCCAGATGCGATGGATCTCGTTCGTGGTCCGAGCTGCTGCTGACAAGCTACAAATGGTCTAAGGGCCTCTCGGTCTTTAAACCGCGCGACTGTGCACGCCTGTTGACCGCGAAAGGTGAGCATCAAACGCTGAGGCGACGCTACGCACCAGGAATTCCGATCCTTCGCTGACGGTTAGCCGACCTTGAGACATTGTCGCGACTCCGTCGGCTAAAAGCCGGTCGATTCGGGCGCGATCGACGACTGCTGTCCGTGGATCCCGACGATGGATGCGGGATATCTGCTCCAGGTCAACGGTCAAATCGCACATGACCCGCTCGATGATATCAGCGCGGAAAAGGTCATCCTCGGTGAAAGCATAACCCTTCACCGTGGCTAGCCGGCCCTCCGCGATGCGGTTCAGGTAGTCGCGGATGGCCACCACGTTCTGGACAAAGCCGTGTGGCATCCGACCGATCGCGCTCGCCCCGAGGCCGATGAGTGTGTCAGCGCCGTCATCGGTGTAGCCCTGGAAATTGCGCCGCAATCGGCCATCGCGCTGCGCCGTCGCGAGCGCATCGTCTGGGAGCGCGAAGTGATCCAACCCGATGCGCACATACCCCGCGTCCTGAGGGGCCTCTGCGATGGTCTCGGACTGAACGTGTCGCTCGACACTATCAGGTAAGCTCTCCTCCGCGATCTTGCGCTGATGCTTCTTGAATGATGGGACGTGCGCGTAGCCGAACACCGAAAAGCCGGTCGGGGCGCAATTCGACGCACTTGGCAATGCTGTCTAGACAAGAGCTTACCGTCTGAAAAGGAAGACCATAGAGAAGGTCGAAGTTGATCCCCCGCACACCTGCCCGGCGAAGCCTTTCGACTGCAGCGGCCGTCTGCTCGAAGCTTTGCAATCTATTTATTGTGCGCTGCACTCTTGGGTCGAAGCTCTGGACTCCGAGGCTCGCGCGGGTGACCCCGCAGTATTCTAAAGCCTGCGTCAGGTCGTTGGTCAGAGTTCGCGGATCGACCTCAACGGCAATCTCGGCATCCGGAACCACGAAAAAGATACAGCGCAAGGTCGTAAGCGAGATCGACGAGCAGTTGCGGAGCCATGATGGTCGGAGTGCCCCCGCCGAAGTGCAGATGCGCGACCGGCAGGCTTTTCTCTATCGTGTCCGCGACTAGTTGCGCCTTCCGACGCAAAGCTGCGACGAACGCGGCGATCGGCTCCTCGTGCTCGGCCACCGATGTATGGCATCCGCAGTACCAGCACATTGAGCGACAGAAAGGTATGTGAAAATAGAGCGAGACGGGTCGGTGGGCCGAAACCGATCTGAGCCAATGCCGATACACCTTCTCGCCGATTGCAGAAGAGAAGTGCGGGGCTGCTGGATAGCTGGTGTACCGTGGGAGCTTGTCTTGCCCGTAGATGTCAGCCAAATCCGATCGCATATTCGAGTTCCCCCCATTCCTAGCCACATAACAGCCTAGCGCCAACTGGACTTTGCGCTGGGTCAGGGAGTATGACCGGCGAGATCAGCGATTCAAAGCCAATGGGCTTGATCGTCAAGGTTGTCGTTGGTAGTGTTCTAAATCACCGGGAAACTATCAATTTGGGAATGTTTTTCGATGGCTCCCCGACAGGTTGTCTGCTGCATTGTCGCATCCCGGATACAAAAATCCGGATACGGAGCAGCGTGCACTTCTAATCGGATTGGACGCTACCGAAAGAACTATTGAAGGTGATCACTCCTTTCAGCGAGTAGGGAACTGCACTTTTCAGCGTCGCTACGCTCTGGCGCAAGCCCTGCTTCCTGCTCACCGTGAACGTTACCGCTGCGTCTGGCGCAGGAGGAAGTGGACTAAATCTCAGCGACCGCAATGCCGCTGGTCGCCGAGAACATCGCCATGCATCCGATGATTGGCGCCGACATGGCGTTCGGCGTCTCCGAAAATGCGCGCGTATAGTTCATAGGCGTTCCAATTTGCATTCACGCGGAGGATAGGCAGATGCGTGGAAACTTGACGACCGAAAAAGCCCGACGCACTTTGCAAGGGGGAAGCAAGAGGTGCGTCGGGCTGCAACCTGGAGGTTGCGGGCATCGGCACGGGTGAACGTCCGTGTCCACGCCCAACATCATCTTTGCAAATGACGTGCCGCTCGAAGGCTGTCGATGATGTGCGTCTAGTCGGCCCGGGGCACGGCCGCGCGATATTCTTGGATTGAGAATAGTGTCGCAATTACCACGTTGCCGAGTGAGACTTTGTCGGCCATCAAACAATCATGGGCCATGATGAGCCGGGTGCCTCGCCGTT
This sequence comes from Bradyrhizobium sp. sGM-13, assembly GCF_018398875.1. Taxonomy (GTDB): domain Bacteria; phylum Pseudomonadota; class Alphaproteobacteria; order Rhizobiales; family Xanthobacteraceae; genus Bradyrhizobium. The sequence continues at coordinate 64,352 of NZ_JAGWDK010000017.1, read as the reverse complement.
TGCGAGCCGTGTCCGTGCAAGCCTCGATGATTACCTTCGCACCAGCCGTCGGCCAACGCGCCCCCTCAGAGGTCTTTCGCGATTGAAGCCCTAAACGCGCAATTGTGAGATTTCCGCGGCGTGCCCTGGCTGATCCGTAAAAGCAGCGCAAGCCCGCAGCGGGCCTTGCAGGTGGGAAAAGGGCCGAGGCCGCGCAAAAAAGTCGGCCACCGCGAGGTCTTGATAGAATAGATTGCTATGAGGCCAGAGCTTACGCTGGGTCATCAGAGCGTCCGGCGCGAACGACGCGATTTAGATCAAGGCCGCTGAACGCATGTCTTTATGTATCAACAGTATAGATGCATCCCATCAAAACAATCGATTTCACCAATTTTACGGAATGCTGCATAGAAAAAGCGCATAGTCTGGTGCAAATGGCCGCACCCACTCGGCGTCATTTCCGTCGTGGATGACGATCAGTCGGCGGGTGTAGCATTGACGGACAGCCTCTTTTCCGTGGGTCCATCTCAGAAGCATGATCTTGGTGACCGTCCTAAGATTACGTGAGGGAAGAACTGACGCCGTTGTCGACCTTCCCGCGCAGCGTTGGGCCGAATTCCCTGAATAGAGCAGAAGGAAGCGAAGCCAGATTTCATTTGGAACGGATATCGGCCTTCCCGTGGCTAAAGTTAACGGCGAATGCCCTCGCCGTAAATGAACCGTCGGCACCCTCCCTCTGCCGACGGAAGCTGGTGCGATGTGTAACAGCGTCGCTCCTCCCAGACTGACTTCCGCCCGGCCGCCGAAAGGGGGCCGGGCATTTTTTACTACGGCGAGTATGAGCGCCAGCTTGCAGATCTTGCATTTGATCTCACTCACGCCCATGAATTCAGGGGTTGGCCGCGTCCTCGCACCAATCCATCGCTAAATCAGAACGGCCCATCGGATTAGTTGATGTCTGTCACCGGCCTATTACTTCGCAACGATACTGGGACGGCAGAAAAGCGTTTTGTCAAGGACAGGCATGGCATTACCACTAAGTGCGTTGATTCAAATAGTTGTGGCCTCGTACAGCTGAAGTGGCGACCGGGTATTATTCTTTCCCGTCGAATTGCGAGCACACTGATCGATCATCGTGCGAGCGTACTCTGGTAGATGGCTGCGGGTGGCTTCTCACGCGCTCTACCCATCATTGCTGGGCGATCGATGTCGGTTAGCGCCTAGCTTTAAGCGCGAGGCCCACCGGTTTCGACGGCAGCCAGCAACAGGCGCCGCATCGGTCGCGCCGATCCGGGGCCTCAACCCGAACGAGTTTCTCGCTTCTTAGGTGCGCACGGGGTATTGCGAGCGAACACAGCCGTCCGGAACTGGAAATTCTCTCTCTCTCTCTCTCTCTCTCTCTCTCTGGAAAAACATCGCGGCCCGGGTCTGCAGTGCCAGACAAACCAGTGTGGGGCCAATATCTAGCCGAGAGGAATCTAACGTTGCCTTCGGCCAATCGCCAGGTCGTTAGTCCTGGTTGGTTGACCTACACGACGTTAACACGCGACGAAGGCTCCGGGTGGAAACTTGAAATTCTGGGCGCTAGCGTCGCGTGGTAAATTCCTTCGCCGCTCGCCGATATTCCCACTTGGCCCGCTCAAGTTCTGGCCGATCGAACTCTGCCTGGGGGTAGCCGACGCAGAGATAGCCGATGAGTTTCCAGGACTCCGACACTTCGAGAATCTCGTGGATGCGGGCCGGATTCAGGATCGACACCCAGCCAAGCCCAATGCCCTCCGCGCGTGCGGCGAGCCACATCGAGCAGATGGCCGCGGCGACGGAATATTCGACCGTTTCCGGCATCGTTGCTCGCCCGAGGCCATACCCGATATCGCTTGCCTTTTCCGCGAACACGGCCAGGTGACCCGGAGCCTCTTCGAGGCCGGCAAGCTTAAGCGTCGCGTACCGCGCCACGCGTTCGCCTGAATAAGAATGCAACGCATCGGCATTGCAGGTCTTGAAGTCTTCGATCACGGCACGGCGCCTCGCCTTGTCCTCGACGATGACGAACCGCCACGGCTGGCTCAGGCCGACGGACGGGGAAAGGCAGGCGATCTCAATGAGCCGCTCAATGGCTTCGCTCGGGAGCAGATCGGGACGAAAGCGCCGTACGTCGCGGCGCCACACGAACAGCTCACGCAGTTGCCGGCGAAAAACTTCATCGAATGAGATCGTCAAGGTCATAGTTCCGTCTGGAGGAGGGCTACCGCCACCAGCAGAATCGCGATCTCGCCAATCTGCTCGAACGCACCCAATATATCACCTGTCTGTCCTCCGACCTGTCTGGTGGCAAGCCGCGCCAATATCAGCCCGGCCAGCGACAACAAGATCAGTCCGATCGTCGCCTTGCTCGGCCCGAGACCGCAAACGAGGCAAGCGGTCGCAAGACCAACAGCAATGGCAGCGCTTTGCCACGGCGGCTGTCCGGCCCCCGCTGAAAGTCCGTCCGACCGTGCCGGCGGAATCAGCCACATGAATACCGGCAAGCCGGCGCGCGCCGCCGCATGTGCAACCAAAAGCGCGGCCGCAACCGACTGTGGATCGGCGATAGTTGCAAGCGCGCTCCATCGCAAGATGAGCGAGACGATAAGCGCGCAGCCGCCATAAGTACCGATCCGGCTGTCCCGCATGATCTCGAGCTTCCGCTCGCGCGTCCGACCGCCGCCGAGCCCGTCGGCGGTATCGGCAAGGCCGTCCTCGTGCATCGCGCCGGTGATAAGAACCGTGGCCGCCACCGCGAGCATGGCGGCCGGGCCGGGCGGCAAACCCACCTCGCGCGCGATCGAATAGACCACCGCTCCGGTAAGGCCCACCACCAGTCCGGCTACCGGCAGCGCCCAGCTCGCGCGGCCAACACCGCCATCGCTGACCGGCTTCGCCGGCCCGAGAGGTAGAATCGTGGAGAGAGAGATGGCGATCCTCAGATCAGTAACGATGCTTCTGAGAACCTCGAGATGATGCATAGGTCTTCAACCTTCGAACCGTCAACTCGCACAACGGGCGAGGCGTCGCAACTCCGCCGAGCGCGGCACTATTTCAGCTTCATCGGCAATCCTGCCACGACGAATTCGACCTCGTCGGCAACGGAGGCAATCGTCTGGTTCAGGATGCCCGCCGCGTCCCGAAATGCGCGCGCCAGCGCATTATCCGGCACGATACCGAGCCCGACCTCGTTCGTGACCATGACGACCGGACTGCGTTGGCGGGCAAGCGCGTCAGCGAGCAGTGAAGCCTCATGCGACCAGTTGCGCTCCGCCTGGAGCAAATTCGATAGCCAGAGCGTGAGACAATCGATCAGCCTTGCGCCACCGCCATCTGTCTCGGCTAGGGCCTGCACGAGGTCAAGCGGTACCTCGCGCTCGATCCAGTCATTTCCGCGTCGCGCGCGATGCTTTGCTATTCGTTCGCCCATTTCCTCATCGAGCGCCTCTGCCGTGGCGAAATAGACGGGTTGCCCCGGAAAGGCACGCGCGCGGACTTCTGCGCGCCGGCTTTTGCCTGATCGGGCGCCGCCCGTGATGAGTATGATGGCCATGACGTCCTCCGCTCAGCCAGCAGTAATCACCATTCTCCGATAAAGACAAAGGCGAAATCAGGCGAGATGGGGCTTGCCTTGATGCAGAATTCTTGCGCATCAGGATCAGACAGGACGGGAGACGATACGTGGGCTTTGCAGGAGCGATGGTGGTGGCGATGACGGTGGACGCCCTGTTGGGCTGGCCCGACGCACTGTTCGCCCGCGTGGGGCATCCCGTCACTTGGCTCGGCAGGCTGATCAACATCCTCGATATTTGCTTCAACAGGTCCATCGACCCGCCTGGAATCCGGCGGATTGCTGGCGCAGTCGTGGCGCTTTTCGTGATTGGGCTTTCGGCCGGCATCGGATGGTCAGTTCAAGCCGCGCTCACCTTTGAATGGAGCCGCATCGTCCTGCTGGGAATCCTGGTATGGCCCTTGGTCGCACTTCGTTCGCTTTATGATTATGTGGCCGCCGTTGCGCATCCCCTGCAATCCGGTGATATCGCAACCGCACGTGCCGCGGTCGCGCACATCGTGGGACGCGACCCCGCAGCTCTCGATGAGGCAGGTATTGCGCGCGCGGCCATCGAGAGTCTGGCCGAGAACGCCTCCGACGGCATCGTCGCGCCGGTGTTCTGGGGGGCGTTGTTCGGGCTTCCGGGCATCATCGGCTACAAGGCGATCAATACGCTCGATTCCATGATCGGCCATCGCACGGAGCGGCACGGATCTTTCGGTTGGGCTGCCGCGCGCATCGACGATCTCGCAAATTTGATACCTGCACGTCTCACCGGTTGTCTGTTCATGCTGGTTGCCGGGCGGCCTTCGGATGCCATGTCGTGCATGGTGAGGGATGCGAGCCGCCACCGCTCGATCAATGCCGGCTGGCCGGAAGCAGCCATGGCCGGCGCGCTCGGCGTGCGGCTCAGCGGGCCGCGCATCTATCACGGAAGTACCGCCGACGAACCCTGGCTCAACGAGGGCGCGCGCGATCCGCTTGCCGCTGACATATGGCAAGGGCTGAAGCTCTACGTCCGCGCCATGGTCCTGTTGGCCGGCGCGCTTGCGATGATGGCTCTCGCATAACGGAGAAGGCTATGCTCGAGCATGGTGGCAATCTCGATCTCGCCGTGCAGCGTTTCGGCGGGCGTGCGCAGGACTGGATCGACCTCTCGACCGGGATCAATCGGCAGCCCTATCCGGTGAGCGAGATTGAGCCAAGGCATTGGAGCGCGCTGCCCTCCCGATCCGACATCGAGTCCCTCCATCAGGCTGCTCATCAGGCCTATGCCACCAAGGCGCCAATCGTGGCGCTTGGTGGCGCACAAGCGGCCATCCAATTGTTGCCGAATCTTTCATCGTGCGGCAGGGCGCGGATTCTTGCGCCCACCTATAACGAGTACGCAGCAGTTCTTGCGGCCGCAGCCTGGGACGTGGCAGAGGTTTTTGATCTCGAAGGGTTGGTGGGTGCCGATCTCGCCGTGGTCGTCAATCCCAACAATCCAGACGGCCAGCGCCATGATCCGAACGAACTGCTCGCGCTGTTGCCGCGCGTCGGTCGACTCGTGGTCGACGAGAGCTTCGGCGATGCCGTCCCCGACCTGTCGCTGGCACCGGAGGCGAAACGGCCGGGGCTGTTGATCCTGCGCTCGTTCGGAAAATTTTACGGGCTTGCGGGACTACGGCTCGGCTTCGCGCTCGGCAGCGAGGCCGATGTCGCGGCGCTGGCGGCGATGGCAGGCCCATGGCCGATTTCGGGTGCTGCGATTGCGATCGGACGGCGCGCCTTGCTTGATCGCGATTGGACGAAGGCGACCTCCATGCGGCTGGCACACGACGGCGTCCGGCTGGACGCCGAAGTGCGATCGCAGGACTGGCAACTGGTCGGTGGCACGCCGCTGTTCCGGCTCTATGAGGCCGGCGACGCGCGTGCCGCGCAGGAGCGGCTCGCACGGGGCCAGATCTGGTCGCGTGTATTTGGGCAAAGACCGGGATGGCTGCGGCTGGGATTGCCGGGTAACGAGACCGAATGGGCGCGGTTTGCTGCCGCGCTCTCGCGTTGATCACCAACCTCAGCGCGCAAGCGCAAGCAGCCCTTCGACGTCGAGATGGGCGTCGACATGATCGGCTAGCGCGTCGAGTGCGCTCTCCACTCTGGCGCGGTACTGCTGGTCCGTAGCCGGAATGTCCAGTCGTGCGAGAAATGAGCCGCGGAAACCATCGGAAGCAAACAGGCCGTGCAGATAGCTGCCGTACACGCGTCCGTCGCTGGAAACTGCGCCTTCCAGTGCGCCGTCAGATGAGGCAAATGGCCGTGCTCGATCCGGCCCGTCGGTGTGCCCGATGTGAATCTCATAGGCCTCGATCGGCCGGTTCGTCGCGGCGTGAACCGCCGTGACGCGCGTAAGAGTCTTTTGTGGCGTCATCACCGTCGTTACGTCCAGGAGTCCGAGGCCGGGCGTTTCTCCCGCCGGTCCCTCGATACCTTCCGGATCCTGCACACTGCGCCCGAGCATCTGGTAACCGCCGCAGAGTCCGAGCACATGGCCGCCGCGACGATGGTGAGCAAGTAGATCAATGTCCCAGCCCTGGGCGCGCAGGAAGGCGAGGTCGCCACGTGTCGACTTCGAGCCGGGAACGATGACGAGCTTTGCATCGCCAGGGATCGCCTCTCCAGGCCCGACCATCACAAGATCGACGCAGGGTTCGAGCTTCAGCGGATCGAGGTCGTCAAAGTTCGCGATCCGCGAAAGCGCGAGAAAGGCGATTTTGCATTGCGCCGCCTTGCGCGCACCGGCAAGCCCCAGGGCATCTTCGGCCGGAAGCTCGTTGGCGCGGGCGAAGTAGGGCAGGACCCCAAAACCCCGCCAGGATGTGCGGGTTTCGATCAGCCGATAGCCATCGTCAAACAGGGAGGGATCACCGCGAAATTTGTTGATGACAAAACCGCGGATCATGGCGGCATCCTCGGGATCGAGCACGGTCTTGATGCCGACGAGCTGCGCAATGACGCCGCCGCGGTCAATGTCGCCGATCAGCACGACCGGGACCTCGGCCCTCCGGGCAAAGCCCATGTTGGCGATATCAGCGCTCCGCAAATTGACTTCGGCGGGGCTGCCGGCGCCCTCGACCAGAACTAGATCGGCGCGATCCTTCAGCCGGGCGAAACTCTCGAGAACCGGCGCCATCAGCGAGGGTTTCATCGCGGCATATTCGCGTGCGCGCACCGTCGCCACGCGGCGCCCCTGCACGATGATCTGGGCGCCGATATCGGTTTCCGGCTTCAGCAAGACGGGATTCATGTCCGTGTGCGGCTCGACGCCTGCGGCTTGCGCCTGCAATGCCTGTGCGCGTCCGATCTCGCCGCCGTCGATAGTCACGGCCGCGTTGTTTGACATGTTCTGCGGCTTGAAGGGAAGTACCCGATGTCCGCGGCGGGTCGCGGCGCGAGCAAGGGCGGCCACGATGAGCGACTTGCCGACGTCGGAGCCGGCTCCCTGGATCATCAATGCGCGCGCCATGGAATCGGATTCTCGCTTGCTTCGTCAGAACTCGATGCCGGGCTGCGCCTTGATTCCGGATCGGAAGGGATGCTTCACGAGCGTCATCTCCGTGACGAGGTCGGCGGCGTCGATCAATTCCTGCTTGGCATTGCGCCCGGTGAGAACGACGTGCGTCATCGGCGGCTTTGAATTCTTGAGAAATTCAACGATTTCTCCGATCTCCAGATAGTCGTAGCGAAGCGCAATGTTGATCTCGTCGAGAACGACCATGCGCAAGGCGTGATCGGCGATCAGCTGTTTGGCCTTCTCCCATGCGGCGCGGGCGGCAGCGACGTCGCGGGAGCGGTCCTGGGTTTCCCAGGTAAAGCCTTCACCCATCGCATGGAACTGGCACAGTTCACCAAAATGTCCGGTCAGGAGACGGCGCTCGCCGGTATCCCACGCACCCTTGATGAATTGCACGACAGCGCAGGGAAAGCCATGCGCGACGCACCGCATGATCATGCCGAAGGCCGAGGAAGATTTTCCCTTGCCTGCGCCGGTGTGGACGATGATGAGTCCCTTCTCTCCACTCTTGGTGGCCATCATCCGGTCGCGGGCGGCCTTCTTCTTCGCCATTTTGGCAGCATGGCGGGTATCGAGCGAGGCCTCGGCGACGACAGCTTCCTCCTCAGCGGCATCCGGTTCGGAAATCATCTGCACGTTCCTTTGGCTTGACAAGTTGCACGCTTGAGCAAATGGTGAGGCAGCGTTGGTTCCTGTCCTACGACAGGCGAAGAGGGAATGCGATAGGGCTCTTGCCTCGAAGCTTTAGCCCTGAAAAGCAGCCGCCCCCGCGACCGTGACCGGAGAGATCTCCAAGAACCACTGGCCCGTTTGGGTTGGGAAGGTGGAGATCAAAGGGAAACCTGCTCCGCAAGCCGGGAGACCTGCCAGCGCACAGATTGACCACCGGCGGACGGGGTGTTCCGCGACGGGGAGCGAACCCTCGCGTCTCTGGGTTCGTGTGCCTCATCGCCTCCGTCAAAAATTTTTTGAAGAAGGGGCGATGACCGTTACGTTGCATGTCTGCATCACCTGCTGTGCCGGCCAAACGCTGATGGAAGGCGAAACCGCGCCAGGCGCGCGTCTGCACAGCGCCATCCTCGCGGCTGGCGTGCCGGAAGGCGTCAACGTCGTTCCGGTCGAGTGTCTATCCGCCTGCAGCCAAGGCTGCTCGATTGCACTCTCCGGTCCCCGGCGCTGGTCCTATGTGTACGGCCGCTTGTCAGACGCAAGCGCGCCGGACGTTGTTGCTGGCGCCGCGGCCTATGCGGCGGCGCCCGACGGCATCGTGCCATGGCGCAGCCGGCCGGAGATCTTCCGCAAGCAGTCGCTTGCGCGCATTCCACCCATCGCCGTCGTGCCGGAGGCCGCAGAATGAACACGCTTGCCAAGATCCCGGTGACCGTCATCACCGGCTTTCTCGGATCGGGCAAGACGACGCTGATCCAGCACCTGATTACCAACGCGAACGGCAGGAAGCTTGCGGTGCTCGTCAACGAGTTCGGCAGCGAAGGCGTGGATGGAGAGATCCTGAAATCCTGCGCGGACGCCAACTGTCCTGCCGAGAACATCGTAGAGCTCGCCAATGGCTGCATCTGCTGCACGGTCGCCGACGATTTCATTCCTGCCATCGAGCAGCTGATCTCGCGCCGCGTGAAGCCCGACCATATCCTGATCGAGACGTCGGGCCTCGCCCTGCCGAAGCCACTGCTCAAGGCGTTCGACTGGCCCGAGATCCGCTCGCGGATCACGGTCGACGGCGTGATCGCGCTCGCGGATGCGGAGGCCGTCGCGGCTGGCCGCTTCGCACCCGATCCTGTCGCGGTCGAAGCCCAGCGTGCGGCCGATGAAAACCTCGACCATGAAACGCCGCTTTCGGAAGTATTCGAGGATCAGATCGCTTGCGCGGATATCGTGCTGCTCACCAAGGCGGACCTTGCCGGCGCGGAAGGACTTGAAGCGGCCAAGGCGGCGATCGCCGCTGAGATGCCGCGTCGTGTGCCGGTGCTGCCGGTCGTCGACGGCGCAGTCGATGCGCGTGTGGTCCTTGGTCTCGAAGCGGCGGCAGAAGACGATCTCGCTGCGCGCCCCTCGCACCACGACGGCGAGGACGAGCACGAACACAACGATTTTGCCTCCGTTGTCGTCGAGCTCCCGGAAGTTGTGAATATCGATGCACTTGTCGCATCGATCCAGCGGCTTGCGCGCGAACAGAACGTGCTGCGCGCCAAGGGGTATATCGCGGTCGCGGGCAAGCCGATGCGATTGCTGCTGCAATCGGTCGGGGAGCGAGTACGGCATCAGTTCGATATGCCCTGGGGCACGCGGCCAAGGCGGTCGAAGCTGGTTCTGATCGGTGAACGCGACGATATCGATGAGGTTGCCATTAGGGCGGGACTTGGTGTCTGATGCACGTCGTCTTTCGCGAGAGCCGCGGTCTTGAGGAGACCGCGATCCCTAAGGATCTCGGCCAGGATCCGGCCGACCTTGTGGTGCTCTCGTTTTCGGACAGCGATCTCGCCACGTTCGCTTCGGGCTGGCGGCGGGGCCGCGCCAGTCTGCCGTCGCTCAGGCTCGCGAACTTGGCAGAGCTGCGTCATCCGCTATCGGTCGACACCTATATCGAGCGCACGCTGTCGCAGGCGCGCGGCGTGCTGGTGCGCCTGATCGGCGGCGAATCCTACTGGCCATATGGACTGGCCGCCTTGCATCAATTGGCCAAACAGCGCGACATCGCGCTTGCGGTGCTTCCGGCCGATGGTCGCGACGACCCGCGCCTGGATGCGCTCTCGACATTGCCCGGCTCGACGCTCGGACGGCTGAAGGCGTTGTGCGACAAGGGCGGAACAATAGCGGCACAGGCTGCAATCGCCCAACTCGCGCTGGCGTCGGGCCTCTATGCGGGGCCGGTCGTCGGTGAAATCGAAACTCCCGAGATCGGTTTCTACGATCCGGGTCGCGGTGCAATCGCGGCGCTGCCAAATCCTGATCGGCGGCCGCGCGCGTTGGTGACCTTCTATCGTTCCTATCTCACCGCGGCAGATACTGCCCCGGTCGACGCGCTGATTACAGCATTGCGGCAAAAGGGTTTTGATGCCTATGGCGTATTCATCACCTCGCTGAAGGCTGCTGGTGTGGCGGATTGGATGAGGGGGCATTTCGCGCAATGCGCTCCGGCGGTGATCGTCAATGCGACCGCCTTCTCTGCGGTTGCTGACGACGGCACGACGCCTTTCGATGCCGCATCCTGTCCGATATTCCAGGTCGCGTTGTCGACAGCCCGGCGCGATGACTGGGCGGAATCGCTTCGTGGGCTCTCGCCGGTTGATCTGGCAATGCATGTGGTGTTGCCGGAGGTTGACGGCCGGCTGTTTGCGGGCGTCGTCAGCTTCAAGTCGCCGGAGGAGAGCGATCCCGATCTGCAATTCGCGCACGTGGCGCACAGGGCCGACGACGAACGCGTGTGCGCTGTCGTCGAGCGGGTGGCGGCCTGGCATAGGCTTGCCAACCGCCCGGCAGGCGAGAAGCGGCTGGCGATGGTGCTCTCGAATTATCCTGGCCGCCCGCACCAGATCGCGCATGCGGTCGGGCTCGACGCACTCGCTTCGGTCGAAACGCTGCTGTCCGATCTCGGCGCTGCCGGTTTCGACGTGAAAGCGGCAGAAGCGCTCGGTGAAACTCTCCTACGGGAGGCATTGACCTGGAGCGTTGCCGATTACCGCACGGAGCTGGCCAGGCTTCCGCGCCGGCTGCAGGACGATCTCGCGAGTGCCTGGGGCGCGCCGGAAGACGATCCGGCCTGTCGCGGCGGCGAATTTCGTTTCGCCGCGATCCGGCGCCGCAAGATGACTATCGCCGTCCAGCCGGAACGCGGCGATATCGGCAATCGCGATGCCGAGTATCACGATCTCTCGCGCACGCCGCGCCACGCCTACGTTGCGTTTTATCTCTGGCTCAGGCGCGAGGGCATTGATGCCATCATCCATATGGGGGCTCACGGAACGTTGGAATGGCTGCCCGGCAAGTCCGTCGCGCTGTCGGCTGCCTGCTGGCCGGAAGCGCTGATTGGCGACATGCCAGTGATCTATCCCTTCATCGTCAACGACCCCGGCGAAGCGGCACAGGCCAAGCGCCGCATCGGTGCGGTCACGATCGGCCATTTGCCGCCGCCGCTGGCGCGGGCCGCCTTGCCCGAAGGCCTGCGCCGGCTCGAGCAACTGCTCGATGAATATTCGACCGCCGATGGTCTCGATCCCGCGCGTCGCCAGCGACTGATCGCAGCAATCCGCGATGAAGCGCGTGCCGCGGGCCTGGAAGATGATCTCGGCCTTGGCGCGTCGGCTGCGCCGGCCGAGGCTATTCCTCGGATCGATCGCTTCGTCTGCGATCTGAAGGAAAGCCAGTTCGGCGAAGGCCTGCATGTGTTCGGTCGCGGGGCTTGCGGCAAGGCGGAGAAGGGCGCGCTGCTCGATGCGCTCACAGGCAGGCGCGTGGCGCCGGGGCCTGCCGGTTCGCCGTATCGCGGGCGTCGCGATGTGCTGCCGACCGGGCGCAATCTGTTCGCTGTCGATCCCCGCGCGGTGCCGACGCCGTCGGCGCATGCGCAGGGGATCAAGCTTGCCGAGGAATTGCTGCGCCGTCACCTGCAGGATCACGGCGACTGGCCGAAGGGGCTCGTGGTTGACCTCTGGGGATCATCGACCATGCGCACCGCAGGCGAGGATTTTGCGATGGCCCTGCATCTTGCAGGCATCGCGCCGCGCTGGGATCATGCTTCGGGGCGGGTGACGGGTTACGACATCATCGTGCCGGCGGCGCTCGGCCGCCCGCGCATCGACGTGACGCTTCGCGTGTCAGGGCTGTTTCGCGACGTCTTTTCAGGTCTTGCACAATTGTTTGAGGCGGCAACCGAAGCCCTCTCCGAACGGGACGAGGAGGGCGAGGACAATCCTTACCGTCATCGCGCGGCGCGCGTGTTCGGACCGCGGCCCGGGCAGTATGGCGTCGGTATGGCATCGATGCCGGATGTCTTCACGGAGGAGTCGCGCGAGGCGGCCGGTGAGGCCTGGCTTTCGGCTTCGTCCTGGGCGTTCGCGTCTGACGGCACGATGCGGCCTGACCGCGCAGGTATCGAGGCGAGGCTCGTCGCTGCCGATGCCTTCGTGCACGTGCAGGACCTCCCGGAAACGGACCTGCTGCTCGCTGCCGACTACGCCCTGCATGAGGCGGGCGTTGCAGCCGCAGCCACGCGGCTCGGCGCGGCCGCCCCATCGCTCTATCACCTCGACGCCACGCGTCCGGATCAGCCGCATGCACGCTCGTTGACGGAGGAAATATCGCGCGTCGTGCGTGCGCGCGCCGCCAATCCGATATGGATCGCGGGCATGATGCGCCACGGCTTTCGGGGCGCCGCCGAGATCGCGGCGACGCTCGAGCATATGGCCGCTTTCGCTCATCTCGCGGATGCCGTGCCGGCGCATCTGTTCGATCTCTATTACGACGCGACGCTCGGCAATGACGACGTTCGCGCGTTCATGGCGCGCGAGAATCCGGCGGCGCTCGCGATGATCGAAACTTGCTTCAACCGTTTGCATGAAGCGTCGCTCTGGAGGACGCGACGCAATTCGATCGCGGCCGCGCTGCGGGAGGCCTCATGAGCGCCGTTGCGATCAAGGGCTGGTGCCCCGGCGCCTTGCGGCCGATGCGGTCAGGCGATGGGCTCGTGGTTCGAATCCGGCCGCATGGTGGCCGGGTCGATGCGAAAGAGGCGGCAGGGATTGCGGCGCTGGCCGAGCGCTACGGCAACGGCCTGATCGATCTGACCAGCCGGGCCAACCTTCAAATCAGGGGTGTCAGCGATGACGGCCATCGGCCCCTGATCGAGGAACTCTCGCGGCTGCACCCGATCGACAAAGATCCGGAATCGGAAGCACGGCGCAACATCCTGGTTACTCCGTTCTGGAGCGCAAGTGATGATACCTGTTCGCTCGCCGCAGAGCTTGAACGGGGGCTTGCGATGGGACCGCCCGACCTGCCGACCAAATTCGGCTTCGCCGTCGATTGCGGGGCAGAGCGCGTACTGGCCAGTGCCTCCGCCGATATCCGCATCGAGCGCAGCATCGCGGGAGAATTGATCGTGCGTGCTGACGGCGCGGAGCATGGCCGTCCTGTCTCGCGGAGAGAAGCCGTCAAGGTCGCGCTCACGCTTGCCGAATGGTTCGTCACCTCGGGCGGAGCCAGGGGCGGGCGAGGGCGGATGGCCGCGCATATCGGCGCTGGCGCAAAACTGCCCGAAACGCTTCGTGGCCACGTCGAGCCGGCTCGCATGATCGCGGTGCCGCGTCCGGAACTTTATCCTCAAGGCGCGATGGTCGGCGCGGCTTTCGGGCAGGTAACACATGCCGCGCTCACCCACCTCGCCGGATGCGCGCACGGGTTGCGGATGACGCCGTGGCGGATGGTATTGGTGGAGGGGTTGCACGAGATGCCCCGCTGCGAGAGCCTCATCACGCAGGCCGATGATCCGATCCTGCGCGTCGTCGCCTGCAGCGGTGCACCCGCCTGCCGTGAAGCGCATGCCGAGACACGTGCACTTGCGGCGGCGCTTGCGCCGCATGTTGCCGCGGATAGCAGGCTTCATGTCTCCGGCTGTGCCAAGGGCTGTGCCCATTCGGGGCCTGCCGCTCTCACCCTGGTTGCGACCCGCGAGGGATTTGACCTCGTCCGGGGCGGCTCGACGCGGGATGCGCCCGCCCTGCGTGGACTGAGCGCCGCCCGCGTGATCGCCGATCCTTCCGTTCTAACGGTAGCGCGCTGATGCCGCACATCTATGAGACCGATGGTGCGGCGATCTACCGTCAATCCTTCGCCACCATCCGTGCCGAGGCGGACCTTGAGCGCTTTTCGGCCGACGAGGAGCCGGTGGTCGTCCGCATGATCCATGCGGCGGGCATGGTGGGCCTCGAATCCTACATCCGCTTTACGCCCGGCATGGCGCGTATCGCGCGGACCGCGTTACAGAACGGCGCACCTATCCTCTGCGACGCGCGCATGGTGTCGGAGGGAATTACGCGCGCGCGCCTGCCGGCCGGCAACGCCATCATCTGCACGCTCGACGATCCCGCGGTTCCCTCGCTCGCGCAGTCCATGCGCAATACTCGCTCAGCCGCAGCGCTGGAACTGTGGCGGCCGCATCTGGATGGTGCGATCGTCGCCATCGGCAATGCCCCGACCGCGTTGTTTCACCTGCTCAACCTGCTGGAGGATCGCAACTGCCCAAGGCCGGCGGCGATCATTGGCTGTCCGGTCGGCTTTGTCGGCGCGGCTGAAGCCAAGGCCGCATTGATGATAGATCCGCCCGCGCCGGCGCTGACGGTCGAGGGACGCCTTGGCGGCTCGGCGATTACGGTCGCCGCCGTGAATGCGCTGGCAAGCCGGAGCGAATAGCCATGGGGCGTATCATCTGCTGCGGCCTCGGGCCGGGCAATCCGGACTTGATGAGCGTGCGTGCCGATCGCGAGATCCGTGCGGCCCAGCATGTTGCCTATTTCCGGAAGAAGGGACGCCCTGGCCAGGCCCGGCGTATCGTCGAGGGCATGCTGGCAAAGGATGTCTGCGAATATCCAATGGAATATCCGGTCACCACGGAGATCGCGTTCGACAATCCGGAATATGTTCGCCTCCTTGCCGGCTTTTACGACGAGTGGGCGGAGCGTCTTGCGCGGCTCGCCCGCGCAGTGGACATCATCGTGCTCTGCGAGGGCGATCCTTACTTCTATGGTTCCTTCATGCACCTGCACGCGCGCCTGCAGGGACGAGTTGAGATCGAGGTGATCGCAGGCATTCCCGGCATGGCCGGCTGCTGGAATTCGGTCGGTCTGCCGATCGCCCTTGGCGACGATGTGATGACGGTGCTGATGGGCACGCTGCCGGAAGACGAACTCGAACGGCGCGTGCGCAATTCCGACGCGCTCGTCATCATGAAGACCGGGCGCAACCTGAAGAAGGTGCGCCGCGCGCTAGCGGCCGCCGGCCGCCTTGGCGAGGCATGGCTGATCGAACGCGGCACCATGCCGGGCGAGCGCGTCACGCGGCTGAAGGAGGTGGACGAGACCGAGTGTCCTTATTTCGCGATCGTGCTCGTGCATGGGCAGGGGCGACGGATGGAGGCAGCGGAATGACCGGCACATTGACCATCGCGGGACTTGGGCCGGGCGACGAGGCGCTGGTCACGCCGGAAGTCTCCGCCGCGCTCGCTGTGGCGACCGACATACTCGGCTATGCGCCCTATGTTGCGCGTGTAGCCCCTCGCGAGGGGCTTACGCTGCATCCGTCGGACAATCGCATGGAGCTGCAGCGCGCAGGCGATGCCTTGCTGCTGGCATCGGAAGGACGCCACGTCGTCATGGTTTCCTCCGGCGATCCCGGCGTGTTCGCGATGGCTTCCGCCGTGTTCGAAGCACTCGAAGCCTCGCCGCAATGGCAGGGGCTTCCAATCCGCGTTCTGCCCGGCGTGACCGCGATGCTGGCAGCGGCGGCGCGCGCCGGCGCGCCGCTCGGCCACGACTTTTGCGCGATCAATCTCTCCGACAATCTGAAGCCGTGGCCGATGATCGAGAAACGCCTGCGGCTTGCCGCCGAAGCCGACTTCGCGATCGCGATGTACAATCCGCGCTCGGAGAGTCGGCCCGGGGGTTTTGGACGCGCACTCTCGGTTCTGCAGGAGGCAGGTTGCGGCGATCGCCTCGTGATCTTCGCGCATGCTGTCAGCACGCCGGAGGAGCGAATTGAAACGCTGATGCTGCACGAGGCGCGGCCGGAGATGGCCGACATGAGAACGCTTGTCATCGTCGGCAATTCGGCGACGCGCCGCGTCGGTCCCTGGGTCTACGCGCCGAGGCATGCCCGATGACCGAGCCATTGCATAACCTCGGCCACGCTTTCCGCCCGCGGCCTGTCGGGCAACTCGGGCCGCGTGAGCACGACAACGGGAAGGCCGAGTTCGCGCGCGGCGTCGATCTTGGAACGCGCGCCCGTTCCCCCGGAATTGCGGGCAACGACCCATTCGATGTTGCGCGAGCGCATCATCTCCAATTCACCGGCAAGCGTGAATGGTCCACGCGATACGATGACATCGGCATCCGGAAACGGCAGCGGCCCATCGGGAGGATCGACAAACCTCAAAGTGTAGACGTGCTGCAGCTTGGTGCCGAAGGCTGCGATGTGCTGCCGGCCGATCGCAAGAAACACCCGCGCGCGATTCTCTGGCAACGCCGCGACAGCGGAGGTGATACCCGCGACCTCGATCCAATTGTCGCCGGCCGCTTTTACCCAGGCCGCGCGCTCGAGCGCGATAAGCGGCGTTCCGGTTGCCTCGCACGCCGCAACCGCGTTGCGGCTCATCTCGGCCGCGAAGGGATGGGTCGCGTCGACGACATGCGTGATTCCTTCTCGACAAATGTATTCGGCAAGGCCGTTCGCGCCGCCGAAGCCGCCGATGCGGGTCGGCAGCGGCTGGTGCGCAGGGGCGCGGGTGCGCCCCCCGTAGGAATAGATCGCGTCGAGCCCCGCACGCGCCGCAGCGTCCGCGAGCAGATTGGCATCGCTCGTTCCGCCCAGAATGAGGGCGCGTGTCATGGGTAATCCCTGGCTGACCATTATTGGCATTGGCGAAGATGGCCTTGCCGGCCTCTCCGAAGCAAGCCGAAAGGCGCTTGCCGACGCCGAGACGGTCTTTGGCGGCGAACGGCATCTCGCGCTGGCAGGCGTTACCGACCGCGGCCGTCCCTGGCCAGTACCGTTCGATGCGGAGTGCGTGCTGGCTTGTCGCGGCCGTCCGACGGCAGTGCTCGCCTCGGGCGATCCGTTCTGGCACGGGGTCGGCGGCAGTCTCGCGGAGCGGCTGAATGATGGCGAATGGATCGCGCATCCCGCGCCCTCGACATTTTCGCTTGCCGCGGCGCGGTTGGGATGGCGACTCGAGACCGTGATCTGTGTCGGGCTTCACGCCGCGCCGTTCGAACGCCTGGTACCACATCTGGCGCGCGGCGCGCGCATTATTTGTCTAGCACGTGACGGTGGGGCAGGCCGCGATCTTGCAGCTTGGCTCGCCGCGCGCGGCTGGGGCGCATCACGGCTGTGGACCCTGACCGCGCTCGGCGGTCGACGCGAATGCGTCACGCGACATCGCGCAGACAGTTACGTGGCCGATCCGGATGCCGATCTGGTGGCGATCGCGCTGGAGGCTGACGGATCGGACGGAATCTCGCGCAGCTCGGGCGTTCCGGACGCGCTCTTTGTGCATGACGGCCAGATCACCAAGCGGCCGTTGCGCGCGCTCGCACTGTCCGCGCTCGGGCCGAAGCCAAGCGAGAGGCTGTGGGACATCGGCGCCGGTTCAGGCTCAATTTCGGTGGAATGGGCCTTATGTGGGGGGACGGCGATTGCAGTAGAAGCGCGGGCCGATCGCGCAGCAAATATCCGCAGCAATACGGCGGCCTTCGGTCTGACGCATCGGATCGGGGTCGTCGAGGGGACAGCGCCTGATATCCTTTCAGGCCTTGAGAAGCCGCAAGCCGTCTTCATGGGTGGAGGACTCGACGCCGCGATGTTCGATGCCGTCTGGTCGCGCATTGAACCGGGAACGCGGATGATTGCGCATGCCGTTACGCTGGAGACCGAGGCGCTCCTAACGGACCTGCACCAACGCCACGGCGGCGAACTGATGCGGGTCGAGATTGCGCATGCGGGTGGCCTCGGCCGTTATCGTTCCTGGGAAGCGGCGCGGCCGGTCGTGCAATGGAGTGTGGTGAGGTGAAGGTCGCAGGTTTGGGATTCAAACGGGATGTCACGCTTGCTTCGCTGCGCGAAGCACTCGATGCGGCGGGAGGTCCTGACGGTCTCGCGGCGGTCGCAACAGTCAGCGACAAGGCCGAAACCGCAGCCCTCAAATCGCTGGCGGGTGAACTCAACATTCCTATCAGGCCCGTTTCGGCCGATGTGCTGGCCGGCATCGCCACGTCCACACATTCCGAATTCATCAAGGCGAAGTTCGGCACGGGTTCTCTGGCCGAAGCCGCTGCCCTTGCGGCGGCCGGCCGCGGAGCGCGCCTTGTTTCGATGCGGACGGTTTCGCAGGATCGGACGGCCACCGCAGCGATCGCGGAAGGAGACGGCGAATGACGGTGCACTTCATTGGTGCAGGACCGGGCGCTGCCGATCTGCTGACTTTGCGCGGACGCGATCTTATCGCCGCCTGTCCTGTCTGCCTCTATGCCGGCTCGCTTGTACCCGAGGGCGTTCTTGCGTACTGCCCAGAAGGAGCGCGGATCGTGAATACCGCTCCGCTGTCGCTCGACGACATCATGTCGGAGATCGTCACCGCGCATCGTGAGGGCGAGGACATCGCAAGGCTGCATTCCGGAGATCTCTCGATCTGGTCGGCGATGGGCGAGCAATTGCGCCGCCTGCGCGCGCTGCAAATTCCCTTTTCAATCACGCCGGGCGTGCCAGCCTTTTCTGCTGCTGCGGCGGCGCTCGAGGCCGAGCTCACCCTGCCGGGTCTTGCGCAATCCGTCGTACTGACGCGAACGCCAGGCAGGGCGAGCGCGATGCCTGAAGGCGAAGAACTAGCCGCCTTTGCCGCCACGGGTGCGGTGCTCGCCATCCATCTCTCGATCCATCTGCTTCCCAGGGTGATTGATGAGCTCACGCCGCATTACGGACCGGACTGCCCGGTAGCGATCGTCTGGCGCGCGAGCTGGCCGGACCAGCGCATTATTCGCGCAACGCTGGGTACCCTCAATGCGGCGGTTGGCACCGAGCTCGAGCGCACCGCGCTCATCCTGGTTGGCCGGACGTTAGGTACGGAGGAGTTTAGCGAGAGTCGTCTCTATGCCGCCGACTATGACCGCCGCTATCGGCCCCTCGGGCCGACGCCGCGCTTTCCGCAGGCATCGTGATGGCGGCGAGCCTCGTCATCTCCGCGCCGGCATCCGGTGTTGGCAAGACGACGCTGACGCTGGCGCTGGCGCGCGCCTATCGCGATCGCGGGCAGAAGGTCCAGTGCTTCAAGAGCGGACCGGACTACATCGATCCCGCCTTTCATGCGGCCGCCACGGGGCGCGCCTCGGTCAATATCGACAGCTGGGCCATGCGTCGCGAGGCGATCGAAGCGCTCGCCTCGCGCGCGGCGGATGCGGACATCGTTCTGGCTGAAGGTTCGATGGGCCTGTTCGATGGCGTTGCCGCGCGGGGCGTCTCGGGCATCGGTGCCACCGCCGATATTGCCGAGATGATGGGCTGGCCGGTCCTGCTCATGATCGATCCTTCCGGACAGGCGCAAACCGCCGCGGCTGTGGTTGCGGGACTGCGCGATTTCCGTGCCGGTGTGCGTCTTGCGGGCGTCGTTCTCAACCGTGTCGCCAGCGCCCGGCACGAAGACCTTGTGCGTCGCGCACTGGCGGCCACAGGCATTGCTGTGTTCGGCGCATTACCGCGCCACGCCGCGATCGCCTTGCCGAAGCGGCACCTTGGCCTGGTGCAGGCCGAGGAGCAGGCAGAGGTAGGCGGCCTGATCGCCGAAGCCGCGCGCTTCGTCACCGAGCATGTCGATCTCGACGCAGTGCTACAATCGGCATGCGCCTGGTCACCGCAGCTCGCCGCGCGCAGTGAAAACGTCAAGCCACCCGGCCAGCGCATCGCGCTGGCGCGCGACGCCGCATTTTCGTTCGTCTATCCACACATGCTCGAGGCCTGGCGCGCCGCCGGTGCCGAGATCTCAACCTTCTCGCCGCTCGGCGACGAAGGTCCCGACGTCGGGGCCGACGTTTGCTGGCTGCCGGGCGGCTATCCGGAATTGCATGCCGGCCGGCTGGCGGCCAACACGCGATTTCGCCGCGCGCTAAAGTCCTTTGCCGAGACGCGGCCGGTGCATGGCGAGTGCGGCGGCTATATGGTGCTGGGCACCGCCTTGACCGACGCCAACGACGCACGCCACGAGATGACGGGATTGCTCGGACTGGAGACCAGTTTTGCCCAGCGCCGCATGCATCTGGGCTACCGGCTCGCGGAGCTCACTGAGCCGATGCCCGGGCATGGGCGGGGCGCACGGCTTCGCGGCCACGAATTTCACTACTCCACGATTGTCTCGCAGCCCGATACACCCTTGGCCGTCGTGCGCGACGCGACCGGCGCGGTCGTTGCGGAAACCGGCTCGCGGCGCGGTTTCGTCACCGGTACGTTCTTCCACCTTATTGCGGAGGATACGTGAGCAGCCTTGTTTCCTTTGTCTCGGCCGGTCCCGGCGATCCTGAGCTCCTAACGCTCAAGGCGGCCGCGTGTCTGCGCGCCGCCGACGTCGTGTTGTATGACGACCTTGCCTCGGGCGCGATCCTCGATCACGCCCGCCCCGGGGCCAATCTGGTGGCGGTTGGCAAGCGGGCGGGCCGGCCTTCGGCCAAACAGGAGCATGTCAACCGGCTGCTGATCGACTACGCGGCCGCGGGTGCCCGCGTGGTCCGCTTGAAATCGGGAGACGCCGGCATCTTCGGGCGACTTGAAGAGGAGATCGAGGCGCTGCGCGCAGCGGGCATCGGCTACGAGATCATTCCCGGTGTCACCTCGGCCTGCGTTGCGGCAGCGCACGCCGGCATTCCGCTTACCCGACGGCACACCTCGCGCCGCGTCCAGTTCGTGACCGGAGCTGATGTCGCCGGACAGTTGCCTGCAAATCTCAATTGGGCGGCGCTCACCGATCCGGAATCGACGACCGTGGTCTATATGGGCAAGCGCACATTCCCGGCCCTCGCGGCGAAGCTGATTGAGCACGGCATGGCCCCCGACACAGCGGCGCTGTTTGCCGAGTCTCTCGGCCATGCCGAACAACGGCTTGTCCGCACGACGATCGCGAAGCTCGCCGAGCAGCTCGCGCAAGCCGGCCCTGCAACGACGGCGGCCGTCATTCTTTTCGGCGCGCTGGCGGGAGAGTATCCGTGATGCCGTCGTCCGCCCTCGCGAGCCACTTGACGCCGCCTCATCGGAAGGGGCACACAGAACAGGCATGGTGCTCGAACCGGCGCAAAGCGCCGGAGCATAATCGGGAATGGGGTAGGGCGGACCCAATTGCGGCGCCTGAAGCCCCGGCCGCCCCCGCGACTGTAAGCGGTGAGGGACTCCGATCCGCCACTGGGCCGT
Organism: Bradyrhizobium sp. sGM-13; assembly: GCF_018398875.1. Taxonomy (GTDB): domain Bacteria; phylum Pseudomonadota; class Alphaproteobacteria; order Rhizobiales; family Xanthobacteraceae; genus Bradyrhizobium. The sequence goes on along the minus strand of NZ_JAGWDK010000017.1, from coordinate 43,071 downwards.
CAAGCCCGGGAAGGCTGGAGGTCCGTTTCGAACCGCGAGCCAGGAGACCGGCCCTGCAGTTTTTGACGCCAACGCCGGCGGGTGTGACGGCAGGAGGGATGTAAATCATGCATATCGAACCGGAAATCGTTACAGGCGCCAAGCTCGTGCTGAGTTACGCGACCGGGGCAGCCGCCGCCGGCTGCGCCCTCAAGCTCGCGGCCGAAACAGTGCGCGAGCAGGGGATCGTTTCATTGGCGGTGCGCACCGTCGCAACAACGGTCCTGGTCTTCTCGTTTTTCGAGTTGCTGCCGCATTTCCGGGTCGGGGTCTCGGAGGTGCATTTCATTCTCGGCTCGACGCTGTTCCTGCTTTTCGGCGCGGCGCCGGCCGCGTTCGGGCTGGCGCTCGGTCTCTTGTTTCAGGGGCTGTTCTTTGTGCCAACGGATCTGCCGCAATACGGCATGAACGTGACCACGCTGTTGGTGCCGCTATTTGCGATCCGAGCGCTTGCCGAGCGCATCATTCCCCGCAACACCGCCTATGTTGACCTGCAGTATCGCCAGGCATTCGCGCTTTCGACCGCCTATCAATCCGGCATTGTGGCATGGGTCGCCTTCTGGGCTGTCTACGGCGCTGGTTTTGCGGCCGAGAACCTTACCGCCATCGCGTCCTTTGCCGCGTCCTATGCGCTCGTCATCGTGATCGAGCCGCTGGCCGATTTGGCCGTGCTGGCGCTGGCGAAGTCGATGCGGGGCATCACCGCAGACGGTCTTGTTACCTATCGCCTGCACAACGCGGCCTAGAGATGACGTGGGGGGCGGTCGCAAGTCGCGGCCACCCCTTGCGCGCGACAAGATGCAAACGCTCTTCCTGATAGGCATTGGTTGCGGCGATCCCGAGCAGCTTACGCTTGCCGCGATCCGTGCGATCAACGCAGCTGACCTCGTCCTGATTCCGCGCAAAGGCACGGCGAAATCCGATCTCGCCGACCTGCGCCGAACCATTTGCGAGCGAGTTCTCACCAACGGTCGCACGCGCGTCGCCGAGTTCGATCTGCCCGTGCGTGACGCCGGGCAGGAGGACTACCACAAGGGCGTGGACGAATGGCACGACGCCGTCGCCGCAAGCTGGTCGCGCGAAATTGCGGACCATCTCGGTAGTGACGGGCGCGTTGCTCTGCTGATCTGGGGCGATCCTTCGCTATACGACTCCAGCCTGCGGATCGCTCGCAGGCTCGATCCGTTGCCGACGATCGAGGTGGTGCCAGGCATCACGTCAATCCAGGCGCTTTGCGCTGCGCACTCGTTGCCGCTGAACGACATCGGCGAACCTTTTCTGGTGACAACAGGGCGGCGGCTGCGCGAAGGCGGCTGGCCGCACGGCACGGACACCGTGGTCGTCATGCTCGATGGCGGCGCGGCGTTCCAGTCGCTCGACCCGGGAGGACTGCACATCTGGTGGGGCGCCTATCTCGGCATGCCCGACCAGATCACCATGTCAGGTGAGCTGGCCGAGGAGGGCCCACGCATCGTCGCCGCGCGGCGGCAGGCGCGCGAAAGGCATGGCTGGATCATGGACAGTTACATCCTCAAGCGCCGGTCATAGCGCGCTCGGGCGAGAGCCCGTCCGTATCGTTAACGCCAGCATCAGAGGCAGAACAGCATGCTACCCGAGTGGGTCTATCAAGAGTGCCCGGGCATCTCGACCGCCCATCGCGATGCGGCGCTGGCCCGTCAGGCTCAACTCACCAAGCCGGCCGGCGCGCTCGGCCGGCTCGAGCAAGTGGCGACCGAACTCGCCGGCCTGCAACAAACGGAGCGGCCTCAGGCCGAGCGCGTGCCGATCATCGTCTTTGCAGGCGACCACGGTATCGTCGCCCAGGGGGTATCGGCCTATCCTCAGGAAGTAACGATCGCGATGATGTCGAATTTCGCGTCGGGCGGCGCAGCGATCTCCGTCCTTGCGGGCGAGCTGGGCTCAAGTCTCGAGATCGTCGATGCTGGAACGCTCGCCGAACAACCGATCCCGGGCGTCGTGACTGACAAGCCGCGCCGGGGCACCAGGGACTTCAGCAAGGAAGCGGCGCTTGAGTTGGTGGAGGTCGCCTTCGCCGTCGACTGCGGCAAGCGCGCGGTCGCACGCGCCGCCGCAACAGAGCCTGATCTTCTGATCGTTGGCGACATGGGCATCGGCAATACCACGACTTCGGCGGCCATCGCCGCGGCCTTGCTTGGCGTGAGCGCCGCACAGATGACCGGCAGCGGGACCGGCATCGATGCAGCCGGTCGTGCGCGGAAGGCGCACTTGATTGACGCAGCGCTGGATTGTCATGGTATCACGAGACCACCTGCTTCTCCCGAACACATCCTATGTGCGGTCGGCGGTCTCGAAACTGCTGCGATTACGGGCGCGATCATCGCCGCCGCACAGCGTCGCCTCCCGATCCTGATCGACGGTTTCATCGTGTCCGTCGCGGCATTGACGGCGGTGCATCTTAATCCGTCGTGTCGGCCCTTTCTCTTATCCTCGCATCAATCGGCCGAGCAGGGGCACCGCCTGGTTCTTGAGGCCCTGAATGTGCAGCCGTTGTTCAATCTGGACCTCAGGTTAGGGGAGGGATCGGGCGCCGCGCTCGCATTGCCGATCCTGCGGCTTGCATGCGCTCTGCACAATGGCATGGCGACCTTCGCGCAAGCCAGCGTTCCGAATCGCTCATAACGCGACATTCTGATTGACCGACACAATCCGCCAATCGTTCCGTAGCCGATCAATTCGGGTGATCGACAGCGGATCGATAACAAAGCGCAACGCTGCTTGCGGTGCGATGTCGAGGGCTACGCAGAGCGCGGCGCGAATAGTGCCGGAATGCACGACGAGCGTTGCTGGACCAGCAGCTATTTTACGTAGTCCATCCCGAACCCTCGCAATTTGATCTTCGAAGCTCTCGCCGCCGGGTGGGCTTGAACGAGCGGGATCCTTCCAGAACTCGGCGTACCCTTCTTCTCCGAAAGCGGCGAGATCGTCGTGACGTCGGCCGGTCCAATCCCCGAAGTCCTGCTCCCGAAACTCAGGCACCGGGATTGGATCAAGCTCAAATGCGCGCGCGGTATCGAGAGTTCGTTGAGACGGACTCGCATAGCTTGCGGCGTCCCGCGGCAAGCGCCTTCGCACGGCTTCCAAATGCGCCCGATCGCTGAGATCGGCCGGAGCGCCCGAAGGGGAGATCGTTCCTTCGATAGAATCGACGACCGCATGCCGGACCAACCAAAGAAAGGCTTCCCCTTCCATCCCATATCTCCGAGATGCTTATCAATGCGAGAAACATCTTGAATATTCGCCCGCGGACGCTTTACCGCGACCAAGGATTAATATCACAGCCGGAGCAAAATGCCTATCTCAACACCTCCCGGCGCCGCCGCCGTGCAAGGAAGGCGCGTTGTAGCCTCGCGTCACGCTAGTTTCTCATGACAGCGCTCGTGCCCTCTCTCGTTAATGCGACGGCGATGGGCGCCCGCGCTGAAGTAGCAACTCGTTGCGAGCGTGGCGGTCGTCCACTCGACCATGCCGACGCCGCTGGTGCCCCGATCCCTACGCCATGTTCAGGAGAACGCGGAAGCTACGCTGTCCGCGGAGGAGGACAGCTCATGATCGCATCCTGGGAGTAGTTCTAAGCTTCGGATTCTTGGTTGCCATCGGCCCCTGTTCTGGAATCGACATCGCCCGGCTCGCGAATGCGTCGGCATCGAGCTAACTGAGCTCCCGAATGTCTCGAACGATCGCCGGGGGATCCTGCGCGTCGTCGCGGGCGCGCCAAGCTGTCCGGCGCAGAGACCTGCTTTGCAGGCTTACGGCTCAATCGGCGGCGACCTATTGCGATACCACTGGCTGACATGATCAGGCCAACAGCGAGAATAACTATAAGCTGGTGCGATGTGTAGCAGCGTCGCTCCTCCCACGCTGACTTCCCGCTCGGCCGCCGAAAGGGGCAACTGAGCTCGTCGAGAGACGACCATCGTCATTCGATGCTCCGTGGTGGCGTGTTCGGCGTGTCCGGTTGAATACGCGTATGTCCAGAAACCGACGCCGAGGCGCAAGTATTCCGTCGCCGCGGCGCGAAGCACATGGTTTTCACTCTTAAAGCAACGCTCGTACAACGTGCTTGGTGGCACGTCGATTGCTGGGACACGGTAAAAGATCCGCACGACCATGCCGCTCTCCCAGCCATTGGCGCAGGAGGTGCGACATCTGACTGTTCTCGACAATCTGTAGTCATCCCGCGCGTCTCGCCGGACGCATCGCGACGTGCGATCTGATCTGGGTCGAGTGGTGGGAGGCGAATGAGATAGCTGATCGAAATGCGCTGCTTCAGTAACGAGCCAAAGAAGAAATTGATGTGACGCGGCCGCAGCTGTCATCGCGGCTTGGCCTGCTTCTTGCTACCCGATCGTCGGCAAGTCGTCGATAACAGATCTCGGGAAGAATTTATGGGCGGGGCAGCGGAAACGTTTTACGGCGTCATCAGACGTCAGGGTATCACGCGTCGCAGTTTCCACAAATTCTGCAGTTTGACGGCAACGAGCCTCGGGCTCGGTCCGCTCGCGGCAAGCCAGATTGCCAACGCGCTGGAGACAAAGCCGCGTGTGCCCGTGATCTGGATGCACGGGCTCGAATGCACCTGCTGTTCGGAAAGCTTTATCCGCTCGGCCCATCCGCTGGTCAAAGACGTGGTGCTGTCGATGATCTCGCTGGATTATGACGCCCTGATCATGGCGGCGGCAGGACACCAGGCCGAAGCCATCCTCGAGGAGATCCGCGCCAAGTACAAGGGCGAGTATGTGCTTGCCGTTGAAGGCAATTCGCCGCTGAACGAAGGCGGCATGTTCTGCATTGATGGCGGCAAGCCGTTCGTCGAAAAGCTCAGGGCGATGGCGGAAGATTCCATGGCGATCATCGCTTGGGGAACTTGTGCGTCCTGGGGTTGCGTGCAGGCGGCCAAGCCCAACCCGACTGGGGCGACGCCGATCGATAAAGTGATCACGAACAAACCGATCATCAAGGTGCCCGGCTGCCCGCCCATCGCAGAGGTCATGACCGCCTTGGTGACCTTCATCACGACGTTCGGAAAGCTTCCCGAGCTCGACCGCCAAGGACGTCCAAAGATGTTCTATTCCCAGCGCATCCACGACAAGTGCTACAGGCGTCCCCATTTCGACGCCGGCCAGTTTGTCGAGGGGTGGGACGACGAGTCCGCGCGCAAGGGCTATTGCCTCTACAAAATGGGCTGCAAGGGGCCGACCACCTACAACGCCTGCTCGACCGTTCGGTGGAACGGCGGCGTTTCCTTCCCGATCCAATCCGGCCACGGCTGTTTCGGCTGCTCCGAAGACGGCTTCTGGGACAAGGGCTCATTTTACGATCGACTGACGACCATCAGGCAATTCGGCATCGAGGCCAACGCCGATCAGATCGGCATGGCCGCTGCCGGCGCGGTCGGCCTAGCCGTTGCCGCGCACGCGGCGGTCACGGCCGCGAAGCGGCTGACCCGTAAACCGGGCCGCGTAGCTCAGGAACAATAATCGAATTCAGAAGGACAACGATGGGCGCCCAGACACCCAATGGGTTCAAACTCGACCATTCCGGCAAACGCATCGTCATCGATCCGCTGACCCGGGTCGAAGGCCACCTCCGCGTGGAGGTCAATCTCGATTCCGACAATGTGATCCGCAACGCGGTCTCATCCGGAACTATGTGGCGCGGCATCGAGACGATCCTGCGTGGACGCGATCCTCGCGATGCCTGGGCGTTCACCGAGCGGATTTGCGGCGTCTGCACCGGCACACATGCGCTCACCTCGGTGCGCGCGGTGGAGAACGCGCTGGGCATCACCATTCCAGAGAATGCTAATTCGATCCGCAATATCATGCAGCTCTGCCTGCAGGTGCATGATCATCTTGTGCACTTCTATCACCTGCACGCGTTGGATTGGGTCGACGTGATTTCCGCCCTCAAGGCCGATCCCAAGGCGACCTCTGCGTTGGCGCAATCGGTCTCGTCCTGGCCTCTATCATCGCCAGGCTATTTCAAGCATCTGCAGATCAGGCTCACCAAGTTCGTTGAATCAGGACAGCTCGGCCCTTTTAAGAATGCCTATTGGGGGCATCCGGCCTATAAGCTTCCGCCGGAAGCGAACCTGATGGCCTTGGCGCATTATCTGGAAGCGCTCGACTTCCAGAAGGACGTCGTCAAGATCCACGCCATCTATGGCGGCAAGAACCCGCATCCGAATTGGCTGGTCGGTGGCGTGGCCTGTGCCATCAATGTCGATGGTACCGGTGCAGTGGGCGCCATCAATATGGAGCGGCTGAACCTCGTATCCTCGATCATTTGCCGTTCGATCGAATTCGTCGAGCAGGTTTATCTGCCCGACGTTGCCGTGATTGGCTCCTTCTACAAAGACTGGCTCTATGGCGGCGGTCTCTCGGCTAAGAGCATAATGTCCTATGGCGACATTCCCGAGAACGCCAATGATTATTCCGCGAAAAACCTCAAGCAGCCGCGCGGCGTGATCCTCAATGGCAATTTCAGCGAAGTCCTGCCAATCGATCACGGCGATCCCGAGCAGATCCAGGAGTTCGTCGCTCATTCCTGGTACAAATATCCTGATGAAACCAGGGGGCTGCATCCCTGGGATGGTATCACCGAGCCGAATTTCCAGCTCGGGCCCAACGTCAAGGGCACCAGGACCGACATCAAGGAGCTCGACGAAGGCGGCAAATATTCCTGGATCAAGGCGCCGCGCTGGCGCGGCAACTCCGTCGAGGTGGGACCGCTGGCGCGATACATCATAGGTTACGTGCAAGGCAAAGCGGAGTTCAAGGAACCGACCGAGAAGCTGCTGAAGACGCTCGATCTGCCCTTCGCTGCACTCTTCTCGACGCTCGGCCGCACTGCGGCGCGTGCGCTCGAATGCCAATGGGCCGCGCACCAGATGCGCTATTTCCAGGACAAGCTTATGGCGCATATCAAAACGGGTGACACCGCTACCGCCAACGTCGATAAATGGAAGCCGGAGAGCTGGCCGAAGGAAGCCAAGGGCTACGGTTTCACTGAGGCGCCGCGTGGTGCGCTGGGGCACTGGATCAAGATCAAGGAGACCAAGATCGACAACTACCAGTGCGTCGTGCCGACGACATGGAACGGCTCGCCGCGTGATCCAAACGGCAATATCGGTGCATTTGAGGCCTCGTTGATGGATACGCCGATCGCTGATCCGGAGAAGCCGCTGGAAATCCTGCGCACGATCCATTCCTTTGATCCATGCCTGGCCTGCTCGACCCATGTGATGGGGCCGGATGGCCAGGAAATGGCAACGGTCAAGGTCCGCTAGGGGAGGCGGCATTGCTGGACAAATCTCCGCAAGCGCTAACCGCCGCTGTCGCGGCCGACGCGGTACGCTCCGGCCTCAGCGCCGAGCGTGGCGTCGTCTACGTCTACGAGGCGCCGGTGCGGCTGTGGCATTGGATCAACGCTGCGGCAATCCTGGTGTTGGGCCTCACCGGTTATTTCATCGGCAGTGCGATACCGACCATGCCGGGAGAGACAAGCGACAATTTCCTGTTCGGCTATATCCGCTTTGCGCATTTTTCCGCAGGCTATGTGCTCACGCTCGGCTTCCTCTTCCGCATTTACTGGGCGTTCATGGGCAACCCCCATGCTAAGCAGATTTTCTATGTGCCGCTCTGGCGCAAGAGCTATTGGCGCGAGGTGTGGCACGAGATTCGCTGGTACGCTTTCGTTGCGGCCGAGCCGAAGAAATATGTCGCGCACAATCCGCTGGCCCAGCTCGCTATGTTCTTCATGTTTACGCTGGCGATCGCGTTCATGATCGTCAGCGGCTTTGCGCTGTACGCGCAGGGCACCGGCAACGACAGCTGGCAGTACAAGCTGTTCGGCTGGGTGTTTTCGATTTGGCCGAACAGCCAGGACGTCCACACCTGGCATCATCTCGGCCTGTGGATGATCGTGACGTTTGCGCTCATCCACATCTATACGGCGGTTCGGGAAGACATCGTGTCGCGCCAGAGCATCGTCTCCTCGATCATTTCTGGCGAGCGCGAATTCCGCGATTGATGGACGATGCAGATGCCAACTCCGGAGAATACGAAACGGATCCTGGTGCTCGGCATCGGCAATATCCTGTGGGCCGATGAGGGGTTCGGCGTGCGGGTGGTGGAGCAGTTCCACCGCCGCTACGACGTCCCTGACAATGTCACCATGCTCGATGGCGGCACGCAGGGGCTCTACCTCGTCAATTTTCTCGAGGAGGCCGATTGCCTGATCGCGTTCGATGCCATCGATTATGGACTCGCGCCCGGGCACTTGAAACTCGTGCGAGACGAGGAGGTGCCGAAATTCACCGGCGCCAAGAAGGTGAGCCTGCATCAGACCGGTTTCCAGGAGGTCTTAAGTGCGGCCGACTTGCTTGGCCGCTGCCCGCGAGAGCTCGCTCTAATCGGCTGTCAGCCACTTGATCTGGAGGATTGGGGCGGGCCGCTGACCGCTCCGGTGCGCACTCAGATTGCGCCTGCGATCGAACTGGCTTGCGAACTGCTGGCGCAGTGGGGTTCTCCGGCAAAACTGCGGACCGCGCCGCTACCGGAGTCGGAGCGTCTGCTCGCGAACGACATCGACCATGCAAAGTATGAGAGGAGGGCGCGGCCGATCTAGCGGCTCGCCGATTACCATGTGCCTTGGCTTGCCAATGACGATTATTGAGACCGACGGCATGTCGGCGCTTTGCGAATATGCCAATGAACAGCGGCGCGTCTCAGTCATGCTGCTCTCCGAGCCGCCGGTCGGTGCCAAAGTGCTTGTCCATATCGATACCGCGGTGCGGCTCTTGGATGACGACGAAGCGCGGCTTATCGCGGACGCGCTTGAGGGCCGTGATGCGGCCCTCAATGACGACAATTGTGATCGTTTCTTTGCGGACTTGATCGGTCAAGAGCCGCAACTGCCCGAGCACCTGCGCTAGCCTGGCGCCGCCTCCCGGACACTGCCTGCCCATCTTTGCCAATCAGAAGCCAAACTTGCAGCCGAAACGAGCTTCACGTGGAATATGTCGAGCAGGTGCTGATCCGAGCGGGAACGCAATCGCGAAAGAGCAATGGTTGGCACGCGCCTTGCTACACCTCATCCAGCAGAACCATGGATTATCAGAGAGGCGGCTGATGGACTTTCAGCCCGGGAAACATGATCTGACGCGGCTCCATCTGTCCGAGGTGGGGACCGCAAGCGTCGCACAAGCGAAAGACACTCGTCATGATCGCCAAGATCCGGGAGATCTCTATCGATCGCATTGCGAAGCTCATTGATCGCCCGCGCGCCAATGGCGCGTCTGAGCATCGTCCCTCAGCACACCAACGGAACGTCGTATCATGAAACAGGTTTCCGGGTCGCGCCCCATAGCGCCGAGAAAATGCGAGCAGCCGATGAGCGTGTTTCCTATCGCCGCGGAAAGTCTCGACTCAGCCCATAGCGGGCTGACGGCTGCGGGTGCGCTCGCGAGGCCCGCTTCGGTCAATGGCATCGAGCTGGCAAGGAACTGTCCGAGTGCCATCGCGCTGTTGTCTTCCGTCGCGGCTGCCGCTGCCGGCCAGAAGAGCGACGTACCGACGCAGCTGTTCAGGCTCGGGAATCTCAGCGATCTCGAGCGCAAGCTGATTGCGGACGTGCTTGGGGAGGGCGAGCTCGCCGGCGTCGTGGCGCTGCCGGCTGGCCGCGTGGCGCAAATCCAGGAATCGGTACTTGCGGGAATCTGGCGCGTGCGCATCGAGACCGACGCCGCACACGAATATGTCGAGGTCGGTGCGATCCCGGAGATCGTGCGGCGCGCCGCAACCGACCTGACGTCGAGCGATCTCATGATCGGCGCGGCACCGGACGGCGCGATGAACGTGCTGCCGGTGCTCGCGGAAATCCGCGAGCGGGCATTGGCCTGGCGGCCGGACATGCGCTCGCAGATCATCAACTTCACCCTGCTGCCGATGAGCCCGGTCGACCAGGCGTTTCTGCAGCAAAGCGTCGGCAACGGGCCGATCCAGCTCAGCTCGCGCGGCTACGGGACTTGCCGAGTGCTTGCGACGGGCATCCGGAACGTCTGGTCGGTGCAGTTCTTCAATGCCATGGACACCATCATTCTGGATACGCTGGAGGTCGGCGGCGTGCCAACGGCTGCGTTGGCCGCCGAGGAAGATTTCTGGGATTCCGCCGAACGCCTGCAAGAAATCATCAAAGCTTACTTCGAATGACGAGCTTCGAGAATTGTGGCGTCCGGAAGGATATCGCAGACGGCTCGCGCATGGAGTGCGGCATCTGTTGGATCGTCTATGACCCAGCTGAGGGGGATGAGGCGACGCAGATTGCAGCGGGAACGCCTTTTGCCGGGTTGCCCGAAAAGTGGCGTTGTCCAAATTGCGATGCGCCCAAATCGAAGTTCATGGCGATTGAAGATGACGTCTGACCGCGAACAGCATTCCCGCACGAGCATGCACGCCGATGCGTCGGCGTGGGGCGAGATGCTCTCGGCAGCCTATCGGGATATCGCGGATCGCACCATGCGCGACCTGCCGATCTTCAACGAGGCCTTGAGCGTCGAAGCCATCGCCTTTCGCGCGCGCGAGGGCAGGATCGTCGGCATGATGGTCACGCCCTGGTTCATGAACGTGGTCACACCCATGCGTGACGGCATTTCGCAATCGTCTCCGGGCCCGGGATCGAACCTGCGCTTGCGATTTCCGGCCGGCGAGATCGAATTCACCGTCAGCGACCTGGTGCCCGTGGGCTCGATCGCGAGCTACTCACTGTTCTCGCCGATGTTTGAGTTCGAGGATATGGCGTCCGCGCGCGCCACCGCCGAAGCAGCGCTCGCGGCGCTGATGTCGCCGGCCAATCGCGCGGCGTCACATGGGACAGATGCGCCACATATCAGTTCGTTCGACCGCCGGCATTTCTTGCACGGTGTACTGACGGAGCGGCGCGCATGAGCCTCGCCGTCCGCAACCAGATCGATGTTACCGTATCGCTTGCTGGCGACGCAATTGCCGCGGTCGAGATTCCGCCGTGCGCCCGGCCGCCACTGGCGCGGCTATTCGCCGGCAAGCCGGCCGCTTCGTTGCTCAACGTGCTGCCGCGAATCTTCTCGTTGTGTGCCGCCGCGCACCAGGTGGCATTCCTGTCCGCGATCGAGGCGGCGCGCGGCGAAAACATCAGCCTTGCGACGCGGCAGCATCGTATCGCCATGGTCGTTGCCGAGCGGCTAGCGGAATTGCTGCGGGGCCTGTTTGTCGGGCATTTCGCGCTGGATACCACCAGCGCCGCAGCGATCCGCGCCCTGATGGAGGGGGTATCGGCACTTCTCAACAGCTCAGAGCCCGGCTGCGGCCAGGTTCGACGCGAGGCAACAGCGCGGGTTCCGATTGCGCTGGCAGCGCTTGGCATAACGAACGAAGACGGCGCGCCGACACTCGGTAACCCACTCGCGCTTCGCATCGCGGCTCTCGAGGAAGACGCGTTGAACCCAATGCCGACGCAGCACTCGTTTTTGTCCGTTGCCGACGACCGCGGCGTCATTGAACGGCTGCTCGCGGATGATGCAGGATTTTGCCGTTGCCCCGACCTGGAGGGCCGCATTCCCGAGACAGGTGCGTGGGCGCGCCAAATGATGCGTGATCAGCTCACGCTAGGCCGGTCCGGGCCGGCCGAGCGGCTGAAGGCGAGGATCGCGGAAATCGTGCGACTGCACGCTTGGCTCCGCTCCAGTGCTTATGTTGAAACAGCGGAGGATGGGATCGTCGAAAGCTACAGGCTGGGGCCGGGCCGTGGTGCGGCCGCGGTCGAATGCGCAAGGGGACGACTCTATCACGCGGTTGAGCTTGATCGTCAGGGGCAGATGTTGCGCTTGGAATTTCTTGCCCCAACCGAGTGGAATTTCCACGCGCGCGGACCGCTTGTCCGCAGCCTGCAAGGCGCGGTGCTGGCCGCGAAACCGCGGGGACTGGGTGCGGTTCGCTCGATGGTCGCATCGTTCGACCCTTGCGTCGGGTTCACTCTCAATTTTCGCGAAATTGGCGATGCATGAAATGGCGCTTTGTGAGGGCATCGTCGAGATCATCGAGGAGGAGGCGCGCCGGCGATCGTTTTCCAGGGTGAAGACCGTGTGTCTGGAGATCGGGGCGCTCAGCCATGTCGCTCCCGAAGCGATGAAGTTCTGCTTTGCGGCCGTTGCCGCGCGGACCATCGCCGATGGCGCGGTTATTGAGGTCATCGAATTGCCTGGCGTCGCCTGGTGCATGGCCTGTTCGAGGAGTGTTGAGATTGCGCAGCGCGATGAGCCGTGTCCCTGCTGCGGCAGCTATCAGCTGCAGATGACCGGGGGCGAAGAGATGCAGGTGAAAGAGCTGGAGGTCGATTGATGTGTACCGTATGTGGCTGTAGCGAAAGAACGCCCTCCATCGAACGCGCCGACGCGCAAGGTGCGCAAACCCAGGGCCATCACCATGATCATGCGCATGATCACTACGGTCACCACCGTGATCATGTGCATAGCGGTCAGAACGTGCATGATTCTCACAACCATCACCACGGCCATTATCACCATCATGATCATAGCCATCAACATGCTCAGGGCGGAGGGGCGCTTGTGGATTGCGGTGCCGATCCGGCCGGCTTGAAGATCGCGGGTATGAGCAGCGAGCGAACCATTCGGATCGAGCGCGACATCCTTGGCAAGAACAATAGGATCGCCGCCGACAACCGCGCGCGCTTCCTGACCGATGACCTGCTCGTGTTCAATCTTGTTTCCAGTCCGGGCGCCGGCAAAACCTCGCTGCTCGTCCGCGCCGTCTCCGAACTGAAGGATAGCCGCCCGGTTGGTGTCATCGAGGGAGACCAGCAGACCTCGAACGATGCCGATCGCATTCGCGCCACCGGCGTGCCCGCAATTCAGATCAATACGGGCAAGGGCTGCCATCTCGATGCTGCGATGGTCGGTGAGGCTTATCGCCGCTTGCCGCCGCTCAAGGGCGGTATTCTCTTCATCGAGAATGTCGGGAATCTAGTTTGTCCCGCGGCGTTCGATCTCGGCGAGGCCTGTAAGATCGTGGTGTTCTCGACCGCCGATGGTGAAGACAAGCCGCTCAAATATCCGGATATGTTCGCCGCATCGTGGCTGATGCTGATCAACAAGATTGATCTGGCGCCGGTGGTCGACTTCGATTCAGCCAAGACCATCGAATATGCGAGACGCGTCAATCCGAACATTGAGGTGCTGACGGTTTCGGCGCGTACGGGCGAGGGCTTTGCCGCGCTCTACGCCTGGATCCGGAAGCAGGCTGCGAATCAGAGGCGTCCCGTCGGTGACGCATTGCCATGAGCGCGAGCGGCGACGCCATCATCCGCGGCGGAACGCGGCTGCGGGTGCGCGTCAGTGGCGCCGTGCAGGGTGTCGGCTTTCGTCCGTATATTTATGGTCTCGCTACCCGTTATAGGTTGGCCGGGTTCGTCGCCAACGATCCTGATGGCGTGATCATCGAGGTTGAGGGCGACCTTACGTGCGAGTTTGTGGCCGCTTTGCCACTCGAAAGCCCTCCATTGGCGCGGATCGACCACATCTCCGTTCAGGAGATTGATGCGCTTGCGGCGAAAGACTTCTCAATCCGCGCCAGCGAACACGGGAGGGGCTCGACGCGGATCGTCGCCGATGCCGCGACATGCCAGCAATGTCTCGATGAGTTGTTCGACCCGAACAGCCGCCATTACCTCTATCCCTTCATCAACTGCTCTCATTGCGGCCCGCGCTATACCATCGCCGAACGCCTTCCCTACGATCGCCGCAACACGGCGATGGGGGAGTTTGCGATGTGTGCCGCCTGCGCGGGCGAATATGCCGATCCGGCGAGCCGCCGGTTTCATGCGGAAGCGATTGCATGTCCGACATGCGGTCCTCGGCTCAGTCATGGGATCAACGACATTGCCGCGGGGATCGATGGCGGCCAAATCGTCGCAATAAAGGGGGTTGGCGGGTACCAGCTGCTTTGCGACGCTCGCAACCATGACGCCGTGCAGCGTTTGCGCAGGAGGAAGCAGCGCGACCAGAAGCCGTTCGCGGTCATGGTTGGTTCCGTAGAGCAGGTCAGCGAGATTGCGGAGGCGAATGCCGCCGAGCTCCCACTGCTCGAATCTGTCGCCCGTCCGATCGTCCTCCTGCCGTCGCGCAACAATCTAGCGCCGGCGATAGCCCCTGGCCTGTCGCGGGTCGGCGTGATGCTGCCGGCGGCCCCGTTGCATCACCTTATCTTCCATGCGCTTCGTTCGACAGGTGCATGGCATGGGGCTGAAGGTCCGGTCATTGTCAGCACCAGTGCTAATCCCGGCGGCGAACCGCTCCCGATCGACAACGCGGAGGCGCTGCGGCGGCTCGCGGGCATCGCCGATCTTATTGTGACCCATGATCGCGATATTCTGACGCGCGCCGATGATTCGGTAGTGGCGGTGGTGGCGGGGCGGCGCCAATTCATTCGTCGCGCCCGCGGCTATGTTCCCGAACCGATCCGGCTTGCGAGGTCTGTGCCGCCCGTCCTCGCCGTCGGCGGCGCGTTGAAATCGACCATCACGGTCACACGGGGCAGTGAGGCCTTCGTCTCCCAGCACATCGGCGATCTCGATACGGCTGAAGGCATCCGCTTCTTCGAGGAGACGATCCGGCACCTCACATCGACCCTCGACATCGATCCTGTCGTCATTGCCCATGATCTGCATCCCAACATGGCGGCCACCCGCTTTGCGGAAGCAAGCGGCCGCGCGCTGGTCGCTGTTCAGCATCACCACGCGCACGCTGCGGCCGTCATCGCGGAGCATGGCCTTGCGGGGCCTACGCTCGCCCTTCTCCTCGACGGCTATGGTTATGGCTCCGACGGCGGCAACTGGGGTGGCGAACTCTTGTTGTGCGAAGGCGCCGGGTTTCGACGGATCGGGCATTTCGCGCCGTTGCAAATGCCTGGCGGAGATCGCGCAGCCCGCGAGCCTTGGCGCATGGCGAGCGCAATATTTCACTTGCTGGGACGGGAAAACGAAATCAGGCCGCGCTTTGCAGCACAGCCTCAGGCCGAGCGTCTGCCGTCAATGCTCGATCAGCCCGGCGTGGCGACCACGACCAGCGCGGGCCGACTGTTCGACGCAGCGGCGGCGCTGCTGGGGATCGCGACTTTGCAGAGCTATGAGGGCGAAGCCGCGATGAAGCTCGAGGCGCGTGTGCGGCGGACTGCGGTGCTTGAAGCGGGCTGGATAATCGATGGCGACGTGCTGTCCTTTCGCCCGCTGTTTGCGCGTTTGATTGCAGACAACGTCGGCGCCACGGAGGGAGCGGGGCTGTTTCATGGTACGTTTGCCGCTGCCTGCGTTGACTGGGTCGCGCGCGCGGCGCGGACAACTGGCGTTACCGCCGTCGTTCTGAGCGGCGGCTGCTTCCTGAACGCGGTACTCGCGGATGAAATCGAGCGCGGCTGCATTGCGGCCGGCCTCACTCCGCTGCTGCCACGGCAGGTTCCGCCCAATGACGGTGGATTGAGCCTCGGACAAGCCTGGATAGCCGCTCTGCAGATTGCAGAACGGCCGTCAGCCCTGGAAGGAACAGCCTAATATGTGTCTCTCAGTACCAGCTGAGGTCGCGAAAATTCTTGCTGATGACATGGCCATCGTGTCCATCGACGGCATCAGCAAGGAGATATCGATCGCGTTCATCGACGATCTCGCGGTGGGGGACTACGTCCTTGTCCATGTCGGTTATGCCCTGGCTAGAATTGACCCGGCGGAAGCCAAGCGCACGCTGCAGCTCCTACAGGAGCTGGGCAGCGTGGGGCAGGACCTCCAGTCATGAAATATGCCGACGAATTTCGCGACAAGACCATCGCGCGGGGGCTAGCGCGTGTGATTGGCGCCGAAGCCGATTCGCAAAGGAAATATCGGTTCATGGAATTCTGCGGCGGACACACGCATGCAATTTCCCGCTATGGCCTGGAGGATATGCTGCCTGCGAATGTTCGCATGATCCACGGGCCGGGTTGTCCCGTCTGTGTTCTCCCCGCCAGCCGGATCGACATGGCGATCAGGCTCGCCGAGCAGCCGGAGGTCACTCTCTGTGTCTATGGCGACCTGATGCGCGTGCCCGGCTCGCAGGGAAAATCCCTGCTGAGCGCCAAGGCGTTCGGCGCCGACATTCGGATGGTCTACTCGACGCTCGATGCGATCCGGATCGCCGAACAGGCGCCGAATCGAGAGGTGGTCTTTTTTGCCATTGGATTTGAGACCACGACGCCGCCGACGGCGGTGATGATCCGGCTTGCCGAGAAGAAATGGCTGAAGAGTTTCAGCGTGTTCTGCAACCACGTGCTGACTCCCTCGGCGATGCACAGCATTCTCGAGAGTCCCGATATCCGCAATATCGGGCGGGTCGAAATCGATGGCTTCGTCGGGCCTGCGCATGTCAGCACCATCATCGGCACGGAACCTTACGAGGTCCTCGCAGAACAATTCGGCAAGCCGATCGTGATCGCGGGATTTGAACCGCTCGACATGATGCAGGCGATCCTGATGCTGGTGCGGCAGGTGAACGAAGGCCGACATGAGGTGGAGAACCAATACAGCCGTGCGGTGACGCGGAAAGGCAATCGGCGCGCCCAGGAAGAGGTGTCGGATATCTTCGAATTGCGTGACCAGTTCGAATGGCGCGGGCTCGGGCTCGTACCCCATAGCGGACTAAAGCTAAAGCAGGCTTACGCTCAGTTCGACGCCGAGATGCGTTTCACGATGCACGAAGTGCGCGTCGCCGATAATCCGGCGTGCGAGTGCGGGGCCATCCTGCGCGGCGTGAAGAGGCCGGTTGACTGCAAGCTGTTCGGAACCGTCTGCACGCCGGAAATCCCGATAGGATCCTGCATGGTCTCATCGGAAGGCGCCTGTGCCGCGCAATGGACGTATGGACGGTTTCGCGATTATCGGTTGAGGCGGGCGTGATGAGAGCCTATCAACGCAAGCTCGACATCAAGAACGGACGGGTCGACCTGTCCCATGGCGCCGGGGGACGCGCCATGGCGCAGCTGATCTCCGGCCTGTTTCACGAAGCCTTCGGCAATGAATGGCTCGCCCGCGGCAACGATCAGGCGGCCTTCGATGTTGGCGCCGGCAGGATGGTGATGACGACCGATGGCTATGTGATTTCGCCGCTGTTCTTTCCCGGCGGCAATATCGGATCGCTCGCGGTGCACGGCACGATCAATGATGTCGCGATGGGCGGCGCGCGTCCGCTCTATCTGTCGGCAAGTTTCATCATCGAGGAGGGCTTCCGCTTTTCGGATTTGAAGACGATTGCGGATTCGATGGGCGAGGCCGCGCGCGCCGCCGGCGTTTACATCATCACGGGCGACACCAAGGTCGTCGAGCGCGGGAAGGCGGACGGCCTGTTCATCTCGACGACGGGGGTCGGGGTTTTAGCCGATGGGCTCGATCTCTCCGCCGAGAAGGCAAGGGTCGGCGACCGCGTGCTGGTCTCCGGCAGTCTCGGCGACCATGGTACGGCGATCATGTCGAGGCGCCAGAATCTCGCTTTCGAGACCGAGATCGTCTCGGATTCCGCAGCGCTGCATGATCTCGTAGCCCTAATGGTTGCGGCCGGTGGCAGCAGCATCCGGGTGATGCGCGACCCCACGCGCGGCGGTCTTGCGGCGATGCTCAACGAGATTGCGCATCAGTCGGGCCTCGGGTTCCATCTGCAGGAAGAGGCCATTCCGGTGAAGCCGGCGGTTGCCGCCGCCTGCGAACTCCTTGGGCTTGATCCGCTACATGTCGCCAACGAGGGCAAGCTCGTTGCCATCGTGGCGCCTGACATGGCCGATGCCGTGCTTGCAGCCATGAAGGCGCATCCGCTCGGGTGCGATGCGGCTGATATCGGCGAGGCCGTAGCCGACAATCATCAGTTTGTGCAGATGTCAACCAGCTTTGGTGGCGGGCGAATTGTCGATTGGCTGTCGGGCGAACAATTGCCCCGGATCTGTTGAGCGCAATCGCACTTATGCCATTTCGTTGTTGCTTTGACGAGATCGCCCTGCGATCCTCATGAAGCACTCGTTCGCCTCGAGCGCATCAATCAAACCGAACATGCGGGATGGGACTCGAAGCGGAACGGCGCGCACGTCGATCCTCGACATCAAGCCCTGCTCTCAACATCAGTTGTGTGATAAATTCCTTCTTCTCACAAACATTAAATGAGTGTCAGGGAGTGGCTATCGCTCCCGCTATCATGCTAACCGGTCTCCTTAGCATGGACATCGACGGAACGCAGA
Organism: Bradyrhizobium sp. sGM-13; assembly: GCF_018398875.1. Taxonomy (GTDB): domain Bacteria; phylum Pseudomonadota; class Alphaproteobacteria; order Rhizobiales; family Xanthobacteraceae; genus Bradyrhizobium. Next base: position 24,694 of record NZ_JAGWDK010000017.1, on the reverse strand, counting down.
TTTCGCGGCTAAAGCGGACCGATTGATATGGCGCAAAGACACAGGGGAGCGCAGCGGTTAGGGTGATGCTGACATAAGCGTGGGATAGTAACCGTTGCAGGCCTCAATCCTGAAAAAGTATTGCGATGCCCGCCTGCCTTGGTACACCATCTATCCAACTGTACCGGAGTTCTCCCCGGCTGTCGGCGCACAGGATTGTGAGAAATGGCTGAGGCGCCTGCCGGCTGACGACTCCGTGTCGCTCTATCTCCACATTCCGTTCTGCCGGTCGATCTGTTGGTATTGCGGCTTCCCTACGGCCATCACTCGCCGGGTTGCGCCGATCCTCAATTATTTGTCGGTGCTGCGCGAGGAGATCCGGTTGGTCGCGGAGCAAGCGCCGCAAGCGCTGCCCGTGAGCGACGTGCACTTCGGCGGCGGAACGCCGACCGTCATCGAGCCAGCGGAGTTCCTGGCCCTGATGGAACTCCTGCGCCGCCGCTTCGCGTTCAGGAAAACGGCTGCGATCGCCGTCGAGATCGACCGCGCACGTTCACGGTCGAGACGGCCGAAGCCTTAGGAGCAGCCGGCGTGAACCGCGCGAGCCTCGGCGTGCAGAGCTTCGATCCCATTGTTCAAAAAGCGATCAACCGGGTCCAGAGTAAGGCGCAGACGGCCGCTGCCGTCGAAAATCTGCGCCAGCACGGAATAAGCCGCATCAACTTCGACCTCATTTTCGGTCTCCCAAATCAGACGGTGCAGTACTGCGTCGAGAGCGCGACGACGGCGGTGGCCATGCGCCCGGACCGGCTTGCGGTTTTCGGCTACGCGCACGTTCCTTCGTATATGAAACGTCAGCGCCTGATCGATGAGGCAGCGCTGCCGGACAACGCTGCCCGCGCCGAACAGGCCGCGGCCGTGGCCGATACGCTTGTCGCCGCCGGCTATCACCAAATCGGGCTCGACCATTTCGCCTTGCCGGACGATGAGCTCGCAATGGCGCAGAAAGCCGGTCGCCTGCGGCGTAACTCCTTCGGTTATTCGGCCGACACCTGCAAAACCCTGATCGGCTTCGGCACGTCGGCCATCGGCCGTCTCGGCGACGGTTACGTCCAGAACGATGTTGCAACAGGCTCCTACAGCCGGCACATCAGAGCTGGCCGTCTGGCGACGTCAAAAGGCTACCGTCTCACCGATAAAGACCGCGTCCGAGCCGCGATCATCGAGCGGCTGATGTGCGATCTGGAGGCCGACGTGCCGGCAATCTGTGCCGCCCACGGAGTTTATGCGATCCCTTTTCTCGATTCAGCTGAACGCTTGTCGATGCTCGCCGAGGACGGGGTAGTCGACATCGAAAAGGGTTTCATCCGCGTGAGGCAGGAGCACCGCTTTGTGATTCGCGCTGTTGCTGCCGCATTCGACGCTTATCTCAACCGTTCACCCTATTAGCACAACAAGCAGCGTGAGCGGATCCAAAAGCATCACCGCTCGTCGCTAACAGGACGGCGCCTCGACCATGTAGAAATAGTTCTGTGGAATCTGATCCAGACTGCTGTCGGCTGCGGCAACGATGGCGACGCCGCTCGGCGAGCGTCACGTTGGAGACCCCGGCACTGCCGTATGCTTTGGGCACCGTAATCGCCCGGCAGGCCCAGCTTTGCAAGAAACGATCAACCGCGTCGAGCAGCTGGCGGGCTGGACTAGCCTGTAGCACTCTGGGATGTCATCAAGGCTCGTCCGGCTTCGGTCCCGAGACCAGTGGCGCGCCCCCGACGGAAACCGGCCCTTGTGGTTTCGGCGAGCGCACGAGTGTCTTGGCCGGCTCTGACACGGCATGGCCAGGCGTCGGACGAGGAACATGAGGAGGAGAAGCCGTGGGTGCCGGATTCTGCAATGAGTCGATTCGTAAAGTCAGCGCTGCGATTTGATCTGAGATTCGTGTTAAATCGGCCAGCTGGGCACTGATGCTGCGGTTGAGTTCGGCGAGCTCGTCGCTAGCCTTCTGTTGTCCCGACTGAATCTCCGACAGGGCCGCCCGGTCCTCCGGTGACAAGCCTGGCATTGTGGCGACTTCACGGGCGGCCGCCACCGTCTCGACAAATTGTCCGACGTTGGTCCAAAAATAGGCTCCTGCAGCGCACAGGCCAACGAGGACAACCACGAGTAGTAAAAGCCACGAAACGCGTCTCGACGACGTGTGCAATACCGGCGGCAAGTCCGAACCGGCCGTTTGATCCATCATCTCCATCATCCCTCGCTCGATGTCCGGGTCTGTGTTGGCTTTTCTCGTTGACGCGCTATGACACGATGGTCAAGAGCTGCAGCGAGCCGCGACCATCGACAAATCGTTATCCGCAACGTTGCCCTCATCGATTGGTCATCCAGTCCTATGATCGGTTCGATGTAACACTTTTTGCGCATGGCCGGCTCCTACATCATAGCGCCACCGCAAAGCAATAGTTCTCGTCTTCATCGGCCATGGCGCAGCATTTCCTCGCATTCAGAAAAAGCCTGCGAGCAATCTTCCATTTGCCGGCACCGAATGCGAGCCAGTCGTTATTTCCTGAATTATCTTTCAGGCTCGTATCGAGCTAGTCATCGCCACTTGCCGTGGCCCGCAAGTCCATCCCTTGACGAGACGCGTCACTTAGAGCTCTACGAGCTGCCCGTGGGTCCACTCTTCACGCGCCGGAATAGTCGGCTCATGCCCAATTACTCTTCAAGCTATCCTGGCCTGCGCAGTCGAATACGGAGCACAACGCCAACTATGTCGAGCCCAATTGCACATAAAAATCTTGGGGAAAACAAACCGTTCGGCGAGTCCGGCGGTCGGCATAAATCTGCAAGATCAATGACGTCGGTCCTCTCGCCTACGTCACCGACATCCTGAGGATGATGGTCAATGGTCACCCGAACGATGAACTCGGCCAACTTCTTCCCTGGGCCGATCCGGGCAATCCCTAAAAGCCGTCGCTTGAGAACGACGCTAATGATGCAGATCAACAAATCGCGGTTTAACTGCGTTTCCGCCGAGAGATGGGCGCGTAAAGAACTGAGCGGCTGCAGCGCTCACGAGTGACCGACGCCCGATTTCCACTGGACCGATGCCAGCGTCGCCAGAGTTCGTCTAGTCGCCGAGGGGCCTCACCCCGAGCAGCGAAACAGCCACGATCCCTGCATCGACAGGCAACGGCTTGCGATCCAGTCAACTACTAACGTTAGCAGTTGGAGGAGATGACGGACACGTGGCAATCGGCGGTTAATGAAGGTCGCGCGGGTCACACGTCAAGGAACTGGGATGCAATATAGAACTGGCCGCTCCAACGGCCCTGATGGATGTGCCAACGCATCTGCGGCCATCAAATCGGCTCCAACCGCGATTTCTCCTTTCTTATGCAAGCCCATGATGGACCTTCTGGCGCGATCGCCGAGCGCACAGGTTTCAACGGTCTCTCGGCTTCGGGCCTGTCAGTTGCCCTCGTCTCTCGGCTACCGCGATGCCAGTGAAGCATCATGGAGCCAACGCGTCGTCCTTGGCGCGCGAGCCCTGCTTTCTGATGACTACTATCTTCTCGAAGAAGACGTCTTCTCCGATCAGAATGCTGCACGGCCGAAATCCTCATGCTTCTGGTGGAAGAGGCGGATCGTTCGCAGTGTATTGGTGGCGAGGACACCGAGGCGCCGTCCGCCCGTCGCCACTATCTCGCCGAGCGAAGGCACCGAATAAAGCCGGCCGCCGTCGACACCGAGGCAGCGCAACAGAACTGCGTTGGAACAGTCGATTAGCTTGGCCGCGGTATGGCGTGCTCGACACGTGGCGTTCCGATCAAGCCAATAGCGTGCCGGCCGGTGACGAGGTCGGGAAGGCTCAGCGGGTATCGCTGAGATAGACGGGCCGATTGCAGCCAAGCATCAGCCCCGGAGCCTTCAGACATTAGAAGGTTGGGGGTCAGCTCCGAGCCAATCAGGCCGGAGCGCAATCCATTCAAGACTAGCAATACGGACGCGGAGTTCACTATGCATGGTTACTTTGTCCTGGCGACGGCTGCGGCACGCGTTTTCAGCTTTCGATCAAGTACGAAGCAAAGAGGGCTTGTTATCGCACTCTCCCTGGCAGCGAGCCTCGTCGGCAGTTCGGCGCTGGCACAGACTGCCATGGGCCTAAGCCAAAACGCGACATTCCAGATGAGGTTGCTAAAAGAAGAATTGAGAGGGAGTCCGATTCGGTCACAAAATTCCGAGGCCGCCGGCTCAAACGAGCAACGCTTCCGGTCGGTAACTCCGGCGCTAGCACAAACTGCCAGTTTGCCTTCCGCAAAGCGAGACAGTGCGGATGAAATTGCTAAAAACAGAACTCAAAAGGAGATCGACCCATTCGCAAAGTTCGAGAACCTCCGCGAAAAAGGTATGTGGCTCAATATCCCTGGTCCTGCCGATACGATAGATCACGATAAAGGCGGCGTTAGATCCGCGCTGGCAGAGGTCGGGATCGGCTACGTTGGCGGGACAGTAATCAGTCTCGTAGACAATCAACTGCCAAATGCAGCCAGTGCCACCACCGCCAATCAGCTATATATGGGCCAGAATTCGACATTTAGTACCGTAAATTTCATGATTGTGACCTACGATCTCAGCCGCTTTGGAATTCCCGATGGTCAGATCGTCGTGGGAGCCGAGCAGCAGTACTGGACATGGAAACCCGGAGGGCCAGATAGAGTGGGTCTCAATACATTGGCCTATTACCAGACGTTTTTCGACAGGAAACTCGAACTTAAAATGGGTTACCTCAGAAATGTAAATGAGTTCGCAGGCACATTGGTCGGAGGGAACGCAGGAGCAAGCGTTTTGGCCCCCTCGTCGAATATTTTGTATCAAGCTGGCATGAGCAACAATGCCGCGCCTACGCCAGCTCTCAACGTGAAGTACAATTTTGATGATCACCTATATGACAAGGTCTCAATCCAGCGCTCAATCAGTCCAGACGGTCAGTATGCGCAGATCACCGAAAATCCCACCGGCTTAAGCTGGAGCACGGCCAACGCGGGCATTCTTTTGCTTGATGAAATTGGCTACAAGAACAAAGCTGCTCCGGGCTTACCCGAGACCTGGTTGCGGGCGGGCGCCGGTTTCAATAACAGCACCTACAAGAACTTGCAGTATCCGCAGCAATCGAGAGCCGACGCGAACAGCGTCTACTACGTCGCAGCGGACAGGCAACTCTGGCAGTCTGATGTCCAGGGCTCGGCATATCGTGGTATCTATGGTGGTTTCTCTGTAATGTACGAATGTACGCTCCACCTGACCTAAATAAAGTCAGCCAATATTACGAGCTTCGTCTCTATGCGAAGGGACTGTTTGACAGCCGGCCCAGTGATCAGATTGCTATTGTTGCCACTAACACCGTCTGGAGCAACTTTGCAGTGGACGCTGCCTTGGCTAAAGGGAATCTCGTGCATCGCGACAGCACAGCGATCTTGGGCACCTATACCGCGCATCTGGCACCCGGGATATATGCAAGTGTAGGACTGGCATACATCAACAACCCGACGAGCATTACACACACGCGCCAAACGGGACATGCTCTGAATTTGTTGGTGTCTACCTCGATATTCTTCTAAGTCCTCAAGGCTAGTCACGTGACTCTAAAGTTCGCCACATAAAGTCTCCTGGGCTTTGTGGCAGAAGCGTTTGACGGAAGCCAAAATCTGGTACGCCGACTTGGTCCATTTGAAGGGCTTCTGATATTTGTTGTGCTGGTCGATGAAGGTACGGCTGTCGGCCTCGAGCTGCCTGACGGAGGTGTGGACACCTCGCTGGATCTGCTTTCTGGTGAGTTCAGCGAACCAGCGCTCGACCTGATTGATCCATGACAGGGCTTCGACGTCTTGTCGGTCGGAGCACAGTTCGGATGGCGAGCGATCCTTGAAGCAAATCGCCATAGAGGGGCTGCCGGGCGGCGAACGTTGAAAAAAGCCCTCGCGACCACGCGTGCGGTTCTCAAAGATCAACGCGAGGAGGAAGCCGAAGATCTTGGCTTGCCGGTCCGCGGTGCGATTCAGGCAATGCGTGCCACTCACGAAGCACGAGCCGCGCAGCGCAATGTTGAAGCAGAAGAAGCCGAACGGCTGAAGCGTTTGGAGCGGTTGAACACGATCATGCCCCTGTCAAACGCACCGATCGGCGAGCACATTCGAATTGGATAGAGACGCCGCACTCAAGCCTCAACGGGATGACACCGCGCGAAGCCGCAGCACAATCCGCCGGACTTCTCGAAAACGCGACACGCCTGCTGCACAATTTCGCGGCGGAGTTTGCGAAGACGGCGAAATGGGTCGATGAGTTGGAGCGGGAAGCGTCCCAGCTGTTTCCACGCCCCGACAAGCTTTGTCTCTATATGACAGTCAGCGATCCGGACCTGCCGGGACTGGCCTCGCCAAGCGTCTACATCAAGGAGGAGCAAACGATGCAGCAATGTCTCGTACTTTTGAGGCGTCGTTTTGGAAAGCGGTAGTGTCGCCTATCGCACAGCGCCAACGGATACGAGGGTCGAGAGCCTGTGAAATTCTTTTCGACTATCATCGAACAGTTGGACATGGCGGTTGCGGAGATTGCCGTCGATCAGCCGATCCACAGCCGCTTCGCGCTGATCCTGATCGATAACGCCACGGAATTGCTCATTCACCGATCGTGCAATACGCTGCCCACGGCGCCGGAAAAGATAAGACTCCGCTTAGTCCCAAGATGCGTCGCGAGGCGACGGGTAATTACTTCGAGCCGAAGCTGGCCGTAATGAGGCATGTCGATGCAATCACGGAGGATGAAAGACGCTTCATTGCGATAGCGCATGCCTATCGTAATGAACTGTATCACGTCGGATTGCGCCACGTTGGGAATGTCGCTCAAGACCGAACTGATGCAGCGGATCGGACGCATCGAAAAGCACTTCAATTACATCAGTCGTGATCTTGATGGGAGACACCGCCGGCTGCGATGCTGGAAAATCTCCAATTTGCATACGATCATAATTCCGCGCTTCGGAAGAAGGGTGGCGAGAACATTTGGATTCCATGGGACGCGCCGTTCATGCAGGGCCATAAAACGCGTCTCATGGCGACGTGGAAGCGACGGTACTCGACTGTGCCCATTGTTAAGTGGCGGCAGAAGGCGAATCTCATCGGAACGGAGACGAATTGGCTGCGCGCAGCCGCGGCGCATGATGATCTCAACCGGCAGATGGATTATTTGGATGACGCTATCACCGAAGCGCTTTCTGAATTTGATGGCTGGGTGCAACAGCAGATCGACCGGGCGCGGGGCAAGTGACCTGTGCGATGAGCCGAAGTGGTAGTGGCACCTCAGGTCCTTCCCGCGGAGGCCCGGGTCAAGCGACGACAGCGCCACCTCAGGGCACCGGAATTCCATGACCGCACGACGGTGTTCCCTGAGGGTCGCTAGTCCTGCTGGGCCGGATCATCAGCGGCAGCAGCATGCGGCGAGTATGGCAGATCGGGCCATTGACCGAGGCCGGCTCGTTTCACCCGCCTTCCGAGCGCCAGCACCTGCGGGAACTGACCGTCCCAAGCCAAACTGTTCGATAGATACGTTTACGGATCATTTCCAACCCGAAAGATTCGTTTACGTTTCATCTTGACCGATCGAAATGATCTGTTTACGTATCACCCACTGGCAAATGATCCGGGAACATATCATGACCTCCGCCCCAGACCCCTTGCTCAAGGATCTTGGCATGCACTTTAGAAAGGCGCGCATGGCCGCTGGCTTGTCCCAGGAGCAAATCGCCCTTCGGGCGAACATCAGCAGACCACGCTATCGGGACATTGAAACCGGTGCCGCTGCCGCCCGTGCAACGACGCTCGTCAACGTCGCCCGCGCCCTTGGCATGGAAATGATGTTGATCCCGCAGGCGATGGTGCCCGCTATTCAGTCGATGCTGCAGCCCGCCGCCGACGATGATGATCGCCCCGCATTCACGTCAGACGTTGAAGAGGAGGAAGGCGCATGAGTCCGACCGTTCTCGCGGCAGAGCGCATCCAGTCGCTCGATATCTCGTTGAACGATCTTCCAGTCGGCACGCTCGTGCGGACGCCGGGCGACTACAATGCGTTCAACCTTTTGCCCGCTTACCGGAACTTAAACAACCCGCCAATCTTCAGCCTGTCGCTTCGCTCAGCGGACGGCAGCCTCCGCCGGGATCCAAAACCCATACGCGGCGCGCTGCCACCGTTCTTTGCGAACCTGCTGCCCGAAGAGAAACTGCGCGAGGCGATGGAAAAGCACCACGCGGCGTCAGTAAGACCAGGAAACGACTTCGATCTCTTGGCTGCGCTGGGGATCAACCTGCCAGGAGCGGTATGCGCTTTGCCGAGTGATGGTATCCCCATTCCAACTGGTCCAGAAGCGGAGGGCAATAAAAAGGCGCGATTTTCGCTTGCCGGTGTGCAGATGAAGCTTTCCGTCATGAAGAACACAGGAAAGGAAGGTGGGATCACACTCGCCGTAGACGGCGAGCAAGGGCAATATATCGCGAAATTTCCCTCGCTCACTCACATCGGGCTTTCGGAAAACGAATTCGCAGTTCTCGCCTTGGCGGAAGCGCTGGGGATGGAAGTGCCGGCACGCGAACTCGTCGACAAGAAGGAGTTCGCCGGCATTCCGGAAGAGTTCAACACCATGTCCACGGGCAAGGTGCTGCTTGTCCGTCGCTTCGACCGCGGCGCGGACGGAGCGCGCGTCCATATGGAAGACTTCGCACAGGTCTTTGGCCGCTATCCGTCGGAGAAATACATTGGCGCAGCCTATCATAATATCGCAGCAGCGCTGAACAGCGGCGTCTCCTTTGATTCAGCCATCGAATTTGTTCGGCGCCTTGCACTCACCGCGGTCACCGGGAACGGTGATATGCATCTCAAGAATTGGTCGCTGCTGTATCCCGGAGACGGACGGACACCAACGCTGTCGCCTGTCTACGACGTGCTTTCAACAGTTCCTTACATCCCAAAGGACGGTATGGCGCTGAGCCTTGCCGGCGAAAAGTCGTTCAAGGCGCTTACTCCAAAGCGCTGGCGCAACTTCGCAAATCGAAGTCGTCTTCCGGAAGGGGCAGTGGTGACAGCCGTAGCCGAGACGGCGGCGACCGTGCGCGACAAGTGGTCGGTTCTTCCAGAACGCGATGTTGTGCCTGCCCAGGTCCTCAGCCGGATCGATGCCCATATCGAAGAAATGGCAAACGTTCTCGATCCGTAGATCCCAACGACCAAGCAGGATCAGGGACGTGAACCTATAAATCCGGAGTGGTCCGCAGACTTCCGCTTTGATACGGATTGTGTTGAAAAACTCGAAAATCGCGGGGCTCCGAAAATCTCGCAAGTGTCGCGCATTGGCAATTTCAGCCGCTGCAAGGCTTTGCAGAATCAATACGAGCGCCAGCGATCGTTTTTGGGTAATTGATGTGGTCCCTCATCTCACAGCGAGATAGACGCACCAGCGGTCCTGAGAATTTTCAGTCATCAGCGAACAAGGACTTTTTCAACACAATCATACGCATTCCGGGCTCCAGCCCGGACATCGCGTGAGGTCTGGAAAAGGGCCAGGCTGACCGCCCGACGACCACAGTATCGAGCATGAGATGATGAACAGATGCGGGCTCCCCGTCTGCAAGCATTTCCGCAAACCTGCTGTATCAGTCCGTCCCGATCAATTGGCATCGCTCGGGCTACGGCTAATTGATCCTGCGCAATAGGGGCGGAAATCGCTGAATTTCTGCACCATTTGGCCGCCAGAGGACGGCCGAAGACCTTGCTCCCGCGCGAACCGAGATATTTTTTGTTCGATGCCGTCTATTCATAATATTTCGGAACGCGATGTCTCTATTATTCGCGAGGCGACTGAGCACAACAGGACGCGCGTGTTGTGGATGTCGGCGGGCGTTAGAAGAATATTTCAACAAACGGACGAAGTCGCAAACGCAAGTGATTCAAGTGGACGATAGATGATGCCGCGAAGCGCGGACTGGCGACAATTTGAGAGAGCTTTCAGCGACCATGCGATAGGTGGCCGCAAATCGCTTCGACAGAATGGAGACAATTGTCGTTAGAGGAACAGGAGAGCCGCTCGCTTGCAATCGCGCACGCAGGGAGCAGAATTGTACGAATTCGTTAGGTAACGAGTTCGTGCACGCTGTTCGTCACCGCACGGCAACAAACAATGCGTCTGCTGCGAAATTAAGAAAAATTGAGTATCTCCTCTCAACGAAAAATGGTTCATCTTAGACTCGCGCATTCGAGAATTCTTTGAGAGGATTGATTATCAAGCAATGATGCCGGTCAGGGAGCTCATGATGCGCAACAACATCTTCGACATCGTGATTCCATTACGCGCAGAGCTTGTTAATGACTTGTGTGCGTCCTTTTGTTGACGCTGCCCAGATGCCGCTGGTCGGCCAGCCGCTCGAGCTGTTCACGAAGGGGGAGAATAGATCGACATGCGCGGGGCTGCTCGCAAACGGTCAGCCGCGCTCCTGCGACGTCCTAGCACGAACACGAGGGCCCCGATGTGGGGGCGGCACGCAGGTCCAAAGAAGAGAGCGCTCCAGACGACCATGACGATGTGGTCGACAGGTTATCTTTCGATTTTCTGTGATATTTTTGGCCAGGAGCGACACGAACATCTTATCACCTCATTGTGAACTAAGGCGTCATATTAATTTCAACCAGAGGGTGTATCAGCCTCGGGCTGGGTGCTGCAGCAGCCTCCGGCGCCGCTACTGAACTAGCTGGCATGTTGCTTGAGCTTGGACGAGGACGTGACATGGTGACCACGCGCGAAGTGTCTGTCGATGACGTCACAACGGTAACCCACATGGTTGCTGCCCTACTTGCCGAACTTGAGGGCGGCCAAGTGCAGGCCGGACTAGATACCCAGCTTGCTGTCGACCTCCTCATAAAAGAGCGCGTCTATGGGTTTCTTGCTTTCGCGGAGGCTCGTCCTGTGGGCATCATCATGTTGTCGGAAAGCGCGGCCCTTTTTGCGCGCGGAACCTACGGCATCATTACCGAACTCTACGTGGTGCCGGACCAGCGATCGTCTGGGATCGCGATGCGCCTCATTGAGGCTGCCGTGAGCCTGGGGACGGTAAAAGGCTGGGGTCAGCTTGAACTGGGGGCGCCGAGGCAGCCGACGTGGAGCCGCAACCGCAGCTTGGCCTTCTACTTGAAGGCCGGTTTTGCAGAGATCGGCCCACGCCTCAAGTTGCCGTTGCACGGCCTTGGCCAGAGCATTTTCGCCGAACGCTGGCCAGTCTCCCAGGGCGTCCGGACAGGAAGGCTTGCGAGCGGGCCGTTTCTCGAACGTCGCGATAGCTCTAACAGGTTGTTGAAGAAGTCACTAGCGGGCAGGCGTTTGGCATAATTCTCTGGAGTGATTGAATCGGGAAATGGAGATGCGCCGCTCTGACGAGCAGTATGGATTGCTATTCAGCTATGTGGATTTGGAAGCCCGCCTCCGCGGTGATCATCCGCTGCGAACGATCCGGGTAATAGCAAACGCGGCGTTGAGTGTCGAAGGCTTTCACGGCGCTTTACGTGGACTTCGGGCGGCCATCGATCGCACCAGAGAAGCTGCTTCGAGCGGTGGTACTGCAACCCTTCTAGTCATCTGGAACGCAAGTTCGTCACATTATAATGATAGCTCGAATCTCTCTGTAGACGAGAGCGCTTGTGGCGAATGCAGCTGTGAGAGGCCGGCCGATCGAGCCGTTGGTGCTGAGTGCGCAGGAGCGGACGTACTTGGAGAGACAAGTCCGTCGTCACCGTGTTGCGCGGTCGCTATCTGAGCGGTGCCGCGCGATCCTGCGATGTGCGGACGGCTGGCCAATGCCCCATGAAGGAGAGCTTGGCGCCTTGGCCATCACCTTTGCGATAGAGCCTGGCGTCCGGATCGGTGGTTGATCCATGCGTCTCGTTGGAGCGCTTCTCCTTGTGGAAGCCGCGCTCGCCATTGCGGCCTGGATCCGGCGGCTTGTCCTTGCCGTCCTTGCGTCGGAAGCTCTTCATTGATGCCCACGCCTCGATAAGCGTGCCATCGACCGAGAAGTGATCGTTCGACAGGAGCTGCTTCACCTCAGCCTGGTCCAACACCGCGCCGAAGAACTTCGCCGCGACATCCCCTTCCAGAAGCCGCTTCCGGTTCTTGGTGAATACCGTCACGTCCCAGATCGGCGCGTCCATCGACAGCCCGACGAACCAGCGAAACAACAGATTGTAATCGAGTTGCTCCATCAACTGGCGCTCTGAGCGCACCGAGTAGAACGCTTGTAAAAGCAGCGCCCGCAACAGCTTCTCTGGCGGAATCGAAGGCTGGCCAAGCTTCGCGAAATCGCCTGAGAGCGCCTCACGTGCCCCATCGACAAGCCGCCTAATGGCCCGCAGCGGGTGATCTTTGGGAACCCGCGCCGAGCAGCTCACGTACGAAAAAAGGCCCTCTGACGCCTCATCTTCTCCGCGCATCGGCTGTCCTCTGCCCCGATTCAACAGGACAAAGGAATCACAATCGCAGCCGATCCGCGATACTTTTTCCGCAGCCTGCTAGTCTAGTAGGTAAACCTCTGCGCTGACGAGTGGGGGAGAGCGATGTCGTACTGCGCAACCGCTAACCCTCCAGCTAAGGAGCAGTCCCAAACGCTGCATGACGCCGAACACTTCATCGCCAAGCTGCCAAACGCGAGCACGACGCGGCGGAACCTTGGTGGATAAGATTACTGTAGTCCATCCGATCGGCGCTGCCGAAATTGCCGACATTGTAGTAGCCGGCAATGACCTCTCTGTGCGACGGAGCGGTCGAAAGTTTGGACAGAGCCTCCATTTGTCAATTCTGGCATTTTGGGCGCCCCCTTCGTTGCGTCGAAGCAATGCAGCGTCTCGCCTCCGTTCCGCTTGTTATCAGCCTGGTACAGGCTGGGAATACTCGCTTACGACGGACGTGCTGAGGGCCGTGATCGAGAAAGTGACGGGAAACAGCCTGGAATCGTTTGTCACCGAGCGGTTCATGACCAAGACGGCGATTATTGGCTCCGGCGCGATCTCGAATCCCATTCGGGAAGCGTTCTATGCGGCTGATTGAGGTTCGACCCCAGCGCTCTTCTGATCACAATCGTCGGATCCGCCCCGCGAGGCTGACACGTTCGAGTTGGGCCCATAAGCATCGGTCGAAGGCCAGCGCCAACCCTGTCCGATTCACCCCAGATAGTGTTGCAAAAGTCGAAAGTTGCAGGGCTCAAGATTTTTCGCGAAAGCACTAAGCAGCGAGCGATCGCTGATTCGTATGACCTCAATCGTGGTATCGAAGTTGCCTGTGAATTTTGCGTGAGGCCGTGAGGTCCCTCACATTTTGTATACGAAAGTCGCGCCCACGGCCCGCAGAATTTTGGTCATCGGCGAAAATCGACTTGTGCAACACAATCCCTCAGAAAGTGGACCGCGCGTCCTTAGGATGGTCTTCGGCTTGGGGCCAATAGCCGGCGTTCAGCTCGCTCCCAGCCCTAATCGCGGGGGCCCTGCCGCGGCTGAGGATTGTTGGCGGGGTTGGTATCGTACTTCGATATTCGCGTGATGAGCCCGCTAGTGGTGAGCGGTTGCAAGTCCGCCTCCAGCGCGTCGGCAATCTCCTTGGCATAGATCTCCCGGTCGTCTACGTAGAGTGCAAAGGATTTCAAATACTTTTCCTTCTTCGCTGGATTCTCAATCGTCGCCTTTGTCCACTGTAGAGCGGATAGTTTTCGACGCCGTGCTCTTCTGCTGCGGCGACATACTCCGCAAAGGCATCGAACTGGCATTTCGGCGCAGCGCGATGCTTGGCGAGGATATCGAACAGCGGTGCCAGTGCCGGAACACGAAGTTTTCGGCCTACCGATTCCGCCGTGGCGGAATCATTCACATCGAACCTAACCTGATACTGCCAGTGAGAAGCCACGCTATGCTCGCCTTCTGGTCGCACCCGATTATTCTCCTTTTCCCATCGCAAGGCGCTACTGCTTCCTCACGAGCAGATCCGGCATGCATTGTATCACAAGCTGGCCGCAATGTCAGGCCGACCGTTGCGTTAGGAGCTCCTCATTTTTAAGGCACTCGTTGGACGAACGAAGATCGATCACCACCCGTTGATAGGTGCCGCTGCCGATCTCCTCTATCCCGTCGCTTGCCGGCACCTTGAAGTCAACTCGTTTTCCCTCGACGTTGATTACCTCGGCCGTCGCGCACACCTCGTGGCCTACAGGCCGTGGCGGCGAAGGGCTGTACGTCTACTGCAGCGCCGACCCCGCTTTCGATGAGGCTCGCGAAAACCAGATCTTCGTCAGCCCCGCGCTGGCCGTTTGACCTCAACTTGCACAAGCAACGAACGCGGGAGCATAGTCTATAACGGTAGGATCTCCGTGAATTTGCGAACGCGTTAGGCGGTCTTCATTGGGCCGCTGCTTGGTGACCTTACGCGCGTTACACTGCACCTGCCATCAATGCTGACGGGCACGTCACCCTCGATGGTGGCGCGACGAACGACGCGATGCTGGTCGCCGTAATCATTGACCGCGTAATGGTGTGTGGCGCGGTTATCCCAGATCGCGACATCGCCCTCCCTCCAGTTCCAGCGCACGGTGTTTTCAGGCGCGGTGATATGAGACTGGAATATATCCAACAGCTTTTGGCCGTCATATTTGGGGATGCCAAGAAAACGCTGTACCAAAGCGCCGAGCACTAGCGTCCGCTCTCCGGTCTCGGGGTGGACACGCACCACGGGATGCTCAGTCTCGAAGTTGGTTCTGGTGAAGACCTCGTCAAAATGCTTCTTATCGACCTCGCGGACTCGGGCCATTCCGGCATAGTCGAAGACGTTGCTGTGAACGGCCCAGAGCTCGTCTGCAAGCCGTTGCAGCGGTGGCGGCAGGTCGAGATAGGCGGCCGCGGCGTTCGACCAGACCGTATCGCCGCCGAATAGTGGGATCACAACGGCCCGCAGCACCAAAATCTTGGGATAGGAATCGGCGAAGGTCCCATCGGCGTGCCACACATCGGCCCGGCCACCGCCGCGCGCGGAGTCAAGCTCGAGGAGCGATGCCGTTCCCTTGGCAACGCCGAGCATCGGATGCGGCACCAGCTTCCCGAAACGGGCAGCAAATCGCTCCTGCTCGGCGTCATCGAGATGACCTTGGTCGCGGAAGAAGATCACCTTG
The DNA here is from genome assembly GCF_018398875.1 of Bradyrhizobium sp. sGM-13. Taxonomy (GTDB): domain Bacteria; phylum Pseudomonadota; class Alphaproteobacteria; order Rhizobiales; family Xanthobacteraceae; genus Bradyrhizobium. The sequence goes on along the minus strand of NZ_JAGWDK010000017.1, from coordinate 9,474 downwards.
TGGTCGAGCAGCAAGCTGTTGAGTGCAGCGATCGTCTGGTCCGGCAAATCGCTCGAGAGCTTGATATTTCTGATTTCGGCGCCGATGCGCGCTGCGCGTTTGACGATATCGGTACGCGGAATGACATTATCGATCAAGGTCGTTTCGCTCATGGATGTTCCAGCCTTTGCGGTTTCTTCACCAAACAAACACATTCAGCTGCGAGCCGGAATGGGTGAACGCTAGATTGCTAATCATCAAAATCCGCGGCAATCGGCCCGTTGGTGCGCTGTTCGTGCGAGGCAAAAGCGGCCACGCACGGATCGCGGCTGATCCGTACCATTTTCGATGGGATACGCCTGAAACTCGCCGGTGCCCCTTGCCTCGGTGCAGCATTAGCTTGATTGAGGATCGACGATCCGGCAGGTTCAACTTCGAAGAGTCTCATCGAGACTGCCTTCGATCATTGGTTTGGTGAAACTTCTCTACTATCGCGGATACGATCTCGTCCTTCCAAGAAGATACGAAGCGCTTGGGTGCGCAGGTGACGTCACCGGGTTTCATAGGCAAACCTCGCATTTAGCAAGTGATCTCCAGCAAGCACCGTGCCAGCCGCGAAAACGAGCCGCGAACGACTACCTGGCGGCAAGAGCGCCAAAGGGATCGGGAAAACCCGGCGCGACGGTCACCAAATTGGGCCGATAATTCGACCAGATAGCTGGCTAGCCCCGATGGCCAGCGCGCGCGAAGAAGCAGCGCCTAACGATACCTGAGGTCGAGCGCCTAGCTCGGGGCCAACGGCACAGTGGCGTATGATCGTCAGGCGTCCGTTCGGCTCAGCACGAGAGGCGATAGTCATCAGATGACCTTCCATCTTTCAACATCAGGCACGTCAGGTTCAAGACGGAGATGTCGGAGATCTGACAACCTGCAGCGTCGATCCAAAGGCATGCTGGCGGCTACGCGTGTGTTTTCTCTCGTGAAGCAAGGCACACACCAAATCCGGCACCATCGCGGCACCCCCGATCTCGATGTGGTGGCACCTTTCATTCCCGAGCTGCTCCGGCGATAGCCGACCGCCCGATGCACGTAGATTCAGATCGAGTTACGGGGGGCTGGTCGACAATACCGCCGGCGCATCGTTTGCAGCTCTCCGCGAGTGATCGAAGTTCCCGTCACGAGAACATCGCGGTTGATGTTTGCCCAGGTCATTCCCCGGCCAATGGATGAAGAGAACCGTGACCCGCCTCGCTGCTAGCGTTCTGTCCCGCAAGTTCGTAGCATGGTTATTGCATGGGTTCCGCGTATCCGATGAAGGAGATATCGATGCGCACCGGACAGGCGAAGGCGATGCTGACGATTTCCAGCGACGAAGACACGCAGCTCACGGCCATAACACGGTCGCGCTCGCTGCCGCGGCGCTGACGCTGCGAACAGAGATCGTGCTGGCCTGCCAACGCGAGCCGAGCACGTCGTCTTGGCGACGCGGCTTGGTGGTCGGCCCCATACGATCGGCAAACGGCCCAATCGCTTTATCGCAAATCGCATTGAGGATCATCTACGATGAGATGCGTACCGGCGGACCCCCGCACGGTTGAGGATGAGGCTGTGGCCGAGCTGATCAGCAAGACACTTGCTCGCAAGCCCAAAGCCGCAATCCATTGGAGCGTGCGCCCATCTAAAGAGACGGAAATTGCCAAAAGCACCGTTCATCGCCTGTTCCAACTCTTCGGTCTGCGGCCTCACTGTACCGGCAGCTTTAAACCCTCGACCGATGTTTTTTTGTCGAGAAGTCCCGCTTCCAGAAGATTGGAAGGCGATGGAGGAGACTGCTCGCATGAGTGACGGGCTTCAAAAGGGCGATGAGGCGGCCACCATTGAGGAACTGCTCCAACTGCTAATCAGCATCCTAGCGTCAGCAAGGCGGCTTCCGCGCGGCCCAGAAAGCGATGCAGCGTTACGGCAGATAGGGGAACTTCAAAAAGGTGTAGGCGTGGTCCTGCTGAAGCGGTTTTACGATAAAGCATAGCAAGCTCCCATTGCCGTGGGGCAGGGGCTGCCTGCGGACAATCTGCCTCAACTCACGACGGAGCCGCGTAAGGCCCGCAACGAGATGTCGGATCTCGCTTGGCGGCTGATGACTCCGGGCGAAATCTACCCCCCCGTCGGCCTCCCGGTTGAATCGCTACAGTCAGCAATCTCGGCGAAGCACAGTGGAGCGCGCGGCTTCGGCACATCAGAGTCAAGCTCTTGGGCTGCCGCGAGACTTGGCATCGCTGCACTTCACCTGCCAGCGTGGTGAAGCGGCGAAGAAAATGCAAGGGGCTATCCGCCGAAAGGCGAGAATGCGTAACAGCTCCCATACTTTCCTGCGCGGTCCAGTAAGGTGCCGCGGCGATATGCGGCAGAAAGTTCGCTGGTTGCGAGCGGCTTGATAGATGGCGGCCATAACCAGACAGACCTTGAAGGGAGCACATTGAATATCACGCACAACGTTCTCTTCGGATTTCATCTTTTAGACAGCTCGTGCTGGAACACCATCGGCTATTTTGTTTCAGGGGAGGGTGAGAGATAGACAATGCAAGCGCTAAGCGTCTGCGGACTACCGGGCGGCCGTAAAGTGTCTGAACGCCGCCGAGCGGCGGCGGTTTGCTAGAGCCGGCCACTCGGGTCGCTTCCGAAATCGATCGGTTGTGCCGCCCTTTTCACTCAGCGGCAACAGGAGCTCCAAAATCGTCCTATCGGCACCGGCCGCCATTGAACTCGATAGCTGCATCGTAACTGTCCCGACGCTCAAACGCCTCAAGCCCGGTATGCGAAAAAGCCTGGTACTTTCCACGATGTGTGCTGTGATGATGCCGATCGATTACGCGTGCTCAAAAAGGGGGCCCACCGCCCGCATCGAGTAGTACATCGAGAAGCTTACTGAGGCTGTCGAACCCGTGATCTTGCGGGGCTATCACGGCGCAGCACGACCGACGCCGGCATTTATCACCGTGAGGAACCTCGCACGCATGACCGCGGGGTGATGACCGAAAGATTGCGGGTCATCACCGATGGCGGGCATTCCTATTCCAAAGAACTCGTCGATTTCTTGCAGCATATATTACGTACCGGGTGCCAAAATCCGAACGTGCGCACTGTCGTGCTCGACGGGTCCTACCATGACGATGGAATCGGCCAAGGGCATCTTCCGCGGCAACACACGGGCAGAGGACAAGCTCTTCAGCGTGTTCGAGCCCTCGACGGAGATCATTCGAAAGGGTAAGGCCGGCAAGCCCAACGAGTTCGGCAAGATGGTCAAGCTGCAGGAGGCCGAAAGCCAAATCGTGATCGACTACGAAGTCTACGATCGGCGGCCGAGTGATTCGGACCTGTTGGTTCCGGCCATCGAAATCCACCAAGCCAAGCTCGGCCGCACGCCGCGCCTGGTCGCAGCAGACGCCGGGTTCTATTCCGCCAAGAATGAAGGCAGAATCGTCGCCATTGTGGATGTAGAAGTGGCCGAGGAGCCTGTCTGCAGTGGCGATCATAGCCATCCGCGACCGCAGGACGGATCGTTCTCGTCGTGCCCTTCCCATGAGAACTCCGCGCACGCCGATCCGTCGCGGGTGCCGTAGCGCACGTCCAAGAAGCTCTTGAGAGCCCCAAACGCGATTTCGCCATTGGACTTGCCCTGGAAGGTGAGATGCGCTTCCTCGAGAAGATCGAGGTACTCGTTGTCCAGACGTCCATCTCGACGATGCGCCAGCGGCCTGCAAAGGCCTTGGCGAAGCCGGGCACCTTGGCCATCAGCCGGTCTCCGCGATCCGCTTGGGCAACCGCACCAGATTGTAGTCGGTGGCAGCGAAGGTAAAGGCCCATGCGACGCGGTCACGGCCACGGAACCGGGTCTTCTGTTGCCCCGGGATCGTCTTGATCCAGCCGAATGCCTCCTCGATCCGCTTCGGATGCGCTGGCTGACAGCATAGCCGCCGTGCCGGGTCGTTCGCCCGTCAATCGTAGAGCGGCGGCCGCTGGTGTTCTGTGCCACATGCGGCGTCACGTTCATCGAGCGCAGCTCGTTGACGAAGTCTTCCACGTCGTAGGCTTTGTCGGCGCCAAGCGTGATCGCTGTCGGTCGGTCAGCACGAGGCTCGATCATGTGCAGCGCGGCCACCCGCTCGGCATGCCCGTCGGCCTGCGTCAGGCAGGCGTCGACCAGCAGACCGTGGCGGTTCTCCATCGCCCGTGCCCAATGAAGCACAGCTTCGTCTCCTTGCCTTTGCCCTTGCGATACAGCCTGGCGTCTGGATCGGTAGTCGAAGCATGGGTGTCGTTCGAGCGTTTCTGGCCGTGGAAAGTCCGCATCGGCATTGCGGCCGCCGCCTTGCGCCGGCGGTTCGCCGGAGCCGTCCTTCGGCTTGATACTCTTCATCGAGGCCCAGGCCTCGATCAGCGTACCATCGACCGAGAAGTCATCACTCGATAGAACCTCTTCACCATAGGCTGCGCCAGCACCGCCGCCAAGAACTTCGCCGCGATGTCGCCTTCCAGCAGCCGGTCGCGGTTCTTCGAGAACACCGAACGGTCCCAGGCTGCGTCGTCGACGCCGATGCCGACGAACCAGCGGAACAGCAGGTCGTATTCCAGCCGCTCCATCAGGAGCCGCTCCGAGCGGATCGAATAAAACGCCTGCAACAGCATCGCCCGCAGCAGCTTCTTCGGCGGGATCGACGGCCGCCCAATCGGCGAATAGAGCGCGGCAAACTCGCGCTCCAGCTCTGACAGCGGCTCGTTCACCATCCTCCGGATCGCTCGCAGCGGATGATCGCGCCGCACCCGCGACTCCAGGTCGACGTAGCTGAACAACTCGCCCGTTCGATTGTCGAGGCAACGCGCACGCACCGTCTCCGAATCTCGTCGGAGCCAATGAATCACGCTCGCCGGCCAAAACCATCGCGACTGCCTTCAAAGGCGACCGCTATGCGTGTAATCGCGTGCCCAAAGTTTGCCGCCTCCTCGCGCCAGCGGTGTAGCAACCGGAGCAGCGCGTCTTCTTCGTCGGCGCCAAGCTTCTTCAACAGATGACGATCCAGCCCGAGGACGATTTCAGCGACCAGCCAGCTTGAGAGGCTCATGACCGCGATCAGCGTACTATTCTGTTCAAGGACCGTGGAAGACCGGCCGAGATCGTTTGCCTTTTGCATGGGGTGCTCCATTGCTCATGACCAGCATCAATACTCTCACGCCTCTGCCGGTCACCCCATAGTATATTCCGTCGCATCCTCGCCTGGCTCAGTAAGCTCTTGCACTTCATCCTGATCGTCCTTTTGCGCGCCTTCGCAATCTCGGTTCGCTCTCAACCCCGCTTGTTAACGGACGACTAAATCTTCAGTTTGGCGCCCGCTGCAATCATCGTGATGCCCGCACCGCGGCGGATCACTCGAGATAGCTGTTCCCCATCCGTACGACGACGTCGCCGATCGCAATCTCGACCTTGATCGCCGGATCGTGACGCTCCTCCGACGGCCTTCCACAACCAGCGGCAAGGATGTCGACTGCGAGGCTTCGCACGGCAGCAATGCGCCTCTCTGTCCCAAGCGTCATCGCCAACCGTAAACCCGCCAGCGCGCCGCACCGGTCCGACGCACCACCTCGATCGCGATCGGAGACAGAGGGCTTCTTTTTTGCCTGCAGCCTTGCTGCCGCGCATTCTCTTCAAATCGACGATTGATTCGGCGATAGCGTTTGTCGTGGAGTCTCACGGCAAGTCGCAAAGGCTGGCTCGCGCGAAGCTCGACGGAAGTCGACAGTGACGGATCCGGGATAGGGGATGTGGGAAAGTTCGCGACCCGATCGTGAACTGACGGAACCGTTGAGGCTGACGGGACGATTTGAACGCGTCATGATCCGATCGCGTCGCCAGGCCGGCTGATGAGAATTCTCGGACCCGATTGTTGAGAGATTTGTGCTGCGGACGTGAAAGGCCATCTTCGCCCCTGCAGCACCGAACGGAGCTTGTCGCTGATCATCATCACGCGCGGCGACGTGTCGGTGGATTTCAAGAGCTTCTTCATGAGCCGCTGCGCAGCGCGCGAATCTCGTCGGCGCTTGATCAAGACGTCGAGAACGAGGCCATTCTGGTCGACAGCGCGCCAGAACCAATGTTGTTCGCCGGGAATCGAGATAACGACTTCGTCCAGATGCCATTTGTGGCTGCGAGCGGAGCTGGCGAATCGGATCGGAGTGGATAACGCAAGTACGTTAGATGTCCGACAATGTCGGATGAGTGACATAGCAGTGTTAGGGTTAGCATACTGACAGAGAACGATTTCTCCTTTGGCACGATACATGCGTAGTCTCCTCTATAAAGGCGCATTGACTGAGGAGAAGTCGTCCGATGATCACGCTCACCGGAAACTCAGATCAGGCTAAGGCGGCAGCTGCGATTCTGCCGGAGACGATATCTGGAGGCGTGGGGGCCTGCCGGCGACATTGGGAAGATCTGGGCTGCGCGCAAGAGTTTCGGCACCGTCAATACACCCATATTGCGCAAGCGACTGTGGGCGCGGTTATCCCGAGCAAATTCGAACCAGTGTGGCTGATTTGAGTCGCTACGTGGCGCGACGCACGTGGTGGGAACTGCCCAGCTTGATGGATGGACTGCAGGAGCGGTGAAGATGACATATCGGGCATCTCCGGCGCGCGGGAGCGCCTGCCAACCAGGCGATCAGGACAGGCTACCTGAAGCGCGATCGATCTCCTCTACCGTCGTTGTCGGCAGTGGTACGCTCGCTATCAGATGCGCGCAGCTGGCAATTGAGATGGGCCACGTCATTGGTGCAGCGTTGTGTGCCGACGGCGTATTCCGCGATTGGGCTGTTCGCTCGAACATCCCGTCTGTAGCAAGCGTTGAAGAGCTCTCTTCTTTTTTGAAGGCCGCGCCGGTAGATTTGGTTTTCTCCGTTGCCAATCCGTTCATATTGCCAGCGGATGTATTGGGGCGGGTTCGTCGAGGTGCTTTTAATTACCACGACGGTCCATTGCCACGATATGCGGGAACGCGCGCGACGTCCTGGGCGCTGCTGGCGCAGGAGACCGAATACGCCATCACATGGCATCGGATCGATGATGGCGTTGATACAGGAGACGTCGTGGTTCAGCGCCAAGTGCTGATTGCGCCCACCGATACGGCACTGACCCTGAACCTCAAATGCTATGAAGTCGCGATAGAGGGCTTCCGTGAGCTTTTAACTGGCTTAGCGAAGGGAGAGCTTACTGCCTATCCGCAGGCACTGGTGAGCCGGAGCTACTTTCCGAGACGTCGACGCCCAGATGCGGCAGGCTGTCTGCGATGGGATCGGCCCGCGCAAGATCTGTCAGCGATGACGCGTGCCTTAAACTTTGGGCCATATCATCCCAATCCATTGGGGCTGTCCAAGGCTTTCGTAGGCGATGAAGTTGTCACAGTCAGCCGCTTGGAGGTGCTGCCTCAACGCTCGGGCCTCCCAGCAGGTTCCCTGCTTGAGGTCCACTCCAGCCACTGGCGGGTGGCGACGGGTACAGAGGATGTCGATGTTTGCTTTGGCAGCTCCGATGGTCAGGTGCTGGACGCGCAAGCCCTCGCCAGGCACTCCAATCTGGATGAAGGTGGTCGCCTTCCTATTTTGAGCGAAGATGAGGCGCGGAGCATAACTGCGAGCCATGAATTGCTGGCGCCTTCAGAGGAGTTTTGGGTACAGCGGCTAGAGCAGCTTAGAATATTGCAGCTTCCTTTGTCGTTGTCCGTGGCTGAGGCGCCGCCCAGATGGCAGTCGAGTTCGTGGTTCATTGCAAGAGCTTTGGCTAAGTTGTCGCCACATGATCGCACGGAATATTTGGTAACGGCATGTCTGATCTATCTCGCCCGCATCACAGGAGAAACAGAGCTTCAATTGGGCTGGACGCCTGTATCGGATGGACCGCTAGCTGGCTCTAAAGCGGTGGAGGTGCTTATTGCCTCTGTCGTGCCGATGGAAATTACCGTCGACCTTGCACATGATTTTGAAGAAGTGCGCAAAGCGGTCGCGGCCGAATGCGCTCAGCTGAGGGAACACGGTAGCTTTGCCCGGGATCTTATCGCGCGCTGCCCGGCATTGCGGGGTGTGGAGGCGCTACAGTCGCACCAGCCCTGGCCGATTGGCATCACAATCACCACAGACAGCGGCGCTGGCGATCTGACGACGAGCCAAAGTGCTGGGGCAGCCCTATGCGGCGATTTGCTGACGTTTGAGGTTTCCGCTCTGGATGGGAGCCTTCGATGGCATTTTGATGCAAGTCGGCTAGAGCCGAAGCAGATCGACCGTATGACGCAGCATTTGCAAACTTTGTTGTATGGTGTGATGGCCGATGCCGGGCAGCCGGTCGGCCGCATCAACATCCTGCCGGCCGACGAACGCAGCTATCTGCTGGAGGAGTTGAACCGGACGGCGACGGCCTATCCGTCGGAGCGGTGCATCCATGAACTGTTCGAGCAACAGGTCTGGCGCGCACCCGAAGCGGTCGCCCTCGTCCATGAGGACGAGCGCCTGAGCTATGGCGAGCTCAATGCGCGGGCCAACCGGCTGGCGCATCATCTGATCGCGCTCGGGGTCAGGCCGGATCAGCCGGTGGCGATCTGCCTGGAGCGCAGCCCGGCGATGGTGGTGGGGCTCTTGGCGATCCTGAAGGCGGGCGGCGCCTATCTGCCGCTGGATCCGGCCTATCCGTCTCAGCGGCTGCGCCAGGTGCTGGGCGATGCCGCGCCGCAGCTGCTGCTTTGCGATGCGGCCGGCCGCGCCGCGCTCGGCACCGAGGCGCTCGCCGATGTGAGCGTGGTCGATCTTACGACAGACACCCCGGCCTGGGCCGAGCTGCCCGCCTCTGATCCCGAGCCGCGCGCCCTCGGCCTCACCTCGCGCCATCTCGCCTATGTGATCTACACCTCCGGCTCAACCGGAACCCCCAAAGGGGCAAAGAATGAGCATCGGGGTATTATCAATCGCCTGGTCTGGATGCAGAAAGCCTACGCTCTCAATGCGACTGATGTCGTCTTGCAGAAGACGCCATTTGGCTTCGATGTCTCGGCTTGGGAATTCTTCTGGACGTTGCTTGAAGGGGCGACCCTGGTGCTGGCACCTCCGTCTGCACACAAAGACCCCGATGCGCTTGTAAACCTTATAATCAGCCAGCGCATTACCACTGCACACTTTGTACCATCCATGCTGGTAAGCTTTATGGACACGAGGGGTGTTGATCGCTGCAGCTCGCTGCAGCGTCTCCTGTGCAGTGGCGAGGCGCTTCCTGCCTCCCTTGTGCACAAGGTTCGGCGCGTATTGCCTTGGACTGGTCTGCACAATCTATATGGCCCCACGGAAGCTGCTATCGACGTTACAGCCTGGAGTTGCCCGGCTGATTTTGATGGGGCTACTATCCCCATTGGCCGTCCGATTGCCAACACGCGTGTGTATCTGCTGGACGGCCATGGCGCGCCTG
>NZ_JAGWDK010000016.1:157500-178931 GCF_018398875.1 Bradyrhizobium sp. sGM-13 | reverse complement strand
TCAGGTGCGCAATTGCGCACCATAGTTCGATGCTGCGCATCGCCCCGGAATGACGGCCTAAACCGCAACCATCGACCTCGGATCCCGCGCCGGCCATCGCCCGGCTTCCGCCAGCGCGATGAACCGCTCCACCATCTCGTTGAACAGCGCCGGCTCTTCCAGATTGAGCACGTGGCCTGATTTCGGGAAGAACGAAAGCCCCGCGGCCGGCAAATGCCGCTTCAGGAACAGACTCGGTTCAGTACAATTGTCGTCCTCGTCGCCGCACAGGATCAGCGCCGGCGTCGGCACGCGTCGGATCGCATCCGTCATGGTGTAGATCGACGGTCGCTTGCCCTGAAAGCTGCGCATGGTGTTGGCCGAGCCCCTGGCATCATGCCGCGCCAGCGCGGCGTAGAAATCGGCGTGGCCGCGCGGGTCCTTCAGCAAAAACGGAATCCGGCTCGGCGCCTCACGCGTCACCTTGGCGACTTCAACCGATCCGATCGCCTCATATTGCTCGGCATTGGCGACGCATTGCGCGCGGAAGGCGTCGAGCTGTTCGAGTGACGAGCCGGCGCCGACGGCGGCGAGCGTCATCGACAGCGCGCGCTCCGGCGCATTGAGGCCGACCTGCAGCGAGGAATAGGAGCCCATCGACAGGCCGACGAAATGCGCTTTGGCAATGCCGAGGTGATCGAGCACGGCGAGCGCGTCGGTGTAGAAATACTCGTAGGTGTAGACCTCGGCCGAGGGCGGCACGTCGGAAGGCGTATAGCCGCGCGCCGAATAGGCAATGCAGCGATGGCCGCGCGAGAAGTAACGCATCTGCGGCTCCCAATTGGTGTGGTCGGCCGCGAACTCGTGCAGGAAGATGATCGGCGTCCCGCTTCCGGCCTCCTCGAAATAGAGACGCACGCGATCCTTGGCGACGGCATAGGGCATTTCGGATTCCTCTCGATTTTCTCGTTGTTTCGTAACTTCCTTGCGCAGCTAACCCACAAAATTGCAATTAATTCTCGGGGCTGCAATGCGGCAGGAAAGGCTCATTTTCGCCATCGAATCGTCGTGGAATCACCCCGAAATTGTTTCCTCTCCGCCACACAAAATCTTCCTCTCGTCACATCGCCAAACGCAAAACGCCGGCCGCGTTCGTTCGTAGACGAACGCAAAGTGTGGGAGTGTTAGAGGTTCAAGTATGAGTCAGTTGTTTGCGTTTCGCCGGTCGCTTCGTTTCATTGCGCTGGCACTGTGTTCGGCTTCCATCTTCGTATTTGTCTCTCCGGCTTCAGCAAGACCACATCACGGCGCAGGGCGACACGCTCGCGCCTATCACGCCGGCCATCACGTCAAGCATTATGCATATCGCCACCATCGCCATGCTCTCAGGATGTCGCGCTGGAAGCACAGGGCTGCACAAATGCAGGCAGGCGGCTTTGCCGAGAATAACCCGAGTTTCCTGGGAAGCAGCGCCGAGGTGGCGACACACGGCGGTTTCGTCTCGTCCAACACAGTCAAGGCAGCGCGCGCCGATCGCGCCGGCCGTCGTGCCCGGCTCCGGCACGCCGCGCACACATCGCGCTGGGAGCGCGCGGTCACGCAGATGCACACGCGCGGCCTTGCCGATGCCAACGCTAGCGTCACGCCGGGAACGAGCGTCGAATCCAATTCAACGGTACCGCCGAACAGCGGCGCGATGGCCTCAGGCTACACATCCTCGAACGTCGTCGCCGAAGCACGGAAATATCTCGGCGGCAACCCGACGGGGCGCGGCAGGCTATGGTGCGCGCGGTTCATGAACATGGTGCTACAGCATTCGGGCTATCGCGGCACCGGCTCGGACATGGCGAGCTCGTTCGCGAAATACGGCCAGCGCATTTCCGGCCCGCAGGTCGGCGCCATTGCGGTGATGTCGCGCGGCCGCCGCGGCGGCCATGTCGGCATCATCACCGGCATCGACGCCAAGGGCAACCCGATCATGATCTCCGGCAACAGCGGCAACCGCGTCCGCGAGATGCCGGTCTCGCGCGGCCGCATCTACGCCTACGTTATGCCGACGAGCTGAGGCGGATTGTGTCGCTGCGCTTCTTCTCCTCTCCCCCTTCTTTGCGGGCGAGGCTGCCTTCACGCTGATGCGTGAAGGCAGGTGAAGCGCGGGAAGGTAGATGTGTCGCTGCCGGCGCCTTGCGCTTCGGGGCCGCTCGTGATCTCCGGTCTGCGGCATTCTGTCTTCGGTACCCGAGTTCCCGCAGTGCGTACACATTTTACATGCGCCCGGTGCCATTTAGGCGTAGGCTTTTGCCATCGCCGCTCTGTCTTTGGCTTCCATCGGTGACTGAGAGTGTTGTGCTCCCGCCTCACAAAGGGAGGGGCTGATGCCCGACGCTCAACTCACCAACAAGCTATCGCCTCGCCAAACCGTGCGACCCCGCTGTCCGATGTGCCGAGCCGACATGGAAGTGTTACGTGTTGTATCCGGAAGGCCTGGTTTCGAGCAGTGGACCTTGCGATGCGGGAAATGCGGGCTGATCCAGGAAGCGCAGGCGCCTGCGGATCCGATTAATGCCGAAGCGCGGGGGTGGTTGGGCAGCCCGCTGAAGCCGCCCCAGTAAAGGCGCTGGCTGCGATGCGGTCGATTTTATCTCGCTACCGACACCGAATGGGCGCAGCGTTCAGCGCTGCTGACTGTCAACAAGGAGGCCGCTCATGAACGGCAACATATTCAACAGTAAGGGAACCCGCGTCGCTGTGGTGGTCGGTCCCGAAATTTTCGACCTTAGCGGCAAGAAGCTCTTTGACCTCAAGGGCAAGAACATCTACCGGCTATCCGGTGAATTGGTTGGTCATCTAAATGACGCGAGCGGTTCGGCGAAGCGGCTCGACAAGGCGACCGATCGATTGTTCTCGTAATTGCGATGTGGGGCCGTATTAGTCCCCGGTTCAGCGGCTGGCGCGGGTTGCCCTAACCTGGACGAATGCCGCTTTGTTCGAGAAATCGATAGCTATTTGCGGGGAAAGGGCGCACGGTCGATACATGACCATGCGCTCGCGACGGGAAATGATTCATTTCAAGCGTCCGTTCCATCTCAAGGGGGTCGGCCGGCTGTTGCCGCCTGGTGCTTATGAGGTCATCACCGACGAGGAAATGATCGAAGGACTTTCATTTCAGAGCTTCCGCCGCGTCGCCACCATGATCATGGTTCCCGGCGCGGCGCCGCACCAAGCTTCGACGGAAATGATCTCGATCAGCTCGGTCGATCTTTCCGATGCGCAGCGCGACGACATGATCGCATCTCGTGAGTGAAACCCCGGTCGATCTCGACAAGCACCGGGGCATGGCGGCGCAAAAGGCGACCGATATCCGCCGCGCGCTCGCCGACGTCGAGGCTAACGCAAAGCTGCAGCGGGACCGCCAGGCCGCCCTCGAGCTACAGCTCCTGACCGTCCCGGCTGAGTCGTGGCCGGAAGCGGTCGCGAAGGCGCGGTACGTCCTGAATCTCTATGCGGCGGATTTGGCGCCGACCGACACGCATCACCGCGACCTCGTGGCCACCGTACTGGCCGACCTCACCCGCCTCGCTGGTGAAAGCTGACGTGACGAATATTCCGGCTCGGCCGTCGAGCTTCTTGCCACGCACTCGAATTACCTCGAATGCGCAACTGAAAGCACCGAATGCAAAATCTCTCGCCCCGTCACGTCAAGGCTGAAGAATCGCTCCGCCTCGGTGTCGTGTCCGGATGGTACTCCACCAAGGTCAGCGGAACATTTGTCTCTGGCCCGCACGAATCGGAAGCCGAATGCCTGCGCAGGATTGCGGAGATCGATCCTCAACCCGTTCGAAAGAAATGACGAGCTGAGAGCTGGCGGCACGGTCTTTACCAGCCGGAGATGGATCAATGACACTCGTGCGCGGCGACATCGGTGGTTATGAATTCAATCGCATGGTGGTCCTGTTCTCGATGATGGACGGTGCCAGGGTGATACCGTGCGCCATCAGTGCCGCAGCGATGGACGATCTCGAACATGTCTCGCGTACAGCGGCGGACCAGCGCGAACGACAATTCGTGCGGCTGCGGGATCGGATCGAACAATGCGCTTCCCGGAAATTTCTCGCTGGAGAGTTTGAAGGCAATCCCCCAGGCATTATTTTGCGCGGCATCGATTTTCGCGCATAGATCGAGCAGGCCTGAATCGAAGAGAAATGCGACGGCATGTCCCGCCTGAACTGAACAGGTGAGTATATGCCCGATCCCAAAAAAATCGCTCTCAGCGCGTGGCTTGTCCCACCCATCCTTTTGCGGGTGTGTGGGGCTGGTCATTGCCGGCGCCGTGATCATCAATTGGTAGTCCGCTTCGCCTGAGGGATTTCGGCACGATAGAGGTAGTGAACAGATGAACGAACGCCATGAGATTTTGAAGAAGGCTCGGGACCGCATGATTGAGGATCGCGATGCACACGCAAAGGTGCTCGCCGCGCCGTTCGATCGCGACAAGGCGGAGCGCGCGCGGCTGAAATTCGTTGAGCTCCAGGTGTTGATAGACGCGATCGAGCGTGCGATGGCCGGCGAACGGGCGGCGTTTTAGGGACTTCGGCCCCAGTCTCGCGCGGCCGTCCCTATGCCTACGTTATGCCGACGAACTGAGGCGCGGCTAAACGGTAGGGAGGGCAAAACGCGTGCGCCGTGCCCACCCTCTACCGTCGAGCGCGCTTCGTGGTGGTGGGCACGCGGAGCCTGTCATCGGGCGCGCGTTCGCGCGACCCGTTGGCTTTGTCGGAAACCCGGCCCTGGTTGCGTGGAGTTATGGTCGGCGCGGCCCATCCCTATGCCGCACTGGCTTCTCAGTTTCGTGAGGACGTTTCGTGGGAACTCTGGGACGTAACAGCAGGACCTTCCGACGAAGTCGTTTTCCCAGTCCAACGAAGACACCCTGAAACAAACCCGTGGTTTGATGGCTCTCCCCAAACAACCGGAGGCTATGTGAGGCTCCCTGGGGCAAGAGGTTCAGGCTCACGAGAGATTTGCCTGAGGCGGTAGGTGTCGTCATGCGCGAAGATTTTGCTTCATCCAGTTTTCTTGCTGTTATCGTCGTCGGTTTGATTGTGGTTTGTACTGGCCTCCTCGCGCTTGGAATCTGAAATCCAGTCCGAGGCGACCTGTGCGTCGGCGCGACGCTGATGCACGTCACGATTGAAGACGACGCGATCGCAAGTTTCTCCCACGGCTGCCATCGGCAAACTGGAGCTTCATCGCGCAATCTGGAGCAATTCTAGCAACCACCCATCGAACTCCGAAGATGTCTGCGTTAGAGCGAGGCATCAAAAATCCTACCGGCCAAGCCGGCAGACTTCGGGGTATCTTAAGGGTGACACTGACAGCATTTCATTCGTTTTCCGCCACTCGACTTCAACTGATGCGAATGATCTGCCTCGGGGCAGTCAGCAATTTCACGCTCTTCCTGCCGACCGGCGCTGCGCTGGCGCAGTCGTCACTGCCGCCGGTCACCGTGGATGCACCGCAGCAGCGCGCGCGTCCGGCCGCGGCCCAACCCTCCCGCCGTGCTGCGACTACGCGCGCTACGCGCGTCACTCGCGCCGCCGCCAATCCGCAGGCGGCACCGGCTGTGCCTTCATCGGGCCCAGGTGCCGGCGAACGCGCCAACGGTCCCGTGCGCGGCTTTGTCGCAACCCGCACCGGCACCGCGACCAAGACCGACACGCCGATCATCGAAACCCCGCAGTCGATCTCCGTCGTCACCACCGACCAGGTCAAAAACCAGGGGGCCGAATCGGTCGGAGCGGCGCTGCGATACACGGCCGGCGTCAGCGGCGACGTCAACGGCGGTTCCGACACGCGTTTCGGCGGACTGCAGATCCGCGGCTTCGACATGACCATGCCGGGCCTCTATCTCGACGGCCTGCGGCTGCCCAGCAGCCAATACGTGCACTTCCTCGGCCTCGAGCCCTACGGCGCCGAACGTCTCGAAGTGCTGAAGGGGCCGTCCTCGGTGATGTACGGCGGCAGCGGCACCGGCGGCATTCTCAACTATGTCAGCAAGCTGCCCACGGCCCACCAGTTCGGTGAGGTCTCCGTCTCGGGCGGCAGCTTCAATCGCTACCAGGGCCAATTTGACGTCGGCGGCCCCGCGAACAAGGAAGGCACGGTGTTGTGGCGCCTGACCGGTGTCGTCCGCGACGGTGAAACCCAGGTCGATTTCACCAAGGACAACCGCGTCTTCATCGCGCCCTCCGTGACGATCAAGCCGAACGAGGAGACCACCATCACGCTGCTGGCCAACTATCAAAAGGATACCGCGGGTTGGGGCCTGCAATTCCTGCCGGCGTCGGGCACGGCGTTTGCCAATAGCGGCCGCTTCATCCGGAACACGTTTTTCGGCGGCGAACCCAATTTCAACCGGTTCGATACCGAACTGGCCACGGCCGGATACCTGCTGTCGCACGACATCAACGAGGCCCTCACGTTCCGGCAGAACCTGCGTTATGCGTGGATGCACAACGAACAGCAGAGCTTCTACGGCCTGGGCTACGCCTCGCCGGCCGACGAAGCCGCAGGACTGATGTCGCGCTATGGCGCAGGCGGTGCCTCGACCATCAACTCCTTCGCTGTCGATAACCAGCTCCAGGGCAAGTTCGTCACCGGCATCTTGAGCCACACCACGTTGTTCGGCATCGACTACCGCAACACCTCGTTCCGGGACGCCGCTTCAGGTTACAGCACCGGCAAGATCAACGTGTTTGCGCCTGTCTATACCAACACATGGACCAATGACGGCCTGTACGACGACAAGGCGGTCAAGCAGACGCAGATCGGGTTCTACGCGCAGGACCAGATCAAGCTCGGCCGGCTCTCGTTCCTGCTGGGCGGTCGGCAGGATTTCGCGACGACTGATCTCGACGACCGCTTCAACAAGTTTTTCGCCACGACCGATGCTTCGGCATTCACAAGCCGTGCGGCCGTGATGTACAATTTCGACAACGGCATCGCGCCGTATTTCAGCTATGCCGAATCATTCTTGCCGGTGCTCAACACCAACGCCGCCCGCGAGCTGCTGAAGCCAGAAACCGGCGTCCAGTATGAAGTCGGCGTGAAGTACCAGCCGGTCGGAATCGATGCGCTGATCACTCTGGCGGCGTTCGATCTGACGCGATCCAACGTCGTCACCTTCGTACCTGCGTCAATTTTTGCCGAGCAGACCGGACAGGTGAAATCGCGCGGCGTCGAACTCGAAGGCACCGCCACGCTGGTGGAAGGTTTCAACGTCCGTGGCGCCTATTCCTACATCGATGCCGTGGTCACGGAGGACCCCGTAAACGTCGGCAAGGCGCCGACCACCGTGCCGCTCAACCGGTTTGCGCTGTGGACCGACTACACGCTGCAGAGCGGGCCGCTCGCCGGCGTCCAGGTCGGTGGCGGCGTCCGTTATGTCGGCTCGACCTTCGGCGACGATGCTAACACCTTCAAGGTGCCAGCCTCGACCGCGGTCGACGCGCTGCTGGCCTACACCAAAGACAACTATCGCCTGGCGCTGAACGTCACCAACATCGCCGACACCCGCTATGTCGCGGCCTGCTACGGCTACACGAGCTGCTTCTATGCCGAAGGCCGCAAGGCAATCGCCAAGCTGACCTATCGATGGTAGGTCGGCTGCGACATGCTGCAACCGATACCATCACCGCCGGTCAATCGACCGGCGGTGATGATGTTTGTTAATTGAGGCACCAACAGCACGGGCGAAGCCATGAAATCGATCTTCGGGCGACTGCATCGCTGGGCCGGCCTACTCACCGCCGGCTTTCTGTTTTTTTCCGGCGTCACCGGCGCGATCATCTCGTGGGATCACGAGATCGACGACCTCTTGAACGCGCATCTGTTCGATGTGACCAGCAGCGGTCCCGCGATTCCTTCCGTCGAACTTGTCAAGCTGATCGAGCAACGCGATCCGCGTGCGCGCGTGGTCCACATGTTCATGACTCCGGAGAAAGACCATTCGCTGTGGTTCTTCGTGCTGCCGCGGATCGATCCCGCCACCGGCAAGCGATTTAATCTAGATTACAATCAGATATTCCTCGATCCCAACACCGGCGCCGAGCTCGGGCGGCGCTACTGGGGCGCGGTGTGGCCGGTGACGCGTGCCAACTTTGTCTCGTTCCTCTACAAGCTGCACTACACCATGCACATCCCGGAATTCTGGGGCAGCGATCGCTGGGGGATGCGCGTGCTCGGCGTCATCGCGATCATCTGGACCATCGATTGCTTTGTCGGTTTCTATCTCACCCTGCCATCCCGTCGCCGCGCCAGGGCAGAACGGGCGCCTGCCGTTGCGCGCGAACTCGGCCGTGGCTTCTGGGCGCGCTGGGCACCGGCCTGGAAGATCAAGACCTCGGGCAGTGGCTATCGAATCAATTTCGATATCCACCGCGCTTTCAGCCTGTGGACCTGGGCGCTGCTGTTCATCATCGCCTTCACGGCGTTCTCGCTCAACCTGTATTTCGAGGTGTTCTCGCCGCTGATGAAGACGGTATCGAACTACACCCCGACGCCGTATGAGCAGCGTCCGTATCGGCATCTCGACGATCCGATCGAACCCAAGGTCACGTATGCCGATATCGCCGCGCGGGCCGCGGCCGACGGCAAGAGCCGGGGATGGACCACGCCGGTCGGTTCGATCAACTATGGCCCGGCCCACGGCGTGTATGCTGCGGCCTTCTTCCACCCCGGCGACGATCATGGCGCCGGCGGTGTCGGGCCGGCGCAGCTTTATTACGATAGCGAGGACGGAGGCCCGATCGGCGAGCGACTACCGTGGGTCGGCACCGCCGCCGATATCTTCGTGCAGGCGCAATTCCCGCTGCATTCCGGCCGTATCCTCGGGCTGCCCGGCCGCATCCTGATCTCGGTGATGGGGTTGGTGGTTGCAGCGCTGTCGGTGACCGGCGTCGTGATCTGGTGGCGCAAGCGCCGTGCCCGTGTCCGGGTGCGCGAAACCGCTGCAGCACGCTCGAGCAGGGGCCAGCTTGCGCCGGCGGAATAGCTCTATCGAGCTTGTCGGGCCTCAAATCGGCTTCTTGCAATCGAGTTGCGATCCGGTTGTCGTTGTCCGCCAAGGCGGATGATCCAGCCCCGTAGGGTGGGCAAAAGCGCGCTGCGCCGTGCCCACCATCTGTCGGCGATCGCACTTCTCTGATGCGCGTCGTTCCCGCCTTCATGCGCAATCGCGCACTCGGCGCAGGGACCCATAACCACAGGTTTGCGTTGTTGACGAAAGCCGGCTACCCGCGCGCGAAATAATTTACGCCGCGGCGTATGGGTCCCGGGTCGCGCTCGCGTTGCTCGCTTGCCCAGGACGACGAACTAATTTGCCGCGCACGCAAGCGCAATTTCGTGCTGCGGCTGCGACACGATGGCACGACGAGCAAATCACTTCTGATTTTCCGAAATCATGTCAAGCCCAGGAATCAAAAATATTCCGCTTAACAAGGCGGGCAAATCATCTGCATAACTCCGCCCGTCTCACCCATTGAGGGGCGCTCGCGATCGTCACGAACGTGCGGAGAGATGCGATGGACGCGGAAAGCGCGATAGACGTTGCGCGCCGGACGCGTACGGCGAAGTCGTGTGGTTCGGGCGCCGCGGTGCTGGCGTTAAGTCCTTAAGAAGCGAAGCTTCTCAGGGGCGACGGAGGCAAAAGAGCCGTTCTCCGGGAAGAGCACGAAGTAAGCCGTAAAGCCATTGCGCAGGGAAGGCCGGGATGCTCCCGCTGTACCTGTATGCTCGTGTGCATTTCCTTTAGCGCAAGCAGCACACGAGACCGCGGGTGCAGCCAGCATCCGGTCTTCCCTGCGCCCTCTGAATGAGAGAGTGGGAAATGAAGATGCAAACCTCGGGCGCAATGCGTCGCGAGAACGCTGCCCCATATCCCGTTGTCGTCACCCGCGAAGGCGGGTGACCCAGTATCCCAGAGACAGCAGTGATTGAACCGATAAGCCGCGGCGTACTGGATCCCCGCCTTCGCGGGGATGACAGTCGAGTGTGCGCTGCTATCTCTCCCCGTCATTGCGAGGAACGGCGAGGCGAATCACAACGAGTCGGCCTGCTCCGCCGCGATCGCATCGCCAGTGCTGATGCTGCCGCCGGTGATCACCTCGGTATAGATCCCGCAATCGCCGTGGCCGAGCTGGCGCTGCAGCGCCGGAGGAATCGCAAGATCGCGCTCGGCCGTATCGGGATCGACATTGACGGCGGCGCAGCGGACGATGCGTTTCACCACCTTCAGCCTGATATCGCCGATAGCAAGCGTCCGGTCGAGCAGGTCGAATTCGTGCCAGGCCGGCCAGCCCTCGACATAGAGATTGGCGCGGAAGCGAAGCGGATGAACGGGGGCGCCGACGATGTCTTCGATGGCGCGGACGCTGGCGAGATTGATGATCGAAACGACCTTGCGGGCGACATCCGAAAAACTGTGACCGGGGCTTTCCAGGACCTTTGGCGGGCCCTTGATCTGGCCGGCAAAGGCGGTGGCAAAGAAGTTTTCGATTGTCCGCCGGCCTTCGGCGGTCGCCAAATTGCCCTGGGCCGCAATTTGGGCGTTCCGGCGGATCGAGAGGACGTTGCTCGCGTCGTCGAAATGAGTGTGCAGGCCGGCCAGCCACTCATCCCGCATCAGCATCAGGAAGTGCGGCTTCGGCAGCCATTTCGGCGCCGCCGGATCGAAACCGGAGGGGCCGTTCTCGATGGCGTAGCGGCGGTCAGCCAACAGGGTTTGCCCGGGCTTGAGCTCGGCGCGGTCGAGCTGCTCCGGGGTCAGGCCTTTGACGGGGTAACGGTAAATCCCGGCGATCCGGGCGGGGGAGGTAGCGTCCATGCGGCTTATTAAGAGATTCCTTTGGCTTTCGCCAACTGTTCCCGAATTTGTGAGTGGGCCTCTTCCGTTTTTCCCCGCGATGCCCACATTCGAGGCAAGCCTGAAAAGCGGGCGACGATCGCGGCCGGTTGAGGAATGTCAACGCGGTCCGCGAATACCCAATGAAGATGCCGCAATCATGCCTCAGGGGTGGGAGCGGCATGCCGAGGGAAGCAAAAGATGAATATTGAAAAATACACCGAGCGGGCGCGCGGCTTCATCCAGTCTGCGCAATCGCTCGCCATGCGCGACGGGCACCAGCAGTTCTCGACGCTGCATGTGCTCAAGGTGCTGCTGGACGACAGCGAGGGGCTTGCCGGCGGGCTGATCGACCGCGCTGGCGGTAATTCCCGCGCCATCCTCAAGGCCACCGAGGACGCGCTGAAGAAGCTGCCGAAGGTTTCGGGCAGCGGCGCCGGGCAGATCTATCTTGCCCCAGATATGGCGCGCGCCTTCGACGCGGCGGAAAAGGCCGCCGAGAAGGCCGGCGACAGCTTTGTCACGGTCGAGCGGCTGCTGCTGGGGCTGACGCTCGAGAAGAGCGGCGAGGCCGGTACCATTCTGAGCAAGGGCGGCGTCACGCCGCAAAACCTCAATGCGGCAATCGAATCGCTGCGCAAGGGCCGTACAGCCGATAGTGCATCGGCCGAAAACGCCTATGACGCGCTGAAGAAATATGCCCGCGACCTCACGCAAGCCGCGCGCGACGGCAAGCTCGACCCGGTCATTGGCCGGGACGAGGAAATCCGCCGCACCATCCAGGTGCTTTCCCGCCGCACCAAGAACAATCCGGTGCTGATCGGCGAACCCGGCGTCGGCAAGACCGCGATCGTCGAAGGCCTGGCGCTGCGCATCCTCAACGGCGACGTGCCGGAGAGCCTGAAAGACAAGAAGCTGCTGGTGCTCGACATGGGGGCGCTGATTGCGGGCGCCAAGTATCGCGGCGAGTTCGAGGAGCGGCTGAAGGCCGTCCTGCAGGAAGTCACCGCGGCAGAGGGCTCAATCGTCCTGTTTATCGACGAGATGCATACGCTGGTCGGCGCCGGCAAGGCGGAGGGCGCGATGGATGCGTCCAACCTGTTGAAGCCGGCATTGGCGCGCGGCGAGCTGCACTGCATCGGCGCGACCACGCTCGACGAATATCGCAAGCATGTCGAGAAGGACGCGGCCCTGGCGCGGCGCTTCCAGCCGATCTTCGTCTCCGAGCCCACGGTCGAGGATACGATTTCGATCCTGCGCGGGCTGAAGGACAAATACGAGCAGCACCACGGCGTTCGCATCACCGATTCCGCGCTTGTCGCCGCGACCACATTGTCGAACCGCTACATCACCGATCGTTTCCTGCCCGACAAGGCCATTGACCTCGTGGACGAAGCCTCGGCGCGGCTGAAGATGCAGGTCGATTCCAAGCCGGAAGAGCTCGATTTGATGGACCGGGAAATCATCCGGCTGAAGATCGAGCAGGAGGCCCTTAAGAAGGAAACCGATCTCGGCTCGAAAACCCGCCTGCAGACACTGGAAAAGGAACTGGCTGAACTCGAGAAGCTATCGGCCGACCTGACTTCGCGATGGAGTGCGGAGAAGAATAAGCTGTCGAACGCGCAGAAGCTGAAGAGCGAACTCGACACCTTGCGCATCGAACTTGCCAATGCCCAGCGCCGCGGCGAATTCCAGCGTGCGGGTGAGCTCGCCTATGGCCGAATTCCCGAAATCGAAAAGAAGCTCGCCGAAATCGAAGCCAAGGAAGACGTGGGCGAGATGATGGAGGAGGCGGTAACCGCCAATCACATCGCGCAGGTGGTGTCGCGCTGGACCGGCGTTCCCGTCGACAAGATGCTAGAAGGCGAAAGGGACAAGCTCCTGAAGATGGAGGATAGCCTCGGCAAGCGCGTGGTCGGCCAGGCCGAAGCCGTGCGTGCGGTGGCAACTGCCGTGCGCCGATCGCGCGCCGGCCTGCAGGACCCGAACCGTCCGATGGGCTCGTTCATGTTCTTGGGCCCGACCGGCGTCGGCAAGACCGAACTGACGAAGGCGCTGGCGGAGTACCTGTTCAACGACGAGACCGCGATGGTCCGCCTCGACATGTCCGAGTATATGGAAAAGCACTCGGTGTCGCGGCTGATCGGCGCGCCTCCCGGCTATGTCGGCTATGACGAGGGCGGCGCGCTCACTGAAGCGGTGCGGCGGCGGCCCTATCAGGTGGTGCTGTTCGACGAGATCGAAAAAGCGCATCCCGACGTCTTCAACGTGCTGCTGCAGGTGCTCGACGACGGCCGGCTGACCGACGGCCAGGGCCGCACCGTCGACTTCCGCAACACGCTAATCATCATGACTTCGAACCTCGGTTCGGAATTCCTGGTGAACCAGCCGGAGGGCGAGGACACGTTTGCCGTGCGCGAACAGGTGATGGGGATGGTGCGGGCGCATTTCCGGCCCGAATTCCTCAACCGCGTCGACGAGATCATCCTGTTCCACCGCTTGCAGAAGAGCGAGATGGGCCGGATCGTCGAGATCCAGTTCGCTCGCCTGCAGAGGCTGCTGGAGGATCGCAAGATCGCGCTGACGCTGGATGCCGCGGCGCGCGACTGGCTGGCCGCCAAGGGCTGGGATCCGGCCTACGGCGCCCGCCCGCTGAAGCGGGTGATCCAGCGCAACCTGCAGGACCCGTTGGCCGAGATGATCCTCGCCGGCGAGATCGCCGACGGCGACCGCGTCGTGATCTCGAGCGAAGGCAACGTGCTGACCTTCAACGGCAAGTCTGCGCAGACCGCCGAGATCGCCCAGTTCGAAGCGCCGGTGCCGAAGCGCAAACTGAATTGAGGCGCCCCACCAACGCAAAAGCCCCGAACACGCAATGTTCGGGGCTTTGGCTAAGGAGCCTGTGGCTATGTCATTCCGTTGAACTGACGGCAGGCCCCGGCTGACCGGGATCATCGTCCTCGGGCTCGAGCTCCGTCAGTATATCCACGAGTTCGCGGACCCGGCCGGTCGCCAGCGGCCGGCCCGCATTCAGCATCGGCTCGTCGTTGGCCATCCAGGCTTGAGCCTCCGCCAGCTCATCTACTGTGGCGCCGGTTCCGATGATCTGGGCGATCGTGACTTCGTCAGCCCCGCTGACTGCTTTGATGACGTCGTCCCGGGTAATGCGGTTCATTGCTGCTCATCCCCTTCACGTCGCACCAACAACCGCCCGCCGCCAGCATGCGGCGGGCGGTACGCGAGCAAGGTGCCTCAGCGGCCCGTAGTAAGCCGCGGCGGATTTTGCGTCATGATCCAGATTTCGATCGCCGCCAGCACCGCCACGGCAGCGCCGATCAACACGTGCACCGTCATCGCCGTGGTTCCCTGGAAGCCCAGTACCCAAGGCGATACCAGCGCCCACAGTCCGACGATCAGGTTCAGCCATTCCTCCCACACCGCGAACGCTGCCAGCGCCGCTATCGCAAGGATCGCGATTACGAGGCCTGTGACATAGGCGTTGTTGGAAACCGTTCCGGCGTCAAAGCCGAACATCCACGGCGAAAAGAACAGTATCGCGCCGAGGACCAGGTTCGCGACGTCGCACCATTTTGCGTTGCTCCAATTCTCCATGGCATCCTCCATTGAAGATTTTGCCAGTTAGTCAACTGGATACCGGCCGTTCAGGTTCCATCGGGGCCGCGGCTGAACGCAAATTAATGAAACCGCCGGACGGCGCTTCGATTGCCCTTGCAGGTGATCGGCGTCGGCTACTGCCGGGAGCCATCGGCTAACCCGAGACAAGGTTCCCTCCGATGACGAAAGAAATAGTCCTACACAACAAACCCGTCTTCGATCAGATCCACCCCAGTATCTATGGGGCCGCGGTCGGGCTTGTGGCGTGGTTTGCGGCAGCGGCCTGGATATTGTTCGACCGCCAGAGCGACATCGGACTTCTGCTGGCCATGGTCAGCGTATTGTTGCTGGTTGCCGTCCTGCTTCCCTGGTCGCTGTCGCTGGTCTGGAAGCGGCACGCGAAGCCACATAAACCGCACTCCGACGAGACCTCGTTTCATGATTGGAGGGTTGGCGACTTCGCGGTCTGGGACAGCAAGATCCATGGTACGCACGCGGCAATCGACATGCTGCTGCCGCTGGCCGCCGTTGCCTTCGGACTTACGGCGATCGGAATCGTCTTCCTGATCAGCGCTCACGCGGCGCCGTAGATAGGTTGCCTCTCGGGGCGGGGCTTTCCCTGCTAGCGTCAATCTGGACGAGCAGCGTCAGCGGCTGACCTGGCGGGTCTGCGGCGTGGTGCCGGTGGCTTCCGAAACCCGCGCCGAGTTGCCGCGGTTGCTCATCTGGGCGTCGAGGCGGTCGCGTTCCTTCTCGAAGCTCGCCAGCATTGAGCCTTCGAGCGAGCGGCCGCGCGGCAGCTTGACACGCATCGGGTCGACGAAGCGGCCGTTGACGAGAATTTCGTAGTGGACATGGGCGCCGGTCGACATGCCCGTCGATCCGACGAATCCGATCACCTGGCCCTGGCGCACGCGCTTGCCGGGCTCCATGCCCTTGGCGAACGCCGACATGTGGCCGTAGGCGGTCTCGTAGCCGTTGTTGTGTTTCAGGCGAACGTATTTGCCGTAGCCGCCTTCCCAGCCGACCTTCTCGACCACGCCGTTGCCGGAGGCGAAGATCGGCGTGCCGTAGGGCGTCGCCCAGTCCACGCCGGTGTGCATCTTGGTAAAGCCCAGGATCGGGTGGCGGCGGCCGCCGAAGCCCGACCGCATGATGGCGTTGTTGACGGGTTTGCGGACCAGGAACTTCTTCGCGCTCTTGCCGGTCTCGTCGTAAAAATCGACGACGGAATCGTCGGGGGTCTGAAAGCGATAGTATTTTTTGGTCTCGCCACCGACGGTGAGGGAAGCGAA
This sequence comes from Bradyrhizobium sp. sGM-13, assembly GCF_018398875.1. Taxonomy (GTDB): domain Bacteria; phylum Pseudomonadota; class Alphaproteobacteria; order Rhizobiales; family Xanthobacteraceae; genus Bradyrhizobium. The sequence goes on along the minus strand of NZ_JAGWDK010000016.1, from coordinate 163,142 downwards.
CAGCACCTCGGTCTTTTCGGTGCTGGGGGTGGCTTCGTCGTCGCCGGCGAAGAACACATCGAAGGAGTCGCCCGGCTGCACCTTGCGCTGGAAATCGACATCGTAGGAATAGATGCGGACCATGTCCTCGATCACCGCGGCCGGCACCTTGTTGCGCATGGCGGTCTCGTAGATGCTCTGGTAGAGGCGGACGCCGCTGCCATCATCCTCGTCGTCATCGTCGTCATCTTTGCCGGCGGGGGCTTCAGCGACGGTATTCATGCTCTGCACGTCGACCGCGACATATTTGCCGACGTCCGACAGCGCGGCCACGGCTTCGACGGTGGTGTCGTTGGCGACGATCACGCGATAGGGCTGCAGCCGGGCGGCGGGCCCGAGGCCCGAGGGCGCCATCAGGATGCGCAGCTTCTGGCCTTCCTTCAGGCCGCCGTCGCGGCCACGGGCGCCAAGGGTCAACGCGATCGCCCTGGCTTCATCGGGCGTCGCGCCCTGGTCGCGCAGGATCGAAGCGACGCTGTCGCCCTTCCTCACGATGTGAACGCGCTCGCCGGTGGGGTTGCCGCCGGTGATCTGGTCCTTGGTCTTCGGCAGCAGGGTGATATTTTCCGGCACGATGCGGGTTTCAAAGCCGGCATAGGGATCGGAGACGTTGCCCTCGGTGGCATAGGCGAGCTTGAGATCGGACTGCACGCCGCTGGTGTCGGCGGCGGCATTGGCAAGCGCCGTGTAGCGGACGCCGCCAGAGCCGCGCCAGTTCGCGGCATCCCGCACCCGCATCAGGACTTCGTCCAGCGCGACCACGGCGGAGACTTTCGCCTTCGGCAGCACCGTTGCCAGATCCTTGGTCACGAAGGAAACCTCGGCGTCGGGTTCAACCGCCTCGGGATTGTTCGGATCCTCGGAAGCCGGCTGGGTCGGGCTGCCGACATCGGTGAGCATGCGCTGCGCGTTGAACGGCGGGATCTTGGCGGCGAGATCGCTCGTCGTCATTGATAGATTGCCGGAGATGCGAACGAATGGCCGCACCCGCATCACGTCGCGGTTCCCGACCCGGGTAACCGTCGATACCCGCATCACATTGCGCGAGGCGGTGGATTCGCCGGGCGGCGGCAGGCGGTCGCTCTTGTGCAGGGTGGCGGTGCGGTCATTGGCGCCGAACGCCCCGCGCAACGCGCCTTCGACGCGCTCGGGCACCTTGGCAAAGGTCATTTCGCCGTCGAGGGACGCAAAAACGGCGCCGCCGATGAGGGCTGCGCCGCACAGACCGGTCAGGATAGTGCCGCTGAACCATTGTACAGAGACACGGCGGCGGTCGATCACCGCGGCTTCGGAGCCATCCACGGAAAGTGGCGGCTCGTGACCGAGATCAATGATCCCGATCTCGCGTCCATAGCCGCTTCCGCGTGGCGCCTTCTGGCTCAACCCTGTGTCCCCCCAAATTCCATCGACATCGACAAGACCTCGCCCGATCCAGACCCCACGTTTCTGCCCTTTTGAGGGGAGCGATTCCGGAGCATGGCGTTGCCGCACGCATGGAAATTCGGGAATCAGAGGCCAGAAGAAGACCGGCCGCAGTCTCGAACGTCAATGGTCAGCAGATCTCTCGAAGTTTCCTGGCCGCGTGGGAAAGGCGACGGGTTCCTCGAGATCGCCTGTCCCGGGTAGATGAACACACCGGGCAGCCCCCACTGGCATCCGGCGATTCAATGCTTACCTTATAGTCAGAACGTCGCAGGATTGTGGCTCAAGTGCGGCCAAAGGCCCGAAACATAGGGACTTCTTGGCGTCCCAAAATTCTTCGACGTGATGCGACAATTTGTTGACGAAGGGCGTTGACAACCCCGATCGGGCGGGCCTATAACCCGGCCACTGAGCGCGGCGATGCATTGGCCCCGAGGCCAAGGCATCTATTCGCGCCCCGTAAGCTCCTCATTACGATGAGTGACTCAACAGCCGATACAAGTCGGTTGTTATTTGTCGTCGGATGGGTGGCTACGGAACCTTCCAGAGATGGAAGGGTGGGATCCCACGTGATCCCGGGCTGTTTGACAAGTGAAGATGAAGAAAGAGAAACGTGGACGGCGGAGTCCTTGCGAGTCTCGATCACTTGAATACGCAAGTATTGAAGTGTTGAGGCTGGACGAAAGACTTCGGCGGTACACGTTTTAAAGGTTACACCATCGTCGTCAGCGATGTGAATCGCGGGCGATAAAAATGGTGGGACCTCGTCAAACGTTGTGATCAGCCGGTTCAAGGTTTCAAGTCCAACTTGAGAGTTTGATCCTGGCTCAGAGCGAACGCTGGCGGCAGGCTTAACACATGCAAGTCGAGCGGGCGTAGCAATACGTCAGCGGCAGACGGGTGAGTAACGCGTGGGAACGTACCTTTTGGTTCGGAACAACCCAGGGAAACTTGGGCTAATACCGGATAAGCCCTTACGGGGAAAGATTTATCGCCGAAAGATCGGCCCGCGTCTGATTAGCTAGTTGGTGAGGTAATGGCTCACCAAGGCGACGATCAGTAGCTGGTCTGAGAGGATGATCAGCCACATTGGGACTGAGACACGGCCCAAACTCCTACGGGAGGCAGCAGTGGGGAATATTGGACAATGGGCGCAAGCCTGATCCAGCCATGCCGCGTGAGTGATGAAGGCCCTAGGGTTGTAAAGCTCTTTTGTGCGGGAAGATAATGACGGTACCGCAAGAATAAGCCCCGGCTAACTTCGTGCCAGCAGCCGCGGTAATACGAAGGGGGCTAGCGTTGCTCGGAATCACTGGGCGTAAAGGGTGCGTAGGCGGGTCTTTAAGTCAGGGGTGAAATCCTGGAGCTCAACTCCAGAACTGCCTTTGATACTGAAGATCTTGAGTTCGGGAGAGGTGAGTGGAACTGCGAGTGTAGAGGTGAAATTCGTAGATATTCGCAAGAACACCAGTGGCGAAGGCGGCTCACTGGCCCGATACTGACGCTGAGGCACGAAAGCGTGGGGAGCAAACAGGATTAGATACCCTGGTAGTCCACGCCGTAAACGATGAATGCCAGCCGTTAGTGGGTTTACTCACTAGTGGCGCAGCTAACGCTTTAAGCATTCCGCCTGGGGAGTACGGTCGCAAGATTAAAACTCAAAGGAATTGACGGGGGCCCGCACAAGCGGTGGAGCATGTGGTTTAATTCGACGCAACGCGCAGAACCTTACCAGCCCTTGACATCCCGGTCGCGGGCCCCAGAGACGGGGTCCTTCAGTTCGGCTGGACCGGAGACAGGTGCTGCATGGCTGTCGTCAGCTCGTGTCGTGAGATGTTGGGTTAAGTCCCGCAACGAGCGCAACCCCCGTCCTTAGTTGCTACCATTTAGTTGAGCACTCTAAGGAGACTGCCGGTGATAAGCCGCGAGGAAGGTGGGGATGACGTCAAGTCCTCATGGCCCTTACGGGCTGGGCTACACACGTGCTACAATGGCGGTGACAATGGGATGCTAAGGGGTGACCCTTCGCAAATCTCAAAAAGCCGTCTCAGTTCGGATTGGGCTCTGCAACTCGAGCCCATGAAGTTGGAATCGCTAGTAATCGTGGATCAGCACGCCACGGTGAATACGTTCCCGGGCCTTGTACACACCGCCCGTCACACCATGGGAGTTGGTTTTACCTGAAGACGGTGCGCTAACCGAAAGGGGGCAGCCGGCCACGGTAGGGTCAGCGACTGGGGTGAAGTCGTAACAAGGTAGCCGTAGGGGAACCTGCGGCTGGATCACCTCCTTTCTAAGGATGATCCTTCAGATAGCTTGCTATCTATCGGATCGTTTTAGAAACATCAGTGGCCAACAATCGTCAGGATTGTTGAGCTGCATTGGCGGGATTTCGCCGTCTTCGTTTCTCTTTCTTCGCGGACGAACACGCGCCAGGGGCTTAGCGCTGTGCGAAGGTTTGGCGCTTGTGCGATGCATTGGCGTGAGCCGATTGCGCGCGAGCTTGAGTCCTTCGTGTTAGGGGCTTGTAGCTCAGTTGGTTAGAGCGCGCGCTTGATAAGCGTGAGGTCGGAAGTTCAAGTCTTCCCAGGCCCACCACGCTTCGCCGTTGGCTACGCGTGGCGCAGCCACGCGACATGACAAAGCGAAGCGTGCCCGGCATAGCCCAAAGGGCGACGACGGGCCTAAGGGAGCATTCGTCTTCTGGTACGGGGCCATAGCTCAGCTGGGAGAGCGCGTGCTTTGCAAGCATGAGGTCGTCGGTTCGATCCCGTCTGGCTCCACCAGATGAAATCGAAGACCGGGAATGCCTCGAGTAATCGTCCGCGAAACATCACTTCGCATGCGCAGTCCGGATGGATAGCGTGATGCGTGATATCTGACATCGTAAAGAGGAGATCGATCCGAGTTTGGGATCTGCAAAGCAATTTGCGGGCTCTCATTCCTAATCTCCAGATCATTTCGGCGCTCGCTCATCGCAAGATGTGTGAGTTGTAAATGATCTTTGTAGCGAAGCTTGACCGCCTCGCTATCGGTTCGATCTTACGAAGCAAGCTGGTCTTTCTAATCAGTGTCCGGCTGTTGCAATCGCATTCATCGAGGATGCGTGCCTTCAATGGCTGTTGCGCAGACAACATTCTGCCGAGTGTGTGGACATTGATAATGAGAGCAATCAAGTGCCTTAAGGGTGTTCGGTGGATGCCTTGGCGCTGAGAGGCGATGAAGGACGTGCTACGCTGCGATAAGCCGTGGGGAGCTGCGAAGAAGCTTTGATCCACGGATTTCCGAATGGGGAAACCCACCTTCGATAGCTGGAACTCCAAGATCTCTATCTTGGGGTTCGTACAGCAATGTGTGAGACCAAGCCGTGAGGTTTTGGATTTCCAGTTATCAAGTGAAGGTATGAAATCTCTGAATTCATAGGAGGTTTTAAGCGAACCCAGGGAACTGAAACATCTAAGTACCTGGAGGAAAGGACATCAATCGAGACTCCGTTAGTAGTGGCGAGCGAACGCGGACCAGGCCAGTGATACATCAAAGACAACCGGAACCTGTCAGGAAAGCAGGGCCTCAGAGGGTGATAGCCCCGTACGGGTAATGCGATGATGTATCCTTGAGTAAGGCGGGACACGTGTAATCCTGTCTGAACATGGGGGGACCACCCTCCAAGCCTAAGTACTCCTCAGCGACCGATAGTGAACCAGTACCGTGAGGGAAAGGTGAAAAGCACCCCGACGAGGGGAGTGAAATAGACCTGAAACCGGACACCTACAAACAGACGGAGCCCAAGATACGTTCTGGGTGACGTCGTACCTTTTGTATTATGGGCCAGCGACTTAATTTAACGAGCAAGCTTAAGCCGATAGGCGTATGCGCAGCGAAAGCGAGTCTGAATAGGGCGCCAAGTTCGTTGTATTAGACCCGAAACCTAGTGATCTAGCCATGAGCAGGTTGAAGGTGAGGTAACACTCACTGGAGGACCGAACGGGTGTCTGTTGAAAAAGACTCCGATGACTTGTGGTTAGGGGTGAAAGGCCAATCAAACTGGGAAATAGCTGGTTCTCCGCGAAAGATATTTAGGTATCGCCTCGCATGAATGCTTCGGGGGGTAGAGCACTGGATGGGCTAGGGGGACTTACCGTCTTACCAAACCCAACCAAACTCCGAATACCCGAAAGCAA
>NZ_JAGWDK010000016.1:0-155000 GCF_018398875.1 Bradyrhizobium sp. sGM-13 | reverse complement strand
CGAGTTCCCATACCTCTTTGGACCATGTCCGAACACCGCCTACCTCTCAAAGGAGCGTCCCATGCGTGAGATCTTTCGCCCCGCCGCCGTTGCCTTGAGCACTGCCTGTCTCGCGCTCGCCTTGTCGGCCATTTCCAGCGGCAAGGTGCTGGCGCAGGCCAAGCAGGCGCCGCCGAAGCAGGCTCCTGCCCAAGCCGCGCCGCCGCCTGCCCAGCAGGAGGCCCCCGCCATCAAGCAGATCGCGCTGACCGAGAAGCAGATCGAGAGCGTGCTGGCGGCGCAGAAGGATGTCGATGCCATCACCGACAAGATTCCCGACAATGCGAAGCCCGATCCGAAGATCGACGCGCAACTCGACGCCGTCGCCAAGAAGAACGGTTTCGCCAGCTACGAGGAATACAACACCGTGATCGACAACATCAGCCTGGTGCTCGGCGGCTTCGATCCTGCGACGAAGAAGTTCGTCGGCGCCGAAGCTGTGCTCAAAGCGCAGATTGCCCAGGTCAAAGCCGACAAGAAGATGTCGGCCAAGGACAAGAAGGAAGCGCTGGCCGATCTCAATGAGGCGCTGAAGTCGCCGCCGCCGGCAATCGAGAACAAGGGTAACATCGATCTCGTTGCGAAATATTACGACAAGCTCGCCGAGGCGCTCGGTGAGGGCGAGGAATAGTCGCTAGCCACTGGCTCAACGAAAAGCCCCGGAGAAGAAATCTCCGGGGCGTTTTTTTATTTTTGTCAGCCTTGGTGCGCCTCAGGTGCGGGTGCGCATCCGCATCATGAAGCTGTCGTAGCTCAGCTCAGCCACCTGATTCCACGCCAGCGATTCGTTGCGATACGCCGACAGGCTCGCATACATCTTGTTGAAGTGCGGGTTGTTCTTGGCGAGATCCGCGTAGATGCCGTTGGCGGCATTGTAGCAGGCTTCGAGCACCTCCTGCGGGAACGGCCTGAGGATCGCGCCCGCAGCCAACAGCCGCTTCAATGCCGGAGGATTGACGTAGTCGTATTTGCCGGTGACCCATGTGAACGTATCGTAGGACGCGGTCTCGATCGCCGCCTGGTAATGCTTCGGCAGCGCGTTGAATTTTTCGAGGTTCATGATGTTGTGGCCCTGGCCGGTGCCTTCCCACCAACCCGGATAGTAGTAGTACTTCGCGACCTTCACGAAGCCGAGTTTCTCGTCGTCGTAGGGGCCGACCCACTCGGCCGCATCGATGGTGCCCTTTTCCAGTGCCGGATAGATGTCGCCGCCCGCGATCTGCTGCGGCACGCCGCCGACCTTGGCGATGATGGTGCCGGCGAAACCGCCGACGCGGAATTTGAGGCCCCGGAAGTCATCCATCGACTTGATCTCTTTCCGGAACCAGCCGCCCATCTGCGCGCCGGTAGAGCCGGTCGGCTGGCCGATGCAGCCATACTCCTTCAAGAGGTCGTTGAGCATGTCCATGCCGCCGCCGAAGCGCAGCCAGGAAATATGCGAGCGCGTGTTGAGGCCGAACGGCAGCGACGTGCCGAAGGTGAAGGCCGGGTTCTTGCCCCAATAGTAATAAAGCGCGGTGTTGCCCATCTCGACGGTGCCGTTCGAGACGGCGTCGAGCACCTGCAGACCGGGCACGATTTCGCCGGCCGCGAACGCCTGAATCTGGAATTTGTTGTCGGTGATTTCGGCAACGCGCTTGGCGAAATATTCACAGCCGCCGTACAGCGTATCGAGCGCCTTCGGCCAGCTTGCCGTGTAGCGCCACTTTATCTCCGGGTTGGACTGCGCAATCGCTGGCGCGGCAACCGCACTCGCGGCAAGACCGACGCCGCCCACCTTCAAGAAATCACGACGTTTCATTTGTCTCCCCTCTGTTATCGTCGAGACCGACCAAGGGACAACGATCTCGCGTCGTCTTCTCTGGTTTTCCGATGGGCGGTGCCGGACTGTTGTTTAGGGCCCTGAAACCTAGGCTCTTGGTGATGCAATTAATTTTCCCGGCTTTATGGACCTGAAGGCAGGATGACGAATTGGTGATTGATAATCAAGCGTTCTGGTTTCGCCGCAAGTGCGAAGAATTGCCTGAATATCGAGCGGCCGAGGTGCAGTACTGGTTAATCGGATTGCCGCATTGCGGTAATTCCGCCGTGCAGGCGCCCAAGACAGCGCCCGTCTTTTGGCCTGAAGTGCATGCGCAGCGCAGTGGAGTTTCCGGCTGCAGCTTGTTTCGGCAAGCGCCGCGTGATCATCGTCTCGTGGAGAATGCCGCTTCCATCGCCCTGCGTGTCTTGATGGTGTCGCTGTTATCGTCGACCTCGACATCGCTCCAGCGCACCACCTCGCCGTGAGCAATGTCGTTCTTCAGCTTGACGCGATGAGCGAGTCCGATCGGCAGCGCGCCGGCGGCGAGGCTTTTCGATGCCGGCATCAACTTGCCCCACACGGTGTAGCCGCCTTCGCCGTCGAGCATTTCGCCGGCGCGCAGATCGCGTTTTGCTACCGCCGCGACGTCGGCGCGAAAATCATGCGGCTGACCGGTCGGCTCGTTGCGTAGCGCGGCCGAGAGGATGGAGATATTCAGCTCAAGTCCGATCAGATGATACGGCTTGTACATCGCCGCATATCGGCCTGATGCGTCGGTTTTCAGCCCATATTGCCTGAAGCAATCGGCAGCGTAATCGTTCGGCGCTTCCAGCACGACATAGACGCCCCAGCGCAGATCCCGGAATACCGGACGGCCGTCGCGCTCCAGTGACGAGACGACTTCCGCAAGGCCGGCCTTCTCCAGCACGCCGCCCTTATCACGTGGCCGCATCACATGCGGCAGATCGTCGACGCCGCAAGGCGGAAACAGCAACCCGTCCGACGGCACGTCAAGTCCGGTCGCATTCGCGATCGCCGCCATTTCGATCGCGGATTTGGTGCCGTCCAAAAACGAGTTGAACATCTGCGGGTTCATGCCGGCCGATTGTGCTTCGCCCGCCGTCAATCCGTAATGCTGCCAGACGCCGTCCGGCGTCACCTCGTGATAGGCGGGCAGATATTTGGTGCCCTTGCCGGCGGCGACGACGCGAAAGCCCGTCGCGCGCGCCCAATCCACCATCTCCGCCGTCAGCGCCGGCTGGTCGCCATAGGCCAGTGAGTAGACCACGCCAGCCTTGCGCGCTTCCTGCGCCAGTAGTGGCCCGGCCAGCACGTCGGCCTCGACATTGACCATCACGACATGCTTGCCCGCTGCAATGGCCGCGCGGGCATGCCTAATGCCGACGGCCGGGTTACCGGTAGCTTCCACCACGACGTCCACTGCGCTATCGGCGATCGCGCGCGCCCCGTCGTCGGTGAAGACCGTTCGCGCGATCCGCGCCTGATCCCAGCCGACGGTGCGGCAGGCTTCGCGGGCGCGATCGCGATCAATGTCGATGATGACGGGCACCTCGAGTCCCGGCGTATGCGGCACCTGCGACAAGAACATCGAGCCGAATTTTCCGGCGCCGATCAGCGCGACCCGAACCGGCTTGCCGGCCGCGAGGCGGGCGTTGAGAAGGTGGTGAAGGTTCATGAGAGTTTCCAGTTATCGTGTCCCGGACGCGGTGCAGCACGAAGTGCTGCTCCGCAGAGACGGGGCCCATGAAGGAGATACGACGGGAGTGGGCCCCGGCTCTGCAGCGCACCGCTTCGCGCTGCGCTGCGTCCGGGGCACGAGAGCCTCACTCCGCGGCTTGCCGATGCGCACGCGCGAGTCGCAGCAGCGCGTCATCGTCAACTGTCTGGATCGGCGTGAAGTCGCGATGCGCGATGTAGTCGGGCCTCGTCGGCGTGCGAATGTAGTTCGAGACCGCATTCAGCGTCAGGTAGACGATCTTGCGCGGGTAGGGCGTGATGTTGCCGCTTGATCCGTGCACCAGATTGCCGTGGAACATCAGCATGCCGCCGGCCTTGCCGGTGGGCGCGACGATGCCGCCCTCCTTCACCAGGCGGGTGACAGTCTCCTCATCCAAGGTCCACAGCGGATAGGACGTCGTTTCGAGGTCGTGCGAGGCCTTGAGGTCGCCTGCGTGCTGGCTCTTCGGCACCAGCATCAACGGGCCGTTGATCGGCATTACCTCGTCCAGGAAGATCGCGATGTTCATCGCGCGCGGCTCCGGCATGCCGTCGTCGCGCTTCCAGGTGCCGTAATCCTGATGCCACTGCCAGACATCACCAGTGAAGGCGGCTTTGGCGTTGATCTTGAATTGATGCATGTAGACCTTCTCGCCGAAGATCTGCTCGATCGGCTCGATCATGCGTGGATGCGCGCCGAGAGCGCCGAACGCCTCGTTATACAGATGCGCGGCAAAGGCGGTGCGCGGCGCGCCGCTCTTCTCGCGCCACACCTCAGGCCGGTTGGCATCGTAGATGCTGACGGCCTCACGGGCGAGATAATCCACTTCCTCCTGGCTGAATAGCTCGGGCAGGAACAGCCAGCCTTCGCGGTTGAAGAATTCGATCTGCTGTGGCGTCAGTTTCATGGTGTTTCCTCCTTTGGTTTTTGTTGTCATTCCGGGATGCTTCGCATCGCCCCGGAATGACTGCCCGTTGTCAGGCCGCCTTATCCGTCGCCCTCAGTCTCTCCTCAGTCATTCGTCCCGCCGTCTGCGCATGCGCCAGCGCCGCAGCTTCCGCAGTCCTGGCGTTGCCGGCGAGAATCTGCGCCGCAATCTTCTCATGCTCTTCCCAGGCGCGTTCGCGGTAATCGAGCTCCGCCAGCACCGTCGCCATCGAGCGGCGCATATGCGGCCATTGCGGCGCGATCATTTCCTCGATCGCCGGATTACCCGCGAGGCGATAGACGGCGCTGTGAAAATCGACGTCGAGGGCGATCAGCCGCGAAAGCGGCGTGTCTTTGCCGATGCTCCGCCCGGCCTGCAGCGCGGCCTCGAGTTGCGCGCGCCCGGAAGCATCGGCTCTCGCCCGCCCAGCCGCGAGTTTTGCCGCCAGCGCGTCGATCGCGCCTCGGACTTCGTAGAGCTGGCGAATGCGTTCGGGATCGAGCCGGGTGACTTCAAAGCCGCGGCGGCCGCTTTCGGCGACGAGCCCCTGCCGATGCAGCAGATGGAGGGCATGGGACACCGGCTGGCGCGATACGCCGAGCTTTTCTGCAAGCTCGTTCTGCCGGATGCGATGCCCGGGCGGCAGCGAACGATCGGTGATCGCCTCGAGGATCCGGGCATAGACCTGGTCGATCAGGTTGGGGAGTGGATCCAAGGGGATCATGCCGGACCGTCCATTTTTGGAATACGGAATTCCGAATTCAGAATTAGCGACCGACCCCGCCTGAGTCAAGGGCTTGTGGGGAGACTCACAGTTGCCGGATGTCCGGTAGCCTATACTTCGACAGGGCGCGTGATCGGAGGATGTTCATGGACAACAACGCCGCGAGTTTCACGGGCAGCATCCCGCACTATTACGATCAGGGCCTCGGACCGGTCATCTTCGCTGGGTACGCGGCGGACATTGCCAAGCGTGTCGCCAGCGGCGGTCCGGCGCGGGTGCTCGAAACCGCCGCCGGCACCGGCATCGTCACGCGGCAGTTGCGCGACGTGTTGCCAAGAGACGCACAGCTTACTGCGACTGATTTCAATCCGCCGATGCTCGATATTGCCCGCGCCAAGTTTCAGCCCAGCGAGCAGGTTGCCTTCCAGCCAGCCGATGCGGTCGCGCTTCCCTTCGCCGATGCAAGCTTCGATGCGATCGTTTGTCAGTTCGGCCTAATGTTCTTTCCGGACCAGGCAAAATCCTTTTCCGAGGCTTATCGTGTGCTCGCTCCCGGCGGCCGCTATATGCTCAGCGTTTGGGACTCTCACCGCTACAATCCGTTCGGCCGGATCGCGCACGAAGTGGCGGGCCGTTTCTTCGCGACCGACCCGCCGCAGTTTTACAACGTCCCGTTCTCCTGCCATCAGATCGACCCGATCAAGGAGATGCTGATCACGGCTGGCTTCGGCGACATCGGCATTGCCGTGATCAGGCAAGTAAGAGAACTCACTGACGTCGCGACCTTCGCGCGGGCAGCCGTCCATGGTAATCCGCTGATCGATCAGGTACGGGCGCGCGGCTGCGTCGATCCGGACCAGATCGTCGACGCGATGGCACAGGCGTTTCGCCGCGAATTTGGCGATCCCGGCCGGATGCCGGTTCAGGCGATCGTGTTCTCCGCAACAAAGGGAACGCCGCTCATGTGAGCAGGTTTACGTCGAACTGGCCGATCCGCTCGGCATCGGCCACCGCTTCAACCGCCGATATCCTGTCGCCACTGATCGTCAGCCGCACCACGATTCGCAGTTGGCCGCCGAGAATAACGGCGAGCGCCAATGCACCGTCGACCAGCGCCGGTTTGGCGGCTTGTGCGCGTCCCTTGAAGACTTCGGCGACCGCGGCAGCGCCACGGATTTCCGCGAACGAGCCCAGTCGCTGCGCGGCGGAATCGGCACGGAACACCACGTCGGGATCGAGCACCGCGAGCAGCCCTTCGAAGTCGCCTTCGCGTGAAGCCTTGATGAAGGCCTCGACGATTGTTTTCTGCCGGCCGAAGTCGGGATCCGGCGGCGGGGTGCCCTGCACCCGGCGGCGGGCACGGCTGGCCAGTTGCCTCGCCGCGGCAGGTGTGCGGCCGACGATGGGCGCGATCTCCTCGAACGGCACGGCGAACATGTCGTGCAGCACGAAAGCAAGCCGCTCCGCAGGCGCGAGCGTTTCCAGCACAACCAGCAGCGCTGCGCCGACGGAGTCGGCCATCTCTGCGTCCCGCCCATGCTGGTCATCGGCGACAGGTTCCGGCACGTGCGGACCCATTGGTTCCTCGCGCCGCGATTTGCGCGAGCGCAGCATGTCGAGGCAGACGCGGGCGACGACCGTGGTCAGCCAACCCCCGAGGTTTTCGACCGCGCTGGTATCGGAACGGCTCAGCCGTAGCCAGGTTTCCTGCACGGCATCATCGACCTCGCTGGTCGAACCCAGCATGCGGTAGGCCACCGCCCGCAGATGGGGCCGGTTGGCCTCGAATTTCTCAGCCAGAAACTTTCTCTCGTCCATCGGTCACATTCCCATGTCGCGTTCCGTCATGGTGATGACGAACGAAAGCGCGCCGATGTGACAGCAAATCGGCGCCGTCGCGTCAAAAACAGAACCAACCATATGGAGCGCAAAATGATGCAAGCCCGAATGAATCATCCCGTCATGGTCGTTCCCGACGCCATGAAGGCGCTGCATGCGCTGGGCGACTTGACCAAGAAGAGCCTGCCGGAAAAGCTGCTCGAACTGGTGCACCTGCGGGCCAGCCAGATCAACGGCTGCAGCGTCTGTGTCGACATGCACTCAAAACTCGCCGGCAGGGCCGGCGAGACCGGCGAGAGGCTGTTCGCGGTGGCCGCCTGGCGCGACACGCCCTATTTCACCGAGGCCGAGCGCGCGGCCCTGGCGTTGACGGAAGCGCTGACCCGGATCAGCGACCGCGCGCCGATCCGGTGCCGGACGAGGTCTGGAGTGAGGCCGACAAGCATTTCGACGAAGCGGAGCTCTCGGCGTTGATTCTGGCGATCGCCAATATCAATGTCTGGAACAGGCTCAATGTAGCCGTGCGTCAGCCTGTGGGCGTCTGGAAGGTATAGCCAGGGGGAATCCCCAAAACTATCGCCAATTTTAACGCGCCGGAACGTGCTTAATTCACCGGCGCGCGCTAAAAATCCAGCCCGGCCCCCGATCGGCCGGGCTTTCGCTTTTTGTTGCCTTCATCCGTTTCCCAACATGTCCCTGGTTTTAGAATATACCTCGATGCTGCGACCGACCATCCGCAAGCGAATCCTCGGCATCGCCATCGGGCTTATCTTTCTGATGGTGATCATCTCGGCGCTGTCGACGGTGATGACGCGAAAAATTGCGCATCAGCTCGATGAGCTGACGACAAAATATGTCGAAGCATATGGGCATCTGGCGCGGATGAACGTCCGCTCCCTGGAGCAGGCGGTGGCGGTTCGCCGGATGGTGTTCATCAAGATACAAGCGCCGCCGGACGAGACCGCCTTTGCAGATCAGCAAACCATCTATGAGGCGAAAGGGCGGGAGATCGACCAGGAGGCGCAGGCCGCACGCGCCCTGATCATTGCAATCATTGATGATCCGACCACCGTCTCCGACGACGCCAAGCTCGGACGGATCGAAAATCGGATCGAGACCATAACGAGCGACCTTCGCCGTTATCTGGACGAAGAGCATAAGCGGATCTGGCCGCAGCTCGATTCCGGCAACATGCCCGAGGTGCGGGCTAGCCTTGTTCGGACCGATGCGCTCCGCGACGAATTCAATCGCAAGATTGAGGAAATCCGACACGACATGCTGGAGCAGGTCCGTAGCGATGCGGCCGTGACGATGCGCGATCAGCAGCGCGCGATTGTCATCTCTGCTATTGTGACGATGCTTGCGGCCATTCTCGGACTGACGTTCGCGTTCTTCGTCAGCACCGGCATTACTCGCCCGGTCCGTCGTCTGCTCGACGGCACCCGCGCCGTCGAAGCCGGCCGGCTTGACGGATCGATCGACGTCACCACGCGCGACGAGATCGGCCAGCTCACGGCCGCCTTCAACAACATGGTCGAGCAACTGCGCCACAAGGAGCGCCTGCGCGAGACTTTCGGCCGCTACGTCGATCCGCGCGTGGTGGAAGGGTTGATCGATCAGCGATCGCTGACTGCCGGCGCCGGCGAGCGGCGGGTGATGACCGTGCTGTTCTGCGACATGCAGGGCTTTACCAGCCTCAGCGAGGGCATGACGCCGCAGGGCCTCGTCAAGGTGATGAACCACTATCTATCGACGATGTCGGAGCCGATCCGCAGCCATCGCGGCATCATCGACAAGTATATCGGCGACGCGATCATGGCTTATTGGGGGCCTCCCTTTACCGAGCACAGCGAGCAGGCGCGTCTGGCCTGCCTCGCTGCCGTCGAGATGGCCGATCGCGGTACGGCGCTGCGCAGGGAGTTGCCCGAATTGCTCGGCATACGCACCGTGCCGAGCGACTGCGATGTTCGCATTGGGGTTGCTACCGGTGAAGTGCTGGTCGGCAGCATCGGCTCGGAATTCATGATGAGCTACACGGTGATGGGCGACGCGGTTAATCTCGCATCGCGACTGGAGAACGCCAACAAGGTCTATGGCAGCCATTCGCTGGTTTCGGAGGTTGCGATCACGGCGGCCGGCGATGCGGTCGAATCCCGCGAGATCGATCGGCTGGTGGTTGCCGGTCAGACCGTTCCCCAGACGGTGTTCGATATCCTGGGGCGCAAGGGCGAGCTCACCGAGAAGCAACTGGCGTTGCGTGAGCGATATGCCGAAGGGCTCGCCGCCTACCGGGAGCGCCGCTGGGACGATGCGCGTCGGGCCTTTCATGCGGCGCTCGAGGCGGTCCCCAGCGACGGACCGGCCACGGCGCTGGCCCAGCGTGTCGAGAATTTTCAGCTCAACCCGCCGGCCGCCGATTGGGATGGTGCGTGGCGGCTCGACCAAAAGTAAGAAGTCGGCGGCGCATCTACGCCGCCAGGAAATCTAGCACGACGTTGCAAAATTCCTGAGGTGCGTGTTCGAACATCCAGTGGCGCGTGCCGGGGATCACCGCCGTCTGTGCGCCCGGAATATGTTCGGCCAGCACGCGCCAGTTCACCGCCAGCGCGCCCTTGGTGTCGCCGCCGCCGATCAACAGCATCGGCGTCCTGATCGCCTCTGCTTCGCTCTTCAGGAATGGCTTGCGGTTCTCACCGACCTGGCCGAGCAGCGTATGGATGTTGTCGCGCAATTGCTGCCGCGCCACCGCCGGCCACCGCGCCCATGCGCCTTCGCCGTCGATGCCATCGACGAACAGCGCCAGCGCGCCGTCGATGTCACCGTTTCGCACCATCTCGGCCGCGACCGGAATGCGCGGGCCCAGCGGCACGGGGCCAGGAGGCGGACTGCTCGGCTGCAGCGACGGCTCGAGATCGCCGCCCGGTTCGGCAAGGACGGCCTTACGCAATAAATCAGCCCGCGCCTGCGCCACCCGGAATCCGATGTGGCCGCCGCGGGAATGGCCGATCAGATTGACCAGCCCGGCATTAAGTTCTTCGATGAAGCCGATGACGTCGGCGACGTGCTGCGCCATCAGATAGTCGTTGCCGATGCCGTCCCAATGCTCCGGAAAGAACCGCCGCAGGCTCAGCGAGATCACGCGGTGGCGTTTCGACAGCGGTCCCAGCACCGCGTTCCAGGTGCGGAAATCGCCGAGCGTGCCGTGCACAAGAACCAGCGGCGGGCTGTCGGTAGCGCCCCTGCCGATATCGAGATAGGCCATGTCGTAGCCGTTGACGTTCAAGGTCTTCATCGCGATCAATCCTCCGCGAGATACGACAGCACGATTTCGCAATATTTCTGCGGCGCTTGTTCGAACATCGGATGCGTGGCCGCCGGGATCATTTCGACGCGCGATCCCCTCACGCTGGCGGCCAAGGCATTGAGCACCTTTGGCAGCGTACCCTTGGTGTTGGCGCCGCCGATGAACAGCGTCGGCGTCGTGATCGCTTCCGCATCCGCCTTGGAGAAGGGCGGACGGTGGTCGCGCATCTGCCCGATCAGCGTCGTGGCGTTGTCGCGGAGCAATTGCTTCGGCGTCGCCGGCAGGCGCTTCCAGGCGCCGGGACCTTCCAGCGCATCCATGAAAATCTGCAGGCCGCCGTCGATATCGCCCTTGGTGATCAGCTTGGCGGAAGCCGCGATCATTCCGGCAAGCGGCGAGGGGCCCGGCTTGTAGGTCGGATCGAGCGTGGCGTCGAGTTCGCCGCCCGGTTCGGCCAGGATCAGCTTGCGCAGCAGATCAGGCCGGCGCTGTGCGACGCGGAAGCAGATATGCCCGCCGCGGGAATGGCCCATCAGGTCGACCGGCCTTGTGTCCAGCTTTTCGACGAAGCCGATCACGTCCTCGACATGCTGGGCGATCGAATAGGTGTCGCCGACGCCGTCCCAATGCTCCGGGAAGAAATGCCGCAGCGACGGCGCGATCACCCGGTGCTTGCGCGTCAGCGGTCCCAGCACCGACGACCAGATCCGGAAATCGCACAGCGAGCCATGCACGCACACCAGCGGCGGGCCATTGCCGGCGCTGTGGCCGACATCGAGATAGGCCATGTCATAGCCGTTGACGTGAAGGGTTTGCATACGAAGCTCGCGGAATTGGAAGCAGGCGAAGGGCCATTGGAAGGGCCATTGTAAGCCGTCGGCGGGAGCCCCAGATCAGCGGAAGTTGTTCATGCCGTCAAGTTCCCCCGGGATTCGGGTGGATAGCAATAATCTCCAAGCCTAGATTTGAGCCTGAGAGGAAAGCTGAATGGCACTGAACAGGAGAATATGGAGCCAGTCATGACCGGGCACCATTTTGCGATATTCGACACCGCGATCGGCCGTTGCGGCATCGTCTGGGGCGAGCGCGGCATTACCTCGGTGCAATTGCCGATGGGCGACGAGAAGAAGACCCGCACCCGCCTGCAGCAGCGCCATGGCGAGCTGATCGAGACGCCGCCCGCAAAGGTGCAGGCCGCGATCGACGGCATCTTCGAACTGCTCGAAGGCAAGCCGAAGGATCTCGCCGACGTCGTGCTCGATCTCGACGGCGTCCCCGAATTCAATCGCGGCGTCTACGACATCGCGCGTACGATACCGCCGGGCAAGACCATGACCTATGGCGATATCGCCAAGAAGCTGGGCGGCGTGGAGTTGTCGCGCGACGTCGGTCAGGCGCTCGGGCGCAACCCCTGTCCGATCGTGGTGCCATGTCACCGGGTGCTCGCGGCAGGCAACAAGCCTGGCGGCTTCTCCGCCAATGGCGGGGTGGTGACGAAGCTCAAGATGCTGGCGATCGAAGGCGCGGCGGTGAACCACACGCCGAGCCTGTTCGATTAGATCTTCGGTTCTGATTGAATCAGAACCGAAGCTCTAGACTCTTGTTTTGACGCGTTTTCTTCACGCGAACCGGTCCCCACTTCGCTCGACAACGCTATGCGTTCACCGGCCCTTGAAATTGGGCGTTCGCTTCTCATTGAAGGCCAGCACGCCCTCGCGGCGATCTTCCGTCGGCACCATGCGGTTATAGGCCTCGATCTCGAGCGCGAGGCCGTCCCGCAGGGATAATTGCAGGCCGCGATGGATCGAGAGCTTTGCCTGCCGGACGGAGATCGGCGCGTTGCGGGCGATCTTTGATGCGGTCGCCAGCGCCGCCGGCAATAGTTCGGACAGCGGAAAGACTTCGTTCACAAAACCCCAGTCACGTGCTTCCGCTGAGGTAAACGGCTTGCCAGTCAGGATCAGCTCCTTGGCGCGACGCTCGCCGACGGCGCGCGGTAGCGTCTGCGTGCCGCCGCCACCCGGCATGATGCCGAGCGTCACCTCGGTCAGCGCGAAGCGCGCGCTCTCCGCGGCGTAGAGGAAATCGCAACAGCCTGCGATCTCGCAGCCGCCGCCATAGGCCGCGCCGTTGATGGCGCCGATGATCGGGACGGGGCAGTCGATCAGCGCCCGCACCATCCGCTCGAAAATGACGTGCTGGCGCGTCCAGGCCTCGTCCGTCATGCCGCGCCGTTCCTTCAAATCGCCGCCGGCGCAGAACGCCTTGTCACCGGCGCCGGTCAGCACGATGCAGCGCAGGCTCCTGGAATCGAGCGACCTCCTCGAAATAGCGCACGAGATCGCGGCCCGTCTGGGTGTTGAGCGCGTTGGAGGCATGCGGCCGATTGAGACGGATGATCGTCACTTACTCGTCGACCGGTTCGATCGAAAGCGTATCGAAAGCGGATGGGTTCGAACTCATATCGCCTCGCAGGAGAATCCATTGCCCACGCGCCGGATCTTCCCGACCGACGGCGACTGGAAATGCGCGGTGCAGCACAGCGTATCGGTGTCGCAGTAGCGCTCCAGGAAGTCGCGCCGCGTTTTCGCCGCTTGTGTCTGGTCGACGTCGAACTTCATGGATAATTCCGGATAGCGCGTCTGCAGCGGCGAATGTATCAGGTCGCCCGAGAACACGGCATCATCCTTCCCGCGGCCGAAGGTGAAGGCGACATGGCCGGGCGTATGGCCCGGGGTCGGCAGGATGCGGGTGTGATCGCCGATCGCAAAATCGCTGCGGACGATTTCGGCCTGTTTCGCCTCGACGACCGGCAGCACGCTGTCGCCAAACGGCGGCACCGGCGTTTTCGCGTGCGTCTCGGTCCAGTAGTCGAATTCGGTCTTGTCGAACACGTAGCGCGCTTTCGGGAATGTCGGCACCCAGCGGCCATTGTCGAGCCGCGTGTTCCAGCCGACATGGTCGACATGCAGATGCGTGCACATGACGTAGTCGATGTCTTCGACGGAGAA
Organism: Bradyrhizobium sp. sGM-13; assembly: GCF_018398875.1. Classification (GTDB taxonomy): domain Bacteria; phylum Pseudomonadota; class Alphaproteobacteria; order Rhizobiales; family Xanthobacteraceae; genus Bradyrhizobium. Next base: position 141,613 of record NZ_JAGWDK010000016.1, on the reverse strand, counting down.
ACCGGCCGCTGCGAGACCGCGCATATAGGTACCATCCGTTTTCATGTTCCACTTCGGACGCTGCGGCCGCGGCTTGTCGTTGCCGATGCAGCTATCGATCAGGATGGTGTGGTGCGGGGTCTTCACGACATACGACTGGAAGCAGAGGATCAGCACATCTCTGTCGTCGAGCGCGCCGCTCCTCTGCATCCACGGGCGGTGCTCCGCCAGAACCTCCGGCGTCAACCCCGGCAGCATCTCCAAAGCCGGCAGGAAGGTGGTTTCCTGCTCGATGATACGGTGAATGGTGAGATCGCCGACGGTGAGTTTCAGGCTCATGGTTTTCCTGCTGAATTGTCGTGCGTTGTTGTCCGGGATGTAAGAAATAATGAAGTTGGCAGGTCGCCGAAATAACCGATCGCCCGAAAACGCGGCGTGACTGATTGCTCGATCCATTTGACCGAAACGATTTGCCGGTCGCCAGCAGTCAGCCAACCGTCGCCAGTCGCGGTTGGGCTGCCGCAGGCGAGGTTGCGCTGGTCGGTTGAGAATTCCTGTAGCTGGGCGGATGCGCCGGATGCGGCGAGCGCGAAAACGGCAGCGAAGCCGAGGTGCCGCAATTTTCTGCCAACCTCGCGCATGCTGCCGTCTCCGTTGTTTGGTTACGCCGGTGGTGGCACCGAGATTTTCACCGACGGCCGTTCCATCATCCTCTGATGGAAAGCATCGAGCTTCGGATAGGCTTTGCGCCAGCCGCAATCGGCAAAGCGGAAATCGGCATAACCGAGCACGCAAACCAGTCCGATCTGCGCAACGTTGAACGGACCGGACAGCACGTCGGGCTTGTTCTCGAACCGCGCCATGCCGGCCCACGCACGATTCCAATGGTCGTCGTGCCAGGCGTCCCAGCGCAGCCCTTCCGGCCTCACCATCTTTTCGTAGCGGCACAGCAGCATGGAATCGAGCATGCCCTGCAGCAGGGAATGGTCGCTCTTCACCTTCCACCGCTCAGGCCCGGATGCGGGGATCAGCTTTCCGCCGCCGGCGAGCTCGTCGAGATATTCGACGATGACGTAGGAATCGAGAATGACGTCGCCATTGTCGAGGATCAGCACCGGCAGTTTCTTCAGCGGCGTGATCTTCGAATACTCTTCATTGGGTTGGCCCGGAGCAACCGTCGCCGGAGTGAATTCGATTCGATCGATCAGGCCGGTCTCGATCGCGGCGATGCGGACTTGTCGGGCGAACGGCGAGGCGGGAGAGAAGGTGAGTTTCATGCGGGAGTTCCTCGGAGGCTTCTTCTTGTTTTGTCCGGCGATGACGACCACTCGATATCATCATCCGCGAAAGCGGATGATCCAGTACGCTGCGGCCGTTCGGTTTACTCACCAGTGCCGCGGCGTACTGGATACCCCGCATTCGCGGGGTATGACGTCTAGGCCGCGATGATTTCCTGGCGCTGCTCGCCGAGCCCTTCGATGCCGAGGGTGACGACGTCGCCGACGTTGAGGAAGGTCGGCGGCTTCATGCCGAGGCCGACGCCCGGTGGGGTGCCGGTGGTGACGATGTCGCCGGGCAACAGCGTCATGAACTGCGAGACGTAGGAAATGCACTTCGCCATAGAGAAGATCATGGTCGAGGTCGAACCAGTCTGGCAGCGCTTGCCGTTGACATCGAGCCACATCGACAGATTCTGCACGTCGGGGATTTCATCCTTCGTGACCAGCCACGGGCCGAGCGGGCCGAACGTATCGTGCGATTTGCCCTTGGTCCACTGACCGAGCCGCTCGATCTGGAAATTGCGCTCGGAGACGTCGTTGCAGACGCAGTAGCCGGCGATGTGGTTGAGCGCGTCGGCCTCCGAGACATATTTGGCGCGGGTGCCGATGATGGCGGCGATCTCGACTTCCCAGTCAAGCTTGGTGGAGCCGCGCGGCTTCTCGACCGCATCGTTCGGGCCAGAGAGCGCAGTGTTGGCCTTCAGGAAGAAGATCGGCTCGGTCGGGATCGGCGATCCCGTCTCCTTGGCGTGGTCGCTGTAATTCAGGCCGATCGCGACGAATTTCGAGATGCCGGTGACCGGCGCGCCCAGGCGCTGCTTGCCGTCGACGGCGGGAAGCTTGGAGGTATCCAGCGCCGCCAGCTTAGCCAGCGAGGCCGGCGCATAGGCATCCCCGTCGAGATCCCTGAGGTGGGCGGAAAGATCGCGCAACTGGCCGGATTTATCGATCAGGCCGGGCTTTTCCGCACCCTTGGCGCCGTAACGAACAAGCTTCATTTTATCGCTCCCTGCGGGGTTTTCTTGAGGATTTCGGGGGATTTCCGTAAGACTTCAGACGCTTCTTGGAACAGCGGCGCAGGAAATTCAACTGCCGAAAGCGCAGGGTAGGGTGGGCAAAGGCGCTTTGCGCCGTGCCCACCATGTCACCAGCGGCAATGAAGGGTGGGCACGCTTCGCTTTGCCCACCCCTACCGATTCAGCGCAATGAACCTAAAAGCATCGCCATCGCGCTTGATGTGACCGGCACTGAAGTGCCCGCCAATCACCAGCGTCGGCGTGTCGGCGAAGCGCGAAAACAGTTCACGTCGGGTTTCGGCCGACTGCCGGGGATCGGAATCGGCGGTCGAGAACCAGTCGAGATGCGCCATCTGGCACGGATGATGGGCGACGTCCCCCGTCAGCAGGGCTTCCTCGCCGTCCGACTTGATGTGGACGCTCATATGGCCGGGACTGTGGCCGGGGGTCGGGATCAGCGTGATTTCATCCGTCAATCTGGCATCGCTGGCGACGAGCTCGGATTTGCCGGCGTCGGCGATCGGCTTCACGGAATCGTCGAACACGGCGCGGTTATCCGGCGCATCGCTGTGGTCGCGCCAGTGCTCGTATTCGCCTCTGCCGAACACATATCGGGCATTGGCGAAGGTCGGCACCCATTTGCCGTCAATGAGTTTCGTGTTCCAGCCGACATGGTCGACATGCAGGTGCGTGCATAGCACGGTATCAATACTGTCGGGCGGGAAGCCCGCCGCTGTCAGCATGTCGAGGAATGGGTGCTTTCGGTTGTTCCAGGTCGGCACATTGCGGCCCTGCTTGTCGTTGCCGAGGCCGGTATCGACGATGATCCGGCGCGACGGAGTCTCGACCAGGAACGAATGGATCGACATTTTCAGCCGGCCCTCTTCGGTCGCAAATTGCGGGATCAGCCAAGGCAGTTTCTGGATTTTCTCGTTGGTCGCGAGCGGAAGAATGAAACGGGTGCTGCCGACAGTCTCAATTTCGACAACTCTCGTGATCCTGACCCTACCCACGTTCCAGTGCATCCGGCGCGTCCTCTCGTTTCTGATTGTTCGGGCGAGGATGCGGGTTTCCATCTGCCGGTGCAATGGATCATCCGACAGCGTTCGGCGTTATCGCATAGCCCGTATGAGGAACATGCGATGCCAGAACTCACGATTTCGCCCGAAAAAATCGGCTTTCTGATCGAGAAAGCCCGGCAGTTCGACGTCAAGGAAGGGGAGTCCGATCCGGATTCAGGGTCGAATGCGGGCGATGACGACATGATCGACGTGCTGCAGGACAACGGAAAAGATCCGGTCCTCCGCGAGATCACCGGCTTCATCAACGCGCTTTCCGAGGACGAGAGGGTCGATCTCGTCGCCCTGATGCGACTGGGGCGTGGCGACGCCACCATCGAGGAGTGGGAGGATCTACGTGCAGAAGCGGCCGACCAGCGTGACCGCAACACCGCGCGCTATCTTCTCGGCGAGCCGATGCTTGGAGATTTGCTGGCGCAGGGGCTCGACGAGTTCGGCCTTACCTGGAACGAGGAGCGAACGACGGCGGATTCCTCCGGTGTCAGCCAGCGGGAAGAAGACGAGCGCAATCCACGATAACGGTGCCCAGCTTGTCGCCTTTCTCCACTGCAAGGTGCGCCAGCGCGGTGTCCGAGAGTGCAAACTGCGCGGCGAGGTTGTGGATGCGCCGGCCTGCCGACAGCCATTCCGTGATGTCGGCCTGCGCGGCCGCCAGTAGCGGCAGCGGCAGCGCAAACAGCACGAGCGCGCGGACCGCGATGCATTTCTCCATCACTTCGCGCATTGGTACGACCGGCGTGCGGTTGCCGTTGGTGGCGTAGACCGCAATCGTCGAATTGGTGCCCATCAGTTTCAGCGTGGTCGCGATATTGCCGCCGAAATCGACATCGACGCCGCGGTCGACGCCGCGCTGCCCGGTGAAGGCCATCGCCTTCGCAACAACGTCCTCCGTCTTGTAGTTGACGACGAGGTTGGCGCCGGCGAGACGTGCCTGCTCGGCCTTGGCTGCCGAACTGACGGTCGCGATCACCTTGGCACCACCCCATTTGGCGAGCTGCACGGCATAGTGCCCGACCGCGCCGGCACCGCCGGTGACGAGCACGGTCTGCCCGACGATCGGACCGTCGCAATAAAGACAGCACCATGCCGTCATGCCGGGAATGCCCAGCGTGGCGCCTTCGGCAAACGACAGATCGTCCGGCAGCGGCGTCACCAGGTGTTCGGCGAGCGCAATATATTCAGCCGCAGTGCCGAACGCGCGGCCATTGCGCTGGCCGTTGAACAGCCAGACCCGCTGGCCGACCTTGAGCCGCGTGACGCCGTCGCCGACCTGATCGATGATGCCGGCGCCATCGCTGTTCGGAATAACGCGCGGATATTCCATCGGCCGGTAGCCGCCGCCGCGGCGGCCGACATCGGCGGGATTGACGCCGGACGCCTCCAGCCGCACCCGAACTTCGCCCGGGCCAGCCACCGGCGTCGGCATCTCGCCATAGGTCAGCACTTCCTGTGCTGGCCCCGTTCGCTCGTACCAGACTGCTTTCATCTAGCGCCCCTTTCCGAAGTTCGTGAGCTTTCGCGGCGCATTCTTTCGCGAACTTCGGAAAGCAAGAGGGCGCTAGAAAGACTCATGTGTTCTAGTGCCGCTTATCGATTTGAAGTTCCCAATCGGTCTCGCGGCGAATGACGGGAACTTCAAATCGGCGGCACTAGAGCGTGCCGGGGAATGCACCGCCGTCGAGCAAAATGTTCTGGCCGGTGATGAAGCCGGCCTTGGCGCCGCACAGGAAGGCGCAGGCGTAGCCGAACTCGTCCGGATCGCCGAACCGCCCGGCTGGGTTTTGCTTGGCGCGCTCGGCAAACACCTGGTCCGGCGGGATGCCGCGCTTCTCGGCTTCTGCTTTCCCCACACCACGCAGGCGGTCGGTGTCGAACGGTCCCGGCAGCAGTGCATTGATGGTGACGTTGCTGATCACGGTCTTGCGCGACAGTCCCGCGATGAAGCCGGTGAGCCCGGCACGCGCGCCGTTGGAAAGCCCCAATATGTCGATCGGCGCCTTCACCGCCGCCGAGGTGATATTGACGATGCGGCCAAATTTCCGCGCCATCATGCCGTCCACCGTCGCCTTGATCAGTTCGATCGGCGTCAGCATGTTGGCGTCGATCGCCTTGATCCAGTCGTCGCGGGTCCAGTTGCGGAAATCGCCGGGCGGCGGGCCGCCGGCATTGTTGATCAGGATGTCCGGTTCGGGACAGGCCTTCAGCACGGCTTCGCGGCCGGCGGACGTCGTGATGTCGCCGACAATCTCGGTTACCGTGACGCCGGGGCTGGCCTTGCGGATATCGTCGGCCGCCTTCTTTAGCGCCTCCGCGCCGCGCGCGGTCAACGTGACGTGCACGCCCTCATTGGCCAGCGCCATGGCGCAGGCGCGGCCCAAGCCCTTGCTCGATGCGCAGACAATGGCACGGCGGCCTTTGATCCCAAGATCCACTTTTTCTCTCCCGTTGCGTCAGATGGTGTTCTTGTAGTCCAATGCGGCCACTCTAGCCAAGTCGGATGCCGGTGATAAGGCGGGAAGGCGTGCGGATAATGCATTGCGATCCCGGAAACGGCTCTCTCATCATGCGAGAATCGTAGGGTGGGCAAAGGCGCCCTTGCGCCGTGCCCACCATCCATCCGCATCGATACTGCCATGGTGGGCACCCTTCGCTTTGCCCACTCTACGATTCTCGCAATGACGGACAATCAAACCGCCCGCATCTCCGCTCTGATCATGTCGGCGGCCTTTTCCCCGATCATGATCGTCGGTGCATTGGTGTTGCCGCCGATCAGCGTCGGCATGATCGACGCATCGACCACGCGCAATCCCCCGACGCCGTACACTTTCAGCTTCGGATCGACTACGGCCATGGGATCATTGACGCCCATCTTGGCCGTGCCGACCGGGTGATAGACGGTGTCGACCCGGGCGCGCAACACGTCGCGGATATCGTCATCGCTATGCACGCCTTCCGTGAACATCTCCTTCTTCTGCAACGCGCACAGCGCCGGCGTCTCCATCAGCCGGCGCGTGGTCTTGAAGCCGGCGACCATGGCTTCCAGGTCGTCCGCGTCACCGAAGAAATTCGGGTCGATCAGCGGCGGCGCAAATGGATCGGCACCGAGCAGCGAAATTCTACCGCGGCTCTTCGGCCGCAGCAGGCAGACGTGGCAGGTGAAGCCGGTGCCGCGATGGCGCTTGCGGCCGTGATCGCCGGCCATCGCCATGCCGAAATGAAGCTGGATGTCGGGGATGTCGAGATCGGGCCGGGTTTTCAGGAAGCCGCCGCATTCGGCGAAATTCGATGTCATCGGCCCGGTGCGTTCGCGGCGATACTGTCGGATGGCCCGCAGCAGCCGCGGCAGCGCTTTAAGTGAAATGCCGTTGAAGTGGGGATTGTCGGACATGTAGCCGAACACGAAATCCGGGTGATCCTGCAGGTTTTGTCCTACGCCAGGCAGGTGATGCACGGTGGCGACGCCGTGCTTTGCAAGCTCGATGCTGTCGCCGATGCCCGACAGCATCAGAACATGCGGCGTCTGGAACGCGCCGGCGGAGAGGATCACCTCGCGCCGGGCGCGGATCTGCTTCAGCTCCTTGCCCTGCCGGTATTCGACGCCGACCGCGCGCTTGCCTTCGAACAGGAGGCGGGTGGCGTGGGCATGGGTCTCGACACGCAGGTTGGCGCGGCGTCCCATATGCGGGTGGATATAGGCGCGCGCGGCGCTGCAGCGTTCGCCGTTCCTCTGTGTCAGTTGATAGATGCCGAGGCCTTCGTGTTCGTCGGCGTTGAAATCCTCGCGCAGGCGAAACTGAGCTTCCTGCGCCGCCTGCAGAAAAATCTGCTGCACCGGATTGCCGGTGCGCGACTTGTTGACCGCGAGGGGACCGCCCTTGCCGTGATATTCGCCGTTAAAATCGGCATTGTCTTCGGCGCGCTTGAAGTAGGGCAGCACGTCGGCGAACGACCAGCCGGTATTGCCGAGCGAGGCCCATTGATCATAGTCGGCGCGGTGGCCGCGGATATAGACCATCGCGTTAATCGCCGAGGAGCCGCCGAGCCCCTTGCCGCGCGGCTGATAGCCGATGCGTCCGTTGAGGCCCTTCTGCGGCACCGTGCTGAAGGCCCAGTTGTTGACGGGGCCTGCGACCATCAGCACGAGCGCGAACGGCGTCGTGACCACCCAATTGTCGTTCCGGCCGCCGGCATCGAGTAGCGCCACCGACGTCTTCGAATCCTCCGACAGCCGTCCCGCCACCGTGCAGCCACCGGAGCCGCCACCCACCACCACGAAATCGAAAGTATCGGTCACGCCCATGCCCCCTCCCGGATTTTTGTTCTGGCGACCTGATGGGCCGCGGCTTTGGGCGCAAAAACTCCGCTTTTGCGGCGTTTATGGCAAGAGCGGTTCCAAAGGCAGGTTTTGGCGCTCCAACCCCTCGTTTTTGCTGTCATAAAATCTGCAAAAGCCCCTTCTTGCCCCTTTCCAAAGCGGGGTGACGTTGATACATACCCCTCGCACCCGATGGCCTTGCCCGGGTCGCCTTCTCAGGAAGCCTCCGGACGGGATTGATCGGCGCAACCACGCGTTGGCCGGCTTTCACGTCGGGTCCCGGTTTTTCGAAGGCAGTGCAACGGTTTAACGCGGGGTGGAGCAGCCCGGTAGCTCGTCAGGCTCATAACCTGAAGGTCGCAAGTTCAAATCTTGCCCCCGCAACCAGACAACGCCGCCAGGTCAACGACTTGGCGGCGTTCGTTTTGGAAGAGCGGCGTCGGTGCTCGCGCATCCGTTCGTACGCACGTTCGGAGCTCATTCGCTCCATTGAACGAGGGCACACTCATGAGCTTCGCGCATCGCCTCTTTTTGTTCTGTGCCTCCTTCTGGATCGCCAAACCTGAAAGCTTGTGACGAAGAGAATGAGCGGCACGAAGCCGGAAGCAAAGACAAGAAGACGGCCGAGCAAGCCGAAGCTCGATCCGTTATGGAGCCAGAGCTGTTCGGTCATATAGCGGTCGCCCAGCGACATGGAATCGGGCGTGCGGTCGTGCGCGAGTGCACCCGTCCAGGGATCGAGCCAGATGGCACCGCGAGTGCGAAGGGCTGGACTGGAGCCAGGCGGTCGCAACAGGACACGCCAGGTGTTGCGGGTCTCGCTCGGCGGATTCAATTGCGCTATGTCGTAGCCGGGCTTGGCGGCGCGCGCCGCGAGAACGATCGCATCAGCAGACAATCGTGCGGCTCCGTTTGGCGGTGGAGGCTTGATGGTCGGCGACGGATAAGGAGTGGCCGTCGAGACCAGGCCGACTACGGGGCGGATGACACCGGGAAACACGATACCGATACCCGTAACGGAGATCAGAGCAAGCAACGGTAGGCTCCAGAAGCCTGCCATGTTGTGCAGATCGAGCATAAGGCGTTGCGCGGACACGTGCCTGCGGATCGAGACTGAGCGCCAGAACCGGACTCGCTTCGGCCACCACAGATACAGGCCCGAGAAAGCCATCCCGAGCAGCACGAAGCCGATCACTCCGACAAGCTCGCTGCCCCACCAGTCATGGAGCAGCAGATTGTAGTGCACGCGATAGACGGTGAATGCGAAACAGTTGGTGTAGTCGCGCCGGCCGAGCACCTTCCCATTCGAAGGGTCGATCATGGTGGTCCAGAGACTCGGATACCGACCTTTCTCCGTCGGGTGGGAGTGCATGACGACCCAGACCGGCCAAGTCTGGTCAGGTGCAATGACGGATCGGATCGGCGCCGAATCCACGGTGGCCGCAATCCGCATGACCTCGGCGGCCTCAAGATGGTGCTGAGGTCCGGCCGGGGTGTAGAGGCTCGGATTCAATGCCGCATCGATCTCGCGATAAAAGACGATGAAGCTGCCCGTAAGCCCGACCACCACGAGGAGGACACCGAGGCTGAGGCCAACCCATCGGTGGAGCCAGACGAGCGCAACGCGCAGCCTGGCCGCCTTCATGGGCGCCCAGGCGGCTGCTACTTTCGTTCCTGAAAGGTCGTTCACAACATCACTGTCTCACGGCGCCTCAAAAGTCGATGCTCGCCGAGAGCCGGTAGGTGCGCGGTGTGCCCGGAGTCAAAAAGCCACGTCCCGTCGTCGCCCAGTAGTCCAGACCGAAGACGTTTTCGACCGCCGCCCGCAACGTCAGCGGCCTGCCGTCAATCTTGGTGACGTAGCGTGCTCCGATGTCGGTCCGAACCCAGTCCGGAATCTGCTGCGTGTTCCCCTGATCGTAATACTGCGGCGAGGTGTAAATGACCCGCCCGGTCAGGGTCACGACTCCCGATGTCTGCCAGAAGGGCAGATCGTATTCGCCATAGAGGTTGAATTGGATATCTGGCACCCCGACCGCGGTTTTGCCGTCGAAGCGGCCACCAGACGTCTTGATCTGCACGCCATCGAGGAAGGCCACGCCACCGAGCAGGCGCATTCCCGGGGCGACCTCGCCGAAGGTGTTGAACTCCAATCCACGATTGCGCTGCTCGCCGTCAACCGAGAAGATCCTGGTCGTCGGATCGGTGATGCCGTTGGGCTGCGTGATCTCAAACGCCGCCACAGTAACCCCCAAGATCCCGAAGTCATACTTGGCACCGACCTCGATCTGCTTGGTTACGATCGCAGGAAAGACTTGACCTCGATTGACGGCCTCGGTCGGCGCCGTTCCGCCCGACGTTAAGCCTTCGATGTAGTTGCCGTAGAGCGACAGATTGCTGATTGGCTTCAGCACGAGAGCCACCGCAGGGGTGATCGCCTCGTTCTGCGGGCGTGAGGTCACGGCACCTGTGGTCGTGTTGAAGTTGGTGACGTCGATCCCCTGCCAACGCCCGCCCAGTGTGAGAAGCACGCGATCATCGAGGATCGACATCGTATCCGCGATCGCGACGCTTTGATTGATCCGCTGCGCAGAAAGTGGCGCGTTGTGCGACAGGCCAGCCGCGCTACGCGGAGCCACGTAAACGGGATTATAGAGGTTCGACGTGATCGATGGTCCGATATTGGTGGTGGCAGTTCCGCTGTCTTGCCACAGCCCGGTTGTCGCAACCACGGTGGAATGTTTCACCGCTCCGGTGGTGAAACGGCCGCGTAGTCCGATCTCGCCAGTCTCGCGATCGGCATCCTGCACGGTGAGGGCCGGCTGTGACGTGAACTGGCCCAGTGCATTTGTTATCCGCACAGTTCCACCAAAGAAAACCTCCTTGGATCGGCTGCGACCGTAGGCTGCATACAGCGTCCAGAAATCGTTGAGGTCATATTCGGCGCGGACCGCAGCGTATCGATGGTCGGAATTATAGTATTCCCAGGGTTGCTGCTGGTTGATCGTGAGCGAGGGCGAAACCGGGATCGGAAATCCCAAGTTCACTTGCCGCACGCGTGTAGGAGCGTTCAGGTCCTGCTGCTGGTAACCGAAATCGACGGTGGCTCGGAAGCGCTCGCCGCGGTAGTCGAGAGCAACCGCGCCGACACCGAACCCATCCGTCTGGAAGTCGATCGGCGTCCGGCCATCGCGATAGGCGCCATTGACGCGAACGCCCCATTCTTTGTTGGCGCCAAAGCGCCGGCCGAAATCGATCGCCGACCCAACATTTCCGTTGGACACGAAGCTCGTAGTCCATCGCGTGATCGGATCGTCAGTGGCGCGCTTCGGGATCAGGTTGATGGTGCCGCCGATATTTCCGAACGGTGAAATCCCATACAACAAGGCGCTTGGTCCCTTGAGGATCTCCACGCGCTCGATGGGTTCAAGAGCAGGGCGGCGCGTATCGGTGATGCCGTAGAGGCCGTCAAACGCGATGTCGCTCGCGAAGACCGGGAAGCCGCGGATCAAGAATCCATCGAGTCCGCTGTAGCGTGGAGAGTTCGTGCGCACCGAGGGATCGTTGTCGGTGACGTCGGTGATGGTGTTGGCCTGCTGGTCGCGGATAAGCTTGTCCGTGTAGCCCGTCGTGTTGAACGGCGTATCGAAGACATTGCGATTGCCTAACATGCCGACGCGTGTGGTGGTCCCGACCTGGCCGCCCGCATAGGGAGCCGGCGGCTGACCAATGGTGCCGGTCGAAGGCGTGAGATATGGGATAGCCTCGCGCTGGCTCGCTGGAGCCGCAACGCGTGGAGCAAGGACGCGCGTGCTCCTTGTGCCCTGCTGAGGCTGTGGACGTCGTACGGCTTGACGTTTTGGTGAGTCAATCGTGACGGCAGGTAAGGAGACTGGTTCTCTTGCGTGAACTTCTTGTACTAATTGAAAGGACAGTGCCAGGTAACTCGCCGTGCCACAACAAACGGCACAGTAGAGCTTCTTCGTCGAAAGATTCATCCTCACCCCGATTGATGGTCCTCGTGTGGGCCTCTTACTGAATCGTTTGACGAGCAGACATGCTTCGGGCATTAGAAGCCTTCAAAACGGCGTTCGTTTTTGTTGGATGTTGTATTTTTATCGACCAAAGACGGCGACGATTCTCGCTAAGCGTAGCTGAACACGCAGTCACAACGCCGGCGGGATACGCACCGGCGATCCCAGCCGTCAGCGCACGCCAGGCCGTGGCAACAACTTGAGCATAGCGCTGCGCCAGGAGTGCTCGCGGTGGTTTGGATTTCCTGAATGCTGGCTCGTCTCAACTCGCCAGACGATCTGCGGTAGACGCCGCTTGATGCCGAGCTTCGAGCGATCAAGCTCGGTGCAGCAATGCAGCGCGCCGATCCCCCGCCGCGAAGCCTGACGTTCAGCGATGAAAGTTCCTGCGATGGAACTGAAGGAGAACGTTTCCCGCGTGAGCCCAGGCGCAGAACGATCCGTTCGATCAGGCCTCGCACAGCTTTTGTCGCTTTCGACCCGTTGAGCGCTTCGGTCAGAGCTTCGCGCCTGCGGGACCATTTCGGGTGGTGGGACGTTAGTTTCTTGAGAGAACGGCCACTGGCAAAGCCGTTTCGCGGGGCGATGCACCACCAATTGGAGACGATCATGCCAGAGCGGAAAACAGTGCAGAAGGCCAAGCGGGCCAAGCGCGCAGGCAAATCGCCAACCACCCAGGCGGGCGAGTTTGTGCACGAGGAAATTCGCAAAGTCCGCCGCGGCCAACATGGAGCGAGATCGCCACAGCAGGCGATTGCAATCGGCCTATCCAAGGCACGGCGCGCGGGCGTCCCGCTTCGTCCGCCGGCAAAAGGCAAGGCCAAGGCAAGGACCCGCAAAAGCGCCGAATACGCCTATGAGGCGGGCCAGGGCAAGCGAAAGACCCGACGCCAGCCGCGCGTGTCACGTGCTGTATCGCAGACCCTCAAGCGTGAGCCACGCAGCACAGCGTCGCGTGCGGCACTGTCGAAACAAGCACGAAGCGCCGCCTCGCGTCGCTCCGCCTCGGCCCGCTCAGCGGCGGCTCGGAAGGCCGTAAAGACCAAAGGCCCGGCGAAGCGGTCAGCGGCAGCCAAAAAGGCAGCCCGGACCAGAGCGCGTCGTCGGCGATAGCCTTGCGCCGCAGATCAATTTTACAGCTAGCACAATGGCGAGAAGAACACGGTCACCGAAAAACAAAGTCGTCAGGACCCGCCTCCCGAGGCAGTCTCAGAACGCACAAAGGAATTACGAGCGCTACGTAGAGTTGGCGCGCGCTGAAGCGCTGAAGGGAGATCTGATCGCAGCGGAAAACTATCTTCAGCACGCCGAACACTATTTGCGGTCGATGCACGATGAGGCGCACGGAGGGCGGCTCTCACAGCCGGCAAACTTGCCCAAGCCGCGGCTGGGACACAGCGGATGATCGAGCAATCGTTCTGTAATAGCGGACCTAAGGACGGAAACTTCGTTATCTTGAAAGAGCGTTCCGCCCAGGCGGTTTCACGGCACGCTCAGCGCCATTCGAGCCGCCGTGTAATTTTTGGCCACCGGACTTCCGATCCTCTGCTCGGACTTGCCTCAACGAGACTTGCCCGTCGTTTCGGCGAAGAACGCAATGAGCCTCTGCGAGACGAAGCGCGGATTTTCATCGGGCAACCAATGTCCGGTCTCCGGCGCGACGGCTCCACGCACGTCGTCGGCGACCTCCTTCGCCATCTCGATTTCCTTCTGCCCATTACTTCGCTCGCCGGCCAGCGCGAGTACCGGGATTTGAAGTTTGTGCCTCAAGAATTCCTTGAAGCGCATCTCACGCGCTCTCAAAATGGGGGATACTGCCAAGCGGTATCTATGTCGCACAATCGGTTCGCATCCGCTTCTCGGCCGAGAAAGCTCTCCCGGGATGGCGACCTTTCCCTGATGCATATGCCCTGCCGCCTCAGAGTCCTTTGTCTGTCATTAAGGAGATGTCTAACGCTGCTTTATGCTGTTCTTTCTCGCGGCGCCGCGCTTTGCGCGCGTCCGTCCAATCTCAAGATCGCGCTGTGCCCGCCGTCTCGTCTCCTTGGAGGAACGCCCCTTTGGTGGGGCCGGGACCCGCTTCCCCGCCCGCCGTTCGCGCGATAGCTTGATGGCGAGCGCTTGAGCCTGCTTTTTGCTCTTGGCCATGCTAAACCGCCTCCCGACTAAACAACGGGTTCAATCGACAGACGGCATGACCGTTCCATTTTCCGTGGGGTTGCGTCGGACAATGGGCTAATTGCACAGACCGGCGCGAAATCACCTAGCGATAGCTGGTCGGAACCGCGCCGCCCGGGACCGGTTATCCAAAAAGGCCCAAGTGATCGGACGGAACTCGCGAGCGGGCCGCATTCCCCATGAGTGAAGCGATCAAACTATCTCACAGCCGCTGCGATCCGGAGCGGAGGCGAGCAACGCCAGAAGCCAGTTGGGGGCGATCTGGTCACTGAACGGCAGGCGGCTCGTGCGTCGGCATGACCCGGTGAGGCAACAACGCGGCCGGGTAGTGCGTTATCCTACAACTCGTGTTGAGGAGAACAGCCATGCAAGTGCAGCAAGTTATGCAAACCAAAGTGCAACTAGCAGATCCGAACATGACGGTCCGCGACGTAGCGCGAAAGATGCGCGCCGACAATATCGGGGCCTTGCCGGTCGGCGAGAATGACCGGCTGATCGGCATGGTGACGGACCGCGACGTCGTCGTCCGCGCAGTCGCCGAAGAGCGCTCCGCCAGCAACACGACTGTGCGTGAAGTCATGTCGGACGGCATCTGCTACTGCTTCGAAGACGAAGACGTGGATCAAGCGGCCCGCGTCATGGCAGAGCATCAGGTCCGCCGCCTTCCGGTATTGAACCGGGACAAGCGATTGGTTGGGGTTGTTGCCCTCGCGGATCTCGGCCGCTCTGAACAGGATGCGGCGCAAAATGCTCTCAAGGGCATCTCGGAGCCTACTGACAAGGAGCGGCGCTAGTGGCGAGCGTTTGATGCCGCCCATTTCGGGTTCGGGTCCACGCCGACTGTCGCGCAATGCACGCGCGTGATCACGCCTGTGCACGCCAAATCGACGATGCGCGCGGTGACGGTGTCGCGATCGCGGTCGCCATCGTCAGCGCCTTCCCAAAATTTTATGCAGTAGCAACCTGCTCGGCCGAACCATTCCGCTTTGAGACCTTGCGCTCGGAACTAATGCGGGCCGCCCGGAGTTCTCCGTTTTGAGCGGCCGTTCGCACGAACGAACTCGCAAGCCCTTTGCCCCACGGGGCAGCTCATCATGAGGAGGCTGGCCGTGATTCGGGATATTGTCGTCAACTTGGCGACCGCCAATTCTCGCGATCCTGCGGCAGCGTACGCGATCTCCGTCGCCAGGATGTTCGACGCCCAGATTGCAGGGATCGCAATGTGTCACTCCCCAGCGATTGTGGCCGGCGGCATGGAGGCCGTTCCGGCCGACGTAATCGAGTCCTTGCGCGAAGAGAGCGCCAGGGCAGCAAACGGGGCCATCGAAAGATTCAAACAGGCAGCGGCGCAGGCTCATCTTCCTGCCGAGGCGCAGATGGTCGAGACCAGCATTGAAGGAATCCCAAGGACGTTTGGCCGAATTGCGCGGACGTTCGATCTTGCAATCGTTGCGCAGGCCGAGCCCGAATTGACGACCTCCACGGGTCTTGCCGCTGAAGCAGCGATGTTTGAATCCGGACGGCCTATCGTCGTCGTACCCAGTATCCAAAAGGACGGCATAAAGCTCGGCTGCATTCTCGTCTGCTGGGACGGGAGCCGCACTGCCGCGCGGGCGCTCGGGGACTGAATGCCGTTATTGGAGCGCGCGAAGTCGATCGAGGTGATCAACGTAGGCAACAAGGGTCGGGAAGCCGAAGAATCCCTGGCGGCCGTTGGCAGACACTTGGCGCGCCACGACTTGAACTTCAGCATCAAGGCGCTCACCGCCGATCGGACCGATATCACAAACGTAATCCTGTCGCATGCGGCAGATCTATCAGCCGACCTTATCGTAATGGGCGGCTTCGGCCATTCGCGGCTGCGCGAGTTCATCCTCGGGGGCGTGACGCGCGGCATTCTCGACACGATGACCGTTCCGGTACTGATGTCGCATTAAAGGCTCGGTTTGGGGGATGCGTACGTCATCACTCGCAAAAGCAAAATGAGGCGGCCGAACGACATTCGCGTTACCAAGCTTTGGCAAATGTAGATACCGATGGCCGAGACAAGCGCTGCCAACAAGCGACTCGATCGGCGCCGGGTCGCGCCCGAGGGTCTCTTTCGGCAGCCGCGGCTATACTTGGTTGGCGAGGCACCTGGCGCCGAAGAAGCTGAGCAGGGCAGGCCCTTTGTCGGGCCGGCTGGCTGCGCGTTGCGCAAACTGCTCGAGCAGGCTGGGATCGACCGCAGACAACTGCGTTTGGCCAACGTGATTCCATTTCGCCCTATAGAACGCACGAAAAAAATCCAAGCCGCGCAATCGCGCTCCAACTATCGAGGAAATCAATCATTACGGCGCCGCGGTGCTAACGGACATCCGGCGCTCCAAACCGCGCGTAGTCGTTGCGCTCGGCAGCACGGCGGCTCGCCTATTCAGGACGTCGCGTTCGATCGGAGCGTCTCGCAAACCAAAGCTCCAATTTGATGGCCGTCCCCTGCAAATCACTTTTCACCCGGCCTACGTCCGCCGCTTCGGCGGGTCGAACGGCGACGCTTGGCGTAAGATGGTCGCGGATCTGCGCCGAGCCTGGAAAGTATCGGCAATGTACTCAAATAGCGCTCGAAGCAGGCAGCATTCTCCCGAGGGTTCGAAGGCTGTTTAGCGGGTTGCGCTTATGGACCTGAGTTCGATTGCATCTTGGCTCCATCGAGCCGAGGATAAATGATGTCCTCGCTTCCGACATTTCGGGATCTCATGCTTGCCGCGGGTCCTCAGCGCTCGTAGCTTGCCGGGTCTGGGCTGTCCGACGGATGCGCGAATGCCTTGCGCAAGACCTGTGACATCGGAGTCTTGAAACTGAGGCCGTTGGGCGGCACCGGCGATTCGAACCACTTCCGGTAGATCGTTTCGATCTCCGGGCTTCTGTATAGATCCGCGGTCGCTCGGTCGGCCACGGTCTTGAACGGTGCATCGTCCTTACGCAGCATGATCCCGTAAGGCTCGGCCCTGGACAGGGCTTCCTCGCTGATCACGTAGGCGGACGGATCCTTTGATCGCGCGATCGCGACGGCGAGTTGCACGTCATCGAGGACGTAGGCGGCCGCGCGTCCTGTCTCCAGCATGAGAAAAGCCTCCGCTTGATCTTTGGCGGCCAGCACTGCGATGCCGAGATTTCGCGTGCTATTGACCTGGTTAAGCTGCACCATGTTGGTCGAGCCGGATATGGCAACAACGGGCTTGCCCTTCAGATGGTCGATCATCGTGATGTTGTCGGACTTCCTTGCAGCAAAACGGGTTGCCGACAGGAAATGCGAATTTGTGAACGTCACCTGGCGCTGCCGCTCTGCGTTGTTTGTGGTGGAAGAGCAGACAAGGTCGACTGTCCCATTCATCATGAGCGGAATGCGATTGGATGACGTGACGGCAAGCGTTTCGACGGCAACAGTCGAGACTTTGAGGTCGCGTTTGACCGCGTCGACGATCCTCATGCAGATGTCGACGGCATATCCAATCGCCTTTTGATCGCCGTCCAGATAGCTGAAAGGCACCGAAGCTTCCTGAATGCCGAGGATGATCCTGTTCGTCTCCTTGATCTTCTGGAGCGTTCCGGTCAGTTCGCTTGCATTCGCAGGCACGGCCATCAAGGTAGCCGCAATCATCGCCGCAGACAGGCGCATCGTCTTCACTCCATAGACATCGACAGTTCTTGTGAGGACCCCAGTCTTAGCCGATATTGTTCTCGTGAGGGATCAAAGGTTGCTTCTAGCAGCTATCAACCAATTTTATCGGCGAGCCGCATTGGCGGCTCCATGAGCAGCCGCGCAGCGCCCGGACGATCGAAATGGAAATGGTGAACCGCAGCGACAGCAAGCCGACGCGAAGTTCCCATCGCGCTCAGCGGCGGTACGCACCTGATATCGGACCACCTGCTCTTCATCTGATCGGGCAGATGCCGGGTTTCGTCGGCTGAGGCCGATGTCGTCAACCAGGCGACGCGAAACGAGCCGGCTGGAAGACTTTCGACAAATCCTAGAATTTGTTCGAAACAGCAGGGCGGGTTTGTGCGTTGCGTTCTCGCAAGCCCTCACGGTGGCATCTGGCTGCAGCTTCCTGCGACATCCAATTGCAACCATCCGAATTGTTCCCGGTCCCGCATTGTTGCGCTGTCGTTGCATTCGAAATAGCATCGATTGAGAGTCATGAGCGGGGCAGGGCAGAAGAAATGACATATGAGGTCCTTCTTTGCAGCTTTCTGCCGTCGATCATTCGGTAGCGAATACGGAACCCACGCACTGGAAGAAGCGCATTCGCTGTCCTCGCTGCTCGTCGCCGCTGCGGAACGTGTGGTCACGGCCAACCTGCTCGAACCGTGCCTGCGATTATAGCAGAGCCGGGTTTCCGATGATCGGCGCGCAGCCGGTGCTGATCGATTTCGCAGCCAGCATTTTTGAACGCAGGATGTACGAGGACCAGAATGGCTCGGCGCTGCAGCGGGACGTCAGTCGCCGTTCCCTTGGATCGCGGCTGCATCGCCTTACCTTTGGAGGCAATCCGGTTGCGGTCGCCAACAGCGCAATGTTCATCGAGCTGTTGAAGCGGGAGTCGAGACGACCAGTTGTACTCGTTGTCGGTGGCGGAACGATCGGTTTGGGCGCAGACGAACTCTACCGGGACGATTCCATCGAGCTTGTCGGCACCGACGTCTACGCTTCGCCACACACCGTGCTGGTGGCTGACGCCCACAGTCTACCCTTCGAAGATGGCGTATTCGACGGCGTCTGGGTGCAGGCGGTGCTGGAACACGTGCTGGAGCCCGCAACGGTCGTTGCCGAGCTGCATCGAGTGCTGCGGCTGGAAGGCCTGGTCTATGCGGAGACGCCGTTCATGCAGCAGGTGCACGAGCGGGCCTATGATTTCTCGCGTTTCACGCAGAGCGGTCACCGCTGGCTGTTCAGGCGATTTTCCGAGATCAACGCCGGGCCGGTCGGCGGCGCCGGTGTGGCGCTTGAATGGTCGATCCGCTATTTCGCGCGCGCACTCGGCGCGGGCAACAAGCTGTCACGCCTGGTCGTGCTGCCGTTCTTCTGGATCAGATATCTCGATGCGTTCGGTCGCGGCCGGGCCGCAGCAGATGCCGCCAGCGGCTTCTTCTTTCTGGGCCGCAGGGCCGAACAGGCAATGGATCCGCATGACATGCCCGACTACTACGACCGCCAGAAGTGAGTTTCGACGGATGGCGCGCGACTCTAGGAGACGCCTTTAGGAAACGCCTTTAATCTTCTTGCATGGCGTGGACGAGGTCGACGACATCCGTGCGACGTCGGTCACGGAGCGGATGGAAAGCTTTTCCTTGCTGGTGATGAAGCGGAGCACGCCGCGAGGATAGGCGTCGCAGAACTGAGCCAGCGTGGCTGCCGTCGCTGAAACGCTGTCCTGTTTGGGGACCACGGCGATGCCGCCATCGCGCAGGATATACGCATCCTTTACGTTGGGCATGGCTGATGCCGCGATGCAGATCTTGAACAGGTCGTTATAGGCCTGCGGCGTCAGGGAGAGGTCGCCGCCGGGCGTTCCCAGGAGATACTCGCGGCTCTTGCGGCAATTCTCGCTGTCCGCCCGCGCTGCACCGTTCGCGAGCGTCAGCAGCATCGCGGTCGCGACCAGCAGCCTCATGCCGTTAATCCGATGGCGCGGTCTGCAGATGCCGGCTTGCCGGTGTAGGGCAGGCCATAGGTTATCGCTGCGCATCGTTCCCATGAAAGGGCGCGGGCATGGGATGACGCGCCTGCCGCGAGAATGGCGCGCAGATTCCGATCGGCGGCCAGCTCTGCGATCGCCTGTGATATGCTCTCGGCCGACGGCGGCACGAGAGTTCCAGTCTCGTCGGCGAGCACGGCGTCAGGCACGCCGCCGACGTCGGTCGCGACGCTCGGCAGGCCGGCGGCCCCGGCCTCGAGATAGACCAATCCAAATCCTTCCACCCGGCCGGTCGTGTCGGGGAGACCCGT
This sequence comes from Bradyrhizobium sp. sGM-13, assembly GCF_018398875.1. Lineage (GTDB taxonomy): Bacteria > Pseudomonadota > Alphaproteobacteria > Rhizobiales > Xanthobacteraceae > Bradyrhizobium. The sequence goes on along the minus strand of NZ_JAGWDK010000016.1, from coordinate 121,743 downwards.
CAGGCAAAAGAAATCCGAGGCCGCATAGAGATCGCGGATGTCCTCGTTCGATTGCGGGCCGAGGAAACGAATGTCGCAGGCCGCCGCTTCGGCGTCGCGCCGCAGAGCATCGACATAATCGGCTTCGCCGTCCGGGCCGATCACGAGCCACGTGATGCGATTGCGCAGATCGTCCGGAAGCTGAGACAAGGCGGCCAGCGTCAGATGATGTCCCTTGCGGCGCGTGATGCGCGCGACCGTGATCATCACCAGCCGGTCTTCCGGCAGACGATGGGCCAGGCGAATCTCCCGGCGCGTCCGTCGGCCGCCGAACCAGAACTCCGATACGCCGAGATTGATCGCGCTGATTTGGCGCGGGTCGACGGCAAACCGCTCGCGGAACAGCGTCTCGGTAAAACCGCTGTTGGCGACGATCTCCGTCCGCGGTCCGAACACGCCGGCGCCGCGGATCGCCATGCGCTTCAGCGTCGTCTGCGTTTCGTTGATCTCGGTGCCATGCACCGTCATCAATACCCGCGCCTGCGTTCGCCATCTCGAAAGCGCAACCGGAATGAAAAACGGCCAATCGGCGGCATGGACCACGTCATATCGGTCGCCGCGGACACCGCGGCGCGTCAGCATGATCTTGCGCGGCATGTCGCGCATGGAGTGGAGGCCGCCGCTGTAGCGCACGACCTCGAAAGGAAGAGTGCGATCGTTGTCGGCATTCTGCCGTGCGTAGTCCGGCGCCACCACGGTGACCTTGGCGCCGAGCCGGCTCGCCGCTGCCGCAATTTCGCGCGCGTAAGTCCCGATTCCTCCCATCGCGGGGGCGAACTCGCTGGTCAACAGAAGGATGTTCAACCCGGCGCCCTCAGTAAGTCGGCGCCGCGGCGGCAAGTCCGCGGGCATCCTGAATTTCCTGATGATAGCGGAAGACTCGCGCAAGCTGCGTGCCCGGCGTGAACGCCCGGATGGAGTCGGCGATTTGTACCGGGTTCATCGTGCCCGCGTCGATCGCATTCCGGACGTCGACGAACCGCTGCGCGAGCGCATCGGCCATGTCGTCACGGCTGCCGCTTCGCGCCACCAGATGGCCGCTGACGCCAGAATGAATCACGGGTTCGAGCTGCGGCAGGTGCATGGCGACGACCGGCCGGCCGACCGCAAGGGTCTCGAGCACGCAGCGCGGCATGCCTTCGAATTCGGATGTCAGGATGCCGGCATGCGCGCTTGCCAGCGTCTCCGCCATGCCGGCGGCGTCTTTGAAGCCGTGGCGGACGGTGATGTCTTCGATCGCGCCGAACTCTTCGAATCGGTGCGGATCACTGGTGCCGATATAGTGAAACCGCACGTCGCCGTTCAATCGCCGCCGCAGGCGGTCGATCGTGCGAAACATCAGCGGTGGATCCTTGAACTCATCGAGCCTGCCGGCGAACACGATCTGGAACGGCGAAGAGTTCAGCGGCCAGAGTTGCGGCTTGAAGATATCCGTGTTGACCCATGTCCAGAGCGTGTCGATCTTGTCCTTGCGGCGCGGATAGGTCCGCTGCAGCCGCTCAGTGATGAACGGATTGACGCAGAGAAATTTCTCGCTCATGGCGACGGCAAACCGCTCGCCGGTATTGTGGACGAAGGCGTATTTCCGCAGCAGCGAATCCATCTGCAATTTCGGCGCGCCCTCGCCGTGAAGCATCTGCACGAACGGCAGCCGCAGGATCGCCGGCAACCAGGAAAATTCCACCCGCCGCAGATCGACCGAGCACCGCCTGGCGCGGATCAGCCTTGCGATCGGGCCGAAGTGGCGGAGCAGTGCCATGAAAAATTGCCCGGTCAGCGAGGTACGAACGCTGCGGGCCGCTTCGCGCGCCTGCTGGTCCGAATAGTGCAGGATCGGCAGGAAGTCGAAGCCGCGGCCTCGGAACGTCATCCGGTGAAGCTTGCCGAGCTCCAGCTCGCCCGTCGAGTCGACGCCGATGAAAAGGATGTCGGTGTCGGTTGGATGGAACGTAATGAAATCGCGGATGTATGTTTCGAGGCCGCCGACCTTCTCGCCGCGCGGATCGAACGGGTGGATCAGGCAGATCTGGTAACGTGGCTTAATCCGGTTGGCATTTCGCGCCCGTAGCGCCAGGGTCAATGTTGAAGTCATGCCGCTTTCCTCATGCGTGCCTGAACAATTTGCGGAATGGTTCGCGCAACGAGGCGCGGAACGACTGTCATGCATTTGATATAGCGGGGGCCGAGCCGGCGCGGCTCGCGCAGCATGCGCCATGCCCATTCCAGCCCGGTTTTGCGCGCGATGGACGGCGCGCGGTTTTGCGTGCCGGCGATGAAATCGAGTGCGGCTCCGATGCACAACACGCCCGTTCCATCGAGTTCATCGAGGCATCGCGCCGCGAACAGCTCTTGCCGTGGCGCACCCAGCGCGACGAAGCAAATTCTGGCGCCCGAGGCTCGGATGCGCTCGATCGCAGCATCGGCCTCGCTGGAGTAAGGATCGAATCCCGGTCCCGGCGCAAAGCATCCCGCGATTTGCAATCCCTTGAATCGTTCCGACAAACGCCGTGCCGCTGTCTTGAGTGTGAGATCGTTCGCCCCCAGCAGAAAGACCGGGAGTCCTTTCTTGCGGGCTTCCGCGCAAACCGGCTCGACGAGATCGGCACCGGTCGTGCGTTCGATTGGCGCGCCCATAAGGCGGCTCAGCACGACAATGGGGAACCCATCGGCGGTGACAAATCGGGCACGGCGATAGGCCGCACGAAAATTGGCATGGTGCTGAAGCTGGACAACGTGGTCGAGATTGAGCGTGCAGACGCTGAAGTTGTCGCCATGTTGCGCGGCCGACACGATCGAAGACACGGCTTCCGGAAGCGAGGGAACATTGATCGTTATTCCATCGACAGTGAGGCCCGGCTGCAACTGCGCTGGTGGTTCCAACATATCGACTCCTGCTGATGATGTAATCGAGGGACGCACTCGTGGGGGACGATCGACAGACGCGTGCTTCGCGACGGGAACTGCGTGCCGAAAATTTTCTCGACGGACATTCGTCACGAAATCGAACTAATGCGACGCAACGATGGCGATGCCGCGTTGCGATGGACGAGACGTCGCGACGAATCATTCACATGATGGAGATCAGCTATGCACGAGTGGTCGAGGCGAGATGCGCTTGCTCTCATCGCAGGAGCAAGCATTGCTTCGTGCGGCAAGGAAGCATTCGCTGCACAGCCTGCACAGAGTCTCGGCGTCATCGCAGCTCGTAACGGAATCGTGTTCGGCGCGGCTGCTGGTCCGGTGATCGACAAGGATCTTGCGTACCGCGAGCTGTATCAAACGCAGGTGCGCATCGTCACGACAGACGTCGCAATGAAAATGGGAACCATCGCGCCGCAACCGGGGCCGAAGCGATTCGAGAGTGCAGATCGTCTGCTGCAATTTTGTGCGAGTCACAATATTCCGATGCGCGGTCATTGCCTGATTTGGAACGAATGGGTTCCGCAATGGATCAAGAGCATGAGCAATGCCGAGCGTGAGAGGTTCTTTGATTCCTATATCGACGAAGTGGCTGCCCGCTATCTAGGCAAATTGCATTCATGGGATGTCGTCAACGAGCCGTTCTGGCCCGGGCACAAGGCGCCCGGCGGCTACCGGCTCGGTCCGTGGTACGACACATTCGGTACCGGCTATGTGCGCCGCGCCTTCGAGCGCGTGGCGAGGATCGACCGAAAGACAAAACTGGTTCTCAACGAGGCTCATAGCGAACGCGACGACGACGTCGGCCTCGCGGTTCGCCGCGGCCTGCTGCAACTGGTCGACGAATTGAAGCATGCCGGCGTGCCGCTGCATGCCGTCGGTTTGCAAAGTCACCTGCAGCCTCGCTATCCGCACGATCCCGGACGGTTTACCGAATTCCTTCATGCGCTCGCCGGACGTGGCGTCGATATCTATCTGACCGAGTTCGACGTGCGCGACGACACGTTTCCGGACGACATCGCAACGCGCGATGCCATGATCGCCGAGACGGCGGAGAAGTTCCTGACCAACGCGCTTCGGGTGCCGGCCGTCAAAATGGTGATCGCGTGGGAACTTGCCGATAACTACTCGTTCTATACCGACGCGGCGAAGAAGAAGGATCCGCTCGCGCGACGGCTGCCTCGGCCGCTTCCGTTCGACTCGTCGATGCAGAAGAAGCCGCTTTGGTTCGCGATGGCGCGCGCGTTCGAGAATGCCAGGAAGTCGTAGGCGCCGATCGTGTCGAATGCGCTCACGCCCCTGAATGCTGGGGGCGCGGCCGAAGCATCCGCACCAGCGACGGTGCATAGAACAGGGCAAGCGCTGCGAAATAGGCGGCAGCGCCTGCCGCAATGTGGGCCGCCAGAATCGGGGTCGTTCGGGCCTCCGGAAATATCCGCAGCACGGCCGCCATGGCGATGGTGGCCAATGCGATGCGCACGAGATGGCCGATCGGAAGGCGCAAGCCAAATCGTGTAAACCCGATTGAAAAACTCACGATGGCGGCGGCCAGTGCCGCCAGCACCGTGGCGCCGGCGACGCCGGGCAGTCCCCATCGCGGCAGGAACAAGACGCTCAACACCACGGTCATCGACGCGTCGATTGCGGCAATGGCCATCATCCAGCGCGTGCGGTTTTGCAGGAGAAATACCTGGTCGCCGAAATGGGCGCGCAGGTTGCGGATTGCGCCGGCGAGCGTGGAAAGCGGGAGGATGGCGAGTGTCACCGCCTGGAACGGCGCTGCGATCAGGAGATGCACGATCTCCGCTCTCAGTATGATGATGCCGGCGAGGCTTGGCGCCAGGATTGCGACAAGGAGAGCGCTGTTGTTGGCGAGCTGGCGCATTCCGGCCTGGTCACCGTGTTGCTCCATGCTTTTTACCGCCAGCGGGAACGCTGCTGCCGTCACCAGCATGGCCGCGACCGCCGCGGCCCGCTGGCCGAGGCCGTATCCGACGGCGAACAGACCGGCGGCGGCCACTCCGGACATTTCGTTGACGATGAAGCGCGATGCATTGAGGCCGACCCAGCCGAGCGCGCCGCCGACAATCAGCGGAATGCCGTAGCGCAGGGCGTGGACCACGATCTCCCGGTCGATCGGCCACAAGCGGTGACCCCAGCCGATCCAGGGCAGGACGATGAGTGCGGCCGTCAGTTGCGCGGCCGCGTAACCCACAAGTGGCCAATCCGGGGATTGGCCAAGCAGTTTGATCAACACCAGACCCACGACAAATCCGACGGATGGCCCGAACACCTGCTGGATCGTGTAGACGCGGATCTGCTGCCGCGCGCGGGCGCGTTCACCGATATAGAGGTTGAGCGACCGAGTTATCACATAGGCGATGGCGGCGAGCAGAAGGCCCGTTCCGGCGCCGGGCGCGATGACCAGATGCAGAATTCCGACGATGGCCGCGCTTTGCAACGCGAGGGACGCCAGCAAGACCGCGTTTTCGGTGCGATAGAAGCGCGGCGCGTCGTTGACGTCCTGGTACCGTCCGAGGAAACGCAACGCAAACTGCGACCACCAGGCGAGAAAGCCGATCTGCAGCAATTCGTGCGTGGCCGTAATCAGCGTGATGACGCCGAGCGTGTGCTCGTCGACGACATGCGTCCATACGATCATCGCCAGAAGTTGGAATAGTGGTCCGACGAATTGCGCGGGCAGATAGAGCAAAGTGTGCTTCAGAAGCATCGCTCAAGCCCCCAGCCAGCGGCAGATTCGGGGCGAGGCGAGTTGCCGTATGGCGAGCAGCGCCGCGGTAGAGACGAGGGCCGTCAAGACGCAGGAAACGGCAAAGCTGGTGACGGCGCCGAGTTGGCGCAGCCCGGCGTGATCGCGCAGCGCCATTACGATGAAGATGTGCCAGAGATAGATGAAGTAGCTGCCCGAGCCGATCCATCCCAGTAGCGCGGATTTCGGCCGGATGGCGAACAGCGAAACGCAGAACAGGGCCGCATAGAGGAAGAAGGCGCTCGAATCGTAAGTGGCGGCGTCGCCGACGTTGAGAATGCGCACGCCGGCATAGAACAAATAGGCGGCCAGCACGGCGCCAAGGAGCGCGCGGCGCATATCCTGTTCGAGCACGTCCCTGAACATCGCAATCAGCGCGCCGAGCGCGACAAACGAGAACCAGAACGGAATGTCGCGCATGCGGATCTCGTCGAGCAGTGCCGCCGACGCTCCGAGCCTCGACATGGCGGGATCAAGATAACTGCCGGCAAGTAGGCCGCAGCCGATCGATAGCAGCAGCAAAGTGGTGATCCGTTGCCTTGAAGCGGTTTGTCCGTCCCCGCCGGCCGCAAAAACGAGCCACAGACCGAGCGTGCAGCAGACATAAACGAAGACGTAATAGTAGACGAACACATATCCCAGCCCGAACCGGGCGAGCGTCGTGCCGACGCGATGGTCCATCGCCGGATTGTGCAGGGCCATGTAGATGTAGGCGGCGGCGAACGCGATCGCGTAAGGGACCAGGGCTGCCTTTAGCCGCTTTGCCAGCGGGACGCGGCCGGAAAGCGCCGTGAGATATCCGGAAGCGAACAGGAACACCGGCACGCAGGGCCGTAGCGCTGCATCAAGTGATTTTGCCCAGATCGCGTCGAGCGGCTGTGGCAGCGAATGGATTCCGATCACCATCAAGATTGCGATGCCGCGCATGGTATCGACGACGCTATCGCGGCTTTGGGCCGTTGCGCGCGAGACGCTCAGAGATGGCGGGTTTGCGGATACGCGTTCGACGACCGTCATCATGTGCTCTCCTGCCGCGTGATCGCTGGAGACGGCTCATGTTTGAGGGCGCGGCGGTCGTAAGCCTCGGTCAGATATCGCCGCAGCGGCGTTTCGAACGTGCGCAGCGAGACGACGCTCGCAAATGCAAGAACGATGATCGCCACCGGCGCCAGAATCAGTCGTTCATGCTCCGATAAAGAAAGCAGGCGCGATCCAAGGGTGATGACGATGGTCGCAACCGGGATGTGCAGCATGTAACAGGAATAGGTCAGCGGCGACCAGCGATCGAAGCCGAGCCGCGACAGCAGCGTCTCACGCCCGGCGCAGTCCGCTTGTATCGCAAGCATCGCGATCGCGTAGATCGCAAACAGCGCGGTCATCGTCGGCAGCAGGGAGCCGAACAGGATGAACGCCGCTAGCGACGCTGCCAGCGCGCCGGGCATCGCGGGCCAACGCGCGATCCGGTCGCGAAACAGATAGCAGGCCATACCGAGGTTGAAGGCAGGCACCGCCCTGAAGGCGCCGCCCTGATTGATCCAGTCGGCCCACGGCACCGTTCCGGCAGCCGATGCCCAAAGGGAATTGGCGAGCGCGGCAAGGACCACGAGCGCAACAACCGCCTCCTTGCGGCGTTGCGCAATCAGCGCGATCAGCGGAAAAAGCAGATAGCAAAACATCTCCGCCGAGAGCGACCAACTCGGGAAGTTGAACGTCAGGCGCTCGCCAATGAACGCGTGAAGCAGCAGGAACTGCGCGGGCAGGTCGGAAAGCGGATAGCGGGCCGGGTTGTCGGTCCGGGCAGCGCCGAAATGGAGCGCGCCGGCAAGCGCCACATAGAAGGCGAGCGTGGCGAGATGCAGCGGATAGATGCGGGCGAGGCGACGCCACAGGAAGCGGCCGATCGATGCGGCATCATCGACGCGGCCAAAGTATTGACGGGCGATGACAAAGCCGGAGACCACAAAGAACAGGTCCACGAACAGATTGAAATGCCAGGTGTGCGCGACCATGAAGCGGCCGACGGGCAAGTCCTTGAAGTAATCGGAATAGTGAAGGATCACCACGGCGCCGGCCGCGATGATCCGCAATCCATCCTGGTGCCTTGTGGCGCTGGTGTCATGCAAGGCGGCGGTACTCCGGAGTGGCGCTTCCCTGAAGGTGAGCAAGGTGGGCGATCAGGCTGATGACGTTCTCGCGGTCGCCGCGGGCCAAATCGTTCCAGCGTGCCAGATTTCGTAGTGCCTGCGCCACGTATCGAGCGCGCCAATCTTCGTTCGAGAGCGCAGCCGCGATCCGCGCGGCCGCCGAAGCAGGATCTGCGGTATCGATGTAGATGCCGGACTCGCCGAGCACCTCGCGAAAGATGGAAGCATCGGGGGCGATGATCGGCAGGCCGGCGTATTGCGCCTCCAGCAGCGGCAATCCCAGGCCTTCGTCATGGGAGGTGCAGATGAACAGATCGGCGGCGTCAAGCAATTGATTGACGCGGTCGGCGGACTGATATCCGTGCAGCGTAACGCCCGGCTGCTTCTCGAGGGCTTGCCAGTCGTTACCCCATCCCGGCCTTCCGACGATATCCAGTGTAGCGTCGGGAAATCCCTGCATGCGCAATGCATCGAGGATTCTCGCCGCCGCTGCAAAATTCTTGCGCGGCTCTACCGTGCCCAGCGCGATCAGCCGCAGCGGTTGGGGACGCGCGCTCCGTTCGCCGCGCTGTCCGGGGTCAAGGCCAAACACATTGCGCACCGCGGGACGATAGAGCGTCACTTCGGCATCGGACCGGCAATGCGCGGTAAGTTTGCGCCTGGTGTCGCCGGAGTTGGCCAGAAAGCGCGGATAGTGGCGCAGCGCGAGCCTGAAGGGGCCGGCCATATAAAGACGCGCCCGCATGTTGAGCTCGGCGCGCCGCGTGATCAGGAAATCATCGTGGATATAGGGTAGCACCCGCGATGCGAACGGCCGCAGCAGCGGGCTGGGCGGAAAGCCGGGACAGAGCAGGATCGAGGACGAAGCAGCGAGCCGCATCGGCAGGCCCAGGGTCTGCGTCGTCAACATCTGCCGAAGACCCTTCGCCGTCACCGGCACGACGTCGAGCGGTGCGAGCGCTGCGGCGGAGAACAGCTCCAGCGTAATGCGTTCGAGACCGGTGACGTGACGTCCGAGGTGGGTGTTGTCGACGTAGATGGCCATACGAAAGGGAATCCTAAAGTTATGCCGGAGCGGACCGGTAGGTGACGGGCGCGCGGACTTGTGGGGACGCGGCGATGCGCCGCTGCTCGCGCGGCAGCAGGACCGAAATGAGGATAACGAACTGCGCGAGCTGAATGTTCTTCGACGAGAAGCTTACTGAACTCGCGGCAATGACGATGATCAGCAGCACGATCGCCCATACCGCGGCGCTCGAACGGCGCAGCAATTCGACGAAGAAGCAGATCAGTCCGATCGTCAGAACGACGGTATGGATGAGGCCGAACTGGACGATCGCGGAAATCCAGAAGTTCTCGATGCCGTAGTTGAGACCGAGCTGCGACTGCAACGCATTCACCCGGACCGGGTTGGGACCGAGGATCAGTTCGTTCCAATCGAAATGCGAGAGCAGGTTGAAGGTGGCGAAGCGCGCCAGCGCGCTGCCCTTATCAGAAGAGAAGCGCAGCAGCATCTTGTCGAAAATGCCGAGGTCGAGCGCGGCAAAGACGATGGCGCCGGCCGCAAACAGCACGCAGATGGCGAGAATGGCCGCGGGAAGCTGCGTTCGCTTTCCCTGTATCAGGCGCACCATCTCGAAGGCTCCGATCAGCCCGAGGACTCCCAGTACCGTGACCAGCGCCGTTCGGCCGCCGAACGCCATCAGCGATCCCAGGCAGAACGCGATCAAGGGCAGCCGCAGCAGGATCGGCGGACAAATCGCCGGGCGAAGCGCCAGCGCCAGCACGTAGCCGCCGACGATACCGGATGCCGTGAGCGGGTGACCCAGCAGCGCCGCAGAGCGCCATTCGCCCATCACCACGACGTCGCCGAGCGTCAGCGGGATCAGCCGGTGGCCGGAGAAATATTCATAGTATCCGAGCACGACGTTCAGCAGGATCGTCAGGTGAATGGCCCAGGCCAGCGGGCGCCTTTGCGCGGGCGACAACTGCCACATCACCATCGCGATCAGGATCGGCAACAGAAACGTGTCGATGATGACGGTGAACGGGCGTTCGAGCACGATGACCTGGACCAGCAGAAACAGCCAACAGAGCAGATAGGCCAGCAGCAGCTTCGACTCGGAAAACATCCGGTTGATCTCGCCGACCGGTCCGCGGCTGCGCATCAGCAGCATGGAGAATGCCAGCAACGTGAAATAAGTCGCCGGGTGCAGCTTTTCGTAAAAATTTCCGCCCGCCGTCAAATAGTGGATCTTCCAGTTGGTCAGCACGGAGGACGAGAGCGTGAAGGTCGCCATGACGGCCAGCAGCATCAAGCTGGTCGCGATCCGTTCGATGAATGCGTCGGCATTCGCGGCGCGCCCACCCATAGGGTAAGCTGCCCGCACCGCAGGTGATGCAGGGTGGCGAGGATGCACCCGCGCGACTCCGGCCGATCCATTTAGCGGTCCGCGCGCTCTCACCGCGCTGCTCCGGCATGCAGGCCTGCGGTGCCGTACGGCTTCAGGTATGCCGAGCTGCGGTAATAGTCATAGAATTGCAGGCGGCTGAGATCGACGCGGGTCAGCACCGTTCCCATGATCCGGTCACTGACTGGGGACAGCAGGTCCATGGCATGGGACAGCACTTCGCGAGGGGTCTGGTCCCACGCCAGCGCCAGGATGATGCGATCGGACAGTTCGGCGAGCGCGCGGCCATCGACCAGGGGCACCAGCGGCGGCGAGTCGATCACGATCAATTCGTAGCGGTGGCGGAAATAATCGAGCACGTCGACGATCCGGTCGGAGAACATCAGTTCGGTGATGAACTCGACCTGCTTGATCCTGGTCGATGGCAACACAGAGAGCCCGGTGCTTTGATCCACGAGGACGGCGTGTTCCGGGGCGACGTGTCCGATCGCGACTTCCAGCAGTCCGGCCTCGGCGCGCGGACACAGGGAACGGGTCACTTGTGGATTGCGGAGGTCCCCATCGATAAGCAGCGTTCGGATGCCAAGGGTTGCCAGCGACTGCGCCAGGTTGATGGCAAGCGTGGTTTTGCCCTCGCTGTCGAGTGCCGAGGTGACCTGCACGACTTTCACCGGCTGCGACCGCATCGTCCGTTGCAGCGACAGGCGGACCGCGCGGATCGCCTCCGCGAAGAACGTGCCAGGTTCGTCGATCGCGTAACGCGTCAAAGGCGGCTGCAACGCCGGCGGCAGCAGTTGCGTGGTCTTTGGATCGTAGCTGTCCAGTTCGCTGCGTCCGCGCCGCGCAAGACGGGCCAGCTCTCGCGTGCCGATCAATGGAACCGCGGCAAGGGCCGGGACACCCGCAATGGATTCGGCCTGTTCGAGTGTCTTGACGCGGCCGTCAAGATAGTCGGTGAGGAAGGCCAGCACGGTGCCCGCCCCGAGCCCGAGCATCAGGGCAAGCCCCAGGATCAGCATCGTCTTGGGAGACGACGGCCTGATCGGGATGCTGGCCTTGGTCACGATCCGGGAATCCGGCATCTCCAGGCTCTCTTGCGCGGTGGTTTCCTTGGAGCGCGCCAGATAGGATTCGTAGAGCGTGCGGCTGGCTTCGGCCTCGCGCTGCAGTTCGCGTAAGCGTACCTGCGCCTGGCCGGAGGAAGTGGACACGCCCTGGAGCTGGTCCAGGTTCTGCTGCAGGGACGTTTCGCGAGAACGTGCGACGTCATAGTCGTGCTTCGTGCTGTCCAGTATTCGCCGGATTTCGTCGTTGATCAGTTTTTGGGTGTCACGCCGCTGCGCCCGCACATTGGCGACGAGGGGATGACGCGCTCCGTATTTGCTCGACAGATCCGCCTCGTTCTTGGCAATGTCGGCATACTGCGTGCGCAGCTTGGTGATCATCTCCGAGGAAATCGCTGCGTTGATGCCGCCGGGATCGCCGCCTGATTTCGCGATGTCCTGGACCTGCTCGTACTTTGCCCGCGCCTCCGCCGTTTGCACGCGCGCCGCGATCAGCTTGTTGTTGAGGTCGGTGAGTTGCTGGTCGTTGAGGGTTACGCCCTGCGAGACCATCAGGTTATTGGCCGAGCGATAATCCTCGACCGCTTTCTCGGACGCAACGACTCGCGACTTCAACTCGTCGATCTGGCCGTTGAGCCAATTCGCGGCAATACGCGTGGCGTCGTGTTTGGCGCGGACCTGCTCGTCGAAATAGGCGTCCGCAACCGCATTTGCGATGGTTGCGGCCTTCTGCGGCGATTCCGAACTGACGGCGATGTCGACGAGGAAGGTGGTGCCCTGCCTTGTTACCTTCATCCGTCTCTGAAGGATCTCGACCGATCGCGCCCTGGCGGCATCTTCGGCGCTTGCACCGTCGCTCGGCCCGCTGCTGCTGAACATGCTGAACAGCCGCTTGATCGGATCGAGGAGGCCGGGTTTGGGCTTGAATTCCGCATCCTCCGTCAGCTTCAGCTTGCCGACGACGCGTACCAGGATCGCAACCGACTGAATCAGCAGCGTCTGGCTTTCGATCGTTGCATCGTCGGTGCCGAAATTCGACAGCACGGACTGGTTGGTCTCGACGACATTGGCGCGGCGCGGATCGACCAGCACGGTCGACGTCGCCGTATATAAAGTAGTCGCGAGCATCAGATAGGTCAGCGCCAACCCGAGCAGGACGGCGACCGGTAATACAACCAGCCTGTAGCGACGGCGCAAGATGCGGCCCATCTCGCGCAGATCGACGGTCGGATACTGCCAGCTTTCCGCAGGGCGAACCGGAGGTTCGTCGGGGACGACATAGGGCAGGTCAGAATTGCGCTGTAACATTCATTCCTACCAGGTGTTTGTCGAAGCTGAAGACGGGAATGTCGCTGTCGCGCTTGGTGTAGCGGTAGTAGGCGGAAACGGCGCCGAAGCGGTTGACGAGATATTTGACCCGCGTGTCTGATGTCAGCACGTTGTCCTTGCGGACCTGGCCGAAGAACCGGTCGTTCTCGTAACCGCCCGCGAGCGATACGATCACGTTGCGCCGCAGTTCATAGTCGACGCCGAGTTGAACCGCATTCGCCAGCACGCCGGTGGCGCTGGTGTCGGTGGTCTGCGTCACGAGCTGCTCGGCATTGAAATGCACGTCGAGCAGACGGGTGGGCCGCCACGTCAGCCGCGCGCGGTAGGAAGGACCCTCGATGTTGCCGATCGACGGATCGTCGAAGCGCTGCTGGACATAGCCGGCGCCGAACTCGCCGGTCACCAGATTGCTCAAGCCGACCGTGACGCCGGTCAGCGCGCGATAGCCTTGCGAGTCCAGCGTGTGGCCTGGCGTCCCCCTGATGTCGCGATGATTGCCTTCCACGCCGCCGAACCAGCCGAGCGTGGAAGAAATCGCATAGTCGATCCGGCTGTGCAGCGCGTAGATTTGTCCGTCGCGGGCGTCCTGGTTGATGACGGTGCCGTCCTGCGCGCGCGTCGATCCGTAGTCGTAGGAATCGGTACGGAAGCCGACCGAGGTCGTGAGCCGGTTGAATTCCTTGCGTAGCGTGACGTCGCCGGACATCAGATCGTATGGCGTCGGCGATATGGCGTTAGCGGGGGAAGTGAGCGTACCGACGCCTTCGTTCAGATGTGCGATCTGAAAGCTGCCCAGCAGCATCGTGTCCTTCGTAATGTCCAGCCAGCCATTGCCCTTCAGGCTGGCATTGGTCTGGTTCAGGCTCGAATACTGGCTATAGGCCGTCGACTGTGCATTTAGCTTCAGGTCGACGCCATGCCGCCCCCATAGCGAATGCGCGCGCAGCGTCGGCTCGATCACTGCCGCGATATCGGAACGCGGCGCGGTGTTCGACGCAAAGACGTTGCTGTCGTAAAAAGTACCGGCGGTCAGCGACGGGTTGAACATCCAGGAGCCGGAGCGAATACCGACGGGCTCATAGCCTGGCTGTTGTCGCTTCTTCACCGGCATGTCCTCGGGCGGTATCTCTTCGCGATTGTCCGGATCGGTCCTGTCGGGCAGCGATGACGGTTCAAAAATTTTCTGCGCGTTCCAAGGTGAAGCGAACTCTCCGCTGGTCCACGGAATGGCCTGTGCATTCGCGGCCGATCCGAGACCGAGCAGGATGGCTGCCGCCGGAGCGGGCAACAGGTTGAAGCTGAAGCGGCCGGGCACGCCTATGGAATGCGATCGCTCTCCGCGTCGCTCAGACATATTCTGCGATGCAGACTCGAATCCCATCACCCATCCCTTGCGGGAACGCGAAGACGGCGAACACTTATCGGGCGAGGCCCATCGCTCAAATAATGATCGTCGACTGCGCATAAGAACGGCAGGCCTCATACTCGGTGCGCGGGCGCAAGGTTTTGAGTTGTGAGATTGAAGTGATGCGCTCGCTTGCAACGCGCCTTGCCGGAAAAAGTTTTCCTCGCGTCGCAAAATATTTCGCATCTGCAAAATGCGAACTGTGACAACGGCGCAACACGCGCCATCATCCGCTCATGAGCGGCATCACCTCATCTGCAGTTCCGAAACGCTAGAAGTAGCGCTCCGGAACCCTGATGTTGTCGCCGGGATAGACCGGAACGGGAGCGTCGAGAGGGTGGGTCTCTTCCGCACCGGCACCTGCACGGCGGAGATAGACCTTGCTTTCGTTGGCGCGGTACGTGAATCCGCCGGCGCTTGCGATCGCGTCCATGACCGTCAACCCATTGCGGTATGGATATTCGCCGCTCTTCTTCACCTCGCCGAGGATGTAGTACGGGCGATACTGCGCGATCTCGACGTTGACGCGCGGATCGCGCACGATTCCCTTTGCAAGCGCGGATGCTATCGCTTTCTCGAGCTGCCGCGTCGTGGCGCCTGCAGCCTTGATGTGACCGGCGAGCGGAATCGAAACTTGACCGCCGTTGTCGATCTCATACTCGCCGGTGATGTCAGGTTCGCCGTAGACCTTCAGCCTGATTCGATCGTTCGGACCGAGAACGTAACGGTCCGCGGACGATGCGGAAGGTGGCGTCTGTGCTGAAGCACGAATTGAAAATCCGGCACTGATGCCGGCAATTACAAGGACGAAGAGAAGAGAGGGAAGGGTTGGGCCGGCGCTGGACGACCGTTGCTGCATAGCTGCATCTCCATGAATGCACGTAACAGCCGCGGATGATAGGGAAGCAAAAACGGCGAAAGAATGTGATGACGGAGTTCCATGTGCCCAATATGCGCGCACGCGTTAACGAAACGTTGCATGCGAGTCACAGGAAGAGGATCGCTGATCCTTCAAGCGCAATGCAGGTCAACGTTCCCGTCCGCCACGCGGCGGTATCGATGTTGATTCGGTTATGTCTGATATCCGGATGCGGCACAGGCGTATGGCCGTGCACGATGAATTGTTCGTGATCTCGCGTGGAGTCGAGGAACGCATCGCGAATCCAAATCAGATCGTTGGGATCCTGATGCTCGATCGGGACATCCGGACGAATGCCGGCGTGCACGAACAGGAAATCGCCGCACCTGAACTGATTGCGCAAGCACTGCATGAATAGTTGGTGCGTACGCGGAAACGTGTCGAGAAAGCGGCGATGCACTTCGTTCGCCGTCGCAGTTTCGTCATGCAGTTCAACGCCATACGATGCAAGCGTCTGCATGCCGCCTAGTTGCAGCCAATACTGCAGGATGGCCGGATCCTGAAGAAACCCTTCCATCACCGCTTCGTGGTTGCCGCGCAGACATACCGCGTGGTTGTTAACGAGTCTGACCGCGAGCAGGTCGATCACCGTCTTGGAGTGTGGCCCGCGATCAACGTAATCGCCGAGATAGATTTCGATTACGCGCGCGATCGGTCTCCGCCTTATGTCCTCGTCTATGCGCGCAATAATCTCACTCAGCAGATCGGCGCAGCCGTGGATATCGCCGACGGCATAGATGCGTGTATCGGCAGGCGTTGAAGCGTTAACGCAGCGTGAAGGTCCCGCAGACGTTCGGTGCATGGTGTGCGATGTCGATCATGGAACCGCGCGGCGGTCAATCCATGACACCATACGCCGAGACGCAGCCACAAGTAATAGATTAGAAAACGAGCAGGCAGATCAGGATCACGATCGCAATCCACGCAACCGCGTTCGCGATGATGATGCGGTTCCTCAGCCTGCGATCGGGCGACAATGTGCCGTGCGGCACCAGTGCACGGCTGTGCAGACGTTCGGCCATCATGGGCGCCTCCCTGGAAGCGTTCCGCAAGGTGGACGGCTCGCGAATGGCTGCCGTCTCTGTTTTCTTTCCAAACGTTGCGACCACCGCACCAGCCGTGCGCCTTAATCACTACCAGTCATCAGGTTGCAGAGGATCGCTTGGCTTTCGACTAACAAACCAACGACGAGACAGGCATTTGTTGCCCGTGCAGCGACGCCACATTGATCGAGAAACGAACAATGGATTTTGTTCCGCGCTTTTCGATTATGCATGGCAGCCTCGAGTCACGCGCAGCTCATTAACCAGGCAAATCGAGACTAAGCATCTCCGAACAAATCGGAATATCGCGTCGCACAAATCTCGTTAACGAGTCAGTTCCGCGGTGATGCGGCACCGCTTTCGCATTTGCGCCAAACTTCGCTCAAGATTCTGGAAAGTCTTAGCGACCGCGAAGTGCGGACGTTCGCTGCTGCGAAATCGTCGCGCTCGCTGTCGAGTAACTCCACGCGCTTGATTCACAGTCCGGTTCCCGCAGAGAGAGGAGAATCATGGCCTCCATCGTGACAGCCAACTTCGATCGGAGCGACGTTGCGCCGAGGAGCAACGTTGCGCCGATTCGAAGAGAGCGAACCGAGATATCAGTCCGTCCTGTCGAATTTGCCGGCGGCGGTGCGCATAGCGCGTATCGAGCCCGCCGGCGCTCGCGCCGAAGGGCGCGAAACGAGCCATCCTCGTCGATTGCAAAGCGCGTGTTCGATATTGCTGCGGCAAGCGGCGCATTGCTGTTCTTCGCGCCACTCCTGATCGTCATCGCAGTTGCGATAAAGCTGACGTCGCCGGGCCCGGTGCTGTTCTTCCAGTATCGATACGGCTATCGCAACCGCCGCTTCAAGATCTACAAGTTCCGTACCATGCGCGCGGATGCGGGCGATGTGCGCGGTGTAAAGCAGACCGTTCAGGGCGACGCGCGCGTGACGCCGGTGGGGCGAATTCTGCGCAAGACCAGCCTCGACGAAATTCCGCAACTGATCAATGTGATCAAAGGCGATATGTCACTGGTTGGGCCGCGGCCGCATGTGCCGGGAATGCTGGCGGCGGATCTGCCCTATGAACACCTCGTGCCTTATTATTTTCAGCGGCATACGGCGCGGCCGGGCATTACCGGGCTCGCACAAGTCAGCGGCTGCAGGGGAAGCACGGCCGAGTTCGGTCCTGCGGTTTCGCGGATCGATTACGATCTCGTTTATATCGAGAGGTGGTCGCTGCGCATGGACATCATGATTATCATCCGCACGATCCGCAAAGAATTCCTGTCCGGAAGCGGATTCTGACCGACCACCGTCGCAATATCGAAGGACCATGCAATGTCGATGATCGAGCCGCGCGGCCGTATCGTACCCGTTCTCCTGTCCGGTGGCGCCGGCTCGCGGCTGTGGCCGCTTTCGCGCGAAACTTATCCCAAGCAACTGCTCTCGCTGCTCGGCGAGAACACACTGCTGCAGCAAACGGCGCTACGGGTCGACGATCGCTCGCTGTTTACCGACCCGATGGTGATCGCAAACGCCGAGCACCGTTTTGCGATCGGCGAGCAGTTGCGCGCGGTCGGCGTCGATCGTCCGACCATCGTGCTCGAGCCGTTCGGAAGAAACACCGCTCCAGCGGTGGCGGTTGCAGCCCTGCTCGCCGGCGAAGCCGATCCCGACGCGGTGATACTGGCGATGCCGGTCGACCACTGGGTGCGGGATCACGCCGCGTTTCGCGCCGCCATATCGACCGGCATCACGGCCGCGCGCTACGGCCGATTCGTCCTGTTCGGCGTGCGGCCTTCGTCGGCAGCGACCGGATTCGGCTATATCCGAATGGGCGATGAGCTGGACGCCGCTTCTCCGATTCGTAACGTCGCCAGCTTCGTCGAGAAGCCGGATCTGGTGACTGTCGAGCGTCTGCTGGCCTGCGACGAGCATGTCTGGAATAGCGGGATATTTCTGCTGCCGGCGCGTCAGTTCATCGACGAATTGGCGCACCGGGCACCCGAGGTCCTGGCCGCCTGTCGCAAGGCGCTGACCGGCGCAACCCGCGACCTTGATTTTCTCCGGCTTGATGAGCGCGCTTTCGAGGCCTGTCCGAGCATCTCGATGGACTACGCGATCATGGAGAAGACCGACAATGCAGTGGTGGTTCCCGCCACGTTCGACTGGAGCGATGTCGGAAGCTGGTCGGCCCTGTGGTCGATGGCGGAGAAGGATACGTCTGGCAATGTCGTGATTGGCGATGCGGTAGTGGAAGATGCTTCGGGTTGCTACGTGCGGGGCGACGGGCAACTGGTCGCGGCGCTCGGCGTCGAGGATCTCGTCATCGCCACGTCGCCGGACGTGGTGCTGGTGACCAGCCGGAAACGCGACCAGGACGTCGGAAAATTGGTCGAGCGGCTGAAGGCAAACGGCCATCGCTCGGCAACCCAGACCCACAGCGTCCATCGCCCCTGGGGATACTATCAATCGATCCATGCCGGAGAGCGGTTTCAGGTCAAGCGCATCACCGTCAATCCCGGCGCCAAGCTGTCGCTGCAGAAACATTATCATCGCGCCGAACATTGGGTCGTGGTGAACGGCACCGCGATCGTTACGCGCGACGACGAGGAAATCCTGCTGCGCGAGAACGAGTCGATCTTCGTACCCTTGGGATGCATGCATCGTCTGGAGAACCCTGGAAAGGTTCCCCTCAACCTGATCGAGGTCCAGTCGGGCGCCTATCTCGGGGAGGACGACATCGTCCGCGTGCAGGATATCTATGACCGCGTTTGAGGTGTGGTGGGGTGGGAGGCAGCATCCGCATCGAGGGCGAGGCACGCCGCAACGAGGCGTGCGCGCTACGTCAAGGGAGGCAGCAATGAACACAAAACAACACGTCAAGGAGCTGGTGAAGGATGCGTTTCCCTCGATATGGTTGCAATGGCACTTCATGAAACGCCCCAAATCGGCGGAGCGGGAACTGTCCTATCTCGACAAGGTCATTCCCGGCGACGCGGTGACGGTCGACGTCGGCGCAAACTGCGGCCTCTACACGCGGCGGCTGGCGCGGCTTTCCCGGCAGGTCCACGCCTTCGAGCCTTCGCAGCAGATGGCGAGGTTGTTGCGCCGAACCTCGGCGCGCAATGTGAGCGTTCACGAGATCGCGCTGTCGGATCATGACGGCGATGCCGAGCTGTTCATCCCGCAAGGCGAAGATGGCTTGGTGTACGGCCTTGCCTCGCTGGAGGCGCGAGCCGGTTCTTCGGCGAAGCTCGTTTCCGCTCATGTGCCGATCGCGCGGCTCGACGCTGTCATCGACCAGGACGTGGCGTTCGTAAAGATCGACGTCGAAGGCCACGAGTTGAATGTGCTGAACGGCGCCGTCGAGCTTCTGGAGCGCTGCCAGCCGGTATTCCTGGTCGAGGCCGAGGACCGCCACCGCGCCGAGGCGACACGCCTGGTGTTCGAATTCTTTCGGAACAAATCCTATCGGGGTTTCTTCCTGAAGGACAACGACGTGATTGGAGTGGAACAGTTCGATTCCCGAAAGCTTCAGGACGCCGATGCGCTGCGGCCGGACGGCGGCCGCAAGAACGGGCAGTTCTACGTCAACAACTTCTTTTTCTTTCCCCGTCATCTCGACGGCGAATCGATATTGAGCAGCTAGCTCGTCGTTTCACCGCCTTCCCGCCGGCGCGGCCTTGGGCCGCGCGGCTTTTCAGACAGGAACCGTAATGCATATAGCGATGATTGGCGCCGGCTATGTCGGGCTGGTGTCAGGGGCGTGCTTTTCCGATTTTGGCCATCAGGTCGTCTGTATCGACAGCAATGCGGAGAAGGTTGCGAGCCTCAACAACGGGGAGATGCCGATCCACGAACCCGGACTGGCCGAATTGGTGGCGCGGAACGTTGGCCAAGGCCGCCTTTCATTTTCGAGCGATCTGAAATCGGCCGTCAGCGGTGCGAAAGTGGTGTTCATCGCGGTGGGCACGCCGTCGCGCCGCGGCGATGGCCATGCCGATCTTTCCTATGTCTATGCGGCGGCGCGCGAGATCGCCGGCGTACTTCCTGACCAGGCGGTGGTAGTAACCAAGTCGACGGTCCCGGTCGGCACCGGTGATGAGGTCGAGCGCATCATCCGCGAAGAAAATCCCGACGCCAAAGTTGCCATCGTTTCCAATCCCGAATTCCTGCGCGAAGGGGCGGCGATCCGCGACTTCAAGCATCCCGACCGGATCGTGATCGGAACGGACGATGCGCGCGCCCGCAGCGTGATGGCCGAGGTGTACCGGCCGCTTCACCTCAACGCTTCCCCAATCCTCTATACCGATCGCCGCACCGCCGAATTGACGAAATACGCCGCCAACTCCTTTCTCGCTACCAAGATCGCCTTCATCAACGAGATTGCCGATCTCGCCGAAAAGGTCGGCGCCAATGTGCAGGAAGTCGCGCGCGGGATCGGCCTCGATAACCGGATCGGCCAGAAATTCCTGCATGCGGGGCCAGGCTTCGGCGGCTCCTGCTTTCCAAAGGACGCGATGGCGCTGATCAAGACCGGCCAGGACAACGAAGCGCCGGTGCGTATCGTCGAAACAGTGGTCGCCGTCAACGACCAGCGCAAGCGGGCGATGGCACGCAAGGTCGCGAATGCATTCGGCGGCAACATCCGGGGCAAATCCATTGCGGTGCTCGGCGTGACGTTCAAGCCGGATACCGACGACATGCGCGATGCGCCGTCGATTCCGCTGATCACCGCGCTGCAGGACATGGGAGCCGAGGTGCGCGTTTTCGATCCCGTCGGGATGGAGCAGGCGAAGAAGGTGTTCGAGAACGTCACCTTCTGCGACAACGCCTATCGTTGCGCGAAAGGATGCCACGCGCTCGTCATCGTCACGGAATGGGAGCAGTTCCGGGCGCTGGATCTCAAAGAATTGTCCACCATCATGGCCTGTCCCGTGATTGTCGATCTGCGCAACATCTACTCTCCGGAGGAGGTGAGGCGGAACGGTTTTCTGTACTGCGGCGTGGGGCGGCCGAAATCGGTGGCGTACTGACAAGCATGAGCCGTCATGACATCGGCTGGTGGAGGATGCACGCATGATGCCGGATCAGGCAATTCTGGTAACGGGAGCCGCGGGCTTCATCGGATTTCACGTGGCGCAACGGTTGCTGCAGTCGGGCCATCGTGTGGTCGGGCTCGACAACCTCAATTCATACTACGATCCGCAACTGAAAGCGGCCCGGCTCGCGATCCTGCGCAACGATCCGCGTTTTCAGTTTGAAGAGTTGGATGTGGCGGATCGCGTCGCGATACCGGCGCTGTTTGCGCGCCATCGGTTTCCCGTCGTCATCCATCTGGCTGCGCAAGCAGGCGTGCGCTACTCGCTGCAGGATCCGCACGCTTATGTCGACGCCAATCTGGTCGGCTTCACCAATGTCCTGGAGGGATGCCGGCATCATGGCTGCCGTCATTTGTTGTTCGCATCCTCGTCGTCCGTGTACGGGGCGAACAGGAAGTTGCCCTTCTCGGTGCATGACAATGTCGATCATCCGATCAGCCTTTATGCCGCGAGCAAGAAGGCCAATGAATTGATGGCCCACTCGTACAGCCATCTTTACGGAATTCCGTGCACCGGCTTGCGCTTTTTCACGGTGTACGGCCCGTGGTATCGGCCCGATATGGCGCTGTTCGTGTTTGCGGACGCGATCGTCCGCGGCGATCCGGTCAAGTTGTTCAATGGCGGCCGGATGCTTCGCGACTTCACCTATATCGATGACGTGACAGAGGCTCTGGTCCGCCTGATCGATCGCGCGCCGCAGGTCGGGCAGCCCGCGCCTGGGCTGGACGGAATTCAGGACCCGGGATCGAGCATCGCCCCTTGGCGCATCTACAATGTCGGCAACAACAAGCCGCAGGAATTGATGCTCGTACTCGATATCCTCGAGCGGGAGCTGGGGCGCAAGGCCAACAAGGAACTGCTGCCGATGCAGCCGGGCGACGTGCCGACCACCTATGCCGATGTCGATGACCTCGTGCGCGACGTCGGCTTTCGCCCGGCAACCCCGATCGAGGACGGCATCCAGCGGTTCGCGGCCTGGTATCGCAGCTACCACGAAACTAGCCAGGCGATAGCCGCATCCTAGAACCGAACCAGGACGCCTGCGCGAAAGTCTCGCGGCGTGGTGCCATGCTTGTTCTTGAACGCGCGTGCAGCGTGAGCGGCATCGGCAAATCCGCACTGATGCGCCAATCTCGCGATCGAAATGTTGGCCAGCGAAGTCTGCCGCAGCAGGTTGCGTAACAGCTCGACCCGCAAATGTAGGACATGTCGTTCGAACGTCGTGTCGCGGTCGGCGAAGATGCGATGGAAGGTCCGCTCCGAGATGCCGAATTCGGCGGCGAGCGCCGGCACTGGCCGGACAGCGGCGATATTGGCCCTCAGGTAGGTATCGATCAGGCAAAACAGGTTGGGACGGCTGAGTTGATGACTGGCGCCTGCGGCAAGACGCAGCAGAGCCGACAGGAAGGCGACGATGTCTGGCTCCTCCTGTCGCCCCGGCGTATCGGGCAAGGAAATCTCATTGCGAACCATCGCGGCAATCGAACGCGCAATAGTCCCGGACAGCGGCACAGGCTTGGCGCATAATCGTTCCGCGCCGGGAACGGACCGCAACAGCGGCGCAGCGGGGACGGTTGCGATCAGCAGTTCCGCGCGCTGTTCGGAGCCGAATAGCCGATCCTCGAACGGACGGCGCGCGTCATAGAGCACGCCATATCCCGGATCGATCGTGCCCTCGTTGCCGGCTTGCACCATCGCGCTGCGGCCGCGCCGCTGAAAATCGAACATGAATTCGTCCGAGCCGGCCCGGCTCACCAGCCTGGCATCACGGGTATAGCATTGCGGGCTGCTATCGAAGCGCACGAGCTTGGCATCGCCGATCTCGACGAACTCGAAGTGGCCGCTGACGAGGGTGGAGCCGAGCGGCTTGGTCTCGATGTTGGCGAAAGACCGGCAGATCGCCTCGGTCCAGAAGGCCTGACGCTCCGTCGGACGGATCGGGTCGGTGGAGACGCTGATCGGCATCGCGTGACGACATCCGGTTGATGAACCCCCAGCGTCGCGCAGGATTGGTGGCTCTGGCAAGGACCGCCAGCGCCGGAGGTGGCAGGTTCATTCAAGACGCGCCGTGTCGGACGGCCGTAACCTGCGGCCGGTCCATGGGAATTCGGTCCGATATGATACCTACAAAGCCATCTGTCGGCACAAGTGCCGATCACCCGCTCGACCCGCTCAGCGAGGCCGAAGTCGCGCTGGCGTCCGAAATATTGAAGAAAGAAAAGCGACTCGGTCCACATGCGCGATTTACTCATGTGCAGCTCGAAGAGCCGGCCAAGTCCGACGTCCTCAGCTGGAAGCCGGGCGTTGGGCTGCCACGGCGGGCCGCCGCCACCCTGTTCGACTGCAAGACCGGCGCGACGCATGTCGCCACCGTGGACCTTGAGTCAGAGTCCGTGACGGCGTGGCAGGAGTATTCGACCAAGGCCCATCCTTACGGCCAGCCGCCGATCACCATCGAGGAGGTGTTCAAGGTCGGCGACATCGTCAAGGCCGATGCGGACTGGCGGCGCGCGATGAAGCGGCGCGGTCTCGATGACAAGGACATCGAGCTGGTTCAGGTCGATCCGTTCTCGGCCGGCTATTTCGACCGCGAGGTGGAGAAGGGCCGCAGGCTGGTCAGCGCCGTGTCCTATTGGCGTAGGGATCTCAAGGACAACGGCTATGCGCATCCGATCGAGGGCGTCGTCGCGCTGGTCGACCTGATCGAGAACAGGATCGTCCATCTGGTCGACGAGCCCGACATCATCCCCATCCCGAAAAAGTCGCGCAATTACGATCGGGCGTCGATCCCGCAAACGCGCAAGGACGTCAAGCCGCTCGACATCGTGCAGAAGGACGGCCCGAGCTTTACGGTCGAGGGCTGGAAGGTCGGTTGGCAGAACTGGTCGTTCCGGGTCGGCTGGACCGCGCGCGAGGGCCTCGTGCTGCACCAGATATCGTTCCGCGACGGTGCGCTCGAACGGCCGATCATTTATCGAGCCAGCGTCACCGACATGATCGTGCCCTATGCCGATCCGACCGCCAACCATTTCTGGAAATGCGCCTTCGATGCCGGCGAGTATGGACTGGGCAAGCTCGCCAACGCGCTCGAGCTCGGCTGCGACTGCCTCGGCCATATCAATTATTTCGACGTGCCGGTCGCCGACGACTACGGCAAGCCCAGCATCATGAAGAACGCGATCTGCCTGCATGAAGAGGACTACGGGATCCTCTGGAAGCATTACGAGTTCCGTAACGAAACGTTCGAGGTGCGGCGGTCGCGCCGCCTCGTCATCTCCTTCTTCACCACAGTCGGAAACTACGATTACGGCTTCTTCTGGTATTTTTATCAGGACGGCACGATCCAGCTCGAAGTCAAACTGACCGGCATCATCCAGACCGCGGCGATCGCCGCAGGCAAGGACTACCCGTGGGGCGGCATGGTCGCCGAGAATCTCGGCGGCCCAACCCATCAGCACTTCTTCAATGCCCGCCTGCACATGATGCTCGACGGCGAGGGCAACACCGTCACCGAACACGAATTCCGCCCGCGGCCGTGGGGTACGGACAACCCATACGGCAACGTGTTCGATGTCACGGCCCGAACGCTCTCGCGCGAGCGCGACGCGGCCCGAGAAGCCGACGGGCGGACCGGGCGGTACTGGAAGATTAGCAACCCCAACAGAACGAATAGCGTTGGCGGTCCGACGGCGTATAAGCTGATGGTGCACAGTGCGCCCGCAATGCTGGCGCAGGAGGGCTGCTACATGACCTCGCGCGGCGGCTTTGCGACCAAGCACGTCTGGGTGACGCGCTACGCCCCCGACGAACGCTACGCGAGCGGCGAGTTTCCGAACCAGCATGCCGGCGGCGACGGTCTGCCGAAATATATCGCCCAGAACCGCACCATCGAAAACCAGGATATCGTGGTCTGGCATAGTTTTGGGGCGACGCATGTCTGCAGGCCCGAGGATTTTCCGGTAATGCCGGTCGAATATGTCGGCTTCACGCTGAAGCCGAACGGCTTCTTTGCCGAGAATCCGGCGATGGACCTGCCGCCCGACCGGAACTCTGCGAGCCGGGACAACCGTGACAAGGATTCGTGCTGCGGCTGACGTCCGCAGGTGAGCTCTTTCTTTTCATCAAGCAAGGAGACCTGACCATGAATCGCAGGTACACGATCAGGCGAATTTGCGCCTGACGGCTCGGCATATTCCAGGGGCTTGAATTGGACATTCGTACCGGCCGACCGGTGACGCTTGCCTCGAGCGGCATGGTGACGTCGCCGCATTCGCTGGCATCTGCGGCCGGCATCGACGTGCTCCGCGCCGGCGGCTCCGCCATCGATGCCGCGATTGCGACGAGCGCGGTGCTCGCTGTCGTCTATCCGCACATGACCGGTCTCGGTGGCGACGCGTTCTGGCTCATTCATGACGGCGCCACCGACGAGATCCGCTACCTCAATGGCGGTGGCAAGGCGGTAGCCACTGCTACGCTTTCGTCGATCGAACAGCGAGGGTTGAAGGAAATCCCGCTGCGGGGAATCGTGCCGGCGACGCTCACGGTGCCGGGCGCCGTGGCGAGCTGGATCGAGGCGCACAATGTCCATGGGCGATTGCCTCTGCGGAGCGTGCTCGAGAGCGCCATCGGCTATGCGCGCGATGGCTTTCCGGTCACCGGCCGTCTTGCAAGCTTTATCGAGATGATGCGCGATGATCTGCTTGGGGATCGCGAGGCCGCCGTGCTGTTCTTTCCGCAAGGGGCGGCAGCGCGGCCAGGCGCAAAGCTCACCAATGCAAACCTTGCCCGCACGCTTCAATCGATCGCGGATGGTGGATGGTCCGGCTTTTATCAAGGGGAAGTCGCGGCTGAAATGGCGCGCTTTTCGGAAGAGAAGGGCGGCCTGTTTCGGCTGGCCGATTTCGGCCGGCAGAGGGCTGTCTGGGGCGAGCCGCTTGCTGGCCAGTACCGCGACGTCACTGTCTTCAACACGCCGCCGCCGACGCAGGGTTTTACCGTGCTCGAAATGCTCAACCTCCTCGAGCCGCACGAACTGCACCGGAAGGATTTTCTCGGGCCCGACCATCTGCATCTTATGGTACAGGCCAAGCAGATTGCCTATCACGACCGCGATCAGATGCTCGCCGATCCTTCCTTTGTCGAGGTGCCGGTCGAGCGGCTGATATCGAAGGAATACGCGCACCTGCGGGGCCGGCTGATCGACGGGAGGTCGGCATTGAAATGGGACATGGTGCCGTCCTTCGGCAGCCTCGCCGGCGACACGGTCTATGTCGCCGCTGTCGACCGCGAAGGCAACGCAGCGTCGCTGATTCAAAGCCTGTATGGCGCGTTCGGCGCCTGCGTGGTCGCGGGAAACACCGGCGTCATCCTGCAAAATCGCGGCGCGTACTTCTCGCTGGATCGCAATCATCCCAATCGCCTCGAGCCCGGCAAGGTCCCGCTGCATACGCTGATCGCCTCGATGGCCAAACGCGACGGCAAGCTCTGGAGCGTGCTCGGCTGCATGGGCGCGGATGGCCAGCCGCAGATCCAGCTCCAGCTTTATTCCGCCATGGTCGATTTCGGTCTCGACATCCAGGAAGCGATCGAGATGCCGCGATTCCTGTCCGGCCGTTTCGCGCTCGGCGAGGCGCGCGACACGCTGCATATCGAGGGACGGTTCCCTACAGATACGATCGATGCGCTCGCACAGCGCGGCCATAACATCAACCGCTGGGACACCTGGAACGAAATGGCAGGCCATGCGCATGGCATTACCATCGATCGGCGGAACGGCATGCTGAGCGGCGGTTCCGATCCGCGCAGCGATGGCGCGGCGATCGGTTACTAATTGTTGATCCGAGCCTCATATTGGCTAGCCGTGCCGCTATGCGTTACCACTCCTTCCGACAGGAGTGTGCCGATGCCGCTATGGACCTGCGAACAATGTGGCGCCCAGTTTCCCGAAAGTACTGCGCCGCCGGCCGCGTGCCCGGTCTGCGAGGACGAGCGGCAGTATGTGAACTGGAAGGGACAGGCGTGGCTCACCCGCGAGGAACTGGCGCAACGTCACACGCTCGTCTGGCGTGACGATCTCGGCATTCCCGGCATCGGACTCAAGCCGAGCTTTGCGATCGGACAGCGCGCGCTACTCGTGCGCGAAACGGACGGCTGCGTGATGTGGGATTGCGTGCCGTTAGCCACGCCCGAGGCGATCGACTACGTCCGTTCGCTCGGTGGCCTGAAGGCGATTGCCGTCTCTCACCCGCACTACTACGGCGCGGTCGCGGACTGGAGTGAGGCGTTCGGCGGCGTGCCGGTCTATCTGCACGGCGACGACCGCGCTTTCGTCACTCGGCCGCATCGAACAATCGTGCCATGGACCGGCGACAGCCACCGGATCTCGGACGATATCCTGCTGGTGCGAACCGGCGGACATTTTGCGGGTGCCACGGTCCTGCATTGGCGCACCGGTGTACAAGGGAAGGGCGCATTGCTCACCGGGGATGTCGCAATGGTCGCGATGGACCGCCGCTCCCTCAGCTTCATGTACAGCTATCCGAATTACATCCCGCTCAATGCAGCAGCCGTGCGCCGGATCGCACGCGCGGTTGAGCCGCTGACGTTCGACCGCATCCATGGCGCGTGGTGGGGCCGCAACATCGCCGACAATGCAAAGGCGGCGTTCGAAATGTCCGTTCAGCGATATATCGCGGCCATCTCAGGCATCGGTTAGCGGTTGCCCGCACCAACGGCGGATACGCCGCGGGGCATCGGCGCCTCGCGTTGCGCCGGCTGCAACGGGATGCCGCACTTCGGCTCGCTGAGCCAGCCGGTGAGGCGCGACATCAGGCCGGCCTGCTCGACCGCCCGCGGCTCCTGCACGAAGGGATCGGTGTAGCATCGGGCGCCCGCGGCCTTTGCAATCCGTGCCACCGCATCGGTCATGGCCGGCGCGCCCGCGGTGTAGACCACGTCGTCAGGCGTGAGTTTTGGCAAATGATCGGTCGGCCGACCGCTGCGAACGGCATGCGAGATATTTTGCGGCTCCGATACCATCGGAATCAGCGTGACGTTGGGAAACAGCGCCAGCCGGCACAGCGCCGCGTGCATATAGAGCGAACGGATGCTCCGGGCCGCCACCACGAAGACCATTTCGCGCTGCGGCTGCTCCATGATCGCGGCGACCGCGACCGACCACATCGGGGCGAAACCGGTGCCGCTGGCAACGAGAACGATGCGGCCCGAATGGCCTTGCCTGAAAAAGGCGCGACCGTACGGCCCCGTCAGCTTGACGCGGCGTCCGGCGCGGATGTCGTGGCCCAGCGCCGAGGATACCAGGCCGTCCGCGACCTTTCGGATGTGAAAGTGCAGGATGCGATCGTGGGGCCGGCCTTCCAGCGGATAGGTCGGGCTGTAGGACCTTGCCGGGAATCCTTGAAACTGCAGCTTGCAGTACTGACCGGGGAGATAGTCGAGCGGCTTCGGCAGCTCGATGTCGACACCCACCACGTCGGGCGCGAGCTGAACGGTCTGCGCCACTTCCGCCGACAGCGCCACCGGCTCGGGAGCCGCCTCAATCGCGATTTCGAGATCGGAGACGATTCGGGCCTGGCAGGCGTGGATCATGTCGTCGCCCCGGCTATGGCCGCCGAATACCTGGCCGTCGACGAGCCGCACGCGGCAGGCGCCGCAAATTCCGGAACGGCAATCATGCGGAAGATCGACCCCGTTCATCAACGCCCAGTCGAGCAGAAGCTCGCCGCGATTGGCCAAATACGGCTCGTTGTTGACAGTGACTTTGCAAATCCTTGACATTTATTCCACCTCGATACGAATAGGACGGACGTGCCGTGTATGTCTGATCTGACTGTGGTCGAAAGCGGCGACCCGCATGAAGATGCCGGTCTTGATCGGCACGTCGAACTGGCTTGTGGTGTCGAGCCGACGCTTCACCTCGAGCGCCCAGTGGCCGGAAGCCCAACGGGCTGCGCTTCTGATGTCGGCGCGGTCGCCTGAAAATTCGCCGCCCAGGATGACGCCCGGGATCACGGTCCCCGTCGGGATGCGGGTGTCGACGTTGGTCGAATACGGCACGGAATCCTGCTCGGTCATGAACCATCGCGCGCCGTCGCTTTCGCCGTGATTGGGATCGAGGTCGATATCCCCCATCGCGTTCGCCGTGTCGGCGACGACTTTGGGCAGGCGCAGCGGAGCGATCAGCCGGCTCCGGCGCGAACCGCCTGACGCGTCGGCCTCGACAGTGAAATTGTCCCGGTAGTTTGCCGTGCCCGGGTCGGGCGCGAAGCCGCCCTTGTACGGAACGACGTTTGCCGCCTGCATCGGGGTCGGGTCGAGCGGCGGCCCGAAATGCGTGTCGTCCATCCAACCGCTCGCGCCGCTCGTGGCCTTCCACTGCCAGACGTCGGCATAGCCGGATGCCGTGTAATGCAGTCCGCGGCCGCTCATGGTGGCCGGCGCGCCGGCGACCGGCTGCGGCCCGGGATGAAAGGTTCGTCCGCCCGCCAGCGTGACATCCGACGTGGTC
This sequence comes from Bradyrhizobium sp. sGM-13, assembly GCF_018398875.1. Classification (GTDB taxonomy): domain Bacteria; phylum Pseudomonadota; class Alphaproteobacteria; order Rhizobiales; family Xanthobacteraceae; genus Bradyrhizobium. The sequence goes on along the minus strand of NZ_JAGWDK010000016.1, from coordinate 92,081 downwards.
AGCAGCACCGAAAACTTGTCTTCGTTGTACTGATGCTCGTCGCCAAGCTGGAAGCCGGAATGAAGCAGGTGCCATCCATCGGCCTGCTTGACGAGCGGCAGGTGTTTTAGCGAGCGCGTCGAATCTTCCCAGGTGAAGAGGAAATAGGCATAGGTGCCGTCATGCACCGCGCGAATTTCGATTCTGGTCTCACCCTTGCCGTCGAAATTTCCGCCTTCTCCGGTCAATAGCGAGAACGGCCTGACGCCGCGCCAGGCCCGATCGGACGTGTCGCCGTCGAGGACCGGCGCGTCGGCGGGATTGATGCGGCGAATCTGAACACTGTCCACCGCCAGCCGATCGGTAGCCACGAGGAGCGAAGCGCCGGTGATCGCAGCGGCGGCCGCCACGAGGAACGGATTGGCCTGCAGAGTCGGGTTTCGCGATCTCGATGGCCCGGCATGAGATCGCGGCGCCGGATCCGGCTCACGCGCCCGATCGCGGCGCGCCTCTGCGCCGGGCTGCAGTGGATGCGATGCAACCTCGGGCGGCGGGCCGTCGGATTCCGGCGCCCGCGCCGATCGCTCGGCCAGCAGCCCCAAGAGCTCGACGGCGTCGAGCCGTGGCGGCGGTGCCGGCAATGGGGCGGGACGAAAAATGCGCAGCAGTTGCGAGATGCCGCCGCTCTTGTATTGGGTCAGGACATGAAGGGCGACAAAGGCGAGGATCACCCAGGTCCCCACCCAATGCAGCATCGCCACGTCGTAGCCGGAGTAGAAGCCGAAGTAGAGTGCGCCGCCGCTAACCAGCAAACCGAACATCGTGACGAAGAAAATCCAGTACATCAGGGCAATCACGGCGCTCAACCTGGCCTGCCCGCGGCCGAATAAACCGCGCAGGCGAACCTTGTCGAGCTGGACGCGGCGTCCAAGACCGGAGCGCAGCATGTAGACGACGTAGCCGATCGCCACGGCGACCAGGACGACGGCCGCCTGCATATGGGCGATCCATACGCTGTCGCGCGGCAACACGGCGTCGAACCAGTTGATCCAGGTCCGGTCAGGCGTTTCCGTCGCAATGCGTAAGCCGGTGACGAGCGCAACGGCGAATGCGGCCACGAACGTCCAGTGTAGAATGATGGTCCCATAGTCCGTCTTACGCTGCCTCACACATACGCCCCGCTACTTCATCTACCGAGCAGCAACTGTTGGCGCCGTCCCACCAACCGCCGATGTCGCTGCCGCACTAGTGATGGTGCTCAAAACCGTCGGTGAGACCATCGTCCAGATTGTTCTTTGCGGGCCAGGCCGGTGAAGAGCTCTTTTGCGCCCGCCGCGTGAGCCGAATCGGCGAACGCGTTTCTTGCTTTGATGTATCGGCCTCCAGCGTCCCCGACGTAACCGGGGGCGCCAGAGGTCGCGCCGCGCGCCGCTATCCCCACATATGATGTAAATGATGCGCCAGTTCGGGCATGTCCGAATTGGCTTGGTCCGCGCCCCCGATCTCTACGTCGGCAGTCGCAACCATCACCGGCTCGCCGCTGATGGTGGGGGCTGCGACTTGTTGCACGCTAGCCGCCGCGGCCAGCGCCGCCGGCGTTTCGGCTGCCGGCGTCTCCGCGACCGGCATGCCCAGCACCTCGGCGACCGTCAAGCCGTCCGGATTGTAGGTGCCGCCGGTAACAGGGATATTGTTGCCGCCGGCATCGGCCGCATTGCCGTGCATCTGGTCCGCTGCAGCTACGACCAGCGTCGCGTTGCCGGTCTGCAATCCCTTGATCATCGCGGCAATCTCGGCGCCTAGGATGCCGCCCAGGTCCGCGTCGAAATCGGTGACGCTCTTCTCGAATGCTCTGAGATCATCGATCAGCGCGGCGATCGCCTCGCCGTCTTGGCTTCCCACGAGGTCGACGGCTTGCTTTCCAAGCGAATTTGACTGCGCAATGAAATTGGCCACGAACGCCGTCTGCACGTCATTGTCGAGATATTTCGGAGCCGGCGAGGTGTCATCCGGAAGCGGCGAAAGGCCGCCGATGCCGTCTTGCGTTGCCATATCAGCCAGATTGGCATCGCTCTGGATGATGTCGATGATGTCGAGGATGTTGTCGACGCTCGCCTGTGCTGCATTGGGGCTTATCGAGGGATCGTTGATATAGACGAGTTCGAGTTGGAGTTGCTGCACGATCTCATCGGCATGGACGCCGGTTAGCCCGTCGAACAACTCCGGGTTGGCGGTCATCAGCGCCTGCATGTCCGATATCACGGCATTGATGTCATCGGTGATCTGCGCCCGGTTACCGTCATTGACCCCGCCAAGGATCTGACTGGCCACGTCCTCGAAGATCGCGCCGATCTCCGCGAGATTGTGAGGCGCCGTGGCGGCGGGGGCAGTGGGCAGCGGCGCGGGCGGCGCCGGATTAACCAGCACGGGATCGGTACTGACGGCATTGATGACGCTGAGTTGGCTGACGCGAAGCGCTTGTTCTGCGCCGGCGGCGTTGCCGAACGAGCCTCCCGCGCTCACCGAGGCGTTGGCCGCCGAAATGGCGCTGGTGATGTCGGACAGCATCGCCTGAACATGGCCGAGCGCGGCGCCGGAAAACTGGCCTGTATTGAGCTCGGCCAGCAGATTGTTCTGCACCGCGGTGAGATCGTTGGTGTGGCTTGCGATGCTGCCGGCTGGTTGGGGGCCGTAGCCGAGCGCGTTTTGTTGCGGCGTATCCACCGGCGCCCGAGCCATGCCGTTGAAGGTTGAGCCGAGATCGGAGAAATTCGAACCGACAGGCCGTGACATCGTTTGACTGGCCGGCGGCGGTTCTTCGAGCGGTGTCGTGGACGGGGAAGCCGGAGCGACTGGCGGGTTGGCGACTTCATCGATCGGGAGATCGAGGTCAGCGTCGGGCTGATCCCCATGAGCCAAGCGAGCCATTGTTCGTCCCCTGCTGTCCAGTCAAATCCATTGATGCATAGGCGCGGCCATCCGCCAGGGGGCGGGACGTCGCGCATGGTGAAGGATCATTTAGCTTGATGGCGTCATTCGGCCGACACAGCGACCAATGAGCGCCGAAGCAAGGTGATAGACGGACAAATCCATGACGCACGCCGTGCGGGAAAACGGCGAATGAAGCGCACGCGAGAAGGACATCGCAGCCCTTGTCTGACGCGCCGGGTCTTCGGTGCCGGCATCTTCGCCGAAGGTGTGCACGCCGTTTCGGCAACCACCGAGCGTTTGCCACCGTTCTACCCACGAGCGAACTTGAACAATCGGCATTCGTCGCATTGTTGCCGAAAAATGGTCCGCATCGCGCGTCAAGGAGACCTGCAGGGAGACCCGAACGAGTGGGTCGTAGGGCAGTTCAATGAGTATCGCTCAGGGGCAGACGCAGGACCGAGCGCGGGCAGTGCCCCGCGCGGTCTCGGGCCTGCGTTCGACGCTGGCCGGCGAGGATCCCGTCACCAACGCGCTGCGCGCCAGTGCGCGCCGCATGATCGGCGTCGCCGTATTCAGCGGCGTCATCAACATCCTGATGCTGTCGGGCCCACTCTATATGTTGCAGGTGTACGATCGGGTGATTCCGAGCCGTAACCTCGCGACCCTGTTCGGCCTGTCCCTGATGGTGCTGTTCGCCTATCTGGTGCAGGGATATTTCGACGCGATGCGATCGCGGATGCTGTGCCGGGTCGCAACGCTGTTCGATGCCGGCCTGCAAGGCTCGATCCATTCGGCGCTCGCCACCCTGCCGCTGCGCGGCGTCAAGCCGGTGCTGATGCAGCAGCCGCTGCGCGATCTCGACCAGGTGCGCACCTTCATGTCGGGCATGGGGCCGACGGCATTCCTGGACATGCCATGGATTCCGGTCTTTCTGATCGGACTGTTTTTGTTTCACCCCGCGATCGGCTTCACGGCGCTGCTGGGTACTGCGGCGATCATTGCGATGACCTTGCTGACCGAGCGGATCTCGCGCAATTCGGCCAAGGCGGCGATGGATATGAACGCGCAGCGCCAGGTGCTGGCGGATGCGACGCAGCGCAACGCGGAAATCGTCCGCGCGCTCGGCATGACGGACCGGTTGACGGCGCGCTGGTCGCAGGCCAACGAGCGCTACCTGCAGGAAAACATCCGCGCCACCGACGTCTATGCCAATCTCGGCTCGGCCGCGAAGGTGCTGCGCTACATTCTGCAATCGGGAATGCTCGGTATCGGCGCCTATCTCGTCGTGGTCGACAAGGCGTCGGGTGGCGTTATGATCGCGTCGTCAATCCTGATGGGGCGCGCGCTCGCACCGGTTGAAATCGCGCTCGGCACCTGGAAGCAACTGGCCGCCGCCCGCCAGGGCCTCGCCCGTCTGCGCGACATATGCAAGGCGACCGCACCGCCTCCGGCACCGCCGGTCATGCTGCCGCGTCCCTGCCGCGAATTGTCCGTGCAAAATCTCGCGGTGGCAGCGCCCGGTTTCGACATGCCGATCGTGTCTGGCGTTACGTTTTCGCTCAAGGCCGGCGCGGGGCTGGCGCTGCTCGGCGCCAGCGCGTCGGGCAAGACCTCGCTTTCCAAGGCGTTGGTTGGAATCTGGCCGGCGCATCGCGGCGCGGTGCGGCTTGACGGCGCCTCCCTCGATCAATGGCGTAACGAGGATCTCGGCCGACACGTCGGCTATCTGCCGCAGGACGTCGGCTTGTTTGACGGCACGGTAGCGGAGAACATCTGCCGTTTCGACGAACACGCAACTTCCGACGCCATCCTCAAGGCCGCCCAGATCGCCGGCGTCCATGACATAATCCTGCGCCTGCCGGAGGGTTATGCGACGCGAATAGGGGCGGGCGGCATCTCGCTGTCGGCTGGACAGAAGCAGCGCGTTGGCCTGGCGCGGGCGGTATTCGGCGATCCGTTTCTGATCGTTCTCGACGAGCCCAACGCCAATCTGGATGCCGACGGTGAGAACGCCTTGACCCGCGCCATCGCCATCATGCGCCAGAACAAATCCATCGTCGTCGTCATATCGCACCGCCCAAGCGCGCTTTCCGCGCTTGATATGACGATGGTGCTCTACGAAGGCAAGGCGATCGCGTTCGGCCCGAGCGAAGAGGTGTTCGCGCGCGTCCGCAACGCCAACGGCAAGGGCGCGCCGTCGCAGCCCGCGCCACAGGCCAAGGCAGAGCAGCGCGCATCACTTGCCGAGAGTGTTTCGTCATGAAGAATTTTGATCACGTCCATGCCGACGAAAGAGTGGTGCGGAGCCGGTTCGAAGGAACGGATGCCGAGGCCGCTGCGCCGCAAGGCCAGGCGTTGATTCTCGAACTGCAGCGATTGCGGCAGGCATTCGAACAAGACAATCAGCAGCAGCGGCCGCCGCTTCGTCGTCCGGCGAATGACGAACCGCGTCAGGGCGCGCGGCGTCCGGCCCGGCCGAAGCGGCTGAAAAAGGGCAAGATGAGTCGCGTGCTCGATGCTTGGCTCGGCCCTTTTGGATCGCAGTCTGACAGCCGCGATGCCGAGCCGCCGCCGGTGCGCAGTGGACGCGCGGCGCGTGAGCCGCAGTTTACGCCGCCGCCGCGGACGGCCAGCCCCCGCGGCCGGGCGGTCAATTCGGGTCCGAATGAACGGCAGGCGCGCGGTCCGATCATCGCGCCGGACGATCCGTCGCTCATGAACATGCCGAGGTCGAGACCGGAGCTTTTGCAGATCGACGAGCGGCGGGAGCCGCCTCGCATCGAGGCTCCCCAATTGGCGCCGCCGGCCCCTGCGGGCGCCGTGCCGCGCGAGCGTTCGGTGACGCGGGTGGTCCGCAACGGCGTGACCGCAGGCGTTGCATTCCTTGCCAATCGCGATGCATCGGCGGATGTGGCGGCCGCGCCCGGCGAGAGCATTGTGCTGCGGGCGGCGCGCGCCTACGAGAACGAGTTGCGCACCGGGCTGCGGGTGCTGCTCGTCGTCGGCGGACTGGCAGGCGGGTGGATGGCGTTCGCGCCCTTGTCGGGCGCCGTCGTGGTGCCGGGTAATCTGGTGGTGCAGTCCAACGTCAAGACCATCCAGCATCCGACCGGCGGTGTGGTCGCGCAGATCGCGGTCAATAATGGCATGCGGGTCAACGCCGGCGATCTCTTGCTGCGGCTGGACTCGACACAGGCGCAGGCCAGCCTTCAGGTCGTGAGCAAGCAGCTCGATGAGGTGCGGGCGAAAATCTCGCGGCTGGTCGCCGAGCGCGACGGTCTGCCCAAACCGGCCATACCGCCCGAACTATCGACCCGGCTGGACGACGGCAACGTCAAAACAGTGCTGGCCTCCGAAGCCTCGCTGTTCAGGGCTCGGGTGACCGCACGCGAGAGCCAAAGGGAGCTGTTGCAGAGCAAGGTGTCGCAGCTTGGCGAAGAGATCATCGGCCTCGAAGCGCAGGTCGCGTCCAAGGCCAAGCAACTGGAGCTGATCACCGGTGAGCTCACGGGAGTGCAGGAGCTGTTCGACAAGCGTCTCGTGCCGATCGCGCGACTCACGGCCCTGCAGCGCGAGAGTGCCAGAATCGAAGGCGAACGCGGCCAGTTGCTCTCCACGATCGCCGAGACCAAAACCAAGGTTGACGAGGCGAAGCTTCAGATGGTCAGGCTCGACCAGGACGTACGGACGGAAGTCGTCAAGGAGCTCGGCGAGGCGCAAGGCAAGGAAGCCGAACTCAGCGAGCGCGCCGTCGCCGCGCGCGACGTGCTCGAGCGCATCGAGATGCGCGCGCCGACGTCGGGCGTGATCCATCAGCTCAACGCGCACACCATCGGCGGCGTCATTCGCCCCGGCGACACCATCATGGAGGTGGTGCCTGATTCGGACGATCTGCAGATCGAGGCTCGGTTGCAGCCGAACGATATCGATCAGGTGCGGAAAGGCCAGCAGGCTTTCGTGCGCTTCTCCGCCTTCAACCAGCGGGTTACGCCGCAACTGATCGGTCAGGTGTCGTATGTCTCGCCCGACACCACTCGCGACCAGCAGACCGGCACGTCCTATTTCACGGTCCGGATCATGCTGCCGGAAGAGGAGCGCCGGCTGCTCGCCGGGCTGCAGCTCGTCTCGGGCATGCCAGCGGAAGTATTCATGCAGACCGGCAGCCGGACCATGCTCAGCTACCTTTTCAAGCCGATCCTGGATCAGTTCCAGCGCGCTTTCGTCGAGCGGTAAGGGGGCAAACAGGCTGTTGGCGCGTCGTCGCAAATCTTGCCACCCCAGATGGCATTGTTATATCAGGGCTTCCCGTCCTGCTCTGTTTGCATTGCGAGCCCCGTATGACGACCACCACCACTGCCCCCGAATCCCAGCCGTTCCAGGCCGAGGTCGCCGAGCTTCTGAACCTGATGGTGCACTCGGTCTATTCGGAGACCGAAATCTTCCTGCGCGAGCTGATCTCGAATGCATCCGACGCCTGCGATAAGCTGCGATATGAGGCGATATCAGCGCCTGAGCTGATCGCCGACGGCGCGCCGCCCAAGATCCGTATCGCGCCGAACAAGAAGGCCAATACGCTTAGCGTCGTCGACAGCGGCATCGGCATGGACCGGCAGGAGCTGATCGACAATCTCGGCACCATCGCGCGCTCCGGCACAAAGTCGTTTCTTTCGCGCCTCACCGAGGCCAAAGACGGCGCCAACCTGATCGGCCAGTTCGGTGTCGGCTTCTATGCCGCGTTCATGGTCGCCGAGCGCATCGTCGTCACCAGCCGCCGCGCCGGTTCCGATCAGGTCTTCGTCTGGTCGTCCTCCGGCGGCAGCGGATTTGAAATCGCGCAAGCCAGCGACGAAGACGCCATGCGCGTCACCCGCGGCACCGAGATCGTGCTGCACCTGAAGAAAGAGGCATCAAAATATCTCGAGACCTACGAGATCGAACGTGTCGTCCGCGCCTGGTCCGACAACATCCAGTTTCCGATCGAACTGGTGCCGGAGGAGGGCGAGCCGCGCCAGATCAATTCGGCCAGCGCGCTATGGCAGCGGCCGAAATCGGAGCTCAAGCCGGAAGACTACAAGCAGGCCTATCAGCAGGTTGCCGGCGCATTCGACGAACCGGCGATGACGCTGCATTATCGCGCCGAAGGCCGGCAGTCTTACGCGGTGCTGCTGTTTGCGCCGTCGACAAAGCCGTTCGACTTGTTCGACCAGGCACGCAAGGGCAAGGTCAAGCTCTATGTCCGCCGCGTCTTCATCGCCGACGACGCCGATCTCTTGCCGGCCTATCTGCGCTTCATCCGCGGCGTGATCGACAGCGAAGACCTGCCGCTCAACATCTCGCGCGAGATGCTGCAGAACAATCCGCAGCTCGCGCAGATCCGAAAGGCCGTTACCGGCCGCGTGATATCGGAGCTGGAAAGCCTCGGCGAAAAGGAGCCGGAAGCGTTCGCAAAAATCTGGGATGCGTTCGGCCCTGTGATCAAGGAAGGCATCTGGGAGGACTTTGAGCGCCGCGAGAAGCTGCTCGCATTGTCGCGCTTCACCACGACAAAGGGCGAGGAGCGTTCGCTGAAGCAATATGTCGAGGACCTCAAGCCGAACCAGACCGACATCTATTATCTCACCGGCGAGAGCGTCGAACGGCTGAAGTCGAATCCGAAGCTCGAATCCGCAACCGCCCGCGGCATCGAGGTGCTGCTGCTGATCGATCCGGTCGACGCGTTCTGGACCTCCGCGTCGCTCGATTTCGGCGGCAAGCCGCTAAAATCCTTAAGCCAGGGGGATATCGATTTCGGACTGATCCCGCTGTTGGATGAAAAGGCCGAGGACAAGAAGGACGAAGGCGGCGCCGATGAAGCCACGACGATCGCGCTGATCAAGGATGCGCTCGGCGAGCGCGTCTCTGACGTGCGCGCCTCGCAGCGGTTGACCTCAAGCGCGTCGTGCCTCGTCGCCGGCGGCGGCGCACAGGACCGCATGCTCGAGCGGCTGCTCGCAATGCAGAACAAGGGGCCGACCACCAAGCCGATCCTCGAGATCAACATGCGCCATCCCTTGGTCGCGGCGATTGCCGGCGACAAGGATGCGGCCAGGGACCTGTCGTTCCTGCTGTTGGAGCAGGCGCAGATCCTTGACGGCGAATTGCCGGAAGATCCGGCGGCGTTTGCCAACCGGCTGAACCAGTTGGTGCTGCGGGGGATCGCAAAGGGATAGGACATTCGGTCGCCTGTTTGAACCGAATTCCAGGACTGGCCGTATCTGCTAGGAAGGGTGCGAACGCGGGGTAGCGCAGATTGCCATGACGACGTCTGACGGTACCGACATTTTCTATGGCGCGATCCCGGTCTTTCGCGGCTTCGGCAGCCTGATGGACCCGGCGCTGTATACGCCGTTGCCGGACGACTGGACCGTCGGTGTCGCCGACATCGTCGAGTCGACCAAGGCGATCGCCAATCAGCGCTACAAGGCAGTCAACATGGCTGGCGCCGCCGTGATCGCGGCTGTGACCAATGCGCTTGATGGTCGCGAGTTTCCGTTCGTGTTCGGCGGCGACGGTGCAAGCTTTGCGGTGTCGCCGGCCGATCTTTCGCGCGCGCGCGAGGCGTTGGCGGCGACCGCGGCCTGGGTCCGGGCCGATCTCGATCTGATGATGCGGGTGGCGTTGGTGCCGGTGAGGGACATTCGCGCGCAGGGCCTCGATATCAAAGTCGCCCGCTTCGGGCCGTCGTCCAATCTGTCCTATGCGATGTTTTCCGGCGGCGGGCTGGGATGGGCGGATGCCGCGATGAAGCGGGGCGAATTCGCCGTCGCGCCGGCGAAGCCGGGAACGCAGCCAGATCTGTCCGGGCTGTCGTGCCGGTTCGAGGAAATTCCTTCGAGCCGCGGGCTCATTCTGTCGGTGCTGGTGGTGCCGGCCAAAGGCGCCGATCCGCAACGCTTCCGCAAGGTGATCGAGGACGTCATCAAGCTGGTCGAGCAGAGCCCGGATGCGGGCCGGCCGGTGCCGCCGGATGGGCCACCGCTGCGCTGGCCGCCGGCCGGTGTCGAATATGAGGCGCGCGCCGCGCGCGGCGGGCCGCTGTTGAAGCGACGCACCGTCGTGCTCGCCGTCACGCTCTGGGCCTATGTGGTGATGCGGTTCGGCATCAAGATCGGCAATTTCGTGCCGAAGAACTATGTGCAGCAGGTGGTGGAGAATTCCGACTTCCGCAAATATGACGACGGCCTGCGGATGATCCTCGATTGCACGGTCGAGCTTGAGGGGGCGCTGACGGAGATTCTGGCAAAGGCGGCTTCCAGCAAGATCGTGCGCTACGGCCTGCACCGGCAGGACGCTGCGATGATGACCTGCTTCGCGCCCTCGGTGATGCGCAGCGATCACGTCCACTTCATCGACGGCGCCCGCGGCGGCTACGCGTCGGCGGCGTCAGCGTTGAAGGCGATGGCGGCGTAGGGGAATCGCGCGCCATCTGCGATCGAATATGCGGAAGCACCCCCACCCCAACCCTCCCCCGCAAGCGGGAGAGAGTCCTAGCAGTTGCTTGGAGAGAGCGTTCGACGCAGAGAAGGTGCATTCCCTCTCCCGCACTTGCGGGGGAGGGCTAGGGTGGGGGCTCGCGCCGCATCGGCAGTAGATCGATGAATCCGGCTTACCGCCCCACGCGCGTCCAGTTCTCGCCGCCGCAGAGCGCGCCGACGCAGCCTTCGATCTTTAGCGTGTCTGCGCCTGTTACCGAGACGCTGCTGGCGTAGGTGCCGCCGTCATCGGCATTGTAGATCTGGCCCGACCATTTGTTGGGACCGCTGGGGCTCATGCCGCTGAACAGGGGAAGGCCGATCATCGGCCGCTGCTTCAGGGCCGGGTTCGGATTTTTGTCATCGACCTGAGGCTTGCCGGTGGCCTGATCGATCGGCTCCTTCAGCCCGACGATCACGCCGCAAATTCCACCGCCGCATTTGCTGATTTTCACCCTGGCATCGCCCGCCTGGGTCAGCCAGACGCCGGTCGGCTCAGCGCCTTGCGCGAAGGCGGATGGCGCGGCCAGCAATGCCGCCGAGATCGCGATGATGAAAGCCGTTCTGCAAGCCATGAATCATTCCTTACGAAAAAGCAGGCCTGCATAGCAACAAATCAGCTTTGTGCAACGTCGGATTGAAGGCAACTTGCCGTTATCATTTGCCCCAGGGGGTCAGTCGGATCGACAGCGCCGTGCCGAGGCCGTAAACGACCATCGCGGCGCCGACCAGTGCGAACAAGGCCGATGCCGGCGCGCCCATGGAGGCCAGCCACCAGCCGCCGCCCCCGACGATCAGCAACCTTGCGGTGCCGGCCATCACGGGACCGCCGACCTTCGCAGCACCTTGCGAAGAGAAATAGAGACTGACGCCGATCCCGAAAAACGCGAATGCCGGACCTGCCCAGGTGAAATACACGTTGGCGGCGGCGGTGACGCCGGGGTCGCCGGTGAACATCGAAACCCAGAGCGACGGTTTTGCCGCGACAATCAGTCCGATGGCGCCGACGGTAATGCCGGCCGCAGCGCCCGCGGTCCACGCCACTTGCCGGGCGCGCGTCACGAGGCCCGCGCCAATGGCCATGCCGACCATCGGCACCGAGGCGACGCCGAATGCGAAGGCGATCGGCGTCAGCAGAAATTCCAGCCGCGAGCCCATGCCATAGCCGGCCAGCGTCTCGGTGCCATAGCCGGCCAGGATTTTGGTGAAGATCAACACCGTCAGCACGGTTTGCAGCGGCGACAGGCAGGACACCGCGCCGACCTTGAGAATGTCGAAGAACATGTCGCGCTGGAATTTGAAGCCGTTGAAGTTCAGCGTCAGCCGGCTGCGGCCGCTGACGAGGTGCCAGACGAGGAAGATAGCCCCCAGCGCAAAAGCGGCGAGCTGGCCTGCGGCAACGCCACGCATGCCGAGTCCTGGCAGTCCGAACAGCCCAAGGCCCAGCGCGCCGCCAACGGCGATCTGCACCAGCGCGATGCCGATCAGCGTTATCGATGGAATCCGCATATCGCCGGTGCCGCGCACTACGGAAGCCAGCGTGTTGACCAGCCAGATCGCGATCGCGCCGGAGAACAGCACGTTCGAATATTGCATGGCCTGTTCGAGCACGCCGCCGCGCCCGCCGAGCAGCGCGTAAAACGCGTGGCCGAAGGCCAGCATCATCGCCGTGAAAAAGAGCCCGGCACAGGCGCCGATCATCGCCGCATGCAGGGCCAATGTCGCCGCACGGTCGCGGTCGCCGGCGCCGAGCGCGCGGCTGATGGCGGAGGAAACGCCGCCGCCCATCGCGCCCGCCGACATCATCTGCGTCAGCATGACAAAAGGAAATACCAGCGCGATCCCGGCGAGCGGCTCGGTGCCGAGCCGACCGATATACAAGGTCTCGGCGACCGCAACCAGCGTCGTGCCGACCATGGCGATCGCGTTGGGTAGCGCAAGTGTCAGCAACGTCGGCAGGATCGGCGAGGTGAGCAGGCCGTTGGCCGGCGCGGGCGGAACGGCGGCAGCGGGACGCATGTCGAGCGGGGCGTCAATGGTCATGCGTCACCGCTGATCCAAATCGAATAGATTATGGATGACATATTATTGGCCTTGACCGGCGCAAGCCACCCGCGCTGGTGCAGGGGTCACCACGGCAGGCCGCATAGGTCGATTATTCCATCGCGCGGCTTGCGGGTGAAATCGAACACGTATGGTGCCATGGCCTCGAAGCGAATTCTTCCCTCCGGCTGCTCGGCATAGACCTCGCCGTTGAACGCATGCCAGCCCCGCGCCTGATAGAACGTTTCATTGTGCGGCTCGCAGAACAGCATCGCAAACCGCACCGCTTCGTGGTCGCGCAGGGTCCTGATCGCTGCGTTGAGCGCCAGCGTGGCATAGCCGCGCCCCCGGCAATCCTCCCGCGTCGAGACGCCGCCGATGCCGCCGATCTGGACCTTGCGACCGTCCCAGGTCGCGGTGCGGAAATAGATGCCGACATGGCAGGCCAGCCCCGGCCTCTCCGCGTCCTCGGGTGCGTCAATCAGCACGCGCAGATCGGCATTGGCCCATTTGACGTGACCCCAGGACAATTTTTCGACGACATGGCGCGGCCATACCGCCTGCATCAGCGGTTCGGCGCGCGGCCATGAGGAGTCCCCGTTCAGGACATCGATCTCGATGCTCATTTCATCACCATACCGCGCCGATGCTTGCGACTGCCATGCCTGTCATACCCTGGACGCGGGACGCGGCGTTGCCGGAAGCTTCCCGTTCTTGCCAAATTGCGATGTTTATGCGCAATGGAACCTTCTATAAGAGTTCCCGTTAGACCACCACGTCTCCCATCAGTTCGGACATCACCCCATGACCTTCACGCTGCCCAATCTTCCCTATTCCCACGACGCCCTTGCGCCCCACATGTCCAAGGAAACGCTGGAATACCACCACGACAAGCATCACCAGGCTTACGTGACCAACGGAAACAACGCGATCAAGGGGACTGAATTCGAAGGCAAGTCCCTGGAGGAGATCGTCAAAGGTTCGTTCGGCAAGAATCCGGCCGTGTTCAACAATGCCGGCCAGCATTACAACCACCTCCATTTCTGGAACTGGATGAAACCGAATGGCGGCGGCAGCAAGCTGCCCGGTCGTCTGGAAAAGAAGATCACCGAAGACCTCGGCGGCCTCGAGAAGTTCAAGGCCGATTTCGCCGCCGCCGGCGTCGGCCAGTTCGGCTCCGGCTGGTGCTGGCTGTCGGTCAAGAACGGCAAGCTCGAAATCTCCAAGACCGCGAATGGCGAGAGCCCGCTGGTCTACGGCGCGACGCCGATTCTCGGCTGCGACGTCTGGGAGCACTCCTACTACATCGACTATCGCAACCGCCGTCCCGACTATCTCAAGGCGTTCTGCGATAACCTGATCAACTGGGACTACGTTGACGAGCTGTTCGGCAAGGCCGGAGCGTAAACACAGTCATTCCGGGGCGATGCGAAAGCATCGAACTATGGTGCGCAATTGCGCATCTGAGAATCTCGAGATTCTCAGATGTGGAAGTGCATATCATAGTTCGCTTCGCGGTCCGGAATGACATACGTGAGGCGGCAGCATCCCACTGCCGCCTTTCATTTGAGCCGCTGCAATCCTTGCGCAGAGCGCTTGCCTCCGGCACTAGCGGCATGCCGGTGACTTCGCTGACGTGGAAAATTGCTGCGATGAGCTATCTGTTGGTCTTTTTCGGCGGCGGCCTTGGCGCGACGCTGCGTCATCTCATCAATCTCACCTGCGCCCGCTGGCTCGGCACCAGCTTTCCCTGGGGCACCTTCATCATCAACATATCAGGCTCGACCGCGATGGGACTGATCGCGGGTTATCTCGCCTTCAAGGGCGAGGTCTCGCAGCCCTGGCGGCTGTTTTTGATGACCGGCGTCCTCGGCGGCTACACCACGTTCTCGGCCTATTCGCTCGATGCGGCGCTGCTCTACGAGCGCGGCGAGCTTGGGCTCGCGGCGCTTTACGTGATTGGCTCCGTCATGCTTTCGATTGCCGGGCTGTTCGGCGGTCTGGCACTGGTGCGGCAGTTCACCTGAGCCAACCGCCATACGAACGGGCCGCGCGATGTCCTCGCATGGGCGTCCCTGAGAAGCGCATGGGTATCGCGCGAGCTTCCGTTTGCTTCGCCCCACGCGCGGGACTAAGCAGGATGGACTAGCTTCACCCGCCAAACCCCACGGCCTTGTCAGAACCTCCGCCAACAGACCCGGCGCCAGCCGACGAGGCCGAGCCAAAACCACGGCGTGCCCGCAAGCCGGTCGGCTGGTCGATGATCGTGATCGGCGTGCTCGTCGCGATCTGCGTTGCGCTGGTGTGGCGGCGCGACGGCATCGACGGCGTGCTCAATATTCTCGCGCATGACCTCTGGCTGTTCGGCGAAATCATCCCGCGCGTGCTGGCCGGCTGCCTGCTCGGCGGATTCATCGCGGAAATTCTGCCGCACGACAAAGTCTCGCGATCGCTCGGGCCCGAATCGGGCCTGAAAGGACTGTTGATCGGAACGGCATTCGGCGCGATCCTGCCGGGCGGCCCGTTCACCGCCTATCCGGTGGCGGCGGCGCTCCTGACAGTCGGCGCCGATTTCGGCGCCACCATCGCCATGGTCGTGAGCTGGACGCTGATCGGTTACGGCCGCGCGGTTGCCTGGGAGCTGCCGATTCTCGGCACCGACTTCACGCTGTGGCGGATCGTGATCTCGCTGCCGATCCCGGTGCTGGCAGGCTGGCTCGGCCGTGGCGTCTTCGTGCGGATGTACCCGAAGGGCGAGCCGTCGTGACGGCGTCTGCGCTGATCATCGATATCACGCTGTGGGGCTCGGTCGCCATTCTCGGGTTCATGGCCTGGCGGCGCGGCCGCGTCGTGCTGGTGTCGTCGGTGCGCGAAGGCTCGATGGACTTCATCAACATCGTGCCGCGCATTGCACTCGGCGTGATCGGCTCGGGCTACATCGCCGCTGTCATCCCGCCGGAAGTCATCACCGGATGGCTCGGCCCCGACAGCGGCTGGTTCGGCGTGCTGACCGCGGTGATTGCGGGGGCGGCGACGCCCGGAGGCCCCGTGGTCGG
This sequence comes from Bradyrhizobium sp. sGM-13, assembly GCF_018398875.1. GTDB lineage: Bacteria > Pseudomonadota > Alphaproteobacteria > Rhizobiales > Xanthobacteraceae > Bradyrhizobium. Next base: position 76,561 of record NZ_JAGWDK010000016.1, on the reverse strand, counting down.
CTTTTCGATCGGCGCGGTGGCGCTGAAAGTCGGCGGCGGCACGCCGCAGGTGATCGCCTATGTCGTCGCCTGGGCGCTGTTCGCCTTCCAGCGCATGATCCTCTGGGAAATTCCCTTCATGCCGGCCCGCTTCGTCTGGTTTCGCGCCGCAGTCTCAGTGCCGTTTCCGTTTCTGGCGGCCGCGATCGCGATGGTGATCGGCAAGCCGTGAGGCCTTGAACCAGGATTGGGCTCTGGATGCCCATCTCGCGGGATATGACGGGTAGGGGCATTGGAGAATATCGGTCCTTGGTCAGGCCACCTCGTGGACTCCCGTAATGTTATATTATAACGTCAACCTATGCCTCACTCCCACGACCACGCGCATCACGCTCACGCCCACAGCCACGGTCCGGCGACGCCGCATCCCGCGCAGGCCGCGCCCTGGTCGATCCTGCGGATGACCGTGTCAGCCCGCCTTGCCGCAGCGCTCGCCGTCAGCGTCGCTCTGTGGGCCGTTGTCCTGGTGGCGATGAGGTGAGCATGACCGCGCAGATAAAGTTTCGAAACGTCACGCTCGGCTACGATCGCCACCCGGCGGTGCATCACCTCAACGGCGAGGTCGCGCCGGGCGCGCTGATGGCGGTGATCGGGCCGAACGGCGCCGGCAAGTCGACCCTGTTCCGGGGAGTGGCCGGCATCCTCAAGCCGCTGTCCGGCGCGATTGGTCTCGGCGGTCTCGATAGCAGGGACATCGCCTATCTGCCGCAGAGCGTCGACATCGACCGCAGCTTTCCGATCTCGGTGTTTGATTTCGTCGGCAGCGGCTTATGGCGTTCGACGGGTCCGTTCGGCGGCATCGGCAAGGTCGCGCGCGAGAAGATCCTGGCGGCGCTCGCCGCGGTCGGGCTCAACGGTTTCGAAAACCGCGCGATCGGCACGCTGTCCGGCGGGCAGATGCAGCGCATGCTGTTTGCGCGGGTGCTGCTGCAGGATTCGCGCCTCATCGTTTTGGATGAACCGTTTAACGCCATCGATGCAAAAACGTCGGCGGATCTGATCGCGCTGGTCAGGCGCTGGCATGGCGAGGGGCGCACCGTGCTGGCGGCGCTGCACGATTTGGAGATGGTGCGAAGCCACTTCCCCGAAACCCTGCTGCTGGCGCGCGGGCCGGTTGCGTGGGGGCCGACCGCCGAAGTGCTGACACCGGAAAACCTGCTGGTCGCGATGAAGATGTGCGAAGCCTTCGACGACAGCGCCGCAGCTTGCGCCGCCGATATGCCATCGCGGGCAGCCTGATGCTGTACGACGCGCTGTTCGCGCCCTTCATCGAATTCGAGTTCATGCGGCGCGCGCTCGCCGCCGTGATCGCGCTTGCGCTCGGCGCCGCGCCGATCGGCGTGTTCCTGATGCTGCGGCGGATGAGCCTTGTCGGCGACGCCATGGCGCATGCGATCCTGCCGGGCGCCGCGATCGGTTTCCTGGTCTCGGGGTTGAATCTATTCGCGATGACGACGGGCGGATTGATCGCCGGCTTTACGGTCGCGCTGCTTGCCGGCCTCGTCGCGCGCAACACGGAGCTGAAGGAAGACGCTTCGCTCGCGACCTTCTATCTGGTGTCGCTGGCGCTCGGCGTTACCATCGTTTCCATCAAGGGCACCAATATCGACTTGCTGCACGTTCTGTTCGGCAACATCCTCGCGATGGACGACCAGACGCTGCTGGTGATCGCCTTCAACGCCACGATTACACTCTTGGTGATGGCCGTAATCTACCGCCCCCTCGTGATCGAATGCGTCGATCCGGTGTTCCTGCGCACCGTCTCGCGCGCCGGCGCGCCCGCGCATCTGGCGTTCCTGGCGCTGGTCGTCATCAACCTGGTCAACGGCTTTCACGCGCTCGGCACGCTTCTCGGCGTCGGACTGATGATCCTGCCCGCCGGCATCGCCCGGTTCTGGTCGCGCGACATCACCGGCATGATCTGCATCGCGGTCGCAAGCGCAATTGTCTCGGGCTATGCCGGACTGGTGCTGTCGTTTCAGACCAAAATTCCTTCAGGCCCCGCGGTCATCCTGATCGCGGCGGTGCTGTATGTCGCATCGCTGTTGTTCGGCCCTGTTAGCGGTCTGGTCCGGCAGATGTTTCCCGGCCGTCATCTCGAGGCGTAGTCATGATCCGGTACTGGCCTATCGTTCTCGCCATGCTCGCGGTCGCAGGCCCGGCCCGCGCCGCGGATCGCCTCAACGTCGTTGCGAGCTTCTCAATCATCGGCGATTTCGTTCGCCAGGTCGGCGGCGATCGCGTCGAGCTCACGACGCTGGTCGGGCCCGACGGCGATGCGCATGTTTATGTGCCGGCGCCCTCGGACGCCAAACGGGTTGCGGGTGCAAAGCTGGTGTTCGTCAATGGTCTTGGGTTCGAGGGCTGGTTGTCGCGGCTCGTCAAATCCGCCGGCGGAAAGGCGACCGTCGTAACCACGACTACCGGCATTACACCGCTCAAGCTCGGCTCGGTAGCTGATCCTCATGCCTGGCAATCAGTCGCCAACGCCAAGATCTACGTGGCCAATATCCGCGACGCGCTGGTGGCCGCCGATTCCGCCAGTGCCGAAACCTTCAAGTCCAACGCCAGCGCCTATCTGGCGCAACTCGACGCATTGGACCGCGAGGTGCGCGAGACGGTCGCCAAAATTCCTGACGGCCGCCGCAAGGTGATATCGACCCACGGCGCGTTCGGTTATTTCGCCGCCGCCTATGGCATCGAATTCATTGCGCCGGTCGGCGTATCGACCGAATCCGAGGCCAGTGCCCGCGATGTCGCAAAGATCATCACCCAGATCAGGGCGACCAAAATACCGGCAGTTTTTCTCGAAAATATCAGCGATCCCCGCCTGATGGGCCGGATATCGGCCGAGACCGGCGCCAGAGTCGGCGGAACGCTCTATTCCGACAGCTTGACCGGCGAAAAGGGCGATTCTCCCACTTACATTGCGATGGTCAGGCACAATATAAAGGCCCTGACCAGCGCGCTGAGCCCATAGGGCAGGGGCCTCCCTGCTGCCGGTGCGCAAAACCATTTCCGCTCCGGAGCCATTATGTCTGAACTTTCGTCCCAAAAAATTCCAGTGACCGTGCTGACGGGCTATCTCGGCGCCGGCAAGACCACGCTGCTCAACCGCATCCTGTCGGAAAACCACGGCAAGAAGTACGCCGTCATTGTCAATGAATTCGGCGAGATCGGCATCGACAACGACCTCATCATCGGCGCCGATGAGGAAGTGTTCGAGATGAACAATGGCTGCATCTGCTGCACCGTGCGCGGCGACCTCGTCCGCATCATGGATGGCCTGATGAAGCGTAAGGGCAAGTTCGACGCCATCATCGTCGAGACCACGGGGCTGGCCGATCCGGCGCCGGTGGCGCAGACCTTCTTCGTCGACGAAGATGTGCAGAAGAACGCGCGGCTCGACGCAGTGGTCACCGTGGCGGACGCCAAATGGCTGAGCGATCGTCTCAAGGACGCGCCGGAAGCCAAGAACCAGATCGCGTTTGCCGACGTCATCGTGCTGAACAAGACCGACCTCGTCTCCAAACCGGAATTGGCCGAAGTCGAGGCCCGAATTCGCGGCATCAATCCATATGCAAAGCTGCACCGTACGGAGCGATGCAAGGTCGCGCTATCAGACGTGCTGGAACGCGGCGCGTTCGACCTCGATCGCATTCTGGAGATCGAGCCGGAATTCCTCGACGCCGGCGACGATCATCACCATCACGATCATGATCATCATCATGCCCATGACCATCACGATCACAGCCACAGCCACGGCGGGCTGAAGCACTACCACGACGAGGAGATGCAATCGCTGTCGCTGCGGTCGGACAAGCCGCTTGACCCGACCAAATTCATGCCGTGGCTGCAAAACCTCGTCGCCACCGAGGGCCAGAAGATCCTGCGCTCGAAGGGCGTCCTCTCCTTCACCGACGACGACGACCGTTATGTGTTCCAGGGTGTGCACATGATGCTGGAAGGCGATCATCAGCGGAAGTGGAAGGAAGGCGAGCCGCGCGAAAGTCGCGTCGTCTTCATCGGCCGCGAGTTGCCGGAAAAGACGATCCGCGAAGGTTTCGAAAGCTGCATTGCTGCGTGAGACGGAAACCATGTCTTCCGAACAACTCACCATTGCATCCCTGACCGACCGCGTGAAATCCGTCGCGGTCGGTGCTCCCGTCTCCGCCGTGCATTTCCTCGGCGAGCGCGCCACCTTCGTCTGTGCCGAGGAAAAAGTCGCAATTGCCGATGCCACCGGAGAAATCTCCCATGTGGTCGTGCACGGCGGCGCCATCCTCTGCACCACGTCCGATGGCAAGCGCGTCGTCACCGGTGGCGACGACGGCAAGCTGGTTGCATTGAATGCAAAGGGAGAGACGTCGGTGCTTGCGACCGACGCCAAACGGCGCTGGATCGACAATGTCGCGCTGCATTCCGATGGCGCGGTTGCCTGGTCGGCTGGCAAGACGGCGTTCGTCCGCAGTGGCAAGGGCGAGGAGAGGACTTTTGACGCGCCGTCGACCGTCGGCGGCCTCGCCTTCGCGCCAAAAGGCCTGCGCGTGGCGGTCGCCCATTACAACGGCGTGACGCTGTGGTTTCCCAACATGGCGGCGAATCCGGAATTTTTGGAATGGGCCGGCTCGCATCTGGCCGTCACCTTCAGCCCCGACAACAAGTTCCTGGTCACCGCGATGCACGAGCCGGCGCTGCATGGCTGGCGGCTCGCCGATAACAGGCACATGCGGATGAGCGGCTATCCCGGCCGCGTCCGCTCGATGTCGTGGAGCGCGGGCGGCAAGGGGCTCGCCACGTCGGGTGCGGACAGCGTGATCATCTGGCCGTTCGCCAGCAAGGACGGTCCGATGGGCAAGGAGCCTGCTATGCTGGCGCCGCTGCAGGCGCGCGTTTCCATGGTCGCCTGTCATCCGAAGCAGGACATCATGGCCGCAGGCTATAGTGACGGCACCGTGCTGATCGTGCGGCTCGAGGACGGCGCAGAAATTCTGGTGCGTCGCAACGGCAGCGAGCCGGTCTCGGCGCTGACCTGGAACGCGAAGGGCACGTTGCTGGCCTTCGGCACCGAGGACGGCGACGCCGGGATGCTGGAATTTTAGGGGTCTCGGAGAGGTGACGAAGCAGGTTCCCCGCGGAACTATGCGCCTTGCCGGCCGTTGGGCCCACGAACCATTTGTGGGTCGAACGATATGCCGGCTGATGCCCGTCTACGCAAATACCGAAGGGAAATGCTGGGCGCGTCCACGTTGATCGCGGTCGGGCTAATCATTTCGGCGCTGTCGCTGACCGAGATCGTGGCGCGCGATTCACAGCACGTCGCGCAGGCGACACCGCCGACGCAATCGACGCCCGACGCGGAAACGAAGCCGTCCGCGCCCGCCGCGCCGTCCGAACCCGGCACGACCGGGCAAAGGCCATCAGACATTCCGCCGCAGCCGGCCCGTCCTGACCCGGATGCGCAGAAATCGGGCGCTCAGCCCGCGCTGCCGCCGGCGCCGGCAGAGAAGACCGCGCCACCGATCCGCGAAAAGGAAAAATGATCCCACTGCCGTTGCGCCGATTGCGCAATCGCAAAATCGTGGGCTGAGGCCCTGCCGCGCTCGTTTGATGCGCGAATGTGTGGGCCATGCGACCTATTCGCCCGTATCAATTCGCAGGAGAGGGCGCCGGCCCTCGCCTTCGAACGCCTTGTGTTGATCCCCAACAAGCGGTTAGGCTTGCTGCAAAACAGCTGGCAGGTCGAACAACAGCCGGCAGCTCAGGGAGTGACGCATGCGTGAGTTAACGCCGGAAACGATCACGGACGCCGTGCTCGACCAGATGGCGACGACGCCCGACCCTCGCCTGAAGGAGATCATGGCGTCGGCGGTAACACATCTCCATGCCTTCGCCCGCGAGGTCAACCTGACGCCCGCGGAATGGATCAAGGGCATCGAATTCATGACTGCCGCCGGCAAGATGTGTTCGCCGGAACGGCAGGAATTCATCCTGCTATCCGACACGCTCGGCCTCTCGGCGCTCGTGAACGGACTGCACGACGCGACCGCGCTCGAGGAAGCCACCCACACCAGCCTGCTCGGCCCGTTCTACCGCGAGGCCACGCCGACGCTTGCAGCCGGCAGTTCGATCGCCAAGAATCCGAAGCCCGGCAGCGAGTGCGCGTTGTATGGCCGCGTCACCGATGCCGCGGGCAAACCGGTCGCGGGCGCCACCGTCTCGATCTGGCAGACCGGCGCTGATGGCCTCTATGACATCCAGGCCAGCGCGACCTCGGTCGACTACCGCGGCGTGTTCACGACAGACGCGGATGGCCTCTATGTGCTGCGCACCGTCAAGCCACTCGGCTATTCGATCCCAATGGATGGCCCGGTCGGCGCGATGGTGAAGGCGCAGGCGCGACATGGCATGCGACCGGCGCATATTCATTTCCTGGTCGACGCGCCTGGCTATCGCGAACTCGTCACCGCGCTCTATCTGCGTGACGATCCTCATCTGGCCGATGATGTCGTGTTCGGCTCATCCGGCGATCTTGCTGTCGACGTCGTGGCCAATGATCCGGACTGCCCGATCAAGGGCATGCCGAGCATCCGCTTCGACATGCGGTTGTCGCGCGAAAGCGCCGCCGACAAGACCAGCGGGCGCGTCGGCGCCGATCCGTCGGCGATCATGAAACAAGCCAAAAGCGAACCGACCCCGGCGGGTGCCGGCGGCTAGCCCGGAACTGACGCGATCCACTTCACCGCAGCCGGGCGAAGATCCGGCGGACGCAGAAATACAACGACATAAGGGGGAATCGATGAAACGCAGAACATTCCTGGGCGGCGCAATGGCCGTCGCGGTGGTAGGGCACGGGTCGAGCGCGCTTGCCCAGCAGCCGCCGATCAAGATCGGCATGTCGATGCCGCAGACCGGCGGCCTCGCCGGCGGCGGCAAGGCGTCGCTGCTTGGCATCGAGATCTGGCGCGACGACGTCAATGCCAAGGGTGGGCTGCTCGGCCGCAAGGTCGAACTGGTCGTCTATGACGACAAGTCGAGTGCATCGGAGACGCCCGCGATCTACGCCAAGCTGGTCGATGTCGACAAGGTCGACCTGCTGTTCGCGCCCTATGCAACGGTACCGACCGCGCCGATCATGCCGTTCGTCAAGCAGCGCGGCCTTTTGCTGATGGGGAATTTCTCGTTCCAGGTGAACAGTAAAGTCGGCCACGACATGTGGTTCAACAATGCACCCTGGGGGCCGGCCGATAGCTGGGCGGCTTCGTTCCTCGACTTGGCGCAAAAGGCCGGCGGCAAGAACATGGCGCTGTTAACGGCGGATCAGGAATTCGCGCAAAACCTCGCGCTCACGGCACGGGATGTCGCCAAGAAGCGCAATATCCCGATCGTTTTCGACCAGGTCTACCCGCCGAACACGGTTGAATTTTCGTCCATCATTCGCGCGTTGAAGGCGGCCAAGCCCGACATCGTCTATGTCGCGTCCTACCCGCCGGATTCGGCCGGCATCCTGCGTGCCGTGAACGAGATCGGGATCGGCGACAGCGTCAAGATTTTCGGCGGCGGCATGGTCGGCCTGCAATTTGCCGCTGTAATGTCGAACCTCGGCTCGCTGCTCAACGGCGTCGTGAACTACAATACCTGGCTGCCGGAAAAGAGTATGTATTTCGACGGCACCAAGGAGTTCTTCGACAAGTACACCAAGCGCGCCGTCGAGGCCAAGGTCGATCCGCTCGGCTATTATCTGGCGCCGTTCGGCTATGCGATGGGCCAGATGATCGAGGCGGCGGTCGGCGCGACCAAGTCGCTCGACCAAAAGGGCATCGCGAAATACCTGCGCGAGAACGAACACAAGACCATCGTCGGCCCGATCGCTTTTTCTGCGGATGGCGAGCGCAAGGAAACCGCGACACTGCAGGCCCAGTTCCGCGGTGTTAAGGACAAGGATATCGAACAGTTCCGCTCCTCCGGCAAGCAGGTGATTCTATTTCCTGATAAATTGAAAACCGGAGAGCTCATCGCTCCCTTCGAGGCTGCCCGAAACTAGGCCTCATGGCTTTTCCGGCTCAGGGCCAAGGGGGGACTTGAATTGTTTTCGATGGACCTGCTGCTTGGGGCAGTCGTGCTCGGCGTGCTGCTCGGCTGTTTCTATGCAGCCGTCAGTGTCGGCTTGTCCGTCTCGTTCGGATTGCTCGACGTTCCCCATGTCGCGCATCCGGCATTCCTGGTGCTGGCGTCTTATGGCGTGTACCAGCTCAACGAGAGCTATGACATCGACCCGTTGCTGGCGGGCCTCGCCATCACGCCGCTGTTTTTCCTGTTCGGCCTGCTGGCCTACCGCATCTACTACGAGACCTTCGAGCGGCGCGGTAGCGATGCGGCCGTCCGCGGCATTGCGTTCTTCTTCGGCATCGCCTTCATCATCGAGGTGCTGATCATCCTGCAATTCGGCGTCGACCAGCGCTCGGTTTCCGCGACCTATATCGGCAAGTCGTGGCGGTTCGGCGAGTTTCGGATACCGATCCGGCAACTGGTGGCGTTCGCGGTGGCGTTGGCGCTGACGGTGCTCCTTGCCGTGTATCTGTCGAAAACCTTCATGGGCCGCGCGATCCGCGCGGTCGCGCAGGACGAGGAGGCGCTGCGGCTGATGGGCGCCAATCCGGTCCGCATCAAGCAATTTGCCTTCGGCATCGCCACCGCCGTGCTCGGCATCGCCGGCGCGCTCCTGATCATCGTGGCGCCGGTCGAGCCGACGCTCGATCGCGCCTATATCGGGCGGACCTTCTGCGTCGTCGTCATGGCCGGGCTCGGCAGCATCAGCGGCACGCTGATCGCCGCCATCATCCTCGGAGTCGCTGAATCCATCGTGCTGACGTTGTTCGGCGCCTCCTGGGCGCCGGCAATCTCGTTCGCAATGCTGCTCGGTGTGCTCGCCGTCCGGCCGCAAGGTCTGCTCGGCCGATGAACAAGCGCAGCCACAGCATTGCATTCTGGGCCGCCGTCGCCGTCTTCCTGGTCGCCGTGCTGTCGATGACACAGATCGTCCGCAACGAATATCCGTTTTTTGCCGGCTACGTCATCCTGCAGTTCATCGCGCTTGCGGTTGCCTGGAGCATCCTCGGCGGCTACGCCGGTTACGTCAATTTCGGCACCAACGCCTTTTTCGGCGTCGGCGTCTACACAGCGGTAGCGCTGTTCAACGCGACAGGCGCGCCGCTCGTGGTGCAGATCGCAGCCGCCGCCGTCGTCGGCATGACGCTCGGCTTTGGCGTTGGCCTCCTCACTTTGCGGATGCGCGGCATCTTCTTCTCGATCGCGACGATTGCGCTAGCGATCATCATCGAGACCTTTGTGATGAACTGGCGGTTCGTCGGCGGCGCGGCCGGCATCCAGATCCAGCGGCCGCCGGTGACGGCGCCGTTCGACAGCTATGTGAAGATGCTGTTTTTCGTGCAGGCCGTCCTGGTCGTCATCGCCATTGCGATCGCGCGCTACATCCAGAATTCCCGGATCGGCCGCGGCCTGCAGGCGCTCAGGGACGACGAACTCGCGGCCGAATGCACCGGCGTGCCGACGCTGAGGCTGAAACTGATCGCCTGCATGATCTCGGGCGCGCTGATCTCCGCGGCCGGCGCCCCCGCTGCCATGTACCTGCAATATGCCGATCCGTCCTCGGCGTTCAACCTGAGCTACTCGGTCTCGGCGTTGGCGATGGCGCTGATCGGCGGCACCGCGCACTGGATCGGCCCGGTGTTAGGGGCCATCCTGCTCGGCTCGACGCAACAGCTCCTGGCCGTGACCATCTCCTCGGAAGTTAACGTGCTGGTGCTCGGCATCATGCTGGTGCTGTTCGTAGTCGGCGCGCCGAAGGGCATCATTGGGCTATTGCGGCCGCGCTACCGTCTGCGCGCGGGGGGCAAGCAATGAATACAGCAGCCGCCGACGCACCCCTGCTGCAGGTGGGGACTCTGACAAGGACCTTCGGCGGCTTCACAGCGCTCGACAATATAAGCGTCGATATCCGAAAGGGCGAACGGTTCGGCCTGATCGGCCCGAACGGTTCGGGCAAGACCACGCTGATCAACTGCATCTCCGGCGCGTTGAAGCCGCAGGTCGGCAGCGTGGTGTTCTGCGGCGAGGACATCACGCAATTGCCACCGCACTTACGCGCGCGCCGCGGCATCGCCCGCAGCTTCCAGATTCCGCGGCCGTTCAGGAGCATGACGGTGCTGGAAAACCTCATGGTCGGGCTCGACTTCGCCGCCGCTGGTTCAGCCGCGGCGGAGGAAGAAGTTGCGATGTCGATTCTGACGCGGATGGGGCTCGCCTCAAAAGCCGGCGCCGCGAGCGATACGCTGAGCCAGGTGGAGCTGCGCAAGATGGAGCTCGCGCGCGCGATGGCGGTTCGTCCGAAGCTTTTGATTTCGGATGAAGCGATGGCCGGGTTGTCGTCTTCCGAAGTCGACGAGGTGCTGGATCTCCTGATCAGCCTTGGCGAGGAAGACATCACCATCATTATGATCGAGCACATCATGCAGGCGGTGATGCGCTTTTCGGAACGGGTGATGTGTCTCGACGCCGGAAAAATCATCGCGCTCGGCGCGCCAGCCGAGGTGATGGCCAACAAGCGGGTGCAGGAGGCCTATCTTGGCACTTAGCCTTGCCATCGAAGGCCTCGATGCTGGCTACGGGGCCGTCAAGGCGCTGCGCGGCGTCACGCTGCATGTCGAGGCCGGCGAGACGGTGGCCTTGCTCGGCACCAACGGCAACGGCAAGAGCACGCTCATGAAATGCGTCATGGGCCTGGTGCGCCCGGATAGCGGCCGGCTCGCGCTGTCGATCGACGGCGTGGCGCATGACCTCACAAAGCTCTCGCCCGAGGCGATCGTCGATCTCGGCGTGGCGCTGGTGCCGGAGGGGCGGCGGCTGTTTCCCAAGCTGACGGTGACGGAAAACCTGATGCTCGGCGCGTTCAGGAAAATGGCCCGCAGCGCCATCCAGCAGAATCTCGCGCTCGTCTTCGACACCTTTCCGGTGCTGAAGGAGCGGCGCAGCCAGCTCGCCGGCACCATGTCCGGCGGACAGCAGCAGATGCTGGCGATTGCGCGCGCGCTGATGTCGTCGCCGCGGCTGCTCTTGATCGACGAGCCGTCGGTCGGGCTGTCGCCGTTACTCGTGTCGCAGACCATTGCGAAGATCGGCGAGCTCAAGCAGCGCGCCGGCCTGACCGTGCTGATGGCGGAGCAGAATTTCAACCAGGCGATCCGCATCGCCGATCGCGGCTACATCATCGTCCACGGCGAGATCGCGGTGGCTGCGCAGTCGGTCGATGAATTGAAAGCCAACGATATCGTCAAGCGGCTCTATCTCGGCGGCGTCGTCTGACTGTTATGACGGCATCGTGACGTTGTGCCGATTCTTCAGCCTCGCTCGCTGCCATCGTCTGCTCCATAATCTCAGTGCAGATGACAAAAGGGGCAAGCGATGAAGATCGATGACGTCAGGCGAACCGCCTATTCGATGCCGCTGACCAACCCGTCGTTCCCGCCGGGACCGTACCGTTTCTTCAACCGCGAATTTTTCGTCATCACCTATCGTACCGACCCTGAGGCGCTTGCCGCCGTGGTGCCCGAGCCGCTCGAAGTCGCGGAGGCCGTCGTCAAATACGAATTCATCCGCATGCCTGACTCGACCGGCTTCGGCGATTACACCGAGACCGGCCAGGTTATCCCGGTCCGTTTCAAGGGCGAGGAGGGCATCTACGTTCATTCGATGTATCTGGACGACGAGGGGCCGATCGCCGGCGGCCGCGAGCTCTGGGGCTTTCCGAAAAAGCTGGCGTCGCCGAAGATCGCCGTCGAGAGCGATGTGCTGGTCGGCACGCTGCATTACGGCTCGGTGCTGTGCGCCTCCGCCACCATGGGCTACAAGCACCGCCCGGTCGATCACGATGCGGTGCTGAAAGCGATGAAGGCGCCGAACTTCATGCTCAAGATCATCCCGCATGTCGACGGGCGCCCACGGATTTGCGAGCTGGTGCGCTATTATCTCGAAGACATTACGCTGAAGGAGGCCTGGACCGGCCCCGCGGCGCTCGGCCTTTTCCCGCATGCGCTCGCCGACGTCGCGCGGCTCCCGGTGCGCGAAGTGGTCTCCGCGCTGCATTTCAAGGCCGATCTGACACTCGGCCTCGGAACGGTCGCGTTCGATTACATGGCGAAGTGAAGGGCGAGCCACCGTACGATCAGATCGCGCCCCGGAGCGTGCAGGCGGTCGAGCAGGTCGTCACCACGCCGCGCTCGCAGGCGATGCACACCGCGACGCACTGCTTCTTGTCCTTCGGATTGTACTGGCTGTAGAGCTTGCGCGCGCAATTGTCGATCGAGCCCGTCACCTCGGCATGGCTGCCGCTCTCGGGCGTGCACGCAGCCAGCGCCGCGGCCGCCAGAACGATGGCAATGATGACGCGCATGTTGGTGGCTCCAACCGGAGCCGTCGCTCAAAAACTGCGGCGACGGTCTTGGCCCTCGCAGAAAATTACTCTTCAGGATCGCGCGATTGAATTAATCGAGGGTTACGATGGCCAGGCACCCGGGCGCCGTTTTGGCGCCGGAATCGAACAGAGCACTGTGCACTGCAGCAGGAAACTAGGCCTGCGCCGCGTTGTCGCGAGTATCGCGTTACTTCTTGTTGAGATTCTGGAAGGGCTCAAAAGCCTCCTTGCCGGACCCAAGATTCTCGTAGATCGAAGCGGACTTGTTCATCAGCTCGTAGGTCCGGTCCTGGTCCGCTCCGGTGCGATCCTTCTGGAAAGTCGAAACGAGTATGATTGCGGTCATGTAGTTTCCGAAAGCGGCCTGCTCGGCTGCAAAAAGGTTCTTGAGGCGCGCATCGCGGGAAAAGAAGTCGGACAACGTCTTCTTGATGCCGTCGTCCTGCGCCGACAGCGATTGCAGCGACCACATCGCCATTCCCAATGTCATGACCCGAAGGAATTTCGTCTGATCCACCTTGCAGTCGTATTTTTCACAGAGGACCTTTGCCATTACACTGTCACGCCCCTTCGGAGCGAGGCCCGGCCCGAATTTGCTCATCATGAATCCGACGCGCAAACCGTCATTCGCCATTGCGTCGTCAGCGGTGGCATAGTTGTCGAGAATTCTTCGGATCAGCGTCGTGTCGCCTGACCCCATGTACGCGCCGATCAGGAGGTCGTTGTCGCTCGGAATCGAGGATGGCTTTACCGCGTCCAGCGGCGCAATCCGCACTGCGCGCAATTTGTCGGACAGGCCGGAAAGATTGTTGGCGGCGGCAAATTTTTGCGCCTCGACCGGCAGGCCGGCCCGATACAGGCTGATGACATCCACCGACTTCATATAGTTTGAGGGCTCGGCGCTCAGAACACGCTCGCGCTCCTGCGGAGAATTCCTGAACAACTCGGCAAGGAAGCCGATAATAGTGTTGGGTTCAGCCTGCCTGTTCGCGGCCATTTGCCGGAGTTGCGCCCGCGTGTCGTCAACGCAGGCCGGTGATTTGGCACGGTAGTAACTGGCCATGCATCCGTCCCCGGCGGCGAAAGCAGGTCCCAGGCAGAGCTGCAGGAATATCAGGGCAATCGCGACGCGGGCAGATATCAGCGTTGAGAAAGGGACGAGGGCTGAATTTCCGCTCATTGGTCACCGGCACGGCTGTGGTGGTGTCACGTTATGGTTGTGCACCCCCATCAGCCGCACTTCGATTCCCGCAATGGCTGGCGCGCCGCGCTTCCAGCCCTCCTCGCGCCGGCGCGCTCAGCGCACCAGCACGTTCCTGAACTGCCAGGGATCCGAAGTGTCGATATCCTCCGGGAACAGGCCGGGCCGGTCCGACAGCGGCGTCCAGTCGGTGTAAAAGCCTTTCACCGGGCCGAGATACGGCATCTGGATTTCCAGGCAGCGGCGGAAGTCCATCTCGTCGGCCTCGACGATGCCGGCCTCGGGGTTTTCCAGCGCCCACACCATGCCGGCGAGCACCGCCGACGACACCTGCATGCCGGTGGCGTTCTGGTAGGGCGCGACGAGGCGGGTCTCCTCGATCGAGAGTTGCGAGCCGTACCAATAGGCGTTCTTGCCGTGGCCGTAGAGCAGCACGCCGAGTTCATCGATGCCGTCGACGACCTCGTTCTCGTCGAGGATGTGCCACGACGACTGCATCTTGCCGGTCGCGCCGAACATCTCGTGCAGCGACAGCACGGCGTCATTAGCCGGGTGGTAGGCGTAATGGCAGGTCGGGCGGTAGACCACCTTCGTCCCATCGCGCACCGTAAAATAGTCAGCAATCGAGATCGACTCGTTATGGGTGACGAGGAAGCCGTATTGCGCGCCCGGCGTCGGGCACCAGGAACGGACGCGCGTGTTGGCGCCGGGCTGCAACAGATAGATCGCAGCCCCGCAGCCTTCGGTGTGCTGCCGGCCGTTGTCCGGCATCCATTTCTCATGGGTGCCCCAGCCGAGCTCGGCCGGCTGCATGCCCTCGGACACGAACCCTTCCACCGACCAGGTGTTGACGAACACATTCATCGGCTTCGGATTCCTGGAGCGCTGGGTGTCGCGCTCGGCGATGTGGATGCCTTTGACGCCGAGCTTCTGCGCGAGCTGGCCCCAACCCTCGCGGCTCTTCGGCTCGTTGAAGGGCGTGTTGGTGTCGCGGGCGATATCGAGCAGCGCCTGCTTGACGAACCAGGATACCATGCCGGGATTGGCACCGCAGGTGGAGACGGCGGTGGTGCCGCCCGGACTCTTGTGCTTTGCGGCGAGCAAGGTCTCGCGCAGGGCGTAGTTGGAGCGCTTTTCGGGACCGATGTTCTTGTCGAAATAGAAACCCGCCCAGGGCTCCACCACGGTATCGATGTAGAGCGCGCCGATCTCCCGGCACATGGTCATGATGTCGACCGAGGAGGTGTCGACGGAGAGGTTGACGCAGAATCCCTGGCCGCCGCCTTCGGTGAGCAGCGGGATCAGGAATTCGCGATAATTGTCGCGGGTCACGGCTTGCTTGATGAAGCGCACGCCGTGTTTCTTGGCGAGCTCGCCATCCTCATGCGGATCGATGATGACGAAGCGCGACTTGTCATAGTCGAAATGGCGCTCGATCAAGGGCAGCGTGCCCTTGCCGATCGAACCGAAGCCGATCATCACGATGGGGCCAGTGACTTTCGCGTGAATTTTTGCGAGTGCGTTCATCAGTTGGTCTCCGGAAACAGAAATTCGTGGGAATGGAGGGATTAGGCGGTGCGGCGCTTGGCCGTGACTTCGATCTCGATCTTCATCTCGGGCTTGTAGAGGCCGGCGACCACCAGCAGGGTTGTGGCCGGACGGATCTCGCCGAAGACTTCGCCGCAGACCGCAAAGAAGGCGTCCGCATCGGCAATGTCGGTGATGTAGTAGGTGGCGCGGACGATGTCGGCCATCGCGAAGCCGCCTTCCTTGAGCGCCGCCTCGATGTTCCTAAAGCAGTTACGTGCCTGGCTTGTGACATCGGCTGGTATGACCATCGTGGCGTAGTCGTAGCCGGTGGTGCCGGCGACGAAGGCGAAATCGCCGTCGATGACGGCACGGCTGTAGCCGGCGGTCTTCTCGAACGGCGAGCCGGTGGAAATCAGGCGGCGGGGCATCGGAACCTCGATCTTGGGAACGATCCTGGGAATGATCCGGCGGCGGGATGGGCGCGGTTTAAGGGCTTTTCCTCGGCGCGCGCAACCCCTGGCGACGTCACCGGGAATGCCGGGTGAAGTCAGAGGCCGGCGGCGCGCCGGCGACGCACGAGAATGTCGTCGACGATCAGGCCACGCGCGGCAGGAGCAAGGTCTTAGTCTTCCTGGCCCGCACTGCCTTTGTTTTCGGCAAGCGTGCACCGGTTGGAACGATCATGCCGCAGGCGCCGTCGAGCGCGCCTTCGCAAAACTCCAGGCCGAGCAGGCGGTCGCGCTCGAAGGCGCCCGGTAGCGATAGCTCGCCGGTCTTCGCGGTCGAGAAGCCGAAGCGGGCGTAGTACGGCGCATCGCCCAGCAGAACTACCGCGCGATGGCCACGCGCCTTCGCCGCCGCGAGCGCGTGGTCCATCAGCGCAGCCCCGACCCCGAGCTGGCGGGAGGATGCCTCCACCGCCAGCGGGCCGAGCATGAGCGCCGGGATGCCCCCGGCGCTGACGTGCCACAACCGCAACGTACCGACCAGCCGGCCCTTGCTCACGGCCGAAAGGCTGAGGCCTTCGGCGGGCGTGCGTCCGTCGCGCAGGCGCTGGCAGGTGCGCATATGGCGGTTGTCGCCAAAGCAGGCATCCAGCAGCGCCTCGCGCGCGGCGACGTCCGAGGCCCGCTCGCTGCGGATCGCAAACGGAGCGGCATCGGAGATGAGGACGGCAGTGGTCTTCCGCAAAGCAGTCATGGCACGTCAGTCCCCGCTTCCACGGCAGGCAGGCCGCGCGAAGCGTTGTCAGAAAATCGGCAATGAAGGGAGGGAGCCGGCGCACCGGCTCCCGTTATTCGAGCCTCTAACGAGGCGTCAGATGTGGTAGGTCCGCAGCGGCGGGATGCCGTTGAACGCCACCGACGAGTAGGTCGACGTGTAGGCCCCGGTGCCTTCGATCAACAGCTTGTCGCCGATCTCGAGCGTTACCGGAAGCGGGTACGGCATCTTCTCGTACAGCACGTCGGCGCTATCGCAGGTGGGGCCTGCGAGCACGCACGGCGTCATTTCCGCGCCGTCATGCGGCGTGCGGATGGCGTAGCGGATCGACTCGTCCATCGTCTCGGCGAGGCCGCCGAACTTGCCGATGTCGAGATACACCCAGCGCACCTCGTCCTCGTCGCTCTTCCTGGAGATCAGGACGACTTCGGTCTCGATGATGCCGGCGTTGCCGACCATGCCGCGGCCCGGCTCGATGATGGTCTCCGGGATCTGGTTGCCGAAGTGCTTGCGCAGCGCACGGAAGATCGACCGGCCGTACTGCACGACCGGGGGAACGTCCTTGAGGTACTTGGTCGGGAAACCGCCGCCCATGTTGACCATGGACAGGTTGATCCCGCGCTCCGCGCAGTCCCGGAACACCGTCGAGGCCATCGCCAGCGCGCGGTCCCACGCCTTCACCTTGCGCTGCTGCGAGCCGACATGGAACGAGATGCCGACCGGCTCCAGCCCAAGACGCTTGGCGAGGTCGAGCACCTCGACCGCCATCTCCGGGTCGCAGCCGAACTTCCGCGACAGCGGCCATTCAGCGCCGGCGCAGTCATAGAGGATGCGGCAGAACACTTTTGCGCCGGGAGCGGCGCGCGCGATCTTCTCGACTTCGGCGGCGCAGTCGACCGCAAACAGGCGAATGCCGAGCGCGAAGGCGCGCGCGATGTCGCGCTCCTTCTTGATCGTGTTGCCATAGGAGATGCGGTCCGGCGTCGCACCGGCAGCCATCGCCATTTCGATTTCGGCAACGGTTGCAGTGTCGAAGCAGGAGCCCATGGAGGCGAGCAGCGACAGCACTTCGGGCGCAGGATTGGCCTTCACCGCGTAGAACACGCGGCTGTCGGGCAGCGCCTTGGCAAAGGTCTGGTAATTGTCGCGCACGACTTCGAGGTCGACGACGAGGCACGGCTCGGTGTCCTGGCCCTCGCTGCGGCGGTTACGCAGGAATTCCTGAATACGTTCGGTCATAGCACCCTCCAAACGGCCCAGCGACGGGTCCCGTTCAAATTTGATCTCGGACGTGAGTGCTTTGGCGTTGTCGCACGATGGAGACGCGACGAAGCCTCGAACTCAAGAACCGAATTGTGCTGCCGTGGATTGGTTGGGAATTTTCCCGCCCGCTCACCTGGCAATGAAGGACAAGCCTTTTCAGTAGCCCGCGCCGGCGGTGGAATGCCGGTAGAGACCAAAAAAGCCCGATCCGTCGTTGCTTTAAGTCGCGTCCCCCGTTGAGAGCGGGGTGCGCCGGTTCGCCTCCGGCTGCCAGTCACGGTTGCAAAGGATGGAGAGACCTTCAACGGCATCTCTTGAGAGAGATGCTGGCCGCTTCGAAAAACGACCCTCGGTTCTTCATCCCTTGGCGGCTGTCCGGCCTCTTGTCCGGATACCTACCGACTGACACACGACCACAGGCACGTGCGAAATTGGGCAAGGCTGGAAATAAGTCTTTTGAATCGGCTTCGCAAGAATTTTTTTAGGGTGGGGACAAATTTCCCCGACGTGTGCTTACGAAAGCGTTCGCGGCGCGCACGGCTCACGACAAACATGAATGGAAGTTAAGATTTTTTTAGACAGGCGATGAACGCTTTAGCGCCTGTGCCGCAGCGCTTTCTTGAATGCGCGTCAGGCGCGCTTGAAGAACGGCTCGATGCGCTGCGCGCCGCGGATGAACGCCACCATGATCAGCACGCCGATGCCGAACAGCACCGCCTGGAGGATGTGCGCGCTGGTGTCGTCGAGGCCGAACAGGATCGCGAGCGCCCAGCCGCCGGCAAACGCCGCGCCGAACACTTCCGCGCCGATCAGGATCGCAGCCGAAATGACGGTGATGACGCTCGGCCAGACGATCTGGCGGGAGGATGTGGAGGCGGGCTGTGGGCTCATGAAAAAGGTCCTGTTCTTGGGGGCGCAATCTCTCCGAAAAGGCCCCATCTATCAAGCGCAAAAGGCCCAAAAATGCCGCATCGCGTGCTATAGATTGCCGCATCTTCTGGAGCGTTTTCGAGCGAAATCGGTGCCGGTTTCAGCCCAAGAAAACGAGCCACGAAAACGAGGCAAAAACGGGAATTGTGATGTCAGAAACCCTGCAGACGGCGGCCCCTTCGGAAGCTGGCGAAAACCCGCTGCTCCGGCCGTGGCAGACGCCGTTCGAGACACCGCCCTTCAGCGAGATCCAGCCGGAACACTTCCTGCCCGCCTTCGAGCAGGCCTTTGCCGATCACGCCGCCGAGATCGCGGCGATCACCCACGATCCCTCGGTGCCGGACTTCGCCAACACCATCACGGCGCTGGAGCGCTCGGGCAAGCTGCTCGCGAAAGTCTCTGCCGTGTTCTACGACCTGGTCTCGGCGCACTCCAATCCGGCGATCCTGGAGATCGACAAGGAAGTCTCCTTGCGGATGGCGCGGCACTGGAACCCGATCATGATGAACGCGGTGCTGTTCGGCCGCATTGCGTTGCTGCACGAGAACCGCGCCACGCTCGGCCTGACCGGCGAACAGATGCGGCTCCTGGAGCGCACGTACACCAACTTCTACCGCGCCGGCGCCGGCCTCGACGAGGTCGCCAAGAAGCGCCGGGCCGAGATCAATGAGCGGCTGGCCCAGCTCGGCACCGCGTTCAGCCACCATCTGCTCGGCGACGAGCAGGACTGGTTCATGGAGCTCGGCGAGGATGACCGCGACGGCCTTCCGGAAGCCTTTATTGCCGCAGCCAAGGCCGCCGCTGAAGAGCGCGGGATGGCGGGCAAGGCAATCGTGACGCTGTCGCGCTCCTCGGTCGAGCCGTTCCTGAAGAGCTCCTCCCGCCGCGACCTGCGCGAGAAGGTCTTCAAGGCCTTCACCGCGCGCGGCGACAATGGCAACGCCAACGACAACAACGCCACCATCGTCGAGATCCTCGCGCTCCGCGAGGAGGCCGCCAAGATCATGGGCTTTCCGACCTACGCCGCCTACCGGCTGGAGGATTCCATGGCCAAGACGCCGGAGGCGGTGCGCAGCCTCCTGGAGCGGGTCTGGAAGCCGGCCCGGGCCCAGGCGCTCGCCGACCGCGACGCGCTGCAGGCGCTGATCGCGGAGGAGGGCGGCAACTTCGCGCTCGCCCCGTGGGACTGGCGCTACTACGCCGAAAAGCTGCGGCAGCGGCGGGCCGATTTCGACGACGCGGCGATAAAGCCCTATCTGGTGCTCGACCACATGATCGAGGCCGCCTTCGACTGCGCCACCCGCCTGTTCGGGATCACCTTCTCCGAGCGCAATGACATTCCGGTCTGGCATCCGGACGTCCGGGTCTGGGAGGTCAAGGACGCCGCCGGCAAGCACAAGGCGCTGTTCTATGGCGATTATTTCGCGAGACCCTCGAAGCGTTCCGGCGCCTGGATGACCTCGCTGCGCGACCAGCAGAAGCTCGACATCGACGTCGCCCCGCTGATCATCAATGTCTGCAATTTCGCCAAGGGCGCGGACGGCCAGCCATCGCTGCTGTCGCCGGACGACGCGCGCACCCTGTTCCACGAGTTCGGCCACGGCCTGCACGGCATGCTGTCCAATGTGACTTATCCTTCGCTGTCGGGGACATCCGTGTTCACCGATTTCGTCGAGCTGCCTTCGCAGCTCTACGAGCATTGGCAGGAGCAGCCGCAGGTGCTGCGGCAGTTCGCCAAGCACTACCAGACCGGCGAGCCGCTGCCGGACGACCTGCTGCAGCGCTTCCTCGCCGCGCGAAAATTCAACCAGGGCTTTGCCACCGTGGAGTTCGTCTCCTCGGCGCTGGTCGATCTCGAATTCCATACCCAGCCGGCCGCTGCCAGCCGCGACGTGGCGGCGTTCGAAAAGGCGGAGCTGGAGAAGATCGGCATGCCCGCCGAAATCGCGCTGCGGCACCGGCCGACCCAATTCGGCCACATCTTCTCCGGCGATCATTACGCATCGGGCTATTACAGCTACATGTGGTCGGAAGTGATGGACGCCGACGCCTTCGGCGCGTTCGAGGAGGCCGGCGACATCTTCGATCCCGCGGTGGCAAAACGCCTGCACGACGACATCTATTCGTCGGGCGGCTCGCGTAACCCCGAGGACGCCTATGTCGCCTTCCGCGGCCGCGAGCCGGAGGCCGACGCGCTGTTGCGCCGTCGCGGCCTGCTCGAAGCAACGCCAGCGGCCTGATAGTCGGCGCCGCTTCCTCGTCGTCCCTGCGAACGCAGGGACCCATAACCCCTGGTGTTCATTGTGAGGGAAAAACTTTTGCCACACTGCCAAAAACGAGCGACACGGCGTATGGGTCCCGGCGTTCGCAGGGACGACATTTTGCGTGCCCTGTTCGGATTGTTGAGCCTGATCGTCGCGTGGTCAGCCGGCGCATCGTCCGCGCAGGCCCATCCCCACGTCTGGATCACCGCCAGGAGCGAGGTGGTCTACGCGCCCGACGGCGCGATGACGGGTGTGCGTCACGCCTGGACGTTCGATGACATGTTCTCGACCTACGCGCTGCAGGGTGTCGCGACCAAGACCAAGGGCGTCTACACCCGCGAGGAACTGGCGCCGCTGGCACAGACCAATGTCGAGTCGCTGAAGGACTTCGCCTATTTCACCTTCGCCAAGGCCGACGGCAAGAAGGCGAAGTTCGAGGAGCCGGTCGACTATTACCTCGAATACAAGGACAGCGCGCTGACTTTGCATTTCGTGCTGCCGCTGAAGGCGCCGGCGACCTCGAAGCAGTTGGCGCTGGAGGTGTTCGACCCCTCCTACTTCATCGACTTCAAGTTCGAAGACAAAGATCCCATCAAGCTGATCGGCGCGCCCGCCGCCTGCCAGATGCAATTCCAGCGGCCGAACGATGAGACCGCCAACACCCAGCGCCTGAACGAGCAGAATTTCTTGAACGGCGACAATTCCAATTACGGCGCGATGTTCGCCAACAAGATCACGGTGAACTGCCCATGAGGCGGATCCTCCCCACGAGCCTCGCGCGAGGTATCGCAATGACGGCCGCGGCGATCGCGGCCGTTGTGATTTTCGATGCTGCCTTGCATGCGCTGATGGCGCAGAATCCGTTCGGCGGTCCTCGTCCCGCGGCCGAACCGCAGGTCGGCGGCGTGATCGGATGGATTTTGGCCAAGCAATCCGAATTCTACCGCGAAATGTCCGCCACCATCCGCGCGGCGAAATCGGACGGCAGCGCGGTCTGGACGCTGCTTGGAATCTCGTTTGCTTACGGCATTTTTCATGCCGCCGGCCCCGGCCACGGCAAGGCAGTGATCTCGTCCTATCTCGTCGCCAATGAGGAAACCGCGCGGCGCGGCATCGTGCTGTCGTTCGCCTCGGCGTTCCTGCAGGCGTTGGTGGCGGTCGCGATCGTGGCCGTCTTCGCCTGGCTGCTCTCTTCCACGGCCAAGACGATGTGCAGCGCGGAGAAGGCGATCGAGATCGTCAGCTACGCGCTGATCGCGGCGCTGGGCGCCCGGCTGGTCTGGACCAAGGGCGGCGGTTTTATGCGCGCGCTACAGGCGAAGCCGGAGCTGGCGATGGCATCGGCCACGGCTCATCATCACGGTCATGATCATGACCATGCCCATCACCATCATCATGATCACGGCGATCATCACGGCCATGGTCATGACCATGTTCATGACGAGCATTGCGGCCATTCGCACGGGCCGACACCGGACCAACTCGCCGGTCCCGGCGGCTGGCGGCGCGGCTTGGGGACGATCTTTGCCGTGGGCATGCGGCCCTGCTCGGGTGCCATCCTGGTGCTGGTATTCTCGCTGGCGCAGGGCCTGTTCCTGGCCGGCATCGCCGCGACCTTCGTGATGGGCCTCGGCACTGCGATCACGGTCGCCGCTATCGCCGTGATCGCCGTATCGGCGAAGGGCCTGGCAAAGCGGCTGAGCGCCGGGCACGAGGGCGGCGGCGCGCTGGTCATGCGCGGCATCGAATTCGGCGCCGCCGGCCTGGTGCTCTTGTTCGGCTTGGGCCTGTTGTTCGGCTATCTCGCCGCCGAACGCGCGACGTGTTTGTGAGGCACGTGACGAACTGTCGTCGATCCACGCGACGAACTGTCGTCCCTGCGAACGCAGGGACCCATAACAACAGGATTAAGTTGGTAGACGAAAGCCGTCGAACAGAGTCTCTCAAAACTTGCGGCACGGCGTATGGGTCCCTGCGTTCGCAGGGACGACAATCTACCGCGATAGATTCTGCAGCTCTATTTCGGTAACCCAATTTGCCCGGCTTTATGAAACACCTCCGGTGCGCTATGCAGGCGGCCCGAACATGCAAAGCCGGGAATCCCCATGTCACGCGAGCAATTCTGGTTCTTCCACCCGTTCCGGGTGCGCTACTCCGAGATCGATGGCCAGGGCGTCGTCTTCAACGCGCATTATCTGACCTATTTCGACACCACCATCACTGAATATTTTCGCGCGCTCGGCTATGACCAATATGCCGACGCCAAGAAATCCGGCGTCGATTTCCACGTCGTGAAATCCGTCATCGAATACAAGGCGCCGGTCCGGTTCGACTGGGAGCTCGATGTCGGAGCGCGGGTGGCGCGGATCGGCAATTCGAGCATGACCTTCGAACTCGCGATCTTCCAGAAGGGTGAGAGTGACCCGCTCGTGACCGGCGAGATCGTCTGGGTCAACACCGATCAGCAGACCCATCGCCCGGTCCCCATATCGAAGGAGATCCGGGATTTGATCGCGACGCGGGAGCGGCATTTGGGCTGAGCCAAGTCGTCGTCGACATAGAGACATCGTAGGGGCGCACTAGCGACGTGCCCACTATCTCCGACTGTGCTGCTTGGTGGTGGGCACGCTGCGCTTTGCGCACCCTACGAACTGCGGCAAGGCAACGATGGGCAGATCACTTCTGATTTTCAGAAATCGCGTCAAGCCCAGGAATCAAGAATATTTCGCTTAACGCGAGGGTCGTATTTTGCATGACGGCTATCTCCATCCCCATCGTCCCTGCGAACGCAGGGACCGATACGCCGCGGCGGATGTTGTATTGCGGGGATGGTCGACGACTTTCCCTTAACGATTAGCAGCGGTGGCTATGGCTCCCTGCGTTCGCAGGGACGACGGGGCGCCAACCTCACACCGGCAAATAATCCTTGATCGCCGGCAGAAAGAAGATCGTGATATTGATCGCGAAGCCGATGCTCCAGAGGATCGAGCGCAGCGTCGGGCGGTTGCCGAGATAGGTGAAGACATAGGCGATCCGCACGATCACAAACAGAATCGCGAGTTCATCGATCAGGCGCTGCGGCCCGAGCCGAAATTCCGCCAGCAGCACGGCGACTGCGAAGAACGGAAAGGCCTCGATGCCGTTTTGATGCGCGCCAAGGGCGCGGGCGCGGATCGGGTCCTGGTAGAAGGCGGGATCGCGCGGCTTGGCATTGTCGAAACGGCCGTAGGCGGCCCATTTGACCGATGCGATCGTCAGCAGATACAGCAGCACCGTTCCGAAAACGCACCATTCGGCGATCGTCATGGTTCCTCCCCGCGCACGCGCGCCCAGCCGCCAGTTGGGAAGCGTAGCGAACCGGCGGTTATCTTGACAAGGATGGTGCAACGCGCGAAGCCATCGAAATCATGACCGCGGTCGTTCCCCCCAGAAATGCAACGGCGCCGGCAGCCCTGGAGCAACGCGTCGGCGTGCTGCTGGTCAATCTCGGTACGCCCGATACCGCCGATGCCCAGGGGGTGCGGGTCTATCTGAAGGAATTCCTCTCCGACCCCCGCGTGATCGAGGATCAGGGCCTCGTCTGGAAAGCGATCCTCAACGGCATCATCCTGCGGGTGCGTCCCAGTCGAAAGGCGCGCGACTACCAGAAGATCTGGAACGCCGAGAGAGGCGAATCCCCGCTCAAGACCATCACCCGGTCGCAGGCCGAAAAGCTCGCGGCGGCGATTGCCGATCGCGAGCATGTCGTGGTCGATTGGGCGATGCGCTACGGCAATCCGTCGATCCGCTCGCGCATCGATGCCCTGGCTGCGCAAGGCTGCGATCGCCTGCTGGTGGTGCCGCTCTATCCGCAGTATTCCGCGGCGACCTCGGCGACGGTCTGCGACGAGGTGTTTCGCGCGCTCGCCGACATGCGGGCGCAGCCGACGCTGCGGGTGAGCCCGCCTTATTATGACAATCCCGATTACATCGAAGCGCTCGCCGTCTCGATGTCAGAACATCTGGCGGCTCTGCCATTCCAGCCTGAACTGATCGTGGCGTCGTTTCACGGCATGCCGCAGAAATATGTCGACAAGGGCGATCCCTATTACGCGCAGTGCGTCGCAACAACAGAAAGCTTGCGCAAGCGGCTGGGCCTTGATCCCTCCAAGCTGGTCCTGACGTTTCAATCGCGCTTCGGCACCGACGAGTGGCTGCAGCCCTACACCGACAAAACCATCGAAAAATTGGCGAGAGATGGCGTGAAACGCATTGTGGTGGTGACGCCCGGCTTCTCCGCCGATTGCCTGGAGACGCTGGAGGAGATCGCGCAGGAAAACGCCGAGATTTTCAAGCACAACGGCGGCGAGCAATTTTCCGCAATTCCCTGCCTGAACGACAGTGAGCCCGGCATGGACGTGATCCGCCAACTCGTTTTGCGCGAGCTTCAAGGCTGGATTTAACCACCTCAACAACCAACTCGCCGTTCGGAGCCCAAGAACATCTGGTGGCCCGCAAACGATTCCCTAGCTATATAACCGTAAACTGAGAATAGCCGGCTGAACCGGGCCTACGCCGTTGCAGACAAATGAGAGATCGCGCCGAGCAACGCACCTTACCGGCTTTGGAGGGACTTTATGAGTGGCTTCGACATTTTCGCGATTGCCTTTGTTCTACTTGTCATTGCCACATTGTTCGCGGGCGTCAAAACGGTGCCGCAGGGCTATGATTGGACCATCGAGCGGTTCGGCAAATACACCCGCACGCTGTCGCCCGGGCTGAACCTTATCATTCCCTACTTCGACCGCGTCGGCCGCAAGATGAACATGATGGAGCAGGTGATCAACATTCCCGAGCAGGAGGTGATCACCAAGGACAACGCCACCGTGACGGTGGATGGCGTCGCGTTCTTCCAGGTGTTCGACGCCGCGAAAGCGAGCTACGAGGTCGCCAATCTCGAGCAGGCCATCATCGTCTTGACCATGACCAACATCCGCTCGGTGATGGGCTCGATGGATCTCGACCAGGTGCTGTCGCATCGCGACGAGATCAACGAGCGGTTGCTGCGCGTGGTCGATGCAGCCGTCTCGCCATGGGGGCTCAAGGTCAACCGCATCGAGATCAAGGACATCGTGCCGCCGGCCGATCTGGTGGAAGCGATGGGCCGGCAGATGAAGGCCGAGCGCGTCAAGCGTGCCGACATTCTGCAGGCCGAGGGCCAGCGCCAGTCGGAAATTTTGCGCGCGGAAGGCGCCAAACAGGGTCAGATTTTGCAGGCCGAAGGTCGCCGCGAAGCCGCATTCCGCGACGCCGAGGCGCGCGAGCGCCTGGCGGAGGCGGAAGCCAAGGCGACGCAGATGGTCTCCGAATCGATCGCCAAGGGCGATGTCGCCGCGTTGAACTATTTTATCGCCGACAAGTATATCAAGGCGTTCGGACAGTTCGCGGATTCGCCGAACCAGAAGATCCTGATGATCCCGCTGGAAGCAACTAGCGTGCTGTCCTCGCTCGCCGGCATCGGCGAGATCGCCAAGGCGACGTTTGGTGAGAGCGTAGCTTCCGCTGCGGCCGCCGCACGGCGGACATCGTCGGTGCCGAACGCTGGCCCGACCCCGCCTCCGGTTACGCCGCCGCGGTAGGAGCTTGATCTGGAAGATCGATTAGAGGTTCGTGTCATGACTGACATATTTTCGACGTTAGGCACCTGGAACTGGCTGATCTTCGGCTTCGTCCTGATGGCGCTGGAATTGCTCGCGCCGGGGGTCTTCATGTTCTGGCTCGGGCTCGCGGCGCTATTGGTCGGGCTCGTGTCGTTTGCGATCAGCCCGTCCTGGCAGACGCAACTCCTGATGTTTGCAGTGTTCGCGGTCGCCGCGGTGCCGGCGTGGCGGCACTTTGCGCGCAGCGAGGGCAGCCGTAGCCTGAGTAACCCGTTTCTCAACAACCGGACCAAGGCGCTGATCGGCCGGGAATTCACGCTGGAAAAGCCGATCGTCGGCGGCACCGGCACCGTGCGGATCGACGACACGATCTGGCGTGTCGCCGGCCCTGACGCGCCGGCCGGCAGCCGGGTCAAGGTGGTGCAGGCCGATGGCGCCAGCCTGACGGTGGCGGTGGCTTAACTTTCCATCATCCCCTTGCACTATGCTACAAAAAATGTAGCTTTGCTACTGTATTAGTAGCAAGAAAGTTGACCATGTCACAAACCGTGCCGCGCATCGCGCCACTTGAGCCGCCTTATGCACCTGACGTTGCCGAGCAGTTCGACCGCATCATGCGCGGCGCGCCGCCCCTCGTGCTGTTTCGCGTCATGGCGGGCAATGCGCGCGCCTGGGAGAAATTCCGCGCCGGCAGCCTGCTGGATCGCGGGCCGCTTAGTTTGCGGGAGCGCGAGATCGTCATCGACCGTACCTGCGCGCGAACAGGCTGCGAGTACGAATGGGGCGTGCATGTCACGACGTTCGGAGAAGCGGCGCATCTGACGGAAGCGCAGGTCCGCGCCACCGTGCTCGGCGCCGCCACCGACGCATGCTGGTCGCCGGCAGAGCAGGCTCTGATCGCCGCCGTCGATTCGCTGCACGAGCGCGCCACGCTTGATGACGCCGAATTCGCGGCGCTGTCGGCGCATTACGACGAGGCGAAAATACTCGAGATCATCCTGCTGTGCGGATTCTACCGCACCGTCTCGTATCTCGCGAACGGACTGGCGCTGCCGCTGGAGGAGAAGGTGGCGCGGTTTCCGCTCTGACCGTCATTCCAGGGCGATGCGAAGCATCGAACTATGATGCGCAATTGCGCATCTGAGAATCTCGAGGTTCCCCGATGCGCAATTGCGCATCTGAGGTTCACGCTTCGCGTGCCCCGGAACGACTGAGAGTTACGCCACACCCGCGCGCAGGAAATCGTGCAGGTGCACGATGCCGATCGGCTTATTGGCGTCGGTCACGATCAGCGTCGTGATCTTCGAGGAGTTGAGAATCTCCAGCGCCTCGCCGGCCAGCACGTCGCGGTCGATCGTCTTCGGATTCCTCGTCATCACTTCGTCGACGGTGGCCGACATGAGCTGCGGCCCCATATGGCGGCGCAGGTCGCCGTCGGTGACGATGCCGACGATGTGTCCGCGGGCGTCGACAATACCGACACAGCCAAAGCCCTTGGACGTCATCTCGACCAGCGCCTCGGACATGCTGGTGCCGAGCGGCTTCAGCGGCACAGCGTCGCCGGTGTGCATGAGGTCGCGGGTGTATTTCAGGAGCGCGCCGAGCTTGCCGCCGGGATGCAGCACGCTGAAATCGACCGAGGTAAAGCCGCGGCCTTCCAGCAATGCGATCGCCAGCGTGTCGCCGAGCGCCAGCATCATCAGCGAGGAGGTGGTCGGCGCGAGATTGTGCGGGCAGGCCTCGCGCGCCTTCGGCAGCGTCAGCGCGATGCCGGCCGCCTTGGCGAGGGAAGATTCGCGCTCCGCCGTCATGGCGATCACGGGAATGCGGAAGCGCTTGGCGTAGGTGATCAGATTCTTCATTTCCGGCTGCTCGCCGGACCACGATAGCGCCAGGATGACATCGTCCGGCGTGATCATGCCGAGGTCGCCATGGCTCGCTTCGGCCGCATGGACGAAGAAGGCGGGCGTGCCGGTGGAGGCGAAGGTCGCGGCGATCTTGCGGCCGATATGGCCCGACTTGCCGAGCCCGGTGACGATCAGCCGTCCCTTGGCGTTCCGGATCAGATCGACGGCGGCGACAAACGGTGCGCGAAGGTCGGACTGCAGCGCTGCCGCGATCGCGCCGATACCGCTGCCTTCGGCATCGAGCGTGCGCAGCGCCGATTGGACGGCAGTATCAGCGAGTTCAGAGCCGGATGATTCTACCATCAGCGGATTCGGGTTGGCCATGTCTGTCCCAGGGAAGGAGGGCTTCGCGCCCCGAATCCCTGCATAGCATGGGCCGTCCGGCGAGGCGACGCGGGGCTGCCGCCCTCAACGGCTCATTAACCATAATTGTTTTAACTCCATTAACGACGTGTTCCGCGACCGTTCAGCGTTCGTCCACCAAGTATCTGTTTTTGTTGGGGTATATTTATCGTGATGGCGGGGCCAGCATCGGGCCGGAACGGCCGCGCGCGCCTCTTCCGCGCAGCCTTGCCGTGCCTTGCGCTGATCGCCCTGACCGGCACCGGAGCGCGAGCGCAAACCCTCACGTCGGACCTGTTCAGCGCAAGGCGGGCCAGTCAGATGCTGCCGCCGGATTCGCCGCTGCGCCGGACGGCGGCAGAGGTGAACGATCCCCTCAACAGCCCGAAGCTGCAAGAGAGCGACAAGCCCGCGCCGTCGCGGATCGGACAGATCCCGAAATACGGTCTGCCGGCCGCGAGCGGCGCTGCCGAGATCGGCTACGATTCGCTCAACCGCAAGCGCAAGAAGCCGAAATACTATCCGGGGCAGGCGAAGCCGAAGCCGCCGGTCGGACCCGGCAGTCCGCCGCCGCCGATTGGGTCGAACACGCGGCTGCGGCTGTCGATTGCCCCATCGGAATCAGCGCACAAAACCCCGATCCCGCCGGCGATGGCGGGCACGGTGGTGGGACAGCCGCCGCGCAAGCGTCTCAGGATCGATGACGATCCGTTCGGCGCGGTCGGCGATTACGCCGGCAGTTTCCTGATCAAGTCCGCGGTCGAATTCTCGGGCGGCTACGACACCAATCCCGGCCGGCTCGCCCCGGCGCAAGGCAAGCCGTTCTATGTGATCGCGCCGGAATTTTTGGTGGTCTCCGACTGGGAGCGTCATGCGCTGGTGGCCGATCTCCGCGGCTCCTTCACCGGCTACGGCAGCCATCTCGCGCCGAACGCGGACGGCACGCCGCTGTCGGCGCCGCTCGATGTCGACCGGCCCAACTTCATCGGCCATGTCGACGGCCGGCTCGATGTCAGCCGCGACACGAGGCTGACCGCGCAGGGACGCTTGTTCGTTTCGACGGACAATCCCGGCAGCCCGAACGTGCAGGCCGGCCTCGCCAGATATCCGATCCTCACCACGGTAGGCACCACTATCGGCGTCGACCAGAGCTTCAACCGGCTGCAGGTTTCCGCCGGCGCCACCGTCGACCGCACCGACTATACCAATTCAAAGCTCACCGACGGCACTTCAACGACCAACGACGACCGCAACTTCAGCCAGTACGGCGGCGTCGGTCGCGTCAGCTATGATTTGAAGCCGGGCATAAAGCCGTTCGTGGAAGTGCAGGGCGACAGCCGCGTGCATGACGTCAGGCTCGACCGCAGCGGATTTGCGCGCGATTCCAGTGGCGGCTATGTCAAGGTCGGCTCCAGCTTCGAATTCTCGCGGCTACTGACCGGCGAAATCGCCGTCGGCTACGCCGCGCGCGACTATGTCGATCCGAGGCTCGATCGCCTGGAAGGCCTGCTCGTCTCGTCCTCGCTGGTCTGGACCGCGACGCCGCTGACGACGGCAAAATTCTATTCCGACACCACGATGACCGAGACCACGCTGCCAGGCACGTCGGGCGTCCTGACGCATGTCTACACCGTCGAAGTCGACCACGACTTCCGCCGCTGGCTGACCGCGATCGGAAAATTCACCTGGGGCTCGCTCGACTATCAGGGCAATCCCAGGCGCGACAAGATCTACGCGGTATCGGGCGAAGCCATCTACAAGATGACCCGCAACGTCTGGCTCAGGGGCACCCTGCGGCGCGACTGGCTGGATTCGAACCTGGCGGGGAATAGCACGGCGTCGACGGTGGTGATGCTGGGCGTGAGATTGCAGAATTGAGGGGCCACAAGGAAACTGTCATACCCCGCGAAAGCGGGGTATCCAGTACGCTGCGGCTTATCGGATTTACGGCAAACGTCTCTGGGATACTGGATCGCCCGCCTTCGCGGGCGATGACAGCCGTGGAAGGGGGATTACCTCGGCAGCGTCGTCGTCCCCATCAGGTACTGATCGATCGCTCGCGCGCACAGCCGGCCCTCGCGGATTGCCCACACCACCAACGACTGCCCGCGGCGCATGTCTCCTGCGGAGAAAACGTTCGGCAGCGAGGTCTTGTAGTCGGCCGTGTTGGCGCGGACGTTGCCGCGCTGGTCGAGGTCGACGCCCAGCGTCTTCAGCATGCCTTCGTGCACCGGATGCACGAAGCCCATGGCGAGCAGCACGAGCTGCGCTTCGAGCTCGAATTCGGTGCCCGCAATCGGCTTGAACTTGTCGTCGACCTTCACGCAGTGCAGCTTCTGAACCTTGCCGTCGACGCCCGAGAATTTTTGCGTCAGCACCGCGTATTCGCGGCTCGCGCCTTCGGCTTGGCTCGACGAGGTCCGCATCTTCAAGGGCCAGTTCGGCCAGGTCACGCCCTTGTTCTCGTGCTCGGGCGGCGCCGGCATGATTTCGAGTTGAGTCACGGACTTCGCACCCTGCCGGAACGAAGTTCCGATGCAGTCGGACCCGGTGTCGCCACCGCCGATCACGACAACATGCTTGCCGCCGGCCAGGATATGGACGTCGCCGAGCGGCTCGGAGGAGACGCGGCGGTTCTGCTGCGGCAGGAAGTCCATCGCAAAATGGATGCCGTCGAGATCGCGGCCGGGGATCGGCAGATCGCGGCCGGCTTCGGCGCCGCCGGTCAAGGCTACCGCGTCGTACTGGTTGAGCAGCTCGCGCGGATCGATCGCGCCTTGTGAAGTGCCGCCGATATGGACGCCGTAGTGGAACGTCACGCCCTCGGCCTCCATTTGCGCCACGCGGCGGTCGATGATGTGCTTTTCCATCTTGAAGTCGGGAATGCCGTAACGAAGCAATCCGCCGGCTTTGGCGAACTTCTCGTAGACGTGGACGTCATGGCCGGCGCGCGCGAGCTGCTGTGCGGCCGCAAGGCCTGCAGGGCCGGAGCCGACGATCGCGACCTTCTTGCCGGTCTTGGCCGGCGCGACTTCCGGCTTCAGCCAGCCATTGTCCCAAGCGCGGTCGACGATCGCGCATTCGATCGTCTTGATGGTGACCGGGTTGTCGTCGATGTTGAGCGTGCAGGATGCCTCGCACGGCGCCGGGCAGATGCGGCCGGTGAACTCCGGGAAATTGTTGGTCGAGTGCAGGTTGCGCGAGGCTTCTTCCCAGTTGCCCTGGTAGACGAGGTCATTGAAATCGGGGATCTGGTTATTGACCGGGCAGCCCGGCGTGCCCGGCGCCACCGAGCCGGTGCCGTGGCAATAGGGGATGCCGCAGTTCATGCACCGCGCGGCCTGGTCGCGGGTGTCCTTCTCGCTCAAGGGAATGACGAATTCGCGATAATGCTGCAACCGCTCGGCGACCGGCGCATACTTGCGTTCGTTCCGGTCGATCTCGAGAAAACCTGTGATCTTGCCCATTAAACCTGATGCCCCTGCATCTCTCGTTCGCATCTGTCTGTTTCCGTCACCCTCCGTCATTGCGAGGAGCGTGAGCCGCGAAGCGATCCATAATTCGGCTTGTGGCGCTATGGATTGCTTCGCTGCGCTCGCAATGACGGGCTGGTGTAACTAAGCCCCGATCGCGATTTTCGGCTCGGCGTCGGCATCGACCTTCAATTCCTTCAGCGCGCGGCGGTATTCCACCGGCATCACCTTGCGGAATTTCGGCAGCCAGGCCTTCCAGTTCGCGAGGATCTCGGCGGCCCGCTTAGAGCCGGTCAGCTTGGCGTGACGCGTGATCAGCACGTGCAGCCGCTCCACGTCGGAGTCGAGCAGGTTCTGGAACACGTCGACCCGGCCATGCGCTTCGAGATCGCCGGTATGGTGATAGGTGTTCTGGTTGATCATCTCTTCCGAGAGCACCGGCTCCAGTTCGACCATCGCCATGTTGCAGAGCCTTGCGAAGTCGCCGGCCTCGTCGAGCACATAGGCGATGCCGCCGGACATGCCGGCTGCGAAGTTGCGGCCCGTCTTGCCCAGCACCACGACGATGCCGCCGGTCATGTATTCGCAGCAATGATCGCCGGCGCCTTCGACGACCGCGATAGCGCCGGAGTTGCGCACTGCAAATCGTTCGCCGGCGATGCCGCGGAAGTAGCATTCGCCCTCGATCGCGCCGTACATCACCGTGTTGCCGACGATGATGGATTCTTCCGGCACAATGCCGGAATTCCGCGGCGGCTTGACGACAATGCGGCCGCCCGACAGGCCCTTGCCGACATAATCGTTGCCTTCGCCTTCGAGCTCGAAGGTGACGCCCTTGGCCAGCCACGCGCCGAACGCCTGGCCTGCCGTGCCCTTCAGGCTGACATGAATGGTGTCATGCGGCAGCCCGGCATGGCCGTAGATCTTCGCCACGGCTCCGGACAGCATCGCACCGGCGGAGCGGTCGGTGTTATTGATCTCTTCCTCGATTTTGACCGGCGCGCCGCGGTCGAGCGCGGCCTGCGCCTTCTCGATCAGGCGGCGGTCGAGCACCTTCTCCAGATGATGGTTCTGGGCTTCGGCGTGATAGATCTTCTGGCCCTTCTCTTCCTTCTGGCGGACGAAGAGTTTTGAGAAGTCGAGCCCCTTGGCCTTCCAGTGCGCCACCAGCGTGGACTGGTCGAGCATCTGGGTCTGGCCGACCATTTCGTCGAACTTCCTGTAGCCGAGCTGCGCCATGATCTCGCGCACTTCCTCGGCGACGAAGAAGAAGTAGTTGATGACGTGCTCGGGCTGGCCGGTGAAGCGCTTGCGCAGCACCGGGTCCTGGGTCGCGACGCCGACCGGGCAGGTGTTGAGATGGCACTTGCGCATCATGATGCAGCCGGCCGCGATCAGCGGCGCAGTGGCGAAACCGAACTCGTCGGCGCCGAGAAGCGCGCCGATCACGACGTCACGTCCGGTGCGGAAGCCGCCGTCGACCTGGACCACGATCCGGCTGCGCAGCCGCTCACGCACCAGCGTCTGGTGGGTCTCGGCAAGGCCGATCTCCCACGGGCTGCCGGCATGCTTGATCGAGGTAAGCGGGGAGGCGCCGGTGCCGCCCTCGAAGCCCGCAATGGTGACGTGGTCGGCGCGCGCTTTCGCTACGCCCGCGGCCACCGTGCCGACGCCGATCTCGGAAACCAGCTTGACCGAGACCTGACCGTCCGGATTGACGTTCTTGAGGTCGTAGATGAGCTGCGCCAGATCCTCGATCGAATAGATGTCGTGATGCGGCGGCGGCGAGATCAGGCCGACGCCGGGGGTCGAATGCCGCACACGCGCGATCGTCGCGTCGACCTTGTGACCAGGCAATTGGCCGCCTTCACCGGGCTTGGCGCCCTGGGCCATCTTGATCTGCATCATGTCGGAGTTGACGAGATATTCCGTCGTCACGCCGAAGCGGCCCGAGGCGACCTGCTTGATCGCTGAGCGCATTGAATCGCCGTTCGGCATCGGCTTGAAGCGATCGGCCTCTTCGCCGCCTTCGCCGGTGTTCGACTTGCCGCCGATCCGGTTCATCGCGATCGCGAGCGTGGTATGCGCCTCGCGCGAGATCGAGCCGAAGCTCATCGCGCCCGTGGCGAAACGCTTGACGATTTCGGAGGCCGGCTCGACCTGGTCGAGCTTCACCGGCTTGCGCTTCTCGTCCTCGGCGGTCTTGATCCGGAACAGGCCGCGCAGCGTTAACAGCCGCTCCGATTGCTCGTTGAGGATTTTTGCGAACGCGCGATAGCGGTCCTGCGAGTTGCCGCGCACGGCATGCTGCAGCGCTGAGACGGACTCGGCCGTCCAGGCGTGGTCCTCGCCGCGAGTGCGGTAGGCGTATTCGCCGCCGACATCGAGCGCGGTCTTGTAGACCTGCGCGTCTCCGAACGCGTCGGTATGGCGCCGCACCGTTTCCTCGGCGATTTCGACCAGGCCCACGCCCTCGATGCGGGTGTGCGTGCCGGCAAAATACTTCGCGACGAAATCGGCCTTCAGCCCGACGGCGTCGAAGATTTGCGCGCCGCAATAGGACTGGTAAGTCGAGATGCCCATCTTGGACATCACCTTGAGCAGGCCCTTGCCGATCGACTTGATGTAGCGCTTGACGATTTCATGGTCGTCGAGCGCGCCCGGCAGGCGGTCCTTCATCGCGATGATGGTTTCGAATGCCAGATACGGATTGATCGCCTCGGCGCCGTAGCCGGCCAGGCATGCGAAATGATGAACCTCGCGCGGCTCGCCGGATTCGACGACGATGCCGACCGAGGTGCGCAAGCCGGTGCGGATCAGATGGTGATGCACGGCGGCGCAGGCGAGCAGCGAGGGGATCGGAATCCGGTCCGTGCCCGCCATGCGGTCGGACAGGATGATGATGTTGACGCCTTCGCGCACCGCGCCTTCGGCGCGTGCGCAGAGTTCGTCGAGCACCTGCTCCATCCCCGCCGCGCCGAAGCCGGCATGGAATGTGGTGTCGAGCGTGCGTGACTTGAAATGGGTATCAGCGACGTCGGAGATCGAGCGGATCTTTTCCAGATCCGCATCGGTGAGGATCGGCTGGCGCACCTCGAGCCGCTTGGTCGAGGCCATGCCCTGCAGGTCGAACAGGTTCGGCCGCGGCCCGATGATCGAGACGAGGCTCATGACGAGTTCCTCGCGGATCGGGTCGATCGGCGGGTTGGTGACCTGCGCGAAGTTCTGCTTGAAATAGGTGAACAGCGGCTTCGGCCGGTCCGACAGCGCCGAGATCGGCGTATCGTTGCCCATAGAGCCGGCGGCTTCCTCGCCGGTCGCCGCCATCGGCGTCATCAGGATGTTGATGTCTTCCTGCGAATAGCCGAACGCCTGCTGCCGGTCGAGCAGCGGCAGGTTCGAACGCATGCCCTTGACGGGCGCATCGGGCAATTCCTCCAGCACGAGCTGGGTTCGATGCAGCCAGTCGCTGTAGGGGTGGCTTTTGGCCAGCGTCGCCTTGATCTCGTCGTCGGGAATCAGGCGTCCCTGTTCGAGGTCGACCAAAAGCATCTTGCCCGGCTGCAGCCGCCACTTGGTGACGATCTCATCCTCCGGGATCTTCAGCACGCCCATTTCGGACGCCATCACGATGCGGTCGTCCTTGGTAACGAGATAGCGCGCGGGACGGAGCCCGTTGCGGTCGAGCGTGGCGCCGATCTGGCGGCCGTCGGTGAACGCGATCGCGGCAGGGCCGTCCCACGGCTCCATCAGCGCGGCGTGATATTCGTAGAAGGCGCGGCGCTGCTCATCCATCAGGGGATTGCCGGCCCAAGCTTCCGGAATCATCATCATGACCGCGTGCGGCAGCGAGTAGCCGCCCTGCACCAGGAATTCGAGTGCGTTGTCGAAGCAGGCGGTGTCGCTCTGGCCTTCGTAGGAGATCGGCCAGAGGCGGCTGATGTCCTTGCCGTAGAGCTTCGAGTGAACGGAAGCCTGCCGCGCCGCCATCCAGTTGACGTTGCCGCGCAGCGTGTTGATTTCGCCGTTATGGGCGATCATCCGGTACGGATGCGCCAGCGACCAGGTCGGGAAGGTGTTGGTCGAGAAGCGCTGATGCACCAGCGCCAGCGCGCTCTCGAAATCCTCTTCGTGCAGATCGGGATAGTACTTGCCGAGCTGGTCGGCGAGGAACATGCCCTTGTAGATCACGGTGCGGCACGACAGCGAGACCGGGTAATAGCCGGCGAGCCCGCGGTCGCGGCGCTGGTAGATCGCCTGCGAGATCGACTTGCGCAGGATGTAGAGCCTGCGCTCGAACTCCTCCTCGGTCTTCGCCGTGCCGTTGCGGCCGATGAAGACCTGAATGTGGTAGGGTTCGGTCGGCTTGACGGTTTCGCCGAGCGAAGCGTTGTCGGACGGCACATCGCGCCAGCCGAGCAGCACGAGGCCCTCTTCCTTGATCTGTTCGGCGATGATGCTCTGGATCACCTTTCGCCACGCCGTCTCCTTCGGCATGAACAGCGCGCCGATCGCGTAGTGGCCGGGCTCCGGCAGCTTGAAGCCGAGCTCGGCGGTCTTGCGCGCAAAGAACGCGTGCGGAATCTGCACCAGAATGCCGGCACCGTCGCCGGCGCGCGGATCGGCGCCGACCGCGCCGCGATGTTCGAGGTTGCAGAGAATGCTGATCGCGTCGGAGACGATCTGATGCGACTTGCGGCCCTTGATGTTGGCGATGAAGCCGACGCCGCAGGAGTCCTTCTCCATGCCGAGGTCGTACAGGCCCTCGGCCGGCGGGCGCCAGTCATGCTCGCGCGCAATGTCGGCCCGTTTCGAAGCCGCGGTCGCCGACAGGGTTTCTGTCACGATGTTTTCGCGCTCGAATTCCGACCCGCTCATCTCATTCCTCTCAAAAAGGCTAAGGGCCTCACCGCATCGTCGGCGCACCTTGGACGCTTGCGGCACCCACCGGGCCACCGCTCGTCCGCCGCGAGCCGCAATTTCTTAAATTCAGGCTTGGGCGTTCAACGTCCCTGAGGAACGGCCTTGCCTGCACTGCCCTGGAGCTCGTGTCGCCACGGTTTCGTTGCAATCCCTGTGCCGGGACGGCTCCGCAATTGAGACAGTGATACTGTCCTAACTTCGACCATGCCAAACTTTTCTTTATCACACAAGCGCGTGAAAGTCCTCGCCCGCATGCAGATCAGGGCTTGGCGGCCTGGGGGAAAAGCCGCCCGCTGGAGTTTTCGGCAGCGGCGCCCCGATCCGGCCCAAGGACCGCCGGATTTCGCAATGAAATTCGCCCTGGGCCGTCGGCGAGTGAGCAAAATGCTCCGGCTACGGTCCGGAGGCTGCGGGGCTTACAGGAGCTTTCGGTGATGAAGTTGTTCACGGGATCTTTGGCGGCGGGACTGGTCCTTCTTGTGGGCGGCGCGCAGGCGCAGGTGCCCGGGCCTTATGAGATCGGGCGCTCGCCATACAGGGCGGCCTCGGATTTCGACGCTCCCTATGCGGTGGCACCGCAACCGGTTCCCGGGCCGTACGACGAGCCCGGGCCGCGCTACGGAGCCGCGCCGCAGTATGGATACGGTCCGGGACTGTTGCCGTCGACGGAAGTCTATTCCGTGCTGCGCGATAACGGATTCTCGCCGCTCGGTATCCCGAGGCTGCGCGGCTTCGTTTACACGATTGCGGCGCTCGACCGCGGCGGCGAGGATGGCCGGCTGGTGATCGACGCACGCAACGGCCGGATCATCCGCTTCGTGCCGTCCGACCGGATGGGCGACAATTTCTACGAGGAGCACAGCGCGCTTCCGGCAATTCCGGGAGCTCCGCCGCCGCTGGCCCATGCGCCGGCCACCTCGGCCAATGTCCAGGCCGCGCCGCGGCCGCCGCGGCCGACCTCCCATGTCGCGAGCCGCACGGTGCCGATGCCGAAGGCCAGTCAGGTCGCCGCCAAACCTGCACCGGCGCCGGTCAAGCAGGCTGCAGCGCCCGCGCCGAAGCCGACCGAAGCTCAGGCCGCAGCGTCGCCGGCGGTGACGGGTTCGGTCCCGGTCAAGCCCGCGCCGCAGCTCGCGCCGACGCAGGCGATGCCTGACGTGCAGGGGCTGGAGTAACTCTCTGGAGTAACTCTATCGTCGTCCCTGTGAACTTAGGGGACCCATAACTACCAGCGGTCGTTTTGCGAACGGCATCTGCCATATCGCGTAGTTGACAGATCACGCGGTATGGGTCCCTGCGTTCGCAAGGACGACAGCAATAAAAAGACGCCCCGGTCTCCCGGGGCGTTTTTCATTGCGATGAGTTATTCGTGCTGTCCGGCGGCGGCCAGGATCAGATCGGCGACCTTGTCGGCCTGAGAGACCAGCGACAGGTGGCCGGCCTCCAGTTCGACCGTCGTGGCATTCATCCGCTTGGCGAGATACCGTTCGAGATCGGGATTGATGGTGTAGTCCTGCTTCGACACGGCGTACCAGCTCGGCTTGCTGCGCCAGGCGGCAGCGGTGGTGCGGCCGGCGAACAGGGATGCCGCGGTCGGCTCCTGTACGGCGTAGAGGACTTCCGCCGCCTTCCGGTCGACGCCATTGGCGAAATGTTTCAGGAACGCGTCCTCGGACAATTGGGTGAAGCCGTCATGTTCCTGAACGCCCGCGCGCGCCGGCCCCGCTGGAAATTTCTGCGAGAGCGCGACGAAGTCCTCGCCCGCATCGGGCGCGCGCGCCGCGATATAGACCAGCCCCGTGACCTTCGGGTCGGTGCCGACTTCACTGATGACGGTGCCGCCCCAGGAATGCGCCACCAGTACGGTCGGACCGTCCTGTTGGGCCAGCGCGCGGCGTGTCGCGGCTACGGAATCTTCCAGCGACGTCAGCGGATTCTGGACCGCCGTGACGTGAAGTCCCGCCGCCTGCAGCCGCGGAATGACCTTCGACCAGCTCGATCCGTCGGCCCAGGCGCCGTGCACCAGCACGACATTTTTTACCTTGACCGGTGCCGCGGCCTGCGCCGGCGTGGGGAGTGCGCCGAACAGGCCTGCAAACACACTGGCGGCGAGCGCCGCAACAATCTGTAACTTCGCCATCGATCTCTCCTGATTGGATATGTCTGTTGAAGTGCTAGGTGCAAAGTGAGTACGTCGCCGAACTTCAAATGTTACGCGTCTAGGTGCCGCCGATATCGGGGTCGCGCGGTCAAGTAGTGGTCGCAGAAGCAGACATCATTTAAATTCGCTGTTAATGAGCGCAGCCGGATTGCGCCGTGCGCGCACAAAAAAACGCCCCGGTTGCCCGGGGCGTTTTCGCGTTCAGCCAATACCGGCTGAACCCACCGTGTTACGCGGCGACGGAAGCGTCGACCACCTGCGGGGCCTGCGCGCCCGAATTGATCGGAATGCTGCGCGGCTTCTTGGCCTCGGGGATCTCGCGGACGAGATCGACGTGGAGCAGGCCGTTCTCGAGCGAGGCGTTCTTCACCTGCACGAAATCGGCAAGCTGGAAGACGCGCTCGAAGGCGCGTGCGGCGATGCCGCGGTAGAGCACTTCGGATTTGTCCTTGTCGTTCTCGTTGGCGGTTTTCTCGCCCTTGATCGTCAGCGTGTTTTCCTTCGCGACGATCGAAAGCTCGCCATGCGAGAAGCCGGAAACCGCAACGCTGATGCGGTAGGCGTTCTCACCGGTGCGCTCGATGTTGTAGGGCGGATAACCGGGGCTGCCGTCGGAGGTCACCTGATCGAGCAGGTTGAAGAAACGGTCGAAGCCGACGGTGGAACGATAAAACGGAGTGAGATCGTAGGTACGCATAGGATAGTCCTCCATTGAGCGACTGTTGCAATTAACCCGCCCGCCATCGGGCCGGGATTAGTCCCGTGCAGCCTCAGTTTTGGAGCCTTGGCTGTGGTTCCGAAACACTGGTAGTGGCCTGCACAGAAGTGATATGGGAGGGGTGAAACGGCGTTCAAGAGGGGCGAAACAGGCCCTTTTTCACGCTCCCGCCTTGATTTTCAGCCCTTTTCACCTGGCCGGTTCCCGTCATGACGCTCGTCTCCATCCCTGCCAATCCGGTTCCGGAGGACGTCGTCTCGGGCACCATCAAGACACCCGATGGCGCGGAACTGAGGTTTGCACGCTGGGCCCCGCCGGCTGGCCGCAAGGGCACGGTCTGCGTCTTCACCGGGCGCAGCGAGCAGATCGAGAAATATTTCGAGACGGTTCGCGACTTGCGCGATCGCGGCTTTGCGGTGGCGATGATCGACTGGCGCGGCCAGGGGCATTCCTCGCGCCGCCTGCGCGATCCGCGCAAAGGCTATGTCCGCGACTTCTCCGATTTCGAGGTGGACGTCGAAACCTTCGTGCAGCAGGTGGTGCTGCCGGATTGCCCGCCGCCGTATTTCGCGCTGGCGCATTCGATGGGCGGCGCGGTCATGCTGCGGGTGGCGCACGCGGGAAAACGCTGGTTCGACCGCATGGTGCTGTCGGCGCCGATGATCGACCTGCCGGGGCGCACGACATCGTTTCCGACCCGGGCGCTGCTCCGGATCATGCGGCTGATGGGGCAGGGCGGCCGCTACGTGCCCGGCGGCAGCGATGCGCTGACCGGAACGGAATCTTTCATCAACAACCCCTTCACCAGCGATCCCGTGCGCTACGCCCGCAACGCCGCGATCCTGGAAGAAGACCCGACGCTGGGCATCGGCTCGCCGACGGTCGCTTGGGCCGATACCGCGTTCAGGGCAATGAATACCTTTCGCGGCATGAACTACCCGTCCGAAATCCGCCAACCGATCCTGATGCTTGCCGCCAGCAACGACACCATCGTTTCAACGGCGGCGATCGAGGAATTCGCCTATCACTTACGCGCCGGCTCGCATTTGGTGATCGCAGGCTCCAAGCACGAGATCCTGCAGGAGCAGGACCGCTATCGCGCGCAATTCTGGGCTGCGTTCGATGCGTTCGTGCCAGGCACGCCGCTGTTCAAGTGATTGCGCAAGTACGCGCCGGGGTGCCCCGGATGCTGCGCAGCGCGTCGCGCAAGCGGCGTGGTGCGCTGCTGATCCGGGGTCCATAAGTAGGTCCCGCCGCTGCGGAGCAGCGTTACACGCTGCACCCGCGTCCGGGACACGAGAGCTCAGATCTTGGCAGCCGCCGGCTTCGGCAGCCGTGCCGTAATTCGTTCCGGCAGCCGCCGCTCGACGAACAGCGTCCTGACCTCGGTGACGCTGAGGTAACGTGCCTCGCCTTCGCCCTTGCCGAGGATCTTCAATAGGACCGGCCATTCACCCTTCATCAGGATCGGATAATACCAACGCGCGGCATCGCCGTCGCGCTTGATATTGTCTGCCATGAAGGCCTCGATCTCCTGTGCTGTCAGCCCGATCTCGATGGCTCCAGCGAGATCTTTGCAGTCCTTGCCGAAGCTGGCGAGCCGTTCGATTTGGTCTTCGTGGACGTTTGCTTCGGCGTCGAGAATGCGTGAACCGCCGCCATGCTTGTCGAGCGGGCCGTTGCGCAGCTCGTCGAGCACGGCGCCGGACGTTGCGCTCTTGAATACGCGCAGCGGCCCAAGGCCGTTGGCAATGACGGCGACCATCCAGGCTTTCCGCCGCACCTCTTTTTGGGCCGAGCCGGTTTCGCCGCTTGCCAATCCGATCATTTCGGAGAGTTGCGAGAGCGGCACGACGTGGCCGCCGACATAACCGTTGGCGACCAAGGCTCGCAGGAAGGGGCAGGGATTATCGGGCGAAACGGGAAACTGCCCGGCAGGCGCAGCGCCCGGGGCGGTGGCAATGTGGTGGTCTGACATGGCTCAAATCCTCAAAGGCGCCGAATATGAAAAATGGCCTGTCACCGACGCGGAGCGGATGACGGTTTTGAAAAGGAAATTCGGCGGGGCGCTACTTCAGGGTGTGGCAAGTTTTGGCGGAATTCGACGCTGTGTCAACCGACCGGCTCACAGACGCTCAGGAATCTGCGGCAAGCCTTGGCGAGGATTCGACAAGGGTCAATCTGGTGAAGGGGATGCCGGCCTTCACAAGGCCGTCGCGGTAATGGGCAATATCGGCCGGCAGCTTCCAGCGGAAATTGCGCAAGTGCCGGTCGACGGTCAGGCCGGGATAGTTGCTCAGCAAAACTTCGGCAGCGTTTGCTGCTTCCGCAGTCCTGCCCAATTGTGCCAGAGCCGCAGCCCGGATCGCGAGTGCCTGAAGGTGATTGGGATTGGTGTACAAGGCCTCGCGCGCCCACGACAGCGAAGCATCATATTGTCCGAGCATATAATGGCTGAATGCGTTCACTGCCGCCCATTGATATCTGGGGTCGTTGTTGCCCTGCTGCGCCGCCATCGTAAACAGTTCGATCGCCTGCCGGTGTTCTCCGTTCACGAGATGACATACGCCGAGCACGCCACGGGCGCCCATATCGTATGGGTTAAGCCCTACCGCCCGCTTGGCGGCATCCATCGCCGCCTCGAAGTGACCCTCCTGCGCGTGCAGATAGCCCAGAATCTGAAACGCAAAGGACGAACGGGGATCGAGTCGGACGCTGCTCACTGCGAGTTCCATCGCGGAGTCCCACAATTCGCGCGTGCTCTTGATCCATCCGAAGTGGACACCCTGAGTCAGAATGGTGGCGAGATAGGCGCGCGCGATCGACAGCGTCGGATCGAGTGCGATGGCTTCCTTGAACAGGCTGATCGCGGTTTCGTAGTCAGCCTTGCTGTGCAGGTAGTAGTACGACAGCCCCTTGAGGAAACGATCCCAAGCGGTGATGTCGTTCGACGAGGAGCGGGGCGGGGCGGAGGCTTCCGCCCGGTAGATTTCGGCCGCGATCGCCGCCGACAGGCTGGTGGTGAGCTCGTCCTGCATCGCGAACAGGTCGCCCATGTCGCGGTCGAACCGGCCGGTCCATAATTGCTCGCCGGTTTCGGGCGCGATCAAGTCGGCGGTGACGCGGATCTTGTTGGCGGCGCGGCGCACCGAGCCCTGGATCAGGTAGCTGGCATCGATCTCGCGCGCGATCAGGCGCGTGCTCACGTTCTTGCCCTTGAACGAGAACGTCG
Source organism: Bradyrhizobium sp. sGM-13 (assembly GCF_018398875.1). GTDB lineage: Bacteria > Pseudomonadota > Alphaproteobacteria > Rhizobiales > Xanthobacteraceae > Bradyrhizobium. Next base: position 33,228 of record NZ_JAGWDK010000016.1, on the reverse strand, counting down.
AGTTGCGGCTCAGTACCCGATAGAACGATTGCAGTGATAGCGCGTGGATAAGGTCCTCGGTCAGCCCGTCGGAAAAATACTCGTCCGCGCTTTCGCTCAAGTTCGTGAACGGCAGCACGCCCACGATCGCGGTGCGATATTGGGCTGGCAGGTTGGTAGCCGATGTCTCGGACTCGGCTTTACGGGCCGGGCTGCTATCGACCCCCCCGGGCTGCCAGGTCCAGACATGGATCGGCTCCTCGATGTTCTTGAACCGGTAGGGACCGGCGTCGACGAATGTGACGCTGAGGCGCTTGCCCGCTTCATGACAGGCCTTGCCCGACACCGCCACGCCGCCGGGAGCAGCAACCGATTCGAGGCGGACCGCGATGTTGACATCATCGCCGAACACCTCGTCCTCGTCGGCCATCACGTCGCCCATGTGGATGCCCATGCGAAACTGCATGGCGCGATCGGCGGGCAGGTGCTCGTTACGCTCCGCCATCACCATCTGCATCGCGACCGCGGCCTCGATGGCGCCGACGATAGAGGGAAATTCGAGGAGGAAGCCGTCGCCGGTGTTCTTCACCAGACGGCCGCCGTGATTGAGGATGATCGGATAGATCGCGCTTCTATGGGCCTTGAACGTGGCATGCGTCCCCGCCTCGTCGGCTCCCATCATTCGGGAGTAGCCGGCGACGTCAGCGCAGACGATGGCTGCCAGGCGTCTTTCCATATCCCCACTATATCCCCAATGACACCCGAGCGGGCAGGATAACCACTACGCGGTCAGCCAACCAATTCCAATGTTTATAAAATATGCGCAATCTGGTGGAAGCCCGATTTGCTCATGATAGTACTGCAATCCCTAAGGGATTGGCATGTGCGCAATAGGGCTGCTGGGCCAAGGGAACCATCAAATGATGATAGAGATGCTCGGCATTCACCAACTCTGGCTATTCATCCTCTCGGGCCTGCTGCTCAATATCACCCCGGGGCCGGACACGGCCTACATTATCGGCCGTAGCATCCAGTTCGGATGGCGCGGCGGGGCGGCGGCGGCGACCGGGATCAGTGCCGGCTGCCTCGTTCACGTGTTCGGCGCCGCCATCGGCCTGTCGGCGCTCTTGATGACGTCATCTGCCGCCTTTGCGGTCCTGAAATGGGTCGGGGCCGCCTACCTGCTGTTTACGGGTGTCCAGATGCTGCTGTCGCGTTCGCGCCCGCTTGGCGGAGGCCGGGGTGGCAGCCAATGGCTCGGCAGGCAGCGAGACTTCGCTTGCCCGCGTGTTCTGGCAGGGCGCCCTGACCAACGCGCTCAATCCGAAGGTGGCGCTGTTCTTTCTGGCGTTCCTGCCGCAGTTCGTGGCGGCGGAGTCGGCCCACAAGACGCTGGCGTTTCTGGTGCTCGGCCTGATCTTCATCACCAGCGGGACGTTGTGGTGTTTTTGCATCGCCGCCTTCGCGGCCCGGGCCGCGAGCCGTATCCGGCAATCGGCCGGCGCGGTAGCCTGGATCAACCGCGCGCTCGGCGGGCTGTTCGTCTATCTCGGTATCCGCGTGGGGATGCTGGAGGCGCGCTGATGCTTCAGCCGTGGATTTTCACGAAGGCGCTGCCGGCAAGATAGAGGCCGAGCAAGATCATGGCGATCAGGAACCAGCGGCGGAACACGTCCGGCTGCATGCGATTGCGTACCGCCTGTCCGATGAACATGCCGGTAAAGGACGCCACCATCGCGACGGCGCCGGGCAGCGCGGTTGCCGCCGTCAGCAGGCCCGCGGTGGTGAGATTGAAGGCGAGCGCCACTGTGGCGACGGTAAAGAACACGCCGAGCGCCTGCACCAGCTCGTCCTTCTCCATGCCGATCGCCTGCAGATAAGGCATCGACGGGATCACCTGAACACCGGTTGCGGCCGACACGACGCCGGTAATCAGGCCGACGATACCGCCGATCCATCTCTCGTCGCGGCGTGCGACCTTGAAGTGGAGCTTGCTGAGGCCGAGGATCGCGTAGATCACCAGCAGCGTGCCGAGAACGACGGTGCCATAGGGCGCGTAGGGGCCGGTCAACAGTCCCGCGTTCAGCCAGATGCCGGCGACGGTGCCGGCCATCAGCGGCCACAGCCGCCGCATGATGTCGCGCAAATACGGGCCGCTGAAGGTCTGCCAGATATTGGTGACGATCGCCGGCACGATCATGATCGCAATCGCTTGCGCCGGCGGCATCGTCACCGCGAGCAGGCCCATCGATACCGTCGGCAGGCCGAGCCCGATCACGCCCTTGATGAAGCCGGCCAGCAGGAACGCCGCCGCGATGAGAATGAGCAAGGAATCGAACATGGGCGGACATTGACCTATCGGCGTATCAGGCACAATCTGGAGATTACGGAGACAGCCTTCGGCTATATCGAAGGCCGATGTTATTCTCCGTCATTGCGAGCAAGGCGAAGCAATCCATCTCGGGCGCTAAGAAAGAATGGATTGCTTCGCTGCGCTCGCAATGACGGGCTCCACAGGGAATCCCCATGCGTTTTGATCTGGTCGATCTTCAGCTCTTCGTCGCCGTGGCCGAGACCCGCAGCATCACCAATGGCGCGCAGCGGGTCCATCTCGCGCTGGCGTCGGCGAGTGAGCGGATCAAGGGCCTGGAAGAAGCGCTCGGCGTTTCGCTGCTCACGCGCGGCCGCCGCGGCGTCGAGTTGACGCCGGCCGGCGAAAGCCTGCTCGACCATGCCAGGATCGTGCTCCACAACATCGAGACCATGCGCGGCGACCTCGCCGACTTTGCCCACGGCATGAAAGCCACCGTCCGCTTCCTCGCCAACACGTCGGGGCTTTCGGAATATCTGCCGAAGACGTTGGCTGCCTTTCTGGCCGCACATCCCAACATTTCAATCGACGTCGAGGAACGCGAAAGCAGCGACATTGCCCGCGCCATCGTCATCGGTGCCGCCGATCTCGGGCTTGCGGCAGAACACGCGCTTGCAGACAGTATCGAGCGGATGCCGTTCAGCGAGGATCGGCTGGTGCTGGTTGCCGCGCGCAACGACGAACTGGCTAATCGGCGGCAGGTCGATTTCGCCGAAGTGGTCGAGCGCGATTTCGTCGGCTTGATCAGTTCGATCGCGCTGCACGCCCATGTGAGCGGACACGCCGCGCGTCTCGGCGCGCGGCTGCGCTTTCGTGCGCGGCTGAACAATTTCGATGCGATTGGTCAGATGGTCGCCGCCGGCATCGGGATTGGCGTGATGCCTGAAGTCGCGGCAAAGCGATGCGCGAGATCGATGAAGATCAATGTCATCAGGATCAGGGACGCCTGGGCCAACCGGCGGCTCGTGATCTGCGCGCGGAGCTTTCGGGCGCTGCCCAAGCCCGCGCAGCAATTGGCCGAGCACCTGCGCAAATCTGCGCCACGTTGAGCATGTGAGGCAGCGCGAATGCTGACGGTCTGGGAAAGCCCGGCGTTACTTGCCGGTGGCGAGGCCGGCAGCCTTGATGACGCGCGCCCACCTTTGGGCCTCAGTTCCGATGTAGTCGCGAAAATGCCCCGGCGTGTTGCCGGCAACCGTCAGGCCTTGATCTGCAAGCCTCTGCTTCACCTGCGGATCGTTCATCGCCTCGTTGGCGATGCGGTTCAGGGTGGCGACGATCGCCCCGGGCACTCCGGCCGGCGCGATCATGCCGTACCAGTTTTCGATCAGGAGATCCGGCATGCCGACTTCCGCGGTGGTCGGCACGTCAGGTGAGGTGGGCGCACGTTTGGGCGCGCCAAGGGCAATCGGGCGCAGGCTGCCTGCCTTGATATGCGGCAGCAGCACCGGCAGATCGAGGAACGCCATCTGCACCTGCTGGCCGAGCAGATCGTTGATGGCGGGTGCAGCGCCCCGGTATGGCACGTGCACGATGTCAATTCCGGCCGTCTGTTTGAGCAGTTCACCGGCAAGGTGCGGCATGCCGCCGACACCGGCGGATGCAAAATTGAGTTTCCCGGGCTGTGCCTTGGCGAGCGCGATCAGTTCCTTCATGTCGCCGGCGGGCACGTTGCTGGCGACGACCAGCATCTCCGGCACTGTCGTGACCAGCGTGACCGGCGCGAAATCCTTCGCCACGTCGTAGGGCACCTTTTCCATCGCCGGGTTGATGACCAGCGCACTCGCGCTCACGATTCCGATGGTGTAGCCGTCGCGCGCCGCCTTTGCGACCGCATCCGTGCCGAGCACGCCGCCCTGGCCGCCGCGATTGTCGATCACGATCGGCTGCCTTGTGATTTCCGACATGCGCTGGCCGACCAGCCGCGCAATGATGTCGTTGGGGCCGCCGGCCGGGAACGGCACGATCAGCTTGATCGGTTTGCTCGGGAAATCCTGCGCCGAGGCTAGCGCCGGCAATACGAGCAGCATCAATCCAGCAAGCAACTTGCTCAGCGGTCTCATGAGTGCTCCCCGATCCCGCATCTAACGTGCGCGTTCGGGGCATCGTACGCGATGGACAGTGCTATGCAAGGTCCCGTCGGTTGCAGGGGAAGCCGAGTCTCGTCAAAGCAGGAGTTCGTCTGTACGTGCGAGCCTGACCGATCGCTGCGAGATCAAGTGACTCCAGACCCAGTTGTGGTGACGAATGACGCTCGCGGCGTCGAGATGGGGCCGGTCGTTCACAGTGTGGCCGTCGGTCACCACCACAACGTCGTAATGGTTCGAAACGGCCGATCGGACCGTTGCATCGACGCAAAGATCGGTTGCCCACCCCGTGATGAGGATCCGGTCGGGCGCGATTTCCTTCAGGCGCGCGGCGAGATCGGTCTCGGCGAAGGGGTCGTTCAGGGTCTTGCGAATCACGATGTCGGCAGCCGCGCGATTCAACTCCGGCAGAAGCGCCCAGCCCGACGTGCCCGGCACGAAATCGTCTTCCGCGCCGCTGCAATGCTGCACGAAAATCACCACGCCTGACCGTTCGCGGACGCTGGCGGCGAGCCGGTTGATGCGCTCGATGATGCCGCTCAGATCGTGCTTCGGTTTCCCATTGAGAAGCCCGACCTGCATATCGACAACGATCAATGCGTCCATCGGGCTCTAGGGTCCTGTGCTGCTAGCCATTCAGCAGCTTCATCGCCGCCTCGTGCACGCGGGCGTCGCCGGCGGCGACGATGCGGCCGCCGCGCTGGGCGGGTCCGCCCTCCCAATTGGTGACGACACCGCCGGCGCCGGTGACGATCGGGATTAACGCCGCGATGTCGTAGGGCTTGAGTTCGGTCTCGACCACGAGGTCGAGATGGCCGGCCGCCAGCATGCAATAGGAATAGCAGTCGCCGCCATAGCGCGACAGCTTCACCGCATTTTCGACCCGGCCAAAGATCTCGCGGTCGGCGGCATTCATCAGCAGTGGACTGGTGGTGAAGGAGGTCGCCTCCTTTAGCGACGCGCAGCGGCGCACTGTGAGCCGGCGCTCGCCGGATGGCCCGGAATAGTGGGCCGAGCCGCTATCGCCGGAAAAGCGCTCGCCGATATAGGGCTGGTGCATCATGCCGAACACCGGCGTGCCCTTGTGCAAGAGCGCGATCAGGGTGCCCCAGATCGGAAATCCCGCGATGAAGGATTTGGTGCCGTCGATCGGATCGAGCACCCAGACATAATCGGCGTTCTCGCGCTCGTTGCCGAATTCCTCGCCGACGATGCCGTGCTGGGGGAAATTGGCTTTGATCAGACGGCGCATGACCGCCTCGGCGGCGCGGTCGGCCTCGGTGACCGGATCGAAATCGCTGGCGCTCTTGTTGTCGATCGAGAGTGAGGTTCGGAAGAACGGCAGGATGGTCTCGCCCGAAGCGGTAGCAAGGCGCCCGATAAACGCTGTAAAATCGATGACCGTCACGGCTGTCCCTTACCGCATTAGAAATGCCGTCTCTTGCCTAGCCCAATCCGGGCTGCCGCGCATCGCTAACGGCACGTTATTCCCATTCGTCTTGCGAACAGACTTTCGAATCGCTTTCGGAAAGGCTTCGTTTCAGGCGTGGATTTTTGGTTAGCCCGGCCATCACGAAGTCGCGAGTTTTGGCATACCAGCACTGCAGTAGGCACGGAACTGACGCGGTCAAATACATAAGTATTTGATTTAGTTGAACTAAAAGGCCAGACCTGCCGGTGTTGCCGATTTGCCGGAGTGACCCGGTTTGCACCGAAAGAGATCCGAAAACACTTGCCTTTTGTGCAGCGCGGTCGCATATTGTTGCGGTGCGGTAGCGCCTCGCGCTATCGCTGCCCTCCTTGGGCGTTTCCTCCCTAGACTTGGGCCGCTTGTTCATTCAAGCGGCCCTTTTTTCTTTGGGGGTAGACGTCATTCCGGACGTCGCGCAGCGGCGATCCGGAATCTCGAGATTCTCAGGTGCGCAATTGCGCACCATAGTTCACGCTTCGCGTGCCCCGGAATGACGAAGCGTCACTCCGCCGCCGCCTGGAACGGGCCGAGGTCGCCGAGCGGCACCTGTGCCAGCGCGTCCGCCAGCATCGCGAAATCAGTCACCACCTGGGCAAAGCGCGGGCTGCGCTCCCTGCGCCGCTCATCCATGTAGATCGCGCGGTTGAGTTCGAGCTGCACAGTATGCAGGCCGCTCGCAGGATTACCGTAGTGCTCGGTAATGAAGCCGCCGGCATAGGGCTTGTTGCGGCCGATCGAATAGCCGAGCCCGCTCATGATGTGCTCGACAACATCGGGCAAGAGGCTCGCGCAACTGGTGCCGTAGCGATCGCCGATCACGATATCGGGCCGCCGCGGCTCGTCTCTGGACACGCCGACCGACGGCATCGAGTGGCAATCGACCAGGATCACGGTCCCGAACGCCTGATGGGCCTTGTTGATCAGCCGCCGCAGCGCGCGGTGGTACGGCTTGTAGAGCGCCTCGATCCGCCCCAGCGCGTCATCGACGGAAAGCCGCTCGCGATAGATTTCCTGCCCGTCGCCGACCACGCGCGGGATGGTGCCGAGGCCGCCGGCCACCCGCATCGAGCGGGTATTGGCAAAACTCGGCAGGCGGCCGGTGAACATCCGTGGATCGAGTTCATAGGGCTCGCGGTTCACGTCGACATAGGAACGGGGGAAATTGACCCGCACCGTCGGAAAGCCCTGGTCGCTCAGACCACCGATCAATTCATCCATGAACGAATCCTCGGAGCGGCGCAGCGCCGCGAGGTCAATCCGGGAGGCGTTGAGGAATTCGGACGGGTAGACCGAACCGGAATGGGGCGAGTTGAAGATGATCGGCGCCCGCCAGCGCTGCGGCTCCACGATCTCGAAGGGAGGCGACAGTTCGCCATCAAACTGGGTCATCGTCGGGCGCCGTCCCTTGAATGTCCGCATTTCCCTTTGGCCGGCCGGTCATGCGACCGATTCTACCGGAAGGGCGGGTATTGTAAGGATGCATTGTCCGTAATCGTAATCATTCTGCCAAGCGAAAAAAGCCACGGTTCTCCTGGAAGATGTCGTAAGCGCCTGAAAAGCGCCGCCTTGATCGATCCAGATGCGCGCCGCTACAAAAATAGCGCCGCCCGCTGCCGCCAAGAAGCCGTTACCTTTCACCCGAAATTTACCCTCTGTCAGGCTTAGTGGGCGCAATGATCCTCCAAGCCAGGTTCGACGACTGACCGCCATGCACAAGATCCTCCTCGCCGAAGACGACAACGACATGCGACGTTTCCTGGTCAAGGCGCTGGAAAACGCCGGGTTTCAGGTCTCGCCCCACGACAACGGCATGTCGGCCTATCAGCGGCTGCGCGAGGAGCCGTTCGAGATGCTGCTGACCGATATCGTGATGCCCGAAATGGATGGCATCGAGCTGGCGCGCCGCGCCTCGGAACTCGACCCAGACATCAAAATCATGTTCATCACCGGCTTTGCCGCGGTCGCCCTGAACTCCGATTCGGAGGCACCCAAGAACGCCAAGGTGCTGGCCAAGCCCGTTCACCTCCGCGAACTGGTCAGCGAAGTCAACAAGATGCTGGCGGCCTGATTCGGCGGCTATTTCGTTCGAAAAGGCACCAGAAATTAGTCCCGAGCATCCTTGCCCGGGGGCTTTGGAGCCGATATACGGACCCCACCCAATACGAACAAGGCTGGAGCGGGATGACAGGTCATCCCATTCTGGGGCGCGTAGCTCAGCGGGAGAGCACTACCTTGACATGGTAGGGGTCACAGGTTCGATCCCTGTCGCGCCCACCACGCTTCGCCCTGACGGGCTACGCGTTGCACAGCCACGTGGAGACCTTCAGGGCGAAGCGTGTCCGGCGTAGCTTGAACGAAGTGAAAGCGAAGACGGACTGCCGCCAACCGCGAGCAAGCTCTAAGAGTCGTCAGCTTTCTCCGAATCGTCAATAACTCCGCTATCACCATGTGACCTGATCGCCGCCAAACTCACGCCGGTAACCCGGCCTTGAGCAGGCCGGCCTCGTGGCGTGCCCGGTCGGCCTCGTGCTTGTAGTGCTGGGTCGCGAGATAGCCGGCTACCGAGAAACCCGGCTCAAGCTTGATGACCTCTGCGGCATGCGCGCCGGCCGCAACGGCGTCGCCCATCTGCGCGAAGATGGCGGCGAGGAAGGCGTGATGGGTGAAATCAGGCCGCGTGATCCGCGCGAACGCCTCTGCGGCTTCGGCAAATTTCTCCGCGCAATAATACGCGCGACCGAGGTGGCTCCAGAAGCGCTCGGGGTGGAACGGGTTGAGGCGCATTGCTTTCTTGATCCAGTCGATCCCTTCTTCCGGCCGCCCCAGCCATGTCAGAAGCTCGCCCTGCTGCACCACGACGATATCGTAGTTGGGATTGAGTGCGAGTGCCCGCTCCTGATGGTAGACCGCCCTGTCATGATCGTTGCGCGTCAGGTTCACCGCGGCCAGGATGCGGTGAACGTCGCTGTCATTGTCATCGAGCGCCAGCGCGATCTGCAACTCGTCAGCCACCTGCTGGAAGGTGGCGTCGCGATCTTCGCACCAACCGTAGACCCAGGTCTGACCCAGCACGCACGCCTTCCAGGCGTGGGCGTGCGCATAATTCGGATCGAGCGCGATGGCGCGGTCGAGCAGGATCTGGGCCTGCGCATTGTCTTCACGCCGTGAGCGGTGGTGCAGGACTTTGGCGGCGAGCACGCATTCATAGGCGGCCATGCTGTCCGGCCGCTTGCGGTTCGCCCGTTCCTGCGTGGCGGCCTCGACGCGGCCGGGAAGCGTGGCAACGATCGCCCCGGTCACCTCGTCCTGGATGGCGAAGATATCCTCGAGCTTGCGATCATAACGTTCGGCCCAGACATGCCGGTCGGTTTGCGCGTCGATCAACTGCACGGTGACACGGACGCGATCGCCGACCTTGCGTACGCTGCCCTCCAGGACATATTCGACGTCGAGTTCGCGTGCGACCTCCTGCACCTTTACGGCTTTGCCCTTATGCACGAAGGTCGAGTTCCGCGAGATGACGAGAAGGTCGCGGAAGCGCGACAGTTCGGTAATGATGTCCTCGGTGAGGCCGTCGGCAAAGAATTCCTGCTCCGGATCACCGCTCATGTTGACCAGCGGAAGCACAGCGATGGACGGCTTTCTGGTAACGGACGTCGCGGCAGAGCTATCCTTGCCACTCTCGGTCGCTGCGGTTGCTGGCTCAAGCCGCACCCGAAAGACGTGGATCGGGCGGCTGATATTCTTGACGTTCTGCTCGCCGAGATCCTCAAATGCGATCTCGTCGAGCCGATCACCGACTTGATCGCGCACCGCCCCCGAGACGCATATGCCGCCCGGCTCGGCGAGCACCTCGAGCCGCGCCGCGACATTGACGCCGTCGCCAAAAATGTCGTTTTCCTCGATGATGACGTCGCCCAGATTGATGCCGATGCGGAACTGAATCCACCGCGCCGGCGACACGTCGGCATTGCGCCGCATCATCCTGCGCTGGACTTCGGCGGCGCACAGCACTGCGTCGGCAACACTCTGGAATTCGACCAGCAGGCCATCGCCGGTCGTCTTGATAATGTGACCGCGATTCTTGGCGATGGCCGGATCAATGAGTTCAAGCCGGTGGGTCTTCAGGCGTGCGAGTGTCCCTGCCTCGTCGACCTCCATCAGCCGGCTAAAGCCGACCATGTCGGCGGCAAGGATTGCTGCGAGCCTTCGCTCGGGTCCAGGCGTTTCCATTTTGCGCCTCGCTGGCAGGCAGTCTAGCAGATTTGCCGTGCCGGCCAAGACTGGACGGCCGCCAGCCTCATCCCAGTCGATCACCCACTCTAGATTGCAATTATGAGGTAAAACTTCGAAGGAGCTCGTCTCACGCTCGATGATCGGGCAACGCCAACAAGCCTGCAAGAACCGTCGGCGCATTGAGCACCGCGAACTTCTCGCGCGGGCTCAGAAACCCTGCCGCCTCCTCGAACGTTTCGGCATCTTCGATCTTCGCGCGCGCGATCGCGAGATGCGGATCGACGTCGCCGCGCTTCCGCGGCTTTTGCCCGGAGAGGTTGTTCAGGTGTGCTTCGAGCAGGCGAGCATCGTCGAGCAATTCGCGCAGCGGGCAGGGGAGCGACGAATGCGGCGCGCCCGCGAGCTCATTGGCGCGCGCCAGCACCGGCGGCGGCGCCGTCTGCTCGGGGGTCCTGAACAATCCGGACCGGCGGTTTGCACCCGGCGACGACGACAGCATTGCGATCGGAATGGAAAGCAGCAGCCCGAGGATCACCGGCGTCATCCACAGCAGCAACGACAGCGACACGGCATAGGCGCTGATGGCCATGGCGATGCCAATCAGTGTCGGCACTGAATAGGTGCCGAGGATGTCGCGCTGCGCGACTGCGCCGTCGTCCCGGCGCTGAACCTGCCATCCTGCGTCGCGGCCGAACAGGATTTCGCCGACAGCGGACGACTGGAAGATCATCATGACAGGCGCAGTCAGACCGGAAAGGATTGTCTCGGCACCGATGCCGGCAAGCACCAGCAGGCCGCCGCCGAACTTCCTGCGCGTGTCGCGATCGGCAAGGAGCACGATGAAGGCCAGCAGCTTCGGCACGATCAGCATTCCCATCGTGCCTGCAAATACCCATGCTGCCAGGACAGGATCCTGCGCCGGCCATTGCGGAAACAACGAATATCCTTTCGGAAAATACTCGGGCCGTACGAACTGTGCTTGCAACGAGACCAGGATTCCGAAAACAAGAAAGATCAGCCAGAGCGGCGCGGTGAGGTACGACCCGATCCCCGTCAGCAGATGAAGCCGCGAGACCCAGTGAAAGCCGCGGGTTGGCAGCAGCGCCAGGTGCTGCAGATTGCCCTGGCACCAGCGACGGTCACGCGCGGCAAAATCTGAAAGCGTGGGCGGAGATTCCTCGTAACTGCCGCGGAGCGTCGGCGCCATGTGGATGGCCCAGCCGCCGCGTCGCATCAGCGCCGCTTCGATGAAGTCATGGCTCATGATATGCCCGCCGAACGGCTTGCGTCCGCTGAGTTCGGGTAGCCCTGCATGCTGCGCAAAGGCGCGGACGCGAATGATGGCGTTGTGGCCCCAGTAATTGCCTTCCGAGCCATGCCACCAGGCGATCCCCGCGGCCAGCATCGGACCGTACAGGCGGCCTGCGAATTGCTGCCAGCGCGCGAACAGCGATCTTGCATTGACGATGACGGGTAGCGTCTGAATCAGTGCCACCTTCGGATGCGCCTCCATCGCGGCAACGAGCCGAACGATGCTGTCGCCCGTCATCAAACTGTCGGCGTCCAGGATCAGCATGCATTCATATTTGGAGCCGAACCGCCTGACCCACTCCTCGATATTGCCCGACTTGCGCGCGGTATTCTCAGGGCGGTGGCGATAGAAGATCGCGGCGGCGCTGCCGACGTCCTGCCGAAGCTTGAGGAAACATTTTTCCTCGGCGATCCAGATCGCGGTGTCGGTGGTGTCGCTAAGCACGAACCAATCGAATTGCGCACCGTGTCCGGTCTGCTCCACCGATTCGTAGATCGCGCGCAACCTCGCCAGCACGCGATAGGGATCCTCATTATAGGTCGGCAGCAGCATCGCGGTGCGGCTGTGGATCGCGGGCAGAGGCGCACTGGCGTCGATGCCTAGCTCATCCTTCCTTCTCATCAGCAGCACGAAGAAACCGCCAAGCGCCGACATGAAGGAGAAGGCGATCCATGCAAACAGCAGCACGAACAGCGCAAGGATGATCGACTCCAGGACCGTGACACCTCCGACCCGGAGCACCCGGTACATCTCATAACAGCCTGCCGCGGTCAGCATCGCGGTGCCGGTCAGAACGAAGGCGCGCCGGATCCACATCGGCGCAAAATCGGACGCCGGCGGCGGCTGGAACCGCCGCAACGCCTGCACCGTCATATCCGTCGGCGATTCCGGAGGAAGGAAATCGGTCAGCGGGATGTCCCGCTTTCCAGGCGAACCGCCGGCCTTCGTCAAGGTGTCCATCGATAAACCCAGACCTCCGATACCGCCTCCTCGTTCTGCACGAGCGATGCGCGGAGTTCGACCGGGGTCTTTTCCTTCAACAACTCAAAGCTCAATCGCCAGCCGCCTGTCGCCGGGTTTGGCTGGGTAACGATGTTCTGGATTTTCGCCTTCTCGGCCGTCACGACACCGCGCAAGCTTTTCGGATCGACCGATTTCAGCCGCTCGCCGGTCACGTCGAGCACGAAGAGCGTAGCGTTGTCGCCTCGTGTGCCGATCCCTGTCCGGGAAAATCGTGCCAGTGACGTCGACTTTGGAGCATCCGGCCCCCAGTGCAAACGGTAAGTGTAGGTGTGCTCGCCTTTGGCCGGCAACGCCGCTTTGGGGCGCCAGAATAATGCGATGTTGTCGTGAATCTCTTCCTTGGTCGGGATTTCCAGCAGCTTCACTTCGCCTTCGCCCCAATCGCCGATCGGCTCCGCCCACAGGCTTGGCCGGCGCTCGAAATTCGATTCCAGGTCCTGGTAGGCGGCAAAATCCTTCTGACGCTGCATCAGGCCGAAGCCGCGTGGGTTGAGATCGGCAAACGAAGAGACCTGAAGGTCGCGCGGGTTGTGAAGCGGCCGCCAAAGTTCCTCGCCGCGGCCGTTGAAAACCGCCAAGCCGTCTGAATCATGGACCGACGGACGGAAGTCTTCGACGTCCTTGCGGTCGTTCGGCCCAAAGAAGAACATGCTGGTCATCGGCGCGAGGCCGGCTTGTTGCAGATCGACGCGCGGATAGATCGCCATTTCGACGTCGAACACGGTGGTGTCGCCCGGGCGGATGGTGAAGCGATAGGCCGCGGCGGCGCTCTCGCTATCGAGCAACGCGTGCACGACGATGGAGTTGGCGCCCGGCGCCGGCTTCTCGATCCAGAAGGTCTTGAAGAACGGAAATTCCTCGCCCTTGGCTTCGCCGGTGTTGATGGCGAGCCCCCGCGCCGAAAGGCCGTACAATTGTCCCTTGGCAACGGCGCGGAAATAGCTTGCGCCGAGAAAGACGCAAACCTCATCATAATAGTCCGGCTTGTTGATTGGCGCATGCAGCCGAAAACCGGCAAAGCCGAGATCGACGGCCGGGCCGGGCGGCGCCAGCTCGCCGAATGAAAACAGGTCGGGCCGGTAGGCGATTGGTGCCGCCTGGCCGTCCTTCACCTCGAAGATGTCGACGCGGTTCTTGTAGAAAAATCCGCGATGGAAAAACTGCACCTCGAACGGTAACTTTTCGCCGCGCCATAGCGCGCGGTCCGGCAAGAACCGGATCGCCCGATACCGGTCGTAATCGAGATTGGTGAGATTGTCGGGCAGCTTCTCGCTTGGCGCCTTGTAGGCTTTGCTTGCGAGGTCGCGCGCCATTTGCCGGACGATGGATCGATCGAACGGCGCAGGCTGGGCGCGGGCGGCGGACAAAAACCCGGGCGCTACGCCGGTTGCCAAAGGTAATGCGGAAACAGCGAGGAAATCCCTGCGATTCACGAAACAACCTCGCGGTTACTGATGCGGACCATCGGCAACGCAGTGCATATCGGACGGTTCCCCGCGCCAGAATAGAACTGCTATTTTTTCCCGATTGCCTAAGATCCGGTCACGAGCGCGCTAGCTTCGCAGCGTATGGCTTATCCGCGTGACCACGTTGTCCCACTGGCGTTTTTCGGAGACGGGATAATTGATCATGACGCAGTTCAGGGTACCGTTGCCGCGGTTGCAGCGGTTGTACCAGATCCGGTCCTTGCGAGTGCTGGACACAACGAAGAAATCAGATGTGATCCGTTTATAGATGATGCCGGCAGGCGACCGCATCTTGGCCAGGAACGTGGCGGGCGAATCGTTGTCGGGGTTGGGAACGGACTGCACCGTCAGGTCGGCGCGGCGGTCGTCGGTGAAAAAGCGCCGTCCGGTGCCGCCTTCCGGCGGTCCGGCGTCGACGGTGAAGATCGAGACCGGCATGTCGACGCTGGTCCCGGTGCTCGCGATCACGTATCGCCGCCATTCGGCGTCGCCGGCAAAGGCGAGGATGGGAACGAAGCTCCAAGCGACGATGGCAGCGCAAAGGTGTAGCAGACGCATGGAACGGTCTCCGGTTCGATTCGAGACAATCGATTCCATCGAGGTTCGTTCCAGCTCCGGACATTTCTAGTGCGCAGCCCCGCCCGCAAGATGCTTGCCGGCGATGTATCCAAACGTCAGCGCGGGGCCCAGCGTGATACCGGCGCCGGGATAGTTGCCGCCCATGATGCTCGCCATGTCGTTGCCGGCGGCGTAGAGGCCGGCGATCGGCTGGCCGTGTTCGTCGAGCGCGCGGGCATGCGCATCGGTCTTGATGCCGGCATAGGTGCCGAGATCGCCGACCACCAGCTTGATCGCATAATACGGTCCGTCCTTGATCGGCGCGACGCAGGGGTTCGGCCCGTGCAGCGCATCGCCCTGGTAGCGGTTATAGGCGCGTGATCCCTTGCCAAATGCGGGATCGCGCCCTTCCTCGGCCGAGGCGTTGAACTCGGCGATCGTCGCTTCGAGCCCCTGTCGGTCGATGCCGGTTCTATCAGCCAGTTCAGCCAGTGTTGCGCCGCGCTTGAGGTAGCCGGTGGCGAGATGATGGCGCAGCGGCATCGGAAACGGCGGCACGCAGCCGAGGCCGTATTTTCGCAGCGCGCGGTGATCGCACAGCAGGAACGCAGTGATCTCCTCGCCGGGTTTTGCAGCCTTCACCATTGCCTGCACGAAGTCATGATAGGAATTGCCTTCATTGGCAAAGCGCCTGCCGTCGCGCATCACCGCAATGACGCCCGGTTTCGCGCGATCGATGAAATGCGGCATCACGCCCTTGGAGCCGTCCTTGCGTTCGGTGATCGAGACCGGCACCCAGGCAGCCGCGTTCGGCAGCGTATCCTCGATGCGGCCGCCGGCGGTCTCTGCCAGCCGCAATCCGTCGCCGGTGTTGCCGACGGGGCCCGGCGAAAAATGCTCGGCCCCGGTGGGCGCGTGCGCAAACATCGTCTTGCGCCTCGCTGTATCATGCGGAAAGCCGCCGCAGGCGAGCACCACGCCGCGCTTGGCGATGATGCGCACCAGCTTGCCATGGCGCTCGACGATCGCGCCGCGCACCGCGCCATCCTCGACGATCAGCTCGTGAACCGGCGAGGACAGCCACAGCGGAATTTTCAGGTCGAACGCGGATTTCGCCAGCCGCCCGGCCAGCGCATTGCCGTTGGTCAAGGTCATGCCGCGGCCGTGGCGCATCACGTCCATCAAATGCTTCGACAGGCGTTTTGCGACGTAGACCGCCGAAGTCAGCGATTTGGTCGCCCGCATGAAATGGATAATCTCCTTGCCGGAGCCCAGCATCATGCCGAACACGGTGAGTTCGGGGAGGGGATTGCCGAGATCCTTGATATGCTGGCCCAGCTCGCGGCCATCGAACGGCCGCGTCACCATCGAGCGACCGCCCTGCGCGCCGCCAGGGGATTCCGCGTGGTAATCCGGAAAGGTCAGCGGCATGTCGAACTGCACGGCCGTCTTGCTGGTGAAAAAGTCCACCGCCTCGGGACCGGCGGAGAGAAACGCATCGACGCGCGCGGCGTCAAAACTGTTGCCGGCCTCGTGGCGCAGATAGGTCCGTGCCTGATCCGGGCTTTCCTCGATGCCCCACGCTTTCGCCAGCGAAGTGCCGGGAATCCATAGCCAGCCGCCGGAGCGGGCGGTAGTGCCGCCGAAGCGCGGCTCCTTTTCGACGATGAGAACGTTGAGCCCGTGATGCCCCGCGGTGACCGCTGCCGACATCCCGGCACAGCCGGAGCCCACCACCAGCGCGTCGCATTCGTAATTCTCTTGTTCGTTGCCAGCCACGCGCTCCGCCTCGTTTCCGTTTCTTGGGCAGACATTTGGGTTGGGATCGATTGGCCTGTCAATCGCGGGCGTTTCTCCCTTCTCCCACAAGGGAAAAGGAAAACGCGCGCCGCCGTGCATCCAGGGAAGGGCGGCCCCCCAAGTTAAGCGCTTGCGCGGCCCCTGCATCGGCGGCACATTTGCCGGTGCGACATCAAGATCGCCAAGAATTCGTCAAGAACCAGTATCCGAGGAACCCTGATGGCGGCCACGCGGATCGACTGCGACATCCATCCCGCGGTGGGCGGCACCCGCACCACGCTCTTGCCCTATCTCGACGATCACTGGAAAGAGCAGGTCGTCAGCCGCGCCATCGACGGCCTCGATCTCAACTCCTATCCCCCCAACATGCCGTTCTCCGGCCGCGCCGACTGGCGGCCGGCCAATGGCAAGCCGGGCAGCGATCTCAAGATGGTGCAGCGCGGCGCGTTCGACCAGCTCGGTTCAAGTCATGCGATCTGCAACGTGGTCTACGGCGCACAGGCGGTGTTCGATTCCTACATGGCGGCCGGTTTCTGCAGGGCGATCAACGACTGGACCGCGGCCGAATGGCTTTCGAAGGATTCAAGGCTGAGCGCCTCGATCGTGTTGCCCTTGCAGGCGCCGGATCTGGCGGTGGAAGAAATCGAGCGCAGAGCCAGCGACAATCGCTTCGTCTCCGTGCTGGTGCTGGCGCAGGGCGAAACGCTGCTCGGACGCCGGCACTACTGGCCGGTCTGGCAAGCGGCCGCAAAACACAAACTTCCAGTCGCGATCCACGCCGGCAGCGCCTATCGCACGGCGCCGAGTTCGATCGGCTGGCCGTCCTATCGCTACGAATATTATCTGGCCGAAGCGCAGGCGTTTCAGGCCCAGGTGCTGAGCCTGATCTATGAGGGCGTGTTCGGCAAGTTTCCCGATCTCAAGGTGGTGCTGATGGAGTCGGGCGTGAGCTGGCTGCCGGCCTTCATGTGGCGCGCCAATAAGACCTAGCGCGGCGTCCGTGTCGAGGTGCCCTGGGTCGAGCGCGAGCCGGCTTCAATCATCCGCGACCATGTCCGCGTCACCATGCAGCCGTTCGACGGTCCGCCCGATGCGGCCGGCGTGGCCGATGTCATCGAGCAGATCGGCTCCGACAAGATGTTCCTGTTCGCATCCGATTATCCGCACTGGCAGTTCGACGGCGACGATCCGATGCCGCCGCATCTGCCTGATAGCATCGTCTCGCGTATGTGTGCCGACAATCCGCTGGAGACCTTTCCGCGGCTGAAGCTCGCCGCGTGAATACAGCATGATCCGGAAAAGTGGGTACTGGTTTTCCGAAAGATCATGCTCAAACAAAGAGTCTACGCACGGAGGATCGCATGAGTGACGTCATCGACCGCCCCATCCTCGGCGAGGAAGCCGCCGCGCAAAGCCGGCTGCGCATCATTGATTGCGACGTGCATCCGAGCATTCATGCGCATTCGGACATCGAACAATTCATGCCGAAGTGCTGGCAGGAGCATTTGCGGACCTACGGCAGTCATCTGCGCACGCCCTATATCGGCACCACGCCCTATCCGCGTTCCTCGCCGCTGATCGCGCGCCGCGATGCCTGGCCGCCGACCGGCGGGCCTCCGGGATCCGATCTCGATTTCATGCGCAAGCAGCACCTCGATCCGCTCGACATCGAGTACGGCATCCTGCAGGTGCTCGATCTATTCATCTTCTCGCAGCAGAATCTGGAATTCGGCGCCGCGATTCAGCGCGCCATCAACGACTGGCAACTCGCCCTTTGGTCCGACCGTGATCCACGGCTGAAGGCTTCGATCCTCGCCGGCCAGGACGACACAGAGTTCGCGATCGCCGAGATCGAGCGCTGCGCGAAAATCGGCCGCTATGTGCAGATCAACGTCTGCCCGCGCGCCAACGAGCCGCTCGGCCGCCGCCGCTATTGGCCGATCTATGCCCGCGCGCAGGAGCTCGGCCTGCCGCTCGGCATTCATGTCGGCGGCTATGGCGGGCATGCGCCGACCGGCGGCGGCTGGCCGTCGTATTACGTCGAGGAACACCAGTCGAACGCGCATACCATGGCCGCGCAGCTCACGAGCCTCGTGCTCGAAGGCGTGCCAGAGCGCTTCCCAAACTTGAAGATCGTCTTCATCGAGGGCGGCTTCGGCTGGATTCCATCTGCCACCTAGCGCATGGACCGGCACTTTGAAGCGTTCCGCAGCGAGGTGCCGCATCTCAAGCGCCGTCCGTCCGAATATGTGAAGGAGCATTTCTGGTTCACGACGCAGCCGATCGACGAGCCGGACGAAGCAAAACATCTGCGCTCGCTGATCGAATGGGTCGGCGCCGATCGCCTGCTGTTCTCGTCGGACTACCCGCACTGGGATTTCGATGATCCGCGTTATGCGTTCAAGACGCCGCTCACCGAGACCGAGCGCCGCAAGATTTTTAATGGCAACGCGCGCGCCCTCTACAAGCTCTAATTAACGACAGGATCACATGGCCCGCCACATCGTCGCCCGCACGTCCGATATCCCGCCCGGCGGCAACAAGGTGTTCGGCATCGAGGGCCGCGACATCGTCGTATTCCACGTCAATGGCGAGTTCTTCGCGCTGCTCAATCGCTGCCCGCACGAGGGCGCGCCGTTGGAAAAGGCTGCCTGCGTCGCGCGGCTGACCTCGCCGGAACCCGGCGTCTACCAGCGCTCCCGCGTCGGCGAGCTCTTGCGCTGCCCGTGGCACGGCTGGGAATTCGACATGCGCAACGGCCAGTCCTGGTTCGATCCGAAACGGGTGAAGGTGCGCTCCTATCCGGTCGCGGTCGAAAGCGGCGAAGAACTGCAGAAGGGGCCATACGTGGCCGAGACGTTTCCGGTCCGTGTCGAGGATAGCTACGTCATCATCGAGACGTAGATTGCCTACCACGGTTCGCAGGCATAACTCCCACCACGTCGTCCCGGCCTTGAGCCGGGACCTACGCTGCCGGCGACGGACCGAGCTGTGGCCTCATCGCGCCACAGGTCTGACATCGGTGGTTATGGGTCCTGGGTCGCGCTTCGCTTGCCCGGGACGACGGGAAGTGTGAGCCCATCGATCATCGCACCCACGATGGTCGCAATCTCCTTTCGCAATGCTTCGACCGGCACCGCGATCAGCTTCTGCTCGAGCCCGAGCAGCACCATGCCGTGCACGGCCGAAAAAAGACTGCGTGCCGTCACGCCTAGTTCGCCCTGCGTTCGTTCTGGAAACAGCGTGGCCAGCGGCTGATAGATGTGTCGGAATAGATTCATCTGTTCGCTGATGGCCCATTCCGGCACCGGCTTGCCCGGGGCCATGCGATGCTCGAACAGCGCGCGCCACAGTTCGAGATTTTCGGCGGCGAAATCGCAATAGGCGACCGCGATGCGGACCAGCGTCTCACGAGGGGAGGGCGGCCCTTCGGCTTCGGCAGACGTGAGCGTGGCGTCGAGCCGCGCCAGCGTGTGCGACCCCACGCGCAGGATCAGTTCGTCCACGTCTTCGACGAGATTGTAGACCGCGCCATTGGCGATGCTGATGTCCCGCGCCAGATCGCGCGTTTTCAGGCCCGCCAGACCCCCTGCGGCAATCCGTCGCTCCGCCGCTTCGATCAGGGATTCCCGGAGTTTGGCCCGTCTTTCCAGTGCCTTAGACATCATTTCCCGATCTTGAGCGCCGCTCAAAATAATTCTTGAGCAGCGCTCACGGTGTTGCTACAACCCTTTCATGAGCAGTGCTCATAACACAGGGAGCTACCGATGTTCAAAACTGTTTTGACGCTTTTCCGGGGCAGTGTGGCTGCCGCGGGAGAAGAACTGGAAGACCGTGCGGCGCTGCTCATTCTCGATCAGCAGATGCGCGATGCCGCCGCGGCGGTCGAACGTTCCAAGCGCTCGCTGGCGCTGGCGATCGCGGGCGACCAGCAGGAGGGTCGCCGTCTCGACGCCACCAACGCCCGTATCGCCGACCTCGAAGTCCGCGCCACCGCCGCGCTTGATGGCGGAAGGGAAGATCTCGCCCGCGAAGCGGCGCAGGCAATCGCCAATCTCGAGGCCGACCGCGATGAGCGATGCGACGGCCGCGATCAAGCTCGGTAATCCGCGCCTCGGCTGGCAACCTGGCGCTTCATGCGTGTGATTTCAGACGCAAACAGCGTCCGCGCGTCGCGCGTCAGAAGCAGTGCGCGCGCTGCGAAGGGGCGGGGTCGAAGCCGCATGCCCTTACGAATCCACGCTGCCGGAAGCGGAGAATACGCTGAAGCGTCTGCGCGAACGGCAGATCGAGGCCCAGGCCGCCGCCGACGCCCTGATCGAACTCGATGCCGCCAGCGGCCCGCTGGCGACCGCCGAAAAGCTCGCCGAACAGGGCTTTGGGCCACGCCTGAAATCAACCGCGGACGACGTGCTCGCGCGGTTGAACGCCAAACGCACAAAAGCTGCCTGAAACTGAACCCGATCGATTAAACCCATATCAACAGGAGATTATCATGAACCAGAACGTCCAACCCCACAGCGGTGCCTGGGTTACCTTCACCTACATTTCGTTTGCCGCCTCGGCCTTCATGGTCGCTGTCGGCGTGTTCTTCCTGCCGCTCGATCTCTGGATCAAGGGCTATCTCGCAATGGGCATTGTGATGCTGGTGCAGTCCTGCGTCACCCTGACCAAGACCGTGCGCGACATGCACGAGAGCGGCAAGCTGGTGAACCGCATTGAGGACGCCAAGGCCGAGCGGCTGCTAATGGAAGTTTCCAAAGCCGCGTGACCTGTGGCGCGGTGCTGGCGAGGGCGACGGCGGATGTTTCGGCATCCGCCGTTCGCTCGTCCGCCTTCGCTCTCACCAGAAGCAGCAACTCGCTACCAGGCAAAGCAAAACTGAAAGGGAATGTCCGTGCCTCCTCCTGAAAATAATGATGGCCGTCGGCATCCGACTTCGCTGCGAAGAGCGCTCGTGTTCGTGTTGCTGGGTCCGGCCCTCGGAGTGCTCATAGCCTTTTCAGTGGTGGCCATTGCGATCCGGGGGTACGTCGCCGACCTTTACGGCGTCCCGATAGCGTTTTTGTTCAGTCTGGTTGTATGTGCGATCGCCGGCCCCGTTGATGGAGTTCTGGCTTGGGTTGTGCCTATCTCCTTGAGGGCGCCTTTGACCGCGATCATCGGGGCGGCCGTTGCCGTCGGTCTCGTTCTTTTCTTGGCAGCCCAACTGGGGGGCCAGATGACGCCGCTCCACACGCTGATTCCGATTGCAGTCATCGGGGCGCTCAATACAGGTGCGTGCTCGCTGCTCGCGCACCGTCGCAGCCGGACGACCTGACCCCGCAACGTCAGCCGTTCCCCATCATGGATCATTTAATGCGGCCGCTAAATGCATCGTTTACCCTGCAGCAACCTAAGACTGCATAACTCATAGGTCATTAACTGGCGCTAGCGCAGAAATCCCAAGCAGTCGCACAAATGGAATTCAGGCATCGTACCCTGTGGCGTGGTACTGGCGAAGGCAGGCGGCGGATGCTTTGGTATCCGCCGTTTGCATATCATGTTGGGCGTTCGAAGCGTTCAACACATCGTTTACCTTGCCGCAACCGCGATGCGCCGCAATCATGGGTCCTTAACGGGCGGGGCGCACAAGTCCGGCCCCGGTGCAGGCGGATCGCATGGCGTCTTTCTGGAGCGATAATTCGGCGATACGTCGCGGTCTGATGCAGGTCGGGTCCACCGCCGGCCGGCTGCGCGGTTACGCCGCCTTCTGGCTGAAGGCGCTGCGCCAGCCCACCATCGATCTCACCCTGCGCACCCATACCCGGCTGGTCACGCGAATTGTCGAAGCCCCCGGCCTGTCGCTTTCCGAAGCTGAACTCGACGAGTTGGTCTCGCAACTGCGCGTCGTGGCGGCCAAGACACTGCCGAAGGAGAGCCTCACCTACGGCATCTTCTCCGGCGAGCGCGAACGGCTGTCGCGCGCCATCGTCACGCTGATCTCAGAGGAAGCAACGGGCCGGCCGATTGCCTTCAACGCGCTGTCGATCATGAAGGTCGAGCTCGACGGCGAGCCGGTGGAGGTCACGCATCTCGGCCTCGTGATGGTCGATCCGGATGAGCGGGGGCAAGGGCTCTCCTGGGTGCTGTATGGCCTGACGGCGCTCGTTCTGTTTGCCCGTGACGGCCTGCGTCCGAAATGGATCTCGAACGTCACCCAGGTGCCATCGGTCGTCGGCACGGTCAGCCAGACCTTTTCGGATGTCTTTCCGTCGCCGCATCCGGGCTCGCGCCAGAGCTTTGCGCACCTACAACTGGCGCGCGGCATCATGTCTCGTCATCGCGCCGTGTTCGGCGTGGGTGAGGATGCCGGGTTCGACGAGGCGCGCTTTGTCATCACCAATGCCTATACCGGCGGATCGGACGCGCTGAAGAAAACGTTCGAAGCCGCGCCCAAACATCGCGACGAGCAGTATAACGCCTGGTGCGCGCGCGAGCTCGACTACGCTAGGGGCGACGACGTCCTTCAGCTCGGCCGCATCGACCTCGCCGGTGCCCGCCGCTACGTCCAGCGGGATGTGCCGGCCGGTTCATTGCCGGCGCTGCTCGCGGCCTCCGCCGTGCTGGCGTTGCAGCGGCTGATACTGCCGGTGGTTTACTGGCTCGACGATACGCGTCCGTTCGGCAGCTTGCGGCGTTGGCGAGGGAACGGCCGATGACACCGGGTGAAATGACATCTGGCATGATCGCCGATTCCATCGTCAATCTCTGCGGCGCGATCGGGCTTGGCGTCGCCATGATCACGCTGCACCGGCGCGATCCCAAGGGCCCGCTGACACGGCGTCTTTTGGTCGCGCTCGGTATTATCGCGCTGCTGTTCCAGGTGCGTGGCACCGCGTGGTGGAGCGGCAGCGCGGTGCTCAACAACCTGTCGGCAATTCCGGCCGCGCTGATCCCGCTCGGCGCATTGATCGTCACCGAAGGTATCCTGCGGCGTCATGCCCCGCGCCCGGCCAAGATCGCGCTTCTCGGCGGCGGCATCGCGCTCGGTCTTGCCGGCGCTGCCGGGTTGGAGGCCCTCGCCACGCCTGCCGCCGTCCTGCTCGTGCTGTTCCAGCTTGGTGGCTTCGCCATCTGTGCCTGGCTGCTGGCAACCCGCGACCGAGGAATGCTGATAGCGTCCGAGAATCGCATCGTCGGCCGTCTCGCCGTCGGCGCCATCCTGGTCATCCCTTTCATCGTCACCGATTTCAGGGTGCTGTTTCCGGGTATCCCGGTCAGGCTCGGGGCATTGGGCGCGCTGCTCGTCGTTACCGCGATCCTGATCGCGGAACACGGCGCGGCGACGCAGCGTCAGGCGTTGATGATGACGGCACTGCGGCTATCGAGTTCGGCGCTTCTCGGTATTGCCGCGGCGTTTGTCGCACCGGACGCCGATGCGGCGCAGGTCATGCGATTTTGCGCGATTGCGATCGCGGGCGTTCTCACCATCGGGCTGATGGTGGACGCGCTGCGCGCCCACTTCGAATCCCAGGTGCCCGGTGTTCTCAACTCCGTCGCGGCCTCGCCAGCCAGAACGCGCGACGCGCTGATCGCGGAACTCGCGCATCATCCGATCTTCGAGAGTGCCCGGCGTTATCGGGAGAGCGAACTTGCGGCCTACGATCCTGCGCTGCTGCGCGATTTCCTGTCGAACCGGCGGGTGCTGCGCCGCCCCGACGCGCCATGGGGGCTTGTTGCAGCCGATCCCGCCGTCGAGCGCGTCATGTCACTGATGAAGGCGAACAGCGCGACGCACCTCATCGTCCTGTCGCACGATCCGCTCGACGTCATTGCGCTGGCGGTTCCCGTCATCTCGGCCGATCCGGCTACCGAAACCGCGCTCGCTTTGGTGCGGCGCCTGCTGTCGCTGACGCCGGAAACAGTCTGACGTTCGGTCACGCAATTTTTGTCTTACGATTTTTCGCGCCCGACCTACGAAATGGGTTTTGACTGTGATAAGACCGCGCCCCGTAGCGGTTCATGACAGGGCAGGATGATGTCGAAGCAAGCGATGCGTGAAGAGGCAGAGCGGCTGATCCGCGAGACGATGGAAAAGAAGGCCCTCGTCATCAAGCAGGGCAACACCAGGATCGAGGCGGTTTGCGGCAAATGCGGCGCGCCGAACCGCGTCCAGGCCGAGAAGGGCGCGACCCGCGTCAAATACGCCTGCAAGCAATGCGGCGACAAGCAGGTAACGCTGTAGCGCTCGGTTGTAGGGTGAGCAAAGGAGCATAGCGACGTGCCCACCATTTTAATGCCGCGCTCGCGATGGAGGGCACGCGGAGCCTGTCATCGGGCGCGCGTTGCGCGACCCGTTGGCTTTGCCCACCCTACGATTCCACCGTCCGGCTACTCCCCCTTCACAAATCTGGCGAACGCCTCCGCATAATCCGGATGCCAGCGCGACAGCGCGGGGCGGTTCTCCACGATGTCGCCGATCGCCCACAACATGCGCCGCTCGTCGAGTTGCCGCGGTACGTCGTTGTCCGGACAGAGGATGTAGAAGTCGCCGGCGTCGATGCGTTCGATCATGAAATCGATCGTTTGCTCCGGCGTCCAGGCGCCGGGCGGCTTCTCGGTGCGGCCGCGCGCGGTCAGGGGAGTGAAGACGTGGCCGGGGATCATCAGATGCGCGCTGATCTTGCAGCCCGGCAGGTTCCGCAACTCGTGCTGCAGCGCTTCTGTCTGCGCTTTGATGCCGGCCTTCGAGACGTTGTAGGCGGGGTTGCCGGGCGGCGTCGTGATGCCTTGCTTGGAGCCGGTGTTGATCACGAGACCGGGCCGCCCGCGTTCGACCATGTGAGGTACGAAAACTTGCGTGCCGTGAATGACGCCCCACAGGTTCACCGCGAGAATGCGCTGCCAGTTCTCCAGCGGACCAAAACTGTTGCTGTCGGGGCCAATGCCGGCATTGTTCATCAGGATGTCGGTGCCGCCGAACCGTTTTTGCACCGCGGCTTCCAGGCCCGCAACCTCATCGAAGCGGCTGACGTCGACCGATGCCGTCATGATGTCGTCCGCGCCGCCCCTGGCGACGGCTGCCAGTCTGGCCGCGGCCTCGGCGAGGCGCTCGGCGCTGATGTCGGCGATGCACACCTTCATGCCGAAGCCGGCGAAACGCATCGCGGCGGCGAGCCCGATGCCGGAGGCGCCCCCGGTGATCACGGCAACATGATTTGGCGACATCGCGGGATGGGGCATCGTCATTCTCCGGACAGTTAAGGTATGTATTCGCGGGGCCGACGCCTTAGACTACCATGTACGAAAGACTACCATGTACGAACGGGCATGGGAGGTTTTCGCATCGGCTGCTTTCCGCAAGCCTTCGGCCGCATTACGGTTCATGCCACGGTTATATGTGTGCAAGCATAGCGGCAACCAACCGACTTCAAGGGAGTGTAGACATGGCAGTCACGCAGGCGATTCCGATCACGCGCCATCCTTACGCGGATGGTTCCTACAAGAGGATGCTGATCGACGGCCAGTGGGTCGACGCCGCCTCCGGCAAAGAGTTCGAGACCCACAATCCGGCGACCGGCGAATTGCTCGCGACCGTCGCCGAGGGTGACGCGGAGGACATCAACCGCGCCGTGGCGGCGGCCCGCCGCGCCTTCGAGGGACCCTGGAGCAAGGTCAAGCCGTATGAGCGGCAAGGCCTGTTGCTGAAGCTCGCCGATCTCGTCGAGAAGAATTTCGAGGAGCTGTCGCAGCTCGATACGATGGACATGGGCGCGCCGATCAGCCGCACCCGCGGCAACAAGCTGCGCGTGCTCGGCATGCTCCGCTATTACGCCGGGCAGGCGACGGCGCTGCACGGCGAGACCATCGAGAACTCGTTGCCCGGCGATATCTTTTCTTACACGTTGAAGGAGCCGGTCGGGGTGGTCGGGGCGATCATCCCCTGGAACGGCCCGCTCGCTGCGACCGTCTGGAAGATCGGTCCCGCGATCGCAACCGGCTGCACCGTCGTGTTGAAGCCCGCCGAGGAAGCGCCGCTGACCTCGCTGCGGCTTGCCGAGCTCTGCATGGAAGCCGGCGTCCCGCCTGGCGTCGTCAACATCGTGCCCGGCTATGGCGAGACCGCCGGCGCGGCGCTGGCGTCGCATCCCGATGTCGACAAGGTCGCCTTCACCGGCTCGCACGTCACGGGGCAATCGATCATCCGCGCCTCCGCCGGCAACCTCAAGCGCGTGTCGCTCGAACTCGGCGGCAAGTCGCCCGACATCGTGTTTGCCGATGCCGACCTCGACGCGGCGGTGCCGGGCGCCGCAATGGCGGTGTTTGCCAATTCCGGGCAGATCTGCAGCGCCGGTACGCGGCTGTTCGTCGAAGAGAATGTCTATGACGAATTCGTCGGCCGCGTCGCCGAATTCGGCAAGAAGCTGCAGGTCGGCAACGGCCTCGATCCGGGCACGCAGATCGGGCCGTTGGTCTCGCAGCAGCAGATGGACCGCGTCGCTGGTTACCTCGACATCGGCCAGAAGGAAGGCGCCAAAGCGGTGGCCGGCGGCGGCCGCCTGACCGAAGGCGCGCTCTCGAAGGGCTTCTTCGTGCAGCCGACGGTGTTCGCCAACGTGCAGGACAATATGCGGATCGCGCAGGAGGAAATCTTCGGCCCCGTGATCTCGGCAATCTCCTTCAAGGATACCGACGAGCTGGTCAAGCGCGCCAATGCCACCACCTTCGGCTTGGGCAGCGGTGTCTGGACCACCAATGTCAGCAAGGCGCACCAGGTCGCGAAGGCGCTGCGCGCCGGCTCGGTCTGGGTCAACTGCTATCAGGCGATGGATCCGGCAGTGCCGTTCGGCGGCTACAAGATGAGCGGCTATGGCCGCGAGTCCGGCAAGCAGCACGTCGAGGAATATCTCAACGTCAAGGCGGTCTGGATCAAGACGGCCTAAGACGCTTCAGATCGGTGGATGCGATGGCGGCGGCTTCGGCCGCCGTTGTCCTGAACCTTTTACGAACAAGCTGAAGCAGTTACATGACCGTATCAACACGGAGTTCTGGAAGAGACATGAATTATCCATGGTTGTTTTCGCCACTCAAGGTCGGCCCCTACAGGCTCAATCATCGTCTCGCGTTGGCGCCGTTGACGCGGATGCGAGCGGCGAAGCCGAGCCTCGCGCCGCGGCCGCTGAATGCGGAGTATTATGCGCAGCGCGCGACGCCGGGCGGATTGCTCATCGCCGAAGCCTCGCCCGTGATAGCGACGGGCTTCGGCAGCCCCGGCGTTCCCGGAATCTATACGGAAGCGCAGATCGACGGCTGGCGCGAGGTGGTCGATGCGGTTCATGCCAGGGGCGGAATCATCTTCCTGCAGCTCTGGCATGTCGGGCGCGTCTCGCATTCCTCCTTCCAGCCGGGCGGCGTGTTGCCGGTCGCGCCATCGGCGGTGCCGATCGCCGACCTGAAGACGGGCACGGCAGACGGCAAGGCGGTGCCCTACGAGACGCCGCGCGCGCTTGAGACGTCGGAAATTCCCGGCGTGATCGACGCCTACCGTCAGGCCGCGAAGAACGCGCTTGCCGCCGGCTTCGACGGCGTCGAGGTGCACGGCGCCAATGGCTATCTGATCGAGCAGTTCCTGCAGTCGCGCACCAACCTGCGCACCGATCGGTATGGCGGCTCGATCCCGAACCGCGTGCGCTTCCTGATGGAGGTGACCAAGGCTGTGGTCGAAGTATGGGGAGCCGACCGCGTCGGCGTGCGGCTGTCGCCCTATGGTGTCGCCAACGGCAGCGGCGAGCCGGACCCGATGCCGCTCTACACATATGCCGTCGAACAGCTCAATCCGCTCGGCCTCGCCTACCTGCATTTCATCGAGCCGCGCTCCTCCGGCGCCGGCCGCGCCGAGGTAAACCACCAGAATGTGCCGTCGGCGATGGTGCTATTCCGCCCGATCTGGAAGGGCGTGCTGATCACGGCCGGCGGCTTCACCGGCGAGACCGCCGATGCGGCGATCAGGGATGGCCATGCCGACGCGGTCGCTTTCGGCCGCATCTTCATTTCGAATCCGGACCTGCCGCGCAGGCTGCAGCGCGGCTTCCCGCTGACGCCCTATAACCGCGCGACGTTCTACGGCGGCGATGTGACAGGCTATACCGATTATCCGGAGCATACCGAGCTGGAGCAGGCGTGAACCACAGGCGTCATTGCGAAATCGTAGAAAGTGAACCCGTCATTCCGGGGCGATGCGAAGCATCGAACTACGATGCGCAATTGCGCATCGGAGAATCTCGAGATTCCGGGTCTGGTCCTTCGGACCATCCCGGAATGACGGAGTGTCGTCGCTTCGCTCCTCGCAATGACGGAGTGTGAGAGCAGGACCCGAAAAATGTTTCCTGAAGGCGAGCTGGAGCAAAAGAAAACCAAGGCCGTATCCCTCGGCAAACCTGCCGCGGGCCAATGCTTGTGCGGCAAGGTTGCCTTCGAGATCGACGTGCCGGCGCGCTGGGCTTGGCACGATCATTCGCCGGCCAGTCGCCGCGCCCATGGCGCGGCCTACGCGACCTATGTCGGAAGCTGGCGCAAGCGCTTTCGCATTACCAAGGGCAAGGCCAGTCTCACACGATACGAAGACGAGGCCACCAAGACGGTACGGAGTTTTTGCTCCAATTGCGGCACGCCTGTCGTCTATGAGCGTCCGCGCTCGCCCCATATGGTCAACATTCCTCGCGCGCTGTTCTCAGGCCGCACCGGCCGCCAGCCGCTCTATCACATCGCGATCGAGGAATTGCAGGAGTGGGCCTATACCGGCGAACCGCTGGTGCCGCTGAAGGGATATCCCGGCGTGGTCTGGCAGCGCTCGAAAAAGAAGAAGCGCGCGGATCGTGAGGGGATGTTCTAGAGCGTGGACCCACTACGCGCAGCCAGCCATAGCCGGATGGATGCGAGCTGGACGAAGGCGATAAGGGGCTTGAATCACGGCAAGACAATCCGGCTCAATGTGGCCCGCCAAGGAGCGGGTCGGACGCTATGCACCCGAAAGCGGACCTATTATGCTCACCCTGAGCTTTGTCGTTCTTGCCCCATCTCCGACATCACCCTCCGGCCTCTAGCCACGCGCATGCCCTGAGTTCGCCCTAGGCGATTCGATCGTCACAGCCGTCCAACAAAGTGCTAGGCTGCTTAGGCGTATTTCGAACTATCTTGAGGCTGGACGAGTCACCTGCGGAATAGTCCGCCCACCACACCCCCCACAACACCGTGCACCGCGCCGCCGATCGCGCCGATTGGACCGCCGACACCACGCGAATGGCGAGTACGGCTCCCAGCGCGACGACGGTCTTGATGGCCAGATTTGCTAGCCTCTGCCGCGGCGTTCGTTAGTACCCTGTGCTGGGCGGCGTTGAGGAAGCCAGTCGTAGGGTAGCCGTGCTCCTCCTGCCAGCGCGCGATGACGGCGCGAGTCGATTCGTCGAACTTCCCATTGACCTTGGTCTTGAACCCGAGCTTGGTTAGCCCACGTTGCACTCCACGACGCTTTGCCTTGGTGAGGCCGATCTGTTCCTCGGTCTCCTGAGTCGCTTCGTCGGTAGCTATTGTCGTTTCGGCGGGTGCCAACGTTTCGCGAGGCGTGCTGCTCAGACCAGCCTTAGCAAAGTGCGCGCTGTCGACGATCGCTAGGATACACAATGCTAGGATCAAGGCGCGCATGACCTTTCCTTCGCCCTCAAGTCTGCCGATCGTTCGGTCTAGAAAGTAAAGATACACCGCCCCGTCCTGAACTATCAACGTCCGACGGCGCCACTCCGCTTCGTCGCGGGGGTAACTGTTGCCCGCGGCACACGGTTCCCTAGCATCGCGCCGATTGTTACGCCGCATTGCACGCGGGGGCATGGGTCGGCGCATCGCCCTTGGAGCTTAGAGACGTCTAGAGCCAGCGCCGCTGAGGTCAGCTTCTGGCCCCAAGCCGACCACCCTTCCTCGCTCTGGGCTAGTCTGGTATTGAGGGCAGTCCGGACTTCGCCTCCGCGATCCCCGACCGCGTGACCCAAAGCTAACATTACCCGTCTGGTATCCCGGCCGCGCGCATTCCCTCATACAATTGCTCAAGCCTCGCCATCCAGTCTGGATTGTTGAACCGGAAGACATTGAAGCGGTATCGGCGGATGGTGAAGCTGCTATCCAGCGCCAGGCCGGTCTCTGCACTGTATCGTGCCTCCTTCAGGTCTCCCATCATCGCCAGTGCACCGGCGAAATGAAAATGAGAAAGCGCGTGATTGGGATTGGCCTCGATGCTTCGGCGCAGCCAGCCGATCGCTTCAATGTCGGTTTTGGTCATCAACTTGGCCATCCCGACAAACATGAACCAAAGAAAGGAACGCGTATCGCGCGGGGACACTCGCAGCGCATCTTGAATGTGCCCCTCGACCTCCTCGCTGCGCTCCAGCACATACTTTCCAAGCCCGATGAACCCATGTGCATCGGCTAGATTCCGATCCAGCCTCAGCGCCTGGTGGCATTCAGCGATACCTTTGGCAGCGCGGCACGTCCGAATGTGAACTGCACCAAGGAGCATGTGAGCTCTGGGATGATTCGGCGCACGCAACAACGCGCAGTTGAGCGCGTTCTCTGCGGCCTTGAAATGCACTGATCCGTCATCGGTCATAAAGGATGAACCCATTGATACATCGACCTGAGCTGCGGCAACTGCCGCTTCGATGTTGTCGTGGTCAAGCGCCACAGCACGCACGAAGAAGTCCTTCGCTCGTGCCAAAAACGCGGGCGTCACGCCCTTATTCAGGAAAGCCTTGCCCTGAAAGTATAAATCCATGGCGTCCGGCCGGAGCATCCGTTCTGCGCGCCGTGCTTCGGCCTTAATGAGTTCGGCGTTCAACGTATTTGCGAGCCGGGACACGATTTCGTCTTGCATATCCAACAAGTCGGCAGCCGACTTGTCGAACCGCTCGGCCCACACATGGGTTCTGGTTTGCGTGTCGGTTAACTGGACGTTTAGGCGAAAGCGATTGCCCCCGCGCTGCACCGACCCCTCCAGCACGTAACGGACGTTCAGCTCACGGCCGATCTCCCTCGCGTCTACCGCTTTTCCCTTGAAGGTGAACGCGGTGTTACGGCCGATGACGAATGCGCCGGCGATGCGCGACAAGTCCGTTGTAAGACTGTCGGTTACACCATCAGCGAAATACTCTTGCTCAGGATCGCCGCCGAGATTTGCGAACGGTAGAACGACGATAGACAGGTGCGGCATCGCAGATGGAGGCGACGGTTCTCCAGGGTCGGCGGGTTCGAGCGTCACGTCGATCGAACGGCTGGGCCCGGCAACCTGATTTCCGCTGATTGCCAGCATGTAGCCGCGGCGCGGCAAGGTCCTCAAGGCGGATCGATCCACATCTCCCAAGGCACGCCTGACGTCGCCTACGGCATGGACGAGAGAGTCTTCCGTGACCTCACAGTCCGGCCAGACCTCATCCATGATTTCATCTTTGCCGACCAAACGCCCGGCTCGCGTCGCGAGAAGCCGAAGTAATAGCCAGGCCCGAGGCCGCAAGGGTACGATGTCGCCGCGCCCATCGATCAACAGCTCACGGCCGAGGTCAATGGTCCGCTCGCTGAGAACGATTGAATGCTGCGATGACTCAAGCAAGGCCGACCTCTTACAGGTCTCTTTCCGAAAATTTCGGCAAACTTTCAGGACGCAAGGTCAATTGTACCGCATCATGCGGCGGCTTGGGATAGCGACAGCTTCTGGGCAGCCGATCACCAAATTGTAACGAGAAGGCGCATCCATGATCCGCTCAGTCTTCTTCGCGGCGTCAAGTCGTTCAGTTTTCAGCTTTTTTGGAATCGCCCTATTTGCTCTCATCTTCCCGGCGGTCGCCCAGGGGCAAGACATCAAAATTACCCTCTTAGGCACAGGATGTCCCCCCGCCGTTATGAACCGGTTCGGGCCGAGCACCCTCGTCGAGGCGGGTGAGCAGAAGTTCATTTTTGACGCAGGCCGAGGCGCCCTCCAGCGACTCAATCAGATCAAGGTGCCCTGGCAGGGAATAGATGCCGTCTTTCTCACTCACCTGCACTCGGATCACGTGGTCGGCTTTCCGGATCTGTGGCTGACCGGTTGGCTTGTGGGGCGGCCAGGCCGGGATCGACCACTGCCGGTGCGGGGGCCAACAGGAACCCAGCGCATGATGTCGTTCCTCGCGCAAGCATTTGAGTACGATATCCGGATTCGATTAGACGACGACCGAGCACCACCAAACGGCGTGGTCATTCTCGCCGAGGACATTACCGAGGGTGTCGTATATGAGAACAACGGCGTGAAGATCACCGCGTTCGAGGTGGACCACACGCCGGTAAAGCCTGCGTTCGGCTTTCGGATTGATTACTCCGGCCGGTCCGTTGTGCTTTCCGGAGACACGCGCATCTCTGAAAATCTCATTCGGCACGCCCAGAACGCTGATCTGTTGGTTCACAACGTTGTCTCGCCAGAGACATTCCAGCGCATTGGAGTTCCGCCGGCGCAGGCAGCAAACATCATCGCCCACCACACCACGCCGGAGCAAGCGGGCGAGGTCTTTGCTCGGACAAGGCCCAAGCTGGCGGTGTATTCACACGTCGTGTTGCCAAACGCCACCGAGCAAGATCTGATTCCCCCAACGCGGAGGACCTACTCGGGCCCAGTGGAACTTGGTGAAGATCTGATGGTGATCGATGTCGGAGAGAAGGTTGAGGTCAGAAGACCCGCCAAACCTTGATCTTACCGTGAAACCAGCGAAGTCGTGGTCGAAGGGCTCGAGCCAATTTGCTGCGCCGCATGAGTCCGAATTTGAGGGCAATCCTGACTTGGCATCAGCGATCCTTCGACCGCCGCTTGTGACCCAGGCTGTGTAAAAACGCGGACTTATGGTTGGGCAGCCCGACGAGCTGGCCTTGCA
>NZ_JAGWDK010000015.1 GCF_018398875.1 Bradyrhizobium sp. sGM-13 | reverse complement strand
GATTGATCGAAGCGATCCGAGCATGAGACAGGCTGCAAGGCCAGCTCGTCGGGCTGCCCAACCATAAGTCCGCGTTTTTACACAGCCTCGACCCTTATCGGACATTCGGCGTGGTGCTCCATCCACAGTCCGCGCCTGGGGGAGACTACGTGAACAAGCGGTCGGTCGCTTTATCGAGCCGCTTGTCCGAACCGCTCGCGTCATTTAGATGACCAATCAACTCGGACAGCCGGTAGATGTTGATCCCTTTGAGGTCATATAGCTTCGTACCATTACGGTCGAAAATTTCTCGACCCACTATAACACCGACGTGACTACCCTTGCTGTTGAATATATTGCCTTTCACAAGAGCCTCCTTGCTTCAGGCCGAGCCGTGCGAATCGCTGCGCTCTTTCGCTGTTGTATCAGAGCCGCCTTTATGGGGCGGCCTCGGTCACCGCCGCGCCGCCTCTGCCGAGCACAAGGCAGGCCAATGGCTCATTGAGCTGGCTTCGTTGAGCCCGCGCCGGGATCAGCAATCGTCTCCCAGTTGTTGCCGCAAGCGGAACACCGCCATTCGTTGACAACGCCCGTGGGCAAATAGGTTGAACTGACCGGGGCAGTGACAAGTTGTCCGCAGTTGCAGGTATTGGTCCCTCGTGATGGAGAGCGGCGCGGCTCGCTGACCATTCTAGAAGCCCAGCGGCGCTCGAACCTTCGCTGAAAATGCAATGGATAGATGATCGAATTCATGGGCTCCCTCCTGTTGGGCGGCGGGAGCACGTTACGGTCTCTCAGTCACTGAAGCCTTTTTACGATCAGTGATACTAGTAATATGGGGCTTGAGCCACCCTATGGCTAGTCCGAAGCTCTTAGAAACTTTCGCGTCGGCTGCGGGAAACGATGTAGATGAACCGCGTCCATCGGATCTGCCAGCGGGCGTTCGTTTGCGTGCTGCCGAGCGCATGGAGCGGTCGCTAACCCCGACAGCAGCACTTCCTCATGTGCCGCGGCGAGCCGCGCGGTCTTATCGCAGCTTTCGGAAATCGATGCTGCGCAGGACAATTCCGGGCGGCGTGCCCTCGAACTCGGTCGCCCGATATTTGTCGGCTGCGCACGCCTCGATGCGCTCGCGCAACCGCATGAATTGCCCCTCACGCTGGCCCGCTCTCGCGCGCACCACACCATCCAGCTCATCCATGGCGGAGGTCGAGACCGCGCAAGGGATCTCCCTGTTGCCGTCGAGCATCGAGAACAGCACCACCATCCTGTCGTACTCGTAACTGATGAAGCGTCCGTGCGTGAGCATCATGTGACCTACTCCTTACGCGGCGCCGCGATCGCAGCCCTCTTTTGCCTCA
Organism: Bradyrhizobium sp. sGM-13; assembly: GCF_018398875.1. Lineage (GTDB taxonomy): Bacteria > Pseudomonadota > Alphaproteobacteria > Rhizobiales > Xanthobacteraceae > Bradyrhizobium. Next base: position 177,746 of record NZ_JAGWDK010000015.1, on the reverse strand, counting down.
GCCCTGCTCAGTGAGCCGGGCAAAGTCCTCGAGGATGGCCGCGACGAGGTCGCGATGCCTTGTGTCTTCCGGCGCCAGTCCTGCGGCATACAGCTTCAGGATGTAGCGCGCCTTGGCGGCCGCCTCCGGCCACGACGCGGCGGGAAACGCCAGCAGGTGATCTTCGATCTCGGCCCGCCGTTCGCGCAGCTCCCGCGCATGGGTCTCGACTTCCGCCAGCGCGCGGCGGATGTCGGTCGCTTTCTGCGCCGCCATGCCGCGGTGGCTGTCGAGGTCGAGTGGTTCGTCAGTCATCGGATGTGCTCGCGTCGATGCGCTGGGCGTCCGACAAATCGACCGGGCCGATCGAGACCACCTCCATCGCCAACCCGCGCGAGCCTTCCGCCGGCACCTTGATCATGGTGGCGACGCGGCGGAACGCCGCGAACGAAAGGTCCTCGATCGTCTCCTCATCGGTGACGACCTCGTAGGCGCCGGCGGGCAACAGGCGATCGATGCCCCTGATCCGGAGCGGATGTTTGAAGGTGACGACTTCACGTCGGGAACGGATGGTCATGCGCGCCTGCCTTTCGCAAAAGTGCCGGCGCCGGCGCTGCCCGCAGAGCAGCATGCGCCCCCTCCGCCGCAATAGCCATCGCTTTCTTGCCGCGCGGCGAATGGAGGCAGTTCCTTTTCGCTTCCTGCGCGCTCTTGCCGCGGCCGGCGCGAAGCGTTTTGGCGTTCGCTATTGCTGGAACATCAGCGTAGGGTGAGCCATCACCGCGTTTCCCACGGCATCCACCGGTGACTGAGGGCCGCGCGCGCTCCCGCCACAAAGCGGAGGAGCATCCCCTTGCGGCAGTTTCGCCTGGCCGAGTGGATCGTACCGCCCGTCATCATCCCGCTGCTGCTTGCAATCGTGGTGATCGCGGTGGCCGTCCTCCATTCCTAAACTGAAATACCGGGTCAGTGGCAACCATGAAGGGGCCCGCGAAATCTCGGCCGCGTCACGGCGGCTGCCGCGCTGAAGAAGGCCAGGCAGTTCGTGCAAGAAGGCTACATCGACGTGAGGATCTGCACCCCGCGCGGGCAGGTCCTGTTGTCAGACGAATTCAATCATCTTGAAAAACAGGAGGAGACTGCCATGGCCAAAAGCCAGCAACGAGGCAACCGCGAAGCCAAGAAGCCCAAGAAAGAAAAGGTCAAGGTCATCGCCGCGGCGCCCAGCCAAAAGGCCGCGACCTGGCAGCCGAGCTTCATACCAGGGAGGAGGAAATAGCTCCGGTTGAACCGGTCAATCTCTCAACGATCGGCTGCTATTGGCCCTTCGCGACATATTGCGCCGCCGCGCGAGCCTGGTCGCAAACTGGGCAAAGCGGACATAGTCTTCGTCGCGTCGCGCCGACGGGTTATGGGTACACGGCCCAATCTCACCCCGCTTTAGGTTGTCTATTTGGGAGCAGTTTTCTTCACCGCCGCTTCCAGGCTTGCTTTCGCCGAGCCGGGCTTCAACGGCTTCTGCTGGCTCTCATGCGGCGCCCAGCCGGACAGCCAGATCACGTCGAAGGTCGCGCGGATGCGGCCGTCGGCGTCGGCAAAGCGCTCGCCGTAGATCTGCGCCATACGCAGCATGGTGGCGCGGCGGGTCGGCGTGCGCCGCCGCTCGATCAGGATATTGGTCGCCGCCATCCGCCTGATATCAGCCATCAGCGCAAACGCGCTGTCGTAGCGCACCACGACGCGATCGACATCGGTGACCGGCAGCGCGAGCCCTGCGCGCTGCAGCAGGCTGCCGATGTCGCGCAAATCCGCAAACGGCGCGACGCGCGGCGACACTCCGCCCTCGCATTCGGCTTCCGCCGCGGCAAAGCTCTGCCGGAGCTCCGTCAACGTATCGCCCCCGATCATCGCTGCTAGCAACAGCCCATCCGGCTTCAACGCGCGGCGGATCTGCGCCAGCACGCCGGGGAGATCGTTGACGAACTGGAACGCGAGCGCGGAGACCGCGAGGTCGAGCGATTGCGGCGGCAAGCGCAGCGTTTCGGATTGATCGACATCGATGCGGGTGATGGATGAGAAGCGATCGGCCAATGGCTTTCGCAGGAGCTCGCCGGGCGTCCAGATGTCGGCCACATCGGCAAAACTTCGCGTCACCGCCTGCAGCCGCTCTTCGAAATCTTCCCTGATACGATCGAGCAGGAATGTCGCCGGCCCGCCGCGCCGCGCGCGGTCAAGCCGCGCGCGCAAGAGCGCACGGTCGAACAGGATGGGCGCGCTGACCGGGTTCGAAGCCATGCGCGGTTGGTACGCTGGCTGCCTATCTCTGGCAATGCCGTGCTTGAGCCGCACGCGGCACAGCGCTAGCCTCACGCCATGGACGCCGAGGCATCACCACCACGCTCCATCTCCAGCCAGCTTCGCGGCGCGTTGAGCGCCTGCCGCGACGCATTCGCGCATCTGCCGCGGCTCGCGCTCGACATCGCACTGCCGACGCAGTGCGTTTCCTGCCGCGAACCGGTCCATGGCGAGGGCGTTTGCGCGACATGCTGGGCGAAACTGTCGTTCATCGCGCCACCGTTCTGTCCGCGGCTCGGCATCCCCTTCGTCTATGATCCCGGCCCCGAATTGCTGTCGATGGAAGCGATCGCCAATCCGCCGGCCTACCAGCGCGCCCGCGCCGCAGTGCGCTATGACGACGTCGCGCGAACCTTGGTTCATTCGCTGAAGTACCAGGATCGCACCGATCTGGCGCCCGCGATGGGCCGCTGGATGGCCCGTGCGGGCAAGGAATTGCTTGATGAAGCCGACGTGCTGGTGCCAGTTCCCCTGCATTGGCGGCGCGGCTGGAGCCGCCGCTACAACCAGTCCGGCGCGCTGGCGCGGGTGATTTCGCGCCAAACCGGCGTCAAACTGGCCTCTGAGGCGCTTCGTCGCATTCGCGCAACCGAGCAGCAGATCGGGCTGTCCCGACCACAGCGCGCAAGCAATGTGCAGGGCGCCTTCAAGGTCGCCGCCGACCGCGTGGCCGACATCCAGGGCCGCCGCGTCATCCTGATCGACGACGTGCTGACGTCAGGCGCCACGACCGACGCTTGCGCCCGGGCGCTACTGCGCGCCAAGGCCGCGCAGGTCGACGTGCTGGTATTCGCGCGGGTTGTGGACAGCCACCGGGCTCCCATATAATTCAAAGACTTGCAATTCAAAGACTGCCAATCAGAGCGCGCCATGACCGCCATTGAAATCTATACCCGCCCGGGCTGCGGCTACTGCACCGCCGCCAAATCGCTGCTGACGCGCAAGAACGCCGCGTTCACCGAACGGAACGTGGCCGCCGACCCGGCCTATCGCGAGCAGATGTACGACCGCGCAGGCCACGGCTCGACCTTCCCTCAGATCTTCATCGGCATAACCCATGTCGGCGGCTGTGACGAGCTTTATGCACTGGACCGCGCGGGCAAGCTCGACGCCTTGCTGACGGGAGAAAAGGCCCCCTCATGAGCGCTGGTTCCACCTTCACCGCTGCGATGGTGCAGATGCGCACCGGGCTGCTGCCCGAACCGAGCCTCGAACAGGGCATCAACCTGATCCGCGAGGCCGCAGCGCAAGGCGCCGACTACGTGCTCACGCCCGAGGTGAGCAACATGATGCAACTGAACCGCAAGGCGCTGTTCGAGCATCTTGCATCGGAAGCAGACGACCTCTCGCTAAAAGCCTATCGCGCGCTGGCCGCGGAGCTGAAGATTCATCTTCATATCGGCTCGCTGGCGCTGCGCTTCTCGCCCGAGCGCGCCGTCAACCGCTCGTTCCTGATCGGGCCCGACGGCAATTTGCTCGCCAGCTACGACAAGATCCATATGTTCGATATCGACCTGCCCGGCGGCGAGAGCTATCGCGAATCCGCCAACTACCAGCCGGGCGAAACTGCCGTGATTTCCGATCTGCCGTGGGGGCGGATCGGGCTGACGATCTGCTACGACGTGCGGTTTCCGGCGCTCTATCGCGCGCTGGCCGAAGCCGGCGCGTCGTTCCTCACCGTGCCCTCGGCCTTCACAAGGAAGACCGGCGAGGCACATTGGCACGCGCTATTGCGCGCCCGCGCCATCGAGACCGGATGCTTCGTGTTCGCTGCGGCGCAATGCGGCATGCATGAGAACAAGCGCGAGACCTACGGGCATTCACTGATCATCGGCCCCTGGGGCGAGATCCTCGCCGAGGGCGGCGTCGAGCCCGGCGTGTTCCTTGCTGAGATCGACACATCCAGGGTCGAGACGGCTCGGAGAGCCGTGCCGTCGCTGCAGCATGGCAGACGCTTCGGCATTGCCGATCCCAAGGCCGGCCCCGAGCATCTGCACCTCGTCCGGGGCTCGGCATGATCCGCTACAACCTTCGCTGCGAGAAGGGCCATGCTTTCGAAAGCTGGTTTCAAAGCTCCGCGGCTTACGAGACCCAGGAAAAGCGCAAGCTGGTGAGCTGCCCGAATTGCGGCTCGGTCAAGGTCGAGCGCGCCATCATGGCTCCGCAGATCGTCAGCAGGAAGGGCCGCGAGCAAGCCGCGCCTACGCCGGCCGCACCTGCGGAAGCAACCGGATCGGAATCGACGCCGCTGTTGATGGCGCAGGAGCGCGAGCTGCGCGCCAAGCTGAAGGAATTGCGCGATCACATCGTCAAGAATGCCGACAATGTCGGCGAGCGCTTCCCCAACGAAGCGCGCAAGATGCATTACGGCGATATCGAGCACCGCCCGATCTACGGCGAAGCCACGCCGGATGAGGCGCGCGCGCTGATCGACGAAGGCGTCGAGGTCTCCCCGCTGCCGGTACTGCCGGAAGATAGGAATTGATGACGCCGTAGGGTGGGCAGAGCGACAGCTTGCCCACCATTGTCTCGCGCGATTAAGAATGGTGGGCACGGCGCAAGCGCGCCTTTGCCCACCCTACGGCTCCCGAATCAAACCGCCACCAATAGCGCCACGCCCACCACGATCAGCACAATGCCGGACAGTTCGCGTGCCGACATCGGCTGCTTGAACGAGTAATACGACACGGCCTGCGCGAACAATACCTCGACCAGCGCCAGCGTGCGCACGTTTGCCGCCGCCGTCAGTGCAAGTGCCAGAAACCAGAACTGCGAGGCGAACGCACCCATGAAACCTGCGAGCATCGAGGGCTTCCACAACCGCAAAATTGCCTTCAGCACGTCGGGCGCGCGGGCGAGCAGATAGATCGTCAGCACCAGTGTCTGCACGAACAGGCCGAACACCAGCGTGCAGGACGCTGCGGTTACGAACGTCACGCCGGGCACGGAAATAACGGCGCCGCGAAAGCCGACCGCCGACAATGCGAAGAAGCCTGCGGCGACGAGGCCGACGATGGTCGGCCTGATCTCCGCAAAGCTCTTTTCGCCGCCGGGCCGCAGCGCCGTGATCACCACGCCCACCGTCGCGATGACGATCGCGATCACCTTGAGCCAGGTGAGGTGATCGCCAAGGAAGATGAAGCCGAAGATCGCGGCCTGGATCGCCTCGGTCTTGAGATACGCGGTGGTCACCACGAAGGAGCGGTCGTTCATCGCCACCAGCATCATGCCGGTGGCGACGATCTGGCTGAGCGCACCCAGCAGCAGCCACGGCCAGAACACGGGCGCCGGCCACGGCACCTTGTCGCCGGTCACCGCCAGCACCACGGCCAGGAACAGAATCGAGAACGGAAAGCCGAACAGGAAGCGGATATTGGTCGCGCCCCAGGTCCCGAGCGGCCCCGTCAACGACCGCTGCATCGCATTGCGCGCGACCTGGCCCAGCGCAGCGATGATGGTGAAGGGAATCCAGAGCGTGGCGACGGAGAGCATGGGAAATACCGGCAGGATGCTGCTGCACCGTGCCGGCCGCGATGCGTCAGGTCAACAGAACCGGCGTCATGACAGGATTGCGTGCGGCAAAAACTCACCGTCGTCCCTGCGAACGCAGGGACCCATACGCGGCGGCCCGCGGAAATGGCACACGGCGAGACGGCTACGCTTCAGCAATGTAAGCTGGTGGTTATGGCCCCTGCGTTCGCAGGGACGACGGCGATTACGTGCGATGGCGAGCCTCAAACAATCAAATCACTAAGATCCCGCCACTCCAGATTCTCTCGCTCGATCAGCTCGATCTTCCAATCCCGCTTCCAGCGCTTGAGCTGCTTTTCCCGCGCAATCGCTTCATCCGCTCGTTCGAACGCCTCGACATAAACCAGCCGGTAAACGCCGTAGGTTTTGACGAACGATGACCCCTCGCCGTTGCGATGCTGCTCCATCCGTTTCGCCAGCGAATTGGTCACCCCGATATACAGCGTCCCATGACGCCGGCTCGCGAGGATGTAGACGCATACATGCGCGGCTCTCGTCGTCCCTGCGAATGCAGGGAGCCATACCGCGTGATCTATCGAGGAAGCGCTGTAGCAGACACTTTATCACACAATGAAAGCCGGTGGTTATGGGCCCCTGCGTTCGCAGGGGCGACAAGTTGAGGGGTTCTCGCCTCTATTCCGTCTTCCCTACGACCCGTCTTCGCCAAGGCTTCGCCGGGGTTTGACGTTGGGCTCGCCGAAGCTTTAGCGAAGGCGGCACGCAAGCGACCAATGCGCCGCGGCGGATGTGAGACAGACGATGCCCGATGCCTACTCGCCCCACTCCCGCGCCATCTTTGCCAGGGCGCAGCCTTCGCAATAGCGGGCGTCCTTGAAGTCGATCCAGTTGTGCGCATAGACGCGATCGAGCGGAATGCCGTAACGCGCGCGCAGCACCTTTACCAGAATACGCCACGCTGCGATCTGCGCATCCGTCGGGCCCCGCGTCACATCAGGATAATTGCCGGCGAATTCGACGCCGACCGAATTGCTGCCGACCACCTGACGATAGGTCGGGCCGTTGTCGATATATTTGTTGTCGTTGCGGTTGGCGCCGTCGCCATGCGTCGGAACGAGATGTTCGCCGACCGCCCAGTACACCGTGCCGTCGGTTTCGACCCAGACCATCACGCCGCGCCGCGTCGGGTTCTTCGATTGCGCCAGCGCGCCGCCGCGCGCGGAGCCCGCCGGCCCCTCGGTCTGATGCACGATGATGTTGCGCCAGGGATGGGCCTTTGCGAGATCGCCCCATGGCGCCAGCCAGACCATCTTCAAGCCGGGAATATCCGGCGTGCCCGCCGAACGCGCGATCGCGGCGAGGTCGGGCGATTGCGCGGAGGCGCAAGCAGGAAGCGAGAGAGCGAACAGTACCGCCGCGACGAGGCGAAAATTCATGACCCGAAAATTCGTGACTGGTCCAGTGACGAACCTTAGTAGCACGTCTCAGGCCTGCTTGCGGAGGGCCGCGTCCGCTGCCGCCTCAGTCTCGGGCACCAGCGGCGGCGCCGGATCGTAGACAGCAAAGCCGTTCCGGCCGGCCTTCTTGACGTCGTACAGCGCATGGTCGGCAGCGGCGATCAGGCGATCGGGGAAGCCGCCCATCTCGCGGCTCCATTGTGCGACGCCGATCGAGACGGCGATCGGAATGTCGTTGCCGGTGCATTGTTCGGCGTCCGCGCGGCAGACCTCCAGCACGCGGCGCGCGATCATCGCGCCCTCGCGCAGCGTCGAGGACGGCAACACGATGCAGAATTCGTCGCCGCCGGTGCGTGCCAGCATGTCGCCGGGCCGCAGCCGGGTTTGCGCCATCAGAGTGAAATGCTGCAGGCAGGCGTCGCCCGCGGCGTGACCGTAGGTATCGTTGATGCCCTTGAAGCCGTCGAGATCGATCACCAACAGCGCGAAGGGCTGACCGCTGCGCTCGGAGCGCGCGCATTCTTCCGTGAGCCGCTGCACCAGATAGCGGCGATTGCGGACGCCGGTAAGGTCGTCGAGCAGCGCCAGATCCGCGACCTCGTTGCGCAACCGGTCCATCGCCATCAGCAGGAAGCCGAAATTCAGCGACATCGACAGAAATACCAGCACCAGGATGACGACCGACTGCGCCGGGGTGAAATGCATGTAGGAGAAGCCGGGCCCCATGCCGGTGACCGCGCCGGTCAACCGAACCGCGAGAATGGCCATGATGATGATGGTGACGACGCCGGCCAGCCGGGCGCCCGGATTGATGCGCCCTTCGTGCGTGGTCAGCAACAGCTTCAGGCCCAGCGCCATCGGCAGTACTTGGGCGATCGTAAAGACGGTCATCCGCGCTGGCACGCTGTCGTAGACGAAAATGAAAAAGGACAGACCGACAAAGGCAAAGCCGGTGGTCAACGCAGTGTGAAGCCACGAAACGGGCCGGGTGAAGAATTTCTGAATTCCCATCGTGGCAAGGCAGATCGCCAGTACCAGCGTGGTGCCGGCGAACAGCAACGGCACGAGAGAATCTGCGAAGACTACGCGCAGCGTCGCCATCGCAGCGCCCGCCGCCGCCGTGAACGCCGAGCCGGTCCAGAACCGCGCTGCCTCGAACGACGGATAGCAGCGCATGACGTAGGCCCAGATCAGGCCCAGCGCGAGAAAATTGATGACGAATACCGTCCACAGCGTCGGAACGCTCAGCATCGCGAACTCAGGACGCGCACGCGTCCCCTCTCCCCTGTTGTCTAACGACCGCCAGGGACTTCCGCGCGCGCCCCGAGCCTTCTCCCACAACAATCCCCGTCGTCTTACCGGACAAATGCATCTGCGCCGCTTAACGGACCGTGATGGCCGCCGGCCAATCCAAACCGTGGTTTTGAATTGATGAAGATCGCGCGCGTTCGGACATCGTTAAGCATGATGCGCGCGCATGCGAGCGGCAGCGGCGATGCTCGTTTCGGCCAAAAATCGCATCAAAATGCATAACAACTGTGGATAACGTGATGACACCGCCATGACGGCACGCGGCAGCAGCCTGCGAATCTGCTGGGATCGTGTGCGAGGATGTTGCGAGGCTGGCCCTCCGCCAAGCATGCCTCGGTGTCGCGTTTCAATCCATGAAAACCTTGAGAGGATACTATGGCTAAGAAAGCGAAGAAGGCGAAAAAGGCGAAGGCCAAGAAGGCCAAGAAGTCGAAGAAGAAGTGAATTTCGGCCCGGGTGGAGTGCTCAGCTCCGCCCGGGCTCCCAACTCCGGGGTTAATTTTGGAGAATGGCGGGCCGCGGGTCCGCCTTTTTATTTGCGGCTACCAACTCAATATGGATGGCGTTGCTGCGCCTGCATTGACGGCCACGCGAAAATCTACCGCTCCGCAAGCGCCAGCTTCGCCCCGAGCGCGGCAAATCCCGCTGCAAAGCTGCGGCGCAGCCAGGCCATCACCTTCGGCCGGGTGATGACGCGGTCGCGCATCGCGGCCGCGAACAGGCCGTAGAGCGCGAACACCGCAAACGTCATCGCCATGAAGGCTGCGCTTAATTCCAGCATCCGCGCCAGCGGATGCGGCTCGTCGACCGCGACGAATTGCGGCAGGAAGGCCAGGAAGAAGATCGAGAGTTTTGGATTGAGGATGTTGACCAGGACGCCGGTCACGATGACGCGCCGGCTGGAGCGCACCTTCGCGGCCGGACGCGCGTCGATCGCAAGCGCGCCCGTCTCGCGCAACGCCTGCCAGGCCATGTAAAGCAGATACGCCACGCCGCACCATTTCAGCGCGGCAAAAGCCAAAGCACTGGTGTGCAACACGGCGGCGAGCCCGAGCATGGCGGCCAGCATATGCGGCACGATGCCGAGGGTGCAGCCGAAGGCGGCCGCGATACCGGGCCGTGCGCCCAGTGTCAGCGCCACCGCCAGCGTGTACAGCACGCCGGTGCCGGGGGAAGCGACCACGATCAGCGAGGTCAACAGGAACGACAGGGTCATGCCCTGCTATTAACACGACGACATTTGGCGCGAAAGCAGGGCTGCGGCGCTCACGGGCGCGGTCCGCCGCCGTGCTCTCGTGCATAGACCATGCGCTCCGCCTCGCGGATCACGTCGAGCGGCGCCCAGGGCTTGGCCCAGAACTGCACGCCGTCGGGCAATTCCTGATGCAGCGGCTTGCCAGAGGTGACGATCACGCCCATCTCGGGGTTGTACTTCCTTGCGATGTGCGCGAGCTCGACACCATCCATGTTGCCGGCAAGCTGCACGTCGGTCATCATCAAGACCAGACTGCCGGCTGCGCGCTCCAGCACCTGCTCAGCGGCTTCGGCACTCTCACATTCGATGACATCGACCTCACTCTCCTCCAGCAGCAGGCAGATCATGTTCCGCTGCATCGGGTCGTCCTCGACAATGAGGGCCGTTGCGCGATGGGGTTTGGATTGTCCCATGTGAGTCTCCTCTCAGAATCGCGTCGCCGCCTCTGTCGGGTATTCGACACTAAGCGCGGAAACCGCTTTATGGTTCAGTTCCAATTTGCGAAAGTTCGCAGGAACCCACCTATTTTTTCGACCTGCAAGGAGTTCGATCCGAGATGACTGCGATATCCGGAAGCGCGGCCGCCGTGACCGGCGCCGCCAGCGGCATCGGCCGCGCGCTAGCGCTGGAACTGGCCGCGCGTGGCTGCGATCTCGCGCTCGCCGACCGCGACGAGGCCGGGCTGCAGCAGGTGGCCGCCGAGATCGGAAAAGCGAACAAGCGCAAGGTAACGATCCACCGCGTCGATTTCGGCGAGCCCGCCCAGATCCGGGAATTTGCCAACGCGGCAATCGCCGCAGATCCGGAGCTGAACATCGTCATCAATAATGCCGGCGTCGCCCTGCTCGGCGCCTTCAATGAGGTCGACCAGGCGCAGATGGAATGGCTGATCAACATCAATTTCTGGGGCGTGGTGCACGGCACGCGCGCCTTCCTGCCGCATCTTTCGACGAAGCCGGAGGCGCATATCGTCAACCTCTCCTCGATCTTCGGCATCGTCCCCCCGCCCGGCCAGACCGCCTATTGCGCCGCCAAGTTCGCGGTGCGCGGATTTTCGGAAAGCCTGCGGCATGAGCTCGCGATGGCGAACAGCCCGGTGAGGCTCTCCGTGGTGCATCCCGGCGGTGTCCTGACCAACATCGTGCGCAATTCCCGCACCGGCAGCGGCATCGCCGACAATGCGCGCCGCGCCGAATCGATCGAGCGTTTCGACGCGATCGCCAGGACCACGCCGGCGGCCGCGGCGCAACGCATCATTCTCGGCATCGAGAAAAACCAGCCGCGCATTCTGATCGGCAACGACGCGAAGTTCATGGACCTCTTGCAGCGGTTTCGCCCGGCGACCTATTGGGCGGTGCTGGCGAAGCGGATCGAGAAGATGGGCGCGCAGCCGAAGTGAGCGACGCGACACTCACAACGGGCTGTCGTCCCTGCGAACGCAGGGACCCATAACCACCGGTGCTGTTGTTGGAGCGGGAATGCAACACATACTGCCACTCTCATAGCCGCCGCGGCGTATGGGTCCCTGCTTTCGCAGGGACGACGAAAGTGGATTTGTCGCATCGAGCCCGGAATAATGGGAGCTAGCGCGCCACCAGCCGGTCCGCAAAATACCCAATCGTCTTGCGGTAGATCGTCGCCCTGTTCCACTCCCGCATGGCTTCGAAATTCGCAGTGCCCTCGCCATATGGCGCGCCGGCCTTGAAGCCTGACACGTGCAGCAGGTTCGCGGTGGAGGCGAGCACGTCGGGCACGCTGTGGCGCAGGTCGACATGGCCGTTGCCGTCGAAATCGACGCCGTATTTGATGTAGGACGACGGCAAGAACTGCGTCTGGCCGATCTCGCCGGCGAACGCGCCGGTCAGGTCGCGCAGGGGGAGATCGCCGCGCTGCACGATCTTCAGCGCGGCCAGCAATTCGCCCTGAAACAATTCGGTGCGGCGGCAATCATGGGCCATGGTCATCAGCGTGCGGATCACCGGCATCTTGCCGATGTCGCCCTTGCCGTAATCGCTCTCCAGCCCCCAGATCGCGACGATGATCTGCGGCGGCACACCGAACTTCTGCTCGATGCGCGCCAGCAGTGACGCGTGCCTCAGCAGCATCTGCCGCCCGATGTTGATGCGTCCGGGGCCGACGCGGGTGGAGACATATTGCTCGAACGTCTTGTTGAAGGTGCCGCGCTGTCGGCGGTCGAAAGCGAGCACCGCCGGATCCTGCGTGATGCCGGCAAAGGCCTGGCCGATCACCGCTTGCGACACGCCGGCCGCCTGCGCCTCCGCCGCCATCGCCGAAACGAAGGTGTTGAAATCGCCGCCACAGCGGGCGGCGTAGGTGGGGGTGGAGAAGATGACGGCGCCGAGAAAAATGGCCCAACGAAAAATGCGCATGCGAATCCCTTGTTACGTCTCGTGCCGATCATGCCATGGGAAAACGGCGCGCGAAACCTCGTCGTTCCCGCGCACGCGGGGACCCATACGCCGCGGCCGATATTGTTAAAGCGGACCGGTTGATGGCCTTCGCTTGAACAATTGGCGCCTGTGGTTATGGGTCCCTGCGTTCGCAGGGACAACGGTGAATGGCGTCGGTGGTGAAAGCCCCTACTCCCCGCCGTCGATCTGGCGGCCCATCAGCGCGATCGCCTTCTGATAGACGCCCGCGGCATTCCAGGCCTGGATGGCGGCGAAATTCGGCTCGCCCGGCTGATAGCCGGCGCCCGCGCGCCAGCCATGGGCCTTCAAAAAGTTCGCTGTCGACATCAGCGCGTTGGCCGAGTTTTCGAGATTGCCGGTGCCGTAAGCCAGAATGGCTTTTGGCATGAACTGCGTCTGGCCGACCTCGCCATGCATCGAGCCGCGCTGGCTGGCAGAGAGCGCGCCGCGGTCGATCAATTGCAGCGCGGCGTAGAGGTGCTCCGTAAAATATTCCGAGCGCCGGCAGTCATAGGCGAGCGTCGCAATCGAGGCGAGCATGTTCTGATTGCCGCGCTGGCTGCCGAACCCGGTCTCCATGCCCCAGATGGCGAGCAGCGGCCCCGGCGGCACGCCGTAGCGGCTCTGAATGGAGGCAAACAGCGCGGCCTGCGATTGCTTGAGCTGCCGCCCCCTGGCGACGATGGTTGTGGCGCCGCGCTTGGCCAGAAACTGCTCGAGCGAGAGTTTGAAACTACGCTGGCCGCGGTCGGCATTGATGGTCGCCTGCGCGTAGTTCGTCGCCATCAGGGCCTGGATCGTCGAGGCGCTGATGCCCTTGGCGCGGGCTTCGCTGGCGAACTGCTGCTTCCAGGACTCGTATCCGGCGGCGGAGGTGCCGCATTGGGCGGCGTGGGCGTAGGCGCCTGCGGATGCGAAGATAGCCAAGGTCAGGAAAGTGGCCGTCGTAAGTCTCTTGCTCTTGGACATCCGGAGTTCCTCGGCTTTACCGACTTTCGCTCGCGCGGCCAGCTTAACGGAAGGTTGGCGGCGGTCTAGGGCGTCTACTCATAAATCCGGGTATGGCGCGTGCGGCCACATGCCGGTCTTACCCACGAGGCCAGTTATGAATCAAGACGATCATGATAGCGACGTAACGCTGCCTGCTCTGTCCGCATAGGCTGCTTAGATCATGGTGAGCTTGAGCTGACCACCTTCAACGGTCCCCGTGGCGAGAGCGTCGCGAGCCATCTTTTCGATAGTCGGCCAATTCGCGAGAAGGTACTTCTGCGCCTGTGCCTTCGTAGGAAAGCTGGTTTGCAGTATGCAGCCCTGCCGCGCGTTTCCATTCGCAATCTGAAAAGATACTGTTTGGGGTCCCTCATTGATCTCTTGTTCGGTAGGCTTGGGAAGTTTACGCATACACTGCTCCTTATGAAAATTGTTACACAAGAATGAGACATCAGCCGTTTGAGGACGGGCGTATGCTATCCATGCTCGCTTGCGATTTCGGATTTGCCACTGCCAACCGAGGTGGACTGATCAATAGAGATCCGACAGATTCGATCAGGACCCCATATGCACGCTCGACGATGTCGTCCAAAAATCTGGTCTTCGCGAACATCTCCTGGGCTGCAGCGAGTAGCTGGTCACGAGTTGGCATGTGAGGCGGATGCAGATTCCAACGCAAATCGGCCCGCTGCTGCAATAGAAGCAGCGCATCCCGCACCGACGACAATTCGGTCTCGTGGACTGATGATTTGATAGCCTGCGCGATGTGTTCGGGGTTGAAGCGTCTAGCGAGCTGCTCAGCCGTTCGGCTTAGTATTCGTGATCCCAACCGCTGCTCATTGCGCAGAACCGGCTCCGGCGGCCTCTTTAGATCCCAGACAATCCCGAGCCAGGACAAGCCCACCAGAACATAATAGGTCACATCAATCTCCCACCAACGGAAGCCCTGCCGAGCGCTGCTCTGGTAGGCGTGATGATTGTTGTGCCAGCCCTCACCCATCGTAACGAGAGCCAGCAGCCAGTTGTTGCGGGAATCATCGCCCGTAACATACCGCTTGCGTCCGTGAACATGTGCCAGGGAATTGATGCAAAACGTTGCATGATACAGAACGACAGTGCTCCAGAGGAAGCCGACCACCAAGCCCGGCCATCCGGCAATGAGGAAGCAGAGACCAGCGATCATGACCGCTGGCAAAACCTCGAATTTGTGCAGCCACATCAACTCAGGATACGATGCAAAATCCGAAACCTTTACCAGATCGGTTGCATCGTGCTGTCGATAGAAGATCCAGCCGACATGACTGTGCACGAAGCCTTTGTGCCGGGGTGAATGCACATCTAGCTCGGAATCTGAATGAAGATGGTGATGTCGGTGTTTCGCAGCCCACCAAAGGACGCTTTTCTGAGCGCTGCTTTGGGCAAGGAATGCAAGGATGAATTGAAACACCCGGCTTGTCGAGTAAGCTCGGTGTGAGAAATACCGATGATACCCGGCACCGATCGCAAACATACGCAGCCAATATAAAACGACGCAAATTGCAGTCGCTTGCCATGTGATGCCCGACCAGAACGCCGCGACACACCCTGCGTGGACCAAAAGAAACGGAAGGACCTGCGGGTACATGATGTCATCATGTTCCTGATCTGGATTGATATTGGTAGGCACGTTCCCAACCTCAGTTGTTTCAACGGGCAGGTCACCGCCAACAGACTGCTCAAGGCCAAGTCTTGAAGGCCGACCCTTGAAGGCCGAGCCTTGGCGGCATTGCCCGCGATACTCAAAAAAGAACTCCGCGGCCGGTAAACCCGGCGCGGAGTCGCTAAAGCCAAATGCTCTGCCAGTACATCCGTGGTCAAAGCAGCATGGCGTCGATTGCGGCAGCTTACGCGGCGCGCAGATTTTCCGCGGCAGATTTGCCGGTCCGGCGATCTGCAACGACGTCAAAGGAAACCTTCTGTCCCTCGTTGAGGGCACTCATGCCGGCGCGTTCGACAGCGCTGATATGAACGAAAACATCTGGGCCTCCCTGGTCCGGCTGAATGAAGCCGAAACCCTTTTGGCTGTTAAACCACTTCACAGTTCCCGTATTCATGGGAGATCGTCCTTCAAGATAGATGTATGTTTGGAACCGCGCTCGAGAACGCAGCAGGCTAATTTCGAGGTCTGGGGGAGGGTCGTCAGTCAGGCGCGCTATGAGCGGCAAGGCCAAGTCGTTCGGCCGAAAACTCGATTGATCATACATGGCTGTTATTCGATCATTTCGCAAGTGGCTTCCAATTTCTTTGGCAATGAGCCAACTGCAATGGTTCCCCTTCGCTCCGCGGAAGAGAATGCTGCGGGGGTCGGCACCGCCCACCGGCGCGTGCCTTACGAGCTGCCCGGCGGGCGCCCCTCCAGGGACAATGGCCATGACCAGGTCCAGTGGTTTCAAAGTCGGAATGGGCATTGTGATCGCCGCGCTCGCGGCAATCCCGAAGACGGCCGCGCAGGCGCCAATGCTTTCCGTGGACCCTTCACGACTGCCCCGTCTCGGCACCATCGACGAGCGCTTTCAATCGTACAATGTGGAAATGGTCGAGGTCACGGGCGGACGCTTCTGGAAACCCTACAGCTCGAGTGCCACAACGCCATCGGCTCGCGGCGCCGATAACGCCGAAAATATGCCGGCGAGTGCGAACCCCGACCTCTACGCCTATCGAGAGCCGATCGACCTGTCGACCCGCCGGCTGCGTATATTGGCTGCGGCGCTGGCCCCAGCCTATTTGCGCGTTAGCGGCACCTGGGCCAATAGCACTTACTTTGCAGAAAGCGATCAGCCCTCGACGCCGCCCAACGGCTTCCGTGCGGTGCTAAGCCGCGAGCGCTGGAAAGGCGTCATCGACTTTGCCCGCGCGGTCGGCGCAGGGGTCGTGACGTCAATGGCGATAAGCCCCGGTGCCCGGGACGCGGCGGGCCGATGGCAGAGCGATCAGGCGCGTCGGTTGTTCGCCTACACCAGATTCATCGGTGGCAGAATTGCTGCCGCCGAGTTCATGAACGAGCCGACACTGGCAGCCATGGGCGGCGCACCGAAAGGATACGACGCGGCAGCTTATGGACGGGACTTCAAAGCCTTTGTTGCGTTCATCAGGAACAACCAACCGGATGTGATTGTTCTGGGCCCTGGTTCGATCGGCGAGACAACAGCGTCGCAATCACCCCCGCAATCCAGCTCCGATTTTCTTCGTACGCGGGATCTGCTTGCCGCATCCGGTCCCGGCATCGACGCCTTTTCCTATCATCACTACGGCGCCCTCTCGCAACGATGCTCCGGAATTCCGGGTCAAACCACACCAGAGGCCGCGCTTTCGGAAACGTGGCTTAAGAGCACGGAGCAAACGCTTGCGTTCTACCGATCGCTCCGGGACGAGTTTGCGCCCGACAAGCCGATGTGGCTGACCGAAACCGCCGAGGCCGCCTGCGGCGGCAATCCCTGGGCTTCCACTTTCCTCGATACGTTCCGATATCTCGATCAGCTCGGCCGGCTTGCCAGGGCCGGCGTCCAGATGGTGGCGCACAACACGCTGGCTGCCAGCGATTACGGCCTGCTTGACGAGACGACGTTGCGGCCGCGGCCGAACTACTGGGCGGCGCTGCTTTGGCGCAGGCTGATGGGCACGACCGTTCTCGACGCCGGCGTGCATCAGGGGATGCACCTCTACGCGCATTGCCGGCGAGGCGTGCGTGGCGCCGTCACGCTGCTCGCCATCAATACGGACAAGACAAGCGCCGCAAAGCTGCGATTGCCCGCAGCCAGCGAGCGTTACACGCTGTCGGCGGATCATCTGCAAAGCGCAAGCGTGAAGCTGAATGGAACGGTCTTGGAGCTCGGCCCCAATGACGATCTTCCGCCGCTCGCTGCCGTGACATCGCCGCCGGGCTTGATCGAGATCGGACCTGCCGCGATTGCTTTTCTCACGGTCGGGGATGCCAAAAATCCGGCATGCGATTAATCTCGATGCGTTTCATGCCGATGCCGAAACCCGGACCGATCCCGACGGCAAGTTTGCTTTTTTCGACGTCGTTTCCGCGACGGACTGCAATCTAATCAAGCAGCTTGATACCTGATCCTCGTACCAGGCTTGCCCATTTCGGAATCTCGCCGTCAACAGCGGCAGCGAATTCCGCGGGTGAGTTGCCAATCGGCTTGATTCCAAGATCATCGAATCGCTTGCGCATCTCCGGCATCGCGAGAATCCTCACGGTTTCGCGGTGCAGCTTTTCGATAATCGCCGGTGGAGTTCTGGCAGGCGCCATCAGGCCGAACCATACCGTTACATCGAAGCCAGGGAAGCCTGATTCCGCCATGGTCGGGAGATCGGGTGCGCCGGCATATCGCTCCAACGATGTCACCGCGAGTGCCCTGACTTTCCCATCGCGCGCGAGGGGTAACAACGCACTGGTGGGAGGAACAAACGCCATGCTGAGCCGTCCAGCGACTATCTCCTGCCCAAACGCGCTGCGATACGGCACGTGCAGGATATCGACTTTCGCCATCGATTTCAGCAGTTCTCCGGCGAGATGCTGCGTTGAACCAAATCCTGAGGATCCGTAGGTGAGTGTGCCCGGCCGGGCGCGTGCGACCGCAACCAGTTCTTGCACGTTCTTCGCCGGCACGTCGTTGTTGACGATGAGGATGTTTGCGTAAGCGCACACCTGAGAGATCGGCACAAGATCCCGGACGGGGTCAAACGGCATTTTCTCATAGAGGCTGGGATTGATTACGATTACCGGGTTGGCCGCGAGCAGCAGCGTATGGCCGTCCGGCTCAGCCCTTGCGACGCGCTCCCCGGCAATATTGCCGTTGGCGCCCACCGCGTTCTCAATCACGACTGGCTTCCCCCATGCCTGGAAAAGCTTATCGCCGAGCAAGCGGGCAACAATATCTGCAGATGTGCCCGGTCCGAAACCGACGACAATTCGAACCGTGTGGACAGGGTAATCCAGCGCCAGTGCAACTGGCCCCGCCGTAACGGACATAATTAAGTGTGGCAAGAACCAACACCAACGAATGCAGAAACTTCATGACTGCCTCCCTTCAGGGAACCCCATTCCTCGCGGTATCGCTGTCCGGCGAAGCTCTTTGCGGGTTTGCGCAGGGCAATTCCAAGCGGCGCGGCGGGGCAGCTAAGCCGACGGTGCCACGGCGGACGCTCGGCGTAACGAGGGCGCAATGAAATTCCGCCGAAATATCGGTGAATGTGGTAAGCTTCATTTTGAAGGTCGCGGTGGAGGTCAGGATGCATTCCGGCTCTCCCAGGGTGCTCTGCTTCAGCGATTATGCCCTCGACCTGCAGCGCTGCGCGATCATGCGCGGCGGGCGGGAACTTCAACTTCGGCCGAAATCCTTCGATGTGCTACGCTATCTCGCTGAGCACGCCGGCCGGCTCGTTTCCAAGGAAGAGCTGATCAAGGCAACGTGGCCCAACGTGTTCGTATCCGACGACTCGCTCGTCCAATGCATCAAGGACATCCGCGAAGCGCTGTCCGACGATGCCCACGAGATCGTCAAAACCGTCCCGCGCCGGGGCTATTTGTTCGCGGCCGAATTATCCGATGGGGAACTGGATAGCCGACCTCTAACGATCGGTTCGCGTCATCAGGAGCTCACATTCTGCCGAACCCAAGACGGCGTCAACATTGCCGTTGCATGTGTGGGCCAGGGCATGCCGCTTGTGTGTATTCCCACCTGGGCCACCCATGTCGAGTACGACTGGCAAAGTCCCATCCGCGGACCGCTTTGTCGTTTCCTCGCCGACCGCGTCCGGCTCGTTCGCTATGATGGTCGAGGTTTCGGGCTTTCCGATCGAGACATCACCGGCATTTCCCTCGCAACGTTCGAACGCGACCTGGAGGCGGTTGTTGATGCTCTGCATCTGCATCGTTACGCGATCTTGGGCATAGCGCAGGGAGCCGCAATCGCCATCGCTCACGCTGCCCGCTATCCCGAACGTGTGTCGAAACTGATCCTTCACGGCGGCTTTGCGCTCGGCCGCAACAAACGCGCCTCCCCGAAAGATGCTGAAATCGCGAAGGCGTTGATTGCTATCATGCGGCAGGGATGGGGCGACGATAACTCCGCTCTGCTGAGGATCTTCAGCTCTGTCTTTCTTCCCGGTGCTTCGGCCGAGCAGATCAAGTGGTACGCAAACCTGCTGCGCCTCTCGACGTCGGTCGAAAACGCGATCATGAACCGATACGCCGTTGACGAGATCGATATCGTCGATCTATTGCCGAAGGTATCTGCCCCAACCCTGGTCCTTCACTGTCGTAACAACAATGCAGCGCCGTTTAACGAGGGACGCCGCATCGCCACGTCCATCCCGAACGCAAAATTCGCGGTCTTGGACTCGGAAAACAGCGTCCCCATACCGGGCGAGCCCGCCTGGTCAAATTTCATCGGCGAGATTGAGACGTTCTTGTTAGACGTCTGAATCGGCGTAGCGGCGGCCAGATGGCCGCGGCCCTCGAGCTTGAATGCGGGTGACCAGAAAGCGGTCTCAGCAGGTGATGCACACGTCCGAGGATGGTCGCGGATCACAGTCGAAACGAGACGGATATTTGCAGATTTCGCTTAGATGAGCGGATTAATCCGCGTGCAGCCGAAGGCAGAGCACGGCGCTGGCCAGCGCCGAAATTCCCAGCAGCACGAGCACGCCGGGAAATCCGGTCAGCGCGAAGACGATACCTCCGAAGGTCACCCCGACCGTGCCGCCGAGAAAGCTGCACGAATTGAGTAACCCAGAGCCTCTCCCCGCCTGCGATTGAGGCAGCGTTGCAAGTCCGAGCCGCGGCGCCGACGCGTAAATGAGCGCGATTCCAGCGCCGGCGACAAAGAGACCGGGCATCAGAAGAGCGAATCTTGCTTCGATCTGAAACGACGACCAGATGATCGCGCAGCCGAGCGCAAGCAGGAGCGATCCGCCTGTCAGCATGCGCCGCACGCCGATGCTCATTCCAATAGAGGGAGCCGCGCGCGCGAAGGCAAACAGCGCAATCGAGAGCGGCACAAGGGAAAGGCCCGCCGCAACGGCTGATATGCCGAGCCCATCCGCGGACTGCGCAAAGAGGTTGTAGTAGAGCAGCAGCGTCATGATGTCGAACATCACGAGAAACAAGAGGCCGGCGGCAATCGCGAAATTCCGGTTCGCGAACAGGCAGAAGTCGACCAGCGGCTGAAGGCGCCGCGTCTGCGTCCGCAGCAATAGAGGAAACGCGATCGCCGTCAGCACGAGCGGGATGGCAGACAGCGGGTTGGTGCGGACATGTGCCAACGCCTGCAATCCCGATATCAGCATCACCATGAAGAGTGCGAGAAGGCCAAGTCCGACCCAGTCCATCGAAATCGCGCGCCGGCCGTCGGTGCCGGGATGCCGCAGCAGCATCAGGCCGGCGGGCACCATCGCAATGACGTTCAGCCAGAAGATGAAGCGCCAGCCCGCGTAATGCGTCACGGCTCCGCCGAGGAGCGGCCCGATGCTGAAGCCGAGCATCAGAAAACCGGTCCAGGCGCCGATCGCCTCGGGGCGCCCCTCGTCAGGTGCGGCTTCGGTCACCGCCGCAAGCGTGCCGGCCACCGCAAACGCGGCTCCCAGCCCTTGCAGCGCCCGCGCGCCGACCACCACGAAGCCGGCCGGCGCCAGCGCGATGAGCAGCGACGCAAGTGCGAACATGGCGATGCCGGCAATCGAGGACCTTCGCGCGCCGAGCTGATCCGCCGCGCCGCCGCCCACAATGATGAAGATGGCGGCGGTCAGGAGATAGGCATTGACCACCCATTCGAGCTCCGCCGGACCAAGCTGCAGGCTGCCCTTCATGTCGGGAAGCGCCGCCATGATCGCCGTGCTGTTGTCGCCCACAGCCAGCATGGCAAGGCAGCAGGCCATCAGCACCGGCTTGAGGTCGCTCTTCGCGCGGGAGGTTGCCAGCATCACCACCACCCCTTCCGTTCGTCCAGGCGAACAGTATGCCGGCAAAGCGGTCATAGATAAATCGCGTCCACGCCGTCTCGCAAGGCAGACCGGCGCGCAGCGAGGATGATTGACAGCGGCGCCTCTATCGAGGACAAGCCGCGCATGCCAAAGAAACCCGGGACCAATCCCAAAGGCGAGTTCGCCTTTTTCAATGTCGTCTATGAAGACGACTCGCAGCGCTCCAACCGGCGCGTGCCCGCCGAATTGCTCGGCGGGCTCGACGGCGACGAGCCGGCGCGCGGCTACATCATGGAGCAGGACCGCGAGATCGCCGAGAAATCCGGCCGCCCGCAGCTCAAGATCAAGAGCATCAGCCGCGTCGGGGCGAAGAAGAAGTAGGTGGTCACCTCTCCCGCTTGCGGGGGAGGTCGTCGCGCTCGAAGAGCGCGGCGGGTGGGGGCTCTCTCCACACGAGAGATGCGACTCGCGGCGGCACCCCCACCCCGCCCTCCACCGCAAGCGGGAGAGGGAGTGCAGCTCCGTCGTGGATGTAATTCGATCCCAATCAAGCAAAGCAAAAACGGCGGGCTCTCGCCCGCCGTTCTTTTTCGATGGATGCCCGGGTCGAGCCCGGGCATGACGACCCGAGTTAGTTGTCGAGGAACGACCGCAGCTTCCGGCTCCTTGACGGATGCTTCAGCTTGCGCAGCGCCTTCGCCTCGATCTGACGAATACGCTCTCTCGTCACCGAGAACTGCTGGCCGACTTCTTCCAGCGTGTGGTCGGTGTTCATGCCGATGCCGAAGCGCATGCGGAGCACGCGTTCTTCGCGCGGGGTGAGCGAGGCCAGGACCCGCGTGGTGGTTTCGCGAAGGTTAGACTGGATCGCCGCATCGATGGGCAGGATCGCGTTCTTGTCCTCGATGAAATCGCCGAGGTGTGAATCTTCTTCATCACCAACGGGCGTCTCCAGCGAGAGCGGCTCTTTCGCGATCTTGAGAACCTTGCGGACCTTCTCCAGGGGCATGCCGAGCTTTTCGGCAAGCTCTTCCGGCGTCGGCTCGCGGCCGATCTCGTTGAGCATCTGGCGGCTGGTGCGCACGATCTTGTTGATGGTCTCGATCATGTGCACGGGGATGCGGATGGTGCGGGCCTGGTCGGCGATCGAGCGCGTGATCGCCTGCCGGATCCACCACGTGGCGTAGGTCGAGAACTTGTAGCCGCGGCGATACTCGAATTTATCGACCGCCTTCATCAACCCGATGTTGCCTTCCTGGATCAGGTCGAGGAACTGCAGGCCGCGGTTGGTGTATTTCTTGGCGATCGAGATCACGAGACGCAGGTTGGCCTCGACCATTTCCTTCTTGGCCTGGCGCGCCTCGCGCTCGCCCTTCTGCACGCCGTGCACGATCTTGCGGAATTCGCCGATCTCAAGACCCGTCAGCGCCGCCAGCGACTGGATCTCGTGGCGCAGCTCCTTGATGCGGTCCTTCTCGTGATGGACGAAATTCTTCCAGCCCTTGGCCGATAATTTCGACACACGATTGAGCCAGCGCGGATCGAGCTCCGAGCCCTGGTAGTTGCGCAGGAAATCTTCGCGCGCGACGCCGTGGCTGTCGCCGAGGCGCAGCAAGCGGCCCTCGAACGAGACCAGCTTCTTGTTGATGTCGTAGAGCTGCTCGACGAGGCTGTCGATGCGGGCCTGATTCAGGCGCAGCGATTTCACCTCGACGATGATCTCGTCCTTCAGCTTCTTGTACTTGCGCTCCTGCGAGGGCGAGAGCGACTCGCTTTGAAGCTGGTTGGCGATGTCCTGCTCCTGCAGGCGGCGCAGCTTCTTGTATTCGGAGGCGATCTTGTCGAAGGTCTCGACCACCTTCGGCTTCAGCTCGGCCTCGATCGCGGCGAGCGACATCTGGTTTTCGAACTCGTCGTCGTCCATGTCGCCTTCGGCGGCGGCTTCCGCAGGATCCTTCTCCTCGGTCTCCACATCGCCCGCAGGGGCTGTACGGAACGGGGTCGGCGCGGGGGGCGCTGCCGGCGGCGCGACATGCGCGGGCGCGGCCTCGCCGTTGGCGGCCTGGCCGTCGCCTGCGGGGGCGGCGATCATCGCCGGGTTCATGTTGTTCTTGGCGTCGGGGCCAGCGTAAGTGGCTTCGAGATCGATGATGTCGCGAAGGAAGATCTTTCCTTCGTTGAGCTCATCGCGCCAGATGATGATGGCCTGGAAGGTCAAGGGGCTTTCGCAGAGACCCGCAATCATCGCCTCGCGGCCGGCCTCGATGCGCTTTGCGATCGCGATTTCGCCTTCGCGCGACAGCAATTCCACCGTGCCCATCTCGCGCAGATACATGCGGACGGGATCGTCGGTGCGCTCGCCGGGCTCGGACTTCTTGACCTCGGTGACAGCCTTGGCCGTGACCTCGACAAGCTCGTTGTCGGTGTCGTCGTCGGCTTCTTCCTTCTCGGCCTCTTCATCGGCCTCTTCGGCCTCGGAGACGTTGATGCCCATGTCCGAGAGCATCGACATGATATCCTCGATCTGCTCCGGCGAGGTGGTGTCGGAGGGCAAGACTTCGTTGAGTTGATCGAAGGTCACGAAGCCGCGCTTCTTGGCCTGCTTGATCATCTTCTTGACCGCGGCATCCGTCAGGTCGAGCAACGGCGACGGCGCATCGGGGCTATCCTTCTCAGGGGCGTCCGCTGCCTTGTCGTCTTTTTCCTTGTCCTTAACCTGCAGCGTCTTTGCCTTGGTGGCCATTCATCAAGCTCCCGAAACGCGCTTCATGCGGGCGTGCGTCGCCGCCCGCGCTCTTCAACTCAATTCGTTCGAGATGACGTCGTTCGATCGTCACCTTGCTCTGTTCATTCGCCTTCGCATGATCGGTCGAAAGCGGCACCCGCTTTTCCGCACCATGGTTACGACGCGCAAAGGGCGGCGCAGACCGTCGCCACCCCTGCCTTCCGCATCACCGGTTCTGTCTTTCGTAGCCCAAACGCCCTTAAGCTTTGCTTAACCCTGTTTTTGCCGCCAAATCATGGATTTGGCGAGTCTTTTCGCGGGCTCGGCCAAGGCCGTCCGCATCATTTTTCAATCGTCAAACGCTTTTGCGGAACCGGCCCGAAAGCTCGCCAAAACCCTCAATCAGGGCCTCGGTGCCGTCGAGGGAGTCCAGCCGGGCGCCGACATCCTTCAGCCACGCCAGATTGGCCTCGCTGGTCTCCTCGGCCAATGCCAGTTCGGCATCTTTCTTCTCCCTAAGTAGGGCGTGCGTTTTCTGATGCAAGACAACGAGTTGCTGCCAAGTGGCCAAAACGTCCTCGCGCGCTGCGCCGGGCCTCGCGGCCCACACCGCCACCGTCGTGATCGCCCGCTCAACCCGTTGAAGAACCTCGCCTAATCCGCGAGCCTCGAGATCGGCACGCATTTTTTCGGCCTGCTCCTCGACGCCGGGGGAATGGTGATGGTCGTTGGCGAAGGCGGCGATAATGCCGGCGCGGAGCTTGTTGGCCTCGGGACGCGCCAGTTCCAGGGCGGCCACCTCCTCCAGATGATCGTGCAGCAGCCAAGGGTGGTTAATCAGGGATTGCAGGATCAGGGCCTCGCGGCGGGACATCGCGCTGCGCTGGCCACGCATGATCGGGCTGGTCGCAAGCTGGGGGCTCGCCGCCTGGTAGGGGCCGGCGGCGGTTCCCGAAGCGATCCCCGGCGGGCGGCCGCGGGGGGCGAATCGGCCGGCCGGGCCCGCCCCGCGCGGGGCAAACGCGCGGGGTGATTCGGGGCCTCACCGCAGAATTGTCCCTTTTCGGCCGACCGCGATCTTGTGCTAGTTCGCGGAATTTGTCTGCAAGCCCGGCTACGCAAAAATAAGTTGTTTAGCAGGCTGCATTTCAGCATCCGGAGATTTCGTTGGATTCGGGCCTGTCAGGCGTCGAATTTCGGCCGCTTCTTCCGCTAGCGCCGCCCCTTCGACCTCGATGTCTGCATGTTCGTTTTGACGCTCCCGAACAAGACTTAGCAAGAGGTCAAACGCGGAGTCGTCATCTCCAGCCGAAATTTTGGCCCGCTGGATGTCATGATCCAATTCATTGAGGTGAATTCTGCGCGCAAGATGGTCCATGCATCGCGAAACGAAATCCTGAGGAGGTTTCAGGGCGAGAAGTGGAAAGCGAGCGAAAAGATTGTACCCCCACGGCCGACCATCCAGCTTCTTGCCGTGTATCTCGTCCAGCACCTTATAGAAACCATCTTCGAGATGGCTATAAATCTGTTGAACGGACAACTCCTTCTGTATGACGAGCAATTTGTACAGCGCCGTGCAGAACCGATCTAACTCCTCTACAAATTTTAGCCTGAGAATCGTGTCTTGCTTTTCGTCTAAGAGCTCTGGGTAGTGTACAAGCATCCCGAGCAAGACTTTTTGCAAGTTGTGTTCTCGGTCGTCCAACCCGCTCTTGACTTCTTGGGATACGAATTGGTTCGGCTCGTTCTTATCTTTGCCGCCCCTCCCAACCTTCGACTTAGCCTTGCTCCCCCTCACGGCTTGCCAAAACAACTCCGCGAGTTGCAAACGGCAAGTGCGAACGTACGCGGTTTGAACCGATGAATCTCTTATTGTGTGAATAAGCGCGACCAGCTTCTTCTCGAGCGAAGCTTGAGCATCGGGACTCTTAACGTTGATCCCATCTGTTTCGCGTGCCCACAAAACATCCCACATCGGCAATGAGCCGATGAGCACATCTTTGAACGCTTCGATACCCCTCTCGCGGATCAGGTCATCTGGATCCTTTTCGCCTACCATAAATGCAAATCGAAATGACTTCCCAACCGCCAACAACGGCAGAATCCGGTCAATCGACCTATGAGCGGCAGCGATACCGGCTCGGTCGGCGTCGAAACAAATCACTGGCTCGGAAGACAGTTTCCACAGCGACGTGATCTGCCCTTCCGTAAACGCGGTTCCCATCGTTGCAACAACGCCCCGAATGCCAGCCTGATAGATGGCAATGGCATCCATGTAGCCTTCGACAGCAACCACAGAACCTGCTTTGTGAGCCGGCTCGCGAGCGCGATGAAAATTAAAGACGACAGAGCCCTTGTGAAAAATTGTAGTTTCAGGAGAGTTCAAATATTTCGGTTGAATGTCGCTCTTAAGCGCTCGGCCTCCGAAGCCAATGACTCGACCTCGTTGATCGTGGATCGGAATGATCACACGATCGCGAAAGCGATCATAGGGAACAGGTATGTCTTCTCCGGCTATCAGCAAGCCGGTTTCAATCATGTCGGCAACCGACACGCCCTTTGATCCTAAGTATTCTTTTAATCCAAACCGATTTGCGGGCGCGTAGCCAAGCCGGAATTCAAGAACTGTCGACGTGACAATACCACGATCGGATAGATAGCCGCGGGCGTGTGCGCCTATGCTTGAAGCAAGGTTCTGCTCGAAGTACTTCGTCGCCAATTCCATTACGTCGTAGAGGGTCTTTTGCCGTACCTCCCTCTGCTCTTCTTCCTTTGAAGTTCGCGGTAGCGGAAGTCCCGCCAAAGAGGCAAGCCGCTCCACTGCCTCGGGAAAGGAGACACCTTCCGTCTCCATCACGAAGTCAAAGATGTTGCCGTGCTTGCCGGTCGAAAAGTCGTGATAAAATTGTTTCTGGTCGTTTACGGTGAACGACGGCGACTTCTCTTGCTGGAAAGGCGACAGGCCTTTCCATTCGCGCCCCGCCTTCTTTAGCTTGACGCGCCGGCCTACCACGTCTGAAACCTGCAGACGCGCCTTCAACTCGTCTAGAAAGCTAGGCGGGAAGCGCATGTGCTATCTCTCACTCAGACAAATTCACGAGGAAGAGGCGTTATCATGCGCATGGCGATCCTCGCGAATCGCGGCGTAATCAATCTTAGTGTTCTCCGTCTGTTCCGTCAATACTCCCCGTTCTTCCCGCAAATCACAGCCACAAGATATCCTAGTGTATCCTGAACAAGCGGCTAATAGTGGTCCGCATGTTCACGATCTTCCGGGGTGGCAGGAGCGGTGCCTGGCGGGTGACGCGGTTTGCGCCGGTCAAGGGCGCGTCGCTTTCGCCGACGCCTTCGCTGTCGGTCGTGCATTCGCTGTCGATCACGCTACCGATCCTGCCCTCGCCCACCTCGTGGCGGCTCGCCGGCTTCGCCAGCCATCTGCGTTATACCGAGCGCGCCGAGAAGACGCAGCTTGATGCCGTGCGGGCCGAGATCGGCCGACCTGAGGCGACCAATGCGGCGCTGATCCCGATCAAGAAATCGGCGGCGTGGTGGGAGCTGACGCAGGAGGAGCGGCGGCAGATCTTTGAGGATAGATCCCACCACATCGCCGACAGCCTGAAATACCTGCCGGCGATCGCCCGCCAGCTCTATCACAGCCGCGACCTCGGCGAGCCCTTCGACTTCCTGACCTGGTTCGAATACGCGCCCGCGGACGCCGACGCGTTCGAGGAGTTGGTCCGCACGCTGCGCGCGACCGAGGAATGGCACTATGTCGAGCGCGAGGTGGATATCCGGCTGGAGTGCGAGCGGCTGGATGCGGGGTGATTGATTCTCGTGCCCCGGATGCTGCGCAGCACCGAAAGCGCGTTCACGCGCGTCTTCATCGCGCTATGATGATGCGCTGCTAAGCCGGGGCCCACGGTTGCGGCATAACGGAAGCGTGGGTCCCGGCTCTGCGGCGCAGCGTTACACGCTGCACCGCGTCCGGGACACGGATGTCACTGCTCCAGAAATTTCCCCGAGGCGATGCGCGGCAAGCCGGCGACCGGCCAGTTGTAGACATAGGTCCATGCCTCGCCGGCGGTGCCGTCTTCCAGCGACAGCGGCAGCACGCGGCGGATGTATTCGGTCGGTTCCGGAAACCCGGCGCCGCAGGCCTCATACATGTCAAACTCGGCCAGCAACGCGTCGCGATCGCGCAAACGATAGAGTTCACCGAACACGACGTCGTTGGCGTCATCCGACAGCACCAGCCCCGGATAATGCTTGATGAGATAGAGCCGGCCGCGGCAGGTCGCCGTGCCCAAAAAATCCGCACTGCGCGACAATAGCTGCGCCATCGGA
The DNA here is from genome assembly GCF_018398875.1 of Bradyrhizobium sp. sGM-13. Lineage (GTDB taxonomy): Bacteria > Pseudomonadota > Alphaproteobacteria > Rhizobiales > Xanthobacteraceae > Bradyrhizobium. Next base: position 149,438 of record NZ_JAGWDK010000015.1, on the reverse strand, counting down.
TGGTCGAAGCCGCGCATCAGCGTGCCGTAGACGAACAGTCGATCTGAAATCATGGAATTTCTATGTCATTGCGCGCGAAGCGATGCAATCCGCTCGGCGGTCTATCGCCAAAACCGTCTTGTGGGGAAGCATCCGGAGCGGCATCGTTAAGCCATTATCGATTCGGATACGTCTCCTCGACCAGCAACGCTCAAGGAAGATACGTTGAACGACGCCGCCGGCACCGCCCTGCTCCTCAGCGCCGAGGATGTTCCTCCAGTCCACGAATTTAACGCCGCCGGCCGCTCGCCCTTTCTGCTCACGTGCGATCACTATGGAAGGCTCATTCCGCGCGTGCTCGGCGACCTTGGCCTGCCCGAGAGCGAACTGACACGCCATATCGCCTGGGACATCGGCATTGCCGGCGTCGCGGAAGAGCTTTCAAAACATCTCGATGCCCATCTGATCGTGCAGCGCTACTCACGGCTCGTCATCGACTGCAACCGCCCGCCGCACGTCGCAAGCTCGATCCCGCGCATCAGCGAGGCGACCACGATTCCCGGCAATGAAGGCATTTCGCGCGAGGCGGCCGCAATACGGCGGGCGCAGATCTTCGATCCCTACCACCGGCGCATCGACGAGATCATCGACCAGCGCGGCAACGCTGCGATGCCGACGGTGCTGGTGTCGCTGCACAGTTTCACGCCCGTCTATGCCGGGATTGCACGGCCCTGGCACATCGGCACACTCTACCACCGCGACAAGCATCTGCCGCCGCGCTTGCTGCAAGCGTTGCGCGCCGAGGGCGATCTCGTGGTCGGCGACAACGAGCCTTATGCGGTCAGCGACGAGACCGACTACACGATCCCCGTGCATGGCGAGGCGCGCGGGCTGATGAATACAGGGATCGAAATTCGTCAGGATCTGATCTCGGATCCCGGCGGCGAGAAAGCCTGGGCGGAGCGGCTGGCGCGGATACTTGGGGAGGTTGAAGTGACGCTGCGGGCGCAGCAGTTAGCTTAATTGCGCTGATTGGCCCGACGAAGCCCTTACCGCGCCCGAGTCAGTGCCAGCCAGATGCCGCCGCCGATCATGAAGCCGCCGGAGACGCGCGAGACCAGCCGCGTCCGCTGCTTGGAGAAGAACATTCGCGCGCGGCCGGCCAGCAGCGCATAGATCGCGTCGGTCGATGCCGCGATCACCATGAAGGTGACGCCGAGCACCGCCACTTGCGGGAAGTGGTCCTTCTCCATGTCCATGAACTGCGGAATGAACGCGCCGAAGAACACCAGCACCTTCGGATTGGAGAGCAACACCAGCAGTCCCTGCAGGAAAAATCCGCCGCGCGGCGGCGGTGGCGGCTCGTCGGCGTTGACGCCTTCCGCAGGCTGCCAGATCAGCTTGATGCCGAGCCATATCAGATAGGCGGCGCCGGCAAAGCGCACCCAGTCGAACCAGTAGCCCATTGTCGCCATCAGCGACGTCAGCCCGACCGCGACAATGCCGATCACGATGGCAAGGCCGGTTTGCGCACCGGCGCAATTGATCAGCGCCGCGCGCGTGCCGTGCCGCAGGCCGTTCGCGATCAGCAGCGTGACGACGGGACCGGGCAACAGCGCGAGCGCAATGCAGGCGGCAACAAAGGCGAGATAGACCTGAAGGGACATGGGGGAACTCGGTGGGTGAGCGGTTACGTCATTATGCATGCGGGCGCGAAAGATGGAAGCCGCGCTCTCCAACTCCTCTCCCCGTCTTAACCGTTATCGCCCCTCCATCGCGGCCATCATCCAGCGCGTCATTTCGCGGGTCACCAGCAACGCCAGCGCCGCGCGCCGCGTTTCCCACGCGTCACCCTTACCGTGCGCGACGGCGACGAGGAGGTCGCAGCGGCGCGAGACGGCAATGCCGATGACAACGCGCCGCGAACCATCGGATGGTTTGAGATCATAGGCCCTGGTCCGTCCGGCCATATCGGCGATCTGCACGACCTCGCCCGGCGCGAGCGGCACGAAATATTGGCTGATCAAATCAACATCCGCGACGCGGTCGACTTCGTCATCGTCGGCGACTCCGCGATCGCAGTTGCAGAAGCCGAGTTTCGGCCGAACGTATACCTCGATGCCACCGCCACACGACGCGCCGCGGCAATGAAAGGCCCGTCCCGCGGGCCAGCCGTCGCGCGGAAACGACCAGGCGATTTCCTGCCACGAGCCTTTCTGTTCGCCTTGCTGTTCGTCTTTCTGCTCGCCTTGGCGCGGCGCGATGTTCTGGTAGGCCGCGGCGCCCGACAACGCACCGAGCGCCGCGGCCGCAACAACGATGACCGGCCATCGGCGCATCGCCAGCGCCCTCACGGCAGGCCGGCGACGGCGCGCGCCGGGCCGGTCAGTTCCAGGATGTGCAGGCCGGTATTGGCGCGGTCGACGATGTAGATGTAGCCGCGTTCGTCGGTTTCGACATTGTTGGTCTGGATCGCGACCTTGCAGCGATCCTTGCCGTCGATCTTGACGCAGCGCTTGTCGGTCGCGGCCGTGATCGACGGGATGAAATAGCCGACCTCCCTGGGATGATAGGGATCCCGAATGTCGAGCGCGCGAACGCCGGCATTGAAGAAGGCGATGAAGGCCATCTTCTTGTAGAAGACCTGTGCCATGCTCTCGTTGGAAGAATGCGCGCCGAACCGCCCGCCCCGCTCACAGAATGTTCCGCTCGCCTCCGGCACAGTGTAGCTCGAAATCATCATCGGCGCCTTCTCGACCGTGACGTCAGCGAACCACACCATCTGCCGCGGCTCGTTGCATTCGTTCAAAATCGCCTCATCGACAATCATCACGATGTCGCGGGTCTTGCCATCCTTGTCGCGCGCGAATTCCGCAATTTGCATGCCCGGCATCGGAAACGTCGTATGCGCGCCGTTGAACGGCGACATGGTCAGCCGCGCAATTTCCGGCGAGCGCAGATTGTCCGGGGTTAGCTCTTTGGGCCCGTTGAGCAGTTTCTCGCGATCGACGATCTGCAAAATCCCGCCCTTGTTGGTGCCGTAGCCGAAATAGACCCGGTTGCCGGAAGGTCCCGTCGAGATCGGCCCGTGCAGTTCGGTCGGCACTGCACCGGTCGAGCCCGGCTCCTGGCCGGGCAGACCGAAATCGCGGATTTTCTGCGGGTGCGCGGGATCGGAGAGATCATAGACCTGCGTCATGCGGCGCGTGCGCCAGTCCGGCGCGCCCGACACCAGGAAGGCAATGCCGGTGTCGCATTCCCACCAGCTCTTGTGCGTGTCCTTTAATCCCGCAACCCGTGTGATCAACACGGGACTAGTGGGATCGGCTACGTTCCAGATTTCATGCGCCTCGCCGCCGAAGGTGCGCAGCATATAGACCGCGTTGCGATCGCCCTTCGGCAGCGCCTTGCCGTCGCAAATTCGCACCATCTGCGCGCCGCCGCCTTCATATTTGCCTTCCTGACCCGGAAGGTGGCGCAGATATTTCGGCTGTGAGGGATCGGTGACGTCGACGATCGACGTGCCGTTCGGCTCAGTCTTGCCGGTCTGCGGATTGAGCGGCGCGGGAATCTCGTCGCTGCCGCCGTGATGGCCGATATAGGCGATCCAGCGCTCCCCCTGATGATGGATGGTGGGCTGGTAGGCGCTGCGCGCCTGCAGGTCGCTGGTTCCAACCAGCTTCATGTTGAGCGCTTCAGGCGGCGCGCCGATCACTTGTTGCTGCGCGAAAGCGATGCCTGACGATGCAAGGAAACAGAGCCCGAAAGAGGCTGCGAGTTTGAGGCGACCACTCATGTTCCACCCCGACCGTTCAAAACCAATCTGCGTTGGCTCAAGGCACGATAACACAGTCTCGAGGTTGCACCCAAAACACACCGTTGACATGCAACCATTTGGTTGCGTATTGTCTTGCTGATGGATGAAGTCTTCAAAGCGCTCGCCGACGCGTCACGGCGCTCTTTGCTGGACAGGCTTCACGCCAAAAACGGACAGACGCTGAACGAACTTTGCGACGGCCTCGACATGACGCGGCAGGCCGTGACCAAGCACCTTGGGATCCTCGAGGCGGCCAACCTCGTCACGACGCACAAGCATGGCCGCGAGAAACTGCACTACCTCAATCCGGTTCCGATCCATCAGATCGGCGAACGCTGGATCAAGAAATTCGAGCGCGGGAAACTCACCGCGCTCTCTGAGTTGAAACGACGGTTGGAGAAGCGTGATGAGTAAGCCGGAATTCGTCTACGTCATCTATATCGAGACCACGCCGGAGAAATTGTGGGAGGCACTGACGTCCAGCGAGTTCTCCAAACGCTACTGGTTCGGCACCGAGCTGAAATCCGACTGGAAGGTTGGTTCGTCGCTGGCGCTGGTCATGAACGGCACCACGACCGATACCGGGGAGATTCTCGAGGTCGATCGGCCGCGGCGGCTCTCCTACACTTTCAAGCACGTGACCAACGAGGCGTATCGCAACGAGAAGGCTACGAAGGTGGTCTTCACCATCGAGCAGCACGGCAGATTCGTGAAGCTCACGCTCACGCATGAAGGTTTTGCAGAGGGCAGCAAGCTGTTGGACGGCATCTCCAAGGGATGGCCGGCCATTATGTCCAGCCTCAAGAGCCTGTTGGAATCCGGCACTGCGCTCGAAATTCCGGTTTCCGCTCTCGGCATCGAAGGTGTGTCATGAACGTCAAGAACTTCAAGCCTGCCATTGTCTACACCATCTACATCGCCTCGACGCCGGAGAAAGTGTGGGAGGCGCTGACGCAAGCGGAATTTTCCAGGCAATATTTCTCCGGCCAGGCGGTCGAGGTCGATCCCAGGGTCGGCGGCGCCTTCATCATGCGCACGCCGGACGGCGCGCTGCATATCTCGGGCGAGGTTATCGAGTGCGAACCGCTGAGGAAGCTCACCGTCACCTTCAACGTCAACTGGCCGGCGCTGCTCGAAAAGCTCGGGCCGACGCTCGTCACCTACGAGATCGAGCAGGCCGGCGATGTAGTCAAACTGACGATGCTGCAATCGCATGACCGGGAGATCAGCGACGACATCCTGTCCGGCGGACGTACAGGCTGGCCCGCGATCCTGTCGAGCCTGAAGAGCCTGCTGGAGACCGGCGCTGCGCTGACGATAAAGATGCAGCCGCCGGAGCGGATGCTGGCCGCGCTGAAGGAATTGGGGATCGGGACGCCGTAGGCTCGTCGTCAGCTTTTCGTCGGCCCTGCGCACGCAGGGACCCATACTCCGCGGCCGTTGTTGTCGGAAAAGTTGGAACTACTGGCGTGCAAATTATTGCCGCCGGTGGTTATGGGTCCCTGCGTTCGCAGGGACGACGAAACTACCCCAGCGCCCGTAACTCGCGCCGCAGCACCTTTCCCGTTGCGGTCGTCGGCAGCGTGTCGGCGAACTGCACGAAGCGCGGGTATTCGTGGGCGGCGAGCTACACTTTCACAGACTCCTGGATTTCGCGCGCGCGGCGCTGCGGCCTTGAGCGCCGGCTAGAATGATTTCGTCCCTTCCGGCGCACGTTCGCCGATCACGTAGATATTCTGCAGCGCCGGAAGGCGGTCGCGGATCTTTTTGACCTTCTCCCAGCCGCTCATCGCCGTCAGCTCGCCGTCACGACGCCAACACGATCGCCACGACCGCATTGGTCACGCACAGCAACGCATCAATGACAAAAATTCTAAGCATCGGGCCTTTCAACACCGGCCAATATGCCACCCCGACGCGTCCGCCGCGCACCAGGACCGGAAGGTTGTAGGCGAACTGGCTGAAGTGACACGCGGCAAAGAACAGGAACAACGCCAGCTGCGCGTCATGTGCCTGAAAGAAGGGCGGCCGCAACAGCAGTAGATAGAACGACAGAAGGCCGATCGGCAGATTGATCGCGCCCAGAAATGCCACGCTGGCCGACAAGGTCGGGGCGATTGGATTGCCACGCTCCTCCCGGGGCACCAGTATCTTCAGCGTGTTGTCCTGGGCGATGCTGAATTGGATAAAGGCCGCACCAAACCAGAGCGCATTGGCCAGTAGGATAACGTCCGAGAAGCGCATGGCTACTTTCCGTAGAAGGCCTCGCTACGCACCACACGACCGGTACCGTCGAAATCCATGAACTCGCTGGCGCGCGTGTCGCCAAGTTGCCACCAGACCGTCAGGCGCGCGATCGTATCGTCCCAGCTCCAGTTCAAAATTTTCAGATCGGCGCTCTTGATGCCGCCGTAAGCCTTCTGCCAGTAGGCGCGGATGTTCTCGGCGCCCGCGACCACCGGCGACTCCGTCAGTTTGAGCGCCAAGGGGCTGCGCATCTCTGCGTCCTCGGCAAAGTGCGATACGACAGCGTCGATATCGACTTTGCACCAGTTCGCACACCACGCCTCGACGAAGCGTGCCACGGCCGCCCGGTCCATTACCTGTCCGCTCATGCTCGCGCCCTCCCTCGGCGTATTGCCGGGAAGATGGCACAGGGCAATTCTAACGTCAACTGTATTGACGTGAGAGCGGATCAGTTATTGTCGGCGATAACACCCATGACGGCCATCCACGCGGCAGCGCCAGGCGGGCCGACGCGATCAAACGCTTCGCGCAGGACCTTGCGCTCGTAGCCCGACGCCCGTTGCTCAATTTGTTTTCCTGCTTCCGTCAACCGCAGCAATTTGGAGCGATGCTGTTCGGGCGACCGCTTCGATGTCAGCAGTTTGCGCTGCAGCAACAGGTTGAGCGGCCGGTTCACGGCTTGCTTGGATATGCCGAGAATCTCGATCAGCGAGCCGATCGAGATGTCGGGCTGTCGTGCCACAACGTAGAGAATGCGATGATGCGGACGCGACAGGCCGAGCGTCGCGAGATACTGGTCGGCCGTGACCGTCATGCCGCGCCAGCCGTAATACATGAGCTCGAGCGCAGCGTCCAAATCGTGGAGCTTCGTGAGCGAGGCGCGATGCAGGCCCGCAGCGCGCTTGGCAGCTTTCTTCATTCGTCCCTCGAAGCCGAAATCATCCCAGCGCCCGTAACTCGCGCCGCAGCACCTTTCCCGTTGCGGTCATCGGCAGCGTGTCGGCGAACTGCACGAAGCGCGGGTATTCGTGGGCGGCGAGCTGCACCTTGACGAACTCTTGGATTTCGCGCGCCAGCGCGTCGCTCGCGGCAAAGCCCGGGCGCAGCACGATCCAGGCCTTGATGGATTCGGTGCGGATCGGATCGGGAATGCCGACCACCGCCGACATCGCCACCGCCGGGTGCTTCATCAGCGTGTGCTCGATTTCCGATGGGCCGACGCGATAGCCGGCCGTGGTAATCACGTCGTCCTCGCGGCTGACGTACCAGAAATAGCCGTCCTCATCCTGCACGCCGAGATCTCCGGTCAGCAAAAATTCGCCGGCATATTTCTTCGCGGTCGCTTCCGGATTCTTCCAATATTCGATCATTGTGCAGGGGCACGGCTGGCGCACGCCGATGATGCCGCGCTCACCCCTCGGCAATTCCTCGCCGCGATCGTTGACGATGCGGACGTCGAAGCCGGGTGTCGCCTTGCCCATCGAACCGGGGCGGATCGGAAACAGGTTCGAATTGCTGCCGATCACCAGGTTGCATTCGGTCTGGCCGAACACTTCATGCGCGTCGATGCCGAAGGTTTCGCGCACCCAGCCGAGCAATTCGCCGCCGAGCGATTCACCGCCGGTAAAAATGCTGCGCAGTTTGACGCCGGAATTTTTCACGCCGGCCTGCCGCATCAGTTTCAGCGCGGTCGGCGGCAGGAACGTGTTGCGGATACCCAAGTCGGCCATCATCGCCATCGCCGCCTGCGGCTCGAATTTGCGCGCGCGATGGCCGACCAGGGGAATGCCGTGATACCAGAACGCCAGCAGGCCGTTGATCAGCCCGCCGATCCAGGCCCAGTCGGCCGGTGTCCACATCAGGTCGCCGGGTCGCGGCAAGAAGTTGTGGCACATCTCGACATTCGGCAGATGGCCGAGCACCACGCGATGCGCATGCAGCGCGCCCTTCGGATTGCCCGTGGTGCCGGAGGTGTAGATGATCAAGGCGGGATCGTCGGCTGCGGTGTCGACGGTCGCGAACTCCGGCGACGCGGCCTTCAGCGACGACCAGAACGGCTTCGTGCCGGCAGGTGCGCGGTCGCCGATGACGTAAACGTTCCTTAGCTCAGGAAGACGATCGCGGATTTTCGCTAATTTCTCCCAACCGGCCTCGTCGGTAACGACAGCCTTGGCCTCGGAATTCGACAGGCGGAACTCCAGCGCGTCCTCGCCGAACAGCGCGAACAGTGGGATCGAGATCATGCCCGAGCGAAACGCGGCAAAATGCGCGATCGGCAATTCAAGCGATTGCGACAGGAACACCGCCACGCGGTCGCCGCGCGACAGGCCGTCGGCTTTCAGGACGTTGGCAAAACGGCGCGACTGCTCCGCGACCTCGTCGAAGGACGTGCGCGTCGTGGCGCCGCCCTCGTCGACATAGATCAGCGCCAGCCGGCTTGAGCCATCCGCATGCCGGTCGCAGCACGCGGTTGCCATGTTGAAGCGAGCGGGAATGTCCCAGCGGAAGTTGCGGTAGAGTTCGTCGTAGGTTGAGGCTTCAGTGAGCATGGCCTTGATCGTTTCCTCTCGTCATGGCCGGGCTTCGTCCCGGCCATCAACATTCTTGTTGCTCGCCGCGAGTTTAAAGACGTGGATGCCCGGGACAAGCCCGGGCATGACGTGGGGCTGCCTTTTGTGGCCTGACTTAAGGCGCCCGCGCCTTCTCCATCGCGAGCTCTGCCTCGAGGCTTGCGAGGTCCCGATAGATCGAGGCGACGGCGAGCACGCGGCCGTTGCGCCTGTACTGCAGCAGGCAATCCTTGCCGGGGATGTCGCCGTCGACGGTGATTTCGTCCCACTTCTCGGCGTAGCCGACATAATTGATCGGCACATCGTAGTGCTGGCTCCAGAAAAACGGCACCGCATGGAACGGCTCGCGCTGCCCGAGCATGTTTCGCGCGGCGGTCTGGCCCTGACGCTCGGCCACCACCCAATGTTCGACACGAATGGTCTCAAGGGAATGCGGATCGGGCCAGCGCGCAATATCGCCCGCGGCATAGATGCCAGGGATGCTGGTTTCCAGATAGGCATTGACGGTGACGCCGCGATCGATCGCCAGCCCCGCCTGCTCAGCCAATTCAAGGCGCGGACGCACGCCGACGCCGACCACCACGATGTCGGCCTCGATCGCGCTGCCGCTTTTCAGCGTCGCGCGTTTGCCGTCGATTCCGGTTACGGTGTCGCCGAGATGGAAGATGACGCCGTGTTCTTCATGCAGGGCGCGGACGAAGTCGCCCAGCTCTGGCCCCAGCACGCGCTCCATCGGCCGCTGCTCCAGGCCTACGACATGAACCTCGATATTTCTGGCGCGCAGCGACGCCGCGACTTCGAGCCCGATAAAGCTCGCGCCGATCACGACCGCGCGTTGCGCGCCGCCGGCCGATGCGATGATGGCGCGGGAATCGGCCAGCGAGCGCAGCACGTGGACGTGTGGCTGATCTGCGCCCGGTATCGGCAGGCGCACCGGCTCCGCGCCGGTCGCCAGCAGCAAGCGGTCATAGGGGACGGTCTCGCCGCCTGATGTGACGACATGGCGCGCGTTGGGATCGATTGATGTGACCTCGGTGTTGAGCCGCAGGTCGATCTTCGCCTCGGCGTAGAAATCATCCCGCCGCAGCGGCACCCAGTCCTCCGGCGCGCTGCCGGCGAGATAGTCTTTTGACAGGTTCGGCCGGTCTACCGGTGCCGCGGCATCATTGCTCAGCATCACGATGCTGCCGCGATAATCCTGCCGCCGCAGCATCTCGGCGGCGGCAAAGCCTGCCGCGCCACCGCCGACGATCACGATTTTGGCGGGCGCATCGACGGCGCCCTTCACCTGCGGTTTGCGCTGCTCAAGTTTCTCCCGAACAAAGATGCGACCGTCTTGCTGCTCGACCTTCCAGACTGCGACCGGACTGAGCGCCGGCGCCCGGATGGCTTCGCGGGTGCGCAAATCGAAACAGGCGTGGTGCCAGGGGCAACGGATGCCATCGCCGGTCACGAGGCCCTCCGCGAGTGGCCCGTGATAATGGGTGCAATGCGCACCGATCGCGAAGAGCTCCGAGCCAGAACGCACCAGCAGCACTTCATCGTCGCCGACATGGCCGAGCAACATCTCCCCTGCGAATTCGGACGGGGCTATGCCCTTCGACAGATCGGGACCAGCGGGCAGAGCTTGCTGATCAGCCATGCCTTCCTCCGCTCTCGTTGCGCTACGTCATCACTCCGAGTTTGTACTCAAACGATGTTTCGTCAGCACGAAGGTTCCCGAGCGTAAAAAATTTATCCAGTCAGCGCCGCCTTCACCAAACCGCTGGCCTTGCCGAAATCCATCTGGCCGGCGAATTTCGCGCGCAGCACGCCGATCACCTTGCCCATGTCCTTCATGCCGGCGGCGCCGGTCTCGGCGATGGCGGCCGAGATCGCGGCCTTGACCTCGTCGTCCGACATCTGCTTCGGCAGATAGGCGGAGATCACCGCGATCTCCTCGCGCTCCTGCGCGGCAAGCTCGGCGCGGCCGCCCTTGTCGTAGAGCTCGACCGATTCCTGGCGCTGCTTGATCATCTTCTGCAGCACGCCGAGCACGTCGGCGTCCGACAGCGGCGGCTTGCCCTGCCCGCGCGCGTCGATGTCGGCGTTCTTGATGGTCGAATTGACCATGCGCAGCGTGGAGAGCTTGCGCTCGTCCTTCGCCCTCATGGCGTCCTTGACCGCGTTGTTGATGTCGTCGCGCAGCATGATTGCCTCACTAAAAAGGTGCCGCCGGCAAAGGCGCCGGGTTACGTAACGATTCCACCTATATAGGACGGGAACGACCAGGATCGGCAGTCGAATTGCCCTGCCGGTTCCAGATTCGACCGGATTTGGTGAAAAACCGGAAAAACCGGCTTAAGTCCGTAGAACCGGCTGGGCAAATATGCGGCAAACGCATGTGAATAGCCGGTTTTCTTTGGCTTTTCTTGGCCCTCCGGCTTTGACGCGCGGGGGTGCTTGCGACTATGAAGTGCGCTCATGACAACATCTGAAAACGCTTCAGCCTGGCCGGACCTTAAACCGACCGCGCTCCTCGTGCTTGCCGATGGTACCGTGCTGGAAGGTTTTGGCCTCGGCGCGGAAGGCCACGCCGTCGGCGAAGTCTGCTTCAACACCGCGATGACCGGTTATGAGGAGATCCTCACCGATCCCTCCTATGCCGGGCAGCTCATCACCTTCACCTTCCCGCATATCGGCAATGTCGGCACCAACGACGAGGATATCGAGACGGTGAACATGGCGGCGACGCCAGGCGCGCGCGGGGTTATCCTGCGCACGGCCATTACCGATCCCTCGAACTACCGTGCCACGCGACACCTCGATCAGTGGCTGCGCGCCCGCGGCATCATCGGGCTGTCGGGCATCGATACAAGGGCGCTGACTGCGCTGATCCGCTCAAAGGGCATGCCGAACGCGGTGATTGCGCATGCCAAGAACGGCGTGTTCGACCTGCACGGCCTGAAGGAAGAGGCACGCGAATGGCCCGGCCTGGAAGGCATGGATCTGGTGCCGATGGTGACGTCGGGCCAGCGCTTTACCTGGGACGAGACGCCGTGGGCCTGGCAGAAGGGCTTTGGCCGCCAGAGCGAGCCGGAGTTCAACGTGGTCGCGATCGACTACGGCATCAAGCGCAACATTTTGCGGCTCCTGGCCGGTGAAGGCTGCAAGGTCACCGTGGTGCCGGCGACAACCTCGGCCGAAGACATTCTGGCGATGAAACCGGACGGCGTGTTTCTTTCCAACGGCCCGGGTGACCCGGCCGCGACCGGCAAATATGCGGTGCCCGTGATTCAGCAGGTGATCGAGTCCGGCACGCCGACTTTCGGTATTTGCCTGGGTCATCAGATGCTGGGCCTGGCCGTCGGCGCCAAGACCAAAAAGATGCATCAGGGCCATCACGGCGCCAATCATCCGGTCAAGGACGAAACCACCGGCAAGGTGGAGATTACCTCGATGAACCACGGTTTTGCCGTCGACCAGGCGACGCTGCCCGAGGGCGCGATGCAGACCCACATCTCGCTGTTCGACGGCTCCAATTGCGGCATCGAGCTCAAGGGCAAGCCGGTATTCTCCGTGCAGTATCACCCGGAAGCCTCGCCGGGGCCGCGCGACTCGCATTACCTGTTCAAGCGGTTTGCGGATCTGATGCGAGAGAAGAAGCGGGCGTAAGCCACATTCGTCATTGCCGGGCTTGACCCGGCAATCCATCTTCTCTTGAAGAGTGATGGATGCCCGGATCAAGTCCGGGCATGACGATTTAATTGTGTGTCGAAAGCTCGGAAATGGACAAACCCGCCGCCTCCAATGTCGAATACGGCGTGGCACCGACGCACGTCATGGCGTCGATGTCCGGCCTCGACTTCGTGCGCGCAATCTTCGAAGGCAAGTTGCCGGCGCCGCCGATCATGCAGAATGTCGAGCCGTTCGATTCCACCGCCGAGAAGGGACATGTGGTGTTCTACAGCGTGCCCGGCTTTCGGCATTACAATCCGATCGGCTCGGTGCATGGCGGCTATGCCGCGATCCTCTTGGATTCCGCGATGGGCCTTGCGGTGCATTCCGCCCTTCCCAACGGCACCGGCTACACCACGCTGGAATTCAAGATCTCTTTCATCAGGGGCATGACAAAGGACACCGGCCCTGTCCGCACCGAGGGCAAGACGCTCAATGTCGGCCGCCGCGCCGCCACCGCGGAGGCGCGGATCACCGACGCCAACGGCCGCCTGCTCGCACATGCGACGACGACGTGTCTGGTTTTCGAGATTCCGAAGGGAACGTGAAGCGCGGCGGGCGGTTTTGAATTGTAGAAATCGTAGGGTGGGCAAAGCGACTTGTCCGCCGTAGCTCAACGAGCGAAGGCGGAAGCGTGTCCACCATTTTGCACACGGCAAGCGGTGGTGGGCACGTCGCTAACGCGCCTTTGCCCACCCTACGAACTGTTACGATCGCGGAGGACCAACATGTCCGTCGTCAGCGCCGATATCGAGCCGCTCACCTTCGTGTTCGAGGATGACGGCCTCGTGCCCAACAATCCCCTGCCGCTGCTGGTTTACAAGGGCGCGGTCTATGTCGCCAATGATCACCCGGAAAAGACCATCGAGACGCTGTTCGGCGGCAATGGCTGGGGCGCGATGTGGCGCAACGGCGTCTACGACTATGTGCACTACCACGCCACGGTACATGAGGCGCTCGGCGTCGCCCGCGGCCGGGCCCGCGTCCGCTTCGGCGGCAACCGCGGCAAGCAGCTCGAAATCACGCCCGGCGATGTCGCGATCCTTCCCGCCGGCACCGGGCATCAATGCATGTTCGCCAGCCCCGATTTCTGCGTGGTCGGCGCCTATCCGCCGGGACCGCCGATGCAGATCACGCGGCCAACGCCGGAGAACCACGCCAAGGCTCTGAAGACGATCCCGGAAGTGAAGCTGCCGAAGACCGATCCGGTGCTGGGCGAAGACGGGCCGCTGGTCCGGCTGTGGAAGCGCGGCACGCGATGAGGCGGGGCGCCGTCATCCGCGCCCGGCAATCGGGACATTAGGTTCGGACAAAGCCTCCGGCATCGGTTTGCTCGACGAAACCCGCATCGCCGCGATCCGCGCGACAAAAAGCCCGATGACAAGATTTGTTCGTTCGATCTCCAGCTTGTCGCGGATCGGCCCGTGCGGCTCGGTCGCGCACATGGTCTTGATGCATTCGAGGGTGCGGGACAATGAATCGACCACCGCCCAGATCGGCTCGATCGATGGCGGCGCCGATGGCGCGCCCGGCGCATCGCCGGCCCGCTGGCCGGATGGGCCAACACGACGGCCGGACGATGCCACGTCACGGAATTCGACAATCTTCTGCATCATCGCTGGATTCCAAATTTACAATTCGCTCTTTAATAATTTACAATTCGCTCTTTAAAGTGTGCTTATGTCGCCAGACACCCAATTCGCCGGCGCTAAGCAGCATAAAGGCACTCTCGCGCAGGCCCGCTTAAAATGGTTATCGGAATCACGCAGCACGTTCTTTGTGCGCGCATTTGCCTCGGCCCCCGTGATTAGGGAAGGGTCGCTGACCATTCGGCGATCGCTACGCGCCGTATCAGTGTGAGACAAACTAAAAAGCGCGCCAAACGTCGCATGAAAAACTTCTCGGCAAGAGCACCCGCTAAGATAGCTAGCCCGCATTTCACACTTGTGCTAACGTAACACGCGTGGAGGTAGCTGAAGCCGCATTTCAACCGTTAGCTCCTGGCATCACCTTTTCAATACCCGTTTTTCTAACCTGCATACGCCACTCGGCCTTTGATGCGGAAGCGTAGAACGTTCTCGTGTAATGCGCGCGCTTGGGTGCGCCCAAGCGCGAATGTTTGAAGCCGCTTAGATGATTCTGCAAAAAAGGAATGTTGTCATGCGTATCACAAGTCGGAATCAGATTTTCGGAATGCTTGCCATAACCGCAACGTTGTACGGGCCCGTAGCGGCGATTGCTCAGCACGCGGCAGCCCCGCCCTCCATGAAAACAATCGGCACGCCATCTGCTTCAGCCAAACCTGAGATCGTGCCCTCGCTGTTCGTGCTCAATTCTCGCGGTGCGACGTTGCAGGGCGACACACTCGCCTTGACCGGCGTGGCGCCCAGCTCGATCATATTTGCCGATCGACCGGTAAGATCTGCAGGCCACCAGCCCACCGCTGAAGTGATCGCGGAATGGGGATCGGGCGATGACAGCTTCGCCAAAAACCCGCCGAACGCGACCTTGTCCGTGTTCGGCAAGGACGGTTCTGTGAAGGACGCCGTCGTCGTGCTGAAAAATCCGAAACTCGAAGGCGACAAGCTGACGTTCAACGTTCAGACCCTCGAGGGAGATATCACCGGCGCAGATGGCGGCGCCGCACTCTTTATTGATATCATTGGCCGGCCGTTCACGCCGATGTCGTTCGCCGGCGTCGCCCGGCGTTCGGCATTTCGCGGCGCGATGTATGCCGGCGCTATTGGCGCCGCCGCATACGGAGCGGCTGCGTACTATCACCCATACGCCCGTCCGGCCTGCGGCTACTATCCTTATCCGCCCTGTTACTGAACGGGAAGACACGCGCGCGACGCCCCCCGCAATATCAATTGCCGATCAGCTAACCGAAGGAAGCGTCGTGCGACCATCAAGCGATGGCGCGGAAGGAGAATTGAACGAAGCCGAAGTTAACAACCAACACATTGGAAGAGGAGGTTCGATATGTTTCGAGGAATCCTGCCACTGACATTGTCTCTCTGCCTTGGCGCGGCGACCGCACCCGCCGCGCTGGCCCAAGCGGCGCCGGCTATCACCGAAGAGGAGGCGCACGCTATCGCAGTGGACGCCTACATCTACTTCTACCCCATCATGTCGATGGACGTGTCCCGCAAGCAATTTACAAACGTCGAACAAGGCAAGGAACCCTTCAAGGGCCCGATGAATACGTTCGTCAACGTGCGCGAATACCCGCCGGCGGACTTCAAGGGTGTCGTGCGAACCAACTTCGACACGTTGTACTCCGCCTCATGGTTGGACATGACCAAGGAGCCCGTCGTCATTTCCGTTCCGGACACCAATGGACGCTACTACCTGTTGCCGATGCTCGACATGTGGACCGATGTATTTGCGTCACCGGGCTGGCGGACGACGGGCACCAAGGCCGGGACGTTTCTGATCACTCCCCCGGGCTGGAGGCCGGATCTGCGCGAAAGATTTGCCGAGGAGTTCAAGCTTCCCAAGGACACGCAGCGGATCGAAGCGCCAACGCCCTATGTCTGGGTCATTGGCCGCACCAAGACGGACGGCCCGGCGGACTACGCTGCGGTTCACAAGATCCAGGCCGGCTACAAGGTCACACTGCTTTCAGAATTTGGTAAGACGCCGAAGCCAGTCGAGGTCAAGATCGATCCAACCATCGACATGAAGACGCCGCCAAAGGCCCAGGTCGATGCCATGACGGCGGGCGTGTATTTCGCCAGTGCCGCCGAGTTGCTCAAGCTTCACCCGCCGCATATCACCGACGAGCCGATCATCGCGCAGATGAAGAAAATTGGCATCGAGCCGGGCAAGAGCTTTGACATCGGCAAGCTTGATCCGACCGTGCAGAGAGCACTGGAGACCGCACCGCAGGACGCGCAGAAGCTGATGGCCTGGAAGTTACCGACGCTGGCGCGGGTTGCGAATGGCTGGTCGATGAACACCGACACGATGGGTGTTTACGGCAACTACTATTTGAAGCGCGCGATTGTCGCTCAGGTCGGACTCGGTGCAAACCTGCCCGAGGACGCCATCTATCCGCTCAATCTCGGCGACGAATCCGGCAAGCCGCTCGATGGCGCGAACAAATACACGATCACGTTCGAGAAGGGCGCCGCCCCGCCGACCCATGCGTTCTGGTCGATCACCCTCTACGATCCGGAAGGATTCCAGGTCGGTAACGTCCTGAACCGCTTCGCCGTCTCTAGCTGGATGCCGTTCAAATATAACGCCGACGGTTCGCTCGATCTCTACTTCCAGAACGAGCACCCGGGCAAGGACAAGGAAGCCAACTGGCTTCCGGCACCGAAGGGACCCTTCAATCTGACCATGCGTCTCTACAGTCCGAAGTCGGAGGCGCTGACCGGAAAATGGAATCCCCCGCCGGTCGTGAAGTCGCAAACGACGGTCGGCTTGTCGGCGCAATAGGAGTGACAGAAACGCGGCGGCCGACCTTCCGCCGGCCGCCGGTTTGCAGCGATATGAAATCCCAAGCCCGATTTCTGGATGAGGAGAGGTACAATGCTGACCAAACGCGACCTTCTTCGTTCCGCTGCCTTGGCGGCAATGACAGCGACGACGGCAAAGTCCTTCCCGGCTCTGGCGCAGGACCGACCAGGCTTCTTCAAGGCAAAGGACATTGCCGAGGCGGGATTCATCTACGGCTTGCCGATCGTGATGAACTACGGCGTGATGTACGAATATGCCGTCGATCGCAACTCCGGGCAGTTCAAGGCGCCGTTCAACCAGATCAAGAATGAACCCAACGTCTACACCTATAAAGACACAGCCATCGTAACGCCAAACAGCGACACACCCTATTCGTTCGTATGGATGGACCTGCGAGCAGAGCCGATCGTCCTTTCGGTCCCGGCGGTGGATCCCAAGCGTTACTATTCAGTCATGCTCTGCGACGGCAATACCTACAATTACGGTTATATCGGAAGCCGTGCCACGGGAAGCGAAGCAGGCGACTACATGGTGGTCGGGCCGGACTGGAAGGGCGCGACCCCACCCGGGATCAAGAAGGTGTTCCGATCAAGCACGCAATTTTCGATGGCCGGATATCGCACCCAGCTTTTCAGTCCGGACGACCTCGACGGTGTGAAGAAGGTCCAGGCCGGCTACAAGGCGCAGACGCTTTCAGCCTACCTGAAACAGCCGACGACGACTGCCTCGGCGGCCATCGATTTTCCGAAAATTGACAAGGAGCTCGTAAAAACGAACTTCTTCGAATACCTCGACTTCGCATTGCAGTTCGCGCCCGCGGAAGCGAACGAGAAGGAAATACGCGCCCAGCTTGCACGCATCGGCGTCGGCCCCGGCAAGACCTTCAACTTCAAGGATCTCTCGCTGGAGGACAAGCTGGAAGTCGGCCTCGGCATGAAGGAAGGCCAGCGCAAGGTTGACGAGGCCGTCGCCAACGCCGGCAAGGACGTCAACGGCTGGCGGATCAGTTCGCTACCTGGCGACAGCGCCCACTACAACGGCGACTGGTTGAAGCGCGCCGCCGCGGCGCAGGCGGGCATCTACGGCAACGACGCCGCGGAGGCGATGTACCCGCTCACGCACGTCGACGGCAACGGTCAAGCGCTCGATGGGAGCAAAAAGAACTACACGCTGACGTTCCCGCCGGGCCAACTTCCGCCCGTGAACGCGTTCTGGTCGCTGACCATGTATGACGGCAAAACCCAGTTGCTGATCGAAAACCCGATCGACCGCTATCTGATCAATTCGCCGATGCTGCCCAGCATGAAAACAAACGCCGACGGATCGCTGACCCTTTACATCCAGAACAAGTCGCCCGGCGCCGACAAGGAGGCAAACTGGCTGCCCGCTCCAAATGGCCCGATCTATCTGGTGATGCGGCTCTACTGGCCAAAGACCGAGGCGCCATCGATCCTTCCTCCGGGCGAAGGAACATGGAAACCGCCGGCGATCATGGTTGCAAGTTGAGGTCGTGGCCGTGTCGTCTTTTGCAGCATTGGTGCTGCGGCAATGCCGCGGTGGTGAAGTGATGCCGCAACAGGAGGCGGTTGGCGTTGCGCCTGCCACCTTCTGCGACTGCGGCGGATGTGTCAGTCGGAGGAAAGTCTACAGTGAGGCTCGCCCTGCCGGCAGCTTCGGTCGCAGCTTCGTATTGCTGAAGACCAACCCGTTGTCTATCGGCGACAGCAGTCAGCCCAGAAGAGCGGCACGAAATACCGCCAACCGGCAGGGAAGCGCCTCCCATTACTTCAAAATGATTAAATCTACCTCGGAATGATTGGCGCGAAATGGCAAGACCCCGCTGCGCTGACAGATCATTTTGCAATGCGTAGATGCGGAGTGGGTTTGATCTTATCAACGAGCGGTCGAATCGTACCTAAAAACCTTGGCCGACACGCATTCTTGACAGCGATTCGGCCGCTGAACAAACAAGCAGAAAGGCGATGAAGATGAAGGACGCCGCAGACAACTCGATCGGCCGAGTGGCACGATGGCCGACCTTGATCGGCACGATCTTGACTATGGGCATTTCGCTCATTCCCCAGGCTCGCGCACAAGGCAGCGACGCCGACAAGCTTCTCAAGGCGATGTCTGACTACGTCGCGGGCCAGAAAACCATATCGGTCACGTTCGACTCCGATATCGAGGTGATTACCTCCAATCTGCAGAAAATCCAGTTCACCAGTTCCGGCGAGGTGCAGTTGAGCCGTCCGGACAAGCTGCGCGCCACCCGAACGGGGGGATACCGCGACATCGAGATCGTATTCGATGGCAAGATGCTGACCGTAAACAACAAGGACGCCAAGGATTACGCTCAGATCGATGCTCCAGGGACGGCCGATCAATTGATCGATGTATTGCGCGATCAGCACGGTGTCGTGGCGCCGGGAGCCGACCTCCTGCTTTCGAACGTCTACAACGTCATGATGGCCGACGTTATTGAAGGCGCTGTGATCGGCAAGGGCGTCATCGATGGAGTCGAATGCGATCATTTGGCATTCCGCAACGTCGAGACCGACTGGCAGATCTGGATCGAATCCGGGGCTCGGCCGATCCCGCGCAAATACGTGATCACTAGCAAGGGCATAGCCGAAGCGCCGCAATACACGCTGCGCATCAAGGAATGGAAGACCGATGTGCCGGCAGATGCCTTTGCCTTCAAGCCGGAATCGTCCGCAAAGAAGATCGCTCTCGGCGATCTCGGGGATATCGACGAAGTGCCGCATGGCACCGCGAACGCAGGAGGAAAGAAATGACACGGCTATCGAAAGCGATCATCCGCCTCTCGGTTGCGGCCATCGCCGGGGGTGCAGCACTGGTGTGGAGCGGCCAATTGCCGGGGGATACGCGATCATCGCTCGTGTCGTCCGCCGAAGCTCGGATCGGTCGCCCTTTGACGCCGATGAGTTATGCCGGCGTTGCTCGGCGCACCACACGCCGCGCGGTGGCCGTCGGCGCGGTCGCCGCCGGTGCAGCGGTAGTCGCGCCCGCATGCAGGCAGGTGGCGGATGCCTACGGCAGGATTGTCACCGTCTGCCCGTAAAGTGCCTCGCGCAGGGTCGGGGCGTGGACGACCGCGCCCCCGATGGAAGGTCAGGTCGGCGCTAATCTCGCGCTCGGCGTCGCGAGGATGAGGTTCACGCCGGTCAGTTGACCGTTCCTGATCAGAAATTGAGACGCAACATCGCCAACGAAGGAAAATCCAGTGATCGGAAAAAGTTCAATCTTATGCTGCGCGGTCATCGCTCTTGCAGCACCCGCTTACGCCCAGGTCGAACTCAAGACCTACGCGGACCGCGACGGTTACATCGACGTTCAAAAACTGACCTGCGCACAATTGGCGAACACCTTTCAGGAAGACGCCGATTACCTGACCGCCTGGTACAGCGGCTGGTACAACGGCCTTGCCAAGAAGCACATGATGGAGGTCAACCGGGCCAAGGCCCTCGAACACGAAGTCATCGTCCACTGTAAGGCCAACCGGGACAAGAAAGTCATTGAAGCGATCGACGTGGTCTTCAAGGCCTACCGGGCCGAGAAGGGCATCAAGATTAAGCAGTGATTGGAATTCGTCATGACGAAGTTACGATGAGTCGATGATAGGTCGAGCCCCCCGGCCGATCCGGGCAATGCGGTAGGAGACGATGATGCGAAGGACGTGGAGGCAACGTTTTCTCACCACGACGATACTGGGAGCAGGACTTCTCGGCCTGGCCGCATCACCCGCGTTTGCTCAGCGCAATCCCGAGCGCAACGCCTATTTCGGTCAGACCCATCAGCACACGAGCTGGTCTCTTGACGCTTACATCATCGGCAACACGCTGGCCGGACCGGAGGATGCATACAAATATGCGATCGGCCAGCCGATCAGGCACCCTGCAGGCTACATGATCAAAATCGGCCGGCCGCTCGACTTCGAGGGCGTGACAGATCATTCCGAGTACGCCGGCATGATGAGTTTGGCAAACGATCCTTCCTCGCCCATCAGTAAGCTTCCGATCGCCCAGAAGCTTAAGGCAAAGACGCAGCAGGAGATCAACAAGGTCTTCCAATACCTGGCAGCTTCGATCGCCAAGCAGCAGCCCATAAAGGAATTGACGGACCCAACGGTTGCCGGAACGGTTTGGCAGCAGAACAATGCCATTGCCGACAAGTATAACAAACCGGGCAGGTTCACGACATTCTGCGCGTATGAGTGGACATCGATGCCCAACAATCAAAACATGCATCGCAACGTCTTCTTCAAGGATTGCGCCAAGGTGCCGGTAGCACCGTTTTCGGCTCTTGATTCCGACAAGGCGGAGGATCTCTGGGCTTGGATGAACGACCAGCGCAAAGCGGGCAACGAAGTGCTCGCAATCTCGCACAACGCCAACCTCAGCAACGGCCTGATGTTCCCGGTCGACGTTGACGGCAAGGGCCGCCCGATCGATTCGGCGTGGGCCCGGGAGCGCTTAGCCAACGAGCCGCTGACCGAAATCAAGCAGGTCAAAGGAACGTCTGAAACTCATCCCGATCTCTCGCCGAACGATGAGTTCGCCAATTTCGAGATCATGAACTACCTGATCGGCATCGATAACAGCTCCGCCAAGCTGATCGGTGGCTACGCTCGCCAGGCGTACCTTGACGGCCTCGCGATGCAGGACGCCCGCGGCTACAATCCCTATAAGTTCGGTTTTGTCGGGGCCGGCGATTCCCACAACACCGCCGCCAACTTCACACAGTCCAACTACTTCGGCGACCATGGCCTGATGGACGCCACCCCGCAGACCCGCCTCGCGGGCCGGATAGAATCCGGCATGAATATTCTTGAGACGGGTACGTCCGGATTGGGTGGCGTGTGGGCCGAGGAAAATACGCGCGCGTCGATCTTCGAAGCCATGCAGCGGAAGGAGACCTTCGGCACTAGCGGCGTGCGAATCAAGGTGCGCCTGTTCGGTGGCTGGGAGTACCAACCGGAAATGCTCAAGCAAAAGGACTGGGTCAAGGTCGCCTATGCGGGCGGCGTGCCAATGGGCGGCGATCTGCCGGCTGCAAAGGGCAAGGCGCCGTCATTCATCGTCCAGGCGGTCAAGGATCCCGAGGACGGCAACCTTGACCGCATCCAGATCGTCAAAGGCTGGACAAAGAACGGTCAGACCTTTGAGAAGATCTACGATGTGGCATGGTCCGGGGGCCGCAAGATTGATCCCGCGACCGGAAAGCTGCCGCCAGTCGGCAACACCGTCGATATCTTGAACGCGACATACAAGAACACGATCGGCGCGGTGGAACTCAAACAGGTGTGGACCGATCCGGATTTTGATCCCTCGCTGCAGGCAGTTTACTACGCCCGCGTGCTGCAAATTCCGACGCCGCGCTGGAGCACCTACGACGCCAAGAAGCTTGGCGTGCTGCCGCCAAGCAATGTGGCCTCGACGATCCAGGAGCGCGCGTGGACATCCCCGATCTGGTACACCCCGTCCGAGACGGCGCGCGCCACGGCATCGCGCGGCTTGACGGTGGCCGAGTTGAAACAGCGCGGCGCAACGGCGCTCGACGAGGCCCAGCTAAAGGAATTTGCGCTGGGCAAGACCCTGAAGGTACGTAACACTGTCACCGGCAAGAACTTCGATGTCCTCTATGGTGCGGACGGCCGGCGAGTCGTTACCGAAATGGCGGACAAGGCGCCAAGTGCCGCGCAATCATTCGAAGTAATGCACAACGGAGTAACCGGCTCGACCGCCACTTACATTATCCGCGACGGGCAGCTCGTCACGACCATCGACAAAACTCCGTTTGCGGTCACGGTCTACAAGCTGGACGACAAATATTTCGGCGCTCGCAGCAACGAATTTGGCTACGTCAACTACGAGGTTGAAGAACCCAAGATCGCGAACTGACGAGAGTTTAGGTCGCTCGACATGCAACCAGCCGCATTGCCTCCAAAGGTTCGAAGCTAATGGATCCTTCGACCCACGGAACGGCTGAACGTTCCGATTCCGTTTCGGACGCGACATTGGTGATCCAGCCCTCGATGTTGCGGCGGCTGGCAAGCGAGCCTCTGCTTCATTTCCTTGTGGTCGGCCTGATCTTGTTCGTGGTGTACGATCGATTGCACCCAGATTTGGAAACCAAATCCGAATCAAACCGGATCGTCCTGACACCGGCCGACTTCGAACAGTTGGGTGTAACCTGGCTTGCGCAAGGGCGAGCGCCCCCCACTCCCGCAGAAATGCAAAGCCTTATTGAACTTAAGGTCCGGGAGGAAGTGCTCTACCGGGAAGCTTTGGCTCTCGGATTGGACAAGAACGACACGATCGTCAAACGGCGATTGGCTCAGAAGATGGAATTTCTGGCCGAAGGTGCTTCAATCGATACCGACCCTTCGACGGATACGCTGAGAGCCTGGTTCAAGGACAACCCGCAGAGGTTTTCCCTTCCGCCTCGCGTATCGTTC
Source organism: Bradyrhizobium sp. sGM-13 (assembly GCF_018398875.1). Classification (GTDB taxonomy): domain Bacteria; phylum Pseudomonadota; class Alphaproteobacteria; order Rhizobiales; family Xanthobacteraceae; genus Bradyrhizobium. The sequence continues at coordinate 126,163 of NZ_JAGWDK010000015.1, read as the reverse complement.
CGCCATGTTTATTTTTCTCCCGATCAACACGGTGAGCGATCCCGGGAGGCTGCCGCGAAAGCCATGGAGCAACTCGCGGGGAGGCCAGGAGATTTTCAAGATGCCGCCGCCCTGGGTGATCCCTTCATGGATCGTGATTACTACGGCGACCGGTCCGCAGAGGATATGGCCAAACTGTTTGGTTCAAACTTTGCCCGAGAAGTCTCCGGCCTCAAACCGGGCCAATGGCATGGACCGATCGAATCCGGATACGGCTGGCACCTGGTTTTCATCGACACATCCGTTCCGGGCCGCGTCCCAGACTTCGAAGAGATCGAACCCGAAATCAAGGCGGAATGGATCGAAGACCAGCGAGCACAAGCCAAGCGCAAGGCTTACGAAACCATGCGCGCGCGCTATCAGGTTGTGACGCCGGAGAGAGCCAAAAACTAGTCGAAAAGACAGGGATGGGTGGTTGGAGAACCCTTGATTATGCGGTCAGCATTTCTGGGCATCATCGCCGCGGCATTCGCGTTCCTTAGTGCCGCGACCGCGCATGAAGCGCGCCCGGCCTACCTGCAGGTTACGGAGATCGCGCCGCAGCGGTACGAGATCGTATGGCGTACGCCAGTCTTGTCAGGAATGCGCTTGCCGGTGGTGCTGCGTTTTCCGGCGAACGCACGCAACGTCACCGAGCCCGTGCTCCGAGAGCTCTCGGATTCGCTGATCGAGCGCAGAGTAATTGAAACCAGTGGGAGCCTCGCCGGCACCCGCATCGAGCTTGTGGGCCTACAGGCAACCATCACCGACGTTCTGGCGCGCGTGCAGATGCTCGATGGCACCTTTTCGACTACGCTGGTACGACCGTCAAAACCGTGGATCGAGATCGCAACCTCGCGTAGCTCGCTGGAAGTCGCCGCGACCTACCTGATGCAGGGTATCGAACACATTTTGTTCGGCTACGATCACCTGCTTTTCGTGCTGGCCTTGATCTTGATCGTTCGCAGCGGCCGCGCACTGCTCATAACAATCACCGCCTTCACCGTCGCGCACTCGATCACCCTGAGCCTGGCGACGCTCGGAATCGTGCACGTTCCTGGGCCGCCGGTCGAAGCCAGCATCGCGCTCAGTATCTTGCTGCTCGCCTGCGAGATCATCCGAATGCGGCGCGGACAGGCGAGCCTCACGGCAAGATGGCCGTGGGTTGTCGCGTTCTCGTTCGGGCTGCTTCACGGGTTCGGGTTCGCCGGCGCCCTGACGGAGATCGGTCTCCCACAAGGCGACATCCCGCTCGCGCTCTTCACATTCAACATCGGCGTGGAGATCGGACAACTGATCTTCGTCGGCGTCGTTCTCGGCGCATTGGCGTGTGCCAAGCGCATCAATCCGCCGCCGATGTTCGAACGCTACGCATCGGCGGCGGCGATCTATGCGATCGGATCCCTGGCGGCATTTTGGTTCATCGAGCGGCTGGCGGGATTTGCGGCCTAGCCGGAAAGGTGGAGACGAGTTTTCAAAGAATGGCATCTGCGCAAACGCAGGAATCCAGAGCGCGTTCCGATTCTACAAAATCGGAAATGCGCAAGGCATCACCCTCACCCGGAGCCAAGTCATGCTGATCATCCTGACGCTCTACCTCGTCCTGGTCTGGCTCATCTTCTCCAAGCTCAAGCTGGTCAGATGGGGCTGGGCATCCGGCACCGTCGCGGTGCTGATCGGCGCGTTCATCCTGGCGGTGTTCCTGGCGATGTTCAATTATCTCACGCCATCGGGCAGTTTTGTCGTGATCTCGCGAGTGGTCGAGGTCGCGCCCAACGTCTCCGGCCAAGTGACCGCCATTCCGGTGCAGACCAACGTGCCGGTGAAGGCCGGCACCGTTCTCTTCAATATCGATCCGGCGCCGTTCAAATACAAAGTCGACCAGCTCGAGGCCTCGCTGGCGGGCGCCAAGCAACAGGCCCTGCAGCTCAAGGCCAACTACGAGCAGGCGAGCGCGAACGTCGAGGGGCTGACCAAGCAGCTCGCCTATCACAAGCAGCGGCTTGCAGATTATCAAACGCTCGTCGGCGAGAGCGCGCAAGCCCAGTTTCGCCTGCAAGACACGCAGGTCCAGTACGAGACGGTGGAGTTCCAGTTGCAGGCTGCCAAGGCTTCACAGTTGAACGCGCAGCTCGCCATGGATTCGGAGATCGGCGGCGTCAACACCACCGTGGCGCAAATCCGGGCCCAGCTTGACCATGCTAAATGGGAGCTGGAGCAGACGACCATCAGTGCGCCCGGCGACGGCTACGTCACGGTCATGGCCCTATCCGTCGGCGACCGCGCCACGCAGCATAAAGCGGTGATGTCGTTCATCATCGCCGACGATATCACCCTCGTCGGCATGTTCTCGCCGAACGGATTCCAGACCATCAAGCCCGGCGCTCGGGTCAAGCTCGTGTTCGACAACGATCCCGGCCGTATTCACGAGGCGGCGATTACAAGCATTCCGGAAGGCGTGGGACAGGGCCAGATCGCCGTTTCCGGAACGCTGGCCAAAGTGGGCTCGATCGGCGGCGCCAAGGCCTATCCGGCTGTCATCTCCATACCGAAGGACATCAACCGCAGCCAGCTCAGACTCGGCATGCCTGGCACGGCCACCGTGTTTGCGGAGAACGCCGGCGTTATCGGCCTGATCATGTCCATCCTGGTTTGGGTCAGCTCCTTTGCCGCATATCTCTGATAGCATCAGCAGCAACCTACGCGGTCTTGCGACCGGACGATTTCAGACGACTGATGCAGCATTACAACGGCTACTTCTGGTAGCATGTACGCAACCCTTGTCGCGGCGGCTATCGAGGCGAAGCGGACGTTTGGCGAGGCTCCTGACCTCGTCTGTGGTTGCAATGTGATCTCCGGCCATTTGGGGCAGACAAATGACACGCGACACATCCAAGCGAGAATCTCGCAAGCGAAAATCTCGGCGTTGGCTGATCCACGCAAGTTTCAGCGCTGCCGTGGCGCTGCTCGGCTTCGTGTCCCACGCGGCATACGCCGACGAGAGTGGTGTTTCGTACTGGCTTCCCGGACGCTTCTCCAGCCTTGCCGCGACACCTCAGGTGCCGGGCTGGTCCATGGCCGCGGTGTATTACCACACCTCGGTCGAAGCATCTGGCGCCGTCGCCGCGGCAAGGCAAATCCAGATCGGTAGATTCCCGGCAACGGTGAACGTCGATTTCAATGCCAGTCTGAACGCACAGGCCGATCTGATTCTTCTGAATCCCACTTACACTTTCGGCACGCCAGTACTTGGCGGCCAATTGGCCATCGGTGTCACCGGCATATTCGGCAGGGCAAGCACCGGCATCGACGGAACGCTCACCGCTGCCGTCGGACCGCTGGTGGTGACCCGCATGGGGAGCATTTCGGATTCACTCACTTCGGTCGGCGACCTCTATCCGCAGGCCACGTTGAAGTGGAATGCCGGCGTGCACAACTTCATGACTTACCTGACCGGAGATATTCCGGTGGGCGCTTACGATCCCGCCCGTCTCAGCAACATCGGCATTGGTCACGCGGCGATCGACGCGGGCGGCGGCTACACTTACTTCAATCCCGCCGCAGGGCACGAATTCTCCGCTGTCGCCGGATTTACTTACAACTTCAAGAATACTCACACCCAATACCAGAACGGGATCGACTTCCACGTCGATTGGGGAATCTCGCAATTTCTTTCCAAGCAGGTTTTCGTCGGCTTCGTCGGATATGGATATCAGCAAATCACGGACGACTTCGGTCAGCATCCGGCGCTCGGCGGGTTCCGGTCGCGTGTCTTCGGCATTGGTCCGCAGATCGGAATCCTTTTCCCGGTCGGCGACATGCAGGGATATCTCAACCTGAAAGGCTATGGCGAATTCGCAGCCGAGAACCGGCCTTCGGGGTGGAATACCTGGCTGACGTTCTCAATCTCGCCAATGGCGCCCACCAGCACGCTGACGCCGGCGCGCCGGGTGGTGACGAAGTAGCCGCCCGCGCTGATGGCGGCGAACTGCGTTCATTCCATCCTGGCGACTGACGGCGAAAACACGCCGGGCATCATCTGGCCCACTGACCTATCTGCAGACAGGTCAGCAAGCTGACGTAGCTCGGCGTGCCCCCGATGCTCTCTTGCGAGATGCAGCTCACCCGGCTTGGCGCGGGGAATTTCGGCCATTGGCTTGCGAGCTGCCGCTTCGCTTTCTGCTCATCGCTCACGCAACTCTTCAGCGACTGATCAACGGAGAGGCCAGTGGTGGCGGCAACGTCGAGCCTGCAACTTCGGACAATATCGAAGTTCGGCACTCCGTCTGCCACCGCAACGACCAACTGGGAGTTCAAAACGATCATCGAAAAGGTGATAGGCATCGCAGGCTTCCCGCTAGTCTCGCGCATCAGCATCGTAGCGGAACCTGCCCGGGAAGCCACCCTTAATTTGGGTCCGCACGGCGATCAAGGTCGACCGGGAGACGGCGGGAATATCTGATCGGGCAGCGCCTGGCGCCACCCGTCGGCGAACCCACTCCCACACGAGAGACGGTGAGAGAATTATGCCACGTTGGCGCCTTCCTGGCGGCTGGCCTCGAACAGGAACCACGTGCGGCGCTCGGTCTCGTCGATGAAGGTCTCGAGCAGGCCCGCAGTGCCGGAATCCTCGTGCTCGTCGGCGAGCTTGTGCGCCTTGCGCATCGCCGCCGCCACATGCTTGTTGTCTTCCATCAGCTCGCGCAGCATTTCGCGCGGCGGCACGTAGTCCTCGTTATTGTCCTTGATGGTCTGCAGCTTGGCAACCTGCCCGACCGAGCGCAGCGTGGTGCCGCCAAGTTTGCGGACCCGTTCAGCGAGTTGGTCGGTGGTGGCGAAGATCGCTTCCGACTGCTCGTCCAGCATAAGGTGATAGTCGCGGAAATGACGGCCGCTGACGTGCCAGTGGAAGTTCTTGGTCTTCAGATAGAGCGCAAACGCGTCCGCCAGCAGCGTATTGAGCGAGGCCGAGATCTTGTCCACGGCGGCCGGCGGCAGGTCGGTCGGCGTATCGAGGTCGGCGGATACCTTGTCGGATTTATTGCTGGTTTTGCTCACGTTGAACCTTCCTGTTAGGAATTGGGCACGACGGCATTGGCAGGGAGCGCCGGACCGTCTAACGCCCCACCTAGGTGCCGGTTCCGTTACCGGAACCCCCAGTTTTGCCGGACCCGACTGCGATGGACGAATGGATCGACTATTACGATTCCACGCATACGATTTATGTGAGCAGGCTGCATCGCGACCTGCATTTCCAGATCATCGCGCGCGATATCATCAGCTATATCGCTTCGCCCGACGCGGTCGTGCTGGACTATGCTTGCGGCGAAGCGCTGTCGGCTGCCAAGGTGGCGGACGCCTGCGCAAAACTCTATCTGGCCGAACCGGCGCCCGGCGTCCGCGGCCGGCTGATCGCGCGTTTTGCGCCGAACACCAAGATCCGCGTCCGCTCGCTCGAGGATCTCACGCGAATGGCGGAAAGCTCGGTCGACCTCGTCGTCATGAATTCGGTCGCGCAATACATGACGCGTGGGGAGCTGGATTCGGCGCTTGCCGTCATTCGCCGGTTGTTGAAGCCCAACGGTCGCCTGGTGCTCGGCGATATCCTGCGGCCGGACGTCGGCATGGCCAGAGACGTGCTGGCGCTCTTGAAATTCGCCGCCGCGCACGGCTTCCTGAAAGACGCGCTGTATGGCCTTGCGAGCACGGCGCTGTCGGACTACCGCCAGCTACGCACGCGCGTCGGGCTGCAGCGCTACCGTGAAGACGAGATGATCGAGAAGCTCGCGGCCGCAGGCTTCACCGCCTCCCGCGCGCATCAGAATATCGGCCACAACCCGTGGCGGATGACGTTCGTCGCGCGGCACGCATTCCAACGCCATTGAGCACAACGCGCGTAGAGGTTGTTAACCCTAAAGCACGGTAAGGATGGTTCACCGCGCCGTGATGGGCAATGATTGCCACGGCCCGGTGGCGGAAGCGTCGACGCGGGAGCAGTGCAATGCTCTTTATCCTGGTTCAAATCCAGGCCGGGCCTCCACGCTTCGCCCTGACGGGCTATGCGTGGCGCAGCCACGCCAGAGACCGGTGGGGCAAACGTGTCCGGCGTAGCTTGAGCAAAGCGAAAGCGTAGACGGACTGGGCCCCCCCCCCAAAGAGCGAAGGCGGACCGAGCGCCAAACCCCTGAATTCCCCGTTGATGGCCCGTTTTTGGGGGTTTCGCGGGTGCGGAATCTGGTCTAAAGACCACCCGCGCGCGAGGGTGACCCGCGCTCTTGGCTTAGGGGACGCGCGGCTGCGCGCCCTTTTTTTGTGCCCAAAATCCAGTCTGAGAGCCGATGCCCAAAAGAACAGATATCTCCACCATCCTGATCATCGGCGCCGGTCCCATCGTGATCGGCCAGGCCTGCGAATTCGATTATTCCGGCACCCAGGCGGTGAAGACGCTGAAGGAAGAGGGCTACCGTATCGTCCTCGTCAATTCCAATCCGGCCACGATCATGACCGATCCGGAATTGGCTGATGCGACCTATATCGAGCCGATCACGCCCGAAATCGTCGCCAAGATCATCGAGAAGGAGCGCTACGTCATCCCCGGCGGCTTTGCGCTGTTGCCGACCATGGGCGGGCAGACCGCGCTGAACTGTGCGCTGTCGCTGCGCCGTCAGGGCACGCTCGACAAATTCGACGTCGAGATGATCGGCGCCACCGCTGACGCGATCGACAAGGCCGAAGACCGCCAGCTCTTCCGCAACGCGATGGAGAAGATCGGTCTTCAGACGCCGAAATCGCGGCTCGCCAATGCCTCGGCGCTGAAAAAGTCCTATCGCGACAAATACCTCGCCGAACGCGAGAAGCTATCCGGCGACGCGCTGGATGAGCTCGAACGGCAATGGACGATCGGCGAAAACGAGCGCCGCAAGCGTTACCAGGAGCACGCGCTCGGCGAGGCGCTGATGGCGCTGTCCGAAATCGGGCTGCCCGCGATCATCCGCCCATCCTTCACCATGGGCGGCACCGGCGGCGGCATCGCCTACAACAAGGAAGAATTCCTCGACATCATCGAACGCGGGCTCGACGCTTCCCCGACCAACGAAGTGCTGATCGAGGAATCCGTGCTCGGCTGGAAAGAGTTCGAGATGGAGGTGGTGCGCGACAAGAAGGACAATTGCATCATCGTCTGCTCGATCGAGAACCTCGATCCGATGGGCGTGCACACCGGCGATTCCATCACTGTCGCGCCGGCGCTGACGCTGACCGACAAAGAATACCAGATCATGCGCGATGCCTCGATCGCGGTGCTGCGCGAAATCGGCGTGGAGACCGGCGGATCCAACGTGCAGTTCGGCGTCAACCCCGAAGACGGCCGCATGGTGGTGATCGAGATGAACCCGCGCGTGTCGCGCTCCTCGGCGCTCGCATCAAAAGCCACCGGCTTTCCGATCGCAAAAGTCGCCGCCAAGCTCGCGGTCGGCTACACGCTCGATGAAATCGCCAACGACATCACCGGCGGCGCCACGCCCGCCTCGTTCGAGCCGACCATCGACTATGTCGTAACCAAGGTCCCCCGCTTTGCGTTCGAAAAATTTCCCGGCGCCTCCGCCACGCTGACGACCTCGATGAAGTCGGTCGGCGAAGTCATGGCGATCGGCCGCACGTTCCAGGAGAGCCTGCAGAAGGCGTTGCGCGGGCTCGAGACCGGACTGACCGGGCTCGACGAGATCGAGATCGAGGGGTTAGGGCGCGGCGACGACAAGAACGCGATCCGCGCCGCGTTGGGCACGCCGACGCCGAACCGCATTCTGCAGGTGGCGCAGGCGATGCGGCTCGGCTGGTCGAACGAAGAGATCTTCAATTCCTGCAAGATCGATCCGTGGTTCCTCGCCGAGATGCGCGGCATCATCGACATGGAAGCGAAGATCAGGACGCACGGCCTGCCGCCGAACGGTTATGGCATGCGCATGCTGAAGGCGATGGGCTTTTCCGACGCACGGCTTGCCGTGCTGTCTGAATCCACCGAAGCCGAGATCACCGCGAAGCGTCACGCGCTCGGCGTACGCCCCGCTTTCAAGCGCATCGACACCTGCGCCGCCGAATTCGCCTCCCCCACCGCCTACATGTATTCGAGCTATGAAGCGCCGTTTGCGGGCGCGCTGGCGGATGAGAGCGCGCCCTCGGACCGCAAGAAGGTCATCATCCTCGGCGGTGGCCCGAACCGGATCGGCCAGGGCATCGAATTCGACTATTGCTGCTGCCACGCCTGCTTCGCGCTCGACGATGCCGGGTATGAAACCATCATGATCAACTGCAATCCGGAGACGGTGTCGACCGACTACGACACCGCCGACCGGCTGTATTTCGAGCCGCTCACTGCCGAGGACGTGCTGGAAATCGTCGCCACCGAGCGGCAGAACGGCACGCTGCACGGCGTGATCGTGCAGTTCGGCGGCCAGACGCCACTGAAGTTGGCGCGCGCGCTGGAAGCCGCCAACGTGCCGATCCTCGGCACCTCGCCCGACGCCATCGATCTCGCCGAGGACCGCGACCGTTTCAAGCGCGTTCTCGACAAACTAAAGTTAAAGCAGCCCAAGAACGGCATCGCCTATTCGGTCGAGCAGGCGCGGCTGGTGTCGGCCGATCTCGGCCTGCCACTGGTGGTGCGCCCGTCCTACGTGCTGGGCGGCCGCGCGATGCAGATCATCCGCGAGGAAACGCAGCTCGACGATTACCTGCTCGGGACGCTACCCGAGCTGGTGCCGGCCGACGTCAAGGCGCGCTACCCCAACGACAAGACCGGGCAGATCAACACCGTGCTCGGCAAGAACCCGCTATTGTTCGACCGCTATCTGTCCGATGCCACCGAGATCGACGTCGACTGCCTGTGCGACGGCAAGGACACCTTCATCGTCGGCATCATGGAACACATCGAGGAAGCCGGCATTCACTCCGGCGATTCCGCCTGTTCGCTGCCGCCGCATTCGCTGGATGCGAAGATGATCGAGGAGCTCGAGCGGCAAACCCGCGAGCTCGCACTCGGCCTCGACGTGGTCGGGCTGATGAACGTGCAATATGCGATCAAGGACGGCGAGATCTACGTGCTCGAGGTCAATCCGCGGGCGTCGCGCACCGTTCCGTTCGTCGCCAAGGTCGTCGGCACGCCGGTGGCGAAGATCGCGGCACGGATCATGGCCGGCGAGAAGCTCGCCGATTTCAAGCTGAAGAAGAAGAAGCTCGGCCATGTCGGCGTCAAAGAGTCGGTCTTCCCCTTCGCGCGCTTCCCCGGCGTCGATACCGTGCTTGGTCCGGAGATGCGCTCGACCGGCGAGGTGATGGGCATCGACCGCTCGTTCGAGGTGGCGTTCGCAAAAAGCCAGCTCGGCGGCGGCACCCGCGTGCCGCGCAAGGGCACCGTTTTCGTCTCGGTGCGCGAGATCGACAAGACCCGTATCGCCGAGGCGGTCCGGCTCTTGCACTCGCTCGGCTTCAAGGTGATGGGCACCTCGGGCACCCAGCGCTTCCTCACCGACAAGGGGATTCCGACCGAGAAGGTTAACAAGGTGCTGGAAGGGCGGCCGCACATCGTCGATGCCATCACCAATGGCGACATTCAGCTCGTTTTCAACACCACTGAGGGGCCGCAGGCGCTGGCCGACAGCCGTTCGCTTCGGCGGGCTGCCCTCTTGCATAAAGTGCCGTATTACACCACTCTTTCGGGTGCTGTGGCGGCCGCCCAGGGCATCCGGGCCTATCTGGGCGGGGACCTTGAGGTCCGTACGCTACAGAGCTATTTTTCCGAAAACTGATCGTTTACCGGGCGAAAATGCCCGCGAAACGATCGGCAATAAGCCGGCATGGCTGGAACCCACCGCCCGTTTGGATGTTTTAAGGCCCCTGACGGGGCCTAAATCAACGGGCTGGCGGGTTCGTGTGTCGAGTTCAAGGGCCTGATCGAAATCGAAAGCGTGGCTTGTGCGCGCAACTTTTGGCGGCTCGCACGAGGGAAGGACGGAAAGAGATGATGGACAAGGTTCCGATGACTGCTAGCGGGTATGCCGCCCTGGAGATCGAATTGAAGCAGCGCCAGTCGGTGGAGCGTCCGCGCATCATCGAGCATATCGCCGAGGCGCGCTCCCATGGCGATCTCTCCGAGAACGCGGAATATCACGCGGCCAAGGAAGAGCAGTCGCACAACGAAGGCCGCATCGCCGAGCTCGAGGACAAGCTCGCGCGCGCCGACATCATCGACATCTCGAAGCTGTCCGGCGACACCGTCAAGTTCGGCGCGACCGTCACACTGGTCGACGAGGACACCGAAAAGAAAGCGGTGTGGCAGATCGTCGGCGAACCGGAAGCCGACGCCAAGAAGGGCCGCATCTCGATCACCTCGCCGCTGGCGCGCGCCCTGATCGGCAAGAAGAAGGGCTCGACCGTGGAGGTCGTGGCTCCCGGCGGCGCCAAGGCCTACGAGATCACCAAGGTCGAGTGGCGATAGAGCGCGATGACGTTCTTCGAATCGTCATCCCGCCCTATCTCATTTATTCGAGCATGATCTCCGCGCAAACGCGTTCGGCGTTTGTCGCGAGGGAAAACCGGTATCCACTTTTCCGGATCATGCTGTAGTCACCTGCAAGTTACTGTTGCGACAAAGCCGCGTTTCCCACGCGGCTTTTTTGTTGCCGCCTTCCTGACGGGAATGTGAGTAGTGGTGCGGCGGATTTCAGAATATCCGAATCCCGGACGATGTTTATAGACTATAACTAACTGGAGCGGGGGCGTGCCGGCGTTGCGAAGCATCGGCATTTTGCGGCGATGAGCTGCAGGCTGCTGCCGAGGCGGCATCGTGCTGCGCTGCAATCGCAACAATGTCGCGAGGCGGCGCGGTGAAGGGGAATGATTCAATCTCAGGGGTGTTGTGTCGGCATCACACGCGATCCGACAAGACCGTGTAATCTCGTGGCGCTAAGTTTTTAGCGCGTCAAACAAAGGGGGACTAGGACATGGAACAAATCGACAAGATGCTCGCGAAATGGCAACCGCCGGCGCTGAGCCTGTTTCGCTTCATCACCGGGCTATTGCTGTTTCAGTACGGTGTCGCGAAGATTCTGAAGTTTCCGACTATTCCGGAGGGTAACGCTGCCGCGTTCCTCAACAAGGTGCAGTTGATGTCGCTATCGGGAGCCGCCGGTATGATCGAGTTGATTCTAGGCGGGCTCTTGCTGATCGGACTGTTCACGCAGCCCGTCGCCTTCATCCTTGCCGGCGAGATGGCCTTTGCCTATTTCATTGGTCATGCGCCGAGGGGCTTCTTTCCGCTCATCAACGCCGGCACGCTTGCGATCCTGTTCTGCTTCGCCTGCCTTTATCTTTCGACTGCAGGCGGCGGCCCGTACAGCGTCGACGCGATGCGGAAGAAGTGACTGAGCGTCAGCTCAGTCATTCCGGGGCGCGTCGAAGACGCGAACCCGGAATCTCGAGATTCTCTGGTGCGCAATTGCGCACCAGAGTTCGATGCTTTCGCATCGCCCCGGAATGACTTCTCAACCTCACCCCGTCACTTTCACATCGAGCGGCACCGCCGCTTCATATTTCGAATTGTGCAGCACGAGTGACGTCCTGACGTTGCGTACATGCGGCGCGGCTGTCAGGTGCGTGACGAAATCCTGAAACGTCGCCATGTCGGGCGCGACGCATTTGAGGATGAAATCGACCTCGCCCGACAGCATCCAGCATTCCCGCACCAAGGGCTCGGCGCGGACAAAATCCTCGAACGCGCGCAAATCCGCATCCGCCTGGCTGGACAAATGGACGGAAGCAAACACGGTGACGTCGAAGCCTAGCCGACGCGGATCCAACAGGCCCCGATAGCCCTGGATGTAGCCTTCTTCCTCCAACGTGCGGACCCGGCGCAGGCAGGGCGGCGGCGAGATACCGACGCGCTTGGCCAGTTCCACGTTGGTGATTCGGCCATCGGCCTGGATTTCGGCAAGAATTCGAAGGTCGATTTCGTCAAGATTCTTCGACACGCGCGTCGGGTTCCCTAATTCTGGCCCCGTGGGCCGGCCTTACTGGCAACTCTCTTAGCGCACGCCGGGCGGCTTGCGCAATTTTATTGCGCGTGCGACGCTGTATTTCGCGATTGTTACTTCAGTTCCGGGGAAAATTCGCTGGGATGAATTGCAATTCTTGCATAGCTACCCAGATATCTTAGACTTGGATTTGACACTTTCAGCGCCCCGCGACGTCCTTCCGGGCGCTTCTACTCAAGTCAAAAACAAACCCCCGAATAAGAGAGGGATCCGCCGATGCCTGCGCCTATACATGCCAAGGTCGTCATTATCGGTTCCGGCCCCGCCGGCTACACCGCGGCGATCTACGCGGCGCGCGCGATGCTGGAGCCGGTGCTGATCCAGGGCATCCAGCCCGGCGGACAACTCACCATCACCACCGACGTGGAAAACTATCCGGGCTTTGCCGACGTCATCCAGGGCCCCTGGCTGATGGAGCAGATGGAGAAGCAGGCGGCCCATGTCGGCACCAAAATCGTCACCGATCTCGTCAACAAGCTTGAAATGGCGCACCGGCCGTTCCGCCTGACCTGCGATAGCGGCGACGTCTATCTTGCGGAAACCGTGGTCCTCGCCACCGGCGCGCAGGCGCGCTGGCTCGGCATTCCCTCGGAAGAAAAGTTCAAGGGTTTTGGCGTCTCGGCCTGCGCAACCTGCGACGGCTTCTTCTATCGCGGCAAGGAAGTGATCGTGGTCGGCGGCGGCAATACAGCGGTCGAGGAGGCGATGTTCCTGACCAACTTCGCCTCGCAGGTTACGATCGTGCATCGCCGCGATCATTTCCGCGCCGAGCGCATCCTGCAGGATCGGCTGTTCAAGAATCCGAAGATCAAGGTGGTGTGGGACTCGGCGATCGACGAGATCTGTGGCGCCGAGAACCCGACCAAGGTCACCCATGTGCGCCTGAAGAACGTCAAGACCGGCGCACTCACGAAGGTTGCGGCCGACGGCGTCTTCATCGCCATCGGGCATGCGCCGGCAACCGACCTCGTCAAAGGCCAGATCAAGCTGAAGCCATCAGGCTATGTCGAGGTGGCGCCGAACTCGACCGCAACCTCGATACCCGGCCTGTTCGCCGCCGGTGACGTGGCGGACGAAACCTACCGCCAGGCGGTCACGGCTGCCGGCCTCGGCTGCATGGCAGCCCTCGAGGCCGAACGTTTCCTGGCTTTGCGCGCGAGCGATCGCGCAGCGGCTGAATAGTCATGCCTAGAACACGAGACGGATTTGACATGGACTGGGACAAGCTGAAGGTCTTTCACGCGGCGGCGGAAGCGGGAAGCTTTACCCATGCCGGCGAGCAACTGGGGCTCTCGCAATCCGCGGTGTCGCGGCAGGTCAGTGCGCTGGAGCAGGAGCTCGCGGTGTCGCTGTTCCACCGCCACGCGCGCGGGCTCATCCTCACCGAGCAGGGCGATCTTTTGTTCCGCACGGCGCATGACGTCTTCATGCAATTGCAGGCGGCGCGCGCAAAGCTCACCGACAGCCGCGAGCGGCCGAGCGGCGACCTCAAGATCACGACGCCGCCCGCGCTCGGCATCAACTGGCTGATCCCGCGGCTCGACGAGTTCACCGCGCTTTATCCTGATATCCGCATCTCGCTGATCGTCACCGACGAGGATCTCGATCTGTCGATGCGCGAGGCCGACGTCGCGATCCGGACCCGCAAGCCGACCCAGCCCGACCTGATCCAGCGCAAGCTGTTCTCGATCGGCTTCCATGCCTATTGCTCGCCGGAATACATCAAGCGCTTCGGCACGCCGCGGACGCTGGACGACCTCGATTCGCACCGCATCATCATGCTCGGCGATGCGCAGGTGCCGCCGCATCTGCAGAACCGGAGCTGGCTGATCGACGCCGGCCGCAACGGCTCGGGTCCGCGCGAAGCCTACTTCAAGGTGAATAATATCTTAGGGCTCGTTCGAGCCTGCCAGCAGGGGCTCGGCATCGCCGCCCTGCCCGACTATCTGGTCGAGGAGAACAACCGCCTGGTGCAGTTGTTCGGCGAAACCGATTCGATCGCGGTGGATACGTATTTCGTCTATCCCGAGGAACTGAAGACGGTCGCACGCGTGCAGGTATTCCGCGACTTCGTGGTGAGCAAGGCGCAGCGCTGGCCCTCGTAGAGCATGATCCGGAAAAGTGGGGACCGGTTTTCCGGAAAGATCATGGTCCAAAATAAAAGTTAGAAACGGTGGCGCTCCGTCTTCCGCGCTCCGGATTAGCCTATTTTATAGAGGCCCCGCTCTCCGCATGACTGACATGCGGCTCGGACGGTTGCTGCAAGGCACTGATGAGGATCATAGTGCTCAAACGCTGAGCGGTCGCGTCGCGCATATGTCCCCCTCCTCCAGTGACGCGGCGGTTCAGTAATCCCTCTTGGAAGGTGATTGTGTCGGCCTCACGTGGCCAATACCTCAAGCCGGGCTCTTTCGGGCCCGGCTTTTTTTTGCGTCAGTGTCATGTTCCCGCACAGATTGACATTGAGGTTCTCGGCCTCCATCATCCGCACATGATCACGAGTTCGTGCGCAGCACTGTCGTCGAAAAAAGGTCCCCATCCGGGGACCCGAGATCGACGCGCGCGCTAGTCTGTCGCGAACCCACGATCCCGAACCCCGCCGTCTGGACGGGGTTTTTTGTTGGTCCCGTCTCCGGCGCTTACCCCCAAGGAGATGGAACGATGACTGCCCCTTCGACCAACGACCTGGCAAGCCGGCTGCAGGGCCTGTGGCTGCCGCTGATCACGCCGTTTCGCGACGGCGAACTCGACGAGGCGTCGCTGCGCCGGCTCGTCCGACACTATGCGGCTGGCCCCGTCGACGGCTTCATTCTCGCGGCGACGTCGGGCGAAGGCATGTCGCTCCGCGCAGGCGAACTCGAGCGGCTGGTGACGCTGACGCAGAGCGAGTTCTCCGCCAGCCAGCGCCACTTGCCGATCCTGCTCGGCCTGTCCGGCGCCTCCACCGCGAAGATGCTCGATGCGCTGGATGAGACGGCGACCTGGCCGATCGACGGCTATCTGATCGCGAGCCCCTATTACATCCGGCCGACGCAGCGCGGCCTCGTGCAGCACTTCACCGCCCTCGCCGATCACGCCTCATGGCCGATCGTGCTCTACAACATTCCCTACCGGACGGGCGTCAGCCTCACCAATGAGACGTTGCTGCAGCTTGCGCAGCATCCGAACATCGTCGGCATGAAGGATTGCGGCGCCGACCGCGCGCAGTCGATTGACCTTCTGGCGAGACGGCCGGCAGGCTTTCGCGTGCTGACCGGCGAAGACGCCGAGTATCACGACGCGCTTGCCGACGGCGCCGATGGCGCGATCCTGTTGTCGGCGCATCTGGAGACCGCGGCCTTCGCATCGCTGCGGACGCTGCTCGCGCAGGGCGACCGCGACGGCGCGCGGGCGTGCTGGAAGGAGCTCTCCCGGCTGACCCGGCTGTTGTTTGCCGAGCCGAGCCCGGCGCCTGCAAAATACTGGCTGGCGAGCAACGGACTGATCGACAGCGCCGAGGTTCGTCTGCCGATGGTGGAGATAAGCGCGGAGTTGGCGGCGTTGCTCGACGAGGAGATCGAGCGGCGCAGGCCACAGCTTTTGCGGCGCGCTTAAGGCTGGCAGCGGCTCCCTCTCGTCTCACCAGCGAGAGGGAGAAATGGAATTAGCTGACCAGCAGGCGATAGGCCATCACGGGCGCGAAGCCGAGCAGCATTGCCCAGGCGGCGAATGACGACACCAGAAGAACGTCGTGCATGCTCTGGGCGTACTCGGCAATCGGATATTTCTTGTCGTGCATGCTCATCGCTTTTCCCCCGTCGTTTTTCTGAGCCGGGGAGATCCATATGTTTAAAATTCTAATGTTGCAGGCGAGACTTCGATCGACTTTGACGCCGTGCGGTCAGCAAATATTAACCAGGCATAGCGGTGGTTAATCGGCGGTAGCAGGTGCGGTCAAATGCAAGCGAAATCGCAAGCGGGTTTTTAAAACCGTTCGCATATCAGCATCCCCATACAACAGAAAAACGCGGGGGCGCGTCGTGCATTTCGAGAACAACAGCATTCCTGGACAACAGGGTTTTTCAACCGAGGACATTCTGTGGGCCGTCGGCATCTGGTCGGTGATCCTGACGCTGTCGCCGGTCGTCGTGTTCTACGTGCTGATGGTGGCGTAGGGCACTGTCATTCCGGGGCGATGCGAAGCATCGAACTATGGTGTGCACTTGCGCACCTGAGAATCTCGAGATTCCGGGGCTGGTGCTAACGCATCATCCCGGAATGACGGCAAAATAATCCATAAAAGAAAAACGCGCGGAGCCCGCGCGTTCTTTATCAGTCCGGCAGATCGAGAGCGGCGTTGTTACGCCGCCTGCTTGTGCATGGCGCCCGATGCCGACGCCGTTCCGCGGATCGCCTTGATCGAACGTTCGATCGCGCCCCACAGCCTGCTGATCTCCGCAGCCGCCCGGCCTTCCGCGTAGTATTCGCGGGCGCCTTCGCCCTGGCTCAGCGCCATGATCAGATCGGCGCGGTTGGTGATCTGACCGCTCCACACCGGCGCGCGGAATTTCGCCAGCGCTTCGCGCGCGAGGCTGACGATGCGGCTCTCGGCGCCGTCGCGTTCGGCAGGCGCACCGTTGATCACGACCGCGTAGGGCTTGCGCGCCGAACGACAGGTCTGAATGGTTTCCTGCACCGCGTTGACGTCGAACACGCCGGGCCGCGCCGGAATGATCACCATGGTGGCGTTGCGGATCGCATCGTCGACGACGGCCGACAAATTCGGCGGCGTATCGATGAACACCCATTCGATGCCGTCGCGCTTGGCGGCAGCGACGATGCCGCTGACGGAATTCACCGCGGGCTTGATCGGCGGCTCGTTGGTGCCGCGCAATTTGTGCCAGAGCGTAAGTGAGCCCTGCGGATCGGCATCGACAAGCAGGATGGGCTTCGTTGCCTTATGAACATGGGCAGCGAGGTGAGCAGCCAGGGTACTTTTTCCCGAGCCCCCTTTACGTGATGCAAAAACAATTACGTTCATACCTTGGCCTCCAGTTGACCCCAGAAGCCGAAAATGAATCAGCGCGGTGATTCGTGAAAGAAAAATTTATCACCCGCCGCGATGAAGCCACTTAATTGCCAATAAGGCTGGTTTTTGAGTCACACCGTGCAACCCCGGTGACCTTGAGAAGGAATTGAAAGCCCATCCTGCTTGGCTTACTGCGCGCCTTTTGCGCGCTCTCGCTCGAGTTTTGCGCGCTGACGTTCGAGCCATTTGCGTTCGATCCATCCAAGCCCCAGCGCCAACGGCTTCTGCAGCGGCGGGATGTCCTGCGCGAACAAAAGGAGTCCGAGCGGCAGCATCCAGAGCCCGAGCACCGGCAGGAAGCTGAGAAAGCCGCCGACGACCAGCAGTATGGCGAGCGGTACTCGGACATAGATCGACGACGGCTTGCGCACCCAGCCGACGAACTTCGCCGGCCCCGGCGGCAGCTTCCTCTCGAACCAGGCAAAATGCCGGTCGAGTTCTCTACTGTGATCTATCAATGAACCCTCTCCTCTTCCCCATGGGAGATGTTCATTGCAGACGCCGCAAACAAGGCGTCAGTCTGCCGCGCGAGGAAACCTTAAAATGGCGTAATGCCTGTCAAGTCGCAGGTTTCGCCGGCTTTTTGGTTTTGCGCGGCTTTGCGGCAGCGGCTTTGCGCGGCACTGCCGGCCGGATGATGGTCGGCCGGCCCACCGGCCGGGCCGTGATTTCATCGGGCTCGGAGCGGAAGTGCGCCCGGCAAGCCGGCGAGAGCTGCGACTTTTTGCGCACCATGCAGGCGGTGACACGGCTGATGTCAGGGATATCGGAGCTGCAGAGCCGGAACGCGTCGCCGGTGCAGGCCTGCTCCTGTTCGGGTGTGTAGGTCTGACCGACGGCGGGCGAGATCGATACCGCGAGTGCGGCGGCAAGCAACAATCCGAGCTGAAAATTTTCGATCCGAAAGATCGCCATGAATTCCCCCAAGCCGCAATGATTCCCGGAAATAGTGGGTGAACGGTTGGGGCTTGGCAAGCGCGGCTGGACAACGCGCCACAGCACGAGTGTCGCGGCAGGCGAGCGGCAATTCAGGGAAGTAAAAGCTGGTACAGTTGGGTGGGCTCGAACCACCGACCTCCTGTTCCACAGACAGGCGCTCTAACCAACTGAGCTACAACTGCATCCTCACGCGGAAGCCCCAAAGAGGGGCGCGCGAATTGGCCGGAAACTAGGTGCAACGCCGGCCTTTGGCAAGGCCGGGGAGCGTCTGATTATAGTCGTTTTGGGCGCGTGTTGCGTTCAAACGCGGATCGCGCCGGCCCTGCAATGGTCCCGTGACAGCAAAAAGCCCGGGCCGTTTCGCCCGGGCTTTTCGTGGCGATGCGGGCCCGATCAGGCGGCGGGCTTGTAGTACTTCGAGGCGGAGGCCTTGATCGGCTCAACGGTCTCGGTCGCAACCTTCTGGCCGAGCTCGGCAAGCTCCTTGGCCTGCGCGGTGAAGGCCTCGTACTGCTTCTTGGCGTGCGCGGTCCACAGCTCGAGCGCCGCCGCCGGCGTCTTCGCGCCGAGCAGCTCCTGCGCAAAATCGAGCGAGGACGAGGTGTTGGCCTTGAAGAACTCGATCAGCTTGGCGTTGTACTCGCTGGCGCCCTTGCTGGCGGTGGTGAACACGGCCTCGATGGTACCGTTATGGGTTTCGGCTGCATCCTTGAACTTGGCGTAGCTGTCGCGGGCCTGCGAAACGCCCTTTTCGGCGAGTGCGCGCATCTGCTCGGGAACTTCAAAGGGAATGATGGCGGCGGAGAAGGGATCGGTGGAGCTGGTCACGGGTTGCATCCTTCACAATGGGGTTAATCGATGTTCCCTGGCGGGTGCCGGGCGGATGATCGGAACGCCGGAAGGGATCACGTACACACACGCACTCACGGAAGTTTGCCCGTCCACGGGCTCGCCCAATAAGCACCCATATCGTGTCAAATTTGTGCAACGCACTGCAATTTCTGGTGCGACGCCGCATAGGAACCCGCACCGGATGCGCGTTCCAGCCGGTCCATTTCGCGGGTGCAATACTGCCCGCTGCGGGCGGGTCAGGCTTTCGGCTTCGCCGCATCCATGGCGGCCTTGCCGACGATCTGGCTCATTTCGCTGGCCTGCTCCGCCAGCACACGCATTTGTCCCTGCACATATTCGCTGTGCAGCCGCGTTACCTCGGCCAGATCCTTGGCCTTCAAGAGTGACTGCGCGTAATCGAGCGAGCCCTGCACGTTCTTCTCGGCATAGGCGACGGCCTTCTGCCGGACATCCTTGGCGCCCTCGCGCACCGTGGCATTACGCTCCTCGATGGTATCGGCGGTGGTCTGCGCGGCGGCGACGAATTTCTCAAACGTCTTGCGGGCCTGCTCCAGGCTCGCTTCCGCCATCGATCGCATTTCCTTGGGTATCTCGAAACGGTCTCGCACTTCGTCACTCATGGTGCGTTCCTTTGCAGTGGCTGGGATTGCGTCCGGATACTGTCAGGGGGCCGCTCCGGGGACGGATGCGGCGCCGGGGAGTTCCCCGTTGAACCCTTGACGGCCGTTTGCAACCACCCAACGCGGCCGGCGGCCAAAGGGTTCAGCCGGGTTCAGGTTATCCGCCGCTTAAATCACTGCCGGCCCGCCGGGCCGTGGACTGCCGCCGCCGGCTTGCGATAGTAACGATCCCTTAACGTTATCGGCATTTTGGCTGCCGATCGTGACGCCGGACGGTCATGTAGTTGCGATGAAGGACGCGGAATTTCAGTGGCGGGCGCAGGGCGATCCGCGATTGGCGGCCTATACGGCGAGCCGCCTGCCCGCATGGCTATGGACGGCCGACGGCAGGCGGATCCTGTGGGCAAATCCGGCCGGCGTCCGCCTGTTCGGCGCCGCCAGCGCCGCAGCCCTTGCTGAGAAGACCTTCGGACCGGCCGACCGGCACCGGCGGCAGATCGCGCGGCTTACAGGACGGCTGCTTGCCAACGGCGCCATCCGCCTGGAGCGGTTACAGGGGTTTGGCGCGGCGCCCGGCATGCTTGCGACCTGCGGCTGTTCGCGGTTCGACTTTGCCAATGGCAGCCATGGTGTCCTGATCGCCGCCGGCGACATCGCGCTGATCTCGCCGCGGCTGGCGCGGGCGCATGAGCCGCCCGAGAACGAGATGCAGCCCGAGGCCACAGCGTTAACACCCGGCCCGCAGCCGGGCGCGCCCGTCATGGAGCAAGCGATCGCGCCGCAGCCGGCTCCCGATTACGAACAGCCGGCGCAATCCGGCGAAGCGCCCGCCGAGTTTGCATTGTTCGATGCCTTTGCCGAGCCAGCCACCACGGAGGAGCCGGCCGCGACGGAGCCCGCTCCACGCACGCCATTCCCGGCGCTCGAAGCATTCGCCAGGCAGCCGACCCGCCGCCTGCCGCTGCGCTTCACCTGGCAGATGGATCGGGAAGGCCGCTTCACGCTCGGCACCGACGAATTCACCGGCCTGATCGGCCCGCGCACCACGGCCAGCTTCGGGCGGCCATGGCGCGAGATCGCCGAGAAATTTGCTCTCGATCCCAACGGGCGGGTGATGAAGGCGTTCGCCACATGCGCGACCTGGAGCGGCATCGTGCTGAACTGGCCGGTCGATGGCGGCAGCACGCTGCCGGTTGAACTGTCCGGTTTGCCGATCTTCGACGGGCAGCGGAATTTCATCGGCTATCGCGGCTTTGGCGTCTGCCGCGATTTCGACGCCCTCGCCCTGCTCGCCGCCCTCCGCCTGGCGGAATTGTCCGGCGAGATGGCAATGCCGCAAGAAGCGCCCGCCCCGAAATTTCCCAGCCCGACGGGCGTTGCACCGCCTTTGGTCGACGATTTGCCCGAACCGATTGCTGCCGAGACTTCACATCAAAACGATCTGGAAACGCCCGTGGAACCTCCCAAGGAAAGCGTCGACGAAAGCGTCGAGCCAAGCGTCAAGGAAAGCGCCAACGAGGCCTTGAAGGACACCGTGATGGAATTGCCCGCAGACGCTCCCAACGTCGTGCCATTCCGCGTCCCCGGCGAGGCGAAGCAGCTATCGCTGACGCCGATCGAGAACAGCGCCTTCGACGAACTCGCGCGGCAATTGTCGGCGCGGCTCGACACCGAGAATGGTAACGAGGCGGTGCCGAACGTCACCGGTGAAACGATCTTTGAACCAACCGTCGCGTCGTTCGCGCGCGCGCCAGCCGGCGAGCCGCCCGAATGGCTGGCACCGCCTGAACCGCCCGCGCATGGCGAAGCCGCGCGCGACAAGGCGCTGCTCGATCTCTTACCCGTCGGCATCCTGATCTATCGCCTCGACCGCCTGCTGTATGCCAACCCCGCCTTCCTGACGCAGATGGGCTATGCCAGCCTGCATGCGCTGGAAGATGCCGGCGGCCTCGACGCGCTCTATGTCGAACCCGGCACGTCGAATGCGTCCTCGACATCGGACACCGGCAGGCCGGTGACGATTTCCGCGAGCGGGCCCGCGGATGCAGATGCGCCGCCATCGGCCGCCGAGGCCCGCCTCCACACGATTTCATGGGACGGCGATTCGGCGCTGGCCCTGATCTTCTCGACCACGCGCCATGAGGGCGCGGCGATCGCGGCCGCCATCTCGCAAGCCGAGCCGGTAGCGGAGCTGGACATCCCCGAACCGTCCGACGTCGGCCATGCCAATGCCGAAGAACTCGCCGCCATCCTCGATACCACAGCCGAAGGCATCTTGATGTTCGATGCCGAAGGCAACATCCATGCAGCCAACCGCAGCGCCGAAGCGCTGTTCGGCTATGACGGCGACGAACTGGTCCAACGCAATCTCGCCGATCTCTTTGCGCCCGAAAGCCAGCACGGCGTGTTCGAATATCTCGCCGGCATCAAGGCCTCCGGCGTCGAAAGCCTGCTCGATCACGGCCGCGAGGTGCTCGGCCGCGAAAGCAAGGGCGGCATCATTCCGCTGTCGATGACCATCGGCCGTACCCGCCCGGACGGCCCGAATTTCTTCGCGGTGTTCCGCGATCTCTCGCAGGCCAAGAAGACCGAGAGCGAGTTGCGCGAGGCGCGGCGGCTGGCGGAACGCGCCGCCAACGCCAAGGCCGACGTGCTGGCCCGGATCAGCCACGAGGTGCGAATACCGCTGAACGCCATCATCGGCTTTGCCGAAGTGATGATCGGAGAGCGTTTCGGCGCGCTCGGCAACGAGCGTTACCGCGAATACATGAAGGACATCCGCGCCGCCGGCGAACACGTGATCGCCATCGTCAACGACCTGCTCAATCTCAGCCGAATCGAAACCGGCAAGCTCGATCTCGCCTTCACCAACCAGAATCTCAACGAGCTGGTCGAGAGCTGCGTGGCGGTGATGCAGCCGCAGGCCAATCGTGAGCGCATCATCATCCGCACTTCGCTCGCGCACACGCTGCCGCCAGTGATCGCGGACGCGCAGGCGTTGCGCCAGATCACGCTGAACCTGATCGGCAATTCGATCCATCTCGCCAATGCCGGCGGCCAGGTCATCGTCTCGACCGCGCTGTCCGATTTCGGCGAGGTGATGCTGCGGGTCCGCGACACCGGTAACGGCCTCAACGACAATGAGGTTGCCGCAGCCCTCGAGCCGTTCCGCACGCGGGCGCCGTCGGATCAGTCCGAGAGTGCGGCCGTCAGCCTGTCGCTGACCAAGGCGCTCGTCGAAGCCAACCGCGCCAAATTCCAGATCAAGACCGGCGGCCGCTCTGGCACCCTGATCGAGATCGTGTTTCCGCCCGCGGTGGTGCGGGCGTAGCCGGAGACGAACGGGCGTGGGTAGCCGCGGCGCCGATCACGTCGCTATTGGCGAGAGAAACGCTGGAACGCTGCGGCCATCGCTGCGCAAATAATCGGCCATCGGTCGAACGACCTTGATGACGGCCGGTCTCGTCGTCATGCGCTGTCGCCATTGCAGAAGTCTCGGCGTTTCGCCGGTCATGTCGGCACCCATGCGGGCACCGAAGAGCTGGGCCATATAGAACGCGATATCGGCAAAGGAATATTCGCCGGCGAGAAACTCGCGGTCGCCAAGGACACGCTCCATGGTTCGATAATAGGCAGCAGCGGCCTCGCGCGCGGGCTTCCCAGCGGGATCGCTTGGCGTATTCCAGAGCGGCATCAATTTGATGATGTGCGGGAAATAGACCTCGTCCGATTCGTGCTCCAGCCGGCGAGCCCAGGCTCGCGCGGCAGGAGTCGCGGGCCACAGCGCAGGGCTCGGCTTGATGTCTTCGAGATACTCGAAGATCTGGGTGGAATCGAAAATATCGAGATCGCCATCGATCAGCACCGGGACCTGGCGCTTCGGATTGATGCGCAGGACTTCCGGATGCTTCGGCGCATAACCCTCCTTCTGGGTGAAGGGGACCATGACCAGTTCGAAATCGATATCCTTCTCGTGTGCAGCGATCTGAACCTTTGCGCCGAACATGCTCAGGGCGGCGGAGAACAGCCGCATCTTGCGGCCGCTGCTTGGATCGGCTTCTCGACCGGATTGAGCATTCTCGTGCATCGATTCCCCTCAATCATCAGCGGCGTTCGCCTCCGAGGCCGTGGCCCCTTCGTCATCGCGTCTTATTCAGGCGCCACAGCCAGGCCAAGGCAACACAATGCACGGCGCCTCTTCGGACGTGTGCCAAGCAATTGGCGTTTCACTTTCGATCAGGCAAGTCCGAAGGCCAAAAACGCACGAGCTTCAAAGCCCTGGCGAAATCTTTGAGATCCGGTCCGCCCACGCAAAGGTCCTTCTGGACAGCGGCGGGTTTTCCGGCTGATATGCGACGAATTGACACACAGCGGCTCCACGTGAGCCTGGAGGAAATCCCATGATGCCGTTTCATACGCGCCTGTTCGGCGCGGCCGTCGCGTTGACGCTTGCAGCCACAGCGCCTGCCCTCTCGCAGCAGCTCGAGCTCAAGATCATGGCGCCCGCGGCGCCCGGCGGGGGCTGGGATCAGACCGCCCGCGCGATGCAGCAGGCTTTGGTCGCCGCCAAGATCGCCCGCAGCGTCCAGGTCACCAACGTGGCCGGCGCCGGCGGCAGCATCGGCATCGCGCAGTTCGTCAATGGTGCCAAGGGCGACGGCAACCAGATGATGGTGAACGGCTTCGTCATGGTCGGCGCGCTCGCCATGAACAAGTCGCCGGTGACGCTCGAACAGGTGACGCCGATTGCGCGGCTGACCGATGAAATCCAGGTGATCGTGGTGCCGGCGAATTCGCCGCTCAAGACGGCGCAGGATCTGGCCGCGGCCGTGAAGGCCGACATCGCCAAGGTAACCTTTGCCGGCGGCTCGGCCGGCGGCGTTGATCACGTGATGGCAGCGTTGTTTGCGGGAACGATCGGCGCCGACGCCAAGAAGATCAACTACATTCCATTTTCCGGCGGCGGCGAGTCGCTGGCGGCCATTCTCGGCGGCAAGGTCACCGCAGGCATTTCGGGCCTGAGCGAATACGAAGGACAGATCAAATCCGGCAAATTGCGCGCGCTCGGCGTGACCTCGGAGAAGCGTATCGCCGGCATCGATATTCCGACCTTCAAGGAACAAGGGATCGACCTCGTGCTCGCCAATTGGCGCTCGGTGGTCGCGCCTCCCGGCATTACACCGGAACAGCGCAAGACGTTGAGCGACGCGGTCGAGAAGATGGTCAAGTCCGACGCCTGGAAGGACATTCTGAAGCAGAAGGGCTGGGATGACGCCTATCTTTCCGGCGATGCGTTCGCCGACTTCCTGAAGAAGGAAACGACGCGCGTCACCGACGTGCTGAAGTCGGTCGGTCTCGTCAAATCATGACGGACAGCGAGTCCAGCGATCTTCCGCAGCGGCCGGCCTCGCGGCGCATCGATGCCGCCGGTCTGGTCATCGCCGCGGCCCTCGCGGTGCTGGCTGCGGTGCTGGTATGGGACGCAAACCGTCTGTCATCCACTTCGATGTACGGCATGGGGCCGGAGGCGATGCCGGTCGTCGTCGCGGTCGGGCTCGGCATTCTCGCGATCGCCAACCTGATCGACACGTTGCGCGGCAACCTGCCGCCGCGCGAGAGCGCCGATCCCAAGCCTGTGCTGCTGATCCTCGGTGGGCTTGCGCTGCTGATCGCCGTCATCGGGCTCGGCGGGGGCTTCATCCTGGCGACATCGGCGCTGTTCGTCACCACCTCGGCGGCGTTCGGGCGCCGCGCACTCCTCACTGACTTCATCATCGCGCTCGTGATGACCACGCTGATCTATCTCGCCTTCGATCGGCTGCTGACGTTGAGCCTGCCTGCCGGCCCTCTGGAAAGACTGCTGTAATGGAAACCTTCGCTGCGCTTGCGCATGGCATGGCCGTCGCCGTCCAGCCGATGAACCTGCTTTATGCGTTGATCGGCGTGTTCCTCGGCACTGCCGTGGGCGTGCTGCCCGGCATCGGACCGGCACTCACCGTCGCGTTGCTGTTGCCGGTGACCTACAAGCTCGATCCCGGCGGCTCGCTGATCATGTTCGCCGGCATCTATTACGGCGGCATGTATGGCGGCTCGACCACCGCCATCCTCATCAACACGCCCGGCGAGAGCGCGTCGATGGCGACCGCGCTCGAAGGCAACAAGATGGCCAAGGCCGGCCGCGGCGGTCCGGCGCTGGCGACGTCGGCGATCGGCTCGTTCGTCGCGGGCACCATTGCCACCATCGGCCTGGCTTTTCTCGCACCGTGGCTGGTGGATTTTGCCGTGCGTTTCGGGCCTGAAGATTATTTCGCGCTGATGTGCGTGGCCTTCGTGACGGTGTCCGCGACCTTTGGCGATTCGCCGATCCGCGGGCTGACCAGCCTGTTCATCGGGCTGACGCTCGGGCTGATCGGCATCGACAAGCTCACCGGCCAGGCCCGGCTCGCATTCGGCACGCCCGAACTGCTCGACGGCGTCGAGGTGACGACGCTGGCCGTCGGCCTGTTCGCCGTCGGCGAAGCGCTTTACGTCGCATCGCGCCGCCATCACGCCGAGGAAAAGATCGAGCCGGTGCGCGGCTCGTTGTGGATGACGAAGCAGGACTGGATGCGGTCGTGGAAGCCGTGGCTGCGCGGAACGATGTTCGGTTTTCCGATCGGCGCGCTTCCGGCGGGTGGCGCGGAAATTCCGACATTCCTGTCCTACTCGACCGAGAAGCGGCTGTCGAAGCATCCGGAGGAATTCGGCAAGGGCGCGATCGAAGGCGTCGCCGGGCCGGAAGCTGCCAACAACGCCTCCGCTGCCGGCACCCTTGTGCCGCTATTGACGCTGGGGCTTCCGACCTCGGCGACGGCTGCGATGATGCTGGCGGGCTTTCAGCAATACGGGCTGAACCCGGGACCGCTGCTGTTCGCCGAGCGGCCCGACCTGGTGTGGGGCCTGATCGCGAGCCTCTTCATCGCCAACGTGATGCTGCTGGTACTCAACCTGCCGCTGGTCGGGCTGTGGGTAAAACTGCTCGCGATCCCGCAGCCGTGGCTGTACGCCGGCATTCTCGTGTTCGCGACCATGGGCACCATCGCCGCAAAACCTTCGGTGGTCGAGCTGTCGATGCTGGCAGCCTTCGGCGTGTTGGGCTTTCTGATGCGCCGGTTCGACCTCCCGATCGCACCTGTCGTCGTCGGTCTCATCCTGGGTCCAATCGCCGAAAGCCAGTTGCGCCGCGCGCTCGCGATCAGCCTCGG
Organism: Bradyrhizobium sp. sGM-13; assembly: GCF_018398875.1. Taxonomy (GTDB): domain Bacteria; phylum Pseudomonadota; class Alphaproteobacteria; order Rhizobiales; family Xanthobacteraceae; genus Bradyrhizobium. The sequence continues at coordinate 99,336 of NZ_JAGWDK010000015.1, read as the reverse complement.
CGATCCCATCGTGCTGCTGCAGAGCCCGATGTCGGCGACGCTGCTCGGGATTGCGCTGATTGCGCTAGTGGCGCCGTTCGTGCTGAAGGGGCTCGGCCGGTTCAGGGCGAGCGAGGATTAGGGCGTGGACTCATTGGCGCGCAGCCAAATTCAGATTGAGGCGAGTTTGAATTCATTCCGCTTTCGGCGTGATGGCTGGACTTGCTGCTGGGTCGCGCCTGTAGCGAATGAGACCCCAAAGCCGACCTTGTGCAGTGCACGCCCCATCGATATGCTCGATTATTCAGTCAGCGCGGAGTGCCGACGATTGTCCGATATTTCGCGTCGGGACCTGACACTTGGCGCAGCCGGTGCTTACGCCGCGTTTGGGATCGACAAGCCGATCACGTTTGTCGACGCGGCTCATGCTCAACAGTCCGTCACGCAACCTTTCCGTAAATACAAGGTCGGCGACATTGAAGTCTTCTCTCTGATTGATGGCATGCGTGACGTTCCGCTGCGGGAGGGCATGGTCAGGAATGTCAGCGCCGAACAGGTCAAGACCGCGTTGCGTGGTGCCGGTTTCCCGACAATCGGGCGCCCCTGCGGTTTATCGTCATGGCGCTCAAGCTGCACGATCAAGTAGTCCTGATTGACTCGGGCACGGGCGGCCATCCGATTTATGGTGAGGGGAACGGCCGGCTATTCGAGAGCATGGCGGCGGCAGGCCTTGACCCCAAGGCAGTCAAAACGATCCTCATCTCCCATCTCCACGGCGACCACATTTATGGCCTCATGAACAATGAGAGCAATGCGCAGGTCTTTCCGGATGCCGACATCGTGGTGCCCGCCGCGGAATTGAAATGGTGGACGCGCCCGGGAATCGAGTCGATCGATCTCGGACCTACACGCAAAGGCCTCGCCCAGCGCATTCAGGCTACGGTGGCGACTTGGAAAAACGTCAGGCCCTTTGAGGGAGAACCAGAACTCCTGCCCGGTGTGCACGCCATTCAGGCGCCCGGCCATAGCCCGGGAATGGTCGCGCATCTGGTCACCTCCGGCGGCAAACAGTTTCTGATCAGCGCTGACGTGGTCAATCTTGCGCCCCACATTTCAACAAATCCCGAGTGGCAGCTTGCTATCGACCAGGATCCGCAAATGGCTGTCGAAACGCGAAGGAAGATCTTCGATCGCGCGGTTGCCGACAAACTCACCATTTCGGGTACTCATTGGTTGATGCCGAACGCCGGCACGCTGGCCAAGGATGGCAACAGCTACGTATTCGCAGCCGAGGGGTAATATCCTCGCGACACTTTGCCCGTCGGCAATTGGACGACGACTGCTGCCCGTAGCGGAGAACCGGTCGGCATCTGAGTCAGCTTTGTGATCTTTGAGACATGCCCGCTTATCCTGAGAATGTCCGTTCACCGGCGGATAGTGTTGCAAAAGTCGAAAGTTGCAGCGGTCCAAATTTTTGGCGAAAACCTGAGACGCAAAGAGATCGATGATTCGCATAGCCTGAGTCGCGCTACCGAAGTCGCCCATGAATTTGGCGCAAGGCGATGAGGTCCCTCAGATCATTACACGAAGAACGCGCCAGCGGCCCTCAGAATTTTTAACATCTCCTGCAAAACGACTTTTGCAACACAATCCGGCGTAGACCGGAAGTCGCCGTGGTCCGGTCCAACCGACGCGAATGACCAAGGCGAACCTTCGAAGACATGCATGGCCACGTCCGTGTACTATGGTTGGGATCGGTGGAATAACCCAGCGCGCGCAGCTTCCGCCTAAACGGCAGGGATTTTGCGCCTCCGCAATGCCATGGGCGTATGATATTCGCGCTGTCCCGAAGGCCTGATCTCGGACGTTGCAAAATCGTCTTACACCCGAGAGAGTAGGGTCATGTCGCCTATTGGCACAAATGCGAAGTGCCGATCGCATCGAGCAATGTCCGAGTTTGGAGGCGAAGCGGAGAACATCTGCTTGCACAGAGTATTTTGCATTTTGACCCAAGCCGCCTCAACTGGTCTACGTCAAATTGAGATGTCCCTACCTGCTCGCTCATACCTTTGAACCAGCTCTGCCGGAGTAGGAGGGCGCCCTCGCCGACAATCGGCCTATGTCTGAACGACGGCTATCTGCAGGCTCGATATCCAAACTTCGTAATGATGTCCTGCCCTGAGATAGTGTGAAACTCGAACCCGTCTACGTATCCGCCGGAAACGAGATAATTGCGGAGCTTAGCGTTGTATGCCGCCAGCATCCGAGCTTGCCTTGCAGGGGGCGGCTTCTGGTTCCGCTCATGCGGAAACAACGCCGCGTGAAATTTCAGCTGCGCCGAGGGCTCAACGCAGACGTTCTTTATTGCAAGAAGCGTCGTGCAGGATGATTGGCATGAGCCCTCGATCCGCATCTGCTTTCCAGATGCGTTGTATTCTCTGATAATTGCCGGAGCATTAATCGGACCGCCGCCACCGTAAGGCAACGAACTTCCCTGGGCTAAGGACTCTGAGATGGAAACGGCCATGATCAAAGCCGTTAGCAAAACGCCCAGCATAGATGCACTCTTGAACACAGCGAGCCTCCTCCGGGGATATTCGGAGGTTCCATCCTAGTATCTTCAACGTCCTGTTCAATGCCTAGGTGCTCGACCGGCACAATTCTTGCTCGAATCCAGCCTGCCTGAACGCATCCGACTGCGGATCGCCTGTTTCACGGGCATTTTTGGATTTGATTATTATGCGCTGCCTTGTCGTTGCCGATTTGCATTATTCATTGCCGCAGTTCGACTGGCTGCTCGCGGCAGCTCCTGAATTCGACGTCGTCATCTTTGCCGGCGACGCGCTCGACATCGGATCGTTCGTCGATTTCCGCGGGCAGATTCTGGTGGTGAAAAAATACCTGTCGCTGCTATCAGCGATCACGCGGGTCATTCTCTGCTCGGGCAATCACGACCTCGACGAGCGTAGCGCGGAGGGTGAGAAGATCGCGCGCTGGGTCGGCGATATCAGCGAACTCGGCGTCGCCTGCGACGGCGACAGCCTCACTATCGGCGATACGCGCTTCACGGTGTGTCCGTGGTGGGACGGGCCGCTGGTCAAGGGCCGCATCGAAGCCCAGCTTCGCGACGCCGCGCTCGAGCGGGCGGAACGCTGGATCTGGGTGCATCACGCGCCGCCTGCGAATTCGCCGACGAGCTGGGGCGGCAAGCGGTTCTTCGGCGACGTCGAACTGGTGCGATGGATCGCGCAGTACCAGCCGTTCATGGTGATCTCGGGCCACGTCCATCAATCGCCGTTCATCGCCGACGGCTCGTGGTTCGACCGCATCGGCACGACCTGGGTATTCAATGCCGGCCTGCAGCACGGCCGTCCGCCGGTCTGCATCGTGCTCGACTTCGATGAGGGCGCAGCGTTCTGGATCGCGGCCGGTGAAGCGCAGCGCATCGATTTGCGCGCGCCCTTGCGGCGGCCCGCAGCGCCGATCGAGAATCCGCCGGCCTGGCTTACATCCATGGGTCGGATTGCCGATCCGCTTTTCTCTTCATCGACAAGCGCCGGAGAAGTTCGCAGAAAGCACGTGTGACCGCGCAGGATTGTACGCGCCTATCGCCTCATTGGGCGCTCGTGGATCTTGCGCTACGAAATGGAAGGCTGAAGCTTCGGATCGCCGCGCGACCTCGCACGGAGCGGCACAGCGAAGCTAACCTGTGTGATGGCTGTCTGGTAGGCAGCCGAATACCGCATGCCGAGGCTGAGCTACGCCGTTCTGGCTTCCGCGCACCGCGGCAAACTGATAAGATTCAGATGAACCTGCTCGCCGGAAGCCGACGAAGCCGATCACGCCACGTTACGTGAAGTGATGTGCAATGGTTCCGAAAACGCAGTACGCAAAGAGCGGTGATGTTCGCATCGCCTATCAGGTCGTCGGCGAAGGGCCGTTTGACCTCGTGTTCGTTCCGGGTTTCATTTCGAACCTCGATGTCGCTTGGGAAGAACCCTATCGTGCCCGAGTCTGGACCCGCTTGGCGGCCTTTGCTCGCCTGATCATGTTCGACAAGCGCGGTACCGGGCTTTCTGACAGAACGGTCGGCGTGCCAACCCTGGAAGAGCGCATGGACGATGTTCGCGCGGTCATGGATGCTGTGGGCTCGCAACAGGCTGCCCTGTTCGGCATCTCCGAGGGCGGCGCGATGTCAGTCTTGTTCGCGGCCACCTACCCGGAACGGACCCGAGCGTTGGTCCTGTACGGCGCCTATGGCCACTTCCGCTCGTGGGTTTTGCCCCCGGACAGGATCGAAGCCGCGCTGGATCGCATGGAAAAGAATTGGGGGACCGGCGACAGCCTCCGCTTGTTCGCGCCCAGCGTGGCATCAGATGAGACGTTCAAGCTAGCATGGGCCCGTTTCGAACGTCTCGGTGCAAGTCCCTCTGCGGTTGTCGCGCTTATGCGAATGAACAGCGAAATCGATGTTCGTCCAATCCTTCCGTCGATCCAGGTGCCAACGTTAATCATTCATCGACAAGGGGATGTTCGCGTCAACGTTGAAGCCGGGCGGTTCATGGCCCGGCAAATCCCAAACCCGAAATATCTCGAACTGCCCGGCTGCGACCACCTGCTGTGGACTGGCGAAACGGAACGGGTATTGGATGAGATTGAGGAGTTTCTGACAGGATCGCGGTCCGCAATCGAATCTGATCGCGTGCTTGCCACCGTTCTGTTCACTGACATTGTGAATTCAACGATGCGAGCCGAGACGATCGGAGATCGCGCGTGGCACGATGTGCTCGATCGGCACAACGCGCTAGTGCGGCGGGAGATCTCGCGACATAGAGGACATGAAGTAAGGACAATGGGAGACGGCTTCCTGGCAACCTTCGACGGGCCGGCCAGATCAATCCGGTGCGCTCTGGCGATCAATGAGGGCGTTGAAGCTCTTGGACTGCAGGTGAGAGCCGGCCTTCACACCGGCGAGATCGAAATAGCCGATAATGACCTGAGCGGCATCGCGGTCCACATTGCATCGCGTGTCGCGACGATGGCAAAGCCCGGGCAGGTTCTGGTGTCGAATACAGTCCGTGATCTTGTCGCAGGATCGAACATCAGATTTCATGACGAAGGGTGTCATTCCCTCAAGGGCATCACAGAAAGCGTTAGATTGTTCGCGGCCGAACGTTAATGGCGCAAAGCGCGTGTTGCGCAACGAGTTGTCGTCTCGCTTTGAAAATAGATGCTGCGCGAATTTCTGTCGCCGGCTCCCGTTCAATTTGCCGGCGTCGTCGATCATATCAGCCTGGTTGTTGCGCGTGATTTTTCGATGAGCCCGCAGCCCAATACCGCATCCCGCAAATATTGAATGGCATTTTTTTAGCAGTAGTCCAAAATCCGGCCAGCCGCCAGCCAGAACAGTTCGGTGGAGCCAATGCAGCAGATTGCAGACTGGCTCGAGAAGCTTGGGCTTGGACAATACGCGTTGCGTTTTGCCGAGAATGGAATCGATATCGGTATCCTTCCCGAGCTAACGGATCAGGACTTCGATAGACTCGGAGTCCTGCTCGGCCATCGCCGCAAGATGCTGCGCGCGATCGCCGAACTCAAGCAAGTCGAATTAGTCGACGAGCCGGCTCGTCAGCATGATGCCGAGCGACGCCACCTCACCGTGATGTTCTGCGATCTGGTCGGCTCGACTGAGCTGTCTGCTCGCCTTGATCCAGAGGACATGTGGGAGGTGATCCGCGCCTATCGGACGGCCTGCGCCAGAGTTATTGCCACCTACGACGGCAGCATCGCCAGGTTTGTCGGCGACGGAGTGCTCGCCTATTTTGGTTACCCCCGCGCGCACGAGGATGACGCCGAGCGCGCCGTGCGAGCCGGGCTCGACATGATCGACGCAATAAGGCCGCTCGAAACGCGCGCGGAACAGGTTGAGGTGCGGATCGCGATTGCGACCGGACTTGTCGTGGTTGGCGACCTCATCAGCGGGGGCGCGTCGGAGCAGCAGGCGATGGTCGGCGATACGCCGAACATCGCCGCCCGGCTCCAGGGCCTGGCTGAGCCGGGGGCGGTTATCGTTGCTGCTTCGACGCGCGAGCTGCTTGGAGATTTGTTCACTTTCCGTAGCCTCGGCCTGCGCCAGGTCAAGGGCATCTCCGAACCCATCGCGGTCTGGGCGGTCGAAGGTGCGGCGGCGTCGGAGAGCCGTTTCGAGGCGGTGCGCACGGCGCGCTCGCTGGGCTTTGTCGGCCGTAAGGCAGAAATCGAATTCGCGCTCTCGCGCCAGCAGCTGGCGTGGCAGGGTCAGGGTCAGGTGGTGTTGATTTCCGGCGAGGCCGGGATCGGCAAATCGCGCCTGGTCGCAATGTTCTGCGAGAACCCTGTGTTGGGGGCACACTGCCGGGTCCGGTATCAGTGCTCGCCTTACCACATTAATAGTGCGCTTCATCCCTTTGTCGCTCAACTCGAGCGCGGCGCCGGTATCAGGTCACAGGACACGACCGAGCAAAAGCTCGACAAGCTTGAGGCAATGCTTGCACTCGGAACGCAGCAAGTGGCCAAAGCGGCGCCGCTGATCGCAACGCTTCTTTCGATCGCAACGGGCGAGCGCTATCCGCCGCTCGGCTTGAATCCGGTGCAGCAGCGGCGACAGACGTTCGCCGCCCTGCTCGATCAGCTCGAGGGTTTGGCCCGGCAGCAACCTGTGCTGATCGTCTGCGAGGATATGCATTGGGCCGACGCCACGACACTTGAGCTGTTCGATCTCGCGGTCGACCGGATCAGGGGCTTGCCGATCCTCGCGCTCATGACTTTCCGGCCCGAGTTCGAGCCGCCTTGGGCGGGTCTCGCCAATGTCAGCCTGCTGCGGCTCGACCGACTTGACCGGCAGGACGCGCGCACTCTGATCGAGCAGGTGACCATCGGTCGACAGATGCCAGACGAAATGATGACGCGGATCATCGACAGGACGGATGGCATCCCGCTGTTTATCGAGGAACTGACCAAGACAATACTGGAATCCGGACTGCTGGTGGAAGATGCCGGGCGCTATCGCCTCGATCGTCCGCTACCGCCACTCGCCATTCCTGCGACGCTGCAAGACTCGCTGATGGCACGCCTTGACCGACTGGCGCCGGTCAAGGAAGTGGCACAAATAGGCGCTGCCATTGGCCGCGACTTCTCATACACATTGCTGCGATGTGTGGCGGGGCGCGATGATTTGACGCTGAACGCCGCACTGAGGCAACTGGAAGAGGCCGAACTGCTATTGCGCCGCGGGACGCCGCCGGAAGCGAGCTACAGCTTCAAGCACGCGCTGGTCCAGGAAGCGGCTTATGAGAGTCTGCTCAAGAGCCGCCGGCAACTGCTGCACAAACATATTGGCGGTGTGCTGCGTGATCAGTTTCCGGCCATCGCCGAGGCTGAGCCCGAAGTCGTGGCCTATCACTTCACCGAAGCGGGGCTCGACGGGGTTGCTCTCGATTGGTGGCTCAAGGCAGGCCAGCAGGCGCTCAAGCGCTCCGCCTATACCGAGGCAAGCGCGCATCTTGGCAAGGCGGTTGCAATTGCCGACGGGCTGCCGGCTGACCCGGGCCGAACCATGAACCGGCTTCATCTTCAAATCACCTACAGCCGCGCGCTCCGGGGCAACCTTGGGCACAGCGCCCCCCAAACCGTCGCCGCGTGGACGCGCGCCCGGCAATTCGCGGCTGATATCAATGATCCGGTTGAACTGGCGCCGATCTATTCGGGATTGTTCAATGCCTGCCTGACGCATGGCGAGATCGCGCCGATGTGGGAGTTGGCGGATGCAACCATGAACGCCGCCAACAGGCGACCGGACTCGCCAGTGGCCGCAGTTGTCGCACATTGGACAAACGGGACGACCTGCTGGTTCGGCGGCGACTATATGAACGCGAGAACGCATCTTGAGCAGGCGCTTGCGGCCTATGGTGCTGAACCGAATCTGGAGACCTTCAGGGCTTCAACGCTGGACCTGCCGTTCGTCATCATGAGATTTCTTGCTCTGGTGCTTTGGCCGATCGGACAGATTGATCGCGCCCGCCGGCTCGCCGCGGAAGCGGTGCGTTCCTCGGGAGAAAAGCGAGCGCTCTCCCAAGCCAACGCGCTCGTCCATAAGGCGGTTTTCGATGGACTATGCGGCGGGCCGTTACAGCAAACAGAGACAATCCTTGCGCTCGCTCTCGCCCGCGACCATACGATGCCATTGTATGTCGCCGCAGGCACGTACCTCACTGGCCTTGCAAAGTGGCGCGCCGGCGACCGAGAGACCGGGCTTGCGGAAATGCGTCGAGGTTGGACCTTGCTGCATGAGAATGACTGTTACCTTTGCGAACCGTTTTGGGGAATGCAGGTTGCCATGGCGCATGCAGCGGCAGGACAAACGGACACTGGGTTGGAGATACTGCGCGAGTTGATCGACGTGACGGAACAGTCTGGTCAGCATTGGCTCGATGCCGAACTGCATCGTGTTCGGGGTGAGCTTCTGTTGCGCCATAATCCGACCAACGTCAGCGGGGCCGAAGGCGCCTTTAACAGAGCGCTTGAGATAGCCCGAAGCCAGCAGACGAAAGCTTTCGAATTGCGCGGCGCAATTGGACTTGCGCGTCTTTGCATCAGCAACGGCCGGGAAACGGCCGGATCCGAGGTGGTCGCGCGAGCGCTCGTCGATTTTGAAACGGGGCAAGACCTCCCCGAAATCGAACAAGCGAAGAAACTGCTCAGGAAAAGCCGCTAGCCGATGCTTCTACCAATGCAGCTAGAGTCTGGAGTCGGATTGCCGATCCGAGCCTGGCGAAACCTCTGTCGGCGGCAGGTTGATCATGCTCTGCAGGAGTTCGCCGACCATCGAGAGATGGTTACCCTGACCGGCATATTGATGCATCAGGTCGGCCAGATAGGTATTGGCGACGTTGAGGCGTTGCGCCAGCAGGCGCGCGATCAAGAGCGCCATCGCCGGCTGGTCGCGCAGAAACGCGGCTGCGTCATCGAACTCGTAGACGACGGAATCGGCGGCGGCGCGCACGGTCGCAGTATGCGGCCGCTCGAGCAGCACCGACATTTCGCCCAGCATCGCCCCCGGCTCGGTCAGAACGGCGACGACGCTGTCGCCCTTGATGACCTCCAGCCGTCCTTCCAGCAGCACGAACAGATGTCCGGTCTTGCTGCCTTCATGAAGGACGAGCGTGCCTGCCGATACCTCTCGCTTCGCTCCTCCGGTGCAATAGTCCAGTACCGCGCGCATCAGCTTCATCTCCCCGTCAGCAAAGACTAGGCACTGATGATGCCAAGGTCGAACGGATAACGTGCGCTTCGCTGCTCAAAACGTTGGCACGGAAAGTCGGCGGCGGCACGCCTGGACGCGGCCCACGACCGAACATCAGATCTTTTCGAGCATGGCGGCTTTCAGCTTTGCGATGCGTGCTTCATCGCGCTTGTAGAACGTCCACTGCTTGACGCGTTTGGCGCTCACCAGTCCTGCTTGCGACAGGATTTTCAGGTGCTCGCTCACGGTGGGTTGGCTGACGCCGAGCTTTTCGGCAATCAACACCCCGCACACGCCGTCCTTGACGAGGTCGCCGTCGACCTGCTCGCGAAAATGCGCCCGGGGGCGTTTCAGCCACTCCAGGATCAACAGCCGCCGATCGTTGGCGAGCGCGCGAAAAGCAGACTCGACGTCGTCTTGCAGAGAAGGCATATTGCTAATTAGCTAAATGACTAATTCCTGTCAATGAGCGGGGAGTGCCTTATGGACGCGCCGGTAGATGCCGTAACCTCTGAAACGATCGCCCAATGCGAGCGGCTGATTCGGCCCTTTATCCGGCGGACGCCAGTGGTCCAGCTCGATGGCGCCGAGTTTGGGCTTCCCGGCCGTCCGCTGACGCTCAAGCTCGAGCTTCTGCAGCACTCCGGCTCGTTCAAGGCGCGCGGCGCTTTTGCCAATCTGTTGACCCGCGATGTGCCGCAGGCCGGCGTCGTCGCGGCGTCGGGCGGCAACCATGGCGCGGCAGTCGCCTATGCCGCGATGAAGCTTGGCAAGCCGGCCAAGATTTTCGTTCCGAGCGTCTCTTCGGCTGCGAAGGTGCAACGCATCCGCGACTATGGCGCCGACCTCGCGATCGAGGGCGACCGCTATGCCGATGCGCTCGCGGCAAGCGAGATATGGGCGCAGCAAACCGGCGCACTGCCGGTGCCGGCCTTCGACCAGAAGGAAACCATCACGGGACAGGGAACGATCGGCCTTGAGCTCTCGGAGCAGGCACCTGACATCGATACCCTGCTCGTATCGGTGGGCGGCGGCGGGCTGATCGCCGGAATCGCGGCCTGGTATGCCGGCCGCATCAAGGTGGTCGGCGTCGAGCCGCATGCATCGCCCACGTTGACCAGGGCCCTTGAAGCCGGCTATCCAATCGATGCCGAGGCCGGTGGGTTGGCTGCGGATTCGCTTGCGCCGCGGCGTGTCGGCGAACAGGTCTTCCCGATCGCCCAGAAATACGCGCGACAAACCGTACTGGTTTCCGACGCTGCGATCGCCGATGCACAGGCGACGCTTTGGCGCGCCTTGCGCATCGTTGCAGAGCCGGGCGGCGCAGCAGCATTTTCCGCGATCCTGTCGGGCGCCTACAGGCCCGCCGCGGGCGAACGGGTTGCTGTCGTCATCAGCGGTGGCAACACGGCGGCAGTGAATTTCGACCTCGCTAATGGCAGCCGATAGGTCGTGCCCCAGCCATCTGCGTCCCCACCTGCTTCGCGGGCCGCGAGGTGCAATGGCTCGCCACATTTGGAATCGCTCTAAATTACAGCATGGAATCCTTCTAAATCGAGCCATTCGCGACATCCAGTCGCTGACGACATCGCAGTCGCTGCGCTACTGAGACTGGCATCTTCACCAGCTTTGTCGGGCAGCTCTCATGATGAATATTCGCGCTACCGCCGCAACCGCAGCGTTGCTTTGTTTTACCTCGTTTGGAGCCTCGCCGGCGTTCGCCGACGGCGAGGTCAACGTCTACACCTATCGCGAAACCAAGCTGATCCAGCCGCTGTTCGATGCCTTCACCAAGGACACCGGCATCAAGGTCAACGTTGTCTCGGCGAGTTCGGGGCTCGAGCAGCGCATGAAGGCGGAAGGCGCCAGCAGCCCCGCCGACGTGCTGCTCACGGTCGACATCGGCCGCCTCGACGACGCCGTGCAGGCCGGCGTCACCCAGCCGATCAAGTCGGTGGTGATTGACGAGATCGTGCCGGCGCAATATCGCGACCCCGATGGCCACTGGGCCGGCATCTCCATGCGCGCGCGCGTGATCTACGCCTCGAAGGACCGCGTCAAGCAGGACAAGATCACCTATGAAGAACTTGCCGATCCCAAGTGGAAGGGCAAGATCTGCATCCGCTCCGGCCAGCACATCTACAACAACGGCCTGTTCGCGGCCTATGTGGCCAAGTACGGCGAAGCCAAGGCCGAGGAGTGGCTCAAGGGCCTGAAGGCCAATCTGGCGCAAAAGCCCTCGGGCGGCGACCGTGAAGCCGCACGCGACGTCGCGGCCGGCAAGTGCGACATCGGCATCGGCAATACCTATTACTGGGCGCTGATGATGAACAACGATCCCGAGAAGAAGCCGTGGGCGGAAGCCACCAAGGTAATCCTGCCGACGTTCGAAGGCGGCGGCACCCACGTCAATCTCTCCGGCGTTCTGTTGGCGAAGCATGCGCCCAACAAGGCCAATGGCGTCAAACTGATCGAATGGCTTGCCGGCGACAAGGCGCAGCAGATCTACGCCGATGCCAATTATGAATATCCGGTTCGCGCCGGCGTTGCCGTCAACCCGACAATTGCGGGCTACGGCAAGCTCACAGCCGACCCGCTGCCGATCGCCAAGATCGCCGCCAACCGCAAGGCGGCCTCGACACTGGTAGATAAGGTCGGATTCGATAATTGAACGGCTGGGTGGGCGAAGGATTAGAATTGTGATCTCTCGCCTGGCACGACTGCGTCCCCTCCCCCTTTTCGGGGGAGGGTTTGGGAGAGGGGTAAGCCACACTGGCAGTATCGCCCGTGGCCACCCCTCTTCCCCGCCCTCCCCCGGCGCACGTCGGGCCTGCCCGACTTGCGCAAAATCAATATGCGCAGCCGGGGTAAACCCCGGTTGCGGGGGAGAGGGAGCCCACCTGCGCCAGCGGATAAACCTCGGCTCATCTTGCCGACGTGTGCGGACGTGAGTCCCGTCACGCGCTCGGGCCGCATCGCGGCAGCGATTGCGGTTGCGACCGCCATCCTTGTCGCAGCCCCCGTCATCTCGATCATTGCGCTCGCGCTGCAGCCGGCGCCTGACGTCTGGCAGCACCTGATCGACTACGTGCTGCCGGCTACCATCTTCGACACCGCGCTCCTGCTCGGCGGCGTCGCCGCCCTGTCGCTTGCGCTCGGCACCGGCACGGCGTGGACGGTTTCGCTGCATGAATTCCGCGGCCGGAAAATGCTGCTATGGCTGCTGCCGCTGCCGCTTGCTATCCCGACCTACCTCGCGGCTTACGTCTATGTCGACCTGTTCGAGCCGCTGGGCCTGGTCCACAAGACACTCGCGCACTGGCTTCCGCTGCAGGACGCAGTGCGCATGCTTCCAAATTTGCGCTCGCTGCCGGGCGCAGTCGTTGTGATTGCGCTGGTGCTTTACCCCTACGTCTATCTTTCGGCGCGCACGATGTTCCAGTACCAGAGCGCGGAATTCGCCGAGGCCGCGAAGACGCTCGGCGCCAGCCGCTGGACCACCTTCTGGCGTGTCTCGCTGCCGATGGCACGTCCCGCGCTGGCGGTCGGCGTCGCGCTGGTATCGCTGGAGACGCTGAACGACATCGGCGCCAGCGAATATCTGGGTGTCCGTACCCTCACGGTGTCGGTGTTCACGACCTGGCTCAACCGCGGCAGCCTCGCCGGCGCCGCGCAATTGTCCTGCTTCATGCTGGCGATCGTGGCCGGCCTGATCGCGATCGAACGTTACGGACGCCGCAATGTCACGACGGAGTTTTCCGCCGAAAGCCCGCGGCTCACGCCGCGGACCCCACTCACCGGCATCAAGGGCGGATGTGCATTCGCGGCCTGCCTGGTGCCGGTGGTGCTGGGATTCCTCGTGCCGCTATTGTATCTCGCGCAGCAGAGTTTCAAGCGCGGGCTTTTTGCCAATTTCGACGTAGCGCTGTGGCGCGATGCATTCAACTCGATAGCCTTCGCAAGCATTGCCACGTTGACCGCGCTGCCGCTCGGCTTTGCGACCATTCTCGCGTGGCGCTGGCGGCCGAATGGGTTGCGCTTCGTCGCAATGAACATCGCGCAGACCGGCTACACGCTGCCCGGGCTGGTGCTGGCGCTCGGCCTGCTCGCGCCGGTGCTCGCCATCGACAACGCACTGAACGCGCTCGCCGGATGGCTTGGACAATCCCTGCCGGGATTGATCGTGGTCGGCTCAGGTGCTGCCGTGGTGATCGCCTATGTGATCCGGTTTCTGGCGGTGCCGACCGGATTCATCAAGGCAGGGTTCGAGCGGATTCCGCACGACTACGACGACAGCGCACGCGCCGCCGGCGCCGGCCAGACCACGACGATGCGGCTGATCCATCTGCCGCTCTTGCGCCCCGCCATGCTCGGCGCGGTCATCGTCGTGTTCGTGGATTGCCTGAAGGAGTTGCCGGCAACGCTGCTGTTGCGGCCGCTCAATGTCGAAACGCTGGCGACCTCGATCTACCAGTACGCCAGCCGCGGCAGCTTCGAGGAAGGCGCGCTTGCCGCGCTCCTGATCGTTGCCGCCAGTATCGGCCCGGTGGCGTGGCTGACGCGGTTTTCGGACGTCCCGGCCGGCCCGGCGTGACGCTGATGCCGTAGGGTGGGCAAAGCGCAGCGTGCCCACCATTTGCATCCGAGATTGAAGAACGATCGTGGGCACGCTTTCCTTTGCCCACCCTACGCGATCGCCCGAGTGAGGCGGCGAAAGCCTAGTGACCCCGTAATCGCCTCGAACGCTGGATCGCGCTTCTCTTCGGCAAAGGAAAAACCCGCTTTCGTATAGCATCGTTCTGCCGCCTCGTTGCCGATCAGGAACGAGATCGATGCGCGATTGAAGTCCGCGGTCTTTCCGGTAGCCAAAGCATGCCCGATCAGCGCCTGCACCAGCCCGCGACCGCGATACTCCGGCAGCGTGGCGACATGCTCGATCAGCCAGTCGCCCTCGCCGCCCTGAACCCAGCAATTCGCTCCATAGGCGCCGCGCCGGAAGATTGCCTTCAGATCGGCGGCGCTCAGCCCTATCGCGGTCGCCACCTCCTGGATCGCCGCCCGCGCGGCAGTCTCGGTGCCTTCAGCGGGCAGCGCGCAGAGCGATGCCGCCGGCTCACCCTCGACTTCAGCGACGATGAACTGGGTGATGTGCCACCACGATTGCGTTGGCGCGATCGCGATGCATTCGACGAACGCAAGGCATTGCGGCTCGTCCCAGCCAAGCGCGATGTCGAACCAGCCGCGCGGGAACGGGCCGCGCTGCGACGCCAGGATATTGCGGGCAATGAAGCTTGCGTCTTCGGGACGCGCGGGACGGATCGCAGGTTGCGACCGCCCCGCCATCACGTCAGACGTTCTTCAGCGCGACGCGGAACTCGGCTTCGGTCTTGGCCTTCACCTCGTCCAGCGTGACGCCGTCGGCGAGCTCGATCAGCGCCATGCCGTCCTTGCCGTGCTTGTCGATCGTGAAGACCGCAAGATCGGTCACCACCATGTCGACCACGCGCTCGCCGGTCAGCGGCAGGGTGCATTTCTTCAAGAGCTTCGGGCCGTCCTTGGCGGAATGCTCCATCACCACGACGACGCGCTTGACGCCGGCGACGAGGTCCATCGCGCCGCCCATGCCCTTCACCATCTTGCCGGGGATCATCCAGTTGGCGAGGTCGCCGTTCTGCGCCACCTGCATCGCACCGAGGATCGAGAGATCGATATGGCCGCCGCGCACCATGCCGAACGAATCGGCCGACGAGAAATAGCTGGTCGACGGCAATTCGCTGACCGTCTGCTTGCCGGCGTTGATCAGATCGGCGTCCACCTCGTCCTCATAGGGGAACGGGCCCATGCCGAGCATGCCGTTCTCACTCTGCAGGCTGACGTCGATCCCTTCAGGGATGTAGTTTGAAACCAGCGTCGGAATGCCGATGCCGAGATTGACGTAATAGCCGTCGCGCAGTTCCTTCGCGGCGCGCGCCGCCATCTGTTCGCGGGTCCAGGCCATCAGATTTCTACTCCCGTTGCCGCCGCGGACGCGCTCGATGGGCGCGGGCGGGTGTTGCGGAATTCAATGCGCTTCTTGGCCGTGCCGACCTCGATGATGCGTTTGACGAAAATGCCGGGCGTGTGGATGCAGTCCGGGTCGAGTTCGCCGGCCGGAACCAGGTGCTCGACCTCCGCCACCGTGATCTTCGCGGCGGTCGCCATCATCGGGTTAAAATTGCGCGCGGTCTTGCGGTAGATCAGGTTGCCGGCGGTGTCGCCCTTCCAGGCGTGAACGATGGCGAGATCGGCGAACAGGCCGCGCTCCATGATGTATTTCTCGCCGTCGAACTCCTTCACTTCCTTGCCCTCGGCGATCAACGTGCCGACGCCGGTCTTGGTGTAGAACGCCGGGATGCCGGCGCCGCCGGCGCGGATGCGCTCGGCCAGCGTGCCCTGCGGGTTGAACTCGAGTTCCAGTTCACCGGCGAGGTATTGCTGCGCGAACAGCTTGTTCTCGCCGACATAGGACGAGATCATCTTTTTGATCTGGCGCGTCTCCAGGAGCCGGCTCAGCCCGATGCCGTCGACGCCGGCATTGTTGGAAACCACCGTCAGATTCTTGACGCCGGAATCGCGGATCGCGTCCGACAGGGTCTCGGCAATACCACACAGACCGAAACCGCCGGACATGATCATCATGCCGTCCTTGAGAACGCCGTCGAGTGCCGATTTGGCGTCGGGGTAAACCTTGTTCATGGATGTTTGACCTGATGGAGGGAACGGCCGAATGCCGGCATTGTCGGGATTATTAGGCGAATTTTTCGCGGTGCGTCAATGCGCTCAGCCGCCAATAACGCCCTTCAGACCGGCATACAGGGACCCGGCCGCGGTCCCCATGATACCCACCATGGGCCCGGCCGCCGTCATCAGGTCCTGAATGATGCGAGCGCGGCGGCGCAGGTGTTCCGCGCCGACATGCCGACCGACGAGCAGGCCTGCAGCCTTGTAGGCGAGCGGGTTGGGCTTGCCGCCGCCCTGCGTCACCGTTTTCGGCAGCACATCGACAATCAGGAAGCCGAGAATGTTGCCGGTCACGAAAGCGAGCGCGATGCTGGCGGTATATTCGATCACCTCTCGCCATTCGACCCAGGGCCCGGGCACGATCGGAACATTGTCGTTGATGCCGGTCACGGTGAGCATGCATGTCACGGCAATCACCGCCGTCAAAAGCCCGACCGCAATGGCGCCGCGCCACCCGATTTTCAGATGCGAATGGATCAGGAAGCCGAACGGCAGCGGAATGACCACCGAAGCAAGTCGGAGATAGAGCGGGGTAATATCCAAGATGATGGTGATGAGGATGTGAGCGGCCACCAGCAGGATGACCGGGATCAGGACATAGGCGAGCGAATGAACGCCGTAGTATCGCAAGGGGGAACGCATCCGCTCGATGCGCGCATTGGTCTGATCGAGTTCACGCTGCAGGGCGTCGAGTTCGACGACGATTTTCTCGATCTCGATGATGACAGGGCGTACGATCCGCAGATCCCGTGAGCAATGTTTGCAGACGACCGCCTCATCCTTGATCGTTTCGGCGCAGAACGGACATTCCATCAGGCTGACCGATTTTTTCTGCGGCGCCTGAGCGCCTCGAGTTCGCTCTTCGCGCGCTCCAGTTCGAGCCGCAACGTGTCACGCTTGCGCGCCAGTTCGTCACGCTCCACCATCAGCGATTGCGGCACCGCGATCTCCCGCGAGCAGGAGCCGCACACCAGCGCCTCGGGTGGATTTTCCCTCGCGCAGTATGGACAAGCGACGCTCAGGGGACGACCTTCAGGATGAAGCTCGTAGTCCCGACACGCCCGTCGGTGTCCTTGATGTCGACCCGCACCATGTGCTCGCCAGCCGGCAGTTCGACCTCCGGCATATCAATCCCGCGTGGCCCAACGAAGGATCTGACCCGCGACGTGAGATCGACGTTCGGGGTCCGGAGATAGGTCATCTTGACCGAATCCGGATCGATCTTGGCCCCGCCATAGGGTTCGAATTTGAGCTGAAGCCGCATCGGAGACCGGAGCTGCCCACCGTCGGTCAGGAGATCGACCCTGGGTCCCCGCGTGATTCCGCGCCGCTCGGCCGCGACCGCGCCTTTCGGCGGCGGCAGCGCGGCTTCCTCGGCTGTGATCAAAACCTGCGCCGCTTTCGCCGGCATCGCTCCGGCGGCGATAATCGCAATACTTCCCAGCAGAAGCCGCAAGCCGCAGATACGCACGATCGTTCTCCCCCTGCCCTTCAACATTATCTCACACCGCCATCGCCGATGATGGTGTACGGCGCCCAAAACAGCGGATGTGCATAAGCGAATTCGGTCTTGCCGTCGGCACCAGTGTAGCCGGGGCCGTCCACCAGAGCCATCATCGCCAGCCGCAGCGCTTCACCACGCGTCAATTTGGGATCCTGCGCTTGGCGCCTGAACAGATCGGTCACCAGTTCACGCGCGGACTGCGAGTGAACCGACCAGTTGGTCACCAGAAGGGCACGGGTGCCGGCGTAGAAAAACGCGCGGCCGAGGCCCGATGCGGCCTCGGCGCCGGCGCCTGCTCCGGTCCCGGTGTTGCACGCCGACAGCACGACCCAGTCGGCGTCGAGCTTCAGGCCGAGGATTTCCTCCATGGTCAGCAGGCCGTCGCCTTCGCCGCCGGTAACAGTGGGCGACGACAGCGCCAGCGCCGGCTGCGACAAGCCGTTCAGCTCGCCGGGTACCAGACCGTGGGTAGCGAACGCCAGCACCTTGAAACCCGAAAGATCCATGGTCTTGACCGCCTGCTCGCTGGCCTGCTTGCCGAGGTTGAGGACTTTCGACGGATCGGCCTGCAATGCCAGCGCGATCGACTTCAATTCCTCCGACGTATCCGGAAGGCGCGGCAGCATCGCGAGCTCGGCGCTGTCGACGCCATCGAGTTTCGGGCTGTTGCGCCGCTTCAATGGACCGCCTCGCGTCGTGTTGCCGGAGGCATCGGCGACCCTGACCTTGTCGGCGTTGTCAGCCTCGGCTTCCTGTTCCTTGCTGAAGTAAGGATCACCGAACGCGATCAGTTCGCCGCGGTTGGGCTTGGCTGGCGGCAGTTGACGCAAGGTGCGCAGCGCCGCGGCCGAAGGGACGGTCGTGACCGCGTGCGTCCGCGCCAGCCACGGCACATCCTTGTAGCTTGCAAACAGCGGATCGTCGTCGCTGCGGATATCGGTCGGCGCCGTTGGCAACAGCGACAATGGCAGCAGGCCGAGCGCGCCATTGGTCACCAGGATCAGATTCTTGGCTGGTTTCCATCCACTCTCGACCGGCTGCAGCAGCAGCGAATAGAGCTCATGCGCGACGTTGAGATGGAACGGCGGAATGTCCGAGATCATCGCCGCCTGCGGCTCCAGCGCCTCGCGCAGCTTGCGAACCTTGCTCTCGATGTCGCCGCTTGTTGCCTTGATCGCGGCGAACGCGACCGGGCCGTTCTTCGGAACCGCCCAGACGAAACTGCTGTTCTGTCCGAAGTAGAACGACAGCATCGCTTCGCCGTCGGCCAACGTCGTCCTGATCTGCTCCACCGATGGCGACTTCGGCGCGACCAGATCGGCGTAGGCCGGGAATCGCCGGCTGATCTCCTGGCGCGCTTTCAACCGTTCGGCGCGCAGTGCATTGATCGAGGCGTTGATCGCGTGAACGCCCTTGTTGTCGCGCTCGTGCGACGGCAGCGACAGCACGTTGTTCAGCGTCCCGAGCTGCGCGTTCACCTGCTTGCCGAGGTCCTGCTCTTTGCGGACCAGTTCGGCCAGCGCCGGATCCTTGGCGGCCGCGCGCGCACTTGACGCCGCCAACGCCTGCTGCACCGAACGGCCGCGAATGGCGTCGGCGAGACTGAAGGTTTCGGCGCCGACATCGCCGGACGGGTTCTTCTCCTGCGCCAGCATGTTGAGATAGGCTTCGACGATGCCCTGCAGGCGCTGATTGCGCGCCGCCACCGCCGTGGTGTCGTCGTCATCGGCGTGCTCGCGTGATGACGCCATCAGGATCGGGATCGCCGTCCTGAACTCGCGGCTCGCATCCTGGTGGCGTCCGGCCCGCATCAAGCCGATCGCCAGCGTGCCGCGCGCCGCGGCGGTATCGAGATGACCTTCGCCGACCCGAGAAATTTGCTTCTTCAGGAGCTGTTCAGCCGCGGCAATGCCGGCTTCCATTTGGCCGGAGGCATAGAGCGAGTAAATGCGCCCGCCGTTGAGTTCGAAAGCCTCTCGCCGCGCCGGTTCCCATTTCGCGATCGCCTTGTCGATCTGCGCAAAGACCGCGATCGCATCCCCTCCCTTGCGCTGCAGATTCAAGATGTTGCCGAGCTGCGACAACAACTGCACAGTCGAAAGAGAATCTTCAGCGACGCCAACCGTCCGGGTAATGTCCAGGCTTACCCTGGCCAGTTGCTCCGCTTCGGAGTAACGGCCCTGCTCGACGAGAATGCCGCCCAATCCCGCGACAAAGCGCGGCGTGATGGGATTGTATTTGCCTTGGTTTTTCAACTGCGACAGCAGCGCCCGGCGAGCATCGACTTCGGCTTCCGCAAAGCGTCCCTGCCGCGCTTTCATTCGGGCCTGGTTCAGGATGTTGAGATCGACGGCGAGCACCATGCTGGACTCGGAAGGCGGATTCTCCGCACCCGACAATATTGGCTTGATCGCAGCGCGCTTGCGCAGCTCGGCGAGCTTGTACGAGGCCTCGGCATCGCGGAATTGCCCCCGCGCTTCGAACAGCATGGCGCGGCCGATTTCGACTTCGGCTTCCCAGTTCTGACCGTAGGTATTGTAGGTCGACCGCATGATCGGATGGCCGCTGGTGCGCGCTTCCTGGAGCAGCGGCTGACTGCGGCGCAGATAGGCCTCCGCCTGCGCGATATCGCCCATCTGAATCAGGATGCCGGCGATCGCGCGGTTCGCACCGACCAGGTACCCCCTGGCCCCCTTCTGGTTGGATGTCTCGCGAAGCAGCCGCTGAAACAGTTCAAAAGCCTTCTTGGGATCGCCGGCGGCGGAGTACTGCTGGGCTGCAAATGCGATCAACCTTCCCATCATGTTGGCCGAGGTCGCGCCGCGGCCGACTTCGATGGCCTTGTTGGCGTCGGCGATGGTATCGGCGAGCCGGCCGAGCTGCGCCCTTGCATTGCCGCGATCGAAATAGAATTGCGCGAGATCTTCGCGCGATTCCTTGCCGGTCGGCTTTGCGTCTGCCTTGGCCTTCAGTTCCTCGATGGTCTTGGGATCGGCCTTCTCGCTGTCCAGGATCGCGGTGATATCAGTGATCGTTCGCGGTGGCGCGACGAATCCAGCGGGCAGCGCGCTACCGGGCGCAACTTTCGGTGCGGCTTCGGTTGGAATGGCGACGGCGACATTGGCGCGACCATTAGCCTTATCGAGGGCGGTCTTCACGCAGGCGCGGACCTGCGGCCTCGCCTTCTCGCGACAGGCTTCGAAGTTTCCCGCTCCGCCGGAGACGCGCATGCAGGCCTGAACGATCGGCCGGCCGACCGTCATCCGGCAGTTTTCCAGCGCCGCCTCGACGCTCAGCGCGTGCGCCGCCGGCGCGGTTGCCGCAAGCATCGCCGTCGCGACGGACCATCTTGAGGTAGCGGCTTGGATTGCAAGGAAGTTGGCAGGCCTAAAACGCAGGCGAGAATTAGTATGCGAGGACATTATAATGATCCCCAATAAACATTCACAATGTGCAATAAGGAAATACTAGCAAGCCGGCCCAAGGCTGTCATGGAATTCTAAAGCCCGGGATCCAGGGATTTCTGGTCACATCCGAAATCGTACGGGCTTTGGGCGGAGCGGGGCTGTAAAGGCCTGCTTTCTCACCAGGAACCGGCGTTGTCGGCCTTGAAAGCGTCAAGAAAACCCTTCAAGTTGCGTGGGTTGGCACAAGCTTACCAGCGAGCCACCTGCTCTAATCAACATAAGACCCTGTAGGCAGCAGCAACCCGAGCTCGGTTTAGCCAGATCCGGATATGTCACTGACGATGGCCCAAGGAATGAAGCGCCTCGGGATACCGGTTGCGGCGCTGTGCGGCATGGCCGTGCTCGCCCTGATCGGAACCTCGTGGTTCATCAACCGCGACACGTTGCGACAGGCGGTCGAGGCGCAAATCCGCGCGGTTACCGGGCTGGATCTGGTGGTCACCGGCGCGATCGACGTATCGGTGTTCCCGGGCAGCTATGTCTCGTTCCACAATGTCGGGCTGAAGGGCGGCGGCACCACAGACCCCGCGCTGCAGGTCGATGTGTTGACCGCAAATCTGCGCCTGCTGCCATTGCTGCTGCGCCGCTTCGAAATCGCAGATGTCATGATGTTGCGGCCGCATATCCACGTCGTCAGAGAGGCCGGCGGCCAGAGCAACTGGACGCCGTTCGTCGAACGCATCGCGCGCACGATGAAGCCGGGCGCCGAGAACCAGGTGTCGTTCTCGGAAATCAGGATTCAAGACGGCGTGCTCAAATACGAGGATGCTGCCAACCGTGCCACCGAACAGCTCAGTGACATCGATCTCTCGCTGGCCTGGCCATCGATCTCGCGCTCGTTCGCGGCGACCGGACAATTCGACTGGCGCGGCGAACGCGTCGACGGCTCGATCTCGGCCAGCGACTTCGTCGCGATGCTCTCGGGCGACCGCTCGGGTCTGAAGGCGCGGCTGGTCAGCGCGCCGCTGAAACTCGCCTTTGACGGCTCGTTGGCCAACCGCACCAGCCTGATGATGGATGGCACGGTGACCGTCGACAGCGTGTCGCTGCGCAACGCGTTGCGCTGGATGGGACAGCCGGTGCCCGGCAGCGGCGGGTTCGGCCGCTTCGCGCTGAGGGCCCGCGCCAATGTCGTTGGAGCCTCGGTTGCGCTGACGAATGTGAATGTCGAACTCGACGGCAATGTCGCCGAGGGCGTGATGACGGTTGCCAATAACGGTCGTCAGACGCTGCAGGCGACGCTCGCCGCGGGCAACCTGGATTTCACGCCCTATATCTCGACCGTCCGCCTGCTTGCGAGCGGCGCGCGCGACTGGAACCGGCAATTGTTCGACCTCACCTCGCTCTCCGCCACCGACCTCGACATGCGCCTGTCGGCAGCGAGGGTGACGGTCGGCCCGACGAAACTCGGTCGCACCGCGTTCGGCGCCAATTTGCGCGGCGGCGCGCTGGCGCTCTCGGTCGGCGAAGCGCAGATGTATGGCGGCATCGCCAAGGGCTCGTTCGGCATCGCGCGTTCGGACGCGATCGCCGACGTCAAGGCGCAGTTCCAGTTCACAGATGTCGATCTGCAGACCTGCGCCAGCGAATTGTTCGGCATCACCAAGCTTTCCGGCCGCGGCAATCTCGGCGTCTCGTTGATGGCATCCGGCTCGAGCCCGTTCGGCCTCGCCTCCTCGCTCGACGGCACCGCCACGCTCACCGGTCATGACGGCGCGATCGCCGGCTTCAATGTCGAGCAGCTTCTGAAGCGGCTGGAGCGGCGGCCGCTATCCGGCGGCGGCAATTTCCGCTCCGGCACGACCCCCTACGACAACCTCACCGTTTCGGTGCACTTCAACGACGGCATCGCCACCGTCGAGGACATCCGCGTCAACGGACCGACCACGCGCCTGACGCTGACCGGCACCGCTTCGGTGCCATCACGCGAATACGACCTCAAGGGCGTCGCCAGCCTGACGTCGGCCGCCGCCGGCGATAAGGGCTTCGAGCTGCCCTTCGTCGTGCAGGGCCCGTGGGATGATCCGCTGGTGTTTCCCGATCCGGAAAGCCTGATCCGCCGCTCGCCGGGCGCAGCGCCCCTGCTCGACGCGGTGAAGGATCGCAAGACGCGCGATGCGGTGCGCTCGGTGATCGAGCGGTTTACCGGTGGAGGATCGCGGCAGCCGGTGCCGGAGGCGGCGGCGGACGCACCGGCCAATGCACCGGCGAAGGCGAATTAACGTAGCGCGGATGAGCGTCCGCGTAGTCCGCCTTAACAACGACCCCGAGTTGGCGAATTGCGCCTTCGGTAATTCTCCCTACTGGCCTTGGTGGCTGGAAGACAAAGCGACAACATCGACCAATGCGGCAGCTCCCGCCGCAACGACGACCACCAACGTGAATGCGTGAAGCAGATACTTCTTATACGTGGGTCGCTTTTCGCGCTCAGCCGCAAATTCTCTTGCGAACGGCTTTGAGAAAACGAGGATGAATGCGGCAGCCAGACACAGAACTCCTATTATCGCGCTCCAGATGACGCCGGCATGCAGCGGGCCAGCAAAGCCCCAAAATGCAAAGGCGGTAGATCCCGCAGCAAGAAAGTAAAATGCCGCACCTGCGTATCGCGCAATTTTGCTGAACAGCCAAAGGCCCAGCAAAATGACCAGCGCTGCCACCGCGTGGACCGCAAGGCCATCGCTAAGGCGTGGCACATACCACTGCGAATAGATGAAAAGGCTGCAATTCACGACCGCGATTAAAGCCAAAAGGTAAAGGGCCGCCCTGTAGCCGCATCGTTCAAGCATGCAACCTCCTCCGAATTATTACGTTCAATTCCATCGAAAGCGATCTTCAGGGAATGTTGTTGTTGCGGCGATCACCGATGCTATGCGGCCTGTTGAGGAAGTAATCCCGATTGCCCAGCGCCGCTTCGGCATATTGGTCGATTGCGACAACGATCGCCTGGACGTGGGCATGGCACCATCCTTCCCGCGTCGCCCTGATCCGAACCTCCGCCAGGGCTTTTAGCCAAGGCGGGTTATCTGCGTTGGGGTCGTACCATCTGAGCGGTCCTGACATCGCCGGCCTCTGTTGATGAAATCTTCCAACTCCGCCCGCTTGCGCGCGAGCAGGAGCTGCGCCCGCGCGTTATCCAGGCCGGATTGATTGAGCTGACGAGCAAGCTGATCCAGTTCGGCAATCCGCCGGCGCAGGGCTTGAATGGGATCATCGCTCACGGCGGCCAGGCGCCCCGATAGCCGGCTTCCTGCTGACCGCACGGACATCCAGCTTCAGCCGCTCATCGACATTGAGCAGCCGCTCTTCGCCGCCAAGCGAGTTCCGCTCGCCGATGAGGCCGACCATGGTGACCCGCATGGCCATCAGACGCGTTGCCGCTTCCGAACAGTCCTCATCGCGGTTGAGCTGTTTGCGGATATTATCCTCCGCGCTCAGCATCTCCGACCGTAAGAAACTGATTTTTCTACGAATTTCATTCAATTTATTATCCATGGGCCACCTCGCTGCGGTAGAACCTATAAGAACAAATAAAGAACAAATTTCAAGTTAAGAGTTTGGATCGAATCGAAGATTCTTTTGGGGTTTCAGATGTCCCGGCTACCGGACCAGGTGGATGCGCCGATGACGCCGCGCCAATTGGCGACGCTGCGCACGCTGAGCGCCGAGGCCTATCAGCCAAAACTGTTCGAGAAAAACCTAACGGCCAGGGAAGCCGAGCGGCGGATCGCCGCGCTGAGGGCGGAGATCGAATTGGCGAATTCGTTCTGAGCCGCCTGACCGGAACGAAGGGACATGGAGCGCGGCCACAGGACGAATCGACGCGCCACCTTCATCCAAAACCGACCTAAGCCCGGTTTGATCCAGGAACATTGCTCTTCGCTGCGTGCTTATCCCTGAATGAAGGAAAGCCGTCACGCGGTGCTGCCTGCAGGCGCGATGTCTCGCCCCCCACGCGAGCTGAGATCGGCCGCGCGACGGCTACCGCACAGAGATGGATGGAGGAGACCCGGATGAGCGAGCCGACCGAGCAGGAAATCAAGAACCGCGCCTACGAAATCTGGGAGCGCAACGGCAGGCCCGAAGGCAAAGAGGAGGAATTCTGGCGGCTTGCGGAGCAAGAGTTGCGAAATGAGGACAAGTCGTCGCCCGTCCGCACGCCCGACACCCTGTAGACGGAGCGAACGTCGCCGGGCTCTTTGGGGCACGTCGTTTTAAGTGCTTCCCCTTCTGCAGGAATTCGTTCGGGCGTACGTTCTCGCAAAGCAGGCGTGACTTCTCGACGAGGAGTCGATCATGAAGATTGCCGTTGTAGGAGGGACCGGGCTGATCGGATCGGCCATCGTGGCTCACCTGTCCTCGCGTGGTCATTCCGCCGTTTCGATGAGCAGAAGCGGCGGCCATCCGGGCACTGGAGCTGCCCGGATCGATCTCTCCGCGGCGACATCGCCCGCCTACTGGCTGCCGCATCTCGATGGCGTCGAGGCGGTCGTGAATTGCGCAGGGGTACTCCAGGACACTCCCGGCGATTCCACCTCGATGGTGCACCATCACGGCATCGCAAATCTCTTTGTCGCTTGCGAGCAGCTCCAGATCCGTCGCGTCATCCATTTTTCTGCCATCGGTGTCGATCGTGAAACCCCGAGCGATTTTTCCCGATCGAAATTGGCCGGCGACAAGGCGCTGATGGAGCGCGATCTCGATTGGGTCATCTTGCGGCCTTCCGTGGTGATCGGCCGCGCGGCCTATGGCGCCAGCGCGCTGATGCGAGGCCTGGCGGCGCTGCCCGCCATTCCCGTGATGCCGAACACGGGACAGCTCCAGATCGTCCTGCTGGAGGACGTCGTACGGACCGTGGAGCATTTTCTCGACCCCGCCACGCCGGCACGGCAGGTTGTCGAGCTGGTCGGCCCGCAGCGCTATTCGTTCGGCGAGGTCGTCGCGCTCATCCGCCGCTGGTGCCGCTGGCCGCCGGCGCGGGAGCTTCACCTGCCGCAGTTCGCTTCCGGCCTCATGTACAAGCTCGGCGACATGATTTCGTATCTCGGCTGGCGGCCTCCCGTACGCAGCACGGCCGAGCGCGAGATGGTGCGCGGCGCCGTCGGCAATCTCGAACATATGCAGCGGCTCGGGCTGCAGCCCAAAAGCCTTCCGGAATTCTTCGCCTCTGAACCGGCTTCCGTGCAGGAACGCTGGTTTGCCGGCATGTACCTGGTCAAGCCCGCGATCTTTGTCGTTCTGTCCCTGTTCTGGATATTAACCGGGCTTATCTCGCTGGGGCCCGGCTGGGGGTATGGCATGGGCCTCATGGGCGAAGGCGGCGTGGAAGGAACGGCTGCCGCGCTCACGGTCATCGCGGGCGCCCTGGCCGATCTGGTGATTGGAATTGCGATCGCCTACAGGCCGACCAGCCGCTACGGCCTCTATGCGGCCATCGCGATTTCCTTCGCCTACGCCATCATCGGCACCATCCTGGTGCCGCGGCTCTGGGCCGATCCGCTGGGGCCGATGCTGAAGATCTGGCCGATCATCGTGTTGCATTTCGCGGCACTGGCCGTGCTCGAGGACCGCTGATGCTGTATTTCGTCCTCAAATATCTCCATGTCGTCGGCGCCGCCGTGCTGCTCGGCACGGGCGCGGGCATCGCCTTTTTCATGCTGGCGGCTCACCTCGGCGGCAAGCCGGCCGTGATCGCCGGCGTCGCCCGCATCGTCGTGATCGCCGACTTCATCTTCACGGCGACCGCCGTCGTCGTGCAGCCGATCACCGGCACGCTGCTGGTGCTGAACGTCGGCTATTCGTTCTGGGACGGATGGATCGTCTGGTCGATCGTGCTGTACGTCATCACCGGCGCGCTATGGCTGCCGGTGGTGTGGATGCAAGTGCGCCTGCGCGACCTCGCCGTGATCGCAGCGGCAGAGGGCAAGCCGCTGCCGAACGAATATCACCGGATATTCTGGCTATGGTTCGCATTTGGCATTCCGGCGTTCACAGCGGTGGCGATCATAATGTGGCTGATGATCGCCAAACCGCAGATTGCGTTTTTCTGAAACGCTACGCCAAACCGTCGGTCAGCCATGCTCTTTCGGCATCCGAGGATGCAAAATGATTGAACCAAAATGGTTGAACCAAACACCCAGGCGTCTGCAGACCTTTTGCCGCATTTGCGCCCTCAATATCCCCCCTACAGAAGTTTACCGGCCTCCATCTGGATCAGCCCACGCGCATGCGCTAAGTCTTTTATCCAACCGGTTAACAAGCCGGCGTTTTCAGGGAGAACAACGTGATATCCAGGAGATCAGTTTCGCTCGCGGTCGCAGCCGTCGGCCTGTTTTACGCCGCGGCGCCCGCGCTCGCCCAGCAGAAGACCATCACGGTCTGGTTCGGCAAGGGCTTTTACAAGTCCGAGGACGATGCGCTCTTAGAGGCGATCAAGAAATTCGAGGCCAAGACCGGCATCAAGGTCGAGCTTTCGCAATACGCCATCCAGGACATGATTCCGAAGACGGTGGCGGCGCTGGATTCCGGCACCGTGCCTGATGTCGCCTATTCCGACAGCTATGACGTGCAGGCGCAGGGCAAGTGGGCCTATGAGGGCAAGCTCGAAGATCTCGGCGACATCCTGCTGCCGATGAAGTCGGCATTCGCGCCGAACACGCTGGAAACCACCTTTCTCTACAACGATCAGACAAAGAAGAAGGGCTATTACGGCTTTCCGCTGAAGCAGCAGAGCATGCACGTCCAGATCTGGAAGGACATGCTGGAACAGGCCGGCTTCAAGGAAAGCGACATCCCGACAAAATGGGAAGACTACTGGTCGTTCTGGTGCAACAAGGTGCAGGCCGCCAGCCGCAGGGCCACCGGTCAGCGCGTCTATGCCGTCGGCCAGCCGATGGGCGTGGAATCCACCGACTCATTCCAATCGTTCTACACCTTCATGGACGCCTACAACGTCAAGCTGGTCGATGACGAAGGCAAGCTCCTGGTCGACGATCCCAAGGTGCGGGAAAACCTGATCAAGGCGATGAAGGATTACACCGACACCTACATCAAGGGCTGCACGCCGCCCTCCTCCACCACCTGGAAGGATCCGGACAACAACGTCGCCTTCCACAACAAGACGATCGTGATGACGCACAACTTCACGATCTCGATCGCGGCGAAATGGCTCGACGACGCCAACAACCCGGCGCTGACGCCGGAGCAGCGCGCGCTCGGCAAGAAGAACTATGATGAGACCATCATCACCGCATCCTTCCCCAACAAGCCGGACGGCACGCCGATCAAGTATCGCTCCGACGTCAAGACCGGCCTGATGTTCACGGTCGCCAAGAACAAGGCGGAGGGCAAGGAGTTCATCAAGTTCCTGCTGCAGGAAGAGAACGTCCGGCCCTATATCGAAGGCGCGCTCGGCCGCTGGTTCCCGGTGACGACGGCCAGCCAGCAGAGCCCGTTCTGGCAGGCTGACCGGCATCGCAAGGCGGTGTACAATCAGTTCACCGGCGGCACCACGCCGTTCGACTTCACCAAGAACTGGAAGTTCACGATTTTGAACAACGAGAACGTCTGGGCCAAGGCGATGAACCGCGTGGTGAGCGAGAAGGTGCCGGTCGACAAGGCCGTCGACGAACTGATCGCGCGCATCAAGCAGGTCGCTGGTTGACGTAGACGATACCGGCCGCCGCGAAAGTATGTCCGTCGTCCCTGCGAACGCAGGGACCCATACGCCGCGGCGGCCGTTTTGAAAAATGCTGGTGGACGATCTTGCGCAACAACAACGGCCTGTGGTTATGGGTCCCTGCGTTCGCAGGGACGACGGCGTAGCGACGACCGGCATCTCCCCTTAAGAGTAAACGTATGGCAATCACGCTTTCGGGCGATCAGGCAATTCCGAGCCCGCCGCTATCGGCCCGGCTGACCACACCGCAGGTCTGGGGCATCGTGATGCTCGCCCCCTATCTGCTGGTGTTCCTGGCCTTCGTGGTCTACCCGGTCGGCTACGGGCTGTGGCTGGCGCGGCATCCGGCGAGCTATGTCGCGCTCTATCACGACCCGATCTTCGCGCGCGCCGCCGTCAATACGCTGATCTTCCTGCTGGTCGGCATCAATCTGAAAATGGCGATCGCGCTGTTCCTGTCCGGCTTCTTCGCCCAGCAGCGCACCTGGATCAAATGGCTGTCGGTGCTGTTCATCCTGCCCTGGGCAGTGCCGTCGATCCCGACCATTCTTTCCGTGCGCTTCATGCTCAATCCGGAATGGGGCGTGATCAACCAACTGATCTTCAAGTTCACCGCCGAGGACGGCCCGAACTGGCTGAACGATCCGAGCGTCGCCCTCGCCATGGCGATCGGCGTGCACATCTGGAAATCGCTGCCGTTCTGGACGTTGATCCTGATGACCGGGCGACTCGCGATCTCGCACGATCTTTACGAAGCCGCCGAGGTCGACGGCGCAAGCTGGTCGCAGAAATTCCGCTACATCACCTGGCCGTCGATGCAGACGCTCTACATCACCTGCACGCTGCTCTCGATGATCTGGACGTTGGGCGACTTCAACAGCGTGTATCTGCTAACCGGCGGCGGCCCCGCCGACCTCACCCACGTGCTGGCCACGCTCGGCATCCGCTATCTCAGGCTCGACCAGCTCTCGCTAGCGATGGCCTCCATCGTCTGCGCGCTGCCGTTCGTGCTGCCGCTGGTCTATTTCATGATGAAACGGTTGTCGCGATGAAGCTGCCCTCTCTGAGAGAAATCGGCAACGAGGCGAAACTGCTTCTGATCGGCATTCCCGTGCTGATCTGGACGCTGGTGCCGATCTATCACATGTTCCTGTTCGCGATCTCACCGAAGGAAGACGCGTTTTCGGGCAAGCTGTGGCCCGCACATCCGACGCTGAACAATTTCAAGATTGTGTTCTACCAGGAGCACTACTTCCTCCGCGATTTCTGGATCCAGTTCTTCAATTCGGTGGTGATCGCGCTGTCCGCCGGCGCACTTACGCTGATGATCGCAACCGCAGCCGCTTTCTCGATCTCGCGGCTGCGCGTTCCTGGTGGGCGCTGGGTGATGAATCTGGCGCTGTTCACCTATTTCATCCCGGCGGCGTTCCTCGCCGTGCCGATGTACCGCACCATGGGCAATTACGGTCTCCTCAACAATCACTGGTCGCTGATTCTCGCGATGGTGACGATCGCCTCCCCTTACGCGATCTGGGTTCTGAAACAGGCGTCCGACAAGCTGCCGGTCGAACTGGATGAAGCCGCCACCATGGACGGCGCCACCACGCTGCAACTATTCCGCCTGGTCTATGTGCCGCTGATGATGCCCTCGCTGGTTGCGATCGGCACCTACGCGATCCTGCTCGCATGGAACGAATATCTCTACGCGTTCCTGCTGCTGTCGAGGGATACCGAGATCACGCTCCCCGTGGCGCTTGGCAACTTCCTGGCCGCGGACGACTCGCCGTGGGAATTGCTGATGACCACCGGCTTCATCTACGCGCTGCCGCCGGCTGCGATCTATTACGCGTTCAGGCGCTACATGGTGGGCGGGCTGACGGCGGGCGCGGTGAAGTCGTGACTACAGCGGCGCCGCGCTCTTAGCCTCCGAACTCGACAGGTTCGAAGCGAGCGAAGCGATCACGATCAGCACCGCGATCAGCGCGATCACGATAGTGCAGATCGCGTTGATCTCCGGCTTTACCCCCAGCCGCACCTCAGAGTAGATCCGGATCGGCAGCGTTGCCGAGCCGGGGCCGGTGGTGAAACTTGCGATCACGACATCGTCGAGCGAGAGCGTGAAGGCCAGCATCCAGCTTGCGGCGATGGCAGGCAGGATCAGCGGTAGCGTCACCCGAACAAACGCCTGCACCGGATCGCAGCCGAGATCCATCGCGGCCTCTTCCAGGCTGCGGTCGAGCGAGGCGAGACGCGACTGCACCACCACGGTGACAAAGCACATGGTCAGCGTGGTGTGCGCGATCGTCACGGTCCAGAAGCCGCGCTCGGCGTTGAGCGCCACGAACAGCAGCAGCAGCGACAACCCTGAGATCACCTCGGGCATCACCAGCGGCGCATAGAGCATGCCAGAAAACAGCGTCCGCCCCCTGAAGCGTTCGCCGCGAACCAGCCCCACTGCAGCGAGCGTGCCGAGCAACGTTGCGATCGTGGCCGATACCGCGGCGACGCGAAGGCTCATCCATGCCGCATCCAGCATCGCGCGATCGTTGAAGGATTCATGATACCAGCGCAGCGACCAGCCGCCCCACACCGTGACCAGCCGCGAGGCGTTGAAGGAATAGATGACGAGAATCACGATCGGCAGATACAGGAACGCCATCCCCAACGCGAGCGCGGTGATGTTGAATGGCGACATCCTGCCGATACGTCGCGCCATCATCGACCGCCCTCCAACGTGCGGCGCTGCAGCCGGTCATAGAGCAACAGGGGCGGCACCAGCAGCACCAGCAAGGCGACCGCGGCGGCGGCGGCGACCGGCCAGTCCTTGTTGGTGAAGAATTCCAGCCACAGCGTCTGGCCGATCATCATCGACCCGGAGCCGGCCAAAAGATCGGGGATCACGAATTCGCCGATGATCGGAATGAAGCACAGCAGCGCGCCGGCGCCGACCCCAGGCAAGGACAACGGGAACGTCAGCAGCCAGAACGCCTGCCGCGGCGACGACCCGAGATCGCTTGCGGCTTCCAAGAGCGAGGGGTCCATCTTCGAAAGCGTCGCATACAGCGGCAGGATCATGAACGGCAGATAGGAATAGACGATGCCGAGATACATCGCAGTATCGGTCGAGAGCCACACCACCGGCGACGAGACCAGATGCAGCGCGAGCAGGATTTTGTTGAGCAGGCCGTCATGCTGCAAAATATTGATCCAGGCATAGATGCGGATCAGGAACGAGGTCCAGAACGGCACGATCACCAGCATCATTGCGATCGGCTGCCAGCGCTGCGGCAGCCGCGCCATGCCATAGGCGATCGGATAGCCAATCAATAGCAGGATCAATGTCGAGGTTACGGCAACGACGACGCTGCGCAGATAGGAGCTGATGTAGAGACTGTCCGAGATCAGCAGCCTGAAATTATCGAAGGATAACTGTGCGAAGGCCGCGTTGATCGCACTCCATCCTTCGGAGAAATCGAACACGGGCACATAGGGCGGCTGCGCGATCGCGGTCTGCGACAGGCTGATCTTCAGCACGAAGCCGAACGGCACCAGGAAGAACAGCACCATCCACAGATAGGGCGCGATGGCGGCATACCGCGCCGGCCGCGCGAAGATGCGGTGCGTGCTCATTTCTCCAGCACCACGCAATCGTCAGGCGTGAACCACGCCACCACGCGCTGACCGGCGCTCAACGTGTCGATATCGAGCCGCGCAGTATTGGCGATCGACGAACGCACCACCGCACCGGAATCGAGCTTGAGCTTGTAGACCGTCGAGCCGCCGAGATAGCTGACATCAGTAACGACGCCTTCCAGCCGGTTGATTGCCTGCGAGGTACCCGCGTCCGACGCCGGGCCGCGGCGCGACACCTTGACCTTCTCGGGGCGTATCCCGACCGAGACCACGGTATTGCCGACGAGATCGCGCGGCTCGGCGACCACGATGCTTCCGCCGTCGCGGGTCGCAATCGTCAGGTGATGATGTTCGCGTGAGGCGACCTCGCCATCGAACAAATTGACGTCGCCGACGAACTGGGCGATCCAGCGCGAGGCGGGCGCCTCGTAGAGATCGCGCGGGGTGGCGACCTGTTCGAGCCGGCCGGCATCCATGACGCCTATACGGTTCGCCATCGTCATCGCCTCTTCCTGGTCGTGGGTGACGACAATGAAAGTCATGCCGAGACGGCGCTGCAGTTCCATCAATTCGAGTTGCGTGCTCTCACGCAGCTTCTTGTCGAGCGCGGCCAACGGCTCGTCGAGCAGCAGGACCTTGGGCCGCCGCGCCAGCGAGCGCGCCAGCGCTACGCGCTGCTTCTGGCCGCCGGAAAGCTGATCCGGCCTGCGCTTCTCTAGCCCATCGAGCTTGACCAGCGCGACCATCTCGCCCACGCGGGTATCAATGGCGGCGCGCGCCATCCCGGCGCGCTTCAGGCCGAACGCGATGTTGTCCCGGACCGAGAGATGCGGAAACAGCGCATAGTTCTGGAACATCATGTTGACGGGCCGCTCATGCGGCAGCACCGGCGCGATATCGCGGCCACCGAGCAGGATGCGGCCCTCGTCCGGGGTCTCGAACCCGGCAAGCATCCTGAGCAGCGTGGTCTTGCCGCAGCCACTCGGGCCCAATAGCGCAAAGAACTCGCCTGCGTTGATGTCGAGCGAGAGCCGGTCCACTGCGCGGAAATCGCCGAATTTCTTCGATACGCTTTCGACGCGGAGCAACGGCGTGTCGTTGGCCGGCGCCGTCGCCTGCGCCACGGCCGTGTTGATTTTCGCTGTGTCGATCTCAGGCGATTGCCCGCTCATGTCATTTGCCTGCGCCGTCATGGCCGCACGCTAGCGGCGGATCGCCATCCGCTCAACCGGCCCGGAACAAGCAGCCACAATATTCTGGATGCAGCTCCCGTCTCTGGTAAGGTTCGAAATTCGCAGAAACTCGGCCGCGGCGCACGATGGGAATGATCGGGAGAGATTGATGACCGTTTGGAATTTGGTGGCAGCGACGGCGATCTCTTGCCTGCTCGCCACCTCGGCCGCCGCCCAGGAAGCCCTCGTCACCTACAAATCGCTGAGCCCCGAGGTGGCGCTCGATCTGGCGCGCGCGACGCTGGCGGATTGCCGCAAGCGCGGCTTTCAGGTGACGGTCGCCGTCGTCGATCGCTTCGGCGTGACGCAAGTACTGCTGCGCGACCGCTTTGCAGGCGCACATACGGTTTCGACCGCTTCGGGCAAGGCATGGACGGCGGTGAGCTTTCGCACCAGCACGGCCGAACTCGTCGCCAACAGCCAGCCCGGAACGATGCAGTCCGGAATCCGCGATCTGCCGGGCGCCGTCAT
This sequence comes from Bradyrhizobium sp. sGM-13, assembly GCF_018398875.1. Lineage (GTDB taxonomy): Bacteria > Pseudomonadota > Alphaproteobacteria > Rhizobiales > Xanthobacteraceae > Bradyrhizobium. Next base: position 65,315 of record NZ_JAGWDK010000015.1, on the reverse strand, counting down.
CATCGGCGGCGGGCTGACGGTCGAAGCGGCAGGTTCGCTGGTGGGCGCTGTCGGCGTCTCCGGAGCTCCCGGCGGCGACGCGGACGAAGCCTGCGCCAAAGCAGGCATCGATGCCATACGCGACAAGCTCGACTTCTAGGTCCGCGTTTGCGTCAATTGCGATACCGCTTCAGCCGGAGAACCTGCGCCCCTCAAATCGACAATCGTCGGCCCAAAGCGTCAGGCCGCCGGACGATGGTGATGTACCCACTCCCGCGCATGCTGGATCGGCGCGCGCGGCGGAAGTGAAGCATTGAAGCGAACCACGGTCGGTAGAGCATCCATTCGGTTGTCCCAAGCCGTCACGGCCGGGAATTTCGGCAGCAATTGTTTCCCTTCCGGCGTCAACTCGAAGCCGAACAAGGTAGGTAATAGGAAGTAATCCGCCATGGTGACGGCGTCACCGACAAGGAATGGCCGGCCGTCGGACAGTTCCTTCTCCATTACCTCCAGCGCGCGGGTCGCCTTTGGAAGCGCACGCTGCACGATGAGATCGTTGCCGGGAATCCCGAGTTCCGGGTAGACACCGCGTTCGTGTCCTATGTGATAAATCATCTCCGGATAGAAGTACCAGTTCAGATTGCCGATCCACTGGTTCATCCGCGCGCGTTTGCGCGGATCGTCCGGCGTAAGCTTCGGTCCCGGAAAGACATCGTCCACATAGGCGACGATAGCGTTGGTCTCATAGAGCATGAAGTCGTCGTGCTGCAACGCAGGCACGCGCCCGAATGGATGCCGTCCAAGATGGATCGGCAGATACATCTCGTCTTCGGTGTCGTGGAAGCGGTACTCGATGTTTCGCGCGGTGAGGATCAAGCCCACCACTTTGACGAACGTACTGCGAGGAAATCCAAATAGGGTGACGTTAGACATCGGGCTCTCCAATGCCGCCGCCGGATTCGTGACTTGGCGAGATCATTCATTTCGCCAAAAGCCTCGACGCAGCGAGCGGTCGAAGTGCAGTACTTGGGCGAAATGCCTCAGGTCGTCGGGCGACTGCAATGATGCCAGACGTGCGTAGCTATCGGTAATCGAAACGGGAATCAACGCCAGAACGGTTTTGCGGCTTCCCGAAAGGCCTGTTCCTGGGACACTCCAATGTCCTTGAGAAGGTAATTGTTGAGCTCGGCCAGTTCTCCGAGTTGCCTTCGCTGACGGCTCCGCCCGATCCAGAACTGCAATGTGTGCAGCCCGTCTCCAATCAGTGTTAGCAAGCCTGACTGATAATAGAGCGCTTCGCCTCTGGCGATTTCGCGCGAGGAGATGGCCCAATCTTGTGTGAGTTGCTTTGACATAATGAAGCTCCAAAAGCGCCCTGGCCTCCTTTCGAGCCACGGCAAGAAGCCGGATCAATAGGACCAGCCTAGGCTTGTCCGCAAAGCATCGTTTCTCTATCCTGCCCTAGTTTTTCTCATGAAGGTCAGACCATGCTTCGCCGCCTGCCGCCGCTGAACGCACTCAAAGCCTTCGAAGCCGCGGCTCGGCATGAGAGTTTTACGCGCGCCGCGGAGGAGCTGTGCGTCACACAAGGAGCCGTCAGCCATCAGGTAAAGGGGTTGGAGGCGGAACTCGGCATCAAGCTCTTCAACCGCGAACGCCAGCGACTGGTGATCACCGGCGCAGGCCGCGATTATCTCGGCGTGGTGCGCGATGCGCTCGACCGTATTGCCGTCGGCACCGAGCGCCTGATGCAACGCCAGAGTTCAGGTGTTCTGACCGTCAGCACGTCGCCGGACTTCGCTGCCAAGTGGCTGGTACACAGACTCGGCCGCTTTTCCGAGGCCCACCCCGAAATCGATCTGCGGATTTCGGCAACCATGCACCACGTCGATTTCGCCCGCGAGGACGTCGATCTCGCCGTGCGGCATGGCGACGGCAATTGGCCTGGACACGATGTGATACGGCTATCTCCGGAGCAACTATTCGCCGTCTGCAGTCCCAAGCTCCTTACGGGGCGCCAGCGTCTCGCCCGGCCTTCGGATGTCCTGAAATTTCCGTTGCTTCACCTCGACGATCGCAAGGCGTGGACCAGGTGGCTCGAGGCTGCCGGTGTTGCAGACTCAGAGCCCTCGCAAGGGCCCGTGTTGAACCGCGCCAGCATGGTTATCGATGCCGCGGTCGACGGCCAAGGAATAGCGCTCGCTCGCACCACTCTTGCTGCGTGGGACCTCATCAGCGGGCGTCTTGTTCGGCCGTTCGGGGATGCCAGCCGACTTTCCAGGACATACTGGATCGTCTGCCCGAAAGCCACTTCCGGCCTGCCCAAAATCAAGCTGTTTCAAGATTGGTTGCTGGCCGAAGCAGCGCAAGACCATCGTCGTTTGCAGAAGCTCGGACCAAAGGCGGCGTAGCTGCCGCCACATCCTCGCACGAGGGAATAAGAACAATGAACCGGGACAGGTACGATCTTCCACTGACCACCGCCTCGGATCGCGCCGCGGCGCATTATCGCGACGGCGTCGACTGCATGCTGTCGGCGTGGCATGGTGCCGAGGACGCCTTTGACAAGGCGATTGCGGAAGATCCCGGCTTTGCGCTGGCGCATATCGGCCGCGCCCGGCTGCATCAGCTCAACATGGAGGGTAGCAAGGCGCGTGCGGTCGCGGCGCAAGCCCGCGAACTGGCCGCCGGCGCCACCCCGCGCGAAAAAAGCCATGTCGAGATCATGGCCGCCGTGATCGAGGGCAAGCCGAAGATCGCGGTGACCGGTGCCGAGGCGCATCTCGACGAATATCCGCGCGATGCGCAGGTGCTGTCGATCCTGCTCGGCGCGTTCGGTCTCTACGCGTTCTCGGGCCGTCCCGATCACGACGCGGCCAAGCTCGCGATCTGCGAACGCCACGCACGCCATTATGGCGAGGACTGGTGGTTTGTCAGCTACCTCGGTTGGTCGCACACCGAGGCGGGAAATCTCTCCACCGGCCGGAGCCTGTCCGAGCGCGCGATGGGGCTGCGGTCGGCCAACGCCAACGCGGCGCATGGCCTCTCGCATGCGATGTTCGAGCAAGGCGACATGGAAGCCGGCCGCCGCTTCCTTTCGCAATGGATGCCCGCGCATGACCGCCAGAGCTTTCTGCATGGGCACCTGGCCTGGCATATCGCGTTGACCTTGCTCGACGCCGGCGATCTCGACGGCGCGCTTGCGATCTACGAGCAGCATATCAAGCCGGCGGACCGGCCGTATCCGCCGCTGAACATCTTCACCGACGGCGCCTCGCTGCTGTGGCGGCTTGCGCTGGCCGGCCAGACCGGGCTGGAGGCGCATTGGCGGGATATCGCCGCCTATGGCGAAAAGTACTTTCCGCAAGCCGGCGCGCATTTTGCCGACGTTCATTTTGCGCTGGCTACCGCAATGACCGGCAGCGATGCGCTGGAAACGCGACTGGCGCAGCTCGAAACACGCGCAGCCGACGGCAAGCTGTTGCCGGGGCAGGCTGCCATCGACCTCTGCCGCGGTATCCGGGCGTTTGCGGAAGGCGACAATGCGGAAGCGATCCGCCTGCTCGAACCGGCCCTTGCCGAGTTGACGCGGATCGGCGGCAGCCACGCCCAGCGCGAATTGTGGGAGGACACGCTGATCGTGGCGTACCTTCGCGCCGGTCGCGGCGAAGCAGCCGCGAGCCGCATCTCAGCCCGGCTTGACCGTAGGCCTTCGGCGCGTGACGAGGCCTGGTCGCGGCAGGCGCAGCGAAACTAGGCGAGGTCAAGCAGGTCGCGACGATCAGCCACGTCGTTCGACGGCAAACACCTCGATTGCCGCCGCCCGCCCCCGCAAGCGAACTTCGCCGAGCGCTTCGGCGGTGAAGGCCGGCTTCAGCTTCATGTGGCGCAGCAGGTCGGAAGACACCAGCAAGTTCCGGCCAACTTCCTTGCAGTGCTCCTGCAGCCGCGCCGTCACGTTCACGGTATCGCCGAAATAGGCAAGCTGGCGGCGTGAGCTGCCGCACTCGCTGATCACCACATAACCGGCATGCAGGCCGGCGCGGAAGCTCGGCACTATGCCGAACTCCTGCCTGTAGGCGTCCGCTTTGTCAGCGATGCTGTCGGCAATCGCGAAGAAGCAGTCGATGCAGCGGCCCGCCGACATCCTCTCATCGAGCGGCCACGTCACAATGACTTCATCGCCGACATAGGCGTGAACCTCGCCGCCATGCGCGACGATCGCACCATCGATGTCGAAGAAGAAGCGGGTGAGCAGGCCCTGCACGCGCAATTCGCCCATCGTCTCGGCGAGCGAGGTCGAACCTGCGAGATCGAGAAACATCAGCACGCGCGCTTCCCGCACCGGGCTTCGGTATCGCCCGAGCGCTACGTTGAACAGCACGCGGCTGCCGACCAGGCGCGTCAGCTCGAAGGCTGACCCAATAAGCATGGAGCCTACGAAGCCGATCGCAACGATCAGAGGAAATTGTTCAATCAGCCACTTCGTCTCGATCCATTCGCCATAGAGCGCCGCCTGTAGGATCAGCGCGGCACTCGCAACGACGATGGCCATGGCCGCGGAGCGCACCGCCAGATCCGCCAGCAGCGGCCATTTGCTGACCCATTCGTTGCGTCGCGACGTGAAGTAGAGATGAACGCCCCGTCCGGCCAGCGTCATGCCCATTCCGTGGAAGCTGCTCCGGAGATAGTTTGGCAACGTAGCTTCGATCGGATCATTGACGAGGTAGCGGTAGGCCAGTCCTGCGATTAGGCCACCTATTGCCAGGAAGAATGTTGGCAAGATCGCGTACCGCATATCCGATCCATTTCCTCACATGGCCGCCGCCATGAACGCCGCCAGCGCGTCGCGGTCCTCCGGCAGCATGGTGAGGCCAAGCTTCGAGCGTCGCCACAAGACATCGTCCGGAAAACGCGCCCATTCCCGCTGCATAAGATAGCGGACCTCTGCGCCCGTCAATTCCGGTCCGAAAGCAAGGCCGAGGTCGCCGCGCTCCTTGGCGTCGCCCAGGATCGCCTTGACGTTCGAGCCGTAGGCCGCGACCAGGCGCCGCGCTTGATCCTCGCCGAGAAATCGCCAGCGCTCGCGCACTTCGTCGACTTCGTCGTCGAAGCGGTCCCAGGTAAAATCACCGCCGGGCAGCGGCGCCGTCGCGGTCCAGCGCGGCGACATCGGATAGAACGGCGTCAGCTTCGAGACCGCTTGCTCTGCGCGCAGCCGCGACGTCGTGACGTCGCCGCCGAACACCGTGAGCAGCGGCGCTCTTCCGCGGCCGTGGTCGAGCGTCATCGCCCCGTCGCGTCCGCTCGCGGCGTTCCGCACCATGTTGGCCCCGGAAAGCGTACGCACCACATCGACCGTCTCGATCCGCTCGCGGAAATAGCGGTTCGCCGCATCGCAGAGATAGGCGACGTCACCGGCCGCCATCGCAACGATGGCGGGATCGCCCTTGAAAGCATGGTTGGCGGTGCCGATCAGGGTAAAATCGCGCTCATAGGGGCTGGCGAAAATCAGCCGTCCATCGCGGTTCTGGAATACATAGATATTGTCGCTATCGAACAGACGACGGACCACGATCTGGTCCATCTGCTCGGCGGCAACCTTCGGCGGCGGCACGCGCAACACCGTCTCGGCGACGGACGACGTCCAGGCGCCGCTGGCGTTGACGATCGCCCTTGCCGTGATCACCTGGCGAAAGCCGCGATCGATCGTCACCAGCCGCCATTCCTTGCCCCGTTCGGCCCGGGTGCAGCGCGCGCCGGTGCGAATCACCGCGCCGCGGGCCGCGGCATCGACGGCCGTGAGCACCACCAGCCGGGAATCGTCCACGACACAGTCGGAATACTCAAAGGCGGTGCCGAACGGCCGCTTCAGCGCGTTGCCGATCGGATGATGCGTGACGTCGACAGTCGCCGAGGCCGGCAGACCGCTGCGCGAGGCCAGCCGGTCGTACAACAGAAGCCATGAACGCAACTGCCAGTCCGGGCGTTCATCCGAATGGGCGGGAATCGCAAAGCGCTTCGGGCGCACCAGATGCGGCGCGATCCTGAGCCAGATATCGCGCTCGGCGAGCGCCGTCCGAACCCGCAAGAAGTGCCGGCGCTCCAGGCTTGCCAGATCGCCGTGAATCAGCCGCGGCGAGGCCGACGAGGCACCCGCGGCGAGATCGCCCTGCTCCAGCAGGATGACGCGCAGGCCGCGGCCGGCGGCGTCCCGCGCGATGCTGACGCCGTTCAACCCGCCGCCAATGATCGCGAGATCGTAGTCCGCCATACGCTATGGGTGACTGGAGAGAAGCCGATTTCACTACACTCGGTCATGATGGCCAAAAATAGATGCCGCTCCTGGAAATGAATCAAGCGCCGCTCAGCCGGTTGCGCCGATCGATACGAAGAAGCGCTCCGGTCCCTCCAGTTCCACCAGCTTCTTTTTTTCGATCAGCCAAAACCGGTTTCCTACCGCGCGCATGAAGTTGCGATCATGTGAAACCAGCAAGCAGCTTGCCTGATGCTCCAGCAATTCGTCTTCCAGCGCCTCCTGCCCCTCAATGTCCAGGTGATTGGTTGGCTCATCGAGCAGATAGAAGTTTGGCTGGGCAAGCCGCAGCAAGAGCATCCCGAGACGCGCCTTCTGTCCGCCGGAAAGCCGGCCGATCGGACGGCTCTGCATCGCAACCGACAGGCCTGCGCCGGCGAGCAATGCGCGTGCCCGCTGATCACCAACGTCAAATCGGCTGACGATCGTGCGCATCGGCGTGTCTGCATCGGCAAGATCGGCAAGATCCTGGCCGCAATAGCCGAGAGCAAGCGACTGCGTAACCTTGATACCGGCCTGCATAGCTTCCGGGTTTTCGATCGCCTGACGCAGCATCGCGACAAGCCGGGTCTTGCCCGCCCCGTTCGATCCCAAGAGCACGATCCGGTCTCCCTTGCAGACGAACTGCTTGCCGGTCTTGAACAGCAACCTGCCGTCCGGGGCGGCGACGGCGGCATCGTCCAGCGCAATCAAAAGCTTGGCATGCGTTCCGCGATTGGCCAGCTTGATCGTCCCTGCAGATCGCTCCAGGTGCGCGGGCTTTGCTGAATCTTCCAGCTCTTCGGCCCGCTGCTTCAGTTGCTTCGTCTTTTGCAACAGGAGGTCGCTACCGGAATTGACCCCGATATTGTTGAGCTTTGCAGCGCGCTGGCGAAGCTGCTGGGCCGCCTTTACGTCACGTTGGTAGCGCCGCTCATCCGATGCATCCACCTCGCTGAGCGCGGCGCGGGCCCGAGTATAGGGCAACGAAAATATTTGTGACTGCTCGGGTCGCAAGAATACCGTGCGGTTCGTGGTCGCGTCGAGAAAGGCACGGTCATGGCTCGCTATCACGAACGGCAAGTCGCGCGGCAGCGCGTTCAGCCAATTTTCAAGCTGACGGATTCGGGCGAGGTCCAGATGGTTGGTTGGCTCGTCGAGCAACAACACGTCGACCTCGGTCACTACGACGCGGGCAAGCAAGGCAAGCCGCTGCCAGCCGCCGCTCAGTTGCTTCAGCGGCCTCCGCCGCAGCGCCTCAGGCACCTCCAGCGACTCCAGGGCCATTTCGACTCGCCAGCTTTCGCTTGCCCGTCGGTCGACGGGCAGCGCCTCAAGCACCGCCGCATCAAACGGCGTATCCATCAGCATGGACGGCACCTCCTGCTCGACATACCCGATGGTCAGTCCTCGCGATCTGGTGACCTCGCCTTCCCCTGGCTCCATCAGGCCGGCAATACAGCGCAGCAGCGTGGATTTGCCGCGGCCATTGGCTGCGACGAGCCCGATACGGTCACCGGCATTAACGACAAGGTTCAGTCGGGAAAACAGCGGAGCATTCAGCGTCACGCCGAGATTGCGGATATTGATGACGGTCATGATCTATCCCTGGTCTTGCCGGCGATCACGACGTCCGGGGCATGCAGCCATCATCGGATGTTGGTGTCGGAGCGCGGCGAGTTACCGAAAATGCAAGCGCGAGCGAGCAGACGTTCGACGCCGCATTGCGACGGGGCAGACCAGGAAGAGATTTGCGAAAGGTCTCTGGTCAGCCCTGCAAACGCATTTGCAGGGCGTTGACGGGGCCACGCTGGCGATAGTGCCGGAAAAATGTCGTCACCGCGCAGCCCTCCTTTCTCGATCAGATAGGCTGCAAAAATAGCCAGGGCCGCAATGGAAGGCAAGCCAGGGCGCGGTCGAAGCTCACATCCGAACAGCCCGCGAGGTCACGCAGCCGTTGGCATGATCGGTCGTGAGAGCAGGATGAGGCAGCTTCGCGAAATCAGGCGCTGGCGAGCTTGCGTGCAGTCTCGACGGGATTTGCGGCACTGCGGCCGACCAGCCCGGCGTAGTGCCCGATAGGCTGGGGCTTGCCGAGGAAATAGCCCTGCACCGCGTCGCAGCCCTCGTCGGCGAGGAAGCCGAGCTGTTCCTGGGTCTCCACGCCTTCGGCAACAATCGACATTTCGAGGCCGTGGCCGAGATCGATGACGGCGCGCACGATCGCCGCCGATTGCGGATTGCGCCCGAGATTCATGACGAAGGCGCGGTCGATCTTGATCTTGTCGAACGGGAAGGCCTGCAGATAGCTCAGCGAGGAATAGCCGGAACCGAAATCGTCCATCGAGATGCGCACGCCGAGCGCCTTCAGCCGCCGCAGCAGTGCCAGACCGCGGTCAAAATCCTCGATCAGCACGCCTTCGGTGATTTCGAGCTCGAGCCGGTCGGGCGCGAGGCCAGTCTCGAGCAGGATCGAATGCACCAAGCTGACCAAATCGCCATGCATGAATTGCGCTGGCGACAGGTTGACGGCGATCTGCATCGGCACCGGCCAGGAGGCAGCCTCCCGGCAGGCTTCGCGCAGGATCCAGACGCCCATTTCGACGATCAGGCCGCTTTCTTCGGCAAGTGGAATGAAATCGCCTGGTGACACGAAGCCGCGCACCGGATGTATCCAGCGCGCCAGCGCCTCGAAGCCGATGACCTTGCTGTCAGCGATCGTCGAGCCCGCCGCGGCCTGCGGCTGGTAGTACAGCGACAATTCCCCGTTCCTGATCGCCATCGAGAGATCCTGGTGCAGCACGCGGCGGTCGCGGATCTGCTGGTCCATCTCCGGTTCGAAAATGCTGATCGAGCCACGCGACTTCTGCTTGGCGCGGAACAGCGCCGCGCCGGAATTGGCCAGCAGCGAAGCCGCATCCGAACCATTATGCGGAAATACCGAGATGCCGGTCGTCACCCCGGTCCGCACCGACTTGCCGTCGATCACGAACTCGTCGGACATCGTCTGCGCGAGTTTTTCGGCAAGTGCCTTGCCCGCCTCCGGCTGTTTGCCGTCGATGATCAGACCGAACTCGTCGCCGGAGAGCCGGGCCACCACGCCACCCCGGGCGCAGGCCTGGATGCGGCCCCCAACCTCGATCAGGAGCTTGTCGCCCGTCGCGTGGCCGAACACATCGTTGATTTCCTTCAAGCCGTCGAGGTCGACGCACAGCACCGCGAATTCCTCGTCCGTGCCGGCACAGGCCTCGATCATCTGGGCCAGCGCCTGCAGGAAGGCGGCGCGGTTCGGCAGATCCGTCAGGCCGTCATGGTAGGCCATGTGCGCCATCCGCGACTCGGTCTGGCGGCGATCGGTGACGTCCTCATGGGTCTTAATCAGATATTGCGGCTCGCCGGCCTCGTCGAGCACCGTCATGCGGCGGGTCAGGAACAGCCGCAGCCCGTCCTTGGTGGATATCGGGTGCTCCTCGGTGAGCAGGCCGCGCTTCTTGATCGCGGCCTCGTCGCGCGCGATGATCAGCTTGGCTTCGCGCGGATTGAAGATGTCGGTAGCGGTCAGGCCGGTGGCATCCTCGCGGCGGCGATTGAGAATGGTTTCGGCGCTGCGGTTGGCGAGCAGGTAGCGCCCATCGCTGACGCGCTCCACGATCAGTGATACCGGGATGTTGTCGACCACCAGCTCGAGGAATTTCTTGGTGTTTTCGAGTTCGCGCGACAGTGACCGGCGGTCGGTGACGTCGTCGAACAGCGCGATCAGGAATTCCGGCTTGTTGTTCTCGTTGCGCGCAACCACGCGGTTGGAGGAGAGAACGCGTCTGTTATCGCCCCGTTCGACGACGTATTCGCTGCGCTGGTAACCTTCCGGCGCGTTCAGCGCCGCCTGGTCCGCCGCCTCGATGCTCTTTGCGGTTTCGGGCGTGAAGATCTCGTCGGCGCGCTTGCCGATGATGTGATCGCGGGAGAAGCGCGAGAATCGCTCGAACGCACGGTTGGCGAAGATATAGCGGCCGTCCTCGATGTTCTTGGCGGCGACACAGACCGGAACGTTGTCGAGCACCGATTCCAGAAACTTGGTGGTCGATGCCAGCTTGCGCGACAACTGGCGCTGCTCGGTGCAATCCTCATGCGTTCCGATCGTCCCGCCATTGGGCAGGCGGAAGATCTTCGACAACACCGATCGGCCGTTCGGCAGTTCGGTGACGACACCTTCCGGGCGGCGTGCAAGGTTGCCGAACTCTTCGACGGTGAGATTGAGCAGTCCCCGCTCGCGCCGCAGTTCGAGCAGTTCGCGGCCGGTCATGCTGCTCGAAATCTCAGTGCGGCTCAGCCCGTACATTTCGAGGAAACGGTCGTTGCAGAAGACCACGCGGTTTTGCGCGTTGGTCATCATCACGCCCTGGTTGAGATTGTTGAGCGCCGAACTGATGAACGCGCTGCGCTGCAATTGCGCGCGCTTCGCCCCGCGCAGCGCCGACAAAATCCAGATGCCAATCGCGGCCAGGAAGGAGGCGACGACGATCCCGCCGATCAGGAGCTCCCAGACCATGGTGGAATCGAATTCCCCGATATAGCTCGCCGCCGCATAGCCGCTGGAGGATGCGGCCCCCCACGCCGGCCCGCACGGCGCAGCAATGGCGAGCAGACAGACGAAGGCCTGCGCCGGAATCGAATTCTTCCGTCCTGCCTGCCGGTTGCTGTCAGCCATTACCCACCCGAGGTTTGCGGGGGGAGTGTCTGGCTTGACGGGTTTGGATCGGGTAAACGACTACCCGCACAATTCTAAAATATGACCCAAATTACGGCAATTGGCCCGACATGATTAATGCTTCGCTAACGGGACTGCGTTTACTGCGTATGTCGAGGCAAACCAACGGGTTGTTCGACAGCCCCACCGAACGCAACGATGATTGCCGATCGTGGCATGCGCCGATTCCTGCGCCAGATTTCCGGGCCTGAAGCTGACATGGACAAGGTCGATTGCGTCATCATTGGAGCGGGGGTGATCGGGCTCGCGATCGCTCGGCGCCTGGCCCAGGCGGGCCGCGAAGTAATCGTGCTCGAGGCCGCCGAAGGCATCGGTACCGTCACCTCCTCGCGCAACAGCGAGGTGATTCATGCGGGCATCTATTACCGTGCCGGCAGCCTGATGGCGCAGATGTGCGTCAGCGGCAAGCGCGCGCTCTACCGGTATTGCAGCGACCACGGCATTCCGCACCGCAATTGCGGCAAGCTGATCGTGGCGACGACGCCGAAGGAAACCGAGAAGCTGCAATCGATCCGCGCGCATGCCGAGGCCAATGGCGTCGACGACATGCAATTGCTGACGGGCGAAGCGGCGCGCGAATTGGAGCCGGCGTTGAATTGCAACGCGGCGCTGTTGTCACCGTCCACCGGCATCATCGACAGCCACGCCTACATGCTAGCGCTGCGGGGCGATGCGGAAGAAGCCGGCGCGGCTTTCGCATTCCACACCCCGCTGCTGCACGCGCGAACCAACGCCGGTCGTATCGAAATCGAAGCCGGCGGCGATGCGCCGATGACCCTTGCGTGCAACCTGCTCGTCAATTCGGCCGGATTGGGCGCGCCCACGGTGGCGCGCAGTATCGATGGCATGCCGATCGAAATGATTCCCTGTGCTTATCTCGCCAAGGGCAATTATTTTAGCTGCAGTGCGCGGGCTCCATTTTCGCGCCTGATCTATCCGGTGCCGGAGCCCGGTGGGCTGGGCGTGCACCTCACGCTCGACATGGCCGGACAGGCCCGGTTCGGCCCCGACGTCGAATGGGTCGAGAGCATCGACTATGCGGTGGACCCTGCCCGCGCCGAACGATTCTATCCCGCGATCCGGCGCTATTGGCCGACGCTGCCGGACGGCGCGCTGATGCCAAGCTATTCCGGAATCCGGCCGAAAATCGTGCCGCCGGCCGTCGCGACGCAGGATTTTCTCATCCAGGGTCCTGCCGATCACGGCATTGCCGGACTGATCAACCTGTTCGGCATCGAATCGCCAGGACTGACGTCATCGCTCGCGATCGCCGATCACGTCGGCGCGCTGGCGGAGCTGTGACGGAGGCCGAAGCATCACCGACACGCGGACGAGCGCATCGGCGCCCATCCGGCCGTGTGGGGATTTTCGATACCTTGCTGGACTACTTAGTGGAGGGTTTCGTCGGCGGTTTGCTTCAACCGCTCGATCTGATCCTTGACCATCAACTTGCGGCGCTTCAACTCGACAATTTGCAGGTCGTCTGTGGAAAGGTGCACGAGCGCTTCGTGCAATTCATTCTCGAGAATCTTGTGCTTACGTTCAAGCTCAACAAGATGCGCCTGTAGTGCCATACGAAATCTCCTCGGTGGGTGAAACCTCAGATTCGATCCGGACGCGCGAGTGTACACCAGCCGCCGAATCTGTCGATGGGTATCCAGAATCGGGACTCTCATATTTTTCGGGCTTATCTGTAACCAATCGTGACTATGGAACCCGATCCGCTTGCAGAGCGGCCTCGCAGGGACGATATTCACCGTCATCCGAAGAATCCGTTCGCAACCTGATCGCGCTTTCAGCTAACGTACACCATGACCGACGATGATGAGCGCGAGCTTGAAACCGAGCTCGCCAGGCTGCAGCAGGAGCATCGCGATCTCGATGCGGCGATCGACGCGCTGCATCAGTCGCCGGCGCCGGACTTGTTGCGGCTGCAGCGGCTGAAGAAACGCAAGCTGCAGTTGCGCGACCGCATCGCCTTCATCGAAGACCAGATCACGCCTGACATCATCGCCTGATCGTTGCGCTTGACGCGCTCCGCTGGTTCGGCGCGCAAACCAGTCCGCCGTCGCAGATTCTTTTCCCCGACATCCACACGCCGCGGCACGATGGCTTGCCGGGCGGCCGGCAAAAAAGGGCCTCCGGCTGGCGGATGCGGCTTGACTCGACTAGAACAAACAGAGAACATGCCTTCCTGCCGCCAGCCTCGGGAGTCCAGCCATGTCCACCACGCCGCCCCTGTCCGACAACAACCGTTACGAGCAGGCCTGCGATCAGGCGATCGCGATGTGCGACGGCAATCTGCGCTCGACCATCAAGGCGCTGATCATGGCGAACGAGTATCTGGAAATCGAACTGGAGGAACTGCAGGCCGCGATAGCGGCCGGCTGTGTGCCGGCCAAACGTGCGAGTAGCAACGCGGCCTGATCTGGAACGATCACACTGGAGCGATACAATGGCCGATGTCACCTATTACGTCGCAATGCCATTTCTGCAGGACGATAGCGGCTCGCCGGTAGCGGGCGCCGCGGAAGAATGTCAGAGCCCGACCATCGCGTTGCGGCGCGCCGAGACGATGTCGCGGATGGCCGGCAGCATCGGCGCCGTTGCCTTCAGCCGCAGCGGCGATCCCATGATGGGTGAATTCGGTGATGCGAAACTGCTGCGCAAGTTCGGCAACGTGCCGGACGATCTCAGCGGGCTTTAATTAGATCGTTGATCGGAATTTGTGGGGTGGCAAAGCGCAAGCGTGCCCACCAGCTTTCTTCCATGCTCGTCCGCTGGTGGGCGCGGCGCGAAGCGCGCCTTTGATTTGCCCACGCTACGCCTTCGCCTCATGCCGCCGCAACGCCTTGCGCACATACATTGCGCTGTCGGCCGCTTCCAGCGCACGGCCGGCTTCGGAGTGGGTATCGAGCACCGAGACGCCCGCGGAGGCGCCCGCGGTAATGGTGCGGCCATCGAACACGAAACTGAGGCGATCGATCGCCTCCTCCAGCGCGGCCGCCTTGGCCCTGGCGTCGGTCTCGCTGAGATTCCACAACAGCAGCGCAAACTCGTCGCCGCCGAGCCGGCCCACCACGTCGGAGGCGCGCACCTGCGCCAGCAGCGCCGCGACGATAGCCTTGAGCACCTGGTCGCCCGCGGCATGTCCGAAGGCATCGTTGATCGGCTTCAGCCGATCGACGTCGAGCACGACCAGGGCACCGCTGGCGCGATAGCGTTTTATGTAGGCGATCGCGCGATTGAGCTCGCGCTCGAAACCGCGCCGGTTCGGGATGCCCAACAGGAAATCAGTATCGGCGGAGGCCTGAAGTTCCTCGATCTGCGCCTGAGTCCGGGCGAGCTCCGCTTTCAGCCGGCGAATCGTCGCCTTAGTTTCGTTGGAAGCTGCCGGCGGCCGAGATGCTGGTGGCGGCGATCGCCGCGGTGCTGATTTTCGCCCGGAAGCCGCGTTTTTAGGGCGTTTTCCGGCCCTGGAGGCGGTCGCCCTGGTTTTCTTCTTCATGGCCTTCCCTGTGCAGGCACGCTTATGAAGGCTTGCCGGGATTCACCAAGACAGGATAGTCCATTCCTGATCCCTTGCCACGCCTTGGATGAGCCCCGGGCCGACCTTATAATCGGCCTATGTTTATGGATTCCCGAACAGAATTGACGAGATGACCGCACCGATCGCCATCATTATGGGCAGCCAGTCCGACTGGGAGACCATGCGCCACGCCGCCGAGACGCTGGCGGCGCTCGGGATCGACTGCGAAAAGCGCATCGTCTCGGCCCACCGGACCCCGGACCGGCTGTTCGCCTTCGCCAAGGGCGCCAAGGCTCAAGGTTTCAAGATCATCATTGCCGGCGCCGGTGGCGCGGCGCACCTGCCCGGCATGGCGGCGGCGCTGACGGAACTCCCCGTGTTCGGCGTTCCCGTCGAATCCAAGGCGCTGTTGGGGATCGATTCGCTGTACTCGATCGTGCAGATGCCGGCCGGCGTTCCCGTCGGCACGCTGGCGATCGGCAAGGCCGGCGCCATCAATGCCGCCCTGCTCGCGGCAAGCGTGCTCGCGCTGAATGACCCGGCGCTGGCGACGCGATTGGCCGCCTGGCGCAAGCAGCAGACGGATGCGGTCAAAGAGCGCCCGGAGGGTTCGGCGTGACGGTTTCAGACAAGGTGAAGCTGAAGCCGGGCGACACCATCGGAATTCTCGGCGGCGGACAATTGGGCCGGATGCTGGCCATGGCGGCGGCGCGCCTCGGCCTCAAATGCCAGGTGTTTTCGCCGGATCCGGACTCGCCCGCCTTCGACGTGGTGCTGAACGCAACCTGCGCCGAATATGCCGACGTCGAGGCGCTCGAATTGTTCGCCAATGATGTCGACGTCATCACCTACGAATTCGAGAACGTGCCGGCCGCCACCGCCATGGTGCTGGCTGCACGCCGTCCGGTATTGCCGGCGCAGAAAATCCTCGAAACCACGCAGGACCGGCTGATCGAGAAAGATTTCGTCAAGCGGCTCGGCATCGACACCGCCGACTATGCCGACGTGTCATCGCCGGAGACCCTGCAGAGCGCCATTGCCCGCCTCGGCCTTCCCGCCGTGATCAAGACCCGCCGTTTCGGCTATGACGGCAAGGGCCAGGCGATCATTCGCGAGGGCGACGACCCCATTCGCATTTGGGAAGAACTCGGCACCAAATCCGCGATCCTCGAAGCCTTCATTCCCTTCGAGCGCGAGATCTCCGTGATCGCCGCGCGATCGGCGGATGGCCATGTCGAATGCTACGACGTCACCGAAAACGAGCATCGCGATCACATCCTGAAATTCTCGCGCGTGCCGGCGGCGATATCGGATGAGCTGACCGCACAGGCGCGAGCCGTTGCCGAGAAGATCGCCCATGCGCTCGACTATGTCGGCGTGCTCGCGGTCGAGCTGTTCGTCGTTGCCGGAAACGGCGGACCGCACGTGTTGGTCAACGAGATCGCGCCGCGGGTGCATAATTCCGGGCACTGGACGCTGGACGGCGCCTCAATCTCCCAGTTCGAGCAGCACATCCGGGCGATTGCCGGCTGGCCGCTTGGCAAGCCAGTTCGTCACGGCCAGGTCACCATGACCAACCTGATCGGCGACGATATCCTCGACTATGAGCAATGGCTGACGGTCCCCGGCGCCACGGTTCATCTCTACGGCAAGGGCACGCCGCGGCCGGGCCGCAAGATGGGCCATGTCACTGAGGTGGCTCCGGCAAGCAAGACGTAGCTCGCCCGCCGGGCGCGTTTGCTAGATCAGGCGGTCTTCAAGCCTTCCACAACGCCGGCCGGCTCCTCGCTGAGCCAGCGATAGATCGCGCCGCCGAGCGCACCGCCGATCAAGGGCGCAACCCAGAACAGCCAAAGCTGCGCCAGCGCCCAGCCGCCGACGAACAGCGCGGGCCCGGTGCTGCGCGCGGGATTCACCGACGTGTTGGTGACGGGGATGCTGACGAGATGGATCATCACCAACGCCAATCCGATGGCGAGCGGCGCAAAGCCCGCAGGCGCCTTGCCGTGGGTAGCGCCCATGATGATGAACAGAAACATCATGGTCATCACCACTTCGGTGACGAAGCAGGCCACCATGCCGTACTGACCGGGCGAATGCGCGTCATAGCCGTTGGAGGCAAAGCCCTTGGCCAGATCGAAGCCGGGCGCGCCGCTTGCGATCACATAGAGCAACGCCGCGGCAGCGACAGCACCGATCACCTGCGCGATCACGTAAGGAACGATCTGCTGTGCCGGAAACCGTCCGCCGGCCGCGAGACCGATCGTGACGGCGGGATTGAGATGGCAGCCGGAGATGTGGCCGATCGCATAGGCCATGGTCACGACGCTCAGGCCGAATGCCAGGGACACACCGACCAGGCCTATACCGACCTCCGGAAAACCCGCGGCGATGACCGCGCTGCCGCATCCCGCGAAAGTGAGCCAAAACGTGCCGATCGCTTCAGCGGTATATTTTTTGGTATTCATACTCGCCTCCCGCATGTTTTTGCGTAGCTGGATGCTAGGGAGGCGCCGTGAAGGGCTCGTTATTTGAGGAAATCGGCGTCTGTAGGCCTAATCCCGCCGATTTTCCGGGCTTTTCCGGGCCGGAAACCGGCTTCTCAGGTGGACATCTGCGGTTTTGTCTGCTACATGCCCGCGCTCAGGGTTGAGGATCAGGCCTTTCGCCGGCCCTTCGCTTTACCAGAATTCCTATCCGATCAATTGAAAGAGGATGCCGCGTGCAGGTTCTCGTCCGCGATAACAATGTCGATCAAGCCCTCAAGGCGCTGAAGAAGAAGATGCAGCGCGAGGGTATCTTCCGCGAGATGAAGCTCCGCGGCCATTACGAAAAGCCGTCCGAGAAGAAGGCCCGTGAAAAGGCCGAAGCCGTGCGCCGCGCGCGCAAGCTGGCCCGCAAGAAGCTGCAGCGTGAAGGCTTGCTGCCGATGAAGCCCAAGCCAGTGTTCGGCGCCGGTCCCGGTGGCGACCGTGGTGGCGCTGGCGGCCGTAGCCCAGGCGCAGGTCCGCGCGGACCGCGCTAAGCAGTTCGCTAGATTTGAACGAAAAACGCGGGCCTTGGGTCCGCGTTTTGTTTTTCGCGATCTTGTTCCGCAGAATTCGGAGCGCGCCGGAAAATCGGCGCTCTCGCGCGCAGCCTGCTGATAACACATCACCGTCGATGCCGTTGCGGCCATTTTGACCGATGCATTTTGCGAGCCATCGGGTTACCTATGCCATGTTCGACGCGCGAGTATTCCTCCGCATGGCCGTTACCGACCGCAATACACTTCCCTGCGCTTCGCGCTTCACGGCCGCACCCATCGTGCTGCTCGCGATCGTTCTCGCTCTTCCTCTCGGCGGCTGTTCGTTCGACCTGGGATCGTGGGGATCGGATAAGGAAAAGCCGCAGGCCGTCGAACAGAAACCGACCGGCACGATCAGCGGACAAAGCGTCAGCGATGGCCAGGGCCACGCTACGCGCGGCCAGACGCTCGCCAAATCCGGCAAGGCGGAGGAAGCGCTCGCGGAATTCGACCGCGCGCTCGCACTCGATCCCTACAACGTGCAGGCGCTGTACGGCCGCGGCCTGATCTATCAGGCCGACAAGCAGCATGAGCAGGCGATCGCCGATTTCACCGCGGCCAATGGCCTGACGCCGCAACGGGTCGAGCCGCTGTTGGCGCGGGCGAGCAGCTACCTTGCCATCGACAAGACAAAGGAAGCCGCTTCCGATCTGGACGAAGCGGTGCAGGCCGATCCCAACAGCGCGCAAGCCTGGTCGGCACGCGGCGTTACGTATGAGCGCCTCGGCGATAAAGCCAAGGCGTTCATGTCCTACGGCCGTGCGCTCGCGCTCCGCCCCAAGGATGACGCCGCCCGAAGCGGGCTCGCGCGTACCGGCGGCTAGAGCATGATCCGGGAAAGTGCGAAGCGGTTTTCCGAAAGATCATGCTCAAACAAAAAGATGAGATCATGATGCGATTCTACGAAATCGCATCATGATCTGGACGCTTTCGGTCGAAGACCGCAGACTATTTCGGCAGCACCGCGTGGAAGATCGACTTGGCGGTCGACAGCGCGTCCTCGGCAGCCGCCGTGGCGCGTTCGCGGACGGAAGGCTCCGCAACTTCGGCACGCAGATCGAGCGGGCGCGAGACCGGAATTTCGGCGGGCGGGACTGGGCGGTTCGGGTCGATGGCCTCAGCATAAGGCGGCCGTGGCTGCGCCGAAACCTGACCATTGGGTTCGCCAGCGGATGGGCCCGAGATCATGACCGGCGGCGGCAGCGGACGAAGCGTGGGTGCATTCACGGCAGCAGGCGCATTTGCGACCCTGGATGTTTCGGGGGCACGGGGTGCTTCAGGAGCACGGGCCGTCTCGGGGGCGCGCGGAGACGTTTCGCCGTTGGCGCGCAGGCGTTCGATCGCGGCGCGCGCCAGATCGTTGGCATCGCGCCGTTCATCCGGCGTAGCCGCAGTCTCGACCGCGGCGACCGGCGCAGCCGCCACAACCGGAGTGGGCTGGGACGCCACAGGCTGCACGGGCGACGGCAGCACGACCCTGATCTTTTCCTTCTCGCGCGGCGCCGCTGCATGACGGCGCTGGTCGGCCGGATTGCTGGCGGCGTCGGCCGGAGTCTCGGCTGATTTCACGTCGGACTTAGGATCGGAAGACTTGGAATCGGAGGACTTGGCATCGGAGGATTTGGCATCGGAGGATTTGGCATCGGAGGATTTGGCATCGGCTTTGGCGTCAGCCTTCGCTTCGGACTTTTCTTCCGCTTTCGCTTGGGCCTTTTCAGCCACCGCCGGTCGTTCGGCCGCGGTCTTCTCCATGATGGCCTTCTCGGAGACACCCCTCGCCTTGACGCCTGCGGCCGGAATATTGCTCACGCTGGCCGTGGTCTCGGACGTGTTGGTATCAGACATCTTGGCATCGGATCTGGCTGCAGCCTTGCCGGGATTGGCGGCCGCCGACGCCGCCGCGGGAACGTCCGCGCTGGGCTTGGTCACGATGTAGTGGTTGACGATGTACGCCCCGATGACCGTCGCGGCCACCGAGGGGAAGATGTCCACCGCAAATTTCTTGAGGTAATTCAGCATTCCGGCCACTCCCCGCGGCCCTCCAATTGCCGGAACTTTGAGGCACATTGAGGGATCAACTACGACGGATCGATGGCAATTCAGCAGTTCCTGTGCAGGTGCAGCGACATCTGCCAATCGCCCTGCGGGTTCCTCCCAGAGCCGTAAGTGCGGCACCCGCGATCAAGCTGGAACCCGAGAGAGGCTTAGGGCTTCAGCTCGACCTCCAGAAACACAATCTCGCTTGTGGTCTCGTTCAGCACGTCGTGCTGGACCCCGGCCTTCCGGAAATAGGATTTGCCGGAGGCGAGCTGCGCCTTGGTGCGTTCGCCGTTCGGCGCGACGATGGTCATCTCGCCCGAGGTCACCGGCACAATCACGTAATCCATTTCATGGGTGTGGTGGCCGGTGGCGCTGCCCGGCGCCAGCCGCCATTCCGTGACGCGGACTTCTGGTGTGTCGACCTGAACATCGGACTTGGCAGCAAGCATTTCATTTTTCTCCGATTACGGGACGAACACCATAAACACGAACACGGCAAACACCACCATATGCACTAGTCCGAACAGGATGTTGGTGCGGCCGGTGCCGAAGGTGAGCATGCTCAGGAAGAACGTGAGCAGCAGCAACACCATGCCCTGACCGTTGAGCCCAAGCACGAGTTCCTTGTCGAGCACGTAGGTGGCCAGGCCGACCGCGGGAATAGTCAGCCCGATGGTCGCCAGCGACGATCCGAGCGCGAGATTGATGCTCTTCTGCAGATCATTGTTGCGCGCCGCTGCGATAGCGGTGACTCCCTCCGGCAGCAGAATGAGGACCGCGACCAGAACGCCAGCGAATGCCGGTGGAGCGCCGATCATCGCAGTCACGACATCGACCACCAGCGAAAACTTTTTCGCCAGAAGCACCACGGCGAGTAGGGAGATAAGCAGCAACGCGATACTGAGCGCCAGCATCCGGTTCGACAGTGATGAAGTTTCGGTGGCAGCACCGGCGTCTCTCTTGATGAAATAATCACTGTGCCGGATCGTCTGGGTATAAAGGAACACGCCGTAGAGCATGAGCGTGACCAGGTCCACAAAGCCAAGCTGCGCCGCCGAATAGATCGGTCCCGGCGCCGTCAGCGTGTAATTGGGCATGATCAGCGTAATCGTCGACAGCACGAACAGCACGCTGAGATAAAGGTTGGCGCCCGAGACCTGAAAATCCTGCTCGCGGTAGCGCAAGCCGCCGATGAAGATGCAGAGGCCGACCAGGCCGTTGCACACGATCATCACCACCGCAAACACGGTGTCGCGGGCCAGCGCCGGCTGCGGCTTTTCGCCGAGCATGATGGTGGCGATCAGCGCGACCTCGATGATGGTGACGGCGAGCGTCAGCAGCAGCGTGCCATAGGGTTCGCCGATCCGCTCGGCAATCACCTCAGCATGGTGCACGGCTGCGAACACTGTGCCGAACAGGATTGCGAGCAGCAGCACCGCAAACACGAACCCGCCAACTGACGGCGTAAAGGTGAGCCCGAGGCCGGTGGCCGCGGCAAACAGCACCATCGCCAGCGCCGGGAATATCCAGGCCGATCGCGGCATCGGTTCATGTGCGCTCATGCGGTCAAGTTCCCAACCGGTTGGTGGACGGAAGATATGCCCGTCCATGCTGCGACCATCCTTGCGCAAGGTTGATAAAATTCCGCGCGATTTCAATCGCGCCGAAATTGTCCAGATCGTTGTGACCTCCGCGGGCGAGGCGGACGAACCGTTTCGGCTCGTTCGCCAGCGCGAACAGCCGTTCGCCAAAGGCAACGGGTATCGTGGGATCGAGCGCGCCATGCATCATGAGCAGCGGAACCCTGATCCGGGTGATGTGCCGGTCGGAGTGGAATTGATCGCGCATCAACAGTCGCACCGGCGCAAACCAGAACGCGGACGCGGCGACGTCCACAATGGAAGTAAAAGGCGATTCCAGGATCAGCTTTCCGACCGGCTGTTCGCCCGCCAGCGCAACTGCGACGCCGGTGCCAAGCGAGGATCCCCACGCAACGATTCTGTCCGCGCTGTATCGCGCTGCCGTGAAAGCATAGGCCGCCGCGGCATCCTGCAGCAATCCCTGCTCGCTCGGCTGCCCGCTCGAGCCGGCATAGCCGCGATAGGAGAGCGCGACGATTCCTGTCCCGTCGGCGATCAGGCCGCGAAAACGGCCGAAGAAGCGGGCGAGATAATCGCCATTACCATGGAAGTAGAGGACGACCGGACGCCCCGGCTTGGCCGGAACATGCCAGACGATGACCTTTTCACCGTCGGCTGTGGCCAGGACATGTTCTTCTGCTTCGGGAAAGCCAGCCGCTTGCGGCGGCGTGCGCGCGCTTGTCGGGACAGGAAACAGCACGGCGCGCTGCGCGAAGAACAGCGCGAGCAGGCCACAGATATAACCCGCCGAAGCGATGATCAGCAGCCATTTCAGCCCGGTCATGAACTTCCTGCTAGCGCGTTACATCCCCTTGACGATGTTCTCGGTGACCTTCTTGGCGTCACCGAGCAGCATCATAGTGTTGTCGCGATAGAACAGCGGATTGTCGATGCCGGCATAGCCCGATGCCAGCGAGCGCTTGATGAACATGACGGTGCCGGCTTTCCAGACTTGCAGCACCGGCATGCCGTAGATCGGCGAGGTCTTGTCCTCTTCCGCGGCCGGGTTGGTGACGTCGTTGGCGCCGATCACGAAGGCGATGTCGGCCTGGGCGAATTCGGAGTTGATGTCCTCGAGCTCGAACACCTCGTCATAGGGCACATTGGCTTCCGCGAGTAGCACGTTCATGTGGCCGGGCATGCGGCCCGCGACCGGGTGAATCGCGTACTTCACCTCGACGCCCTCTTTCTTCAGGAGGTCGGCCATTTCGCGCAGCGCGTGCTGCGCCTGTGCCACCGCCATGCCGTAGCCGGGCACGATGATGACCTTGGAGGCGTTCTTCATGATGAAGGCGGCGTCGTCGGCCGAGCCGAGCTTGGCGGGCTTCTGTTCGCCGGAGCCGCCGCCCGCGGCCGCGGTTTCGCCGCCGAAGCCGCCGAGGATAACCGAGATGAACGAGCGGTTCATCGCGTGGCACATGATGTAGGACAGGATCGCGCCCGAGGAGCCGACCAGCGCGCCGGTGATGATCAGCGCGGAATTGCCGAGCGTAAATCCGATGCCGGCCGCGGCCCAGCCCGAATAGGAGTTCAGCATCGAGATCACGACCGGCATGTCGGCACCACCGATCGGGATGATCATGAGCACGCCGAGCACCAAGGCGATGATCGTGATCAGCCAGAAGTCGAGCGCGCTGCCGGAGCGGACCAGGCCAAAAATGAAGAACACCAACGCAAGCGCGAGCGCGATGTTGATGATGTGACGGCCGGGCAGGATGATCGGCGCACCGCTCATGCGTGCCGAAAGCTTCAGGAAAGCGATCACCGAACCGGTGAAGGTCAGCGCGCCGATGGCGACGCCGATCGACATTTCGACTAGGCTGGAGGCGTGAATGGCGCCGGGCTTGCCGATATCGAAAGCTTCCGGTGCGTAAAAGGCGCCGGCGGCGACCAGCACCGCGGCCATGCCGACCAGCGAGTGGAAGGCCGCGACCAGTTCCGGCATCGAGGTCATCGGCACCCGCCGCGCGATGACAGCGCCGATGCCGCCGCCAATGGCGATGCCGAGCACGACCAGTAGCCAGGCCACGCCGTCCGCCGGCGGATGGCTCGCGAGCGTCGTGCCGATCGCGATCGCCATGCCGATCATGCCGAACAGATTGCCCTGGCGTGACGTCGCGGGGCTGGACAGTCCGCGCAGCGACAGGATGAAGAGCACGCCCGCCACGAGATACAGCAGTGCAGCCAGATTGGCGTTCATCTCAGGTCCCCATTGTCTTTGTCACCCGCGAGGTGCACGCCGTCGTTTCACTTGGCCTTCTTCTTGTACATCGCCAGCATGCGCTGGGTGACAAGGAAGCCCCCGAAGATATTCACACAGGCAAAGATCAGCGCGACGAAGCCGAAGCCGCGTGCCCAGCCGCTGCCACTCGAGATCATCGGCACGCCGACCGCGAGCAGCGCACCGACCACGATCACCGAGGAGATCGCATTCGTCACCGACATCAAAGGCGTATGCAGCGCAGGGGTCACCGACCAGACCACGAAGTAGCCGACGAAGACGGCGAGGACGAAAATCGATAGCCGAAATACGAAGGGGTCGACGACTTGGGCGACATGCTCCATGGCTTCTCTCCTTAGGCTTTCGGCTGGAAGTTCGGATGGATGACGGCGCCGTCCTTAGTCAGCGCGGTGGCTTTCACCAGTTCGTCTTCCCAATTGACCGCGAGCGCCTTGTTCGCCTTGTCGACCAGGGTCTCGATGAACGAGAACAGGTTGCGGGCGTAAAGGCTCGAGGCCGATTGCGCCACGCGGCCGGCGACATTGGTGTAGCCGACGATCTTGATGCCATCGACATCGACGACCTCGCCTGCCTTCGCACCTTCGACGTTGCCACCGCGCTCGACGGCGAGATCGACCAGCACCGAACCCGGCTTCATCGATTTGACCATCTCGGTGCTGACGAGCCTTGGTGCGGGGCGGCCCGGGATCAGCGCGGTCGTGATCACGATGTCCTGCTTCTTGACGTGCTCGGCGGTGAGTGCGGCCTGCTTTGCCTGATACTCTTTCGACATTTCCTTGGCGTAGCCACCGGCGGTCTGGGCGTTCTTGAACTCTTCGTCCTCGACTGCGAGGAATTTGGCGCCGAGCGATTCGACCTGCTCTTTGGTGGCCGGACGCACGTCGGTTGCGGTAACGACGGCACCGAGCCGGCGCGCGGTCGCAATTGCCTGCAAGCCGGCAACGCCGACGCCCATCACAAATACCTTCGCCGCCGGCACGGTGCCGGCCGCCGTCATCATCATCGGGAACGCGCGGCCAAAGGACTCGGCCGCCTCGATCACCGCGCGGTAGCCGGCGAGATTTGCCTGCGAGGACAGCACGTCCATGACTTGTGCGCGTGTAATGCGCGGCATCAGTTCCATCGCGAAGGCCGAGACGCCGGCATCTGCGATCGTCTTCAGCGCCGCCTCATTGCCGTAAGGGTCCATGATGGCGATGACCAGCGCGCCGCGCTTGTACTTGGCGAGTTCTGAGGCCTCCGGCCGTTTCACCTTGATGATGATGTCGGCGTCCTTCAACGCATCCGCGCTGACCGTGGCACCGACAGCGGTGAATTCGGAATCCGGCAGGCCCGACTGGATGCCCGCACCCGGTTCGATCGCGACTTCGGCGCCCAGCGCCTTGAACTTCTTGACGGTGTCCGGGGAAGCGGCAACCCGCGGTTCGGACGGATCGATTTCCTTGGCAACGGCAATTTTCATGAGGCCTCCCCGGCGCGGCGGGCGCGCGCAAGCAAACTAGCGTTTTTTTCGCTTAGTTGGATACCGGTTTCGCAACCGGCATGCGTGCGAATTTTCTGGCCACCGCCGGGGCCGGCGGTGCAGGCACGACGCGTCAGGTCAGGAAATAGCCCATCAGGGCGACAATGATTACGACGGCGATGGTGCCGTATTTGACCAACATGATGAACCCTTCATAGGTCTGCTCATGGGCCTGATAGTCGTTGCCGTCAGCGGTCGTGTAGGCCACTTCGTTATGGTCTGCCATCGGTATCCCCAGTCAAAATCCGCGTTTCTCGCGTGCAATTACCGCAAAGCGTTTGGGAGGGCAACGGCCCCTTGCCTATCGGGTCATTCGGAAGGCCAATTATCCCGGATCCAGCGGGTCGGGCCGCCCCAACCCTCCAACAAATTTTTCCAACCCCGCCCCGAAACGTCGCCTGGAAATGCATCGCCCGCCCGGAAGGCGAGCCACCCCTAGCCGACCACGAAATCGAAACGCCCGGCGAGCCAGCCGGCGTTCTTGGCCGTGCGTACCAGCAACTCCTTGCGAAACAGGCCGTCAGTGCGGTTCAGCGCTTCGCCCGGGAAATAGAGCTGGGTGGTCAGCACGCGGCCGCCGCGCGGCTGCACCTTCACGTGGATATGCCGCGTGCGGCCGACATAGGCGCTGGGCACGATGCTGCGCAACCGGTAGCGCCCTTCCGCATCGGAGAACTGGTGACCGCGCAAGCGAAAGCCGGAATTGTCATATCGGCCCTTGTCGTCGGCCTGCCAGAAATCCAGCAAGGCTCCGGCGATCGGTTTGCAGGCACGGGTAAGAACGAAGCCGACCAGTTCGATCGGCTGTCCCGCCATGCCTCCTTCGAGCAGTTCGATCCGCTCAGGCGATGACGGCTTAAAAAATGGCCCTTCGGTTTGCGGCAATGTTGCCGCCTCGCCATCGTGGCATTCCGGCGTGGGTGCAAGCGGGGCCTGAGCCATGCTGCCATCGACCATGAGCAGCGAACCGGCTACAAAGACGCCCGCTCCAAGTACAACGCGCCGCGTCGGGATGTCGATCATGGGGCACTCCCCTCCTGTCGTCACCGTCATCATGTAGGGCGACCGCGGCAAAAATTGTGTCCGCGGCCCATCACAAATCCGTTTGGTGGCCGCCGGCGCCCCGGGTCAGCCCATCGCTTCCAGCTCGTCGATCATGCCTGCGATGACCGACAGCCCGCCGTCCCAGAATTTGGGATCCCTGGCATCGAGCCCGAATGGCTTGAGCAGCTCGGAATAATGCTTGGTGCCGCCGGCTGCGAGCATGGCGAGATAGCGCTCGGCGAAACCCTCGGTAGCGTTTTCGTAGACGGCGTAAAGCGAGTTCACCAGACAATCGCCGAACGCATAGGCGTAGACGTAGAACGGCGAATGGATGAAGTGCGGAATGTACATCCAGAAATTCTCGTAGCCCGGACGGATATCGATGGCCGGCCCGAGGCTTTCACCCTGCACGCTGAGCCAGATCTGGCCGATGCGCTCGGCGGTCAGTTCGCCGTTCTTGCGCTCGGTGTGCACGGCGCGCTCGAACGAATAGAACGCGATCTGCCGCACCACGGTGTTGATCATGTCCTCGACCTTGCCGGCCAGCAGCGCCTGGCGCTGCTTGGCGTTTTTGGTCTGCGACAGGAGCCGTTTGAAGGTCAGCATTTCGCCGAACACGCTTGCTGTCTCCGCAAGCGTCAGCGGCGTCGGCGCCATCAGCGCGCCGTTCTTCGCGGCCAGCACCTGGTGCACGCCATGGCCGAGCTCATGCGCCAGCGTCATCACGTCGCGCGGCTTGCCCTGGTAATTCATCAGCACGTAGGGATGCGCCGAGGGCGTGGTCGGGTGCGAGAACGCGCCCGGCACCTTGCCCGGCCGCACCGGCGCGTCGATCCAGCGGTCGGTGAAGAAACGTTCCGCGATATCAGCCATCTCGGCGGAAAAGCCGCGATAGGCCGTCAGCACCATCTTCTGCGCCTCGGGCCAGGCGATCGTGCCGGCCGCCGCGAACGGCAGCGGTGCGTTGCGGTCCCAGTGCGCCAGCTTCTTCTTTTTGAACCAACCGGCTTTCAGATTGTAGTAGCGGTGCGACAGCCGCGGATAGGCCGCGCGAACCGAGCCGACCAGCGCATCGACCACCTCGCGTTCGACGCGGTTATTCAGGTGGCGCGAATCCGCAACGTCCTGGAAGCCACGCCAGCGATCGGAAATTTCCTTGTCCTTGGCGAGCGTGTTGGTGACGAGGGCAAAGGTCCGCTCATTATCCTTGAACGTTTTCGCCAGCGCCTGCGCAGCGGCCTTGCGCTTTTCCGGCGCGCGGTCCTGCAGCAGATTGAGCGTCGGCTCGATCGCGAGCTCCTTGGTCCCGACCTTGAAGCGCAGGCCGGCGATGGTCTGGTCGAACAGCCGGTTCCAGGCGGCATAGCCGCTCTGCGATTTTTCGTGAAATAACTGCTCGACGCGATCTTCGAGCTGGTACGGCTTGTCCTTGCGAAGATCCTCGATCCACGGCCGGTAATGCGCGAGTTCGGGCGTTTGCATCGCGCGCTCGATCGCGGCGTCTTCGATGCGGTTGAGTTCGAGCGCGAAGAACAAGAGATGCAGCGAGGCCGCCGTCAGCCGCTCGGAGACGTCGCCGTAGAATTTGGAAATCACGGGATCGACGCTGTCGCCGGCATGAACGAGGCCTGCATAGGAGCCGAGCCGGCCGGCCAAATCGTCAATCGCCTCGTAGCGCCTGACCGCCTCCGCTAGCCAAAGACCGCCTTCGTCGCGGGCAACGCCTTCCGCCAGCTTGCCCTTGTAGTCCGTTTCAAACGCGACGCAGTCGGTATCCATCTTCTGCAGATCGCGTGCGATTTCAGGCGCATCGATGCCGGAATAAAGATCGGCGAGATTCCATTCCGGCAATTTGCCGGTTTTGGGTTTGGCTGCGCTCGCCTTGCTGCCCTTGACGGGCTTACGGGACGTCTTGACGGCTCGGGAGGTCGCAGATTTTGCGCTCATGACACTTTCAAAATTGAGAGGTGATCAGGAAATTGGGCGAGATCAGGCGAACGCCGAAAGCTGCGGCGCCAATTGGACCAGCAGTTCCTCGCTTTCGGCGAGCATCGGCTCGACCTTTTCGTTCATCACGCTACGGACCGCGCACCACAACACGATCACGCGTACCATAAGCCACGACGTGCTCGGGACTGCCGCCCGCGCGTGCAGCGCGACAAGATCGAGGTTTCGGTGCTCGAAGAGCAACCGTCCAAAACCATCCTCAAGGATATAATTTCCGCCGATCCGCGACACGCACAACTCGCAAGTCTGATCCGGAAGCGGTCCCAGCAGGTAGAACTGGGCATCGCGCTTCTCCGTCATGCCGGTTTCCCATTGGCGGCCGATGCCCGGCGCAAGCGCTGCATTCAAAGCCCCGACGATGGTGCTGAGTTCTCTCTCGCTCCACTCGCCCGCATCCTGTTTGCGCTCGAACGCCACCACGCTCATGTGCTTTCCGCTCCGAACAGCAGCCGATGCAATTCCGGCTCGTAGTACCTTAACAGATGCCTGGCGAAGAAGGCCGGTTCAAGACCCAATTCGCTCGCCCACGCTCCCATAATTTCAGTTGGAACGCGGTTGAACCCGTTCTCGACCTGGGAGATGAACGTGTAATATTTCAGGCCGAGGCGAGCAGCGAGGTCCGCCTGCGACAATTCGGCATCCGCCCTGCACTGCTTGAGCCAATCCCCGGCCAGTTTACGCATGCTTGGCTTCCGGCGCGGCCTTGCCCGCAAGCCGTTCAGCGGAAACGTCTTGATGTTTCACTCGTTTCATGATTACTAAACTAGCTAAATTGAATACCGGGATCGGTGAAGTTCCCTACCACAATCTAAGTTCGCGAATAAGATTCCGATGGCCTTCTTGGACCGCAGTCAGATCGTCCGAACGAGCGACCGAGCACCTTTGGCGCGCGTCAAGGAGTTGTTCGCCGGCATTCTTATCGTGGCGCTGATCGCGACCGTCGGAATTCGAAACGTGGTGCCCGCGGATGCACTGGCGCCGGCGATCGTGACCCTGCTGTTTGCGGTTGCTGCTGTAACGGCTGGCTTTGCGCTGCTCTGCCGGCGCGACCGATTCCGCACAATGTGGTTCGACCTCGCCGGAAGCCTGACGTTCATCGGCGTCGTCCTATCCGTCCTGGTCGAGCCAGATCAGATGATCAGGCTTTTCACCCTGTCGCATCAACCTGAGTAACGGAAGCAGTTTTTCCGCAGTCTGACTGCGTCGTTTTTTCTACGCGTCCAAGCCCGGGCCCCTCTGGCAGTTCAAGCGAACTGCGATGTCGGATTGGACCATTCACGGAGTGGCCCGCATGCTGGAACTAATCTCCTCAGACCACCTCACAGCGTTTTTCCAGGTCGTGATGATCGACCTGGTGCTCGCCGGCGACAATGCGATCGTCATCGGGCTTGCAGCCGCCGGACTGCCGGAGGGTCAGCGCAGAAAGGCGATTCTGATCGGCATATTGGCCGCCACGGGCCTACGCATCGGCTTCGCTTCCGTCACGGTTCAACTGCTCCAGATCATTGGTTTGCTGCTCGCCGGTGGCATTCTGCTGCTTTGGGTATGCTGGAAGATGTGGCGCGAGCTTCGTACGTCGCATCATCATGAACCGAAATTGCAGGATCTATCGGCCGCAAGTACGACCGATGAGTCAGCCACTGCGGGTCATCAAAAGACGCTTGGCCAGGCCATCTGGCAGATCACACTCGCCGACGTCTCGATGTCGCTCGATAACGTGCTCGCCGTCGCGGGCGCAGCGCGCGAGCATCCGATGATTCTGATTTTCGGCTTGGCGCTCTCCATCGCGCTGATGGGGTTTGCCGCCAACTTCATCGCGCGCCTGCTGGAGAAGCACCGCTGGATCGCCTATGTCGGCTTGGCCATCATACTCTATGTGGCTCTCGACATGTGCTATCGCGGCGCTTTGGAGGTGTGGCCACACCTCAGCGTCTAGCCGCTTCTCAACAACGCCGTTTTCAACGTTTAAGAGAACGTTAATCGGCTTCGGCGAAATTGCCCCGATTCGGTACAATAGAGTAGCGTGCGGGGAGAGCCATGGCTGCCACCATTTTGATTGCCGACGACGACGCCGTGCAGCGCCGTTTGGTTGAAAACATGGTGCAGAAATGCGGCTATGAGCCCCTGGTCGTCGACAGCGGCGATGCGGCCGTGGCCTTGCTGACTGCTCCAGATGCGCAGGCGATCGACGCGGTCGTGCTCGACCTCGTAATGCCCGGCCTCGACGGGCTCGGCGTGCTGGCAAAAATGCGCGAAGCAGGCCTGAGCATCCCCGTCATCGTGCAGACCGCGCATGGCGGCATCGACAATGTGGTTTCGGCGATGCGCGCCGGCGCGCAGGATTTCGTGGTCAAGCCAGTCGGCTTCGAACGGCTGCAGGTGTCGCTGCGCAACGCGCTCAACACCTCAGCGCTCAAGGGCGAATTGCAGCGCATCCGCCACAGCCGCGAGGGACGGCTGACCTTTGCCGACATCATCACACGCAGCGAAACCATGGCAGCCGTGCTGCACACCGCGCAGAAGGCGGCGGCTTCCAGCATTCCTGTTCTGATCGAAGGCGAATCCGGCGTCGGCAAGGAATTGTTTGCCCGCGCCATTCACGGTTCCGGCGAACGCAAGGCAAAACCCTTCGTCGCGGTCAATTGCGGCGCCATTCCCGACAATCTCGTGGAGTCGATCCTGTTCGGCCATGAGAAGGGCGCCTTCACCGGCGCCACCGAACGGCACATGGGCAAGTTCGTCGAAGCTTCCGGCGGCACGCTGTTTCTCGACGAAGTCGGCGAGCTCCCGCTCGCGGCGCAAGTAAAGCTTTTGCGCGCGCTGCAGGAAGGAACCGTCGAGGCGGTCGGGGGCCGCAAGCCGGTGAAGGTCGATGTCCGTATCGTTTCCGCGACCAACCGCAAGCTGCTTGATCTCGTGAAGAGCGGCGCGTTCCGCGAGGACCTGTTCTACCGGCTGCACGTGCTGCCGCTGACCATCCCGCCGCTGCGGATGCGGCGCGAAGACATCCCGCATCTGCTGCGGCATTTCCTGGCGCGCTTTGCCGCCGAGGAGAACCGCACCATCACCGGCATCAGCGGCGAGGCCGTGACCCATCTCGCGCAGCTCGATTGGCCCGGCAACATCCGCCAACTCGAAAACACGGTGTACCGCGCCGTCGTCATGAGCGAGAGCGATCAGCTCGGCCTGTCTGATTTCCCGCAAGTCCTCGGCCAGGGCGTACCGGACGGCCAGATAACGCACAGCGAGCCGCTGGTCGTCGCGCCGTCGACGGCGCCTGCCATGGTTTCGGGTAGCGAAATACCAATTGCCCCGCTCGCCACCGCCGGCAACCTTTCGATGCTGACCCCCACCGGCGAGGTGCGGCCGCTCGAAGACATGGAAAACGAGATCATCCGTTTCGCGATCTCGCATTATCGCGGCCAGATGTCGGAAGTCGCGCGCCGACTCAAGATCGGCCGTTCCACGCTCTATCGTAAGCTCGATGAAGCTGCCGCCAACGACCCGGCCGAAGGTGGCGCGCAGGACGCTAGTTGAGACGCGAGCAACGGGCGCTTACGCGATTACGGCGCCCGCGTGGCAAAGATCGTGGCGAACCAAGGACATCGGTCGTTCGGAAGCTTTTGAACCGTGGCTTGGCGGTGACAGACAAATGACGGGTGTCGTGGCAAAACCGCGTGACCCGAATGCAAACGGGTAGTTTGAGGTCAGTTTGTCGTGAGTGGTCCCGCATGGCGCTGGCTGCATGAAAGGGGCACATGTATCGTCTGCGTTTGAATCGTGGCGTGCAGGCGTACGACAGAGAAACCGACCGAAGCCGGCGCTTTCCCGCGCAAGCTATGAACCATACCAACGACTGTTCCATGCCGGGGCAGTTTCGCCCAAGGGGGTGTGACGATGCGTGACTGTTCGAATCGTGCAGGATTTGACCGCGTGCTGATGGCCGTCGCGGCAACCTTCCTCACGGTATCAGCGACCTCAGCACTGGCGGCGCCGTCGGATACGCCGCGCGCCAGTGCCGCCGAACTCGCGATCGACGCAGCAATTCCCCGTCCCGAGCCCGCCAACGTTCCGCCTCCCACCATCGGCGATTTCAAGATGGACTCGACCAGCGCAGTGCCCGATGCGGCCAAGGCCACAGAGAAGCCGGTCGAACCGGGGACGGCCCCGAAGGCGGCTGAACCCAAGACGGATATCAAGCCGACGGAGAACGTCACCGCGCCAGCGGTCAAGCCGAGCGACGCCGCCACAACCACGCCTCCGGCTGCGACAGCCACCGCGCCCGCCCCCGAACCTGCCAAGGAGCCTGTGAAGGTCAGCACCGTCGCGCCGGCCGACCAGCCGGTCGCCGACCGGTTGCGCGACATGCTCGGCGCCAAATCGCTGCGCTATTTCGACCGCAAGAACGAGCGCGCTGCCGTCGAGAAGTTCTACTCGACGCGGGACTATGCGCCGCAATGGACGCAAGCCGGCAAATTGACCGACAGCGGCAAGGGCGTGATCGCCCGCCTGAAGGACGCCGCCGCCGAAGGCCTCAATCCGGCCGACTATCCGGTACCGGATTTTGCCGCCGCCACTTCGCCGGACCAGCTCGCCGAAGCCGAACTGAAACTGACTGCGAGCATGCTCGACTATGCACGGCAGGCCCAGAGCGGCCGGATGCACTGGTCGCAGGTCGCTGCCGACATTCAGTACCCCGAGCACCCGACCGATCCGGCCGAAGTGCTCGCCAACATCTCGACTGCCAAGGACGCTTCCGCGGCGCTCGACGGCTACAACCCGCCGCACAAGCTCTACAAGGATCTGAAGGCCAAGCTCGCCGAGCTGCGCGGCCAGGGCGACGGACCGATGATCCACATCGCCGAGGGTCCGGCGCTGGCGTACAAGGCGGCCACCAAGAAGCAGGGTGAGGTCGCGCCGGAGGACCCGCGCGTGCCGCAACTGCGCGCCAAGCTCGGCGTCGCCGAAAATCCCGACGGCACACATTACGACGCGAAAGTTGCTGCCGCCGTACGCAAATTCCAGGAGAGCGTTGATCTCAAGCCGACCGGCGTGCTTGACGACCGCACGGTGAAGGCGATCAACAGCCCGAAGCGCGACCGGCAGATCGACATCGTCCTCGTCAATCTGGAGCGCTTGCGCTGGCTGCCACGCCAACTCGGCGCTGCCTCGCTCGGCAATGCCTATGTCATTCTCAATGTGCCCGACTTCACGCTAAAGGTGATGCAGAACGGGGCCCCGGTGTGGACCACCCGCGTGGTGACCGGAAAGCCGGGAAAGCACGCCACGCCGATGCTGACGGAGACGATGAAGTTCATCACCGTCAACCCGACCTGGAATGTGCCGCCGTCGATCATCTACAACGAATATCTGCCGGCCCTGCAGCAGGATCCGACCGTGCTGGATCGCATGGGTCTGAGGCTTGAGCGGCGCCGCGACGGCAGCATCCACATTTCGCAGCCGCCCGGTGAAGCCAATGCGCTCGGCCGCATCCGCTTCAACTTCCCGAACAAGTTCCTGGTCTATCAGCACGACACCCCGGACAAGCATCTGTTCGCGAAGGAAGAACGCGCCTTCAGCCATGGCTGCATGCGCGTGCAGAATCCGGATCAATACGCCTCGACCCTGCTCAACATCACGATGCCGAACGAGCGCTATACGCCGGAAAAGATCCGCAGCATGTACGGCCGCAGCGAGATCGACCTGAAATTCCCGACGCCGATCCCGGTCAACATCACCTACCAGACCGCTTTCGTGGACGACGCCGGCAAGCTGCAGATCCGCAAGGACATCTATGGCCGCGACGCTGCGATGATCGCCCTGCTCAAGAACAGCCGCAGCAGGGATTTGGAGGCCATGGTTGCCCATGCGCAGCCGAGCTATTCGCGCCCGGCCGGCTCGAGCCTGCCGGCCGGCGTCAACTTCGCCAGCGACAACAGCTTTTCCTCCGGCCCATCATTCTTCGAGCGCCTGTTCGGCGGTCCGTCGCCCATGACGCCGCCGGCACCGATCGGCCGGCGACCGCAACCGCGGTTCACCCGGTAATCCGGAGCACGACCGCCTGAGGGCTGAATTTTCGAACGAAATCAACAATCTCTCCTCGCCGGAGAGATTGTTTACGTTAACCACCATCCATCCGGATTCGACACCGGGCACTTTTTCGCCACAGTCAACGCGTTAGGTTAAGGCTTACTTGGGGGCAGGACGGTAAACCTCGGTTAACCCTCCTGCTTTAAGAAAGCGTTCACCGTCTTTTGCTGGGGGTCTGCAAAAGAAACACCGTGAACGCTCGTCGACTGGGTGGGCTCATACGTGCTGGCTGGTTTCGCGCGCCAATTCAATCCGCTTGCTCTGCCAAAGGCCGGATGTCGGATCGGCTTGACGTCGCTTTTGCTGCTGGCCGGCGCCGGCACAGTGCATGATGCGACGGCGCTGAACGAAACCCGCACGCTCTCGTTCCACCATACCCATTCCGGCGAAGATCTCACCGTCACCTTCAAGCGCGACGGGCGCTACGACGAAGAGGCGCTGAAGAAGCTCAATCATTTCCTTCGCGACTGGCGCAGCCAGGACTCCACCACGATGGATCGGCACCTGTTCGATATCATCTGGGAAGTCTACCGCGACGTCGACGGCAAGAAGCCGATCCAAGTCATCTCCGCCTATCGCTCCCCCGCTACCAACTCCATGCTCCGCCGCCGCTCCTCCGGCGTGGCGCGTTTCAGCCAGCACATGCTCGGCCACGCAATGGACTTCTACATCCCGGACGTGCCGCTGGAGCAGATCCGCGCCGCCGGTCTCCGCTTGCAGCGCGGCGGCGTCGGCTTCTACCCGACCTCCGGATCGCCTTTCGTTCACCTCGATACCGGCAGCGTTCGTCACTGGCCGCGCATGACCCACGATCAGCTTGCCAGGGTATTCCCGGACGGACGCACAGTGCACCTGCCGTCCAATGGCGGTCCGATGAAGGGCTATGAACTGGCCCGCGCCGACATCGAACGCCGCGGCAATGGCGACAGTGCCGCAACCATCAAGATGCCGAACCTGTTCGCGGCGCTGTTCAGGGGCGGCAAGTCGACTGAAGAGGATGACGAGGCTGCCAGCGCCCCCGTCAAGAACGAGAAGCCTGCACCGAACAGTGTGGCTGCTGTGAAAACCGCCGAACCGGTCCCGACCCCGCGCGCAAAGCCGGTCGGTGCGACGATCCAGCTCGCCTCGGCCGACGCCCAGATCGTGTCGGCGCCCAAAGCTCGAGCCGAGCCCAAGCCTGAGACGAAACAGGTTGCGCAGGCGTCCGCCGACAAGGCCGAGCCGAGGCCGCAAACGCCGGCCGATATCATCAATTCCCGCGGTTTCTGGGACGACGTACCGACCGCGGCGAACCAGGCAACCCCTGCGCAGGTCGCGGCCCTCCGCGCCCGCCAGGCGCTCGCCGCCGCCACCGATCCGCAGCCGACCGCCACCGTCAGCGACGCGTTCGCCAAGGCAATGGCCTATGCGCCGGCCGCTTCTTCGCCGCTCGATCGCTCCAACATCGTCGCCGCCTCCGCAGCTATCCCGCGCCCCGCCCGTCCGGCGCGTAACTCCGGCGCCGCTGCGACCGAAATCAACACCGTTGTCGCCAAAGGCACCCAGGGTCAGGACAGCGTGGTCGCCACCTCGACCCGCCTTGCCGCCGCAC
Source organism: Bradyrhizobium sp. sGM-13 (assembly GCF_018398875.1). Classification (GTDB taxonomy): domain Bacteria; phylum Pseudomonadota; class Alphaproteobacteria; order Rhizobiales; family Xanthobacteraceae; genus Bradyrhizobium. Next base: position 29,501 of record NZ_JAGWDK010000015.1, on the reverse strand, counting down.
AGGGCAACAATATCTGGATGCGGGTGGTGATGCTGGCGCCGAGTGCCAGCAGCGCGATGTCGACGACCGTGCTCGGCGACACCGAGATGACCCAGATGCGCGCCCACTTCGTCAAGCCGCAGGCCGCGGTCTCCATGACTTTCTCGGAAGATCCGATGATGGGCATGACCTGCGATCGCTTCACCGGATCGGCAACCGTGCAACTGCCGACGCAGTCGTTCGTGCTGCGCACCGCCGCGCTTCGCTAGACGCTCCGTTTCCGCAAATTCCGTCGTCCTCGCGGAACGCGAGGACCCATAACCACAAGCGTGCGCCTTAGAGCCGGCTGTGGCCACAGCTTTGCGCAACATTACCATTTGTGATTATGGATCCTGGCTCGCGCTCACTTGGTTCGCTTGGCCAGGACGACGGAACTCAGAGCATTCCGAGCGCCTGCATGTAGGTTTCCAAAATGGTTTCCTGCTCGGCGCGCTCGTTGGCATCCTGCTTGCGCATCCGCACGATGGTACGCAGCGCCTTGGTGTCGAAACCGTTGCCCTTGGCTTCGGCATAGACGTCACGGATGTCGTCGGAGATCGTCTTCTTTTCTTCTTCCAGACGCTCGATGCGCTCGATGATGGCCTTGAGCTGGTCTTTGGCGAATCTTGTCGCTGGCTCGTCCTGGACGGCTGCGGCGGCGGAGGTGGCCATCGGGTACTCCTGAGTGGAACTGATGGTGATGCTCGAAGATCAAGCGCCGCACGCGTTACCGCACGGCGCTTTTCGCAGATGACCCTCAAGATCGGGGGGCCTCGCGTCAAGGCAGCATCGCGCTCATCCACAGCGCGCCCACAGGAGATGAGGGATCAATCAGTATCGCGCGTCATTCCGGGATGGTGCGTAAGCACCAGACCTCAGATGCGCGATTGCGCATCGGGGAATCTCGAGATTCTCAGGTGCGCAATTGCGCACCATAGTTCGATGCTACCCTTCGCCTCGGAATGACGGAGGGGTTTGAAGGGATCAATGCCCGGGATGAACCTTCTTCATCGCGGCTAGCTGCTCGGGCGTAGCGGTGCCCTGATATTTCGCCTTCCACTCCTCATAGGGCATGCCGTAGACGGCCTCGCGGCTCTCGTCCTTGCTGACGGCGACCCCCTTGGCGTCGGCCTCTTCCTTCATCCAGTTGGACAGGCAGTTACGGCAGAAGCCGGCCAGATTCATCAGATCGATGTTCTGAACGTCGGTGCGGGCACGCAGGTGGCCGACCAGACGCCGGAAAACGGCGGCTTCCAGTTCTGTTCTGGTTTTGTCGTCAATCGTCATGGTCTTGCATCCCGCGTCACATGTGCCGAGCATATTGATATCAGGTGGGAATTGTCACAGATTTTGCCATATCTGCGCGCAAAATTGGCAACCTCACAAGGAGCCCCGGTTTCCCATAGCGCGGGAAAGGCGTTCCCCTGCCGTTGACAGGCCCCGCCGGGTCACGCGAAATCGTCAATGATTTAATATAGCTTCGCTGCATGATCGGAAAAGATTCGCGCTGCTTGTCTCCTCTCCCCGCTCGCGTGACCGCCGCCGGCCTTGCGCCGCTGCTTGCGGTGGCGTGTCTGTGGAGCAGTCCAGCGGCGGCCGATTTCCGGCTCTGCAACAACACGTCGAGCCGGGTCGGCATCGCGCTGGGCTACAAGGATGCCGAGGGCTGGACTACTGAAGGCTGGTGGAACGTGTCGTCACGCAGTTGCGAGACACTGCTGCGCGGAACTCTTGTTGCGCGCTACTATTACATCTACGCGCTCGACTACGACCGCGGCGGCGAATGGTCGGGGCAGGCCTTCATGTGTTCGCGTGACAAGGAATTCACCATCAAGGGTACCGAGAACTGCCTGGCGCGTGGCTATGACCGCACCGGGTTCTTCGAGGTCGATACAGGCGAACAGCGAGCGTGGACCGTGCAATTGACAGAAGCCAACGAGCAGCCAGCGCAGCGCGTGCCGGGAATTCCAGGAACAATGGGACCGGGGGGCCCCGGCGGGGTTCCCGGCCTGTCCAATCCGCCGGGCGGACCGGGTTTGCCGCCAGCCCCGGCGCCCAAGCAATGAGACGGCTCCGTCGCATCAAGATTCTCGCAACCCTCGGCCCGGCATCGTCCGACAGCGCGATGATCCGGAAGCTGTTCGAGGCCGGTGCGGACGTGTTCCGCATCAACATGAGCCACACGCCGCACGATAAGATGCGCGAGCTCGTCAATACCATCCGCAATGTCGAGAGCAGCTACGGCCGTCCGATCGGCATCCTCGTCGACCTGCAGGGACCGAAGCTGCGGCTCGGCGCGTTCACCGAAGGTTCGACCCAGTTGAAGAACGGCCAGAGCTTTGTACTCGATTCCGACAAAGCGCCGGGAGACAACAACCGCGTGCAGTTGCCGCATCCGGAAATCCTCGCAGCACTTCGGCCGGGCCACGCTCTGCTGCTCGACGACGGCAAGGTGCGGCTGATCGCCGAGGAAACCACGTCCGAACGCGCGGTAACGCGCGTGGTGATCGGCGGCAAGATGTCGGACCGCAAGGGCGTCAGCCTGCCCGATACCGACCTGCCGGTGTCGGCGATGACGCCGAAGGATCGGGCCGATCTCGAAGCAGCCTTGGTGACCGGTGTCGACTGGATCGCGCTCTCCTTCGTGCAGCGCGCCGAGGACGTCCATGAAGCCAAGCGGATGATCCGCGGCCGCGCGGCTGTCATGGCCAAGATCGAAAAGCCGCAGGCGATCGACCGGCTCGCAGAGATCATCGATGCTTCCGACGCGCTGATGGTGGCGCGCGGCGATCTCGGCGTCGAGCTGCCGCTGGAGCGGGTGCCGAGCCTGCAGAAACAGATGACGCGGATGGCGCGTCGCGCCGGCAAGCCGGTGGTGATCGCAACCCAGATGCTGGAATCGATGATCCAGGCGCCGGTGCCTACGCGCGCCGAAGTCTCCGACGTCGCGACCGCTGTTTATGAAGGTGCCGACGCCATCATGCTTTCAGCGGAGTCCGCTGCCGGCAAATTCCCGGTCGAGGCAGTTTCGACCATGAATCGCATCGGCGAAGAGGTGGAGCGCGATCCGACCTATCGCTCGGTGCTGTCGGCACAGCGGGCCGAACCGGAGAATACGGTCGGCGACGCCATCGCGGACGCCGCGCGGCAGATCGCCGAGACGCTGGAATTATCCGCGGTCATCTGCTGGACCTCGTCGGGCTCCACGGCGATCCGTGTGGCCCGCGAGCGGCCGAAACTGCCGGTGGTGGCGATCACGCCGAACCTTGCGACCGGCCGCAAATTGTCGGTCGTCTGGGGTGTGCATTGCGTGGTGGCGGAAGATGCGCACGACCAGGACGACATGGTCGATCGCGCCGGCTCGATCGCGTTCCGTGACGGCTTCGCCAACGCAGGCCAGCGCGTGATCATCGTCGCCGGCGTGCCGCTTCGCATCCCCGGCACCACCAACATGGTGCGGATCGCCACTGTCGGTGGGGAAGGCAAGCCCGACAAGTGATGGCGCGTGGGTGATAGCGCGGCCATCAGCTCTCACCGCCCTTCCGGGGCGCGCGCGAACCCGACAATCCAGAGCTTGTGGCGCGAGAGATTCTCAGGTGCGCAATTGCGCACCATAGTTCACCGCTTCGCGCCGCCCCGGAATGACGGAGAACTACTGCAGCTTCGCGTCCAGCGTGATCTTCGTGTTCAGAAGTTTCGAAATCGGGCAGCCCTCCTTGGCCTTACCCGCCAGCTCCTGAAATTTCGTGTCCTCAGCGCCCGGAATTTTCGCATTCAGCGTCAGATGAATCGAGGTGACGGCGAAACCATCGCCCTGTTTTTCCAGCGTCACGTCGGCCTTGGTTTCCATGTGCTCGGCGGTTAGCTTGGCTTCACCCAGAATCAGCGACAGCGCCATGGTGAAGCACGCGGCGTGCGCCGCGCCGATCAGCTCTTCCGGATTGGAGCCGGCTTTGCCCTCGAAGCGGCTCAAGAAGCCGTAAGGATAATCATTCAGCGCGCCGCTCTTGGTCGAGATCGCGCCCTTGCCGTCCTTGATGCCGCCCTGCCATTTGGCGGACCCTGATGTCGTGCTCATCGCATGCTCCTGATCGCGGGTTGGACCGTCGATAAGCCGGAGCGTGGCAAATGGTTGCGACACAAATGGTTGCGAAAAGGGCGCGTCGCAAAGGCGGGAAGTTCCTAGGCCCCGACCAGCGCCTTGGCCGGCAGCACCGCCTGCACCACGAGGCCGCGGGCGCGGGCGTCCATCACGCCGACGGCGCGGAGCGCCAAGAGCGTCACCGTTTGCACGGCGTCGCGCAGCTTCGCGGGGTCGTCCAGATTCTCGGGCGCCAGCGGGCCAACCAGCGATTCATGCAGCGCACCGAGCAGTGCGGTGGCGGCGAGCGCGGTATCCTGCGCCGGCAGATGGCCGGCACGCACCGCGGCGTCAATTCTGGCAGCGATCTCGCCGGAGATTTCGCGGCGGCTGGCAAGCCGCGACACCGAGACGTCGACATCGACAGGTTCGGCCAGAATGCCCCAGGCAAGCTTGCGCTGCGACAGCACATGCACGGCAACCGTGGTGACGGCGGCGGCAAGCGCCGACGACGGCCCCGGCGCCGCATCCGCCGCGCGGCGGATCGCGGCCAGCTCATCCCGCGAGACCTCGGCGATCAGTTCTGAAATCAGTTCGGCCTTGGAGGGGAAGTAACGATAGACGGTGCCGGCCGCCACATTGGCGCGAACCGCAACCGGGGCGATCTGCACCGCCGCCATGCCGCCTTCGGCCGCAGCATCCCGCGCCGCCGCCAGGATGGCGCTACGCCGCGCCGCCAGCCGCTTTACGACCTGATGGGTTCGCCGATAGACCATGGCGCGTTTTCCGTCCCCGGCGCGCCCTCGAGCCCCGCGGAGCCTCCCAGAACGCGCACACCTTCAATGTCTTGAGCGATAAGAAGGGCTATCGCTTTGAAGAAGTGAACAACTATTCACGGCTGATGACAAGACGGTTTTGCAACGCGGATCGGAAGAGGTTTTGCCGGCGGGGCTTGCGAACCATTAACAAGCGCTGGCCAGTTAGCATGCGCCGAGTTGGGCGGCCTCACGTCGGGCCGTTCACGCGCCTGCCGCAGCCAATGCCGGCGCCGTCTCGCGCCGCCACCACGGACCGGCGCGGCGAAGGACCAGACCGCCGACGATCACCGTGGCGCCGAGTCCCGTTGGAATACCGGTGAACATATAGCACACGATGAGAGCGACGGTGGCGCCCAACGCCGGAAGCTCGTAGGGGCGAAAGCCAGTCTGCAATCCAATGCGGACCAGGAAGGCGATCGGGATCGCCAACACCATCATGTCGTACATGAAAAGATAGGGCGTGGTCAGCAGCGTGCCCGCGGCAAGCGCTGCCGCCTTCAAGGTGTAGGGCACGCGGCTTCGCCACATCAGCGCCACCACCACGGCAACGGAGGCGGTGAGAACCCACTGGAATGCCCAGCCGAGCGGCTCGCTGCCGCCGAAGTAACGCACCAGCGAGAAAACGCTCTGCAGCTTCCACCATGTGGCTTTGCCCTCGGTCAGGAAAGCTTGCGAGAATCTCGGCATCCAGTGGAAGAACGCCAGCCAGCTTTCGATGCCGAACGCAAGCCATGAGGCAAAGGCCAGCACGATCGCCGTGATACTGGCGCTGATGAACACCCGCCACTGGCCGGCTGCGATCAACGCGATTGGAAACAGCAGCCCGTATTGCGGCTTGTAGGTCAACAGCCCGAGGCAAATGCCTGCGAGAGCCGGCCGAACCGGAATCAAATACACCGTGCCGCCGATCAGCGCCGCGGTGAGGAAGCCGTTCTGTCCGACCAGCGCATTGATGAACGCCATCGGAATGGCAAGCGCGAGCAGATAGCCGAAGGGGTGGCCGACGATCGCACGTATTGCGACAAGGAAGGGTAAGAAGCTGATTATGACCCAGCCGATAAAGGCTAACTGATAAGGAAGCCGCGCCAGCAACGATGCGACGAACAGAAACGGCGGCGGATAGTGCCAGGCAAAATAGCCGACGAAATCCTTACCGAGCTTGGCAACCTCGATCTGCTTCTGGATGTCCCAGTCATAGGCCTGCGCCGGAAAGCCATCGAGCACCAGACGGCCGGCCGCCCAGACGTTGATGAAGTCAGCCGGAATACCGAGGCCGTTGGTATCGTACACCCACCAGTGCGAGAAATACGCCGCTCCGCAAAGGCTCACATTTGCAACCGCCAGTAACAAGCAGACCCTGACGAGCCATTCGGGAACTGGAGCTTGGTCGCAGTTGGGTTTGGGGGTGGAAAGAGAGGCGGTCATGCGCGGTCCTTGCCTGGGCGCGCCCTGTCCGCACGCGCACATCCTCAAGCATTAAGCCGGACTGAATTGAGGAAATCTTAAGTTTTCGGACGCAAGCGGCGGGATTTTACGTCGTCCCCCATAACCACCGGTGCTAGTTATTTACAAAGAGCGTCCACCCGAGTGCCTCATTGCGAAATCACGCGGTATGGGTCCCCGCGTGCGCGGGGACGACGAGCGGAGAGAGCATCCGCTTCCCCTACTCCCAGCTCAGCGCACCGCCGTTCTGGTACTCGATCACGCGCGTCTCGAAGAAATTCTTCTCCTTCTTCAGGTCCATCGCTTCCGACATCCAGGGAAACGGATTCTCGGCCTCGTCGAACACCCGCTGCAGCCCGAGCTGCGCGCAGCGGCGATTGGCGATGAAGTGCATGTAGCTCTCGCACAGCACCGCATTCAGCCCGAGAAATCCGCGCGGCATGGTGTCTCGCCCGTAGGCCGCTTCCAGTTCGGCCGCCTCGCGCAGCATGGCGCGGACTTCATCCTGGAACGCCTTGGTCCATAGATGCGGGTTTTCGATCTTGATCTGGTTGATGACATCGATGCCGAAATTCAGGTGAATGGATTCATCGCGCAGGATGTACTGGTACTGCTCGGCGATGCCGACCATTTTGTTGCGGCGGCCGAGCGAGAGGATCTGCGCGAAGCCCGTATAGAACCACATGCCTTCGAATATGACGTAGAAGGCGACAAGATCGCGCAGGAACGCCTGATCGGCTTGCGGCGTCCCGGTCTTGAAATCGGGATCGTCGAGATGCTGCGTGTGCTTGAGCGCCCAGGCTGCCTTGTCGGTAATCGACGGCACCTCGCGATACATGTTGAACAACTCGCCCTCGTCCAACCCTAAGCTTTCGACGATGTATTGAAAGGTGTGGGTATGAACCGCCTCCTCGAAGGATTGCCGCAGCAGATACTGCCGGCACTCGGGATTGGTCAGATGGCGGTAGATCGCCAGCACGATATTGTTGGCGACCAGGCTTTCGGAAGCGGCGAAGAAGCCGAGATTGCGCTTGATGGCGCGGCGCTCGTCTTCCGTCAGCCCGTCGCGCGATTTCCATAGCGCGATGTCGGCCTGCATGGAAATTTCGGTAGGCATCCAGTGATTGCTGCAGCCGGCGAGGTATTTCTCCCAGGCCCATTTGTACTTCAGCGGCAGCAATTGATTGACGTCGGCGCGGCAGTTGATCATCCGCTTGTCGTCGACAGATACGCGTCCGCCGCGACGATCTATCATGCCGAGGCCGGTTCGTTCGGCCTGGGCAACGGATTGCACCATCAAAGGCGGCGGCGTCTGACGCGGAGATGCGGATGGTTCGGACCAGTCGAGCATTGTTGTTTCCTTTTGTTCTTGCTGCTTACTGGCAGGCTTCGCATTCGGGATTATCGATCGAGCACGCCACCGCACCGGTTAAATCCGGCGCGGTGGCGGCTGGCGCGACGATGATGGGGGCTGGAGCCATCATCGCCGCGGACGCGACGCTGTTGAGCTTGCCGTCGGTCCCCCGGAGCGTGGACTTTTCGACATGCGTCGCGCTGCGCGAGCGCAGGTAATAGGTTGTCTTCAACCCGCGCGCCCACGCCAGCCGATAGAGCGCATCGAGCTTCTTGCCGCTAGGGTTGGCGATATAGAGGTTGAGCGACTGCGACTGGTCGATCCATTTCTGCCGCCGCGACGCCGCGTCGATCAGCCAGGCGCTGTCGATCTCGAACGCGGTGGCATAGAGCGCCTTGAGATCGTCGGGAATGCGATCGATGGCCCCTAAGCTGCCGTCGAAATATTTGAGGTCGTTGACCATCACCTCGTCCCACAGTCCGCGCGCCTTGAGGTCGCGTACCAGGAATTCGTTCACCACGGTGAAGTCGCCGGACATGTTGGACTTGACATAGAGGTTCTGGTAGGCGGGCTCGATCGACTGCGCGACGCCGCAGATATTGGAAATCGTCGCGGTCGGCGCGATCGCCATCACGTTCGAATTGCGCATGCCGGTCGCCTTGACGCGCTCCCGCAGACGATCCCAATCGAGCGTCATGCCGCGGTCCATCGCGAGACTGCCGCGGGCTTCCGCCAATAGTTCGATCGAATCGATCGGCAAGATGCCGCGGCTCCACAGCGAGCCATCGAACGACGGATAGCGTCCGCGCTCGGCCGCCAGATCGACCGAGGCCGAGATGGCGTAATAGGAGATCATCTCCATGCTGGTATCGGCGAACGTCACCGCCGCATCGGAGGCCATCACGATCCGCATCGCCTGCAGCGCATCCTGGAAGCCCATCAGCCCGAGACCGACCGGGCGGTGCCGCAGGTTCGAACGCCGCGCTTCGGGGATCGTGTAGAAATTGATGTCGATGACATTGTCGAGCATCCGCATTGCCGTCGTCACACTGCGTTGCAGCCGCGCCTCGTTTAGCCGGCCCTCCCGCACGTGATTGAGCAGGTTGATCGAGCCGAGATTGCAGACGGCGGTCTCGTCGTCCGACGTATTGAGCGTGATTTCCGTGCAGAGATTTGAGGAATGAATCACGCCGGCATGGCGCTGCGGCGAGCGCAGATTGCAGGGATCCTTGAACGTGATCCAGGGATGCCCGGTCTCGAACAGCATGGTCAGCATCCTGCGCCACAGATCCGTGGCGCGGATCTGCTTGAAGACGCGGATCTCGCCCCGCGCCGCCTTTGCTTCGTAAGCCGCATAACGCTCGACAAATGCCTTGCCGTAGAGGTCATGCAGATCGGGCGTCTCGTCCGGCGAGAACAGCGTCCATTCGCCGTCGGCCTCGACGCGCTGCATGAACAGGTCGGGCACCCAGTTCGCGGTGTTCATGTCATGGGTGCGGCGGCGGTCGTCGCCGGTGTTCTTGCGCAGGTCCAAGAATTCCTCGATGTCGATGTGCCAGGTTTCGAGATAGGCGCAGACCGCGCCCTTTCGCTTGCCGCCCTGGTTGACGGCGATCGCGGTGTCATTGGCCACCTTCAGAAACGGCACCACGCCCTGGCTTTCGCCATTGGTGCCCTTGATGTGCGCGCCGAGCCCACGCACGCGGGTCCAGTCGTTGCCGAGCCCGCCGGAATATTTTGCGAGCAGCGCATTATCCTTGACCGACTTGAAGATGCCGTCGAGATCGTCCGCGATGGTGGTGAGGAAGCAGGACGACAATTGCGGCCGCAGCGTGCCGGAGTTGAACAGCGTCGGGGTCGAGGCCATGAAGTCGAACGACGATAGGAGATCGTAGAACTCGATGGCGCGCGCCTCGCGGTCGATCTCACGGACGGCGAGCCCCATCGCGACGCGCATGAAGAACGCCTGCGGCAGCTCGATACGGTTGCCGTGCACATGCAGGAAATAGCGGTCGTACAGCGTCTGCAGACCCAGGAATTGGAATGCCAGGTCGCGCTCCGGCTTCAGCGCCGCGGCAAGCTTTTTCAGGTCGAAGCGCGCCAGATCGGGATCGAGCAGCTCGGCCTTGATGCCGGCCTTGATGTAGGCTGGAAAGTACTCGCCGTAGCGCTCGGCCATCTCGGCCTGCGACGCGCTGGTCGGCGTATCATGCACGAAAGACAGCACTTCGGTGCGCAGCTTGTCGAGCAAGAGCCGCGCGCTGACATAGGCGTAGTTCGGCTCCTGCTCCACCAGCGTGCGCGCGGCCATCACCGACGCCAGCGCCAGTTCGTCCTCGCTGATGCCGTCATAGAGATTGCGCTGTGTCTCCGCGAGCACCGCCGTGGCGCCGACGCCCTCGAGACCGGCGCAGGCTTCTTCGATGATCAACGTCAGCCGCCCGATATCGAGCGGGACCTGCGCGCCACTGGCCAGCGTGACACGTAACGAGGGCTTCCCCGATGGCTGCGCGGCCTTGGCCACGTCCTGTCCGGCACGCTGGCGCGTGCGTTCCTCGCGATAGAGCACATAGGCGCGCGCGACCTTGTGGTGCTCGCTGCGCATCAAGGCAAGCTCGACCTGGTCCTGCACGTCCTCGATATGAAAGGTGCGGCCCTCGCTCATCCGGCGCGACAGCGCGCCGACGACGTCCGAGGTCAGTTGCTCGACGATTTCATGCACGCGGCGGGAGGCCGCCGCGCCATGTCCCTCGACCGCCAGAAACGCCTTGGTCATCGCGACCGAAATCTTGCTCGCGTCGAATTTCGAAACCGTGCCGTTGCGGCGAATCACCTGCATCGGCGGCTGCGCTTCCGAGGCGGCAGGCGATTCGGGGCGCAGACGAATGAATGGAGCGGCGTTGGCTTCGCGATTGAGAGAGAGTGACATCAAGAGACCCCGTGATGGTGTTGGGGCCGGATGTCAGAGGACGCTACAGCTTTAGCCCACGCGAAAACGCGGACATGAATCTGCGAGCGCCGCCGGGACACCCCGCCCTTGGACGTTTTTTTTCGGTGTCGCGGCAGGTCTCCTGGCTCGCAGGTCGCAATTATCCCCGTGTCTTCCCAATGCGGTGCCGCATCAGTGACGTTAGATTCGGAAACAACTCACTGCTTACAGTTGCGGGGGCAGCGCCGGATTTTCGCAGCTTTCGCGATACACCGGCTTCCCTCTTAGCCACCATGTGTTGGGCCATGGCGGACCGTGACGGCTACATCTGGTGCTATTCGCATCCGGCTGTCAATGGGGCGAGCGGGCGATGTTCAAGAATTTCGGCGACGGAACCCGCGGCTGTGAACAACAATGACAACGCGCCGGTGAATGTCGCCGAGTTGACGTGCCCGCCGCGTTGCCGATAAGTGGACCCGTCGTGGTTCTTCGGGAGACGTTCTTCCGAAGCTAAGAGGGAAGCCGGTGCGGCCGAAAAGCCAAAGCCGGAGCTGCCCCCGCAACTGTAAGCGGCGAGCCGCTGTCCAACAAAGTCACTGAGACCTCACGAGGTTTCGGGAAGGCCGGACAGCAGCATTGACCCGCGAGCCAGGAGACCTGCCTCGACAACATACACGTCCTCGGGCGGGGTGTCCCGGTGGTGCGGTTGCGATTTTCCGCGCGCGCTCTGCCGTTCGCGAAAATCCAGACGTGTCACTTCGGCCTTTGCCCCCAACTTTTGGGGTTAAGCCAATGTCTTCTTCCACCATCTCCACTTCTTCACTTCCCGTTGCCTCCCTCGGAACGCCGCGCATCGGTCCGCGCCGCGAGCTGAAATTCGCGCTAGAGAGTTTCTGGTCCGGCGCAACCGACGAGAAGGCGCTGATAGAAACCGGCGTCGGGCTTCGCGCTGCCAACTGGGCGCGCCAGAAAAAACTCGGCGTTAGCGTGATCCCGTCGAACGATTTCTCGTTCTACGACCAGGTGCTCGACACATCCGTGATGGTCGGCGCAATCCCGGAAATCTATCGCTGGAACGGCGGGCCGGTCTCGCTTGCGACTTACTTCGCGATGGCCCGCGGCGCGCAAGGCAGGCCGCATGAGGCGAGCTGCGGCCATGCCGGTCACGGGCGTGACGATGCGCACGGCGTGCCGGCGCTCGAGATGACAAAATGGTTTGACACCAACTACCACTACATGGTGCCCGAGCTGGCGAAGGATCAGCAGTTCACCCTCGCCTCGCGTAAGCCGATCGAGGAGTACGAGGAAGCGAAAGCGCTGGGCTATCAAACCCGCCCCGTGCTGGTCGGCCCCGTCACGTTTCTCAAACTCGCCAAGAGCAAGGATGCCGGTTTCAATCCGCTGTCCCTGCTTGATCGCTTGCTGCCGGTTTACATCGAGGTACTGCGCGAACTTGCCTATCGGGGCGCGGAATGGGTACAGATCGACGAGCCGTGTCTCGTGCTCGACCTCGATATCGTCGCCCGGCAGGCGCTACATTACGCCTATGCGGAGATCGCGAGCGCAGTGCCTCAGCTCAAGATAATGCTGACGACCTATTTCGGCGGTCTCGGCGCCAACCGCGACACCGCGCTATCCCTGCCCGTCGCCGGCCTGCATCTCGACCTCGTGCGCGCGCCGGAGCAGATCGACGAGCTTGCAGGCTTCCCTGATAACCGCGTGCTGTCGCTCGGAATCATCGATGGCCGTAACATCTGGCGCGCGGATTTGAGCCGGCTTCTCGACCGGCTCGAGCCCGCAATCGCCAAATTCGGCAAGCATCGTGTGCAGATCGCCCCCTCCTGCTCGCTACTGCATGTCCCGATCGATCTGGCGCTGGAGACCGGGCTCGATCCCGAAATCAAGAGCTGGCTCGCGTTTTCGATACAGAAGCTCGAGGAACTGGCCACGCTCGGAACGGCACTCGCCGATAGCCGCAGAGCAGTCGAAGCCAACCTGAAGGCATCAGACCAGGCGGCGACCTCCCGCAAGGCCTCGCCGCGCATTCACGATGCGAAGGTCGCGGCACGCGTTGCCGGCATCAATGAACCGATGCGCTTCCGCTCCAACATCTTCGCTAAACGCGCCACCGTTCAGCGCGAGCGCTTCAACCTGCCGGCGTTCCCAACCACGACCATCGGCTCCTTCCCGCAAACCGCCGACGTCAGGAATGCCCGCTCCGCTCACGCCAAGGGCGCCCTCACGGACGAAGCCTATAAGCTCTATCTGCAGAACCAGACCGCCCGCACCGTGCGCTGGCAGGAAAATATCGGGCTCGACGTGCTCGTGCATGGCGAGTTCGAGCGCAACGACATGGTGCAGTATTTCGGTGAACAGCTCGCGGGCTTCGTTTTCACCACGCACGGCTGGGTGCAATCCTACGGATCGCGCTACGTTCGCCCGCCGGTCTTGTTCGGCGATGTCTCTCGGCCGAAGCCGATGACGGTCGAGTGGTGGCAATATGCCCAGTCGCTGACGAAGAAGCCGATGAAGGCGATGCTCACTGGGCCCGTCACCATCCTGAACTGGTCGTTTGTCCGCGACGACATTCCACGCAGCGAAGCCTGCCGGCAGATCGCGCTCGCGATCCGCGACGAGGTTACAGATCTCGAAGCTGCCGGCGCCGGCATGATCCAGATCGACGAGGCAGCGCTGCGGGAGGGCCTGCCGCTGCGCAAATCCGAATGGCAGGCCTATCTGGACTGGGCCGTCGACGCCTTCCGCCTCTGTTCGTCCGGCGTGCGCGACGAGACGCAGATCCATACCCACATGTGCTACTCGGAGTTCAACGACATTATCGGCGCGATCGGCGCGATGGACGCCGACGTGATCTCGATCGAGACCTCGCGTTCGAAGATGGAGCTGCTCGATGCGTTCAGGGATTACCGCTATCCGAACGAAATCGGCCCCGGCGTCTACGACATCCATTCGCCGCGGGTGCCCGAGATCGGCGAAATGACCGGCCTGCTCAAGCTGGCGCGAGAGCGGCTCAGCGACACCCAGCTTTGGATCAATCCGGATTGCGGATTGAAGACGCGCAAATGGGAGGAGGTCCGCCCCGCGCTCGCCAACATGGTCGCCGCGGCCCGCGAATTGCGGGCCACGGTGTAGCGCGAAATTGCTGCCGCGTAGGGTGGGCAAAGGCGCGCTTAGCGCCGTGCCCACCATTTCTCCGAAATCTTCGAAGTGATGGTGGGCACGCTTCGCTTTGCCCAAACTACAGCTTTATGATCACGGCGGCAGATCGAAGGAGACCGCAATGCGCTTCTGGATTCAATGCACGAGGTTCGAGACGGGGCAGCCCATCCATATCAACATCGCGCTCGTCGGCAGCATGTCGCGCGACGGCGAGCGCACCGTGCTGGCTTTTGTCGGCGGCGATGGGCAGACCATCGAGGTGATGGAGACGCCGGAACACATTCTGGCTGTACACCTCGGAGCACCAGCCGCGGCGCCTTAGCACAAAAAAACGCGGCGTCACCGCCGCGTTTTCGTTGTTCAGAATTGAGCGCCGCTTACGCCTGGGGCTGCGGCTCCAGACCGGGGTCCGGATCGGGACGCGGGCGCGGCTTGCCGGCGGGCGGCACGGCGGAAGCACGCGGTGTGCTCGGCTCCAAGACCGACTCGCGGTTGGGCTTCTTGCCCTTCAAGAGGTCGATGATCTCGTCGCCCGTGAGCGTTTCGAATTCGAGCAGGCCCTTGGCCAGCGTCTCGAGATCATCACGCTTCTCGGTGAGAATTCGCGTCGCCTCGTTGTAGCCTTCCTCGACCAGCCGCTTGATCTCCTTGTCGATCTTCTGGACGGTCGCTTCCGAGGCATTTTGCGTGCGCGACACCGACATGCCCAGAAACACTTCGTCCTGGTTTTCGCCATAGGACACGGTGCCGAGCTCTTCCGACAGGCCCCAGCGCGTCACCATCATACGCGCCAGCCGCGTCGCCTGCTCGATGTCGGAGGCGGCGCCCGAGGTGACCTTCTCGCGGCCGAAGATCAGTTCTTCCGCGACGCGGCCGCCCATCATGATGGCGAGCCGCGAGGTCATCTGCTCCAGCGACATCGACAGCTTGTCGCGTTCGGGAAGCTGCATCACCATGCCCAACGCGCGGCCGCGCGGGATGATCGTCGCCTTGTGGATCGGATCGGTCGCGACGACATTGAGGCCGACGATGGCATGGCCGCCCTCGTGATAGGCCGTCAAGAGCTTCTCTTCCTCGGTCATGACGAGCGACTTGCGCTCGGCGCCCATCATCACCTTGTCTTTTGCCTCTTCGAACTCGGCCTGCGTCACCATGCGCTTGTTGCGGCGGGCAGCCGTCAGCGCGGCCTCGTTGACGAGGTTCATCAGGTCGGCGCCGGAGAAGCCCGGGGTGCCGCGCGCGATGGTCTTCAGGTTGATATCGGGCGCCAGCGGCACCTTGCGAACGTGAACTTTCAGGATCTGCTCGCGGCCGACGACATCCGGGTTCGGCACCACCACCTGGCGGTCGAAACGGCCGGGACGCAGCAGCGCGGGATCCAGCACGTCGGGCCGGTTGGTCGCGGCGATCAGGATCACGCCTTCATTGGCTTCAAAACCGTCCATCTCGACCAGCAACTGGTTGAGCGTCTGTTCGCGCTCGTCGTTGCCGCCGCCCAAGCCCGCGCCGCGATGACGGCCGACCGCGTCGATTTCGTCGATGAAGATGATGCAGGGCGCATTCTTCTTCGCCTGCTCGAACATGTCGCGGACGCGACTTGCGCCGACGCCGACGAACATTTCGACGAAGTCAGAACCGGAAATGGTGAAGAACGGCACGTTGGCTTCGCCCGCGACCGCACGCGCGATGAGCGTCTTGCCGGTTCCGGGAGGGCCGACCAGCAGCACGCCGCGCGGAATCCGTCCGCCGAGGCGCTGGAATTTTCCGGGGTCGCGCAGGAACTCTACGATCTCCTGCAGGTCCTGCTTGGCTTCGTCGACACCCGCGACGTCTTCAAAAGTGACGCGGCCATGGGCCTCCGTCAGCATCTTGGCGCGCGACTTGCCAAAGCCCATCGCCTTGCCGGCGCCGCCCTGCATCTGGCGCGACAGGAAGATCCAGACGCCGATCAGCGCAATGAAGGGCAGCCAGGAAACGAGCAGCGACACGAACCACGGTACGTTATCGCCAGGCGGCTTGGCGGTGATCGAGACCTTGCCGTCATAGAGACGCTTCACCAGCGTCGGATCATTCGGTGCATAGGTCTGGAACGAGGATCCGTTGGTAAAGGTGCCGTGGATTTCCGGCCCCTGGATCACGACGTCGCGCACGCGGTTCTGATCGACCTCGCTCAACAACTGCGAAAACGTGATGTCCTGCGAGGACGCGCGCTGACCCGGGTTCTGGAAAAGCGTGAACAATGCCAACAGCAGCAAGACAATGATGACCCAGAGGGCGAAGTTGCGCAGATTGGCGTTCATTGATCTTCCTTCGTGGTCGCGCGGATCGCGGCCCTATGTCCTTGGTAGTAACCCTAGAATATTCCTTGGGTAGTGAGGCGAGAATCCCCGGTCCACTGCACCCAATCTAGGTGGCGCCCGGGTCAATGCCAAGGGAACCACACGGGACTATTTAACGCATCTTAACGCGATTCCCGGTCAAAAAATGGCGCAAAAGGCCGGGGTTTTTCCGGGGTGGTTAAGGCTCTTCGTCCCGATACTACCGCATATTGGGAGATAGGAACGCTTCTCACGCCCGGCTACCCCGCGGCGGCGCTGCATCGATATAAATTCGGCCTCCGGTAAGGCTGATTGCGGCTCCGGCAAGCGTCTGTTTCAGTCTTGATTGCTTTTGGCCGTTCGCAATGGCGTTGTCCAGTACTGTTAGCAGCGCCTCGACCTTGCCGAGTTCCGCGGGTCCTTCGTGACCGACCCGATCAATCGCGCGCTTGAGCAGCCGAAGCCGGATTTCCTCGGGCAGACCGGCAAACGCCTGGGCATCGAACCCGAAACGCGTGGCATCATCACGATCTCTCACGGCGAGATAGCGCTCGGCGCCATCGGCCAGCACTTCAATCGCGGCATTCGCCCGCGCTAGCCTTGAAGCCACCCGCGCCAGGTTTCGGCTGTCACCGCCCTCCTCTGCCAAAGCCGGCATCAATGCACGCAGCCGCGGCCGCGTGAAGCTCATGTCGCGATTGGTGGGGTCGTCGGCAAAGGCGATCTTTGCCTTGTCCAACGTCGCAACGAGCTGCGATTTCGGGATGTCCAGCAACGGCCGCGCCAGCCACACACCATCGCGCTCGGTCTCGCGCGCCATCGCCGCAAGACCGGCGATGCCGCTCCCGCGCAGCATCCGCATCAACAGTGTCTCGGCCTGATCGTCGCGGGTATGCGCGGTGAGGATGTGCGTCGCGCCGCTCGCCCGCGCAGCTTTCGCCAGCAGGCGATAGCGCGCCTCCCGCGCTGCAGCCGGCAATCCGGTTTTCGGCTTGGTGCCGGTCCAGCGCAGCGTGCGATGGGGCAGATCGAGCGAGCGGGCGAGACGCTTGACCTCGCGCGCCTCGCGCGCGGCCTCCGGCCGCAAGCCGTGGTCGACAGTAACGGCGATCAGGCGCGGCCCCCGCGTGAGCGAGCGTCGCCATCGCGCGGCAAGCCACATCAGTGCAATCGAGTCGGGCCCGCCGGACACCGCCAGCACGAGCGCGGGCGCAGCCTTCCAGTCTGCGAACAGGCGTTTCGCCTCGCTTGCTGAAATGGGAGATCGGTCGAAATTAGGCATAGCCCTGCCAACGCCATGAAAACTCTATGTTTGGAGCGATCTGCCGATTACCGCAAGGCACTTGGCACTCCCGTCAAACTGCTGCCAGGAAACTGCTGCCAATCGAGCTTCCGATTGAGCTGGGACGTCGCTGCGACCACACGCATTGGTTTAGGAACAAAGCGCAGAGCGTGCCGTTCGGGATTCTTCATCCTAACCGTCGAGGCTCTCCATGTATCACCACGTCAAGAAACTGATGTTCACCGTTCGGGTGGACGAACCCGATCCCCGCTTTGGCAATATGCTCCTTGAGCAGTTCGGCGGCGCAAACGGCGAACTCGCCGCCGCGATGCAGTATTCGATACAGGGACTCAATTGCGAGGATCCAGACCGCAAGGACCTGCTGATGGATATCGGCACCGAGGAACTCAGCCATCTCGAAGTCGTCGGTACCTTGGCGCGCATGCATCTCAAGCCGACGAAATTCGACCGCCAGGCCGCGGAAGCCGATCCGCTCATCGCCATTGCGGGCGGTGGCGGGATCAACCTGTTCAACTCGCAAGGTAACCCGTGGACGGCTGATTATCTGAAGATCACCGGCGAACTCGATGTTGACCTGCGCAGCAACATCGCGGCCGAGGCGCGCGCCAAGATCGTCTACGAGCGGCTGATCAATTTCTGCGACGATGCCGGCACCAAGGACGCTCTGCAGTTCCTGATGACCCGCGAGATCACCCACATGAAGGCGTTCGCCCTGGCGCTCGAAAGCATGAACAAGCCGGCCTTTAGCGTCGGCCGCATTGCGCCAACGCCGGGATTGGTCGACCAGTTCTTCAACGATTCCACCGGCACCGGCGAGCATGGCGAAATCGACACGCGCGGCCCCTGGAACGAGGGCAACGGCTGGGTATTCACGGAATCTCCGGCCATTCAGGCCGAACCGGGCGCCGGTACGGTCATCGTCACGGAAAGTTCGCCGCCGGTCGATCAGGCCGGTCTCGACGATCTCTTGATCGATGAGCTCCGCGACATCCTACATGCCGAGAAGCAGCTCACCAAGGCGCTTCCGAAAATGGCCGAAGCGGCGCGCTTTGATCAATTGCGTGAACTGTTCGAGCAGCATCTCGCCGAAACCGAGAACCAGGTCGAACGTATCAACGAGTGCTTCGAACTGCTCGGCAAGACAGCCCGCGCGAAACCCTGCAAAGGCATGATGGGGCTTGTCGAGGAAGGCCAGGAGGTCATGGCCGAAGGCGAGGAAAAGGAAGACGCCGCGGCCGATCTGGCGCTGATTGGCGCCGCCCAGCGCGTAGAGCACTACGAGATCTCCGCCTACACAACAGCGAAGAATCTCGCCCAGCAATTGCGCCACAGCGCGGTCGTCGCCCTGTTGTCAAAGTCGCTCGCCGAAGAAGAAAATTCGGATCAGCTGCTCAACCAGGTGGCGCGGTCGCTGATGTCGGTGGCGAAGATGCCGGCTGCGATCGAGCAGGCCGAACAATAACAGCAAGTTGCAACTGGTCTCTGCTTTGGCCACCGGGACCGCAGCAGAGACGCTGTTAGCACTTAACCCGCTTTTGCTCACGATCGACGGCGGCTTTGACGCCGGCAGATGCGCGCGGATATTTCCGCGTCACCTCGCCGAGCGCCGCGCAGGCGGCTTCCTTTTCCTTCAGCGCCGCCAGCGACTGCCCGAGCCGCAAGAGCGCGTCTGGCGCCTTGCCTGATTTGTCGAACTTGGTGGTCACGCCGAGGAACGCTTCGGCGGCGTCGCGATATTGCTGGCGCTGGAAATAGCTTTCGCCGAGCCAGTATTGCGCATCTCCAATCAGCGGATCGCTCGGATACTTCTGCGCAAAGTTCTTCATGGTCTCTTCGGCCAGCGCATAATCCTTGCGCTGCATGTAGCCGATGCCGAGATCGAACTCGTCCTTCGACGTGGCCGAGGGCGGCAACGGGGTCAGCGCGGCGCTGGCGCCGGGCCCCGGGCCGCGCGGCGGCGGTGCGGCTGCAGCGGGCGGCGGCAAGGCGCCACCGGGATCGCGCGGACCGCCGAGATTGAGCGGCTCACCGGGTCCGCGTCCTCCGGGCGCGCCGACCGAAGCTTCATTTCCGATCGGCAATTGGCCGCCGCCAAGTGCACGCGGCGCACCGGGCGCGTTGGGATTCTGGCTGGGGTCGAACGCATCGCCGCGGCGGCGGCCGCCGACCGCCGGCGCCGGCTCCTGCACGATCGGCGCCGGTGATGCGATCTGCGGTTGCCGGTCATAGCCGGGTTGGGCCTGCGGATAGCCCTGCGGCTGACGAGCCCCCTGCTGCGGATAGGCTTGTTGGGGATAGCCTTGTTGCTGCGGCGGGCCGGGCTGAACTGGAGGCGGTGCGGCAGCCACGCTGGGCTGCGCCGCCGGAGGCTGGCCGCCCGGTGCCGGCGGTGCGGCGCCGAGCTGGCGCAGCCGCTCTTCGAGCTGGCGGTTGCGGTATTGCAGTTCCTCGTTCTGGCCGGTCAGTTGCCGGAGCTGGTTTTCCAACCGCTGGATCCGCATCTCCAGATCGGCGTCGTCGGACTGCGCCTGGACTTGCGGGGAGCCTTGCGGGGAACGCTCCCACGGGAACGTGATCTGTGCGGCCGAGGGCTGCACAGACAAAGCCAGCATCGCGGCAATCGCCGCGGCGCCGGCAGCATTGAGGAATCTGAGTGACATTTTGCCCTGACGACGAAAATCACGTGTCAAACGAAAGCAGAACACATTGAGAGAGGGAGTACGCCAGAATTGTGACTGGCGTTCCCGAATCGGTTCGCTGCAGCCCGGTATGGTTTAGTATCCCCTTCAAGACAAGCCGCCCGACGCGGCCGACCGTTCACAAATCGAGGGAGACCCGCCGATGCACGTGTCCGTGAACGGAGTCCGGCTGTTCTTTGATGTCGAGGGCGCGAAATTCGTCCCTGACGGCCCGCTAATGCGGGAAAAGCCGGTTGTGCTGATGCTCCATGGCGGTCCAGGCTTCGACCACTCGATCTACCGGCCCGCCTACTCTGCCTTGGCCGACGTCGCGCAGATCATCTATCTCGACCACCGCGGCAACGGCCGCAGCGAGGACGGCCCGCGCGAGCGCTGGACCTTGGCGCAGTGGGGCGACGACGTGCACGCGTTCTGCGATGCCCTTGGCATCGTCGATCCGATCGTCCTGGGCGCGTCGTTCGGCGGCATGGTCGCACTCGCCTATGCCACGCGCCATCCGGATCACCCTTCCAGACTGATCCTCATCAGCACCGAGGCCGCCGGTGGTTCCTATCGGGAACGGCGCGTAGCGCTGTTTGAGCGCTTCGGTGGGCCGGAAGTGGGTGCCCTGGCTCGGCGCCGGTTTCTGGAGCCCGAAGGCCCCCTGGATCAGGCAGAGCGCGACGCCTGGCTGCGGCTCGCCACGCCGGTCTATACGCGAATGCCGCGCGATCCGGACATGGCGAGACGCGCGGTCAATCGCCGGGAGGTGGCGCTGCACTGGTTCGCAAGACCCGACGGCGAGAGCGACAGGTTCAACATGTTTCCGGATCTCGGTCGCATCCGCTGCCCAACACTCGTGCTCGGCGGCGAGGACGACCCGATACATCCGATCGAGAGCCAGGCGGATATCGCCGCCGCGCTGCCACCGCATCTCGTGCAGTTCGAGCGCTTTGCCGGTTGCGGCCACGGCGTGGTCAATGATGCCCCCGAACGCGCGCTGGCCGTCATCCGCGATTTCATCCTGCGCCCAAAAATAAAGCCGGCGCCCGAAGGCGCCGACTTTGAAACTCTGCAAAAGGCCTGACGGCTCAGGCGCCGGCGTTCAGCACCGTGACGGCGCGGCGGTTCTGCGACCAGCAGGAGATGTCGTTACAGACCGCCACCGGGCGCTCCTTGCCGTAGGAGATCGTACGCATGCGGTTCGGATCGATGCCGCGGGACGCGAGATAGCTGCGCACCGACTGGGCGCGGCGGGCGCCGAGCGCGATGTTGTACTCGCGAGTGCCGCGCTCGTCGGCATGGCCTTCGATGGTGAAGGAGTAGCGGTTGTAGGTCTGCAGCCACTGCGCCTGCTTCTCCAGAGTGGCGATCGCCTGCGGGCTCAGATCGGTCTGGTCGCTCTCGAAGAACACGCGGTCGCCGACATTAACCACGAAATCCTGCTGGCTACCCGGGCTTGCCGCGCTGGCCATCGCGCCATCGGCGCCGACGTTGTTCTTGGCGCAGGCGCCCATCGACAGCGCCACAGCGACCACAGCCGCCAGCTTCCATCCCTGGAGGATACGCATCTGGTATTTCATTCCGGAGCCTCCAACGCTCACGTTTTTCGACTGTTATCTGGTCTACAGGTCGATGGTTAAGCAAACATTCCGTCAACCTTGATGGAACCTTGCTAGACCCGATCAAATGCCGACAAAGCGTGAAAAGCGACCGCGATAGTTAATGGTTTGTAAATGTGGCGCGAGGGTGAAGGCAAGTGCGCATGGGCCGAAATCACCGGATTTGCGGTGTTTAGGCAACGGTCACCCACGAATGACAAGTCGCGGAATTCGGATAGGAGCCCTATGGCGCCGGATGGTCTGGTCCGTCGCTGTCCGGCCGGTTCAGGAAATCGGAACGATCGAGGCCTGCTCGAAGGATCTGACGACACCGCGCGGCGAGGAATGGCGCTCACCGGCGCGCTGGAACAGCATCCGCCGCTCGACGGACGTCGAACGCATGATGGGAAAACGGGTCATGACCTTTTCCCGGACGGCCCGGTAATCGGACGCCATCAATGCCACCTTGGGCAAGAAGCCCGGAAACGAACGCGGTTCGGCGATGACCTCGGACATGAAGACCCGGCGATAGAACGCCTGGTGCTCGGCACGAACGAGCGCGAGCCCGGTATCGGCGTTGAAATGCTCGCATGCCATATAGGCCAGCCGCACCGTCAGATAAGGAAGGTCAGGAAACCGCCTCGCCTTTTCGGGAAGCGCAGCAAGGCGAAGCGGATCGATGAAAACTTCACCTTGATCGAGCCGCGGGTGAAGAACATCGCCGAACAAATCAACTGAACCGGAAATCCGACATTGTGACGTCACGACGTTGAGGCGGAGCGAACTGCAGAGTTCTCCGTCAACATAGATTCCGAACATCCAGGCGTTGGGGGCATCGTCGTAATGATCGCTGACGCGCTGAGACTCTGACGGCGCGGTTACTCCGCTATGCAGATAGGCTTTGTACCGCATCAAATAGATGCAATCTTTTTCCTCGGGAGTTTCCATGAGTCGGTAGTCGACCCGATCGGATAACCCTGACTCCGGCCCAAAGAGCGAAGTGCGCGGTTCGGCTCCGGCCTTCATCTGTACTCCTAACCTTCCACAACAACTTCCACGAGTGCGAAAGATTAACGGCTCCTTAACAAAATTGCAAAGCCTTAGACACGTTAGGGTTAACCCCTGCCACCCGCAAAGCCGGGGGTAGCCGTGTCGAGAGCACGAACAGGGAGACTGATTACGTTGAAGTCAGGCGATTGATCGCGAAGAAACAGCGATGAGCTGGTCGTCAGGCATGCGGCGACCGTGCGACGCATTGAGCAACTGCCGGACGCGCACGGCCGGGACCGGCGGGCTGAACAGATAGCCCTGCGCTTCCGTTACCGCCCCGTCGGCGCTGATCAATTCGAGTTGCTCGTTGGTCTCGATGCCCTCGACCACCACCGACATTCCAAGATCGGCGGACAGCCGCGCCACGCCGCGCAGCAGCGTCAGCGGACGGTCGCTGTCGATCCCTTCCAGGAAGGAGCGGTCTATCTTCACCTTCTGCAATGGGAAGTTGTGCAGATAGCTGAGGCTCGAATAGCCGGTGCCGAAATCGTCGAGCGAGATCCGCACGCCGAGCGAATGCAATTGCGACAGCACGTCGTGGGTCGACTGCGTGTTACGCAGCAGCGAGGATTCGGTGATCTCGATTTCGAGCCGGTTCGCCGGCAGGCCGGAGACCTCGAGTGCATAGCGGACTTCGCTGAGCACGTCGCGCTGATGGAACTGCTGCGGCGAGAAGTTGACGGCAACGCTGACGGCTTCGGGCCATTTCATGCATTCCATGCAGGCCTTGCGCAAAATCCAGCGGCCGAGATCGACGATCAGGCCCATATCCTCGGCGATTGGAATGATATCGGTCGGCGAAACCGTGCCGCGGACTGGATGATTCCAGCGTATCAGCGCCTCGCAGGTCGATATCCGGCCCGACTTGAGGTTGACCAGCGGCTGGAAGAACAGCTCGAACTCCTCGTTGGCCAGCGCCTTGCGCAGGTCCAGTTCGAGGATACGGCGGGACTCGACAATTTGCGCCATCTCCTCCCGGAAGAAGCAGAAGGTGCCGCGGCCGTCGGCCTTGGCGCGATAGAGCGCCATGTCGGCATTCTTGAGCAGTGTGTCGGCGCTGACGCCGCGCGAGGTCATGGCAATGCCGACGCTGGCGCCGATCTCGACCAGATGGTTGTCGATCTTGTAGCGCTCGCTCAGGCGATCGACGATGCGCCGCGCAAGACCGGCGGCGTCGTCGGCGGACTGGATGTTCTGCTGGAACACCACGAACTCGTCGCCGCCGAAGCGCGCCACGAAATCCTCGGGCCGCAGCATCTCGCGCAGGCGAGCGGCCACTGCGCACAGCAACTGGTCGCCGCAGGGATGGCCGAGCGTGTCATTGACCTGCTTAAACTGGTCGAGGTCGACGAACAGCAGCGCCGACAACTGTTCGGCGCCCTGCTGGGCTGCCAGAAGATGTCCGATCTCGTCGCGGAAATTGACCCGGTTGGGGAGCTCGGTGAGTTCGTCGTAGCGGGCCAGATGGCTGATCTTGGCTTCGGAGTTGCGCCGCTCGGTAATGTCTTCCAGGAGCACCACCGCGCCGCCGCCGGCCATCGGCTGGAAGGTCCACGATAGCGAACGGTTTCTGGTGACGTCGGGGTCGGCGGTGATGACGTCCTTGGCCTGTGAATTCTCGATTTCGGCGAGGATCATTTGTCCACTCGCCGCCGAGATCGATCCGGCAATCACGCAGGCGGCGATGATGTCGGGCGCGCTCGCGCCCTGCTGCACGAGATCCTCGGACAGATCCATCATTTCGCAGAAGCGGTGATTCATCACCGCAAGCTGTCCGTCGCCGCGGAACATGCACAGACCGTGGGGCATGTTGTTCAAGGCGGTATCGAACTGTCCGGCGAGCGCCGCCTCGCGCTCGCGCGCCAGAAGCGCCCGCAAGAATATGCCGTGCAAATTGGCCGACATCTGCATGACAACGATAAGGAATGCCGCGGTGATAACCGACATAGCGACGTAATAGGGCGTGCCACGCAGCGCCAGCGCGATCACGGTTGGACCGAAGGCAAGTGCAGCCTGCAACTGGAATGTCCATTGCCGTCCATAGGCCCTGCCCGCGCCTCCCGATAAGACCCCCGTAATGACGGACAAACAAATCATATGGGCGACGGCATCGTCGCTGCTCAGCATAGTGACGGCGCCCCATATGCCGATTGCAGCGGCCTGGATAATCGCCCCGATCTGATATCGCTTTTTCCACCGCTCAGCTTCGTCGGCCGTGAGGTTCGCTTTGCACGCTTGGTAGCGTTGCAAATCGAAAGCCCGGATCGCACCAGCCAACAGCAGAAGCCCGACGCACACCCAGATCAGATTTTCGCCGGTCTTCAGCGCCGTCAGGCTCGCCGCGACGGCCAGGAAGAAGATGCCGACGTGCACCGGACCTTGAGTTTCGAACAGCGAATCGATCAGCGCCGCCGCAATCTTCGGCGATATCTGTCGCTGGTCCGGCTCTCCGCTCTGATTTGCGAGCTGCATGTGGGGTGTACTGGCGTCCTGTCGGATGCGTAGTTTTACCCTCTGGAGATGAAGTCTTTCTGAGGGAACGTCGTTACCGAGACGTTGCTTTCGATGGACAAGCAACAAAATTTGCCTGAAAAATCAGCAGGCTAGGCAATGTTTGCCGATCAATGACAGGCCGTCCGCGCGGCCCGGTTCCATTATGACAGGAGCGGAGACCACGCCGGATCGGAGGCGAAACCGGGCGTTGGTACGCGCAACTCGTTGCGACCGGAGATATCGACCGTGTACAGCGACGGCCCGCCGCTGCCGCCGGGGTCGCGGAAGAACATGACGACCCGGCCATTCGGTGAAAAGGTCGGACCTTCGTTGTGGAAGCCGGAGGTAAGAATTCGTTCGCCCGAGCCGTCGGTCTTCATGATGCCGATGGCGAACGCACCGCCGCCCTGCTTGGTGAAGGCGATGTAGTCGCCGCGCGGCGACCACACCGGCGTCGAATAGCTGCCCTCGCCGAACGAAATGCGCTGCGCGCCGCCGCCGGTGGCCGGCATCACGTAGATCTGCGGCTTGCCGCCCCGGTCGGATTCGAAACAGATCCGGCTGCCGTCGGGCGAATAGGACGGCGAGGTGTCGATCGCCGGCGTGTCGGTCAGCCGCGTCGTCGATTTCGAACGCAAATCCATCACGAACAGGTTGGAGTTACCGCCCTGCTGCAGGCTCATGATGATGCGCTGGCCGTCCGGCGAGAACCGCGGCGAGAACGACATGCCGGGGAAATTGCCGACGATCTCGCGCTGCCCGGTCTCGACGTTGAACAGATAGACGCGCGGATCGCCCTGGCCGAATTCCATGTAGGTGATCTCTTGCGTCGACGGCGAGAAGCGCGGGGTCAGCACCAGATCGGAGCCCCTGGTTAGATACCTGACATTGGCGCCGTCCTGATCCATCAGCGCCAGCCGCTTGACGCGGCGCTCTTTCGATCCGGTCTCGTCGACGAAGACGACGCGGCTGTCGAAATAGCCCTTCTCGCCGGTCATGCGTTCGTAGATCTGATCGGAGATGATGTGCGCGATCCGCCGCCAGTACTCCGGCGAGGTGAAGTATTGCTGGCCGGTGAGCTGCTGGTTGGTGTTGATGTCCCAGAGGCGGAATTCCGCTTTCAGGCGGCCGTCGCCCTGCCGCGTCATCCGGCCCGTCACCAGCGCCTGCGCGTTGATCTGCTTCCAGCTCTGGAATTGCGGCGCGACGTCAATGTTGGTGACGCGCTCGATATGAGCAGCCTGATCGATCGGCGCGAACAGCCCGCTGCGCTTGAGGTTGTTGGTGATGACCTGCGCCACGCCGACGCCGACCTCGGCATCGCCAGGCGTGCCCGCCACGAAATTCGGGATCGCGATCGGCAGCGGAACGAACTCACCTTCGGGAATGGGGATCCGCTTCGGCGCCTGTGCGAAGGCATTGCGACCGCCGGCGACGGCGCCAAGCGCAGCCATTCCGGTAATGATCTGCCGGCGGTTCAGGCGGAACGGCATTGTTGGCAATCCATCTTTGTCAGTCATCGCTTCGATCTTGCTCATGTGTGATCGCCAAACGGCGAGCGCAATCAGACTTTTTCTTTGAACACCGGCGCGAAGTATTTCCATTCCTCATAAAATGCCGCCGGCAGCTTGTACGGCTGGCATTCGATGATCGCGCGTAACGCGCTCTCTTGATAGACCCGAAGGAACGGCGTCGCCGGAACGCCTTCCGGAACCGGCGCGCCTTCGAGTGTGCCGTCACGCTTCAAGCGGATGGCAAACGCGACTTCAGGCTTTTGCGATTCTATCCCGCCATACGGCTTCTTCCAGCATCGCTCGACCTGGCGCTGGAACATCGAACCCCAGGTTGCGGAATTATCCGCGGCCGCGCCCTTCGCCGTGCCAAGGGCCGCATTGGAATTCAGCGTGTCGCCGGTCGTGGCCTGGCGCGACGGATCACGCTTGTCGAGCAGGGCCGCGATCTGGTTCTGGTCGAAGTGACGTTCCACGATCCTCTGCTTCTGCGGCTCTGGCGGCTTGGCGGCCTGCACCGGCTTCGGCGGCGGCTTCTTCTCTTCCTTCTTGAGGGTGTCGCCGATCGGATCGACCTTCGGCGGATCGGGCTTTTTCTCGACCTGCTTCGGCTCTTCCTTCGGCTTCTCGACGACCTTCGGCGGATCGGGTTTCTTCTCGACCGGCTTTTCCTCGATCTTCGGCTGCGGAGGCGCCGCGGTCTCGGTCACAACAGGCGCTTTCTCGGTGATCTTGCCGACGGCGTCATCGACCGGCTTGGCTTCGGCGACTTTCTCGACCAGCGGCTTCGGGTTCTCCTTCTTGCCGGTCTTCATGCCGGCCATCACCTTGGCAAGCTGGTCGGACGAAACGACATCGACCGCCACCGACTCTTCCGGCGGCATTTCGAGCGCCTTGGTCGAGAACGACAGCATCACCCACCCCAGCACGAGGACGTGCAGGGCAACCGACGCCATCACCGTCTTGTCGACCTTGATCTTCACCTGCGCTTTTCCGCTCCGCCGTCAATCACCGCGCGCCGCTGCATGGCTCAAGAGCCCTGCTCCGGCACGATGACGATATTCGCCTTGAACCCCGCCGTCCGAATATACCCCAATAATTTCATCATATCCGTGTAACAGACGTCCTTGTCTCCCCGCAGGTATACCACCCTCTCGGCCTCCGACCGGGTCTCCTTGATCGCGGTTATCTTGGGCAGGAGCTCATTGGCCGGAATCAGCGTGTCCCCGAGATAGAGCTCGACGTTGGAATTGCAGGCACCGCCGGTGCGCTTGACCGACAGCGTCAGCGGCGGCGCGTTGGCTTGCAGTTGCTTGCCGCCGCCGGCGACGGGCAGATCGATATCGATGGTCGAGGTCATCAATGGCGCGGCCACCATGAAGATGATGAGCAGCACCAGCATCACGTCGACCATCGGCGTGACGTTGATCTCCGCCATCACCGCGGCACGACGCCGGCCGCGACGGCCACCGCCACCGCCTCCGGCCGAACCTGCCATGTTCATCGCCATGATCTTGATCTCACGATGCGCTCGTCATTGGCCGCCCTCACGCCCGCTCGTCGATCTGGCGGGACAGGATGGCTGAAAACTCGTCGGCAAAACCTTCCAGCCGCTGCGCCTGCCGGTTCACCTCGGACGTGAACTTATTGTAGAAAATCGTCGCCGGGATGGCGGCGATAAGACCGATAGCGGTCGCAAACAGCGCCTCCGCAATGCCGGGCGCCACCACCGCGAGCGAGGTGTTTTTCGAGGCCGCGATCGACTGGAAGCTCGACATGATGCCCCATACGGTTCCGAACAGGCCGACGAACGGGCCGGCGGAGCCGACGGTTGCCAGCACCAGGAGCCGCCGCTCCAGCCGCTCGACCTCGCGGGCGATCGAGACGTTCATCACCTTCTCGATCCGCATCTGCAATCCGGCAAAGGAGCGCGACTGGCTCTCGAACGAGCGCTTCCACTCGCGCATGGCCGCAACGAAGCACGCCGCCATCGATTGCGTCGGTTTCGCCGAAAGCGCGCGATAGAGCTCCTCGATCGATTGTCCCGACCAGAACGCCTGTTCGAAGCGGTCCATCGCGCGCTTGGTGCGCGAATAGAGGAAAATCTTGTCGATCGCGATCGCCCAGACCCAGACCGAGCAGGCGAGCAGGCCCATCATGACCGACTTCACGACCCAGTGGGCCTGCCAGAATAGCGCGATCAGCGACACGTCGGCCGAGACGAGCGGCAGAGCTGACGGAGCCACGTCGGCGGGATTCATGAGTAGTATCCTCTCAACGCAAGTGTCCCTAATTCCTCCGGGAGCAAATGGCCGCCGGTTTCACAGCCGCGCGTCGGGCGCGGCGATTTGCGCCAGCGCGAGAGCCTGTTTCCTGTCGCATGGGGGGCCCGCCGAAAGCCGGGCATTGCTTCCCCTGCCAACATGTCAAAACGAGGGCTGCCAGCGCGTCATTCCGTCCCTAACCAGACGCTAAGCTTGGTTAACTTTCGGTTACCAATAGAGAATTCCACTGCTGGAAGTCCAGTGCGGCCGAGCGGTTACGGGGGCGACAGGCTGGGTTCCAGGCCCTCCCGGAGGTTGCGGCAGGGGATGGCGCCTCGCCCTTCGGGGTGCCAAGGCGTGGGCGAGCACTGAGCGACCATCGCCTCTCGTCATCCCCGCGCAGGCGGGGATCCAGTATCCCAGAGACGCCAGTGATTGAACCGAGAAGCCGCGGCGTACTGGA